>NZ_RZNY01000005.1 GCF_003994475.1 Paenibacillus anaericanus | reverse complement strand
ATTCTCTTATCGAGGTGTCCACTTTTTATTCTAGTTCTAAAATTCACGGTAAATTATTACCTGCCAATATGGGGTTCACATTAACTGGAGGTTTTCCAGTTATTTCGTATGCCTACAGAGAAAAAAACTATATATCCGCAAAATTTTCCATAAATACACTTTAATACTAGCAATGGCCTAATATATATTCTATAATAAGGAAACAAGAGACGAAGAACGTCCCGCTTTCACTCCTAGGAGTGCGCGGGGCGTTTTTTGTTTTTTAGGAGTAAAGAGATGTTGTTTAGTGAGGCATGAGAATTGGTTGAATAGGGTGCTAAATGAGGTAGGAGAACAGGTTAGATGGAGTGTTTAGTGGAAGCAGGAGGATATGAGAATAAGTTAGGTGGGAAGATGGGTTACTAAGTTATCTAGGAGTATAAAGGAGTCAAAGTAGAATGAAGGAGGATGGAGCAGAATGAGTATGGGTTATGTAGGTTTTGAAGAAGCGCATAATTTATTTATTCAAGAGCATCTCGCTTGCCGTACTGGAGAACGTCGCAGAAGATTGGAGAGTGGACATTCCCCTGCTGAATCACTATTTCTACGTAACGTCTGGTGGCCACTGCGGGGGAATTTTCAAGATCTTCATCCTGAATACGAAGTACTCGATTGGCGAGGTAGATCATACTTTGCTGATATAGCCTGGCTCCCGGGATATGTGAAGCTGATATTTGAGATTAAGGGATTTACTACACATGTACGTGACATGGATCGTCAGAAATATTGTAATGAACTGAACCGCGAAACCTTTCTATATGCAATGGGATACAACGTCATTTCCTTTGCCTATGATGATGTCGAGCATCGTCCTGACTTGTGTATCGCACTACTACGTATGGCATTAAGTAGATATCAACCCGCAGCTTCGCCAATTTCTCGCGTCATTCTCGCTGAGAAAGAGATCATCCGGCTTGCCCTCCATTTTACTGAACCCATTCGCCCCAAGGATGTGGAGATTCACTTTGGTATCGATCACAAAACAGCAGTACTGATACTGAGGAGACTTTGTGTAAAAGGATGGTTGCAGCCTTCTTTACGAGGTAACGGTGAGCGGATTGTCCGCTATGAGTTAGTACGTGACAGCCTTCATTATCTCGATTAGCTTTCGTCGAAGCAGGAAATGAGGGCATGATTCAGTTCATGAACGAACATATCTCGCGTCCTGAGGTTGAGAAAGTGGTTATGTAGAACGGCCAAATCACTTTGACCGCTCTTTCTGCTAGATTTAGTTCACTACCTTCATATAATCTGCTAACTTATCACTTTTAATATAGATATCCGGCTTTATGCCTGTATACATGATATTGTTCTGCCGTACATTCCAGTAAAAGTTAATAACGAACACCATAATTTTATTCTTTTTATCTTCAAAAACCTCTTGCCCAACTCCTTTACCAAAGGTATCTCGCCCTACAACTGTGACGTTATTCAGGTACGTTTTCAAGCCCAAAGTTAATAGTTCGGCTGCACTGGCGGTATACTCATCGACCAAGATATATACTTTTTTGAAATCAATATGTGAGGCGTCCGAATAGTAATTATCCGTATAACCTTGTTTATCGATTAGTACACTCGTGACAACCTCGGGAAGGAGCACGTCTAGCATATGATTTGAACTATCCATACGTCCCCCGGAGTTGTTACGTAAATCAAGTACCAACACCTTTTTCTCTGGATCTGGTATTTGGTCTATCATTTCAGTAAATTTGTCATCTGTATTGCCAGCGAATTCGTAGATTCGGAAATAGGCAATATCACCCTGATCCTCATACGTAATATCAGAACCAGTCTCCACCGTTAGTTGATCATATTCATCCCCATATAAGGCAAAGGTGAACCAGTCATCTGGCTTCTTCACGCGCTCGATCACATCAGCTATGTCTTTATTCGTAAGATTAGCCTCGTCTAGCTTTGCCAGAGTTTTATCGAGATTACCACTACTGTCCTGATATAAATAATCATCTCTGAAAAATTTGCTAATCTGTTTGCCCAACGGCTTTTGTTTCTCCTGAATAGCATTCTTTACATAGTTGGCTGTCGAATTATCAGCGTACAAATTCAAACTTTTCTCACTATACTCTTCAGCTTTGTCGTTATCTTCAAGCATTAAATACGCATAAGCCATGTTGGCGTAGGACTCATCATCATCTGGATCAATCTCCACGGCACGCCCGAAGTTATCAATGGCCTCCGGATAGTTTTCTAATTCAAAATTACACTGCCCGGTATACCAAGCTATATCTGTAGAGGTGGCTAGTTGTTTTCCCGCCTTTTCACCAAATGCAGCACAACGCAAATTTCTTTTGCCGTTATAGAGTGCTTGAAGCTTGTTGATATTGAAGTCTTCATCTAACGGATCAATTTGGACCGCTTGGTCGTAATATTCTACTGCTTCAACATATAAGGAGTGATCACTATAGATATCTCCCATGGTGGTGTATAAATCTACATAAGATTTGTCCTTCTTCACGGCCTTAGCATAGCTAGCTTTAGCTTGTTCTAGCTCCCCTATCGCACTATACGCCTTGATCATCTGTACAAAGATATCCATTTCATCCGGAAACTTTTCAATCATGGATTCAAAATACTTCTTTATATCTGCCAATTCGCCCGTATTTTCTATCACTGTTGCCTTTATCCTGTAAGTCTCATAGTTGGTCGGGGCGCGTTTGATTAGATCCTCTGCGAATGATAAAGCCTGCTCAGTGTCACCTAGATCCATATAGGAATAAATTTTCATTTCCATTGCATCTATGTCGGTACTGTCCAAACTTAGGTATGTATCAAACTCATCTATTGCCTCTTGATATTGGTGCCGATCATAATAGATCATGCCCTTGCCATAGTATGCACTTTTATCATTCTTCTCCAGTGAAATGGCTTGATCATACTGGACTAACGCTTCATCATACCTATACAATCCATACAGAGCATTTCCTTTGTTCACATATTCCACATCACTGTTTGGCAGGATGAGGAGCGACTTGTTGGCATATTCCAATCCCTTTTCAAAATCCATTTGCTCATTATACGCCCAGCTTAAATTGTTAAAGGGAGAATCCATCAACTCGGATAGCTCAATTTCATGATCTAGATTAACAAGGCTAGGTTTTAACTTGTAGATATACTCTACCGCCTTATCGAGATACGTTATTGCTTCTTCGTATTCACCACGCTCAACTAAATCGTAACCCTTTTGGTTATTCTCAGTCACTTGGTCTTCCAATTCCATTCGTTTGGTATACGAGAATGGATTACATGCGCTTAGTAAACTGATACTAATTAGTAACGTAACAAGCAGGATTATTCTATTTATCTGCTTCAAAACGATCCCCTCACATCCTATTTCTACTCCGGCCTAATCTCCAATCTCATCTTATCACGGACAACGCGTGGGAGATATTGTAATTAAGTAAAATATAGCGAATCCATAAAAAAATAGGCCAGCCAGTAATTGGCTAGCCTATTCGATGCAGTTATCTACCGATGCGAGCGAAAGGGACAGTAAGCAAGTCGATATCGGCCCACTCTAAAGGAGAGTTAGATTCGCTTACCCCTGACGTGTCGGAAGTCGAAGGATCATTAGGAAGGGTATCCATTGGTGAGAACTCACCTTGGTGCAGCATTACACCGATCCCTACATGCTCAATATCCGGGTTACCCAGTGCGCTCAGTGGAATTTTAGCTTCATAGAATGTATCGCGATTTGCATCGTGACCCAGCATCATGTATTCTACAAGTTTGCTAGGATCGTTAACATCATCAGCATCCTTCACACCCCATAGAGTTGTGTAACCTTTACCTTTGGCAAATTTAACAGTAATACCTGCAGCTGCACCTGTCTTATAGTTTACACTGCCATCATCAACAGGGAATACACCGTTAATGGCTTTGGAGATGTAGCCGGTATGGAACATATTCGAAGCAATATTGAATTGGTAATCTGGAAGGTTGGCTCCCCCCCATAGCGGCTGATTAGCATTCTTCTTCCACATATCATTACTTGCGCCAGCACCAGAAATTGTATCGAATGCAATCGTTTGTGGCATATCCATAGAACGTATTGGTGTACCGCCTGCAGAACCCGCATTAGCTGGATCTACAATGTCTGTTACGTCTACGTATTGCCATGCGAGATACAGATACTCATTATCCCATGCCGCCCATAGATGGCTGAGATCCATTGGTGATTCATGCAGAGACCAATTACTGCCAAGTGTACGTGGGTCATCACCAGCCATGTCGATAGCAATCAACATGTCATCTGTCCATTCACCGTTATTAACGCCATCAATCGTAATTGGAGTAGCTACGCGCTTGCCAAGAGTCGGGTTCGTAGAATACGGTTTATCCCCTCCAGGAATGAAGATCGGCGTTTGTAACGTAACAACGGTAATTTCATTACTCTCAGAAGAGAAATTACCAGCAATATCATAAGCTTTAACGGTATAGCTATAAGGAGTTGTTTCATTTAAGCCTATATCTATGAAGCTTGTTATGGTCGAAGTGCCTACCTGAACTCCATCTCGATAGATCACATAACCTTCCACACCTGTATTATCCTCTGAAGCTGCCCAAGATAAGCTCACTGTGGTGTCGGTTACATCATTCGATACAAGATCCGCTGGTATGCTCGGCGGTTGTGTATCTCCTGGATTGTCTGTACTAAACTTCATGTCATCCACTATAAAGCTACCCGAACCGTTTTCCCCAGATCCACGAAGGATAACATACACTTTGGCACTGACTGCAGTATCTGGCGTAATACCACTCAACTGTAGTGGACTATAGCTGTCAGAAACCTCACTATGATTCAGCACCGCGTATCCAACGAATGCGTTGCTTGCATCATAGAAATCGATATAAAACTGAATAATGGCATCGGTCAGGCTGTTTATTTTAAATTGACCGCTTGCGGTATATGATGTGTTCGCTTCAACTGGAATAAGCTGATACACCATAGCCGCACTACCGATGGACAAGTTAGTGCCCGTTATTTGTTGTGCTTGGCTTCCAGAAGTTACTGGTGTTGTCACCAATTCAAAACTAGCGGTTACTCCATCCGAAGTTGCATCGACCCAATTGTCCGCCACGCCGTTACTTCCTGTATAGGCTTCAAAACCTGGGTTAAGAAGCAAGTTACCACTAAAGACATTCTCTAATGTTGTCACGTTAAAAGCTAGGCTTGGATCGGACTTATTGCCCGCCGCATCCTCCGCTTTCACGGTAAAACTGTAGACCGTGTTTGGCGATAAGCCTGTAATCGTATAACTTGTTGCTGTACCTGCCACGCTTCCGGCTAACAAGCTACCATTGAAGATGTCATAACTTACAACTCCAACGTTATCCATTGAAGGCATCCATTGAATCGTAACAGAGGAAGTTGTCGCTGTACCTGTTACGTTAGTCGGTTGGGATGGTGCGATTGTATCACCACCTCCTGGCACTACAACCGTTACTTCATTACTATATCCAGAGAAGTTGTTTGCTTCATCACGAGCGCGAACCTGGTACTTGTAAGTCGTACCTTCCGTTACTGTGCTATCGATAAAGGTTGTACCATCAAGGTCAATCGTCTCTGAATTTGTACCTACCTTTCGGATTATTTGGTATCCCACAACACCAATATTGTCTGTAGAGGCGCTCCAAGTCAGGGTAATAGTTTTAGGAGAACCTACGCTGAGATTGCCTGCTAAATTTGCAGGAACCGAAGGAGCTATCTTGTCCGTGCCTTCTGGTTTCTCACCGATTTTCACTTGTCCTACAGCACCGTTGATACCCGGAATGTAAATATTATCTCCCACATTAAAGAAATAGTTCTTCTGACTATTACTGTCCCAAACATTACTTCCATTGTTGAAGCATGCTTCAAGTCTGGTTGCCGTCCCAATATCAATCGTTATTTTCTTGTAGCCAGGGTTTATTGGATCATTGGCCATGGTTACACCAGGAACTGCCGTCCAAGTGCCACCCTCTGCACGATAGTGGATATTCACGTTGCTCCAACCCTCTTTGTAATAAACCGTCACTTTATTGCCTGGCCCAGGTATTGCTGGTTTGCCAGCAGTTACCGTACCTGCGCTATAAATATTGTCCCCTTTGTTGAAGAAGTAGTTCTTCTGGTTGTTGCTGTCCCATTGTCCGCTACCATTGTTGAATGCTGCTTCAACTCGTGTTGCTGTAGAGGTTCCAAGATCTATGGTGTATACCGCATAACCAGGAATTGCTGACTCTTCCATCTTCACGCCCGGAACCGCAGTCCAAGTACCACCCTCAATGCGATAGTGAATGTAAGGTGTCGCATATCCCTTTTTATAATAGATAGTCACAACATTGTCTGGAATAGGTCCTGTCTTTTCAGTTGTTACCGTCAAATCACCACTCGGATCAGAAGTACCGCCAGATTGGCTTCTGGCAATAACCTTATAGGTATACGTCGTTTCAGCAGTCAACCCCGTATCCTTATAAGTCGTTGTTGTAGGCGATCCTACCTTAACATTGTTACGGTATACATCATATCCCGTGATTCCAGTAACGTCCGTGGATGCTGTCCATGTCAATGTTACCGTTTTGTCGGTTTTTACCGATGCAGTCACGTTCGACGGAGTCGTTGGTTTCGTGAGGACACGTGGATCCGTATCATGCCATACACTTCCGTCATACCAGCCAGTTGCTGCTCTTGTAAAACCAGGTTGGTTCTGTGCCGGCATCTGCTTACCTGTACTGTCCTTAAAGATAAATGTTGCTTTCTCAGCTGTTGCGAAGGTGTACACATACCAATCGCCACCATCACTCTGCATTGCCGGTGCTGTGGCCCATGTTGGATCGTTGTCCTTCGGAGCTGTGTCATAGAAGTATAGGCTTGGAGTTCCCCAAGCAGCCGGTTTCTTGAAGAAAATTTGCAGCTTCGCATTAGGGTCACCCTTCGTAAAGGTGTACGATGCTGTCCCCTCACCGTTCTCATTTGTACCATATAATTTTAATGTTTTCGTATCATCTATGGCCATATCTGCGCCAATGGTAATCGTTGTTCCGTTTGTAAATGCAATACCATTAATCGGATCACTGCCGTCTAGCGTATATTTACCACTATCCGCATTTTTCACCGAAAGAGTGATCGTCGTTGTTGCTGTTTTGAATTTACCGCCCGCTGGAGAAGCCGTTAGAACCGGGAACTTCTTGTTAGCGCCCACATTCTCAATCAGAATAACTCCATTAGCTCCGGCCGTAAACTTGGCTTTACCATTACTTACAACAACTTCGCTCTTCGTGTAAGCATCTCGTACGGTAGTACCATCAGGGAACATACTAGATACGTTAATATCTACAGTACCCGAGGTACCCGTAGCAACAACAACCTTATCAAGTATGTCTCCTTGCTCATAGGTGCGGGAGAAAGTATACGGGCTGTCCGCGATTTTCTTGTGAGTTCCTGCACCAACAGCGATATGGTTATTTCTGAACTGTCCAATTTTTTGCCAGTGAGACAGAATAGTCTGGTTCATATTGTTCCAATTCATATCTGAACGCGCGCCTTGGTCAGGGTCAGAACCCGTAGCTCCAAATGGTCTTCCAGACTCATCGCCATAGAAGGTTTGGACTCCACCTGGAAGTAACAATAGTGCTGTACCTGCTTGAATCAGGTTGTCACGACTGTACAACCCTTTATCATGTGATGAGATGTAACTGAGCATGTTGTAATTAGGTAGATCGTTATTAAACTCGCTTGCATAACGAGAGAACGTACCTTCTAGATCGTTCATATTTGAGCCCTTGAATGAGAAGTTGATTAAAGAGTCAAACCCGCCAGTGTCAAAATACCTGGTATCCCGACCGAGTCCTTGATCAAATACTTCCCCCGTCATCCAGAAGCTGTCTGTCCAATTCGCTCCTGGTTTGGTAGGGTTGCTCTGTCTCCACTTTGTAAGGGCGCTGTTTGCACTCGTCTTAAGATCTTTCCATCTATCAGCTTGTACGTGCTTCGCCGTATCAATCCGGAAACCGTCGATTCCGAATTCTTCAACCCAAGAGGACAACCATTTAATCATGTAATCCTTAGGTGCAATATTTAGGTCTTTGCGGTATTGTTTAGCAGCCGGAACAATCCAGTTATCATAACCACTAGTTTCTTTGCCAAATTTCGTTTTTAAGACAGGAGGCAAGGAAGTACCACTGGTAGACTCCGTCTTAATGTCTGGCAAGAAACCTACTAATGATGTAAGCTCATCGCCGCCACCTTGGTCATACCCAGAAATGTTACTAGCGCGAATCCAACTACTGCCCCACCATGTTGCCCATGCGCTCGTATTCGTCGTATTCATAATATTGTTGTGCGTGTGCCAAGTCTGGCCCTGATCCTTATTCGGAGTCCAGTTGCCTGCTAGTCCTCCACGATCACCATATCCGTATTCTGCCATGTCTACGAGATTCGGATAAGCGACATGGTTCATAACAACATCAAATACAACACGAATACCCTTGGTGTGTGCGAGATCAACAAACTCACGCATTTCGTCAATAGTTCCTATGCTCTTATCCATTTCAGTGAAATCAAGTCCATAGTATCCATGATAGCCGTAATGGGCAAAGTCGCCATCTTTACCTCCCACCCAACCGTGCATTTGTTCCCACGGAGCTGTGAGCCAGATCGCGTTCGTACCCAAGTCAGTAAAATAGCCTTCTTCTAATTTTTTCGTCAGACCTTTGATGTCCCCACCGTGGAATGTACCAACATTGGAGCCCCAAGCATCCGTCTTTGGTCGTCCATATGCACCGTCATTACTTGTGTTACCGTTGTTGAAACGGTCTGTCATGACAAAGTACATATTGACATTATCCCAACTGAAAGAGCTTACTACCTCTTGCTGCCCGCCGTTGCCGATTTTGACGCTAACCGGAGAGCTAAACGATGATCTCTGTCCAATAGTATCGACAGCCCTAACTGTATAGATATACGTTTTGTCATTCGCAATGTTTGAATCCGCATAGGATGTGCTGACTGACTCCCCTCTAAGTGTACTGTCACGATAAATTTCATATTTCACCACACCTTTGTCATCTGTGGATGGACTCCATGTCAGACTAACAGATGAAGTGCCTACTGCAGTTCCTTGTACATTCGCTGGCGCAGTAGGGATTTGATCCTGCGTCCCACTGCCTGTTGTGACTGAAATTGCAGTAGTGGCTGCAGACTTCTGTCCAATTGTATCCACAGCTTTGATTGTATACGAATATGTCTTATTAGCTGACACTGTTGTATCCGTATACGAGGTAGTCGTGGTTTCCCCTATGAGAACGCCATCACGATAAATCTCATATTTCACCACGCCTTTATCATCAGTAGAAGCATTCCAAGTCAAGTTAATAGATGTAGTCCCTACGGCGGTGCCTTGTACATTCGTTGGTACAGTAGGAACTTGATCTACTGTTACTGCATCGCGTACCCATACCGATACTGAACCATCTTTAACCTTAAATGTTCCATTACCGTTGGAACCAATAGTCACCTTATCAGTGAAGTTGCCTGTGATGTCCTTCCATTGTTCACCAGCATGGCTTGTCCCGACATACATTGTTTTCGATCCGCCGGTACGGTCAGACATCACTGTAGCCAAACCAGAATTAGGTTTAGACGCCAACCCTTCACGAGTCCAACCGATCAAATCAGTGTTATCGAGATAATCGTTCTGTTTGCCGTAAGCGTAATCCTTACGTGCTATGAGAAGAGGATCAATCTTGCTTTTGAGGGATTTAATTTTCCCAGTCCCAGGAGCCGCTGTACTGCTACTTCTAGTTCCATAGTAATCGCCATAGAATACAGTAGGATACCCTGCTTCACGTGTCAGTGTATACGCATAAGCAAGTGGTTTGAACCAATCAAGAACGGGTGCCCCGTGAGCATCTGTTCCACGGTCAGGCTGCGTATCATGGTTCTCTACGAAAGTTACAGATTTAGTAGAATTTACCGCTGTCAACGTACCACTAGAAAGATTGCGCAGATCGAAGTTCCCGTTAGAACTAGAAGCCTGTGCAAAATTGTTTCGCATCGGAAAATCAAACAAAGACATGCTTTGGCTGACTTTACTCAGGTAGTATTGAAGGTCATTTACACTACCGATAAATTCACCTACAGAGAACAGCTCTTTCCCTGTTTTCGCACGAGCATTTTCTAAAAATTCCTGCATGAAGCTATATTTAATATGCTTAACAGCATCAAGTCTGTAGCCATCTAAACCAATCTCGTTGACATACCATACGCCCCATTTTTTGATTTCATCAGCAACATACTGATTATCGTAATCAAGGTCAGTACCCATCAAGTAATCGTAATTTCCATTCTCACTACTTACTTCCCAGTCCCAGCTTTTGCCTGGATAACGGTAGATCTTACCGTAGTCATCCGAACCATCAAAATGCGTCCAATCCCATTTAAACCCGGAATAAGTATTGTTACGCCCACTAAAGTTATATTTAGTCGAAACGTTTGTATTAAACTCACTAATCGTATTATTGCGATTATTACCTTCTACTTGTGTTACTTTAATATTCTCGGTCTGGTCAGCGCCCATCATATGGTTGACCACAATATCAGCATACACCTGCACGTTATTGCTGTGGAGTGCATTAACTGCTGTCTTCAACTCCGCCTTTGTACCGTACTTCGTCCGTACAGTCCCCTTTTGATTAAATTCACCCAGATCATAAAAATCATAGACACCATAACCAACGTCATCAATCCCAACATGGCCTTTATAAGCAGGAGGTATCCATATCGCCGTGATCCCCACATCGCTTAAATTTTTTGCTTGAGCGGCTAGCTCATTCCAGTGTCCGCCGTCCTTAGCTGAATTCCATTCGAAGAACTGCATAATTGTACCATTAACTGGTGTGCTATCCGCTGCCGCTAATGTTGCAGGAGCTTCCGCAACCTCTATTGCGGGTAAAACTTCGACTTCAATTGCGGAATCCATCACCACTGCTTCTGTTGCCGTTACTAATGGAACCGCAGGTGAAACAGCAATCCCCCATAACATCGAAAAGAGCAACATCATGCTTACAAGAAATTTGTACCTCTTCTTTACCATTACCTTATCCCCCTTATAGCTAGTTGATATAAACAAGTGCATTACCCAATACAAAATACACCCTTTTGCTAATGGAAACGTTTGCACTTTAGTCAATATTATCAACCTTTGTTAAAGTTTGGTTAAAGTAATGCATTTTTTTGTAGAATCATAGTCTTGCTTTCGAACCTTATTTAGAGTTGGTTGTCGATATGATCATCGGATAGGGATACGGACCCGTTAAATTTATATCCAGCCCCACGAATAGTATGAATATAAAGTGGTTCCTTTGGTTTTTTCTCGATTTTTTGCCGCAAGTTATAGATGTGAACCATGACGGTCCTTATATCCCCTTCCTTCATATCCCTCCATATAAGTTCGTATAGGGTTTCCGTGTGAAAAATTCGATTCGGATTCTTAGCTAGGGTGACAAGAAGTCGAAACTCCTTGGTAGATAGGACAACTTCTTTGCCATATGACTTAACAGAGCGTGCGGAGGGGTCAATTTCCAGACCCGGATAGAGCAACAAATGACGTTGATTTACGGGGAAGGCTCGTTTATATCTGCGGATGTGGGCTTTAATTCGAGCGAGTAGGACATCAAAGTTGAATGGTTTCAAAACATATTCATCCCCACCTTGATTTAAAGCGTCAATTCTGAGATTAACTTCACTATGCTGACTTGTAAAAAGTACAGGTTTGTCGCTAAATTTACGCAACTCCATACATACAATCAAACCGTCCACGCTTGGCATGGATACATCAAGAATAATGAGATCCGGATCATGAGAGTGAATATAGGCGATGGAGGCTTGATTGCTGTAAGGGTAGCTAAAAGCTTCAAATCCGTGCTTAGACAAGTATTGAACCAAAAGCTTGCGAGTGTTAGCATCATCATCAATGATTATGATTTTATTCCGCATTGTAATTCTCCTTCCACAAGGATAGAAAGCGCTTTCTAATTGTTCTTTAGCTTTCGCCATACACCAACCTTTTTAAAATGACCACTCCTATAATTACAAGTAATTGGTAAAATTATACTGTATGGTGTACATATTAACACTACATAACCATTTTTTAGCGGGTATTAGGTCCTATTTTTATAAAATATTGCAATAAACGCCTTTATCTGATGAATTCCCATGTACAACTAACAAAAAAAGCCAATCACCCTGTCTCTACCGAGCCATGGCAATCAGCTTATATATGAATCTCTTAAATTTAAGCTAGGGGTTCATTATCTGAAAATAGATCAGGATTGTTCCGCAGCATTTCGGTAAGGATATCCGTCAACTTTACTGTGTCACATACCCATACATTTGCATCACCCAGCTGACTTCTATATATCGCCCCTTGCTCCTCAAGCAATGTCTCGACTTTCCAAAAATGCTCCGACCAAGATAAACCGTGATGTCTTCTAGATGGCACCGGTATTTCTGTTCCATCGCTGAGCACCGTGTATAATTCCTCATGGCTGTCGGTTAATCTCCCTGGAATGTCCAGCCACTCCTCAATACCATGAATGAATGTATTTCTTCGCAAATCTACTCCTACCAATATAATAGTTGCTTGACGATCAAGGAGCTTGCCCCAAGGTGATTCCCGGTGACATGGAGTATCGAGGCGTTCATTTCCTTCTACGAACGATTCCGCATCCTGACCCAAGGCTGCCACGGAGTGAGTTGGATGATAAGAACGTACAACTCCCGAGCGCTTCCGGAATAGTTCAGGCAAAATGCCTATGCATGAAGGTGAAGTCTCTACATAAAATTTAGGATTATCAGCGTTGATAAAAGACCAAGTATGTGTAGGTAGAACAAGTAATCCGTCTTGCATATATTCTGTTAAGGCATCCAGTACGGTATCCGCTCCTCCCTCGACCTCCCCAATACTTTTGAGAGACGAATGCATGAGTAGGGTTCCCCTCTTGTCTATCTCAGCATGTTTGAGTTGCTCTATCAAACTATGTTTAGTATGCATGCTAATACCTCCATTATGTCTTGTTATATGCTGCCATAGTAACACTTTTCCTAATATAAAGCGCCATCATTTGCTTTTGATTATAAATACATTAAAATTAAGATGAACTCTCATAGTCATCCATAAGGTTGAATGTAATCAAATACGAGAACAGAAGGAGCTATGTACAATGATCATCGTAACCAACAGAATTAAAGTTAAAAAGGGAATGGGTGCAGCTATGGCTCCAAGATTTACTGCACCAGGGCCATTGGACTCTTCTAAGGGTATCGTAAAGGTAGAAGTACTACTCACACAGAACCTATCCGACTATGATGAATTAAGCGTAAATACGTACTGGGAAACGCAGGAGGACTTTACCTATTGGAGAAATAGTGATGCGTTCGCTGCTGCTCACAAACGCCCGGAACCAAGTTCAACAGAACCTCCCAAAGAATCACCCATCCTGGGTAGTGAATTAATTACGTATGAGATAGCAGCAACGAAAGAAATCGCTAAATAATATATATCATGAGCAAAGAGGCTGCCAGAGATGGCAGCCTCTTAATTCTTTATGCAAGTCCAGGCCAAACCTTATACCAGAAACATAGCGACAATCGTCGTTACAGTAAGACCGATCAGTACCGGCTTCAAATTGCGTCTTGCTAGCTCGAACGGGCTTACTCCGCAGATAGCGGCTGCTGGAATTAGCGCCCATGGAATCAGCGTACCCCCGCCGACCCAAATGGCGGATACCTGACCGAGAGCCGTCAAGGTCGCAGCGCTGGAATGTGTAGCAGCGGCGAATAATTGCGCAATTGACCCAGCTAAGGAGATGCCGGAGAAGCCTGAACCGTCAAGACCGGTGATAGCCCCAGTGACAGTTGAAGTCACGGCACCCACAGCGCCATTAAGCGGGACATTGCCTGCAAGAGCTACCCCCAGGTCATTCACAATTCCATGCGAAGCTTCGGGAAGAACTTTACCGAACAGATCTGTGAATGCTGCATCTCCGAGATAGAAGAAGGCCGCAATCGGAATGACAGGACCAAATACTTTGAAGCCAAAGACAAATCCATCGATCAGATATGAGGTGATCTTCTCCAAGCCTTGATTACGATGCGCCATTAATGTAACCGCAATCAAAATTAACACTGCTGTTCCACCAACCAACGCAGTTGCATCTCCGCCCTGTAAGTTGAGCAAGAACATAGCTACAACGTCAGCCGCGAACAAAATTGGGATCACAATCGCCAGCCATTTTTTAACCCGAGGAGCCATAACTAAACGGCCTTCCCCATCCTCAGTACCTGAGGTTAATGCATCACCCCGATTTCTGATGGCTACCAATCCATCTCTCCAAGTCCCATTCTTCATATCTCTGCGCATCATCCAGAATGCCGTAACCGTGGTCACCAACCCCATTACGATAACAAGCGGGATACTGGCTGTCATAACGCTAGTCACCGGGAGCCCTGCCGCATCTGCTGTTAATTTGGGAGCGCCTTGGATAATATAATCACCGGAAAGGGCAATCCCATGACCGAATAGGTTCATCGCCACTGCTGCACCAAGTGCAGGCAATCCAACACGGAGCGCTACGGGCAGCAATACAGCCCCAATCAGCGCCACTGCTGGTGAAGGCCAGAAGAAGAAGGAAGTCATCATCATAATGATTCCTATTCCCCAAAAGGCCATCGCCGGTGTGCGTAAGAAACGAGTGAGCGGTGCGACCATCGTCTCATTAATTCCCGTACGAATTAAGACCTGACTCATCGCCACTATAATGGAAATAATCATGATCGTACCCATGAGCTCTTTGGTCGCATAAATAAACGAATTAAAAATCCCCGAGATCGACCCGCTAAGCGTTTCTGTTGCGAGTAAACCAAGTGCAAAAATCCCTACCACGCAAATCATTGTTGTGTCCCGCCGCCTGATCAGCAGTATCATAATGAACACAATAAACGCCAGATACACCCAATGGATTGCAGTTAACTGTATTCCTATCATGGAGTCTCACCCCTTCTCACCTGTAGCAAATGATGCTACAGATTATGCAGGGGCCCAAGCAATGGTTCGACGTCGAACAGGTCAGATACTTTAAATTTGTATTGTTTAGAAAAGCTATATCACATTGCCATAGTCAAGCTTGTTAAGCTTGATGCGTCTTCTCTTGAGGCTTCCTCTGCGTCCATTGTTTCTCGCGATGACGTGACCATTCCATGATCGGTTTCTCTACGAAATAGTAAGAAGCCGTTGCAACGATAAAAGAGGCCACAACTACGCCAAGCGATATCATAGCCCAACGATCTAGTTGTACGACCTTCATATACTGATAGTCCTTCGCCCAATACATACTGATCAGTGTGATGAACAAGGTGTGCCATAGGTACAGTCCAAAAGAAACCTTTGCCGTATACCGGAAAAATCGATTATCTAATAAGTTACCCACCCAACGCGAATAGGGAGCGGTCACTAAGAATAAACCCATCATGGCAGTGAAATAGGGGAAAAAGAATGGCTGGTTCTGAAGGCTCCAATCAAATTCCGGGATATTACGAACATTCCAAAGGAACAGGACCGAAATAATTAAGCTACCTAAACTAAGTAGGTCAAATAGGCCCAATTGACGCAAACGGTCTCTCCTACCCGTTGTCATTTGGAGCTTTGATACAAAGCCTGATGCAATAATCCCCACCGTGAACTGCCCAAAGAATCCCACTACATTATAATTCGGCATCCAGTATTTCGCGCCCCCGATGAGCCCAAATTGCCAACCCCGCTGATCTTCATTTGGGGTGAACAACTGATGCATCAAATAATTACCGCCCATAATGATGAGGAATACTCCAAGCCAATATAGAAGACCTACGGTAAAAGAACGTTTCTTCTTAAAGAAATAGAATAACCCAACCATGAAGGGCGGCATCAGAATATAACTGAATACTTCGAAGCTAATCGACCAGAAAGGCCCTATCCATTCCGAGGGGAAGAAGGTTACATAATGAAATCCCGCAGTGAACGTTAATCCAGTTAAGGTCCGTATCCAAAAGTATTCATGATCTAGTCCTAGTGTAAGCGTAAGAATGATGCATACGATAAAAGCGACATAATACCCTGGCATAATTCGTGCTGCTCTACGCATAGTGTATTGTTTGATACTAGGGAATTGCCCTTCGTTTAAATATTGCCGCCAGAATGGCAGCGCTAACAAAAATCCGCTTAATACGAAAAAAATGCTTACGCCAACATTGCCCATCAGCAGGAACGACTGTAACTTTTGAACCCATACTTCTTGCGCTGACATGGCTAATTTCTGCATTAAATGATGACAAATAACTCCCAGACAAGCAATCGCCCGGAGCCCATCTGCACCAAGGATGCGTTGATCCTGTTTCTTTAATGAGTTGCTCATTGTTTCGCCTCTCTTTCAATCATATCCATACCAAAAACCCAATATTTTCAGGTGTAAAAACCATATTCTAGATATTTATTCTAGTAGATTTATAACATAACTTTCCATTTTAAGAAACAGTACTTTTCAATTTTTATGGTAGAAATAATTCTTTAATGAACCTAAATGCATTTAGTTTCGCAAGAAGTACTTCTACTGTATATACCGGTATAACGAAAGATTATGAATCCTTGTTCGTGGAGATAGAATTATTGTTGCTACTACTAAAACTGCAGTGCAATAAACTAGTAAGATACCAGAAGAAGGGGATCGCAAAAGCGATCCCCTTCTTGTATAATAGGTGTTCGTAATTATGGATAGACTAAGGATATGCTGTTTTTACTGCTTCTAATAATTGGAGGTTGTCACCTGTGAGTCGCCGGAAATTGCATGATAGAATCAAATTGAAACATGTCGAGACCCAGCATGGGGAACAATTTAATAATTTATTGCGTTATGTATTTCAAGTAACGAATCGTGATTTACAAACCTTTGGTTGGGAGAACAGGGAGATTGCCCAATCGAAGCTGCCGATTCTCAAGCACGCAGATGTTCTAGGGTGGTTTGATGGCGATAAGCTGATCTCTCAGCTTGCTGTGTACCCATTTCAAGTGAATATTTACGGGCATATTTATGATATGGGTGGACTTACTGGTGTCGGGACTTATCCTGAGTACGCCAATCTAGGGTTAATGAACAAACTTATGCTACACGCTCTGAGTAATATGCGGGATCGCAAACAATCGATTTCTTACCTTTTCCCCTACTCGATCCCTTATTATAGGCGTAAAGGCTGGGAGATTATTTCTGATAAAATCTCTTTTGAAGTCCCCGATACACAGCTACCTAAGCTTAAAAATGTACCTGGTCATGTGGAACGGGTATCAAATGAGCATCAGGATATCAAGACGATCTATGGGCAATTCGCATTGTTACATCACGGAGCCATGCTCCGTAACGAACTAGCTTGGGAAGAGTATTTACGGTGGGATTTGGATGATATGACCGCTGCTATCTATTATGATAACAACGACCAACCTATGGGATATTTATTGTATTGGATCGCCGAGGAGATCTTTACGATCAAAGAGATGGTCTATATCACCGAAGAGGCTAGGACAGGATTATGGAACTTTATTAGTGCCCATTTCTCTATGATCACCCTAGTCAAAGGCGATATCTATAAAGATGAACCTCTATCATTCATATTGGATGATGGAGATATTAAGGAAACCATTGCTCCCTATTATATGGCCCGGATTGTGGATGCCACCTTATTCATCGAGCAGTATCCATTCCAACCTCAAGAGAAGGAATCCGTGCTCATCTTTAACTTACACGATCCGATGCTGGAGTGGAATCAGGGGACATTCACTTTAACTGTAGATAAATCGGGCAAAGGATATTTGAAGGAGGGGGGCGCTCGGCCTTCCGTTACCATTGACATTAGCACGTTAACTACCATGTTAATGGGCTATAAACGGCCCACTTATCTGGCCCGAATCGGCCGGATGAAGTCCGATGCCGAGTCTGTTCAATTACTTGAACAATTAATTAGTCGGGAACATCCGTACTTTTCGGATTACTTCTAAATTATAGCGTTTGTTCATGCAGTTATGTATAAAGGAAGGGGATGGGAGGACTCTCCCCCCCTTCTATAACTTCCTAGGAAGTTATACGCCCCGTTTTTCTCCACTTTAACTTATAAATCTCTGGAAACATGATCCCGAACAGAACCAAGGCCACCCCTACCCACTGCAGCGCACTCACATGCTCATGTAGGACGAGTGACGACAGCATTACAGCAACCGGCAGCTCGGCGGCACCTAATATACCAGACATACTTTCTCCGATATGAGGCACTCCAATCGCAAACAATACCGGCGGAATGAAAGCTCCGAATAACCCCAACAGGAACCCGAATAATAACAGTTGTCCCCATAACAAACCATTAATCAAGAAATGCGGTGGGAACAATACAAAAACAAGAATCAGTCCCCCCGTAATCATCCAAGCGCTACGATAAGCTGGATGTATTGACGGCACAGCTTTGCCGCTAACTTGAATGAACAATGTATAACTCACAGCGGCGAGTAATCCAAGCACAATGCCAATCATTTGATACTCCGTCCCGCCTTGCTCTATAATTCCCGCTGCCAGTATAGTTCCTCCGAACAATAATACCAAGGTAAAGATCATTATCCCATTAGGTCTTTGGCGTTTGCTTACGGCTTGAATAAGTACACTCATCCACGTGAACTGGAATAATAAGATAATTGCCAGCGAAGCTGGAATATAACGAAGGGATTGATAGTAGAGCAACCCTGTAATGGCAGTCGGTGTGCCAGCTAACATGAGCAGCAACCGCTGTTTCCAGACTAGCTTTGGCGATACCTTACTTGAGCCTGCAGACTGCACCTTATTATTACTTTCCTTACGTCGTTCACGTACCTTCGTATACAAAGCCAATAACCAAGCTAAAATACAACCGGTCAAAAGCTGTGTCCCCACCACTTCACCCAGTTGATATCCCTCTCCGTAAGCAAGTACAACAATGGTCGATAGCACACCATAGCTAATTGCCCCAATTAAAACCGATAATAAGTATTTCATATGATGGTCTCCCCCTTAATCTCCTCTTTAATATTCCCTGGATTTTGTCTAAAAACGCAAAAAATCCTAACTTCGTAATAAGGATTTATGACTCAATCCTCATTATCGTAGTTAGGAAGATAAGGCTTCCTGTAGAAACCCTCGCCCTTTTCTTGCATATCTGGCTGCGAGGTTATACGAAAAATGTTGCGAATTACTTTTCACTTGTTTAACCAAATGAAATGTTACATGACAAGTGAATTACTGTCAATGTTAGAAGATGCCAATTACCCCAGCAGGAAATAAAGTCCTAGGCTGTCGCTGTTTTATTAAACTCTAATAAAAGATGAAAGGAAATATAAATGTAACGAAAGCTGCCCAAAGTCCGTAGACCGGCATAAACTTAGTAACCGCATCCTGGATGGTTGAAGGTCCGGTTTTGTTAAGTAGAAATCGCATGTAGGAGAGCATAATCCAACTTAGATTGGCACAGATCAGTATGTTTACGCCTAAAACAGCAAGTCTGTTAGGCGTAATCCCATAAGAAGAGAGCCTGAACACTATGGCTGATAAAGCCACACAGTCAATGATAAGTGCAAGAACAATTAGGCCAAAATTTATATAATCAGAAATGCTCTTTTTCTCGTCATTGCCACTCTCGGTAATGGAGAATATGGTGACAGCCAATACACTAAGGAGTATTCCGTTGAAGGATAGGAGAAAATTGCGGTCCAAGAATGGATTTTTTCCGACCCAAATAACCGTTATAAGATAGACCAACAATGTTACCAGTACAAGAGGACTAAAAATTTTGGCTATATAGGGTGCTATATTTTTAGCAAGTTTAAGGTTGCTTGATACCAGGTATGCAGCCACAATAGCGAGCGCGGCAGCACCAAATATAACGACATTTTCAAAATAGAATTCAGATATATCCATGCCGACAAAACTAAATAACTGCATGGTTAATGCTGTTAGCAGCATTCCGCTAATTGCCATGCTGGCGTAGAGTATACAAAATTCCCCATTAAATTTAAGATAGGCTAATCTTGTCCTACCCATACCATATTCATTTCCTGTAAATGCAATCCCTACTAATACCCATAAGAAAATGGGTAGGTGTAGATAAGCCAGGATAATACTATCTTTATTCTCTAGTGGAAGCATATTCATATAAATTCCTGAGATTAGGAATAACGCTACAAGGGTGTAAAGAATATTTTTGTTGGCTGAATTCTTGTATACAAAATAAATGGCAATAAAGGGAAGTACACCAAATACAAGGTTAATAGGGGATATTGCTTGCTGTTCAACAAAATGCATAATGATCCTGGTGCTAGTCCCGGCCAGCAATGCTAAAATGCCCATGAATAAGAAATCTTTCTGAAGCAAGGATGATTTTTCTGTATTTATCGTCTCCTTGAAATGCAATCTTTCAAACCAAACGGCAAGAACCTGCGAATCAGGGTTCTGTTCCCATGCGGATGAGAATGATTTTTTAAAAGCTTCGGGTTCTATTCTAAACATTCTCTCTAGCTCATGGGGGTTATCCATATTATCAATAATCAGATTGTTAATGTCCATAGTTATACCTCCCCCTATCCTTGCGTATCTTTGTCACTTCTGTATTCTAAAATATCGCCAGGCTGACATTCTAAAGCTTTACAAATCCCCTCTAAAGTGGATAATCGAATCGCTTTTGCCTTTCCATTTTTCAATATAGAAAGATTAGCCATCGTTATTCCAACCCTCTCCGAAAGTTCAGTTACGCTCATTTTCCTTTTAGCCAACATCACGTCAATATTGATTATAATCGCTATGTTATTCACCTCAGACCGTCAAATCATTTTCTGATTTTATATCAATAGCCTCTTTTAATAGCCTTTGAAGAACAGCAGCAAAGACTGCAATCACCATTGAAGCAAAAATAATGACCAATCCGATTACTATGACGCCCGGAGCGTCGTCTTTTTCCCCAATGAGATAAAAGAGTGGCATGTCTACAACATACAAGATACTGATTGTAATTGCGCAGTATTTTATAGTCCTTAGAGCCTTTACAGATAAATCCGAGAAAGCTTTATTCTTGTCAATATAGTTTAAAAGTTTAAAAGCTTGATACAGAGCAAAGTAAAAAGGTATTGCTGTGACATACAAACCGATAAAAACGAGAGATTTCAAAAAGGTCATATCTGGATACAATACTACTGCATAATTCGCTATCTCAGGCACCAGAAATATACATAAAGCAAGAACAGGAATTCCAATAATAATAACAGCTATCTTTAAAAAGATTGTTGTTCCTCGTTTCACAAAAAAAGCACCCCACTTAGTTATTTTAAATTTGACTTTAACATATATTTTATCGTTTTACAATAAATATTTAATGAAATATATTATATTATTATTGTTATAGGATATCCTTCTTCTAACAAAAAAAGCATTCCTCATTGCAAAGAAATGCTCTATATGGACCAATTGCCCCAGCGAAGGATTTTGAGTTCGGACCGACTCTATTCTCAAATTATCGCATATTATTCTTTTTTCCATAGTACATAACGGTTCAAGGTAGGCAAGATTATTTGCTGCGACAAACCACATACCAGCAAAACATGCATAGTCACCATTTGGAGCACTAATTATTACATCCAATGCTTTAGTTTGATGTGGGGATGCTTGTTGTATATATGCATGCTACGATTTCATCCTCTTCTTCCCAAATGGAATACAGATATGTATGTTCACGGTCAAAATCGATAAGTGTTTGTGCATACTCAAAAAAAGGAGCTTTTTCTCCTGTTGCACCATCTATCGAATAATTCCTTATCATAAACTGATAAACATTTTCAAAGTCTACCAAATAACGATAGGGTCTTCGTATAATTTTATTATTTGACATCTTTCATCTTCCTATTCCGACCTACCTGAATTTGTTTGTAAACCTCATCTGATATTTGTTCCAACGTTGTCTTATGCATTAATTTATATGTACTGATTTTCAGATAATCTTGTCCGTCAATCTTCCCTTGTTCAAGAATTTGGTCCAATGCTGGAAGCCGAAAATCTTTAATAGGCAAATAAGCAAGAATGATGTGCTTCATATCTGTTTTGATATAGATTTTTATTCCTAATAATCGTGGAAAAAGAAGATCTCTGTAATCAAGTTTTATTACTACATCCTCTTGTTTGGCATTTCTTATCGTAGGTATATTAGTAGGCAAAGAAACAAAGTAAACGATTTGCTCAAAGGAATAATCCAATTTCAAGATTTGAAAACCATGTGACTTCGTTAATCTTCTAGTTACAGCCTGGAGTTCCATAGAATAAAAGAATCGACTGCTCAATATAATGATCGATGCGAAAATCAAAACAACAACGATAACACTAAATCCAGTCATAATATCCCAACCCTTCTATAACTATGATGCAACAACGGTATTTCTACCGGATTCCTTGGCCTTATATAGCGCCTGGTCTGCTGTATCAACAAGATCAAATGAAGTAGAGGATCCCAGTTCTTCAGATGATGCAACCCCCAGACTAATCGTCAAGCAGCCTAGTGGCTGTTTTTCCCCACAAGGAAACGACGTATTTTCTACATTAGAACGGATTTGCTCCGCCACCATAACGGCGTTTTCCTTATTCGTATGAGGAAGTAGTACCACAAACTCTTCTCCACCAAATCGAAAAGCTACATCATGCTCCTGTATGGAATGCTGGATCACATCCGCCAGCTGAATTAATACTTGATTCCCAAGCAGATGACCATTTGTATCATTAAAGTGTTTGAAGTAGTCAATGTCTAGCAGGATCAGAGACAACAATCCTTGCCTGCTAACGGGCAAATGTTGTTCTAATAAGGTCTGAAATGCTCGCTGATTAAACAGCCCTGTGAGTCCATCCTTAAGTGCCATATCTTCTATTTTCGTATATAGATGTGTATGTTGAATAGCTATAGCAGCTTGGTTCGCCAGTGGAATAACACTATCTATATCGTTAGCCGTAATAGGTCTTTTATTTACAGGATTATCAATGATAAGTACGCCAACTTTTATTCCCTGGGTAATCAAGGGGAAGACAGCCAGTTCACTCATATTAAATTGGTGGGCGAATAGCAGAAGTGCTTTGTCACTAGTATCAATCTCTTTAATATGAAGTGGGCTTCCACGTTCCAAGGTTTTGTATAGGAAATTAGGTTCATCCAATGATATTTCTAGCCTTTCCACTCGTTCATTAAGCAATAAATCAGCAGATTGCTCTGTTTCCTTGATTTCAATCAGATCCATGAGTTTATATTTGTTCTTTGTAATTCGATCCCATACCGCATAACCCTCTTCAACAGTCATGGGACCCGTGCCCATAATTCCGTTCAATTTACTCCCACTATCATCGATCAGTAGAATCATAGCTCGATTAAAACCTAACCCATATCCAGCGGTGACAGACGTTAAAATAGTCCGTAACAACTTCTTCAAATTAAGTGTCTGTTGCATCGAAGTGCTGACTTCTTTAAAAACATTTAACTGTTTAGAATTCTCAGATAATTTATTTAGCCATTCATCACTTTGTGTTTGGAGTTTACTAATATAATTGGATAATAAATATACAACGGCTGCAAATATCAAATATATCAATAAGATAAATAAATCGCTTTCATCTGTTTGGACGACTAAAAGAAGCCAAGCTATACAGGCACTTATCACGGCTCCATATGCATGAAAGCACAACACCGAGATGCCGATAAAAACAGGCAGAATCCAATTTGTATGTAAGAAATCAAATAACAAGCCCTCAATCTCTACTATTGCAAGAATAGCCCCTACAAGCATCCATTTATTTAAGATATCACTAACCTTAAAACGTAAATAATTGATAATGAGTGCAATAGTAAGTGTATACACAATAAATTGAATATATTGCATGATCATCACAATCTCCCCTATTTACATGTTGATTAGATATATTGAACTATGAGTATTGTAACATCTTTTGGGGATAAATAGCGGACAGGTTCTTTCTACCTATACCCCTGTCCCTATGTATTAGTAGATTAATAGAGTTTTCTATTGACTATTTAATCTATCAGAATTATTATGATGATATATGCTAGATTTATTTTCCAATTTAATATATTGATAAAGGCAAACCCATCGAAAGGTGGCGGCGCAAAACTATAGGGGCTAACGCGATTTCTCGCTACGCCAGCCAGTTACCGATATAGAAGTGCAACGTTATCCGTTGTTATTCAACCCTTCTTATCTCGGTAAGAAGGGTTTTTCGTGTCCTTTATCATCATATTACAACTTCATATGTCAATTCCGTATTGACAAAGGCAAACCCATCGAAAGATGGTGGCGCAAAACTATAGGAGCTACCGCGATATTCACTCGCTACGCTAGCCAGTTACCGATATTGAAGCTTAACGTTTTCTATCTAGAAACGTTGGCTCCTGGAGGAATTTATGATGAAATGGACAAAACGTATATTAGCCATACTTATCGTATTTACATTAGTTGGGGCGTTCCCCACATATAAAGCTCAAGCAGCAGATTCTACACTTGATCAATTAGTTGTCTTGCCAAGTGGTGATTATAACACCAAAGAAGCAAAAGCCATGATCGAACGGATTAGCAAAATCCCCGCTCCGATCTTAAAGACTTTGTCAGACAAAGGTGTAAAGATTATTTTGACCAGTGACATCATTACTAAAGTTCCTGAACTCAGCTACCTACAAGGTGTGACTCCTAGAGGTTGGGAAGGCACTGGATTAACATGGGATGATGTACCTGGTGTCAGCGAGAAAGTTGTTGTTGCTCGCATTGGTTATAGCAAGAAAGGCCAAGGTCATAACTCGTTCAATCTCGAGATTCATGAAACTCTGCACGCCGTAGATCGCTTCGTATTTAATGGAGTAAGTGATTCCGAGGATTTCAAGGGTATCTTCAACAAAGAAGCTAGTGTCAACTACAACCAAGATGGTTATGTCTCGGTATATCCAGCTGAATATTTCGCTGAAACAGCAAGCTTGTACCTATACAATGATACAACCCGTGAAGAATTGAAGAAGAGCACACCTTTAACTTATGAATTTATGGACAAGCTTTTCAATATTTAATTTAATGAACGCCATATAACAAAAGCTCCCCTCTGATTAATCAGAGAGGAGCTTTTATTGTTATTTCTTAAGGATACACGCGATCGGATTTCACTTCAGTCCAAGTCTCGGATCCATCTTCGTTTCTGCTGTAATCATGATGATTCGTCGCTTCAAGCACTTCCGTATAATACCACTTAGCTATATTATTGTCCGGCCATGCCTTTGCATCTTCATGAATGCCAGGTACTCTAGTCTTACGATTCAATACACTGTTGATGAAAGCCATGGCTTCAGCACGTGTAATGTATTGATTTGGTTTAAATGTTCCATCTGGATAACCTTTGATCCAACCTTTGTTTGCTGCAGATACGATATACTTTGCAGCCCAGTGGTCTTTAATGTCGGAGAACAATGTGTTCTCTTGCTCATCCAAATTATCGAATCTTGATGCGATTGCAGCAAATTCTGCTCTTGTAATTTGACGACCTGGTTTGAAAGTTCCATCCGGATAGCCAGTGATGATGCCTGCGTTCTCCATCGTAGCGATGTGTTTATTCGACCAGCGACTACCTTCAACATCTCCATATGAGCTATCGTTCTTAAGGTAACTACTGCGTGTCTCATCATCCATCAATCTGTAGAAGATCGCTGCAACTTCTTCACGGCTGATCCGGTTCTCCGGTTTGATCGTTCCGTCTGGATAACCATTAATGTAATTATAATGATTCTCTTTCTCCAACGTTGGTGGAGCTGGAGGCAACGGAGCAACTACTGGAGGTGCCGGTGGCAATGGTGTTGGAGTTGACGTGCTTGGGTTTGACGGCGTTCCTGGATTCGGATCAACAGGTGTATTTTTCGTGTAATAGAAAATGTATTCCTGTCCCTCATTATCCCCAACCTGGAAGGTATCTGTAGACTTCACAGCAGTATACCCCGGGATCGATATTGCCTTTAATGAGATTGTACTTCCGACAATACCGCTTGCCTTTGTTGGCTCCGCCACTTGCGTATTCGTTCCTTGAAGATGATACTTCACAGTCACATGTTGATACTGATCTACTGGAGTTCCATCTTTGCTGTAATAGATGAGGAATTCCTGATCTGGCTCACCAGTGAACGTAATTGAGTACGTCGGTGACTCAGGAGTGTACACCGCATCAGTTACAGTAATCTGTGACGGTGGTATATGAGTGATCGTTGCACCTTGTTTGCCGAAAACAACATCATTGCCAAGCTCGGCATCCGTTCCAAGTTCCAGATATTTAACCAATACCTGTTGTTGATCTACGGCATTTTTCAAGATGTAGTAAAAACTAGTAGACTGTTTTAATTCGTCCGTAATTACGTAGTCAACGTTAGACTCATCCGGTGTGTATACCGCATCACCTACTGTAATTGGCTCTGCGCGGAGAATATCTCCTACAACGCCTTCACGAATAATAGGATCAATAAGAGGTAGATTCGTTACTAGATTAATATAGTTCACAGTCACGAAGCGCTTGAGATCAGGAGCGTTCTTTGTGTAGAGCAAGGTTCTCTCTTGGTCTGCATCAGCTGTAAATTTATAACTGTAATCATTTTCACTACTTGCTGTGTATCCAGAGATAATCTCTGGTTCAAGTGTAATTGATTCACCTGCTACACCAGTTCTAGTAGTTGTAGTGATTACATTATTTGTAGCCTTATCTACATGCTTCACAGTGACTGTTTGCGTGTTCGCTGTGTAGAACAAAGTTCTCTCTTGGTCTGCATCAGCTGTAAATTTGTAACTGTAATCATTTTCACTACTTGCTGTGTATCCAGAGATAATCTCTGGTTCAAGTGTAATTGATTCACCTGCTACACCAGTTCTAGTAGTTGTAGTGATTACATTATTTGTAGCTTTATCTACATGCTTCACAGTGACTGTTTGCGTGTTCGCTGTGTAGAACAAAGTTCTCTCTTGGTCTGCATCAGCTGTAAATTTGTAACTGTAATCATTTTCACTACTTGCTGTGTATCCATCCACCTTTACTGGATTAAGTGCAATTGTTTGACCTGTTACACCATTTTGAGTGGTTGGCTCCTTGATTTCATGTGTCGTACCTTTTTCCATGTGCTTCACAGTTACTGTTTGAGCAATAGCTTCATAGTTAAAAGTAATAGTTACATTTTTATTAGGCATCTTTCCAGTTACGTGCCCATCTTTCGAGGTTAAGCCGCTGTCTATCGGGCTTAGCTCCACGTTCTTGAAAAGATATCCTACAAATTCCTTACTGCTGTAATCTACCGCTTCTCCTTGAAGTATATTGATTGGCTCAGACTGTTCAAGTACGTTGTCGCCAGCCTTATATACAACTTTGAGTGTATAAGGGACTTTAGGGGCTTTCACATATCCAAACCAGATGGTTGGAGAAGGCGCCTTAGTAGTCAACTGCACACTTGTTGGACTTGTACCAACATTGAGCTGATACCCATCAACAGCTTTTGCCGTTACATCATAGGGCTTGTTGATATCAAGCGCTGGTTTTCCATTTACAATAAACGGTTCGTTGTATAGCTGTTCTGCTAACTCAGGTTTCTCTACAACGACTCCGTCTGCATTGATTGGTAGACCGTCCGCATTGACGCTATATCCTCTGACGGTAATGGAACCTTTACCGAAGCTCACTTCAGGTACTATGAAGTTCTTCGATGTGGATTTACCATTGACGTCGGTATAGCTCATTGTCGTTACTTTATTGGTCGGATACAACACATTAGGATCTGCATCATTATCCATCTTAACGATGTAGCTCATTGTTGCAGGGGAACCCTCAACAATGTTACCAATTTCCCACGTTATCGTCTCTGACTTGCTATCCCAAGAAGTTGTTCCTTGCGATACCGTAGGACCATCGATCTTATCGAACTTAGCTCCCATCGGATCGATAACTCTTGCGTTTTGTGCTGCATACGAAATCTTGCTAGACAATTCTGTAAAAACTTTGTTCAGTTCAGAACTGCTAGATTCGTAATAGCCCTTATTTTGGGTGTTATTCAGTACATACTTTGCATTGGCACTGTCCCCAACTTCAAGCCCTATGGAATAAATACCAATGCCACCATCTTTGGCTAGCTTAGCCTCTGAGATAGTGCCAATACCATTGTTTTTTACGTCAAATCCATTTACTTTATAAGTTTCCTTGCCTATTCCGAAAAAGCCCTCAGATAACGCATAATCATCACCTGAACCGAGTTGTTTACTGTAATCAAAATCTGAAAGAGCAAATTTAAATTTGTTATCTGGCCAATTATAAGCTGTCGCTTTACCCGCCTTATAACTATACGTCGGTTCTCCATCACTTAAGAGGACAATGACCTTATTCTGTGCTTGGCTTCCATTCAATAACGTACGGGCACGATTGATCCCTGCCTGAATATTGGTGCCTCCCGAAGCAGAAATACCATTAATTTTAGTCTTTAGAGACTCTTTTCCTGCTGTTCCTTGAAAATCAGATTCAGTTGTTACTCCCTCGCCAAAGGACACAAAAGCGATTCTTGTCTTCGAATCTTTAATTAACAAATTGTCGACGAATTTCTTCGCAGCCTCTTTAGCTTTGGTCATCCGACTACCGTCCATACTTCCGGATCGGTCCATAACCAATACAACATCCGAAGTGCTCTGAATATTCTTACCCTCAACCGTCAACGTTACTTTCCATTGACCCTGTGTCCCTGTAGGCTCAGCCGTCTTTGTCAGATTAACCGCTCCCGGATTGGGCCAGATTAATTCATTCGATGCTGCCGCTGAACTTACGGGCAGGGTACCTGGTATAAATCCTGCGAACACTGACACTATAAACAGCCACGTTACTACAAGTTTCAAACCCCGTTTCATATCTTCCTCCTTAGTTTATGGATTTAGCTCCCCGGAACGCAAAAAAGTCCGGCTGCATTAACGATGTTAATTGCAGCCGGACGATCATGAGTCAAAGACTGTTAGATTCCGAGGCTTTGCGAGCTAATCTTTCGATTAGTGTGCCAAAATATATAATTGTCGTTAGCGCAGTCATACTTTCGTGATATTGATCATATTAATCTGTCTTAATCCAGTATAAGGGAACTATCACAGGACAAATATATCTTACACCCCTAAAATTGTCAATTGCTCTATTAAAGTGAATATTTTCACAAATAGTTTCAAATTTTCACGTTTTCATTCAATTCTATTAGCCATTTCTATAGACTTCAAGGAAGATTTCTATTGATGTCGACTGATGTATTAATGTGCCAGAATAAAAGTTTGATTTTTCGACAAATTTTCAACACCCAAAAACCTGATTCCATTTCCCTAATCATATTCATATCCTCTCCGACTTAATGGTTCATAAAATAAAAAAAAGCAGACTAAGGGGCGCCTTTTGATTAGGTCCTTAGTCTGCTTTTTTGCTTATTTTACACTTATGTTCTTCGAGAATCCTGCCTCAATCTTCACGTACGTTACATCACCATACTTATCAGTTCCGTGTGCCCAACCTTCACCGGCTTGGTTCGTAAGAGCTGCCACATCTTTAACTTCAGATAATGCGGACCCGCCTGAAGTCACGCTCCCTCCAGCAGGACCATGAAACTTAACCAGATAATATCCCAGGTCTGGAGTGAACGTCCCCACTTTATTTGCGGTTGTGAAGACAAGCTCACCTGCTTTCGCCTGCGTTGAGAGTTGCTGTCTGAAGTATTGACCTGTTTCATAACTATAGGTATCGCCGTCATCATCGTAATAGATAAATGATGTCTCAGATGTATCCGGAAATACATCTACGGTTAGAATATCAACCTTCTTCTCACCAATGTAATTCATTACGGGCTGGGTCGGAATGATTGCCCCACGCTTAATGAACAGCGGGATATCGGACCAATTTGTCAGATCAACCTGGTGAGTGATTGTTTGCCCGCCTTGATACTCCGTGCCGTTCGTATAATTAATCCACTGCCCTTGAGGTAAGTAGATCGACTTTACAGCTTCATCCTGACTCACCACCGGAGAGACCAACAGCCAATCTCCAAACATCCAGGAATCGACATCATTCTCAACCTGCGGGTCTTGCGGATAATCGAACACTAACGGTCTTACTAGTCCAATTCCTGTTTCATAAGTCATCCGTTCATAAGAATAAATATAAGGAATAAGTTGATACCTTAACTCGATGGCCGCCTTCGCCGCCGCTTCCGCCGTATCTCCGAAGTACCAGGGTTGACGCTGCATATCCTGTTGGCCATGAACCCTGAATATAGGAGTAAAAGCACTAAACTGCATCCAACGTGCATAGTTGTCAGGTTCGGGATTACTTTGGAAACCACCTGTATCCATTCCCCATTTGAATTGACCCACGTTAATCGAGGTTAACATACGCTCCCGTTGATTCGCCATCGTGTCAAAACCCGAAGTGATATCACCCGACCATAACCCATAGGCATATTTCTGTGCGCCAAGATAATAATTCCGATTAATCGACCAGACTCTTTTGTCGGAATATTCCCTTTGTCCCTCGTAGAGTGCCTTCTGCATATTGATGAACTGCATTGTCGTATAACCTTCATCCGCTTCGTCATTCCAATAACCGATGATTCCTGTATCAAAGGCTTGCTTCGTATGCTCAAAATACCACTTACGAACCTCTTCTTTATCAAAATTGAGATCGTTTACTGCCTGATGCGAGAAATAGTCTAAATAATTCTTTTTGCCGGGCCACCAGAAGTCATGTTCGGATGCATATTTGCCTTGCTCTGTATTTACATGTAGGCGTGGTTTAAAAATACCGGTCAACTTAATTCCCAGGTCATCCATGGTTTGTTTAAGTTCTCCCGATGATCCACTTGGAAACTTCACTTCATTCCAGCGAAACTCACCATATTGATCTTCACTCCAAGCCTTCCAATCAAAGTCGAGTGTGAAGCTATCGATGGGAATCTGTTTCTTACGGTAGGTGGACACTTCCTGTAGAAGCTCTTGCTCATCAATCCCCCACTCACTGTTCATAAAACCCATTGCCCATTTCGGAAATAATGGAGGTGTTCCGCTAATATCTGCTACCGTACTCATCATTGCCGCAGGAGTACCTATGAGGACGTAATAGTGCACACCTTTCCTTGAAGTATTCCTGAACGAGATAATACCCTCATCATTATTGTACCTAGCATCTATAGTATCTACTAACAGACCATATCCTGCGCTGCTCCATACTAGCGGTGCTCCGGGATGACCTTGCTGTCCGCCTCGGACAATCATTGTATCTCCTAACAATATCCCATCCGCCGAACCCTCGGATGCGTTATAACCACCAATTCCATATAAACGATCATTCTGATCATGGGTAAATTCGACTTCATCTACTATGGATTCTAACAAGTCGGGATGTTCAAGCAAAAGCTTTTTCTTTGCATCATAAAAGGTAAGACTTCGTTTCACTGTATCGATCTTTACTTCCATTTGTTCCGTTGAAATGATAATAGGATTACTACTGGTGTCGATTGTTGCTCCAACGGGTGTGAACTGTCGATTTGCGATCACTTCCGTATCAGGATCGGCAACTCCGTTCGGATTCACTTGTACACTTACCGCATCAGCTTGAATTACATCGATCATAATGATATGAGGTCCAGCCTTCAACTCAAGATGATCCTGATCTACTCGTGCAATTGTCAATGCGTTGACATCAGACGCGGGTGCTGTTCCGACTATGGCGGTATTTGTTACTTCTGGGATACTGTTCGTATCCTGTTTCCCCTGAATAATCGCAATTATTCCAATAACGATGATGACAGTAACCACTAAGATCAATCCACTAAGCAACAACTTCTTATTACTCCTATATTGCATCTCAACAGCCCTCCTTAGATCTGTGCAAACGTTACCACATGCTTATTATTTACCATATTATAACGATAGTCAACGTAAAAAAGGACACCTGTGTAGGTGCCCTCTTATTTCAATATAGTTGCTGGTATCTTTATTTAGCGCTTCAAGCTACTAAGCGAAGAACACCTTGTCCACATTGTATTTGGCCTTGAGTTCATTGATGATATAAGTTTCATAGATTTCTCTATGAACAGGGTCCTCGATCAAACAAACTTCTATCTTAGTAACTTCGTTTCTATTCATTTTGATCACGGATACCGTGTCTTCAAAATGCTTTTTAATTCTAGGTCTTAACTTTCTTGCCTTGCCAACGAACAACAACTCGTCTTTGTCGTTGTAAAACATAAATATTCCCGCTTTATCTCTAGGAATCAGGTGGAAATCAGTAAACCCATAAATATTGCTCAGTTCAGGAGCAATCTGTTTGTAAATGGTAACATCCGGTGTTGGAATGGTTATGTTGATCATTCTAATTCACTTCCTCTTTCTATATCGCTGTAAATACACTATCACAAATCTTAATGTAACACCATTATCGAAGTAACATCCTCCGTCATATATGAAAATAACTCTTGAAAATATTTTCATAAAACTAAATAATGTTAATCAGGTCTTATTTATCGGGACTTCTACATAACGAGGTTATAATTTCACTTCATTATATTTCAGACATAAGAAAGGTTGGCATTTACAGCATGGATCTTACTCAAAGTATCGACAAGAAACAGGCGCGCAAAGAACCGTTCCCCATCTCCATACTTTCCCTTACGGTAGGTGCATTTGCAATTGGCATGACTGAGTTTGTCATTATGGGGTTACTTCCCAATGTGGCTTCTGATTTAGATGTGAGTATCTCAACCGCAGGGCAACTGATTACTATGTATGCTCTTGGGGTAGCCATTGGTGCTCCCATACTGACGATCCTCACACAACGAATTCCTCAAAAAAAGCTTTTGTGTCTGCTTATGATTTTATTCATTATTGGTAACGGAATTTCTGTACTGGCTCCGAATTATACCATTCTAATGATAGCCCGTATGATTACAGCGTTAACGCACGGGACTTTCTTTGGTGTGGGAGCGGTCATTGCCTCCAATCTTGTACAGCCAAATAAGCGTGCCGGTGCAGTGTCCATTATGATGGCAGGCTTAACTATTGCCAATATTATCGGTGTTCCAGGTACATTTATCGGACAACATATGGGGTGGCGTGCTTCCTTTGGTGCGATTGCAATCATGGGAGTTATTGCGCTGATCGGAATCCTTATTTTTATTCCGCAACTTAAACAAGAGAAGCCAGTCAGTTTAGCAGAACAGATCACGGCTTTGGCCCAACCCAAGCTACTTTTATTTTTACTTATTGGAGCTTTAGGTAATGCCAGCTTGTTCACCGTGTTTACTTATATCACTCCACTACTAGAGCAAGTCACTGGGTTTGCCGAGCATAGTGTAACCTGGATACTGGTCCTATTTGGCTGTGGCGTGACCATTGGCAATATCGTAGGTGGGAAACTTGCCGATTGGAAGCTAATGCCTTCCCTACTTGGACTTTATTTTGCGATATGTATTATTCTTACCATCTTCACCTTTACAATATATAATCCCATAACTGCCGTAGTGACCATCTTCCTCTGGGGCATTGCTTCCTTTGCGGTGATGCCAGGGCTACAAGTTCGGATTATGAGTCTAGCACAATCGGCGCCAGCACTTGCCTCTACGGCTAGCCATTCCGCAGGTAATCTAGGAAACGCAGCAGGAGCTTTTATTGGGGGTTGGGTCATAACCCACCTAGCGATAACCTCACTTCCATGGGTTGGCGCTCTGCTTGTTGGACTCGGTCTGATTATTGGGGCTGCAGCATACATGGCTGAACGTAAAAAAACAGTCAAGCCACAAGGTCATTAAAAGTCACAACAAACTAGGACTCTAAATTTGGAATATATCTTCTACTATATAACTAAGTAAAAGCCTGCCACCACGGCAGGCTTTTACTATTTTCAGGTCGACATAACATTGTGACATATCCCTCGATTGATAATTAAAGAACCTTATTACTTGCCCTTGCCAGGCTTCGCCCAAATAAGATGGGCCGTGTTCAACCAGTAACTTTCCACTCGCTGGACTGATAGCTCTGTTTGTGAGATCAGCCCTAACATGTCCCTAGTATGGTGACATCCAATTGTTCTAAACAAAAGGGGATCCAGTACTTTTTGGACAGTCGAAGCTACAAAGTTTGAGCTTATCCCGTGTTCCATCAATAAAATATTCCCCTCCGGCTTGCACCATCGACTGATTTTGTGGAGCACCCGTAATGGATTCTCATAACTGCAAAAGGATAAGGTAGAGACGATGGTATCAAATGAATGATCCTGGAACTCCAGCTCTTCGATGTCGGACAGAATAAAATCGACGTTTAAAGAATGATGACTTGCGGCTCTCTTTGCTTTGCTCAGCATCTCAGGACTAAAATCTACCGCGGTAATTTTCACATGAGGTCGATAAAATGGAAAGTTAGCTCCTGCCCCTACGGAAAGCTCCAGGATTTCTCCATCTGCTTGTTTTAATAGCTTCTTCCTCCATTGCTGCTGCGTTTTACCTTCTCTTCTATTCTCATATTGCCTGGCCTGCCGGTCAAATAAACGAACCTGTCTTCCCTTTTCCATCCGCTCTCCCCCTCCTCATTCAGCCCTTTACTAATAAAAAAATGAATTGTACGAATAATAACTTTATCCGGCAAATGCTGTACTACTTATTTTCGAGTAAATAGCTCAATTTCCTCTATCTTCAACATTTCATTGCTGTTTTGCTACCAGTGGGTTAAAATTACGTTCTCAAGAGCTCACGAAAGCTCCATAAACTTAAGAACTCGAAGGTGACTAACATGATAGAGGTTAAAATTTCCAAACTTAGCGATGGAGAGTTCAATAGAGGTGTATTTGCAAAACGTGATATAGCAAAGGGTGAGCTTATACATGAAGCACCCGTCATTCCTTATCCAGATGAGGACAATGAGTTTATAGATAAGACCATATTCTCAGATTATGTGTTTCAATATGGCGTTAACCATGCGGCTCTCGTCCTAGGATACGGCAGTTTGTTTAACCACTCCTATACACCTAACGCAACTTACGACATTAACTTTGATAATCACACGTTTGACTTTTATGCCTATACCGATATAAAGGCTGGGGAAGAGATCCTCATTAACTATAACGGAGATGTCGACTGTGATGATCCTCTATGGTTTTATAAAGATCAGGAAAAATAAGCTACTGGGACAGGAATGCTGTCCCTTCTCTCCCATCTGCTATCCCATAGACACCGCAACCATTTTGTTGCAGTGTCTTTTTTTTTGTCGTCTTGGACAAATATCCATCCCCTATCCCATTTGCCATACTGGTGTAACATACGCGCCCTAAAATTGTCCTCAAGGGAGGGAATTAAACATTGAACAACAAGACGATTTTAATTACCGGAGGAACAGGATCTTGGGGACGGGAACTCGTTGCGAGGTTGCTAGAAAGAGAGCCCAAGGAAATCCGGATTTTTTCCCGGAATGAGGCCTTACAGGTAGAAATGAAGCAAGAGTTTGATCATCACCCTAAATTAACTTTTATTATTGGAGATATTCGCGATCAGGATGAGATTATGCAGGCTTGTCAGAACGTGGATTATGTATACCACTTAGCGGCCTTAAAACATGTGCCAATCTGTGAGCAACAACCAGACAGTGCGATGAAGACGAATGTAATCGGGACTGGTTATGTCATTCAAGCAGCGATCAAAAACGAAGTTGATAAAGTAATCTATGTATCGACCGATAAAGCATCACACCCATCTAGCACTTACGGAATGACCAAAGCCATTGGAGAGAAGCTGATTGTACATGCCAACCTCCGGGAAGGTAACACCAAATTTGTATGCGTGCGAAGTGGCAATGTCCTCGGATCCGCGGGCAGTGTGGTTCCTATTTTCAAACAACGAATTGAGCAAGGATTGGACATTAACCTTACGGATGCGGGAATGACCCGATTTTTCTTAACTATAGAAGATGCTATTACACTCTTACTTAAAGCGACGGAGGAAAGTCGTGGTGGCGAGGTATATGTTACGAAAATGCCTGCATGTAACATCAAAGATCTTGCTGAAGTATTGATCCAGGAGTTATCGACGACAAACATTAAAATTAACGAAGCAGGCGCTCGCCCTGGCGAAAGCTTGAGTGAATCGCTGATTTCAGAATTTGAAAGCAACACTTCATTTAACATGGATGATCAATATTATGTGATCCTGCCCCCTTTTCCTATTGAAGGATTACAAGAAGCTTATGCCACTAGCATGCCTGTAGATTTTCAAAGTTACCAGTCAGATCAGTCTTTGCAGAGCAAATCAGAAATAAGAACAATGCTACAGCAAGGAGGGTTCCTGGCATGAGTACAACAATCGTTTTTACCGGTGGAGGTTCTGCTGGCCATGTGTCAGGTAATCTAGTATTGATCCCAAGGTGTAGTGAAGAGAATTGGGACATCCATTATATTGGATCAGAAGATGGGATTGAGCGTAAGCTAACGGCCGAGTACAAAGAAGTAACTTACCACCCTATTTCTACGGGGAAATTGAGAAGATATCTCTCCTGGGAGAATGTGACCGACGTGTTCAAAGTCGTACGAGGCATATTTCAATCTTACCGACTGATTCGGAAACTGAAGCCCGATGTGATTTTCTCAAAAGGAGGATTCGTGTCGGTACCGGTTGTGCTTGGGGCGAAACTCAATAAAGTGCCGATTATTATTCATGAACCTGACCTCAATTTGGGACTTGCTAATAGGATCTCACGGCCTTTTGCGCAGATTATGTGCACTACTTTTCGGGAGACAGCCCAGAGATATAATTCGCCCAAGACTGTATATGTAGGCCCAATCCTAAAAGAAGAACTCAAATTAGGCAGCATGCTACGCGGATTCATCTCCTGCGGTTTCACTTCGGACAAACCTGTTCTGCTTATTATGGGAGGCAGTCAAGGAGCACATCGCATTAACCAAATGGTGAAAAGTGTACTTTCTGAGCTGGTAGAAAACTTTCAGGTTGTTCATATCTGTGGGAAAGGTAAGCTAGATCATACTCTGTCGATGCCTGGTTATAAGTCTTATGAGTTTGTCACGAAAGAGTTACCGGATCTACTAGCCATGGCAGATATCGTCGTGTCCCGTGCTGGATCGGGTTCCATTATGGAGCTTCTATCACTGCAAAAACCGATGTTGTTAATTCCTCATATCCAGGGTGGAAACCGTTCGGGGCAACAGGTGAATGCTCAAAATTTTCAACAGCAAGGTTTCGCCGATGTATTACTTGAAGAACAGATGACATCGCAAAGCTTCCTTAAAGCGATCAAGCAATTATATAAGAACCGGACGAAGTACATTGATAGAATGAAGGAACATGAGCATGGCGAGGGTACGGATAAGGTCATGGATTTGATCCGAAGGGCTAGTGGTCATGAGATAAGAACGACGATAGATGGCAACCCTAATAAGGCCCATATCCATTAAAAGGAGCCTGTATGAATATATTAATCGCAGATGATGAGCCCTATATGCTCAAGATTCTAAATGCTTATTTTGAAAAAGAAGGCTTCACGACCTATCAAGCATATGACGGTGAAGAAGCTCTGCATATTTTCTACCATCATAAAATCGATTTAGCGGTTCTCGACTGGATGATGCCTAAAGTGAATGGGATAGAGGTCTGCACGGAGATCAAGAAACAGAGCAAGACCAAAGTGCTGTTGTTAACGGCAAAAGGTGAGGCTGATGATGAATTAATCGCATTACAATCAGGTGCGGATGAATATATGAGCAAACCGTTTGATCCTCGGGTATTGATTGTAAGAACCAAAAAACTACTGCAAATGGAAAGCCTAATTTATATCGAGGATCTAAAAATAGATATGGCCGGGCAAAAGATTTTCAGAAATAATAAGGACCTACAGGCAACGAATAAAGAGTTTCATTTAATGCGTTATTTTATTGAAAATAAAGGGGTCATTCTCTCGAGAAAAGCTTTGTTAGACCAAGTTTGGGGATTCGACTATTTTGGCGAAGAAAGAACGGTCGATACGCATATCCGCAGACTTAGGGCTAAGATCGGTGATCATGTGATAAAAACACATCGGGGTATGGGCTACAGTTTGGAAGAAACCCATGAATAAATTAAATAAAAAGTTAATTGCGCGGATTTTACTTGTATTTTCTGTGGTCGTTATTTTTTCTTTTGTCATGAACACTTTTTTCTTACCTAAATATCTTTTGTATCAGAAAAAACAATCACTGTCTGCTCTAACAGAACAGATCGAGATGATGGATACGAAGCAGTTGCTACAAGATGTGGAGGTCCTTGAGAATGAGCATAGTGTAACCATTGTTTATACGACTCTAACGGATAATGTAGATAACCTAAATGAGCTAATCAAAGATAGCTTGGGTAGAAAAGGGATTACACTGAGCAAGTTCTGGATCACGGATGAAAGTATCGAAAAGCTCAACGAGAATAAGATTGTTCGAAAGATCTATAACCAGGAAAAGTTGAAATCGAGCTTTCTTGTTTCTTTTTTGAAGAAGGATAATCAGATCTTTGTCATTGGTGAGTCGATCTCACATTCAACGGAGACGCTGAGGATCGTCAATCAATTTAATATATATATATTTATGTTGGAGAGTTGTTGTTATTGATCTTGTTGTCTGGGCTGTTTACAAGACGCATCGTAAAGCCACTAGCTCAAATCCAGACAGCAGCAGAGGAAATTTCGAAGTTATCTTTCACCAAGGTCCAAGTGCAAACGGGCGATGAAATCGAGATTTTAGCGCAGAGCATTAATCTAATGAGTGATAAGTTAGAGTATGCACATCAAGAATTAGCAGTTAAAAATGAAAACTTGCGCAATTTTATCGCAGATATATCGCATGAGTTGAAGACCCCCCTGTCCTTAATCAAGGCCTACTCTGCAGGTATAAAGGATGGAATGGATGATGGTACTTATATTGATGTTATTGAGCAGCAAACCGATGATATTTCGAGGTTAGTGAGCAAGCTTCTCGATCTTTCTAGATTGCAGACGGATCAATATACGATGAGCGCTTGGGATTTCAAACTGTTGTTCGAAAGGACATTAGAGAAGTATCGCATTTCTACTCAGCAGCAGAACATTGAGATCTCTGTGGATGATAGCTTGCTTAAAGATTCACGAGTTGTGGCAGATGAACAGAAGATCGAGATGGTCCTGAATAATTTGATAACTAATGCGGTGAAATATACAACGGATGGACGTATCCATATTACCCTTGCTAACAAGGATGATAACTTGTTCTTTACGATAGCCAATGGAATCGAGGAGCATGAGGGGCAACCGCAGGGGCAGTGGGATAACATCTGGGAGCCATTTTACGTGTTGGAGAGTTCCCGAAATAAACAGCTTAGCGGAACGGGCCTTGGTCTATCGATTGTAAGAGCTATTTTGCAGAAACATGATTCCACCTTCGGATTCAATATCCTTCGCGGAGAGATAGAATTCTATTTCTCATTGTAGAGGTAGGTGACGGTAACTGGGTTATTGTCCCAAACAAAAAGGGCACCTATGTAGGCGCCCTCTTCTCGCTCGTGTTAATTTAGTTCATCGCTAACCGATATTCACTCATGATGTTGTCGATGATTTGTGATACTGACAATATTTCTTTGATCTCATGTACTCTTGCACCCGCAAACACCAAACCGTTCTGAACATCACCTTTGAGTGATTTAAGCAAGTGATCCATTGTACAAAACCGGTATGAACATGACTTGAGACAGTCTTGGCATTTCTCTATTCTAATCTTGGTTTCTTCGTTGATTATAATCTCTGTAAGTTTATTCTTGATCGCTCTTCCATGTAATCCGACGGTTGTTTTAACCAGAATCGTATCCGACTCCCCGGCATCAACATATTTTTGCTTGAAAGCCAAAGGAGCATCACATTCGTCACTAGCAACGAAACGAGTTCCCATTTGAACTCCAGAGGCCCCCATCTTGATCGCTTTAGCGACATCTTCCCCCGTCAAAATTCCACCCGCTGCAATAACCGGAATATTCACAGCCTCTATTACTTCAGGTAAGATCTCAAACAATTTTCTGTCCGTACCCAAATGGCCTCCAGCTTCATGACCTTCGACAACAACTGCCGAGGCTCCCAATCGTTCAGAGAGCTTAGCCAACTTTGCAGTGGAAACAATAGAAATCACCGGGGTTGCATGTTCTTTGCCCCAGGCATACATGTCTCTTGAAATACCCGCACCTGATATAATGAAGTCTACCTTTTCCTCCAAGGCAACCTTCATCTTTTCTGCAAAATCCTTCATGGAAAACAGTACGTTTACGCCGAAATATCCTATCCCCTTCGACAATTCTCTAGTTCTCCGGATCTGCGCTCTTAATTCGTCAATAGATATTCCTGTGCCCGAAATGGTACCAATACCACCCGCGCCAGCTACGGCAGAGGCAAGGCCGCTTAATGATATACCGACACCCATACCTCCCTGCATAATTGGGACTGCTGCTTTCATCTGCCCGATCTGTAAAATTGGAAGCTTCAAGGATGCACCTCTTTCTGGTATACGAACCAAATAACGCTAAATGTAACATGCCAAGTTTCCAGAAGATATGACCGGGCTCACATTAAACATCAATCGAGATAAAATATACTTTAACCGAATCCTATACATTGCTATTATTAGTGTTAATGAATCATATAATTGATCCTTGCTGGTCATTAGGAGAAATAGACAGAGATGCAGAAAATCAATAACACATTAGTAGGCTTAAGGGGCTTTCTAGCTCTTTCTGTTGTTATCTTTCATATCTACGGCTCTTCAGTTTTGGAAGGGTATATTAAGGGTTTTGCTAGCGACAACATATTATACTCCATAAATTATGCGGGACCGATATCCGTGAATTTATTTTTTGTTATTAGTGGTTACTTAATTCTAAAGAGTTTAACCACCAAAAGGACGATGGGGCAATTCTTAAAAGATCGTACATTACGAATATATCCTGTCTTCCTAACCATTCATATCAGTGTCTTCATCATGGGTCCAATTATCGGTTATAAGTGGATGAATAACATTGATGTTACTTCATACGTCGTGCACTTTATTTCCAATCTATTATTACTTCCAGGTATGTTCAATCTCCCTATCGCACAAATCGTGGCCTGGTCGTTAAGTTATGAAGCTGCTTTCTACCTAATTGCAGGAACCCTCTTTTTTGTATGGAAAAAGTCCAATAAATTAACCCTCCATACCTATTTCAGGTATACTTTTGTGTCAATAATGGCCCTTGTTTGTATTGCCATCTTCTATTTCCGTCCAGCTGCCCTTTTCTTTACAGTAGGTATTTTAGTTTTTCTATGTGAGTCTACCATCAAGCGATGGTTTAAACCCAGAAAAGTATTTTATTTAGGAGGAATTATTACCTTAGGACTCCTTTATCTATCGTACTATATGCAAATAATCCCTACTGCTATAATTCTAGTATTAAGTCTACTTTTATTCATAACTATCATTGTTGAATACGGTCTATTATCTAGTATTCTACGACTCGGCCCCATGCAATATTTAGGTAAAATAAGTTACAGCTTATATATGTGGCATACAATGGTTATGTTTCCCTTGAAAAAGGTAATGGGTAAGATAAGCTTGTATATTCATAACCCTTCTATACTTTTATTAATTTATATAGTTTCAACCATCACTCTATCTATCTTAGTCTCCCATTTATCCTATACCTATATTGAAAAAAAACTCACCACTAACTTGAGAGGATTATGGGATAAGAAGATATGATCTCTGCCTATTTATTCAGCATATTATCTTCCAACACAGCAAACTTATCGCCATATTCTTTAATAATGTGAACCTCTCCCCATGCGCACAGGGAGTTTAATATCGATTCCAAACTCCAACCATATTCACTGAGCTCGTATTCCACCTTTGGAGGTACTTGGTTGTAGATAATCCGATTCACAATGCCATCTTCCTCTAGTTCTCTCAGTTGTTGAGTTAACATTTTTTGCGTAATGGAAGGGATTAGTCGTTTTAATTCACTTGTTCTTTTCTTGCCATGAGTTAAATGACAGAGGATCACACACTTCCATTTCCCCCCGATAACCTCTAAGGTAGCTTCTACTGAAATATTATATTTCTTTGTGGTCATGACTTAGTCCTCCTATATATGTTATAGGCACTTTTTAGTACGTATATTACTTGTTAGTTCCTATACCACTCTAAAGTGCGTACTATTCATTTCGGGCTGAATAACTCATAATAGCATTTACCGGCCGGCAATACCAACTAAGGAGTCATATCCAACATGTCACTAGATAAGAAAAGAAGTACACTAGCACTCCTGGCGTTAGCAATAAGTGCTTTTGCAATTGGGACAACAGAGTTCATCAGTGTGGGACTACTTCCCCTGATCGCTGAGGACTTCAATATATCTGTTACAGCATCCGCATTAACCGTTACTTTATATGCTTTAGGGGTAACTTTTGGAGCCCCCATATTAACGTCATTGACCACAAATGTTCCTCGCAAAACCTTATTGTTCTGGATCATGATCGTTTTTATTATCGGTAATGGACTTGCCGCAGCAGCAAGTGGAATTGGCATTCTACTAGCTGCCCGCATCATCTCCGCGTTCTCACACGGTGTGTTCATGTCGATTGGCTCTACCATCGCGGCTGACCTCGTACCTGAACATCGTAGGGCAAGTGCTATTGCTATTATGTTCTCTGGACTCACTGTAGCTACAGTTACGGGCGTCCCTCTAGGTACCATGATTGGGCAACAATGGGGCTGGCGAGCGGCTTTTGTCGGGATTGTTATTATTGGTATCTTGGCCTTTATAGCCAACATGATATTGATTCCTTCTAATTTGCGCAAAGGAACCAAAACGCCACTACGCGATCAGCTAAAACTGGTTACGAATGGACGTTTACTCCTTGCCTTTGCCATTACGGCCATTGGGTACGGAGGTACTTTCGTAGTCTTTACCTATTTATCCCCGTTACTTCATGACATAACCGGATTTAAGGAATCAACAGTAGCTCTCATTCTGCTTGTATACGGAATTGCTATTGCTATCGGAAACGTCATTGGGGGCAAGGCTGCCAACCGTAAGCCTGTTTCTGCCTTGTTCTATATGTTTATTTTTCAAGCGATTGTACTTCTCGTCCTAACGTTCACTGCTCCGTTTAAAATTGCTGGTTTGATTACGATATTCTTTATGGGATTGCTAGCTTTTATGAATGTACCTGGATTACAAGTGTACGTCGTGATGTTGGCTGAACGTTATGCACCAAAAGCGGTAGATGTAGCTTCTGCAGTTAATATTGCTGCTTTTAATGCCGGGATTGCAATTGGGGCATATTTAGGTGGGGTAGTTACGGACTCCATCGGACTGATCCATACAGCGTGGGTTGGCTCGTTAATGGTACTAGGAGCTGTATTCTTAACGGGTTGGGCACGTTCCTTGGAAAAAAGAGATGCGGCAAACCTCAAATCTAACCCTGTTACTGAATAAAGCTAAAAAAAATAACAACAAAACTCAGGAGGTTTTCTCTATGACTGCGAAACACTTACAAGATACAACAACTTTACAGGGTGGTATTCAAATGCCTTGGTTTGGACTCGGCGTATTTAAAGTAGAAGAAGGCGCGGAATTAGTTCAAGCTGTAAAATCAGCCATCAAACACGGTTATCGCAGTATCGATACCGCAGCTGTTTATGACAATGAAAAAGGTGTCGGACAAGGTATTCACGAAGCCATTCTGGAGAACAATATCTCTAGAGAAGACCTCTTTATCACTTCAAAAGTTTGGAATGCTGATCTAGGATACGAATCCACACTAGCAGCATACGAAACTAGCCTAAACAAGCTAGGTCTGGAATATCTCGATCTGTATCTTATTCATTGGCCTGTAGATGGTAAGTATCAAGATGCATGGAGAGCATTGGAAACCCTATATAAAGAAGGACGTGTAAAGGCAATTGGGGTAAGTAATTTCCAAATCCATCATATTGAAGATCTGATGAAGACCGCTACAATCAAACCTATGGTTAACCAAGTGGAACTCCATCCACAATTAACGCAAACAGAGTTAAGAGACTTCTGCAAGACGCAGGGCATTCAAATAGAAGCTTGGTCACCGTTGATGCAAGGTCAATTGTTAGATCATCCGGTATTACAAGAAATCGCGGCTAAACATAACAAATCGATTGCCCAAGTTATTCTGCGTTGGGACTTACAACATGGTATTGTAACGATTCCAAAGTCCACTAAAGAACATCGAATTATCGAAAATGCAGCCATATTTGATTTTGAGTTATCCTCTGATGATATTGCTCGAATTGATGCTTTGAACCAGAATCTTCGGGTCGGTCCCGATCCAGATAACTTTGACTTTTAATGAGGCTTTATTATAAAAAAATGGCTGAGTAGAATGTAATTTCTGCCCAGCCATTTTTATTTACAGCCAAATGTAGGATAAGAAACCAAGAATCAATTGAAAATTGAAATAATGCGCTCAACAATAGGTTTCCATAATCGAGGATACTCCTGATAAATAAGTGCCCTTACCTGTTCTGCACTTATTAGTTTATTATTCTCCATCAGTAAGGTCTGGGCGCCTCGTACGGATTCACCTATAGCGATGTGTCCGGTTGCGTATTGACCAATAGCAATATGCGAGGCTATGGCGCATGCGCCAACTGAGAACATTCCAATGGCCAGACTACCAATAGCGATGATCCCTATAGCAAGAGCACCGATGGCAATAGGGGCAATTGCCACACCGCCCAGCGCCATTAGCAAGCCCAAGACAACTCCTCCCGAACTCACAAGACCAAAACCTAGGCCTCCTAGACATAATCCTCCCAAAGCAATGCCTCCAATGGATAATCCACCAATCGCAATATTGCCTATTGCAATAATCCCCTTCGCAACATGTATTCCTCGCCCAATGTTGATATGTACCAGCGGAAGGCCCCGCCATGTTCTTTTACTTTTATATTCATAACGATACATGTATCGTGAATCGACATACCGAATATGTTGTACATTCTCCGCCGATTCCGTACTACTAGGTGTATTCTTGACCAGGTTATCCACGGTTACGTTAAACAGCTCGCTTAACGCAATAATCTTATCCAGTTCAGGGTACGCTTGCCCCGATTCCCACTTCGAAACAGATTGCCGTGATACACCAATGATCGCTGCCAAGTTCTCTTGCGACATGCCTCTTTCTTTTCTGAACTTTTGCAATTTATCTGCAAATTCCATGTCATCACCTCAGGCTCATCATATAATATCGATCTATTCATGACTACCAAGTTTAGTTCACAATCTGTCAACCAGCGGTTGCATATGCATGGATATAAGGGTTTTTGGGTCAAAAAGGATAGGATTTCTCTCAAAACCAAAAATATGGACAAGTTCCTGTTCCTCTGTCCCTCCTCCACATTGCATGATAGGATAGATGAATACCCATACTATCTAATAATTACGAAAAGAGTGATATCTTTTGCTTCGACGTTTTTTCTCTTACTACCGTCCTTATAAAGGCCTCTTTATATTGGACTTTGTTTGCGCCATAGTTGCCGGGCTGCTCGAACTAGCATTTCCACTTGCCGTGAGCAAATTTATTGATGACTTACTACCTAGCGGTAACTGGTCGCTTATCGTGCTGGCATGTGTCGCCTTGCTCGCTATCTATGCTCTTAACACCGTACTGAACTATATTGTCACGTATTGGGGCCATATGCTGGGTATCAATATTGAGACGGATATGCGCCGCAAGATGTTTGGGCATGTACAGAAATTATCCTTTCGCTTCTTTGACAACCACAAGACAGGTCACCTCATGGGCAGAATCACGAACGATCTGAATGATATTGGTGAGCTCGCGCATCACGGACCAGAAGATGTGTTTATCGCCGTTATGACGCTAATCGGTTCGTTCTCGTTGATGGCCTATATTAATTTGGAACTTGCACTCATTACTTTTATTATCGTGCCATTCATGGCATGGCTGGTCATCTTCTTCGGTAGAAAAATGACTTCAACCTATAGAAATCTATTCGGGGAAGTCGGTAACTTCAATGCTCGAATCGAAGATAACGTAGGCGGAATCCGTGTGGTACAATCCTTTGCCAATGAAAAACACGAAGAGAAGCTATTCGCAGTTGATAATCAGAACTACCGCACAACAAAGCTACTTGCTTATAAAACGATGGCCAAAAGTATCTCGATTAGTTACATGATGATGCGCCTCATTACGATATTTGTCATGATCTGCGGAGCCTGGTTCTTTATCCAAGGTAAGCTTGTTCTAGGAGAATTCATGGCCTTTATCTTACTCTCTAATATTTTCTTTCGACCGATCGAGAAGATTAATGCTGTTGTTGAAAGTTACCCTAAAGGAATCGCCGGATTCAAACGTTATACGGAAATTCTCGATACAGAGCCCGATATCGCTGATGCTCCAGATGCCATTACAGTAGACAGCGTAAAAGGCGATATTCAATTTGAGCATATAACCTTTGGTTATGAAGTAAATAGACCTATTTTACAAAATCTTGATCTAACGATCCATGCCGGGGAGACCATTGCCTTTGTGGGGCCATCGGGTGCAGGTAAGACCACTATTTGCAGCCTGCTTCCCCGTTTCTATGATGTGGACGAGGGTCGGATCACGGTAGATGGTGTTGATATCAGGAAGTTTAAGCTAGAGTCACTCCGCAAGCATATCGGGATTGTACAACAGGATGTATTTCTGTTCTCAGGTACGATCCGGGAAAATATTGCTTACGGCGATCTACATGCAACAGAAGAGCAGATATGGGAAGCAGCTCGAAGAGCATCGCTTGAAGAGCTTATCCGTAATCAACCAGAGGGAATGGATACCGTCATCGGTGAACGTGGAGTTAAGTTGTCAGGTGGTCAGAAGCAACGCTTATCAATTGCTCGCATGTTTCTTAAGAATCCTCCTATCCTTATCTTGGATGAGGCAACTTCTGCGCTTGATACCGAGACGGAAGCAGCTATTCAGCAATCACTGTCTGAGTTATCTATTGGCCGCACAACGTTAGTCATAGCGCATCGCCTTTCCACCATCCGCAACGCCGATCGCATCGTCGTCGTTAATAAACATGGCATAGCCGAACAAGGTAAGCATGATGAGCTAATTGCTGCCGGTGGAGTGTATAGCCGGTTGAATCAGATGCAGATAAACTAAACACAAATAAACCCTTCAGATGCATGGTGCAACTGAAGGGTTTATTACGATGAATAAGCCGTACAACAGAACTCTACTCAATATCTCTTCACTAAAACATCCTCCGGGCAGTTACGAACCGTTTCATCCACTTATCCCCTAAGGTCTCGTAGTGAACGCCAAGCTCTTTCGAATACGTATGCAGTATCTTATTATTCCCTACATAGATGGCTACATGACCAATATCTAGTCCCCGTGCACTGAAGAACAACAGATCCCCTTTGCGCAACTCGTTGATTCCGACTTCTTGGCCTTCCTTAGCCTGGTTATAGGAGACACGCGGAAGTTCAATAGATAGCTTGTCTAAATAGACATGTCGAACGAAAGAAGAGCAATCAAATGTATCGGTCTGATCCGTTGAAGCCCCGAATTCATAGGGTCTACCTAGATATTTCTCCCCATATGCAATCAGCTCGTCCGCTTGTTGTTCAGCGAGGGTTGTACTTGTATAGTCCGTATATTTGGGTTTGGCCGATATGTATCCTATCTTATTATCCTGGGTACGCACTTCTAGCCAGAAGGCTCCCACTTCCTTGATCACATGAACCTTCTCACCCTTAGGCAACATTTCAAGGGCACTAGAATCTACCGTAGAGTCTGGCGTATTTCGAAGGTTCACTCCCGATAGAACCGTCGTTGTGTAATCAACCTTAGTCGTAATACGAACCGTCCGAGTATTAGCATCCCACTTCACGGTACTACCTAGAGCTTCACTAACAAATCGCAGTGGCATCATCGTGTAGCCTTGATTAATTTGGCCGGGAACGGTCAAGTTTAGTGGTTGTCCATTTAGGTAAGCCGTCTGCTCCCCAATATGATAGGTCATGTTCAGATTGTCCTTGTTCGCCGTTACTGTTTTAGTAGCACCATTCCAGGATAACTTAGCTCCTTGTTCTTCAAACAATTGGCGCATAGGAACGAGTACAGTGTCCTTTACGAGTAACGGCTGGGCATCAAGCTGAAGCAGATTCCCGTCCATATAGATCGCCGCTACAGGAGCCGAAGGTGCTGCTGCCGTATGAGCCGGAGCTGAAGTTGAGTAGAGCATAGTCGTAATTAGTAGCAATAGTAGGGTTCTTTTTGTTTTGCTCATGTTGTCATCACCTTGTTGTTTGATTTGTTCCTATAGTTCTGACGACAACAACCCTGATTAGTTGTGTGCTAAATATTGGTAACAACCTGCCAACTATGAAGCCTGATACCATCCAATCTATAACTACTCTAGTGATTCCTCTTGTTCTAGTCCCGTCCGAGCCACAATTTCATCAATGAAACATTGAAGTGTGCTCGTTAACAACGAATCTTTACGCCGGATAAATATCGTCGTGATTTCACGATAAGGTTCAGGCACATCATGACAGAATACAGTTCCACCTGTAACCAGATCTGTAACGGATGATTCGGGCAGAATCGTTATCCCAATCCCTGCAGCTACACTCCCCATAATCGTCCCAAAAGTTCCAAACTCCATGATCTGTTTCGGGATAATTCCCTCCACCTTCATCCAACTTTCCAATCTCCCACGATAACCGCAACCTTTATTGTATAGGAGTAGGGGCTTAGTCGTGATGTCCTCCATCGAAAAGGTATTTCCTTTCGTTACAAGTACTAACCTCTCTTGAATCACCTCGACCTGTTCGATTAATGGATGCCTAATAGGTCCAGTAACAAACGCTCCATCCAGCTTCATATCAATGACCTTTTGCAGCAGAAGATCGGTTACTCCGGCCTTTAGTGATAGTTCAACATTAGGATACTTATTATGGTAAGAGGATAAAATATCGGGAAGAGCAATCACAGTCTCTACGATCCCGATCTTGAGGATACCGGAGGGGTTCGATTTATCTTGAAATGAGCGCTTCATCTCCTCTACCTTCGATAAAATTTCCCTTGAATGTTCCAACAATCGTTTACCTTCCGTATTTAAAATCATTCCACGCTTATGGCGATGAAATAAAGGCGTTTGGAGTTCTTTCTCGAGCAGCTTAATTCTTGCTGTCACATTGGATTGAACATAGCTTAGCTCAAGCGCCGCTTTGCTGATACTTCCATGTGTCGCAACGCTCTGAAAAATTCTCAAGTCATTAAGCTCCATAACGGCTCCTCCTCTACTTTCCAAAGTATGTACATCATGTGTCTATTATCATTATAAATGATCATAAACGTTATTTATAATCATTTTACTATAATCTTTCATCCCGCTATGATAATTTATACACTACGTCGGCAAATTCTTGCTAAAAGAGAGAGAGCGATAAAACAACATGTTATCCAAGAAAATCATCTTAGGCTCCATATTGTGCCTCATTGCGAGTATGTCGTGGGGAGCTATGTTTCCCGTTGCACACATTGCATTGCAGAAAATCGATCCATTCTATTTTTCATTCATCCGTTATTTAACTGTGGCTATCATTCTTAGCGTAATGCTCTGGTTAAAAGAGGGACGATCAGCGTTTCGCTTAGAGGGACGAGGCAAATCCCTGTTGCTCTTCGGAATCATGGCATTCACAGTCTATAATATGGCCGTCTTCTTAGGACAACATCTCATGGGAGAGCCCGGTACCATTGCCGCCTCCATTATGGAAGTGCTCATGCCGATGATCTCCATATTGATCGTATGGATTACGACCAAAAAAGCCCCGAAAAAATATATGATTTCGAGTGTAGCCATCGCACTAATTGGTGCTTTGCTTGTGATCACGAATGGGGAATTAACCTTCTTCACCATGGCTGGTCAGCACCTTATTCCGTTACTGCTGGTCTTTACGGGAGTGGTTGGATGGGTGATCTATTCGATGGGAGGAGAACGATTTAAGGATTGGTCGACGCTTCGCTACTCTACATTAACTTGTTTGCTAGGAAGTGCAGTAAACCTAGTCATCGTTACCCTAGCTTCAAGCTTTCAAGTGCTTCCTGTTCCAACATGGGACACGATATTCTCCATTAAATATGAAATGACCTTTATGGTCTTATTGCCAGGGTTAGTCGCCTTACTAAGTTGGAATGCAGGAATCAAAATGATATCTTCGCTTAATGGCATCTTATTTATCAACTTTGTGCCGATCACAACATTCGTTATTATGGCTTTTCAAGGCTATCAAATCAGTAGTTTTGAAATCGTGGGGACCCTATTTATTATCTTTGCACTGCTACGCAACAATATGAATCAGAGAAAAGAGCTACGTGGGAATCATACCCCCAAAATGAAGCCCGTTGTACATGATCCAAAAGTGGATTTCATTAAGGCGCAATAAAAGGGGACAAGGAGCCTAGCTCCTGTCCCCTGTCCCATCTTACAACCACTATCATTATCCATTTTTTTGGTTCCTATCAATACCTACGCCGTCACCGTTTCCAATGCAACCTCGATCATGTCATTAAACGTGGTTTGTCTTTCGAGCGCCGTGGTTTGCTCACCTGTAATGAGATGATCACTAACTGTTAATAGAGACAACCCTCTTACCCCAAATTTTGCAGCAAGGTAATAAAGTCCTGCCGTTTCCATCTCTACGGCTAATACACCATGTTTGCCAAGCTTAGTAACTATGGAATTATCTTCTGTGTAGAACACATCAGAGGATAACACATTTCCTACGTGAAGATTTAGGCCCTTAGCGGTTCCAACTTCGTATGATCTCTTAATTAGTTCGAAGTTTCCAATCTGAGGGAAGTCGTAGCCTGGAAAGTTGTTACGAATCATAGCCGAATCCGTCGCCGCAGCTTGCCCAATAATAACATCCCGAATTTTCACATCAGATTGGATGGCACCACAAGTTCCGATACGAACCAAATTTTTAACTCCATAATTGTTAATTAATTCGTGGATATAGATCGATGCTGAAGGCATGCCCATTCCTGTGCCTTGTATCGATACGCGGTTCCCTTTATAAGTTCCTGTATAACCGAGCATACCGCGAACATTATTGTAACAGACAGCGCCTTCCAAAAAAGTTTCTGCAATATACTTTGCACGTAATGGATCGCCCGGTAATAAAACAGATTCTGCAATTTCCCCAGCTTTAGCTTCAATATGAGTACTCATTTTAATTGCCTCCAATAGATATATTTTGTCCCCCAAGAAAACGTTTACAACAAAATCATACCACAATGTTATGGCACGTTCTGTTAATGGGTTAACCCCACTTTTGTGAACTGGTTAACAAAATAATCGTTAAGGCGTTAACTGAAATATAGCGCTTACATTGTTATATTAAATGCACGACATGTCTACTGGTTATTCCACTTTCGAAGTTCTTGAATCTCTTCGGTTTTATTACAAATCGATTCAAGTTTGCTCTTATTTAAGATATAAAAATATTTATCCTGAATGTCGAGGATTCCCTCAGCTTGAAAATCACTTAGGGTTTTGGATATGGATTCTCTAGTAACTCCGAGCATATTAGCCAGCAAAGATTGACCAATCCTTAGATCTATTTTGTAAACGTTATCATTCTGGTTCCCAAAGTTATAATACAGATCCATGATTAAATTCGCTGTCTTCGTTCGAACATCATAAAACGATAAATAGCGAATTAAACGATTGAGTACGCGAATTCGTTCAATCAGGATGGTATAAGCTTTTCGTAGAACAGAGGGATATTCCTCAACGATTTGAAGAAAATCTTGCTTGCTGAGTTGCCAAGCTGAAACATTCTCCAAAGCTTCGACAGAAGAAATCCGATGAATGTCATTGGATAATGCTTCAGCTTCACCAAAAATGTCACCTGCCGTAGCAATACTAAGCACAATTTCTCTATCTTCGCTTAAGCGATACACTTTCACCATCCCTGAGCGAATTAAGAAAACCTCTTCACTAAGATCATTTTCAAACATGAGGACGTGATTCTTTTTAAAATGACGTTCCTTTAATAAGGGTGTGATACGTAACAAGGCATCCTCAGGAAGATCCGAGAAGATCGTGATGTCAGAGAGGTTAGTAATCATTCGAGTCGATCCTTTCTTTCAAGTAATAGGAACATTCCGGACTGGAGGCAACAACGATATGGATTTCGAACGTATTAGTGTCATTGTACTCGATAGTGTTGGCATTGGCGAGTTACCTGATGCATCCAACTTTGGCGATGTAGGAAGCCATACACTAGGCCACATATGTCAGCAGGTACCTGGGATCAAATTACCTAATCTTACTGCGCTTGGCTTAGGCAACATTGCACCACTCTCAGCTATTCCTGAATCGGATAAGCCTCAAGCCTTCTATGGCAAAATGAATGAAGTTTCGGTTGGTAAAGACACAATGACCGGACATTGGGAATTGATGGGTCTCAAAGTGGATGTTCCTTTTCAGGTTTATCCCCATGGATTTCCAACAGAGCTTATGGCGAAGTTTGAAGAGTTGACGGGTAGAAAAGTGATTGGAAACAAGCCCTCCTCCGGGACAGTTATCCTAGACGAGTACGGTGAAGAGCAAATGCGCACCGGAGCATGGATTGTTTATACTTCTGCCGACAGTGTCCTTCAAATCGCAGCACATGAAGATATCATTCCTCTTGAGGAGTTGTATCGCGCTTGTGAAATCGCTCGGGAACTAACCTTGAACGATCCATATATGGTTGGGCGTGTTATCGCAAGACCCTATGTAGGACAACCGGGAGCCTTTACACGCACACCCAATCGGCATGATTATGCCCTTGAACCCTTTGGGGATACCGTACTCAATCACCTGGACGATCAAGGTTATGATGTTATCTCTGTAGGTAAGATCAATGATATTTTTACAGGGAAAGGCATTCAATTATCCCATCCCACCAAGAGTAATTTAGACGGCATTTTGACTACCATCGAATTGTTGAAGCGTTCATTTAATGGGTTGCTCTTTACAAATTTAGTTGACTTTGACTCTTTATATGGACATCGCCGTGATCCTCAGGGGTATGCTGCTTGTCTTGAAGAGTTTGATCAATATTTACCTGAAATTCTACAGCAAATCGGAGAAAGAGACTTGTTGATCATTACAGCCGATCATGGGAATGACCCGACCGCACCAGGTACAGATCATACCCGCGAATATGTGCCGATCTTGATCTACAATCCTTCGCTCGCAAGGAACACCGCGTCCATCGGGGTAAGAAACACTTTTGGCGATCTAGCTGCTACGATTGCAGACAATTTTGATGTCGCCAAGACAGAAACTGGGCAAAGCTTTTTAAATCTTTTGAAAGTAAATGCATAGCCAACACAAAACCAGGGGGAATTAAGAGATGAAGAAATTAATGAAAACATTTATACCCATGTTATTGATCCTTTCATTAGCCCTTACCGCATGTGGGAATAAAACCACGACAAATAAGGGAACTGCTGATGGTGGTGCAACCGAGGGTAAACAAAAACTAAAAATCGGTATGGTAACTGACTTAGGAAGTATCAACGATAAATCGTTTAACCAAAGTGCTTGGGAAGCCTTACAGAAATTAAACACCGATTTCGGTTACGATGTGAAGTATTTAGAGCCAAAATCCGATGGTGAGGTTATGCCAAACCTACTGACATTTGTAAAGGGTAACTATGACTTGACTTGGGCAACAGCTGCTACCTTAGCGGATGCAGTCACACAGCTAGCGAATGAAAATCCAAATGCCAAATTTGGTATTGTGGACTCCGATATTGTTGTACCAAACGTAGCAGCCATATCCTTTAAAGAGCAAGAAGGATCATTCCTGGTTGGTGTCATTGCAGGGTTAACGACAAAAACGAATAAAATAGGCTTTATTGGTGGGATGGAGATCCCAGTTATTAAACGCTTTGAAGCTGGATTTAGAGAAGGAATTAAAGCGGTAAATCCAGAGGCAAAATTAATTGTGAACTATGCCGGCGTATTTAACCGTGTAGATGTGGGGAAATCAGCCGCTGCTACGATTTATAACGAAGGTGCTGATATTATCTTCCACGCGGCAGGATTGACAGGTAATGGTGCATTTAATGAAGCTAAAGAACGCAAAGCAAACGGTGAAAATGTATGGGTCATTGGAGTAGATAAAGATCAGTCCTTAACCTTCGGTGACGATATCACTTTGACTTCCATGATTAAAAAAGTTGATGAAGCGGTTTATCAAGTATCCAAGGACTTAGCTGACGGTAAGTTCCCAGGGGGAAAAGTTACTACAATGGGTCTCAAAGAGAATGGTGTTGATATTGCCCCAACCTCTGCTAAGAATGTAGCACCTGAGGTGCTTGAAAAAGTAGAAGAATATCGCCAAAAAATCATTAGTGGTGAGATTGTCATACCAGCAGAATAAAGTTGATTTCGTCCCTTGTGAACCTAAAAATCACAAGGGACGAATAAATTATTGGAGGGAATTCTTGTGAATAAAGCTGATATCGCGTTGGAGCTTAAAGGAATTACCAAAAGATTCCCCGGCATTGTAGCTAACGATTCTATTAGTTTTCAGTTAAAGCGTGGAGAAATTCATGCTTTACTAGGTGAAAATGGAGCTGGTAAGTCCACCCTAATGAATATCGTTTTTGGACTATATCAACCTGAAGAAGGTGAGATCCATGTTAATGGTGAGAAGGCGCTGATTGATAGTCCTAATAAAGCTATTGAACTTGGAATTGGTATGGTGCATCAGCATTTTAAATTAGTAGAGCCTTTTACAGTAACGGAAAATATCATTCTTGGCACAGAGCCAAAGAGAGGTATGCAAACGGATATAAAAGGGGCAAGTAAAAAGGTAAAGCAACTTTCGGAGCAATATGGATTTGATATTGACCCGATGGCAACGATCGATTCCATTAGCGTTGGGATGCAGCAACGGGTTGAAATTATAAAAACCCTTTATCGCGGCGCTGATATTCTGATTTTTGATGAACCTACTGCGGTTTTAACACCTCAAGAGATTATTGAATTACTAGAAATTATGAAAAGGCTTGTTGCCGAAGGAAAATCGATTATTCTAATTACGCATAAATTGAAAGAAATTATGGAGATCGCTGATACCTGTACCATTATTCGTCGTGGCAAGGTTATTGAAAGCGTTACCGTTGCAGATACAAATCCACAGGAATTAGCAGAGAAGATGGTTGGGAAGGCCGTCAACTTTAAGACGGAGAAACAGCCAGCTAAGCCTAAAGAAGTCTTCTTAGAAGCAAAAGATATAGTAGTGGTTGATCGAAATGGTAAAAATGTGCTGAATCATCTCTCGTTTTCTTTACATGCGGGTGAGATTGTAGGGATTGCCGGTGTGGATGGAAATGGGCAAACCGAGTTAATTGAAGCCATAACAGGGATGCAATCAGTGAAATCCGGTGACATTCTGTTACAAGGGAAAAGTATAGTAAATCATACCCCACGTAGCATTTCTGAATCGGGAATCTCACACATTCCGCAAGATCGACATAAACATGGACTGGTTCTGGACTTTTCTGTCAGTGAAAATACAATATTGCAAACCTATTATCATCCTGAGATTACAAATAAGCGCGGCTTCATCGACGTAAAGGCAAGGAACGAGATGGCAACACGCTTAGTGAAAGAGTTTGATATACGGACGCCTGGGATTGATACGAGAGTTGGATCGATGTCCGGAGGCAACCAACAAAAAATCATTATCGCTCGCGAAATTGATAAGGACCCTCAGGTCATGATAGCGGCTCAACCTACGCGTGGACTAGATGTAGGCGCCATCGAATTTGTTCATAAGCAACTTATTGCTCAGCGCGATCAAGGCAAAGCGGTGTTGCTCGTTTCTTTTGAGTTGGAAGAGATTCTTAATGTCGCAGATCGTATCCTTGTTCTATTTGACGGTCAAATTGTCGGCGATACTACTCCAGATACAACAAATGAGCAAGAATTAGGTCTGATGATGGCGGGTAAATACGAAAGAGGTGGCACGAATGAAGCTAAATGAAATCTTTAAACGCCAGTCCCTATTCGTTCCTATTATCGCTATTGTCCTTGGATTAGTACTTGGGGCACTTGTTATGTTAGCTGGAGGATATGATCCGATCTTAGCCTATCAATCAATGCTCACCAAAATTTTCGGTAGCACCTTTGATATTGGAGAAGCCATTCGGACCATTGTACCGCTCGTAATGTGCGGATTGGCCGTGGCTATTTCTTTTCGCGCTGGGATGTTTAATATCGGAGTAGATGGACAGATTATCATGGGTTCACTTGGCGCTCTGATCGTAGGTACGCAATTCAATCTGCCACCTTTCCTGCATGGGTTGGTAGCTATCCTAGTTGGTGCTCTATTTGGAGGACTATGGGGTGCGCTTGTAGGATACTTAAAGGCAACAAAAGGAATTAGTGAGGTCGTTACCTCTATTATGCTTAACTTTATTGCGTTATATTTCAGCCAATTCATGATTAATCTCTTTATGTTGCAAAAAGGTACTCAAAGATCCGAAATGATCCATGATTCTGCAAGTATACAAGTTAGCTGGTTATCTAATTTAGCAGGTGGTGCACGTATTCACTGGGGTTTCTTCATCGTTATCTTAGCCGTTATTTTCTATCAAGTTTATTTAAACAAAACGAAATGGGGATATGAGCTACGTACCGTAGGTCTTAATCCACATGCCGCAAAATATGCGGGAATGAGTGTGTCCCGTGTTCTGGTACGAACGATGTTCATATCTGGTGTATTTGGTGGTTTAGTGGGAGCCTTCGATGTACTAGGCGTATTTAAATACGTGGCCATCAGCTCAACGACATCGGGCCTTGGTTTCGACGGAATCGCAGTTGCCCTACTAGGTGGAAATACGGCAATAGGTGTGTTGTTGTCAGGCATCCTAATTGGGGCACTCACTTATGGATCTCAGGGAATGAGCTTTGGTGCGGGTGTGCCAGGTGAAATTATTCGAATGGTCATTGGGTTTATTATCTTCTTTGTTGCTGCACCCGGGATTGTGAAGCTACTCTTCCGTCCATTCCAAAAGAAAACTAAGAAGAAGGTGTAACTTTATGGACATTATTGCTAATCTTCTAAATGGCACGCTAGTTTTCTCTACGGCCTTAATTTTCGCTGCACTTGGTGGACTCATTTCCGAACGTTCTGGTGTCATTAATATTGGTATAGAAGGATTCATGGTATCAGGAGCCTTCTTCTCAGCGGTTACGGCTTATTATGCAGAAGCGGCAGGTTTTGGTGCATTCTCCCCATGGCTCGGGTTAATTGGTGCTTTTATATTTACAGTTATCTTCTCAAGTATTCATGCCGTTGCCTCCATTAAGTATGGCGCGAACCAGGTTGTAAGTGGAACGGTTATTAATATTCTTGCCTCTGGTTCGACATTCTTCCTGGTAAAAATGATTTTTGCAGGCTCGGCAGAAACCCCTATATTAGCAAATGTATTTCACAAAGTGAGGATTCCATATTTAACCGACATTCCGTTTATAGGGAAAGTATTCTTTAATGCCTACCCAACGACTTATGTTGCCCTTGCGTTAGTTATAGTCCTTCACTTTATCTTGTTCAAGACACCTAGCGGACTGAGACTTCGTTCCGTGGGTGAGCATCCAAACGCAGCAGCGACGGTTGGTGTAAAAGTAAATCGCATGCGTTATATGGCAGTTATTTTGAGCGGTTCCCTAGCGTCACTTGGCGGAGCAACAATTGTTCTTACTTCGAACAGCAACTTTGCTTATAATACCATTTCGGGACAAGGGTTTATTGCGCTCGCTGCCGTAATCATCGGGAGATGGAACCCCATTGGTGCTATGTTAGCCGCTTTATTGTTTGGTTTAGCACAAGCTGTGAAGGACCAATTCCAGATTTTTGATTTCGCCGCAAATATTCCAACCGAATTTTTCTATATGCTTCCATATCTTCTAACCCTTCTTGTATTGATTGGGGCAGTCGGGAAGTCTCGGGCTCCTAAAGCATTAGGTGAACCTTATGAGGTTGGGAAAAGATAAGCAAGACGGAATGTATATATTACAAGGGGAAGCTGGAAGTCATCTAGACCTCCAGTTTTTTTCTGGAAGAAATGGTATTCTCCTTGTAAAGGAAAATTAGCCGTTTCAACATGGGTAAGGGGCGGAGTTCCAATATGAATAAAAGAATAGATAACTTGTTTCAAATTCAAGCCAACAATACGACAATACGCACGGAAATTATTGCAGGACTAACTTCCTTTATGGCCGCAGTCTATATTATCGCAGTGAATGGTGCTATTTTGAGTACCGTCGGTATGCCCTATGAAGCTGCGACCATTGCCACAGCAATCACTGCCATTGTCGGTTGCTTGTTCATGGCGTTTTGGGCCAAATCGCCCTTGATCCTCATTCCAGGTCTGGGAGATACCTCATTTTTTGTCTTTACGCTCGTATTCTCCTTAGGACTTACGTGGCAGCAAGCACTTACTGCCGTCTTTATAGCTGGTATTGTATTTACCCTGACTTCGATTAGTAAGTGGGCGGACTTTCTATCCCGATCCATTCCGAAATCTATGATTAGTGCAATGACTGCGGGGATCGGACTTTTTATCGCTTTTCTAGGTTTGAAAAATGGAGGACTTATTGTAGCAAACGAAAGTACATTTGTAGCACTGGCTAATTTTAGTGATCCAAATGCCTTAACTACCCTTCTTACCTTACTGATCACGCTGCCGCTCTTCTTACGCAATGTGAAAGGGAACTTTTTGATTGGGATTGTCGCAGGTACGATTATTGGCGCCTTACTGGGCATCGTTGATTTTTCCGTATTGCGTGATTTTAGTTTCTCTTTTAGCGGGTATCAAGAGGTGTTCTTCGCCTTTGATTTTAGTGCCATAAACACGGTTAATTTCTGGACCGCGGTTTTCTCCTTATCCATGATTATTATATTTCAGAATATGGGTACCCAGTTGGGAATGTTGCCGGATAAATCAAAGTTCCGGAAATCCTTTCAGGCAAATGCGTTTTCCGTGGTAAGTGCATCCCTTTTGGGTTGTAGCCCTTCTACGACAGCAGCAGAGTCCGCGACAAGTATTGCTGCTGGTGGCAGAACGGGGTTAACCTCCCTCACAACGGGACTTCTATTTATTCCAGCCATGTTTCTGATTCCACTTTTCAAAGTGATTCCTAACAGCGCTATTGCTCCTGTGCTCATTATTGTTGGTTGCCTCATGGTACAAAGCATCAAAGATATAGATCTGAGTGACTTTACGCAGGCTTTCCCCGCCTACTTAATGATGGCCATCATGCCTTTATCCTTTAGTGTTGCGAATGGACTTGCACTCGGCTTCATTGCCTATCCAATTGTTAAATTGGCCACCGGACGAAGAAAAGAAATCTCGGCCACGATGTACGTGATCGCCTTCTTCTTCTTGCTTTACTTTGTTCTAGGAGCGATATAAACGGTAAGGAACGGGATATTGTTTGAATCAGCGGGAAGATTGGCGTGGAAATAATAACCTCAAATTAATGCAAAAGGCCAGGGGAGTAGGGACAGATTTCTTATCCCCACTCCCCTGGCTTTTATAAGTTGAATGGCGGAGAGAGAAATGATTCTGAAGAAGCTAAAAGCTTTCCTTGGGAAAGCTACCTCGGAAGCATAAGCTAAGTTCGCCTTTGTCCCCAAATTTCAACCATAATAACAATTCAATCAGGAAATTTGGGGACAACAGTGATCGTAAGAACATTTCGCTCTCGGAGCCACACTCACAATGATTAGTTCAACTTGTATAGCTTTATTCACTCATCATTTGCTTCACTAATTCCTTATTACGCTGCTTGAACAGTTCATGATGTGAAGAGACCATGCCAAATTTATCAGCATCAGGCTGGATAAATAGTTTTGCCTGGTTTACGGCATTAGCCGCATCTTGGAAAGCACCTGCGATTAAGTATAGTTTCCCCTCATGCTTGAGAATATCTCCCGCCGCATAAATTCCTTCTATTGAAGATTCACTATTTACACTACCTGCAATATAGTAATTATCTGCTATAGCGATATTCACTTCACTATTCTCAAGTAATGTCTTATCACGCTCATACCCATGATTTACGATCACTTCATCTATTTCTAAAAACGTAATCTCTCCCGTTTCATGATTCGTCAGTTCAACTCGCTCAATGAATTCATGCGTATCACCAGCAATGAGTTTAGTAATTGAAGAATTAAAGAAGCAGTCAGCAGAACTGTTCATCAATTGCGTTACTTGGGATTCATGACCGGATAAGGTATCTTTTCTATAGGTTAAATACACCTTTTTGGCGATAGGCTCTAACTCATTGGCCCAGTCTATAGCAGAATTTCCTCCACCTGAAATGATCACCGTCTTGTCCTTGAAACGATTGAATGACTTCACGGTGTAATTTAAATTAGACACTTCGAACCTCTCTGCCCCCTCGATCTCGAGCTTTTGAGGATTCAATATCCCACCACCAACAGCCACAATGACTGTTTTGGAATAATGCTGTTGCCCTGAGGAACCTAGTAAAACAAAGATCCCATCTTCATTACGTGTGATCGACTCCACTTGTTCATTCAATACGACTTCTGGATTAAATGTTAATCCCTGCTCTACAAGTTGATCAATTAACTTTGTTCCCGTAATCGGTATCTGTCCTCCAACATCCCAGATCATCTTCTCAGGATAGACATGAATTTTCCCACCCAGGTGGGGCTGATACTCAATAAGTTTTGTCTTCATTTCTCTTAACCCACTATAAAAAGTGGAGTAAAGCCCCGCTGGACCTCCTCCAATCACGGTTACATCAAACAATTCATCATCCTGTAACATTCCCGATCACTCCTCAGTAATCATATGTAATTGATTATCATTCTCAATTGGATATACACTCATTGTTCCTTTTTTACAACATAAAATAGCATTTAACATCTGAAAAACCTTCCGCTCACGCGAAACGGTCTATTATATGTTTTTGTCTCAAAAATTAAAGGGTACCCTTTGGGTACCCTTCGTTCGTTCAGTATGGACTCTTTATTTTAAAGTCTTAGAAAGCTCTGTGAAAATAACGCCAATGGCATGGGCTCCAGCATCAGGGTACCCAATACTCCGCTCACCCACTGTGCCCGCTCTTCCCATTCGAGCAACAATCTTCTCCGTTTGTTTCGATCCTTCTACAGCGGCATTCGCTGCCTTTGCGGATGCAGACTTAATCTCTTCGCCTTGCCCCGCACTATTCTCCCATGACTCAGCATAAGGAGCAAGCGCATCAATTAATGTTTTGTCGCCAACAACCGCCCCTCTGCCAAATGCTCTCTCTCCTGTATCTTGAATGCCTTTAACCACAGCAGACATCATTTTGGCAAAATCATCAGCGGACAGCTCTTTTTTGTTGCCCACATTCTTGCTGGCAGCTCGGAACGCCGATCCCCAAATAGGACCCGAAGCCCCGCCGCAATACTCCATAATAACCAGGGAGCAAGCGTCTAAGAAACTTCCGATATCCGCTGTATGGTTCGTTGTGATCTCATGCCACTCTTCTTTTAACTGGCGGAATCCCTTCGCAATACTCATTCCAAAGTCCCCATCACCCGCTTGCGAATCCAGCTCACAGAATGGAACTTCATTCTCGATGACGATTTCACACATCTTATCCACTAGATAGATCAAATTGTTTAACGAATACTTATTGTTTTCAATTTTGGCATAAGCTTCATTCGTCTCACATTTGTACGATACCGACTTCTTCTCTTCTGGTTCTAATACGACCTCAGTATAGTTCACTAGCTCGAAAGGCTCATGTATATATAATGCTGGTGTATCACACTCTTCAGCTAATAACTTCTTCAACTGATCATCCAGTTTCATAATAGAAACGGATGCTCCGGCCATATCTATACTCGTCATGAAATTCCCGACTAGTACTTTATAAACCGTTATCTTCCGGGAAGCTAACTCGCGCATAACGGAGTTGTTCAAAAGGTATAGTTCTTGGAGTGGTGTTGCCCCAAATCCATTGACCAATACCGCAACTTCCTGCCCCGAGTCAGAATCAATCTTCAAGTTCTCCAGTAAAGCGGTCACCATTCTGTTCGCCAATTCATCGGCTGAAACCATCGGTTCTTTGCGAATTCCCGGTTCGCCATGGATACCAACCCCAAACTCCATTTCGTTATCCTCAAGTTTAAATGTTGGTGTTCCCTTGGCAGGAACAGTACAAGAGGTAAACGCGAATCCAATCGTTCTAATATTGTCGATGGCGTTCTGAGCCGCTGCCTTTACTTCACTTAAAGACAACCCTTGCTCGGCTGCTGCGCCTGCGATCTTATGAACCAGCACCGTTCCAGCAACGCCTCTTTTACCCACCGTATAAAGACTATCCTCTACAGCAATATCATCGTCCACTTTTACAAAGTCGACCTCTATCCCATCTTCGCTTGCAAGGTAAGCCGCGCTCTTGAAATTCATCATGTCGCCGCTGTAATTTTTGATAATTAGTAACGTCCCTTTATTCCCTGCTGAGGAGCGGATCGCTTGATATACTTGGATTTGGGAAGGGGAGGCAAACACATCTCCACATACAGCTACATCTAACATCCCTTTTCCGATAAATCCGGCATGAGCAGGTTCATGTCCACTTCCCCCACCACTGATCAGAGTTACTTTTTCTTTGTTTATGTCCTTCTTCTTAATGACCTTATATTTGCTAATAAACTCTAGTTTTGGATGTGCCATGATCAAGCCATTACACATCTCTCTTACTAACGTTTCTGGTTTGTTTATGATCTTTTTCATTTTATTCATCCTTATTCATTTTGTATTTGTTACCAATTTGGTCAGCTACCATAATCGCTGCTGCCACAGCTTCCGCCGTAATGGGGAATGGCATCGAATGAATAGACTCCTCTGGAATACAGGCTTTTTGAGCTACAGTTAGCACTTCTTCATACGAAACGCTATCTACTCCAATGTCCGCAAGGCAAACGGGAAGGCCAACCGCTACACAAAACGCAAGTACTTCATTCAATTCATCTGGATCTGCATTCTCAAGTACTAATTGAGCAATGGTGCTGAAGGCTACTTTCTCCCCATGATAATAGTGATGAGTTCCCGCAAGGGACGTAAGGCCATTATGAATGGCATGAGCAGCAGCTAATCCACCGCTTTCAAAACCCAGTCCCGATAAAAGGATATTAGCTTCTATAATGTTCTCAAGCGCGGGAGTTACTGTGTTGCAATCAGAGGATATTTTGGCATTCACACCATCTCTTAATAAGGTCTCGTAACAAAACTTAGCTAGTACGAGTGCTGTATTCGTTCCTTTAGCATCACCGCAGACTCCTTCACGAACACCACATGGCAACCCTGCATTCACATTGGAGTAGGATCTTGAGGTTGCTCTAGCTTCGAAATAAGTCGAGAGTGCATCCCCCATTCCCGATACAAGAAATCTTGTAGGGGCATTGGCAATCACTGTTGTATCGATCATCACCACACTAGGACTTTGTTTGAAGTAGGCGTAGTCATCAAATTCCCCTTCGGGTGTATACAGCACGGCGGAATGGCTGGTTGGTGCATCAGTAGCTGCTATGGTTGGCACTATAATTAAAGCTTCACCTTCTGCTACACATTTTGCAGTATCAATGGCTTTGCCTCCACCTAGTCCAATCGTACATGAACAGGAATGTTGCCCCGCCAGCTCTTGCAATCTCTTGACCTCTTCGCGTGAACATTCCCCTTGGAATCCACTTTCGATCAATGTGATATTAAATTTATTTTTAGTCCATTCTAGCTTGTCCTTAATTCGCTTAACATCTTCAGGATGAGCAATGAGTAGAGCTGAATCTCCGAATGTTTTCACAAAATAGCCTAAATTGAACAGTTCATCTTCTCCTTGAACATATTTCGTTGGGCTAATAAAAGCTTTTCTCATGATAAATTCCTCCCTTACTTACTATGATTTTCATTATAGGCTGAGCATGGGAAATAAGCATGGAACGTTGAGAGCCTATTTAAACGCTTTCATATTGTGTTTATTTGTCATTTAATCACTAAATAGTAGAATCTTGTTCTTCTGATAGGTTAGAATAGTACCATCAAGCTGTGATACTTCAGCAACTAATTAATATTGTATCCCCACTTTATATTCTCATTCCTGTAAGTAAAAGGGGCGTATATTTATGAGCAATCCATTGTTTAATTTGGAGAAAATTCTCGACATAGAGAAGTGGCATAAGCTTCAGGATTCGCTTGCACTCGTAACCAAAATGGCGATTATTACAGTCGACTACAAAGGTGTTCCTGTAACCAAACATAGTTACTGTCAACCTTTTTGCCAGGGTGTAAGGAAGGACGCTGTCCTATCTCCGTATTGTCAGAAATGTGATGCGAGAGGTGGGCTTGAAGCCGTACGGCTGAATAAGCCTTATATCTACATGTGCCACTTTAATATTATAGATATTGCTATTCCTATCATTATTGATAATCAATATATCGGAGCCATCATGGCTGGCCAAATTAAGCTTCGCGATGCAGACCCTCAGCTAGAGCAAATTGTGTCTCGACCACCAAACGTAGAAACGAATAACAAGTTTAAAGCATTAGAAGAAGATTATCTTGCTTTGCCAACCTTGTCGTACGAGGAAGTTTCAACCACTGCTGAGATGTTATTTCATCTATGCAACTACACCGTAGAAGAGGCCATCAATAAAAATACGACAATAGAAATGTATAAGCGGGCTTTGGCTAGAGAGATAGATCAACCTTCTTCCGTGGATTCCCTTAGCGCATCTGATCGTACTTATCGGAATATTCAAGCGATTCAAAGCGAGCTTTCAAGTACTCTTATTGAGAATAAGATTAAAGTGTCCAAGGAGATTCGTTCCTCCAATCCATTGCTGCAACCAGCGTTTGATTATATCTATCATCATAAAAGTGAAAATGTTACCTTAAACGAAATGGCTAAAGTATGTCATATTAGTCCGAGTTATTTCAGCCGATTATTCACTAAAGAAACCGGAGAGAATTTCTCCGTCTTTGCCCCGCGCTTGAAAATTGAATGGGCGAAGCAGCTTCTAGTAACAACAGATCAATCGATCAATCAAATTAGTGATGAATTAGGATTCTGTGATGCGGGGTATTTCATCAAAACCTTTAAAAAGTTCGAAAACCTAACCCCTGCAGTGTACCGAAATTGGTATCAGAAACATGATGCAGAACAAGATTAGTAATACAGATCAGATTTCTTTAGAATATGAAGTGTAAAGTACTAATAAGTACATCGATTCTCAACTGACTTAAGACTATAGGAGATGTAACCCTGATGAAGCAAAACAAATATGATGATGAAAATTTCTTCTCTGCGTATAAGCAAATGCCTCGTTCAATCCAAGGACTTGAAGGTGCCGGAGAATGGCATGTATTAAAGGCATTAATGCCCGATTTGCGTGATAAAAGTGTGCTGGATCTAGGCTGCGGCTTCGGTTGGCATTGTCGATATGCACGCGAGCAACAAGCGAGTTCCGTGGTTGGCGTTGATATCTCTGAAAAAATGCTACAACAGGCCGCTGAACTAACCGATGATGCCGCGATCTCATATCTACAAATGCCAATTGAAGACATCGAATTTCCTAATGCGCAATTTGATGTGGTGATCAGCTCATTGGCTTTTCATTATATTGAGTCATTCGAAGCGATCTGCAAAAAGATCCATGACGTTCTTAAGCCAGGCGGCAGTTTCATTTTCTCCGTTGAACATCCAATTTTTACTACCCGCAATGAACAAGACTGGTATTACGATGAGCATGGAAACCGTCTGCATTGGCCTGTAGATCATTATTCGTCTGAGGGAAAACGTGAAACAACCTTCTTAACAGACAATGTGATCAAATATCATCGTACGATCTCCACTTATATGAATAACTTAATTCAAGCTGGGTTTGCCATAAAAGCCGTTAAAGAACCTCTGCCTTCCGAAGAGATGATGAGTAATCCCATAATGCAAGATGAGACTAGACGACCGATGTTTATCATTATTTCAGCAGAAAAGATCTGACATACTTCTTCAATACAAAAGGCAGCCCTACACATGATTTTCATGTTCAGGACTGCCTTTATTTTGTTATAGGAGAGAGAATCTCCCCCGCACTTATATCTTTTTAACAAATTCAGACTTTAATTTCATAGCTCCAAATCCGTCAATTTTACAATCAATATCGTGGTCTCCATCAACCAAACGAATGTTTTTCACTTTAGTTCCTATTTTTAAAACGGATGAGCTTCCTTTGACTTTGAGGTCTTTGATGACTGTTACAGAATCACCATCGTTTAAGACGTTCCCATTGGCATCTTTGACTACTTTATTATCTTCACTATTGTTGTTGGCATCTGATTCGGGATTCCACTCATGGGCACATTCTGGGCATACCAACAGGCTCCCATCTTCGTAAGTGTATTCTGAATTACATTTCGGGCAATTTGGTAAAGTAGACATAATTTCATGTCCTCCATTCATTATTATACATTTATTCTGACATAGTCCTCTCCTGTTGACAAACCTTCTCCCCAAAAGATCTTTTGCCACATATTGCACAGAGGCTATTCAGTGTCTACCAAACAGGGTAATAAAGAAACAGGAAGGTTAAAGAATTTATACTTTTTCCACGTTTATACAACAATGATGTAACCACGCTTGTAAACAAATCTATTTTTTACCTGTTTATAATAATAGTAGTAAATAAGCTCAGTAATACATCATATGGGCCAACATAAAAGGAGCGATCGAGGATGAATAAAGGTATGAAATGGAGCGCAGCCGTACTAGCTGCTGGAGTATTGATTGGAGGTTCAGGTCTAACGAGTGAGGTTACTACATACGCCGCGTCCACCAACAAACCCGTTGTGAAACAAAGTGTGCAGCAGCAGGCTGTTGGGCTGAAATATAAAGGAACAACGCTAACACAGCAGGGACAACTTCTAAATGGAAATACGATGATCCCCATCACTGTTCTGCGGGATTCATTAGGCTTCTCGCTAAATTATGATTCAAGCACCAAAACTTATAGCTTAGGTACAGGCTCCATGAAGCTTAATCTAGAAGTTGCCGATTATGGAATCAGCACTTACTTGAACGGATACTATATTTACAGCCAGACCAACGAATATGAGGCAAAAAATATAAATGGACATTTGTATGTTCCATTCAAGTTATTGAATGATTATTTAGGTTATCAAGGGGTGTATAACCCTGCCGTGAAATCGCTGGATCTGAGCAAGCGGGTGATGAATAACATCAATATCTCGGCTGAAACCTTGAACAAGAGCAATAAGAACGCCAACATTGAGATTCAGTATCCAAAGGTTAGTGGTCTGCCAGATGAAGCACAGCAAGCGATGAATGCTGTGTTCAAGCAGAAAGCGGAGGATTTTGCTGCCGCAAGTGAAGAACAAGCCAGCAATAGAGACGGTTCAATCGAGCGTAAGTATGATTTCTCCCAAGACTTTATTGTGACCTTTAACCGGGAGGGCGTGCTTAGTGTCGTCATTGACCAATCTAGCTATACAGGCGGAGCTCATGGTAGTACCCTTCGTGAAGGACTTACTTTCTCATTGAAGGACGGCAAGCAATTAGAACTTGCCCAAGTGTTAAAAGAAGCTCCTAACTACAAGAAAACACTCGACAACATGCTGAAGAAACAAGCCAAAAAGGACTCCTTTGACGATGTCTCGGCTGGACTAAATGATAAGCCAAACTTCTATGTCAAAGAAGGGGGCATTGCCATCTTCTATCAACAGTATGAAATTGCGCCTTATGCCGCCGGAATCCCTACGTATACATTTAATTTTGGTGAGTTACTGCCGAAAGGCGTAAGTCCTTTTGCATCGATCAAGTAAGCTTGGAGTAACTTGAAATACAGGAAAGAGCGCTTAGAGCCGATAACGGCCTATGCGCTCTTTTTTTGTGATGCTACCCTTATTCTTTAATGAACTCTCTTGTACTACGCACAGTATCGATTGGGCGAACTATTCCTTCGATATATTCACGTTTCGCTTCTAAGAATGGAGGTAGAGATAATTTCTCTCCCAGTGTCTCATAAGGCTCATCTCCCATAAATCCTGGTCCATCCGTAGCAAACTCGAATAGGATTTGAGGAGCAACTCTAGCGTACAAAGACTCGAAGAAGTGGCGATTAACATAACCTGAAGTAGAGAACCCGAATTGATCTAGGCGCTCCGTCCACTCATCTAGTACCGTACGATCCTCAACGCGGAAGGCCGTATGGTGAACAGTACCATATCCCTGTTGTGCTCTTGGCAGGGTGGTATTATGCTCAACTACAACTTGCGCACCATTCCCGCCTTCTCCAACTTCAAATAAGTGCTTAGGCCCTTCCTGGGCGATTTCTTTGAACAATAGAACCTTCTCCATCACTTCTCTGAAATGATCAAAATTAGATACTCGAATAAAGATGGGCCCTAATCCTGTAATGGCATATTCTAATGGAATCGGTCCATTCTGCCATGGTGTTCCTGATGTTACTCCTTGATTATGTTCATCAGATATCAATTGATATTGCTGGTTATCGAAATCAATAAAAGCAAGCACCTTTTTGCCGAATAATTCTTGAATGCCTTGATGTTTCACATCCAAACGATCGAAACGATTCACCCAGTAGTCTAATGCTGCATCAGTTGGTACCCGGAAAGACGTTTTGTAAATCTCATCTGTGCCATGTGTACCTTTGCGAATACCTGGAAAATCGAAGAATGTCATATCAGTTCCTGCGCTCCCCTTATCATCTGCAAAGAACAAGTGATACGTCTGAATATCGTCTTGATTTACCGTCTTCTTAACTAGGCGCATACCTAGAACATACGTGAAAAATTCATAGTTTTTCTCCGCGCTACTTGTAATAGCTGTTACGTGATGTATTCCTTTTAATCCGTTCATTGTAATTCCTCCGTCTCTATTTGGGCTTTCTATGAGCTTAATATAAGCGTCTAAAGATTTAATCATGCAGGGCGACAATTAACTTTAAATTAAGTATCTTTATATTAAGATATATTACAGCAACGATTTCGCTTTGTCAATCTAAGGACATGAAACCCAGTCCACTACACGATATTCGTGTTATGAACTGGGTTTCTTCTTGCGCTCATTTCACTCTCGATAAATAACAGCATGTTAAATCAGTTTGTTCTCTATGATCTCAACAAATTTTGTTGAGGCTAGTGACAAGGGTACGCTTTTCAGAAAGCATACTCCTATACTTCTTCGGGGTATTTCTTCATTTAATTGTACTTCATATAACATTCCTTTATTTAAATATTCTTGGGAAAATTCTTTAGTCACACAGGCTATCCCTAAATTTATTTTGGCAAACTCCAACAATAGATCATGAGAACCTAATTCAAATTCTGGTGAAATCTTGATCCCTTTGGACATCATATAATCCTCTACATACCTTCTGGAATTGGACTTCTTTTCAAGAAATATTAAAGGCAGTTGTACTACTTGATCAAGGCTTACGGGTCCAGATACGATATCCTTGTACTTCTCACCACACACAAAAATATCATGGATATCAATACACGGTCGCAGTTCTAATGTAGAATCAGCAATCGGGAAATTACAAATCGCAATATCAACCTCTCCTGATTTCAATATAGAACAAAGCTCTAATGTTGTACCATTAATAATCTTAAACTTAATATTGGGATATTTATTATGAAAGGCTTCTAAATACGGAAGCAAGAAATATCTAGAAATCGTATCCCCTACCCCTATTTTTAGCTCCCCTACGGTTAAATTCTTAAATTCTAATATCTTCTCTTCTCCAACATCAATTAAATTAATTGCTGAATTTACATATTCAAATAGGAGTTTGCCTTCATTCGTTAAAGAGACCCCTTTAGGTGTTCTATTAAAAAGACGTATATCCAACTCTCGCTCTAACTGCATAATCGCCTGGCTAACTGCGGGTTGTGTCATATAAAGATCTCTTGCTGCCTTGGAGAAGCTTTCACTCTTCCCCACCTTACAAAATACTTTATATAAATCTAACTTACTTATCATATAATCACCCCTTATACCTACCATTCGATATATTAATTTTACTTATAACACTAGGTCGATGTATATTACAAGTAGCTACGTAATTTGCTAACAAGGAGCGATTATATTGGAAAGAGTAGTTGGAACAGTTGTTAGAGGTCTTCGTTGCCCCATCATCAATCAAGGTGACAATATAGAGGAAATCGTTGTAGATAGCGTACTAAAAGCTTCAGAAGTTGAGGCCTTTAAAATTAATGATAAAGATATCGTAACTGTAACAGAATCAATTGTGGCTCGTGCTCAAGGTAATTACGCTACAATCGATCATATTGCTAAAGATGTAAGTTCGAAGTTTGGAGAAGATACGGTTGGCGTTATTTTCCCAATCTTAAGTCGTAATCGGTTTGCGATTTGTCTCCGTGGTATTGCAAAAGGCGCTAAGAAAATTGTATTAATGCTTAGCTATCCATCGGATGAAGTGGGTAACCACTTAGTAGATCTAGACACGCTGGATGAAAAGGGTATTAATCCTTGGACCGATGTTCTAACTGAACAACAATTCCGTGAGCATTTTGGATACAACAAACATACGTTTACTGGTGTTGATTATATTGATTACTATAAATCATTAGTTGAAGAATACGGCGTAGAATGTGAAGTCATCTTCTCCAATAACCCAAAAACCATTTTGGACTACACCAAAAATGTTCTAACTTGTGATATCCATACAAGATTCAGAACTAAGAGAATTTTAAAAGCAAATGGTGGAGAGAAAATCTATAGTCTCGATGACATATTATCAGAATCAATAGAAGGCAGTGGATGTAATGAAGCTTATGGTCTGCTAGGTTCCAATAAATCAACAGAAAATAGCGTTAAACTTTTCCCACGCAATTGCCAACCTATTGTTGATAACATACAGCAAATGCTCAAAGAAAAGACAGGCAAAGATGTTGAAGTTATGATCTATGGAGATGGCGCATTCAAAGATCCTGTCGGAAAAATTTGGGAACTGGCTGATCCAGTTGTATCACCAGCTTTCACTGCAGGACTTGATGGTACACCTAATGAAGTGAAACTCAAATACCTTGCGGATAATAACTTTGCTGACTTAAGAGGCGAAGAACTTAAACAAGCTATATCCCAATACATCAACAATAAAAATGAGGATCTTACTGGAGCGATGGAAGCTCAAGGTACTACACCACGAAGACTTACGGATCTCATTGGTTCACTATCGGACTTAACTTCGGGTAGCGGAGATAAAGGTACACCTATTATCTTCATCCAAGGTTATTTTGATAACTATACAAAATAAATTATGAATAATAGCGGTGGCCATTTAGTGTAAATGTGCCATCGCTATTTTATTTTTAATTCCATATATCTTATATTCGCTATGCATAGTTGAAGGTTTGGTCCAAGGTAAATATTTCTGGATATTGCATTAACGAGTATAATGTATTATATTAATTGAGCCATCAATTATTGAGGAGTCAATTATATCACATCCAACTAGAGATGACACTAATAGAAGAAGGAAGGAATAACCATGAATAACTTTCAAAAAACAAATGATTTCAACGAAATCGTATATGGACGTCGGTCCATTAAGACTTATGATCCTAGTGTAAAAATTAGCCGTGAGGAAATGACGCAAATTTTAGAAGAGGCTATGCGTGCACCGTCTTCAGTTAACATGCAGCCTTGGCGCTTTGTCGTTATTGATAGTGAAGAAGGAAAAGAAACACTAGCCCCTCTTTCTAAATTCAACAAGGACAAAGTCATGAGTTCATCGGCGGTCATTGCGGTGTTTGCGGATATGAAAAACTTCGATTATGCTGAAGAAATTTACGGTAAATCGGTTGAGCTTGGATATATGCCTAGCGAAGTGAAAGAATATCAAATGACGGCACTAAAGCCTCACTTTGAAGCAATTTCTGAAAGAGATATGAGAGAGACTATTATACTGGATGCAGGTCTTGTATCCATGCAGCTCATGCTCGTTGCACGTGCACACGGTTATGATACAAATGCCGTTGGTGGCTATGAGAAGGCCCAAATTGCGGAAGCTTACGGACTTGATAAAGATCGTTATCTCCCAGTTATGCTGATTACGATCGGTAAAGCGGCTAGTGAAGGATTCCAATCCTACCGTCTGCCTGTTGAAACAGTAACGACTTGGAAATAATACAATAATCTTAGACCTCTGGACACTGAGATCTAAGCTTAAGGGATTATCCATCGCATTGCTACTCTCATCATTTCGTACTATCATTTAATGAATAGAATTAATGGTTGAGTATTCAAATCATACGATTGTATATATCCACTAAAGCACCTCGGAGGTCAATAATGAAATGTTCTTTTTCGGAGCAAGAAAAGATTTTATATTTACTTAAGGGACTTAGCAACCAAATAAGCCCTAAGTTTGAACGTTGTACGGGGATTAGCTCATCACGCTATGAACTATTGCACCACCTTTACGAAGTCGATGAAGTGAATCAGTCCACCCTGCAAAAAGTCGTGAATATCGATAGCGCAGCGATTACTCGTCATTTAAAGCAGCTCGAGGCCGACGGAATGGTGGTAAGAAACAAGATTCCCTCCGATAACCGAGTCACACTCGTGCGCTTAACGGAGGAAGGCCGCAAACGGATTATAGCTACCAAGATAGAACAAGCTACCTTTGTGAATCAAATGCTCCAGGATTTCAGTAAAGAAGAAATTGATGTTCTTGCGAATATGATCCAACGGATGCAGAACAATATCAGTGAATTTTAGGATATAAACATAACCGTTAAGTTATGACGGTAAATAAATCCAAGGGATGATGATCAATGATTATTATACATGCACACCTCCAAGTGAAACCGGAGCAAGAACAAGCGTTTTTGGATGAAATGAAGACGCTACTCCCTCTATCCAGAGCAGAAGAAGGTAACATCAGCTATGATCTTATGAAGAGTACGGAGCAAGAGCATCATTACACAATGGTCGAACTGTGGAAAGATGTAGCGGCGACTACTTCACATAATACTAGTGCCCACTTTACATCCTTCGTTCAGAAAGCTCCGACTTTCATGGCTGCACCTATGGATCTTAAAGTATTCAGCGGTGAGCCTGTAAATAAATAAAGGCTCAACACCAAAATCAGTGCTTGAAAAAATGTATACGTAGATCAATTACCGCTACGCGGACGGATTATCCTTACGATCGCTGTTGCCTCCAAATTTGTTTGATTATATCGCTATAGCGGTAAAAATTCGGAGGCAAAGCATATGCTTCCGAAGTAGCTTTCCTTTGGAAAGCTTTTAGGCCAACGCTCCGCTTCTTCAGGACAATTCCGTCCTCTCCACTATGATCTAAATATACTTCTTCAATTAAAAGCACTGATTTGGGTTTAGATTGATTTATTCTTCAACTCAACGAAAAACTCGCCCCGTGCTAACGCGCGTGGGACGAGTTTTCTATTTGTTATTCAGTTATTTCAATTAGACTTTTGTTATTCCACAGCTCCTTGAACGAATCGCAATGTTCTATTAAGTCATCAAATTTACCTTCACCCACAACCGAGCCCTTCTTCACCACAAGTATTTTGTCGACATCTTTAACGAAATTTAATCTGTGGGCAATAATGAGGATAGTTTTGTCCCTAAATTCATTCAAAATGGTTTCCATGATGCTTTTCTCCGTGATATTATCGAGTGCTGACACCGGTTCATCCAGGATCAAGATATTTCTCCTCTGTGCAATGACTCTCGCAAATGCTAGGCGTTGTCTTTCTCCTCCCGATAATTTAACACCCTTCTCCCCAACTAACGTATCTAATTGCTCAGGTAAAGCTAATATTTTTTCCTTTAAATGAACTTTGGCCAGAATATCATATATTTCTTCGTCTGAAATAGGATGATCAAAGACAATATTGCCCCTGATTGTAGTATCAAAAATCGGAGTTTCTTGTGATAGATATGAGATATGATCATAATAACTATTCAACTCAATCTCATCTAAATCCGTGCCATCAAGTAAGATATTACCTTCGTGCTTTTTTAATAATCCTACAATTAACTTGATGATGGTTGATTTTCCTCCCCCACTTAATCCGACAAAGGCAACTGACATTCCCCGCTCGATAGAAAATGACATCTGGTTCAATATCTTCACTTGTCCATAATCAAAGGATACATTTCTAAATTCAATATCGCCTTGAATATCTGTAATTACTTTTCCTGATTCTAAATTTTTATCTTCTGGAGCGTTAATGAAATCCTCAAATCTTTGATAGGTTACTTTATTCAGCCTATAATCCACAAAGAGAATATTAAAGATGGCGATCGGCGTGTAAATTTTATCAATAAACATAAATAATGCGACCACAACCCCAAGCGATATCTCACCTTTAACTATGCTATTTATACCGTAGATTAATAAAGTGACCTTGATGATCGTGATAAATAATTCAAATATGGCAAAAAAGGACTCATGGATCATTTTAAGGTGAACGCTTTTTTTAATTATATTTTGTGCTGTATCGCTTAATTTACTTATCTCTTTCTCATATCTTTTGTTTGTTCGGAAAACAACCAATTCCATGAATCCACGTATAGAGTACCTAGACATATTTTCCTGTTCTTTGAGGATGGTTGTCTTTATTTTATACAGATATTTCAGTAGTACGTTCGTTACAAGAAAGATAACTACATAACCACACGCGATAACTAACATAATTCTTATGTCATAGAAACTTATAAAGAATAAGCTAAATATGATGGTGGGCAATAACTCATGTATTGTCCGGAGTAAAAAGGAAAAGATGATGTTATTCCCGGCTGATGCACCATTCTCAATCACTTTTATCATTTGACCTGTGCCCATGTCTTGATACGCTTGATAATCCATTTTTGATATTTTGGATAAGGCCATAATTTTCAATCTTTCTGTGATGCTGTTCGATAAATGTACGCTAGGATATTCGTCGACATAATTGAGGATAACCGTTCCGCCTAGCAATACTCCATAGATGATGATTAGATTTGATATCTCGCCTAAACTGCTCACTACCACAGCTCTATCTAATATTTTTTGGAAGACTACAATCCCTAAACTACTCAGCAGTTGAATTGAGAATCCCAACAAAATATACAGCAATATCCACCATTTTAGATGCATAAGACACTTCTTTAGCATTATAGTTAATCTCCTATCTTTCAAATGAGTATACAAAAAAGCCAGGGATCCCTTGCCACTTAAATAAAGAACCAACCATCACTGAAGAAATGCACGGTCGTCCTTTATGTTAAATAGCTTAGTGCCCTGGCTCTATAAAATGACTGCCCGACACCGTCCAAAGTTCTTAGTTCACTACGATCAAAGGGATACACTCCCCCCTTGATAGCTGGCACGCGTTTCACCCAGCCCGGGAACTAGTTACTTCGAACAGTACGGTAAGCCATTCTCTTCACCTCAATTAAAAGATTATGCCTTATATTATATATCCCAATAGGTAATCGTTCAAGATTTATCCAAGAGGACAAGATTTAACTGTGCGAAATTTTTGACTTACGCAGTGAAATGATGTACATTACAGATTGGGCGAACAATTTGCAAAGTCTAAAACTATAACGTTCGTGTTTAGGGGTGTATTAAATGAAAAAAGTATTTGATTATGAAGATATCCAATTAATTCCCGCAAAATGTATTGTAGACAGCCGCTCTGAGTGTGATACCTCTGTAGCCCTAGGTGGACATACTTTTAAGTTACCTGTCGTACCCGCAAATATGCAAACGATTATTGACGAGAAGGTCGCAATTTACTTAGCCGAAAATGGTTATTTCTATATCATGCATCGTTTTGAACCAGAGAAACGGTTAGCATTCATTAAGGATATGCACTCACGAGGATTAATCGCTTCGATTAGCGTTGGAGTCAAAGAAGAAGAATATGCATTTGTTCAGCAATTAGCTGACGAGCGTATCACACCGGATTTCATTACAATCGATATCGCACATGGTCATTCCAATGCTGTGATCAAGATGATTCAACATATCAAACAATACCTGCCTAATTGTTTTGTTATTGCAGGAAATGTAGGAACTCCAGAAGCCGTACGAGATTTGGAGAATGCCGGTGCTGACGCTACAAAAGTAGGGATTGGACCGGGGAAAGTGTGCATCACGAAAATCAAAACGGGCTTCGGAACTGGTGGTTGGCAATTAGCTGCACTACGTTTATGTGCAAAGGCTGCAAGTAAGCCTATCATTGCTGACGGTGGTATCCGTACTCATGGTGATATCGCTAAATCCATTCGATTTGGTGCCTCTATGGTTATGATCGGCTCCCTATTTGCTGGACATGAAGAATCCCCAGGAGCAACCATTGAGAAAGATGGCAAGCTCTACAAAGAATACTTTGGTTCCGCTTCAGAGTTCCAAAAGGGTGAAAAGAAAAACGTTGAAGGCAAAAAGATGATTGTCGAGCATAAGGGTTCTTTAGAGGATACCTTGATCGAGATGGAACAAGATCTTCAATCTTCTATCTCCTACGCTGGAGGCAACAAACTAGAAGCCATCCGTAAAGTAGATTATGTGATCGTTAAGAACTCCATTTTTAATGGTGACAAGGTATATTAAACCTCCATTTATTTCTGGTGCGAGTCAGCACTAATTCTAAAGGGTACCCTGCGACCTAGGGTGTTCTTATATTTAAGGCTTATACTATAGGTTCTCTCATAGAAAAAACACCTCTTCTGTGTGGTAGTGATATCTGGACACCTTCACTTTACCAAACAAAGCGGTGTTTTTTTTTTACATTCTTATGTTCTAATCGACCTTACAAGATCCAGGGATAGAAGACCTCATTCAGATTTATTTAATATAGAAAACGGCGCTGCATCAGTGCAGCGCCGCCGTACCATTATCAAGCTTAATCACAGCATCCAGCCAACCTCCCTGCAGGCCCTCCAATGCGCCTGAAAAGATAGCGACTGTGCCAGGTGTCATTTCGTACAACGCATCTAGCAGCAAGAAACGAATCTCGATATCCATACCATAGAGAGGCTCATCCAGCAGCAGAAACCATGGATCAGCAAGCATCGCCTGAACAATCATAAGCCGTTGCTTGTTGCCGCCTGACAACCGCTGAATGGGCGTCTTCCTCTCGTTAGAAAGCCCGAGCCGTTCACATAGCTCGCGAGATCGTTCGTCGATGGTTGTGGTTGTCCGTGGCATCAGCTTCATCTCACCCACATAACGCAAGTATGCCTCGACGGTCATATTGTCATAGTACGCTGCCTGCTGTGGCTTGTAGCCCAGATAAGGTTTGAAAGCATTCCCTGACAACGCCACGCCATGAAGCTGATAGGTAATCAAGCCGCGTGCAGGCTGGTAAAGGCCAGCTATCGCTTTGAGCAATGCTGTTTTTCCGCTGCCATTGGCGCCTTCGAGACCATACCAGCCTGGCGTTAGAACCAGATTCACATCCCCTAGCAGCAGATGTCCATTATCAGCATGCAGTTCTACCCCGGTCAGCTTCAGCTCAGCTCCTCGCACCGCTCTTCCCTCCTATTCATCTTGCTTGTAATAATGCCGATGGCGTAGCAACATGCTTGTACAAACACCAAGCGCTATTGCCAGGTTAACAGCAACAAGCTTGCTTGCAAGCCAGTTAGTGGACCCGTATTCGCTGAACAGTTGAAACACGCCAAGCCTCTCACCAGCGGAAAACTGGATGACGCCCACTGCGAGCACAACCGCGGTACCAGGCCATGTCCCGAAGCGAAGCATCGCAGCCAGCGCTGCTAACGTGCTCAGGCAGATCGGCAGTAATAGATCTGTGATCAGTACAGCAGTGCTAGATCCGAATTCACCGCTGGTACCCGTCATGACGAGTATTCCATAAAACAACAGCGCTAGAAGGAGGTCATATAGCAGTATGGTTCCTACTCTGGCCACCATAAGCTGTACGGGCGTAACAGGAAAGGTCGCCTCAAGCTCACTCATTGGCGTATGCATGGATCGGAGTGAATAGGCCACACTGGCTACAGGGAGCAATAGAATCGTAAATAGAAATACATCCGACTTGGTGGAGCTACTAAACCATTCACTTGCAGCCAGCCCCTCAACGGCTGCTCCTGTGCCAACCATAAACGCTGATATAAGCCAAAACAGCCAATGCATCGTCTTTGCCTGGGCTGCCATGCGCTGCATAAGCCTTACAGGCAAAGATATAGCGGCAGTTGGTTGCCGCTCAGGCCTGTCATGCCTTGGCACTCGCCTGGATGAAGGTGCAGCAACCGTCCGCTCAGGCTGTGTAGCATATGCAGCGGCAAGCGCCAGCAGGGATTGGGTCTGCTGGCCGCTGGGGCCTTCCACAGTATAGCGATCCAGTTGGCTGAATACCGCTCCGATCCGCTCAGGTTCCCATTGATCCGCTGCTGCTTCGCCCTTTTCCTCCAGTCGCCGCTGCTCTTGCAATTCCCTGTACAGTTGACTGTCGCGACTGTCGCCACTACCGTTATCGGCGCTCCCGCTTCCGGAATTGTAGCTCATCCTGATCCTCCCCTTTCTGCAATATATCGGCCAGCCGCCTGAATGCCCGGTACAGCTTGGACTTGACCGTTCCAAGCGGCAGTTCCAGCAGCTCGGCTATTTCCTCCAGCTTGAGCTCCTCGTAAAAACGCAAAATAACAATTTGCCGCTCCTCCTCAGGCAAAGCGCCAAGGGCAGCAATGACGGCTTCCCGCTCATACTGCTTGTCTAAAAAAGACGCTACCGTATCTTTACCGCCATCTGCCGCATCATATACTCCGGTATCCTTAGCCGTCACTTCATAACGATAAGCTCCGGACTTCCATACATCACGGCAAAGATTAGTCGCGATTCGATAAATCCATGGTCGAAACCGTTCAGGCAACCGTCCAGCTTGCAAAGCCGTGAACACTCTGACAAAACACTCTTGCGCCAAATCTTCTGCGAGCTGACGCTTGCTGGTCAGACGGTATAAATACGCATAGATGGTTTGATGATACCGATAGACGAACAACTCCAGCACGGCGGTATTCCCTTGCTTGTATTGCGTGAGCAGTTGCTCATCCGTAACAACAGCCCTGCTGTCCACTTGACTCCCTCCTTTCTCGCTCGGCACTATTGCCTACGCACAAGCCAACCTCTGCCTTTCCCCAATAGAAGCAAGCAGCAGAAGAGCAGTATTCCAGCGGCCACAAATAACGCGATGGCGTTGTGCGATTGATCTGCGAACCGGCTCACCGGCCAGACGGCTTGAAATAAATAATAGCGATTGAGCGGCATACTGGACATAAAATACTCCAGTAACCACACCGTTGCCCCCACTCCCAGCCCGACAGCCATATTGCGCCCGAGCAGACTGCTGAGTGCCGCCAGACCGCCGACAAACATATTCACACTGAGGCTATGTTTAATTATGTAGGCTAGTTGTGCCGTACTTAAAGCGATCACCCAGCGGTCAATTGCCCAGAGCAACGCTGCTTCATAGATAACAAGTAATAGCGCAACGACCGTTACCCGCTCGGCGAACACGAGTAGTTGTGAATACGGATAGCTGAAATGGTGGGCAAAAGTACCCTCACTGAAATCATCCGCGAACAAGGTCGCACAGAGGGCAATCGTAAGTAAAGGCAGAATAAAAATAAAAGCCACTTTGACTTGATAAAATCCTGGAGATCGCAACAACTCTGGCAGCATGAGGCAACCAGTTGCTATTAACGCTGCAATAACAGCTATAGCAAGCAAGTATCCGCCCCATAGTATGCCCCATGCATATTTTGCACGGGATAAAAGGATGAGGGCAACCTTCATTTTCCTCCCTCCGTTTTCCTTTGCAAATAGCCTCGCAGAAGCTCTTCCATTTGTTCATCGCTATCCTCGTTTAGCTGGTCTTTGCCAATACTGTCATAGACGAGCTTGATGACATCGTAGACACTTTCAATGCCGTACTGGCTGTATATGGTGTTCATAAGGTCATAAACCTGACTCGGTGTACCGTCCAAAAAATAGCTGTCAGGTTTGAACAATGGACCTAGCAGTTCCTCTCCCGCCACCTTGCGCTCGATATAGACCTGAAAAATATTGTTCAGTATATATTGGGCGTTAAAATTGGCCACTCTAGCATAGCTACTCTCTCTACGTTTGGCACTATAATCAAGCCAATATTGCCCCGTCGTCAGTTGCGTTTTTCCATTTTTTCCTTGTTCAATTTCCGCCCCGGAAGCCCCATAATAACCATTTTTAGAATACTTGGACAAATAGTGAATATCGCGTGCTTCCGGACCTGCCGCAACTGGATCAACCATGTCCGTTTCTATAGAATTAAACTCATTCAATCTACTATACGGATAATCGGCAAGCGCCATAGTAATTGTCTTGGGAAAGCTCGTTGCGGTTTTTCCATCCAACATTTTCAAAGTACGCGCCGCTTCGGCATACTGCTCGGCTGTCAACTGTGCTGCTTCCTCCACAGAACGGGCAGGCAATTGGCCAGATGTCAGCAGACGCACCGTCTTGTCGCCTGCTGTCGCCTCTACAAACTGCAGATCGCCCCCAAACAATGTCAGTCCACTTGCTTCATGCAACTCTAGGCGCGTTATTGTAGCTTCCTTCTCTTCAGCCTGTTCACTAGCAATGAGAGAGGCGTTGGAGAACAGCTTCAAGCCACTTGGTCCTGTGAAGGCAACCTCAAAGTCCGCCATAGGGCGCGGCAAGTGTGTGTCCAGAATATCTGCAGCCTGGCGGCGCTCCTTAAATGCGTCTAATTCGTATTTATGTGTATCCGATTCCGATAGCCGGCTATTGCCGATAACGGGGTACCAGCCGTAAAAGGCTGGCAGGAACAGCCTGTTATTCTCAACGATAGCAGCCTGCTCCCATCGATCCCTGCTAGGATAGAAGGAATAATAGTGCCGCCAATCATTTATGGTACCGCTGTATGTCATCTCGATCTCCAGATGCTCGCCTGGAATAACGTCCGCAGCAGGCGTGATCCAGAGTACATCTGTAGCCTCTTCCCACTCATAGGCAGCAGCAGCACCATTCACCTTCAGTTCCTGTACGTCAAAGATATGCCGCAACATGATGGGGAATCGCCCTAGCGTCTCCGCTTGTCCATTACTTGCTTGCATCGTCGCCTGTATTTCTAGCCCATGCCGCGACAGTAATTCCAACTCCAGCTTGTAGCTGGTAATGTGCAGATCCTGGAACTTCATTCCGACAAGCAGATCTTTAATATGCGATACCGAGAGCGGTTTGCTTGTAAGTCCGTTTGGATTATAGCTAAACCCAATCGCTTTTTTGTTAAGGGTGATACGAGACATTTCCTCAATATCCGCTTCCGTATATTTCCCCGCTGCAATTCCAGCGACGAGCAGTTGCTCCAGTTCTCGCTGTTGCGTGGGTCCGTTGGCTGAAGTAAGACGTTCGCTATAGAAACGTTCATTGGCATCCGCAATATCGACCCGTTCCTGCAAGTGTCCGTACATTGCACTGCCTGCCCATATCAATGTCACACCCAGAACCAGCATCGAGGAGTAGGCCACCCATGCCCTGACCCGTTCCCGCCTGCGCCAACATACCACAAGCAGTACAGCTAAGGCCATTCCTACTGCTATAGCAGCAACCATGCCGCGATGTAGCCAAAACGCCGGATCATAGATGAACCCCCACATACGTGAGTAGGCATTGCCAATATGACTGACTAGTGAATAATCGAGCCAAACCCGCTTATGAGGCGATAATGCATGGCTTATCGGTAAAATTTTTGGCGAATTTGCCAAGACCAACAACAGGACGAAGCTGATCAAATAACTGTATCGCTTACGGATAAGGATGCCTACCAAGTAGGCGAGTACAGTTGCAAATAACATCGGGATGGCAAAGGAAGCAAATACAGCACAGGCATACCATTCACGCATTCCCCATGAGATGCCATCTTTTACGACCAACCATGCATAAGCCCCCATCGGCACGAGCGCAGCTGATAAAGGAAGGGTTACTGCGCAGAGCAAGCGTGCAGCCTCCATTTCCCATGTCCGATACGGGAAGGTGGCCATCATCGATGCTGTCTTCCATTCTTCATCCCGCCGTGCGATCGCCGTTGCCAGCAAAGGCAAAATAATGATGGCTACATTCCAATACACCTCAGATATATCCATTACGTATACTGCACGATCCAATTTTGCATCGATCGTCTGAAGCATCAAATACAGGATGCCAGCCATGGTTGCCAACATCAGATACAAGCCGGGGCCGCGCAGCAACAGCTTGCACTCGGTTTTGTAATAGCGAATCAGGTTCATTGGCTGTTCCCCGCTCTCATGACCGCTATATATCCGTCCTCCAGCCCTGCTGTTGTTTGGACTGCTCCAGGCAACGGCACAGAGCTGGCAAGAACACGAGCCTCGTAACCAGCTCCTGAACGCCTCGCAGTCACGATGACCGCGGTTTCCTTGAGCTCTGCAAGCTTCTCATCACCCACCTGGACCGTCCATACTTGTCCCTGCACACGCTGGAGCAATTGTTCTTGCGTACCGTGAAATACGATGCGCCCCCCGCTCATAATCGCCATGCTCTGACAGTTATTATCGATATCGGCGACGACATGTGTAGACAGCAGCACAGTACGATCTTTGCCCAGCTCTGCCAGCATATCACGAAAACGCATGCGTTCTTCCGGATCCAGCCCTGCCGTAGGCTCGTCCACAATAATAAACTGCGGATCACCAAGCAACGCCTGAGCAATACCGATGCGCTGCCGCATCCCGCCAGAATATTTGCCTATACGGACATGGCGCTTCTCTTCCAGATTTACTTTGCGCAGCATATCAGCTACTGCTTCCCTCCGGGCTTTTCCATTTGTAATGCCCTTCATGGACGCGACATAATCGAGATATTCCGCCCCTGTCAACTTGCGATAAACCCCAAACTCCTGTGGCAGGTAGCCGAGTAAGCCACGAATTTCACGTTCATCGCGCCCGAGCTTGCAGTGGCCGATTTGCACTTCTCCCGATGTTTTCGGTATTGCTGTTGCCAATACTTGCATCAATGTTGATTTCCCCGCCCCGTTGGGCCCGAGCAAGCCGAACATTCCTGTGCTGAGTGTCAGGTTAATTCCGTTCAGCACTTGTTTGCTGCCATATTTTTTGCATAATTGCTGGATTACTACTTGCATGATTGGCTGCCTCCATTCGTACTTGGCCAACCCCCGCGCGCACGAGTAGATTGTCAGACAGTATAACGACGCTCCCTGCTAAAAGTTCAAAAAACGGTGAACTTTTTTTCTAAAGGCATCTTTTCGGGCTGCCAATATAACATTTGTAACATGTGTCACTTGACGCTTATGACTTACACAAATCCCCGCCATTTATTACACTTACATTACATGTTATGTATTACAAAATCTGAAGATTAACTTGTTACCATCGATCGTTGGCCCTAAGACTTCCTCATAATTACCTTTTGTATAATTAGATACGGTCTTATGCCAAAACTTTTGTCCGATCACATTCTTGTCCGCTGGGTTCGTAAATAGCTCCCATTTACCTCTAAACATCTCGAATACTTTCGTTGCAGCACATTGTGCAATCCCATTACCTCTAAACGGCTGCATAAGAAAGAAATCATTCACAAAAAAATCAATGCCCGGCGTGCAGTAAGGTGGTGTAGCAACAAGTTCAAATCCAGCTGGAATATCATCTACTAAAATTAAATACGAATAAAGACAGTTTTGTTTCTCCCACCAAATGTTCTGGGCATCATATTGATCTTGTAATGTTGTGTAATCATTACTATCCTCAAATATTCCATGACAATTTGGAGTATGTCCTGCAATAAGTCCATAGTGCCCCGACAAGTCGTGAAGGTATAGTGGGTACATATTTTTTATAATGTAGGCCTCTTCTTTAGTGGTTAATTTTACTTCGATTTTCATACTGACCTGCTCCCTTCTTTTTACTAACTCTAACCTATATATTTTTCACAGGTTCGATTACTTCGAATAAGAATGAATGGCCACTTAAATAATCTCTTATGTAAGCCCCAGCGTACGGTTGCTCTTCGATTAGGCTGGAGGTTTCTCTTGGATCTGGCGCATGATGGCAGTAGTTCTCGATCATGAACATAATGAAAAAGCACTCTAGCTGCCGAATATAACCCGGTTCCGACTTTCTTACACTCTCATAACCTTGGATAAACATCCCCCGCTGCTTCGGATTAAGCTCTAGTAACAAACCCGCCATATCGTAGAGATAATAACCGTAACCACATTTTCCGAAATCTATCGGATACGGTTGTTCATCATTAAAAACGATGTTGCCCGTATGTAAATCCCCATGAATGAGTCCATGGTTCTGGTCGCTGCGCTCCATTTCAGTGAGCTCGGACAGTATTGTCTCGGCTGCAGCTTGGTATGACTTCCATCCCTCATTTGATAGGAACCGTGTATGATAAAGTTCTAATTTAGCAAATTCACTTCTAAATTGATCAGCCCCCCATTCAGGACGAACAAAATCAGCAGGTGGAACAAAACTCGCTGCTACATCATGCAGTCTCCCCATCATAACGCCCACGTTATATACACAGCTGTCCGAAAGCTTCCCGCTTGCATGCTCGCCGTCTACCCAGCGCATCATCGTGACATAGGGACGTTGATACCCTTCTTCCGTTTCTATTTCCAATACATAAGAGCCATTACAGCTTGCCAGACCTTCAGGTAAATTGAGCTCACTCGATTTATTCAAAGCTTGAAGAAGTACAAGTTCTGAAGCAATTTCCTCTTTGCGGAGCCTTGCCGAATGAATACGAAGTAAATAACTTCCCGCTGTACTTGTCTCGATTTTATAGGTGATCGTATCGGATAATTGGATGAATTGGATCCGTTCCCACTCCAGGTCATACTGTTGCAACGCCGATAAAGCAACTTTCCTCGCTCGTGCTAACAATGAACGTCTATTCTCATCAGTGTCATATTGAAAAAACTCCATCATAGTTGATGCCCCCTTTGTACAAGTAAGTATAAAAGTGGTGGCACTATAAAGATATATAATAAACACTTTAAAATAAATTTTGCACAAAAAGGCCACATCAGATTTCCATCCAATGTGACCTTATGTAGTCTACTTTTTAACATAAACAATCTTCTTAATACTATCGAAGGAAAGACAAAATTGACCTGAAAGTTGATCAATCGTCATCCCAGCAGAAAATTTTTGGCGGATCTCATGATTTCTAAGATTCAAATAGCTTCTGCCACCTGAATTTTCGCCCCATTTCTTACGTACCTCATCAGGTTTGGGGACATATACTAAGCCACCATGTACATATTTCTGTATTTCCTTTAACAACTCTTCCGGAAAAATAAGATCAGCGTTTACATATTTCATAAGCACCCTACTCCTTAAAATAATTGAAATTTTTAAGGTAGCAAAGCCTATTCTATAAACAACGATCACCCTACAAGGCATTATGGCGGCAACTTATCTCTTCGCTCTATACAAACAACCGCCGTTGTTTATAGTGTAGACCTTGCATAGAGCTGATCTTAAACTTTGTCATAATGCCCCTCCCTACTATAAGTGAAATGACTGAATCTAAATTAAGTTAAACGGTAAACAGCGAATGGTTCACTATAACGAAATGGATCGCTGATTTCATCCAACTGTTTAGTTACTTCGGAATCGAGATGGATATCAACGCTCTTTAAATTAGCCTCTAGTTGTTCGACACGTGTTGCACCCACGATCACTGTTGAGACAGCAGGCCGATCCATAAGCCAAGCAATCGAAATCGCACTAGGAGTATAGGCATGTTCTGCTGCAAGTTTACTTACATTTTGCCCAAGTGCTATCGTTCTCTCATTGAGAAATCTGTTAAAATTCGGGTCGGTAACGGCTCTTGAACTTGGAGGTGCTTGGTCTATTGACGTATATTTCCCACTAAGAATACCACCTGCTAACGGAAAATAGGGGATAATCCCCACACCCTGATCTAAGCAGAAAGGAACCAGTTCCTGTTCAGGCGTTCGATCCGCGAGGGAATAACTAACTTGAGTAGAAATATACCGCGTATAACCTTTGTTCTCGCTAATCCCCTGCGCTTTCATTAACTCCCATGCAGCATAATTTGATGCCCCAATATAACGGACCTTACCTGAACTGACCATATCATCCAAAGTACGCAATGTTTCTTCAAGCGGAGTATACGGGTCAAATGTATGGATTTGATACAAATCAATATAATCTGTTTTCAAGCGTCTAAGACTGTTGTCCAGCTCCTGTTGCAAATGATAGCGTGATGACCCCCGCTCGTTCGGACCATCGCCCTTCACTAATCCTGCCTTTGTCGCTAATACAACCTTATCTCGTCTTCCATCCAAAGCTTGCCCAATAATTCTCTCTGACTCAGAGCCCGCATAAATATTAGCTGTGTCTATAAAGTTAATACCGCTATCCAAGGCATAATGCAAGATCCTCGTAGATGTGTCCTTATCGGCCCGTTTGCCAAATGCATTGGTTCCAAGCCCTAATGCCGATACCTCTAATCCACTGTTTCCAAGACGACGATACTCTATGATGTCCCACTCCTTTGCAAACGAATTAATAACCTCATCGAAAAACACATTAAGTTAACAGTTCACGACTACTTCTACTTTCCATTTTATCACTATCTGTGATGAGGTTCACCATGAAGTCTGTAACGGCAAGTTTAGACTCGCGATTATTATAAGAACAGCTTTACCTCCAATTAGAGCAAAACCCTGTTTTCCAATATATTTTTCAAACTGATATGAGACTTTGAAGGGCCGAACTTTATAAGGGAATCTTGAAATTCAGCAAGTTCCTCAATAGATGCGGTTTGTACCTTAATGAGATAATTATATTCTCCACTAATGCGAAATAAATCAGTTACTTCCATAGCATTTTCGCAAAAAACAGTGAGCTCTTGGCAATGTTCTGTTTTTAATAGAATAAAAGTGGTCGTGCCTCGATTCATTTCCCGTAAATTAAAAACTGTGTTATACCCAGATATGATGTTTTTTTCTTCCAACTTGATCATTCTTTCTTTAACGGATGGTTGCGACATCGAAACCTCTTTGCTGATTTGAGAAATGGACATTCGTGCATTGTACTGAAGTAATGCCATGATTTTTTTATCAATTTCATCCATAAGATGTTCCATATCTAGAGCCCCCTGATTCAATTCAATAAAATAAACCCATTCACCAAAAATACCTTATATTTAAGAATCATATTACTATAAAACACTTATCTTTTGTATGTATCTTACTTATTAATGCAACTATAATAAATATATATTTTATAAGGGAGCGATTATTGATGAGCGTAAAAGGCCTTTCACATGTAGCGATCCAAGCCAGAGATTATAAAGCAACCATTACATTCTATATTGAAGTTTTAGGGTTCAAGTTAGGTCATCACTGGAGTTTACCCTCCTTTCAAATTAAAGAAGCTTCCATGCTGATTTCGCCTGACCAAAGAACCTGCATTGAGATCTTTGATAACGATGCAGTCATCCCTGCTCAAGGTAAGAAAGCATTGTCTGAAGAAGATATTGCTCACGGAGCGTTGTTACATCTCGCCTTCTATGTGGATAATGTAGATGAAATGTATCAAAAAGCCCTTGCTCATGGAGCAAAGGCCTTTATAGAACCTGATAACCTTTCTCTTGGCGAACCGCCCCTTCTAATAAAGAACGCTATCATTCACAGTCCCAACGGGGAAATTATCGAATTTATTGAAGATGTTGATTTTGATATGTCGACCAAAACCCATGTAAATTAAGCTGTTCAGAAAAAAACTGCCTCTATTTATGATACGGTTCACCGTGCTATCTGTAACGGCAAGTTTTAGGGCCATCCTCTTTGGATGGCCCTTTCTTTTTCTCGCTTTGTTCAATTATCGTATCCCGATAGTTGAATGATTAATGGTGATTTGACCCTTCATAGCGGGAGTTTAAATGCTTATTTTCGGAGCGAGGCATTATATCGGTGAGTGTATACAAACCATGTAATGCTTGCTGTTAATAATGCCAACGAAATCAAAGCCGTAAGAACACTATATGTTTGCCAAATAAGTATCGTTGACCAATCTAATGCACCGCACATTATACACAGGGCAATCGTAGCAATCAACAAAATAGCTGTTACGATTATTCGCCTTTTTGTCATTGGCTGCCGCTCATTCGTTTTCCTTCTGCGTAATCCTAAGAGAAAGAACAGAACGGCCAATAGGCAAAGAATAATTGTGGTAGACGACAAAATGATGTCCAAAAGCTGTGTGCCGCTTATTTCATATGACTGCGTTATATTGCCGTCTAATATATCTTTAACTTTTAGTACCATACTTCTATTAGTATTTGCGCCGTTGGTCAGCAAGCAGACGGCTGTTCGTTCATTTGGCAGTATGGCCACTTCGGTTGCGAAATTGGGATTACCCCCTGGGTGCTCTATAATCGTTTGGTTGGCGTTTACCGACCAGCCCGCCGCATAATACATTTCGTTGACAGCCGAAACAGACATATCACCCTGATGTGATTTTTCGATAACCGTATGGAATATTTCGGGTATGTCCTGCACAATACCCATCTGTATGCCCATCTGTATGCCCATCCAACGCGCCATATCTTTTGTACAAGAAATGATGTAGCCTGCGGGTTTATTCCCGGAAAAATCCGGCGCGTTATATGGAGTTGTCATAAAAAAGGAAGAACGATAGCCCTGTGCCAACTGTCCGGTGGCTTGAGCATCTTCTTTATAAACATACGTCTGGTGAAGACTTAACGGCTGAAATACCTGCTCCCTCATAAAGTCTTCATAGCTTTGTCCCGACACAATCTCAATAACCAAACCCAATACGTCATAATTAACGGTTCCATAGTTATACTGTTCACCGGGAGGGAACGCCAACTCAGCATCTACCAGCATTTCCACAGTCTTTTGCAGCAAATCTGGCGTATTGCCTTGTGGAATATTTTGAGTATGCCTACGATTTGTTAGGCCGCTAGTATGGTGAAGAAAGTTATTGAGTGTAAGGCTTTGCATATCAACAGGTTTCCCTTGATACTTTAACGTAAACCAAGGTAAATATTTTTGGACATTGTCAGTCATTGACAGCAGCCCTTGCTCTTCCAACAGCAGAATACCCATGCCGGTAAAAGCTTTACTGACCGAGGCCAACTCATATAGTGTATTTTCACTTGCAGACAACCCATTTTCACGGTCTGCATACCCGGAAGAAAAGTAGAACACTTCATCATCAGCAAGTATGGAGATTGACATTCCCGGCACACCTGATATACGAGAGGCATCATCCAGCAACGCTTGTATTGCCGCAGATTGCGTATCTGACAACGCATAACTTTGTGTTGCGAATCCTGAGAATAATATAAGTATCGTTAATACAAAAACAATAGTCTTTTTCATAAACTCTCCATTTCGAAGTACGCCTTATCCGCCAAATGCGTCGTCCCATTATACTTAATGCTAGACGTTCAATGATCAGATTACTATTGTAAACTTCACAGACCCATGTATATTATTTCTTGTTTCGCAAAAAGACCTCTCTGATTGGTTAGCGGAAAGGTCAATGGCTTAAATCTCATGTCTACAATTTGTCAACAACTTAGCTATATGAATAGCGAAAGACCCGCTCCTGTAGCTGGTCCTTCTAATGGGCACAAGGGGGAGTCGAACACCTACTTCTTTCATTGAATAATATTCATTTGAAGATTCACGAGCCTTACGATACGGTTGGTTCACCGTGTCATAAATACGGCAAAATCACTTGTCATAACAACGTGCCGTAAAGGTGACATCAAGCTTTCTTCTTGTTTAGGAGTACGCTATAACCCAGCATGATAATGCTAGCCATACAAATTATACCCCCTAATCCGAATACGGACTTTAAAGCACCTAATAAAGGTGCAGAATCCTGAATGGCATCTCCATTCATCACTCCAAGTCCTAAGGCAGCTCCCAGAACCATCCCCGCATTACGCGTTAATGCGATCATTCCTCCTATCGAGCCAACATCTTTCATTGGAACATATCGCATAATAAAGCTGTTATTAGGTGATGCAATAAGCCCCATTCCCACTCCTATTAATGCTAGTACGGCGACAATCCCAACCGTCGACAATTGATGGAGATAAAGGGCAAGCGCCGTTAGTCCGATTCCCATACCACATAACCCCATGAACATAAAGGACCTAGATCCATAACGATCGGACAAATGACCTGCAACAGGACCTGTAAAGGCTAAAAGTATCGGATAGGCGATCATGATCGTTCCTACGGTTACCGATGAGAAGCCAGCATTTCGAGATAAGAAAAAGGGTATGGTGACTAGAACACTATTTGCCAGCATAAAAGAAACACAGCTTATGATTAATCCATAGGATACCTCCGGGATATGGAACACCCCAAGTGGCAAAAAAGAGCTTTTTTCCCTTGATTCTCTCAGTAGGAAGAGAAAGAAGGCGATGACAGCAGCAACAGACAGAGATAAGGTTTCAGCGGATAGCCATCCCCATGCATTTCCATTCGATATTCCGAATATGACAGAGCCGATCACAAATATGAATAAGATCATTCCAATACTATCGAAAGGTTCCTCTTGTCTTTCCTGTCCTCGCTCGGGAATATAGCGCATAGCCAGCAATGTGGCAACAAGAGCAACAGGAACATGCATCAAAAATAACCATTGCCAACTCAGCCATTCAGCGATAAATCCACCGATGATAGGTCCAGTCATCGCACCAAGGGCAACAGCAGTGCTCATGATACCTAGCGCGTGACCTCTTTTTCCCTTCGGTACATGAATCGTGATCAGTGCAATATTCGTGGCTTGAAACATCGCAGCACCTATGGCCTGAACCATTCTAAGAATAAGCAACACGGATATATTAGGTGAAAATGCCACTAGAACAGAGCTGATGGTAAAAAACACATATCCGAGATTGTGAATACACCGATGCCCGTAGCGATCCCCTAATTTGCCCATTATCGGAAGTAAGGAAGCGATGACGAGTAAATACCCTGTAGTAATCCATTGAACCGTTTCCAGCTCCGTTTGAAAGATTATCATGAACTTAGGAAGCGAGACGTTCACGATACCTGCTGTAAAATGAGAGATATATACTCCTATGCATATGGAGGCCATCATCAAAAAACGATGTCTACCTGATAGAGCTTCTGCGGGTGGTGCAGATATATTCAAGATGATCACCAGCTTTTCCGTGTAGTATAGTTACTAAACTAAATGAGCAAAAAAATTTAATGCAAATCCTTTAATATATTTATAATAGTTTAGCATCTAAACTTATTTATTGTCAAAAAGACATACAATAAGTTTAGATGCTATTTTATATTTTGATTACATCGCTAAATCTCCCTTACTCTCCAATAAACCGCAAAGTCACTTTCGTGCCTTGACCTAACGTGCTATCGATGTGAATTGAACCTCCATACCGCTCCATGATTGCTTTGGCAATGGCAAGCCCCAGACCCGATCCTCCCTGTGCCCGGTTCCGTGAACCCTCTGTGCGGTAGAATCGATCGAAGATGTGCGGCAGCTGTTCGGAAGATATCCCAATTCCAGTGTCCTCTACGATCACAATCGCCTGCCCATCCTTTATGAAGTGACTAATGCTTACTGTACCGCCTTTAGGCGTATATTTAAACGCATTCTCTACAATATTTCGCAACACTTGATAACTGGCGCCCCTTGGCATTCGAATCAGAATCGCTTCCCCAATCGGACTACCATCATAATCCAGTATCACTTCGGGATTGACGTGTACCGTCTGGGGAATCAGTTCCCTCAATGTATCATGAAGATCACACACTTCTCCTACACCGTCCAATAGCGGTTCTTCCGCTTCGGCAAGCAATAGTAACTGGGCAATTAGTTCCTTCATTCTCTTAGTTTCATCCATCATAAATGCGAGCGATTCATCTAACACTTCCGGTGACTTCTTGCCCCACCGTTGTATCATATGCGTATGCCCTTCGATGATAGCGATCGGTGTCTTCAGTTCATGTGAAGCATCCGAGACGAATCGGCGCTGCTGCTCGAAAGAAACATCTAGCTTATGCAGGAAACTATTGAAGGTCTCCCCTAATTGATGAAGTTCATCCTTGGCAACAGGCAAATGCAGCCGCTGAGACAAATTGTTCGCCCCGATACTTCGCACCTCCCCAATCATCATGCGAATTGGCTTCAACGCCGAACGGGCTACGATCCACCCCGTAATGACGGACACGACGGCTGCTATTAATAAGCCAAGGAGAAGGAGCCTGCCGATCTCCCGCTCTGCGGTTGCACTTCGTGAATGTCCGCTATCCATAAGCTGTAGCTTAACAGTACCAAATACAAGTAACTCTATATCTCTTTCCGCTGTATACTTAACATCATTGTTGACCTGTTCTTCCGTGCCTACCTCTGCTAATACTAGGCCGCTGGAATCTAACATTTGGAGGTACTGCCCCTCATCAAGGTCGGACTCAAGCGAGGACAGATCCGGTTCAAATAACGCTGCCATTCCAGTGCCTTCCCCGGATCCCGGGTTAAGTAAGGAAGATATAAATCCTACCTCACCTAGTTGAAGTTCGAACTGTCTAAGCTTAGCATCTAGCAAATCAACCTCTTGGCTCTCAGTCCAATGCTTGAAAGTGACATATACGAATCCGCTGACGACCATCACGACAACCAGGGACGTCAGCGCAATGGATGCGCTGACTTTACGAGAGAACGTCCATGCCTTCATTTCGCTCACCTTCAGTCCCTTAAAATATAGCCGCCGCCGCGGACGGTGTGGATCAGCTTCTCACTAAATCCTTCATCCACTTTCATGCGTATGTACCTTATATAGACATCTACTACGTTCGTTTCTCCCTCGAAGGAATAACCCCATACGAGATTGAGCAGCGCTTCGCGGTTCATCAGTCGATTTTTATTGGCAAGCAAGCATCGAAGAAGTTCGAATTCGCGCTGCGACAATTCAATTTCTTGCCCGGATCGACTAACGTAATGCGATACCATATTTAACGTTAAATCTTTGGCGTACAGCACGTCCGCCGTTTCCTTGAGCTGAAGTCTACGTTGCAAGGAACGCATGCGCGCGAGAAGCTCCTCGATTGCAAACGGCTTCGGCACATAATCATCCGCCCCCGTATCTAGCCCTCGTACCCGGTCGCTTATCGTATCCCTGGCCGTTAGCATAATAATCGGCGTCTGCTTCACCGCACGCACTCTCTTACAGACTTCTATTCCATTGATTCCAGGCAAATTTAAATCTAGTAAAATCAAGTCAAAGTTCTCATTAAGGGCTATGTCTGCACCGACAAGACCATCACTGGCTATCGTGATCTCGTATCCCTCATAAGAGAGCTCCAATTCTAAGAGGCGTATCATAGCGATTTCATCTTCGATGATTAAAATCCGTTCCTTCACTCCTGATTCACCTCTTCGCAAATTACTAGTTTTTCATTAATGATAACCCGCCCATGGAGGACGCTTGTATTTGATAGGAACCCGAGCCGATTTTACCTGTTACATGATTTTTCTTAACCGTTAGCGGAAGATCCGTTTCTATTTCTCCGAAGGACGTTGTTCCGTTGACTTCCACCGCTGCTTTCTCAGGCCAAGCTAGATATACATTCCCTACGGTAGACGACACGTCCCAATCACCGCCAACTTTCGAGCTTTCAATATTAATGTTCCCCGCCATAGTTACTGCCTTTACGGATGAGACTGCATCATCCGAAGACAGGTTGCCGTTCGTCGTCTCCATGTGGAGTGCTCCCGAAATACGATTGGCTACAATGTTTCCATTAGTAACCTTAGCGCGAACACTCTTCTTCGCATCGGACACTTGGACTACGCCATTGGTCGTTTGCAGAGAAATGTCATTACTAACTCCCTTTGCTGTGATGTTCCCGTTCTGAGATGTTAATTTGATTTTACCTATGCTAGTAACTTTTGACAAAGAAATATTTCCATTCGTCAGCACTGCGTTCAAGTCAGATTTGATAGTTTGAGGTAAAGTAATCGTCAAATGAATACTCGGACGATACATATTATTCTTTCCATAAGGCTCGCTAGACGTCTTGATGTCTAAAGCTGTACCCTCTTTCACTTGCAATTTCACCTTACTTGCAACTACCTTTGCTTCCTCTTTCGTCGCATTTTGTACAACCACTTTCGTTTGCACCTCTACATCCTTGACGTGGCCTTGCTTAAACTCAATCGTACCGTTTTGGTTCGTTACAGAAAACGTCTTGGTTTTGTCCCCTACCTTAATACGAGTCGTCCCTTTATCGATGGTTATTCCAGTGTCCGTATTACCTAACTGTTGCAGATCCAAATGAACTAACTTGAGATCGAGATCTAAATCAAAGCCAAGATCGAGGTCGAGATCCAGATCGACCATTGAACGCGCAGAGACAGTTCCTGTACTTCCCAGGCTCGTGTAAAATAGAGTGACCACGGATAAGCTCAATACCAGCATAAACTTCGTTAGAATTTTCAAGTTATTTCCTCCTATATTCATTGTGATTACCCTTATGTTAAAACATAATGAATGAGAAAGACTTTGGAGATACATTAGAGTTTGATGAGAGATACAAAAAGGAGAGGAATCACAATCATGGAATATGTGAACTGGAAAAATGGTGCCCACGGGCATAAATTTATAGCCTCTTTTAGTGGAGGAAAGGATAGCGTCCTAGCTCTATATAAAGCCATGAAAATGGGAACGGCAGTAGGACTAATCGTGATGCTGGAGGAAGAAGGCAAACGTTCTAGATCCCATGGCATGCCTCCAGAGCTCATACGTGCTCAAGCTGAATCTATAGGTCTACCGGTATATACTGGGGCAGCAAGTTGGACAGATTATGAAGAGGTGTATATGCAACTCTTAGCTCAGGCTAAGGATCAAGGTGCCGAGGTATTAGTAACTGGAGACTTGGATGTGCCCACTCACGGTTGCTGGCATGATAAAGTTACGAAAAATGCGGGATTAAAGCTGGGGATGCCGCTATGGGAAATGGATCATAGAGAAGCGGTCGAGGAATTTATCCATCTTGGATTTACCACGATTGTTGTAACTGTAAACTTATCCTTAGGTATGCGGAAAGATGATTTAGGGCGAACACTAACCCTTGAATATGTAAAAGAGCTTATAGATCGTGGCATTGACCCGTGCGGGGAAGGTGGTGAGTTCCATACCACAGTTATAGATGGACCCCTGTTCAAACATCCTATTCCTGTTCGTAAATGTACGATTCATAGGGATGGAGACTATGTCTTTTTGCCATTGGACATTACTACAACGGATAACATTACAACTTGCTAAAACATAGTGATTACCGCATATACTAACGACAATCTATACGTATATAATTGTGGGGTAAGCCTAAAAATGATTATGAGGGAGATACCGCTATGTATGAGTTGACGCATAATCAGGCCCAAACAATTGTTGATAGAATGATGAAGGATATTCCATATAATATTAATATTATGGATCAAACAGGTATGATCATTGGGAGTGGAAATAAAGGAAGGATTGGTACGCTGCATCACGGTGCATTGAAAGCTATAAAACAGGGCAAAATTGTAGAAATTCACAAGGATGAGGAGTTCGTAAAGAAGGGCATTAACTTACCGATCGAAATGAATGGCCATATTGTTGGAGTGGTAGGAATCAGCGGCGAAGTAAAGGAAACGAGACCCTTCGGAAACCTTTTAAAATCAGCTGTTATTTTGTTAATCGACCAAAGCATCGCCTTGGAAAAAGAGAATTTGAAGAATAACTTAAAACAAGAGTTTTTTAGCTTAATTATTGATTCGGACACCACCTATACGAAAGAATTAATGAATCAGGCATTGACCTATGGCATTCAGTTAAGCAAACCCTCCCAAGTCCTATATGTGGACTCTTCTAATGAGATTGCGGAGGATATCACTGTAGGCTTCCCCTCCTTTAAAATATCAAAAACTTCGCTTTGCTTAGTCATTCAGGAAGCGGATAAGGTTGAAGCCCTACAACAATTAATTAGAAATCAGAATCCGGATGCGCTTATTTCAATCAGTAAAGTGAACGACACGATTTCTGAGGGGTTTTTGCAGGCCAAATCGGCAATGCGTGTATTGAAGGGTTTTTATTTCAACGAAAAAACCATCTCCTATTCCAAATGTGAATTCATCGCCGATATGTCTAAACTGCAAAAGAATGATACTAAGGCAGAACGGCTGATCCATTTACTCGAAAAAAATGATGAATTGATAAAAACACTTCAGGTTTATCTGGGCTGCAACCTAAACGCCAATGTAACCGCTGAAAAGCTCATTATCCACAGAAATACATTGAACTATAGATTAAACAAGATTCACACGATTACAGGCAAAGATCCCAAAAATATTTTAGAGCTCGTGGAACTCATTTTTATGCTAATTAACCGGATCATATAAAAAAGGGTGCCCCTATGACTTAGGGACACCCTTTTTGACTCTTATTTTAACAATCTAGCAATGCTTTCAGATGTACGGGCAACATTTTCCCTACCTCGTGCCAGTAAGGTATCAATATCTGCTGCTCCAGGAACAATTCCAAAGATGGCATCAAACCCCTCATCGTACAAGGCTTCAACATCCTGGCCCACATATCCGGCCAAGGCGATCACTTTCATATCGCGATTAACACTTTTAGCTGCTTGGGCAACTCCGAAGGGTGCTTTACCGAATTTCGTCTGAAAATCGATTCCTCCTTCTCCTGTAAAGCAGTAATCCACATTTTGTAGTTTTTCTTTCAAACCTGTATATTCAATTACAATTTCGATTCCTTTTTTCATTGTGGAGTTAGTGAAAGCAATGAGTCCACCACCTAGGCCGCCTGCACCACCTGCGCCAGGTACATCCAAAATTTCGATTCCAAGTTGCTGTTGTACAACTTTGCTGTAGTGTCTTAAATTTTCATCCAAGAATGCAACCATTTCAGGCGTGGCACCCTTTTGCGGACCAAACACAACGGATGCGCCCCGTTCACCGCATAATGGATTGGTTACATCTGATGCTACCAGGATATTAATATTTTTTAATTGCGGAAGTACATCAGTAACATCGATCTTATCCAGCTCACCTAGATATCCGCCACCAAGCTGCAACTCATCGCCGTGCTTATCCAGGAATTTATACCCTAGTGCTTTTGCCATTCCAGTTCCGCCATCATTTGTAGCGCTTCCGCCAATGCCTAGAATGATATCTGTAATGCCCTTTTCAATACATTCCTTAATTAATTCACCTGTTCCTAAGGTAGTTGTAATTAAAGGGTTTTTTGTTTCCTTCGTAACATGATGGATCCCACTGGCTGATGCCATTTCAATCACACCTGTTTTACCGTCTCCCAAAATTCCATAATGGGCGAGAACCGGTGTACCCAGAGGCCCGGTCACTTCTTTCTGTATCAAGGTGCCCCCTGTTGCATCTACTAATGACTGGACTGTACCTTCACCGCCGTCAGCCATAGGTACATGAATGCACTCCGCATCTGGAATAGCTCTTTTTATGCCGATTTCCATGGCTTCGCATACTTCTTTTGCTGTCATGCTTTCTTTGAACGAATCAGGAGCCAACATAAATATTTTTCCCATGAGTTATTCTCCTCCCCTTTTATAAAATAAATCCATAAAGAATTACTGCCACTATAGTCATCGTTATACCGACCATACTTTCATACAGGACAACCTTCATTCTATCCTTCATGCTTATACCCATGGCATTACGTGTAACGTGGAAGTAAGTTCCATGTGGCAAGTGATCGATTACAGTAGCACCGGCATGAGTCATAACTGCAGCTGATAGAGGCGCTACTCCAGTATTTAATATTGCAGTTGAGAATGAACCCGTAGCCAAAATGACACCTGTTGAAGTCGATGCTGTTGCTCCTGCCATCAATATACCTGCAATTGGCGCAAGGAACATACCGGAAATGCCCGAGGATTGTACAAGAGCAACAACTTCTGCAGGTAGGGTTGAAGCTGTAATCAATCCACCAATGGCACCTGCGCCAATAATGATCAAAATGGTTGGTGTCATTCGATTTAAACCGGCCGTACAATAATTCAATATTTCTTTGGTCTTACCTAATGCCAAGGAGCCAACTATACCGGCAAATGGCAGGATAAACAAAGAGTCAATTTTTAGTGATGCTAGGAAATCAACACCTAACATCGAACCAATTGGGCTTATCATCAAAAGAACAATAGCGATGATCGGCGCAACTAAAGCCTTAGATAAAGATGGAAGATTTGTAGGGCTTGTCTTCTCCAATTCAGCCGCTTCAAGATCCGTTACTTTAGTGCCTTTATACTTAATTAAGGATGCGATAAGAACCGCAACTACTAACCCGAAAATAGCAGGGACTAATCCACCAAGCATCACCTGGTTAACATCGAGTTTAAATCCACCTGCTGCTGCAATGGTGTTGGGGTTAGGAGAAATAATGTTCCCCGCTTTACCACCACCAGATAAAGCCACTAGCAAGGCAATCTTAGAATATCCCATTTTGTGGCCAACAGACAATGCGATTGGTGCAACAATCAATACAGCAACAGGAATGAATACCCCTACCGCTGTGATTACCATAGTAGCCAATGCCAGCGACAGCATAGCTTTTGTTCCACCGAGTTTATCAACAATAACTTTCGCGATAGTTCCCGCTGATCCAGATTCCATCATCACGCCAGCAAAAACACCTGCAGCGATAATCCGTATAACTGTACCTTGAACACTTTGTGTTCCGGAAATTAGAATACTGATTACCTCCGAAAAGTTAGCCCCTCCAATAAATCCTCCTATAATTGCCCCCAGAATCAATGCATATGTTGGTGCCAGTCTGAACAAAATTAATATGATTGCTAGCGCTAGGCCGGCTAAAGCACCAATCCAACTAATATCTAATGTTGCCGTCATCTTAAACCCTCCTCAGAGAAGTAATGAATACGTTTTCATTATATTGGCGCCACTATGGTTTAACAATTGATATTCCAACGAAAAATATTGTGCATATGCACTAATTAGTCCGAGTTTAATAGATACTAATATGAGAAACATAGTGCTAGCAAGTGATAGATATAAGGTGCCCGAAATTAACCAATTAATTCAAAAAGGCTTAAATGTATATGATTTGTGAACGTTTACATCTGAATATAATAAAGCCACCCGAATATTCGAGTGGCTTATTTGCTAATCAATCCGATTGTAAATTCACTACCCTTTTAACAACGCAAACATATTCAAATCAACATACGTCTCACGAAAGAAAGCATATTGTTTAAGTAGTCCCTCCAAATCAAATCCAAGCCGTAACAGCAACTTCTCCGATGCCTCGTTCTCCGGGTATACAAGAGCTTCGATCCGGTTCAAACCCATGTCTTGAAAAGCATAAGAAATCGCTGCCGTCAGTGCCTCGCGGGCGTAACCTTGTCCTTGATATGCCTCATTCAACTCATACCCAATCTCTGCACGGTTATGTGAGAATGCCCAGGCGTGAAATCCTACTGATCCAATGATTTGCGCGTTCTCCTTCAACTCAATTCCCCAACGAATGCCCCTGTAATCCTCGAACAACAGTCGGAATCTTTCGATCAACTCTGCCGCCTCAACCTGTTCCAGCAAAGGAAATCTACCATAATACCGCATGACTTCCTCCGAAGAGAGGGTCTGGAACAATGCCTCAGTATCTGCTAATCCAAGCTGTCTTAACCGTAATCGGTCGGTCTCCAGTACAGGAAATTGCCTTAACTCGTTAATGTCCGCCATGCCCTTCATACCCCCTGGACTTTTTCCAAGTTTATCTAACTGTATTTAAATTAGCAATTTGTTTTTTTCATATTTGATGAGTACTTTGCAATGTTAAGTAATATATTTTATGATAGGTTAGTACTCAATTACATTGAGTACTTTGTTGGGGGTGACATTTTGAATACCGAAATGCTAAAGGGTACCATTGATCTTCTGATCTTATCTGTCCTTAAGGAGAAGGAGAACTATGGGTACGAAATATCTAAAGCCATAAAGTCAAAGACACAAGGTGAATTCGAAATACAGGAGGCCACGCTTTATTTGGCTCTCAAACGACTGGAACAGCACGATGCCATCTCCTCTTTTTGGGGCAATGAAACCCACGGGGGAAAGCGCAAATATTATTCCATTACGGAAGAGGGCAAACTTGTATTGAATAGGTCTATTCAAGATTGGGTGAACACCACCAAAATTGTGAATCGATTTATTCAGGAGGAATCGGAAGATAGCATATCTTACGAACAAAATATGTAACTAGAGATAGAGATACAAGAAAAAAATTCTAGGAGTGTTGAAATGGAACATTGGATTACCGAAATCATGAATCAATTCGGCTATATCGGCATTTTTCTATTGATAGCAATTGAGAATCTTTTCCCACCTATTCCATCGGAGGTCATACTTACCTTTGGTGGTTTTATGACCACACAATCTAATCTTAGTATTATTGGTGTTATTATCGCTTCCACAATTGGTTCTGTAGTTGGAGCCGTCATCCTTTATTGGATTGGTGTCTTGCTTGATGTAAAGAGATTGGAAGCAATTATCGTTAAATATGGTCGCATTCTTCGTTTAACTAACAAAGATATTCATAAAGCTGACGCTTGGTTTACTAAATATGGATCATGGGCGGTTTTCGTTTGCCGGTTCGTCCCGTTGATTAGAAGCTTGATCTCCATCCCTGCCGGTAGCATACGGATGAATTTCGCTACCTTCATCTCCCTTACAACGCTGGGATCATTAATCTGGAATGCCGTTCTCATCTATGTTGGGGCTGCAGTAGGTGCTTCATGGGGAGATATCGTGGGTTATATGGATGTTTATTCGAATATCGTCTATGCTGCCCTAGCCCTGATCTTTGCATTGTGTGTGTTCCTATTTATGAAGAAAAGATTCTTGAAAAGCAAAGCAGACTAATACGCTTATCCTATAATCCGATGAAAAAGCAGATCCACTTCGTACTTAAACGAAGGAGATCTGCTTTTACTTTATTCTTCACCTTATTTACGAAGTCGAAGTGGCGGCTTATTTATGAGTATCGGACGAAGCACATTCCATGCTGAAAGACAGCACTGCTGCAGCTAGAGTCTCATTTATAACACGCAGTTCTTCCGCACCTATGCCCGAAGCCACAATCCATAACGCAGCACTATGCGTATAGTTCATAAACGCTGCGAGTCCACATAACGATCCTTTTCCGATTTAAAGGGAATTACTCAAGTTAAGTTGTTGAGAGGACATATCCTTCCGCGTGTAACTGGAATAACTCCAGTTAATCAACCGATTTTCGGTCACAACTGGTCAGAAGCGCTGAATTAGATGGAGAAATTCCAGTTAAGTTGGCCATTGATTGTATGCAAGCCAAATTAGTAGGAGGAATTCCAGTTATTCATACTCCATCGAGCAGGGGTTACTTATGGACCTAATATAAGTACTTGCTAATAGCGGAGGTATCTACAGATAGGGTCTGTCACCCGCTAATTTTGGTTTTGAGCCTTTTTTCTACTTCGTCCATTAGTTGAACTGACAGCCCGTGGTTTATAGGTAAACAACTTAACCACACCATAACCGATCACTCCACCACTTGTGTTTAGTATCAGATCATCTACATCGAAAGTTCCAATGTACAATACCAATTGTGCTACTTCTAAACTCAAGCTAAGACAGAAGGACAAAATCAATACTCTTCTAAAAGTAGCACCGTTTTGATGGAACAGAACTGAAATAAACATTCCAAAAGGAATAAATATAGCAATATTGCCTACCAAGTTAATAAGCGAATGAGGATTAGATAAGGATATATCCCCCATTGCATTCGTGATCTCTTTAAAAGGGACTAAGTTACCTACTCGTGCACCGGAACCGAATACCCGATTAGGATTCTCCAACGCTTTCAACAATTGGCCGTAGAGAAATGGAAAGTCAGGAGCATTCCACTTTAATAAAATCATCCTCATCAATGCATATAGGTACACGATAAATCCTATTGCTAAAATAGTCCTTATTATTGGGTTTCTAAGTTTCATCATCATCCCCCCTTATTCCATCGTTATAATGACCCCATCTATGTTGTTCCCTGATATCTCATACTTGCGACCCGCTGGTAATTCAATGGCCGTGTCATCAGAAACGGGATGATAGGTCACCTCGTAATATTTCCCATCAACTTCGGTTAATAGGCTCTGATTGTCTCTCAGGAAATCTACATACTCTTCTAATGTAAAACCTCTCTCCTGCATAATGGCACTATGAGGCATACCTACATAGCGAAAATGCCACGGCTCATATTGAATCCCCGTGATCGCCGTCTTATCCTCTGGATAGCGTAGAATAAACCCGTGCTTCCAAGCATTTTCCTTCAACCATTTTCCTTCAGATGCTGTACTCATCTCAGCTTCGGTAGAACCTATGTCCAGTGATAATCCTAAATTATGTTCGCTATAACCAGCTGGTAGGGCGTAATCTGATCCCTTTTGTTGATATAACCCATCTTGCTCTTCAAAATCTCGATAACCACTGCTGATTAAGAAGTTATTTACCTTATCCCCCTTAGCATCTTCAATCATTTTTAGAAAAGTTTGCGCAACACTCTTTGACAACCGAATATTTGTATCCAGCAATCCATATCCCTGGACTAAGTCTTTTTGCTCAAATAGATTAACAATATCGGCCTTCACACTTTCTTCGCGCACAGGATACTCCTTGTTAACCAACAATAAATCTCCCTGATAAACCTGATCTTCCGTAATATCTATCGATACGGTATTCGCAGCGGAATTTTTATTGGTATTAGACTCGGTGTTTGATCCGGTGTTTGATCCGGTGTTTGATTCGCTATTTGTTGCAGTTTCCCCTCGAACTAATCGTTGTTCATTCATAAGCTTATTTTCTTGCTGAGAACTTGGCCCAAAGTACCGAAATCCAACTCCTAACAACAATATAATCATCACAAAAAAGCCCCACTTCTTCATTCACAACTTCCTCCTTGATCCTTCATATATCTAGGATAGAGAAAAGAGTTTAAAAAAAGATGGAACAATTCTAAAGTTTTCCTTAAATTTGGCTATAAAAGTGACTCAAAACAAAAATAAGTGGTTGATAGACCCTATAGTGGGAAGTAACGTTTCGTTTTTTGCCAACCACTGATTCTTAGATTGAGCCATATAAGTTGAACAAATAATTTTGCTTAATCAGGTCAATTCCTGGGGTAACTTCACTTCAAACTGTGTTCGGATCACATTGCTCTCGACAGAGATGGTTCCTTTATGTTGCTCTACTATATTCTTTGCTATAAATAAGCCGAGGCCTGTTCCGCCCTCCTGATGTGTTCGTGAACGGTTATTCGTATAATACATATCGAAAATATGAGGTAATTCTTCTGGAGCGATAAACCCTCCGTAATTGATCACCTGAATAACCACTTGTCCTTCTACAAGGTCACAATTGATATCTACAAACTGGCCCTCTTTGCCATAACGGATCGCATTGGATAATAGATTCTCGAACACTCGTGCTAGCAGTTCTCCATCCCCGTGAATGCATAAATTAGGCGTGATATTCAATCTGGTTTTTATGCCATTATTCTCAAACGCTGGATACAATTCTTCATTCATTTGGACGAGTAGCTCGCTTATATCTATACGTGACTTTTCAACGGGTAGCATGCCATAGCTCATCCTAGTGATTTCGAACAATTCATCGATCAGTTTCTCTAGGCGCTGGGACTTAGTATAAGCAATCGTTGCGTAATGTCTTACCTGTTCCTCCGTCAATTCATGATCCTTAAGAATCCAATCGAGATAACCCAATACAGAAGTAAGCGGCGTACGCAGATCATGTGCTAAATTAACTACCAATTGATCTTTGCTGTTCTCTGCAAACTCTCCTCTTTCCACAGCCTCTTGTAACTTTGCACTGGCCAGGTTAAGGTCATCCGCAATTTTTCTAAACTCATCATGGGAGGAGATATGAACACGGTTCTTAAAGTCACCATTAGCCAGATGATGAATTCCCCTAGAGATTTCATTGAAATAGGTCGCATACGGCTTGGTTAGCAAGAAGAAAAAGAGGATCGCGAGCGGGATAAATATAATTAAAAAGGCGTTTAAATCGCCAATATCCCTCATGAAATAGCGAATGGGCGTCAACGGATCCTCAAATCTAACCTGGGAACGATAATACGACTGAAGAACTCTATAGATCCCATAGGTAATTAGACCGGACATTAACATGCTTAAGCCTAATAACATAATCATCCTGGTTCGGAAGCTGCTTACGAGTTTATCCATTGAAGGTATACCCCACACCCCAAATGGTTTTGATGAACTTGTTCTTATTCTGATCTTCCCCAAGCTTTTTGCGTAGCGTCCGGATATGTACCATGACCGTATTGTTGCCACTTTCGTAATAGGCCTCGCCCCATACTTGCTGAAAAATACTTTCGATATTAAAAACCTGCTTCGGATGCTTAGCTAGAAAATATAAAATATCAAACTCCTTCGGCGTTAACTCAACCTTCTCCCCATAAAGGGTAACCTTATGCTGCTCGGGGTAAATGGCTAAGCCCCCCGCTTCCAATACAGTTATATTCGTAGTTGTAGGTGTAGGTTGACTAAATTCTATAGAACGACGAAGCTGGGAATTTACCCGAGCAACTAATTCCATGGGGTTGAAAGGTTTGGTCATGTAATCATCCGCCCCCATTACTAGACCGGTGATCTTGTCCAGGTCCGATGTTTTGGCACTCAAAAAGATGATCGGCATAAGATGCCGCTCGCGAATTTGACGGGTAACTTCATAACCATCAAGCCCTGGCATCATAATATCTAAAATCGCCAAATCTATGGATTTGGATTGAATAGCTTGTATCGCTTCTTTTCCATCAGCAGCTTTGATGATATGATAACCTTCTTTTTGCAAATGTAGCTCAACCAGATCTGCAATCTCCGCTTCATCATCCGCTATCAAAATTGTGATTTGCCTCATTCTTGTCCCACTCCTATATTAAGTGATCCGAGCTAAATCAAGTTGTGCTTGTATACTACATTATCAGTAAAGTCATCCCGGAGACAAGGACCGCCTTGTAACCATTAGTTTCACCATTCCTTGACAGTAAATAAGTTTAGCAACTATACTAATCCCATGAATAATATAAATAACACCCCATCGAACGACAACAATACGGGAAGTCGCAAACTAGGACGCATGATTATGCAGCTTCGCCGACTTGAACGCCAGCCCCATACTTTTGGGAGCGCCGGACCTTTAACTCCAAGCGAAATTCATACCATTGAAGCCATCGGTTCTGAAGGAACCGTGCTTATGAGTGAGCTCGCCGGACGTCTGGCCATTACAAAAGGTGCGGTGACACAGCTGATTACCCGTTTAGAAACTAAAGAGCTTGTCGAGCGGTCACCCCATCCAACGGATTCAAGAGTGACCCTGATTTCACTTACCGAGAAAGGGAAGGAGGCTAACGCAGCTCACGAGGAAGTTCATCTCCGATTCTACGATCAACTGCGTACGCAATTAAGTGAACAGGAGATAGAAATATTCGAGAAATGTATAGATAAATTGAACTCCTTTTTGCAAAAGTAATTTTTTTAGACATTTAGTTTAGTAACTATACTATATAGATAAAGGATATGAGTGAGATGAACATGAATGAACACATCGTTGTGATCGGCGGTTATGGTCATGTGGGGCAAAGGATCTGCAGGGAGCTAGGCGATCTATATCCCGGCAAAGTTTTTGCTGCAGGAAGAAATCTTGAACGTGCGGACAAATTCAGTCGTACTACTGGCGGAAAGGTCCAGCCATTACAACTCAACATCAGCGAGCATGTCGATCCTAATGTTCTGAATAACGTGAAACTGATCGTCATGTGTCTGGATCAAACAGATCCCCACTTCGTTCGTCTTTGTCTCGATAAGGGAATTCATTATGTGGACATTTCTGCGAACATTTCGTTTCTATCTCAGGTGGAACAATTACATTCGGAAGCTATGAACCATCATGCCACAGTAGCGCTGAGTGTAGGGCTTGCTCCGGGGATGACGAACCTAATGGCACTACACGCAAAGCGTCAGATGGAACAGACGGAGTCAGTCGATATATCCATCATGCTAGGGCTCGGAGATCAGCATGGCAAAGCTTCTATCGAATGGACGATCGATAACCTCGGCACGCAATATGATGTCGTTAAGGATGGAAATAGGATGGCAGTTTCAAGCTTTCGAGACGGTAAAACAACCGACTTTGGAACGGGCTTGGGTCGAAAAAAAGCATACCGCTTCAATTTTTCAGATCAGCATGTGCTTCCGCAAACGCTTGATGTGCCTTCAGTCTCTACACGCCTCTGCTTTGATTCAAATCTAACAACAAAATTACTTGCTTGGCTGAGAGCATCAGGCATGTTCCGCTTATTGAAGTACATGCCGATTCGAAATACCTTCGTTCAAGCGTTCGGCAAGATGTCATTCGGAACCGCCAAGTTTGCCGTAAAAATCGATGCATGGGGTAACAAGGGGCAAGAAAATATGAAGGTAGAATGCTTTTTACAAGGAGAAAACGAAGCTGATATTACCGCCAAAGTAGCTTCTGCCGTAGCGAATAAGGTCTATACTTCCTCTCTTCCCCACGGCGTATATCATATTGATCAATTGTTTGATTTAGAAACTCTGATATATCCCTTTCATCCGTCAGTCTCTATCGAAACCAGGATTAACGGGAGCAAAATATAGCCCTCTATAGCTTCCCTTATGGTTTTATTATACAATTCCTGTAGCAGTAGAAACTTAAAGCGTGGTGAATCCTTTGTTTAAGCTCTTGTTGATTGAAGATGATACAACCTTATTTCATGAGATCAAAGATAGATTATCGCAGTGGTCCTATGATGTGTATGGGATTACTGATTTCAGTAAAGTGATGGAGCAATTTTCAGATATCCGTCCTGATTTGGTCGTCATTGATATTCAATTACCTAAATTCGATGGCTTTCATTGGTGCAGGTTGATCAGGTCCCATTCCAACGTTCCGATTATCTTCTTATCCTCCCGTGATCACCCTACCGATATCGTAATGTCCATGCAGCTAGGAGCCGATGATTTCATTCAGAAGCCCTTTCACTTTGATGTACTCATTGCCAAAGTTCAGGCGACGCTCAGACGTGTCTACAATTACAATACGGACAAAGTGGAGCTCAAGACGTGGTGTGGGGCAACTGTAGATTATGAGAAAAATACGGTCACCAATCCAATTGGAACCATTGTACTTTCAAAGAATGAAGTCTTTGTGTTGAAGCTACTCATTGAGAAGAAGAACAGGATCGTAACTCGTGAGGAGTTAATTAATAGCTTATGGGATGATAAACGTTTTATCAGCGACAATACCCTGACAGTTAATGTGAATCGTTTACGAAAAAGATTGGACGAGCTTGGCTTAGGCATCTTTATTGAAACAAAGGTTGGGCAAGGTTATATGGCCACGGAAGAGGCAAATAGCTATGATTAGTAAATTTATCAGAGAACGATATAGCTGGATCATTCTATTTATACTTCTGCAGCTATTAAATATCTTTATTGTCTTTATTGACCCAGAAATCCCGCTAAAACCTCTTCTTTATCTTGTCTTTTTGTCGACGATCCTATTTATGGGCTTTGTCATCATTCGTTATCATAAAGAAACGAGATTCTACAAGGGTCTAGAAGAGCGAAATAACGATCTCGATCTATCGACTTTGCCCAGTGTGGGAAGTCCTTTTGAACAAATTGTTGAAGATAGTATACTCAGCCAAGCCGAATTTCTGAAACAAGTTGCCTCGCAAAGTCTAATGGCTCTTGAGGAAGAGAAGGATGACTTATTATCTTGGATTCATGAGGTTAAAACACCGTTAACAGCTATGCATTTGATGATCGAGCGTTTAGACAACGATACGATGAAAACTCAGCTAACCTATGAATGGTTGCGAATTCATCACTTGCTTGACCAACAGCTCCATCAACGACGCATTCCGTTTATTGAAAATGATCTATTTATGGAACGGATCGATTTAGAAGATATCATTTTTAATGAAATTAAAACCTTACAATCCTGGTGTATTCAAAAAGGAGTCGGCTTTGACATCCAATTAGATTCACCGGAAGTGCTTAGTGATCGGAAATGGCTGGCCTTTATCATAAGACAGCTCCTAACTAACGCCGTGAAATATAGTGAATCCTCCGATATTATAATTAATAGTTACCCGCAGGCTGATCAGGTCATCCTTGAAGTAAAAGATCACGGACGCGGCATCGACCCCAAGGATATATCACGTATATTCGATAAAGGTTTTACATCCACAACGATGCGACAAGACAATGCGGCAACGGGCATGGGTTTATATTTAGCTAAAAAAGCAGCACAGTCATTATTGATCCAAATAAGTGTAGAATCGGCACTTGGAGTAGGATCAACCTTTACATTAACCTTTCCAAAACGCAACGAGTTCCTTAACATCACAAGCATGTGACAACAATGTCACATGCTTGTGCTATTTGTTCGCTCAATCGCACGATAAGAACGACCAAGCCTTTTATACTTATATAAGTTGAATAAAAGAATAATGATATAGCGGAGAGAGCGAAATGATTCTGAAGAAGCGTAGCGTTCGCCTTTGTCCCCGAATTTCAACCTTAATAACAATTCAATCAAGAAATTTGGGGACAACAGCGATCGTAAGAACTTTTCGCTCTCGGAGCCTATAATCACAATGAGTAATTCAACTTATATAGTTTATTGAGAAATGGGAGTGTTACGAGATGGTTATTTTAGAAGCAAATAAAATCCATAAAAGCTATGGCAATAAATTTAATAAGCAAGAAGTATTAAGCGGCCTGGATATGGTCATCGAAGAAGGCGAATTCGTTAGTATTATGGGGGCATCCGGCTCCGGGAAAACGACATTACTCAATGTCCTCTCCTCGATTGATAAGATTAGTAACGGAACGATCACCATCCAAGGAACCGAAATATCTCAGATGAAAGAAAAAGAATTAGCTGAATTTCGCAAGAATCATTTAGGTTTTGTCTTTCAGGACTACAACTTATTAGATACGCTAACCGTGAAGGAGAACATCTTATTACCCTTATCCATTACAAAGATGCCGAAAAAAGAAGCCAATCAGAAGTTTGTAGAAGTGGCGACGGAACTGGGCATTTATGATGTAAAAGACAAGTACCCCAATCAAATTTCCGGGGGTCAAAAGCAACGTACCTCTGCGGCACGAGCTTTTATTCATGAACCAAGCATTATTTTTGCGGACGAGCCAACAGGTGCACTTGATTCTAAATCGGCCTCGGATCTATTGAACAAGCTAAGTGAATTAAATCTGAAGCGAAAAGCGACTATTGTTATGGTTACGCATGATCCCGTGGCTGCTAGTTATTGCAGTAGAGTCATCTTTATAAAGGATGGACGAATTTATACTCAATTAAATAAAGGCGAAGAAACAAGACAAACCTTCTTTAAAGACATCATGAAAACACAAGGGGTATTAGGCGGGGTGCAGAATGAGCATTAATCAACTCATCTTTCGCAATCTGAAGAAGAATCTAAAGAATTATTATCTTTACGTCTTTGCCTTAATCTTTAGCGCCGCACTATATTTCGCATTCGTCACGTTACAGTACGACCCAGCCATGGATCCAACAAAGGGGTCGATTAAAGGGGCAGCTGCAATAAAGGCAGCATCCATTTTGCTTGTGGCTATTGTTTCCATTTTTATTTTCTACGCCAATACGATCTTTATTAAACGCCGCAGCAAAGAAATTGGACTGTTTCAATTAATAGGGATGACCAAGAACAAGATATTCAATATCCTTATCGTCGAAAATTTCTTTCTGTATTTCGGATCATTGTTCCTGGGGATCTTTGCAGGGTTCTCCGTATCCAAATTAATCATCATGATCTTATTTAAAATCACGGGTGTTGAAGGGATCGCAACACTTCGATTGTCTACCAATGCGCTAATTCAAACATTGATTGTGTTCTGCGCTATCTATCTCTTTATTATGTCGATGAATTATGTGTTTATAAAAAGACAAAGTATTCTATCCTTATTTGCCGTGAAATCTAGTACGGAAGCCAAGATAAAAAAAGTTTCGATTCTTGAAATGATCATCGGGATAGCTGGCATCGGCTTCATTCTAATTGGCTATTACATTTCTTCTAAGTTATTTGGAGGAGACTTCGTAACCATGAATGAACTTTTGATAGCCATGGTGATCATTCTGGCTTCTGTTATTGTTGGGACCTATCTCTTCTATAAAGGATCTGTTAGTTTTATATTTCATATCATTCGGAAGAAGAAAAATGGTTACTTGAACATTAATGAGGTATTATCCCTCTCCACCATTATGTTTCGAATGAAATCAAATGCCGTATTACTAACCGTTATTACAACCGTATCTGCGTTGGCGATTGGCTTGTTATCCTTGAGCTATATCTCCTACTATTCTGCCGAGAAGAGTGCTGAGAACTATGTGCCAGCAGAATTTTCAATTACAAATATCGAAGATGCGAAACGATTTAAAGAAGCTTTACTCGCAAAGGACATTAAGTACTCCGAGGAAATCATTGATGTCATCCAGGTAGATGTGAATGTAGAGAACATACTGGATATGAGTATGGAAGGCATGCTCGTTGATCCGAATCTCATGACCCTGGCTGTAATTAGTGAAAAGTCGACCAAAGATACTCAATTGTCACCGGGTGAGACTCTTTTTACAGGTTATAGTGATGTGAACCAGAAATTTATGCCCCTCGATGACTCAGGTTCAATTGAATTGAAGAGTCAACATGAAGTCATTCCGCAACAACTTGTAGGTTTAAAGAAAGATACCATCGTGTCTGGATTTTTTAGCTATGGTGGTTTGCCCGTTGCCATAGTAGACGAAACCGTATTTCAACGCTTGAAAGATGATTTAGATCCCTCTATTCAGAAGAAAGCATCCGTGTATATCGGAATCGACATATTGGATCAGGATCAAATTAAAGCGGCCAATGATATTTTTAAAGAAATCGGCTTTACTAATATTAAGTCCTATGACTCTAGGCTTGAGACGAGCAACTATCAGAAACAAAACATGGGACTCATGATGTTTGTCGTTGGTTTCTTAGGACTCACATTTCTGATTACATCGGGATGTATTCTTTACTTCAAACAAATGGACGAAAGTGAAGATGAACGACCAAGTTATACGATTTTGCGAAAACTCGGCTTCACACAGGGCGATCTGATAAAGGGTATTCAAGTAAAACAAGTCTTCAATTTCGGGATTCCATTAGTCGTCGGGCTTTGCCATAGTTACTTTGCAGTCCAATCGGGCTGGTTCTTCTTTGGCTCAGAGCTGTGGACGCCGATGATTCTAGTTATGGTACTATATACCGGGCTATACTCCATTTTTGGGGTGCTATCTGTCTTGCATTACAAGAAGGTCATTAAGGAAGCTCTTTAATTATAAATCCTAAAGAAGACGGCCAGTATCACCTCTCAGGTGCTACCGCCGCCTTCTTTATTTTTATTAAGGATGAAGGTTCATCAGTCCACCCGATCCAACCTTTACTGTGCCACTGTTTTGAAATAGCGATGTATCTTGTTCAATTTCTCCTTATGTTTACCCTTTGGACTCTCCATGTTGCCAAACTCAAAGAATTTCACCTTCTTGATCCCTACATAGTTGAACAGCGCTTTGCGCATTAAGACTTTGTGGGAATTATTAAGCCATAGCAATGGATAATGAGTTGGACCCTTCATAACGGAAATGCAGACAACTGACTTTCCCTTAAGAAGTCCCTCAGGTAGCATTTTACCCGTTTCTTTATATGCAAAACCCGAGGCAAACATCTGATCGATATATCCCATCAGCATAGCCGGAGGACGCCCCCACCAAATCGGATATACAAAGATGATTTTATCAGCCCACATCAGCTGTTCCCTGTACCTAGCAAAGTCTGGGTCACGATGCATATCTCTTCTACGTTTCTGTTTATTAAACACCAGGGTCGGGTTAAAACCCTCCTCATATAAATCGAGTACCTTAACTTCTTCAATTGTAGTATTCTCCTGAGCGCCCTGGATGACTTCCTGCAAAAATGCATAACTTAAGCTCTGATGATTCGGATGTGTATATATAATGAGTGCTTTCATAGGATTACTCCTTTACTTATCATTTGATAACCAAAGGGTACCATATTCTGAATTTAGTTGTCAAATGATAATTGTATTTTGATAATCATTTTGCTATCGTTTCATATAGAGGTGATTTTTATGGACAAGAACTACATATTCCAGAAATTCGTGGCCTTCACAGCTGCTGTTCATCAAGTAACAAGTGAGATAACCAAAGATGTGAAATCCGAAGCGATTACACCTGTTCAATATAAGATTCTTGAATATATTGCAGTCAGCCAACCTGTAACCATAAGTGAAATCAGTGAATGTATGCTGATGTCCATGCCGAACACAAGCCGTGAGCTAAGAAAATTAAACGAAAAGCAATTATGCGAGAAGATTACCGATAATGAAGACCGTCGCAAACAATTTATCCGGCTCTCAGAAAAAGGGGAAGACATGATGAATGAGGTTTTTGCGCATGTTAAATCGAGGTTTGATGAACGAATCAAGGATATTTCTGAGAAAGAATTAAAGGAAATCGAACAAGCGCTCGATCTCCTTCATCGTAAAGTGTTCTATTAATCCTTCAGTTGATAGCTTACAAAGGCCAGATGGCTACTGTCAGGAGACCAAGAATTCACGTTAAGCGTTCCCTGACCACCGAAGAGCTTGACTAGCGTACGAAATTCACCGCCTGTACTGGACATTACGCGAATTTCAACATGCTTATTGGCAGGATGATCTCCTGGGTCAACATCGCCTTTTTGATAAGAAATATATGCCACCGTTTTACCATCGGGTGATACATGCGGGAACCAGTTATTGCTTTCATCAAAGGACATTTGCACCGGTTCGCTGCCGTCGGCATTCATGCGCCATACCTGCATTAGTCCTGTACGCACGGAATTAAACCAAATATGTCCTCCATCTGGGGAGTATTCAGGGCCATCATCCAATCCGAGAGTATCCGTCAGTTGGGATTCCACCCCACCCGTTGCTGGAATCGTATATATATCATACTGTCCGTTACGCTCAGCACAATAAGCCAGTGTACTGCCGTCAGGGGACCAGCCGTGGAGATAACTTGGTGCGATAGGGGTAATCAAACTCGGGTTGCCACCTTCCAAAGGGAGAACATAAATCCGAGACATACCGTCCTCTCGCGTATGATGGCTTACCGCAATATGAGCATTGTCGGGAGATAATACATGGTCGTTGTTGCAGTGATTAGCATAACCTGAGTCGATAACTAGACTTTCCTTAGTGGCAATATCAAAGGATACGATCCGGCCTAGACTGTTGTATATCAGCCTTTTGCCATCACTAGTCCAATTCGGAGCCTCAATTAGGGAATCGAATTGCGCCAAAATTGTACGTTCCCCCGTCCGTACATCCACGGTTTCCAGAAAGCTAATTACGTTGCGACTTTCAACATTAGGGTTCTCATTTAATGTGTGCACTGTATTCTCTCCTTTATTTGTTCATATCCGTGAAATGCGTGACGCGATTTCTTCCATTCTCTTTAGAGGCGTAAAGTGCTAGGTCGGCTTTTTTCAGTAGCGTAATATCTGAATCCATCTGGATAAACGTTGCTATACCGATGCTTACCGTTATCTGCCCAGTTTCCCAAGTAGAACTAGCTACAGTAAGTCGCAACTCCTCTGCTCTTATCTTGGACTCAGCGGCATCCATGTTAGGCAAGATGAGGACAAACTCTTCCCCGCCATATCTAGCCACAATATCTCCTTTACGGACATGAGACTGTAAGACCTCCGCTAATTTTGCTAACACAGAGTCGCCCATCGGGTGTCCCCATGTGTCGTTTACTTTTTTGAAATGATCTATGTCTACGATATACAGCGAAAAAGGTTGCCCAGTCTGGCTGTAGAGAATCATTTGATCCTCTAACTTTTCCTCAAAAAACCGTCTATTCTTCAGACCCGTAAGCTTATCTGTAACAGACAGTTTAACTAAGTTAGCGTTTAACTCCATCAGTTCTTGCTGCTTCTGTTCAATCTCCATATGGAGTTGTTCTAGCTTCACTAGCGCTTGATCTTTCTCCCAATACGCCTCTTCTATTTGCCTTTTGGCTGTCCGAATTTCAACCTCATAATCAATGCGCTTACCCATCTGCATCAATATACAATCTATAATCTCAACGCCTTCCTTCTCAAACCTTCTACCATTAAGCAGAAAGGGAATGGCGAGACCTTTATGATCTTTTAAACTTAAAAACATTTCTTCTACATGTCCATTGAGATTTATAAAAGGGTAAAAATATGTATGGAAAATAAGCTTATTTGCCGTAGACATGATAGATTCAAAATGATTGTCCACCAAGTTTGCTCGGCTATATCCCATGATAGCAAGGAATGTTTGATTCACATCGATAACAATTCCTTCATGAGTTATGGAAACATACCCACATGGTGCATATTGTAATCGCTCATCCATTCGCTCATTTCCTTTCAATACAGTTTAATCGTATCAACTTGATTGAAGATATTCATTAATGAAAGTGATCGTTTCCTCTGGATGGCTGATATGTGGGTAATGGCCCTTTGCCTCCATTAGGCGAAACGTACTCCCCTTTAAGTGCTGATGTAAATACTCTCCTACTTGTATAGGTACAATGCTGTCATCCGAGCACTGCATAATGAGTGTGGGAACTGTAGCTTTCGATAAATCACTCCGATGATCCGATAAAAATGTAGCTGCTGCAAATTGTCTAGCAATCACAGGGTCTAATGAACTAAAGCTTTGTTCTAACTCTTGCGATAACATCGGGTCAGGATTATTCATCGCAAGTGGCGCCATAAAACTAGCCCATCCCACAAAATTCATCTCCATCATATCTAGGAGTTCAGTAATATCACTTTTATCGAAACCACCGAAATAATCTTCACCCTCATTTAAATAACGTGGAGAAGGTCCGATCATTATCAATCTATCAAAATAGTCGGGTCGCTCGATAGATGCAAGCATCCCTATCATAGAACTAACCGAATGGCCTATGAATATAACATCTTTAAGATCCAACGATTTGATGATGTCCAATACATCTTGTACATAACCATGTAATGAACTATATTTCTCCGCATTATATGCCGATATATCTGAGTGGCCTGAACCAACATAATCAAATAGAATGATCCGATACTTTGTCTTAAATGAGGGTACGATATATTGCCACATGTTTTGGTCGCATCCAAATCCATGTCCAAAGATAATGGTTTGTTTCCCTTCTCCAATCACTTTTACATTATTGCGTACAAGAACATTATCCATCCCATAATTCTCCTCTTCGATAGCATCCTCTTCATTCTGAAGGGACACCCTACAAATATCAAGCTAACATTATGAGAATACATGAACGTTTAGTTAATCCTAATTTAAGAGTAGCTCTTAAAAATCCATTAGCTCAACCTAAATATTCGGGATAACAAATTATGTATTTTTAACATAATATAGTCATATATGACTATAGATAATAGATTCATAGTCTACTATACTGATAGTGAATTTAAATCTATAGTATAGGAGGATAACTATGAAACGTAAATTGACAAGCATCAAGCTCATGCGCGTATGCATCACTTTACTGTCCGCATTGTTAGTACTCACACCTATGGAAGCGTTTACAAAATCGATCTCCGCAAATGAATTACAAGAGCAAGCTTCATTAACCGCATCACCTTGGGTATCCACTCAAGTGTACTTGGGCGGCAATGAGGTCAGCTATAACAACAGTGTGTACCGGGCCAAATGGTGGACGCAAGGCGATGTACCAGGTTCGGGTGATCCATCAAGCTCACCGTGGCTGTTACTTGGTCCTGATACGGGGGGCGTAGAAGATCTTATTCCTCCTACAGCTCCGACGAATCTTGTTTCGACTGGGCAAACAGCTAACACCATCACATTGATCTGGGATGCCGCAACAGACAACATTGCTGTGACGGGTTATGACATTTACCGGAACGAGACAAAGGTTGGTTCCTCGGCCAACGCATCCACACTGACTTACACCGATACGGGCTTACAACAAGATACCCCATATTCATATTTCGTAAAAGCAAGGGATGGCAAGAATAACACGACGGCAAGTTCGAGCATCAGCGTAAGAACCACGCTAGGCGAATTAAACGCTGGCCAAAGTTGTGTACTAACCGATCCACAAGTTACATCGCTATGGGGCGGTATAGACCCGCAATTTTCGCCAGCCAATGCGGTTGCAGCCGTGCAGAGCGCACTACCGAAAAGTGAATACGAAGCGCTGTTCCCGATGCGTATCGGTTCTACAGAGTGGCACACATTTGCTGCGGACAAGCCATATTATAAACAGGGACAAGCAGACTATTATTCGTATAGTAACCTGATCGCAGCTGTAACCGATGTGGCAAATATTAAGTACAAGCTGGAATACAGAGAGGGTGCTACATGGAACAATCGTGTATTCCGATTGGACAAGACAACGAAGACAGAAACACTCATCTATCAAAACGCCGACTTTAACGCTTCATGGAACTTAACGGTTCCGATCATTTCCAAGACAGTTGATTTTGGTTCATTTATTAAGGAAGGTTCTGCTGAGAATCGTAAGCGTGAGCTGGCGGCCTTCCTCGCCAATATTGCGCATGAAACGGGCGGTGGTTGGGCGACAGCGCCTGGTGGCGAGCTTCGTTGGGGTCTATTTTGGAATGAAGAAGTGGGTTATATCAATTCTACCAACATCGGTTACGTTCAATCTCATGCTGACTTCCCTCCAGTTTCAGGTAAATCGTATCATGGACGTGGTCCGATTCAATTGAGTTGGAATTACAATTATGGACTAATTAGTGGAATTATCTATGGGACGAAAGATACCTTACTTCAACAACCGGAGCTTATTACAAACGACGGTAAATTGGGCTTTATGACGGCTATGTTATTCTGGATGACGCCACAACCACCAAAGCCATCAGCTCATGATGTGATCGTTGGAAATTGGACACCCTCAGCTACTGACATCTCTAAAGGGCTAACGCCTGCGGGATTTGGAATCACCATCATGATCATCAACGGTAGCTTTGAAGGCAACAAAGATGAAACCGACTATCGAGTCGGCCGCCGCGTCGGTCATTATCGCGACATTACGACGAAAATGGGCGTCGATATTACGGGCGAGAAACTGAATACACTCGGCATGAGTCCATTCTAGAAAGGGCTGCACCCGCAAAACAGGCTGACCTATAAGCGTTCCTCCTAAAGCGCATCGAGATTCGACGCTTCATGGAGACGCATTATGGTCAGCCTGTTTGTATATATCCATGTGACTCGACGCCACCCTTACTTTTACCGTTTATCCTATTGTCCCCCTGTATTACTTTACTTTCGGATTATAGGCTATCCCATCAATTTGAACCTTTAATCCACTTGGACCACCATGATGCGCAAACTCTGTAGAGATAGTCTTTCTAGCTGGATAGTTGCCTTTAAACCTCCGCTTGAAAACCTCCTCCATAACAGGTATACCCCAGACATCTCTTAGCAGAACATCTACCTTCACTACTGCATCCAAGGTTAAATTCGCCTGCTGTAATCTGTCACTCATGTTATCGAGTGCTCCCTCAATCTGCATTTCAATGGACTGCCCAACATTACCAACGCAAAAGCTCAGAAAGATGAAATCACCTGCTTCAACATATCCGGAGTAGGCATATTCTTCATTTATATCTTTTCTAATAATTTCACCCAAACCTATCATCTCCTTATGAATCAATAGACTCATTATAATAGACGATGTCAGACAACAGTATGTCGTATTTCAACTGAACTTTTTGTAAAATTTACTTCGTTGTAAGTTAGCCAGTAATAACTCTCTCTTTTGGATAATTGAATTTTGCCTTCTTTTGTCTACCACCTATGATAAATAAGAACGAAGTTAAACCAATTCTTCCAATGAACATCAATATCATGAGCAGGCATCTCGCAAAAGGACTAAGCTCTGGCGTAATCCCCGTCGACAAACCTACGGTACCAAAGGCGGAGCACACCTCCAACAGAATAGCAATGAGTTGCTGTTCGCTATCGGAGATACTTATAGCTATCACTGACATACCACACATGATAATAGCTAATAACGTTATGGCCAGAGATTTCATCACATCATCAGGATGAAGCTCTCGATTAAAGACCTTGATATCACGGTTCCCTCTAGCAAAGTGATAAATAAATAATATATTTAGCGCAAATGTCGTCGTCCTAATCCCACCGCCCACAGAGTTAGGGGACCCACCGATAAACATAAGAAAGCTCATAAACAAGTGGGTTGGCATTGAAAAATCATTTATGTCCATGGTAGTAAGCCCGGCACTTCTTGTCGTTGCTGCTTGAAAGAAAGCATAGAAGAAGCTCTCATGCCACGTCATACCCTTGAAATAATGTTGATATTCAAACAATAAAATAAAAATCGTCCCCATAAGAAGAAGAATCGCATACGTAAATGTCGTTAACTTCGTAAATAAGGAAAAGCGGAAAGGGGAATCTGATTTGTTTCTTCTTCTATAAAAATAGTTCTTTACTTCAACTAATACAGGGAACCCGATGGTCCCAAAAATGATCAGTGTAATCGTCACTAGTTGGACAAAATAGTCACCTGCAAATGGAATAAGTGAATTTCCTGTTATATCCATACCTGCATTTGTGGTCGCGCTGACCGACGCAAATAAACCTTGAAGGAATGCTTCCTCCCAAGTTGAGAAAAATCGTAAATAATAGAATCCGAGAATGAGTCCCCCGATAAGCTCGGCAAAGACAATAATTTTCAGAATTTCTTTCACTAATTGTACGAGGCCAGATAATTCAAACTGATTATTATCCACCATGATCAGTTGGCGTTCTTTAAGTCCAATTTTTCTACCTAGAAGCATCCAGAAAAATGTACTCATCGCCATAATGCCAATACCACCAAATTGCAAGACGAGGATAATGACAAAATAGCCAAATACGCTATAGGTTTCTGAAACGTTAAATACACCTAGACCTGTATCACTTACTACACTCACCGCGGTAAACACGGTATCAAAAAATGACACATCAACACCCGGCTTATGGACGGCCGGGATACTAAATAAGAGAATGGATACAATTACGGCTAGTAAATAATATCCGCTTATAACCTGAGCAGGCGACCGTTGCTCCAGCCAACCCCTCGCTTTACGTAACATGGATTACTAACTCCTTTTATTTACAAGTAATTTCTTATCCTATCAACTAGAGTTAGAAAAAGCAAATGAAAAAAATAGGGACAAGGAAACTGTTCTTCTGTCCCTATTTTTCTCGTTTTGTGCCATAAAGTTTACTTGTTATCAATCAGATACATTAATTGTACAAGGCTACCTTCTACTTGATAAGAGATGAACATCATGTAATACCCCTTATCTTCATTGGAAAGGTCTATGGTGAACTTATCGGGGTTTTGATCCCATTCACTCATATCCAAAACAATCTCATTAAACGTTTGATTGTGCCTAACCCCTGCTAAATAAGGGGTAACTTTATTACCGTCTCTTCCTGTAACTAAGTTTTCCACTTCAATAATCGGTCCTTCTAACGTTCCTCCTACCTCAACGATTTGCGGCTCAATCAATAGGTTTTCGAGTTTCGTTAATCCATTTAAAGGAGAGAAGTCCGTAATTTCATTGCCTGTGACATCTAACGTCACCAAGTTCTTGGCATACTGCAAACCTTCCAGCGATCTTGCTCTTCTGGTCTCACTCGTTAATGTAGTCAATCCCAGCATATCGCCCAGTGTGATATCACCCGTAATACCTAAAGTTGTCTTGATAGAATTACTTAGATAGTTATCTTGCACGGTAATCACCTGAGTTAAGTCAATTGAGGTTAAACCTGCTGTTGCTGCTTGTAATGCTACCACTGCTGCATCAACTTCTTGTTGCGTAACTTCTCTACTCGCAACAACTTCTTCCGCTCTAGACAAGCTAGCAGTGAATTCTGCAATGCTCTCCGCAGTAAAACCTTCTAAATCCAAGACTTTAGCATCTACGATCGCTTGTTCCAGAACTCCAGTGAATAGTCTATCCGCATTGGCAAAATGCAACTTCGGATCTCCCCATGTAGCATGGTCAGATCCGTTACCATTTCCCCCGTCCGTCACGACTAACTTAAGCTCCACCGCACCGTTAATGTCCACTTCGATGAATTTTTGTGGGTCTCTTGCATTCATGAGTCCACTATCAAATTTCTTCTCTCCATCGACATAAACCTCAAAGCTTACAGAACCAACGGAACTGTACATTTGTCGATCAACACCAACGAATGAAGTGAAGTAATCGTAGTTCTTGTCGCTTAAATCATACACAATCGTAGAATTTGAATGTGCTCCGATTCCTCTTTCATAAGCAACTTCACGATTGCTCTCATCTGTTAATCGTAGAGTATTACTACTGATAGAGATATCTTTTCTAGGAGCCGTGTAACTATTTTGCGTAGCATTCCAATCATAATCCGTCAGATAGTTGTGATCGTCCATATTCACAACGGCGATCGTACGAATCTTCGTGATTGTATTGCCGTCGCTATCCGTAACGTTGTAAGAGATCATGTACTCGCCAGCTCGATTAAAGTTAACTTGATCTTCACCTGTAACTACCACACTAGAAGTTAAGTCTCCATCTTCGGCATCAATGGCTTCGTAATACTCATCGATATGGATGGCTTGTCCTACTTTAGTCGATATGGATTTAGGTATCGTAAGTGCTGGTACACTGTTTAATACAAGGAACTTCGCATCTGCAAAATCCGCATGATCGGAAGCATTTCCGTTCCCTGCATTGTCTACGACTAGTTTCAATTGCTGCACACCCGTAACTGGGATTCGAACAAATTTAGCTTCCGTAGCATATTTCATCAATCCACTGTTATACACTTCTTGACCATCTGCTAGGATACTGAACTTCACGCTCGAGTTATTTTGCTCTGGGATATTGCGATCGACACCAATAACCGTTTCAAAATAAGCGTAGTTCGTATTGGCAAGGTTATATACGATTTCAGAGTTGGCATGCGTTCCAATCCCTTTTTCAAACTCTTGGATTACACCATCAACAAGTAACTTAATCGTACTGTTTGTACTCGCTTTATCTTTTCTAACCACATTGTAATCTGTTCTAGCTGATTCCCAGTTCAAGTCACTAAGATATGAACTAGCACTGTACACAACGATTTGCCTTGACTTCGAAACCGTATTGCCGTCACTGTCAGTCACTTTGAATTCGACCTGATACGTTCCCGATTTACCCGAATTGAAACCGTTCAAGTTAACTTCAACTTGTCCAATCAGATTTCCATCTTCGGCATCCGATGCTTCTACGCCTTTGAGAACATCAAAATCGCTATTCAACTTCACAAACTCCATGGCATCAGGAACCGTTAATGTAGGCAAACTAGCATTATTCGTAAACTTTGCATCTGCCCATACGGTGTGGTCCCATGAATTCCCATTATGGTTCGCATCTGTTGTCACAAGTTTGATCTCACTTGCACCTGTAACAGGGATCTGTACAAATTCATGTTCTGTGCTCGATTTGAATACATCACTGCTAAATTTCTGTTCTCCATCGACATAGATTTCAAACGTTGCAGAGGAAGCCGCATTGCCTTTCACCGCTTGATCGATACCGATATAGCTTTCGAAGAAGTCATAACCCTTGCCCTCGATGTTATATACTACTTCAGAATTGGCATGAGCCCCCAAACCCTTAGCGTAAGTTGCAGCTAGGCCTTGTCTTACTAGTGTGATCGCGCTACCTGATGGTGCTTTGTCTTTCTTAAATGTGCACGAGCCAACAATAGCGGATACCGCATCCAGATCCGAAGCATACACATAATCACTGGTTACGGTTACGTGTGTCGTCTTGGTTTCGGTAGTCCCTTCGCTCTTGATCTCATAGACAACCTCATAATTTCCTTTTGTCGTGATATCCACGTTATTCGATTTGACGATAACAGCACTAGTAATATCTTGCCCTTGATAGTTCGTCGCCTTAACATAGCTGGTTGGATCAAATGCTTGATTCAGCTTGAGCGTGACATGCTCTTCAACCGATAACGCTGGCTTGAACGCCTTAACCTCTACAGGGTTCAATGTATTTAATTTTTTATCATAGCCAACGATCTTATAGGTATAGTTCTGAGTACCATCCACATTGGCGTCTACAAATTGGTCGGTACCTGTAAATCCAACTAAGACATTGTTTCGGTAAATCTCATACCCGAGGAAATCTTGTTTATAGGCTTTATCCATATTGAAGCTTAACGTATTCGTTTTCGTTGCTGCATTAGCACTTATATTTACATTGATGGAGACATTTTTGTCCGTTATGCCTGTTCCTTCATAATAGACAACCGAATTATTTATATACCATAACTTGCCCGAAGCTGGATATTTACTTACCTTCACCTTCGTCGCTGGATCTACAGTAAAGCCGTGTCTAGCAAAAAAGCTGCTCAAATCCTGGCCTAACACTTCTGAAGAGAATTCTACTAAATACTGCTGTCTCGAGCTCTCACCATTAGGAAGGGATACTTTACGATCTCGATATAGACTATTTAACTTCGCCCAATATCCTGGATGCGCTAGTTCCAATTGCCAGAACGCTCCGAGTCTCGCAAAAAGACCCTGCTGTTCCATGGCTACTTTATTTTCTTCAATAACATATTTATAAATATCCGATTCAAATGGGATACGTGTATCTATAGCATTACGCTCTACAGACATCATCATAGGTAACATGTTATTGCTGACCTCACCATACTCCCGCTCACTCACAGCCATACGGTGCCCGATCTCATGCGACAAGCCCCAACCTGGATTCGTCGTGCTGAGATCCTGTAGCATCAAGGGTATGGTTCCACTTTGAATGCCGGTATGGTCACCTGCTGCATACATCGCACCATACGGCTGCATTAATCTAATATTCTCCCGAATAAGCTTGGCATCATGGTTCTCACTACGACCATCAAGGCCAAAGTAATCAAATAATCTATTGATCCATACATCATAACCCGTTAAAGTAGCCATGGGATTTAGATCTTTCGTTATAAACTCATTGTGGGCCAAGGTAGCCGTACCCGTGAAAATAATACGCTCACTCACCATTTCGACGACATCAATCATTTCACGGTCACTAACGTTCGGATGTGCTGCTTTGTCTGCGTCTAATCTTTGTTTATACGCGGTTAAGAAAGTTTTAAATTCGGCTGGATCGGTATCCTTTGTCATCATCGGGAATCGTTCTACACCTTCAAATCGAAGGAGAGGCGCTTTGCCTTGCTCTTCCGGCGTATAAGGATTAACGATATAAACAGGTCCACCTTTCGTTACATCATGGGCATATGCATTGTTGGTAGTAGATTCAGGCACCACGATCGTATTTTTCCCAGCACGCAATTGTACACCCCTTGCCCAGCTATTCCAAGAACCTTCTTGCTGCGAAAAGATTAACGAAGGTACTTTAGCGGTAGAATCGACATCCACATAGACGTTGATCGTATCGCCGGGCATTGCCACAAGTCCAGTAGGCTGGTTATTTGTGCCCATATTAAATCTAAGATTTTGCTGCGCATGCTTCTTCATATCGCCATGTTGTTCAGCTGTAATGATCATACCTTCGGTTTGTACCTCACCATTTACGATCTTCATCGCCAAATCCAGTTGATCTTTGAGCTGAGGATATAATGGGTGTGCTAAGGCTACTTTCTCTAGCTCATTGATTTTTGCAACACTATTGTATTCGGGAACTACCGAACTCATCGTTCCATCAGTAAATAGGTCACTTACCGTATCACTCACTTGATCTTGCTTGTAAAATCTAAATTCAGCCACAAACGGTCTGTTAATATTAGCTTTTGTGAACTTAAACTTAATTCGCTTAAACTTCGTTGGCTCAAACTTAAATTGCAGAAAATCATTTGTACTAACTGCAGTTCCGCTAGAAACAAGTTGGAACGTATCTCCTTTACTCGTCTCGGATGCATAGATCTCGAATGCCTCCGGGAATCCCTTCCGATTATCTCTAGCTAGAAAGGCTACTCTGTCCAGCACTTCAGCATTCGTTAATTCAAATACAACTTCATTCGTGAAGGTATCATCATTGTTTTTATTCGTTTCCCAATGTGTATTTGGCTGATCATCCAGCATGTATTCTGGTTTCGTTCCCGGGTAGCTTCCGCCATTAGTCGTTACTTTGGACACGTTCGAATTCGGCATACGATAGGCTTCGCTATAAGCTGCTTCATATTCCGTGCCATAACCTTTAAGGGTGGAAACCTTTGCTGTAGTTGATCCTATTGAATTGCCTGAGAGAAGTATTCTTGCATTCTCGATCTCCGCTTGAAATTGAGCGTATAGCGGATGTGACTTCACTTCATTCTCCAAAGCTATTAATTTGTCTAATGTATTAAACTCTTCGCTAACTTGACTGTATGTATCATCCGTAAATAAGTTCTTCATCTGATCTGATACGGCATCTTCTTTATAGAAAGAAAACTCAGCCCCACTTGCCCATTCTTGATTCGCCTTTTTGTATACAAATTTGATTCTCTTAAATGTTGCCGGCGCAAATTTAATTTCAACTACGTCGCCTGTTGAACCTTTATATTCACCCGTCGATACCAATGTGTAATCATCGCCTGAGTCCGTCATAGAGCTATAAATTTCAAACTCCTCAGCAAACCCTTTGCCCTTTGCACTAGATTGTCTAGCAGCATACACGATTCTATTTAATGTAGTTGATTCATCTAAAAGAAATACGACCTCATTCGTAAACGTTGAAGTATTCGGTTTACCTGTCTCCCAGTGCGTATTCATATCTCCATCGATCGCCTTGTTTATAGGAGAACCTGAATAGTTACCACCATTATTCGTGATCGATTTAATATTTGCATTATCCATTTTAAAAGCTGTGTTGTAAGTATTTAAGATTTCCTTCCCGTACAAATCGAACGGCTTAACCGATGCTAAGCTAGATTGACTAACCCTACTCTCTAACACATTCTTCGTTACATTAGCGTTATGTATTTCACTTGCTAAAGCATACCCAACTTCACTCGACATACTAACTAACAGCGCTGCAGATGTGACGATTGCAATCATTTTCTTCATACGTTCTTCCTCCTGATGAACGATAGTTATGACGAATGACCTAAAAAGGCGCAAAAAAAACTACCCTAAGAGTAGCCCGATTGCACACAAAGTCTATTAAAAATGAAAACTCCACTTTTAATAAACTTTAAATAACAAAAAGAATATTACACTCTTTGGCAGCTGGCTGACATCGTCACTAAACTTGATTAACTTTAGTCCCTTTAGCTTTGCGTCCCTACATTTCCATAGGTTTGCCTATTCAATTTTAAGTACATTCTCACAGTAACATATCAAAACATCACACCGCATGGTCAGTTGGTATGATATCGTACTAGGTAATTTACATTAATTTTGATGCATTTTCATTCATTATTTTCATGGTTTCCAAGAGATTTTGATATAGGTACTGATACTTTAGATATAGGAGACATTAAGTGCACGTTTATAGTTACAACTTCGAAAAGAAAAAAATGTTATAATTTGGGTGAACTATCGCCACTCCCATTGACGGCATAGAATAATAATATAGGAGGTCATGTAGATGAGAAGGATTGTGAGTTCTTTTCTTATATTATTTTTGGTTATAACAATGACAGCATGCGGAAATAAGGAAGCTGAAGAATCGCAAGTTTTCAAAAAGGAAAAAGACAACTTATCATTAGAAAATGTAATAGAATTATCTATAAAGGGTAATGAACTTTCATGGAAAGATTTTAAAATATACGATAGCACTGATATTGGTAGTGGATTATATATTCAGCACTATGATATTGATGAAAAATATTATCTTCTTATCGGTGGTGGCAGCATAGATGAAAAACCTATGTACATTCGTTTGGTAAAAGCAAATAATTCAGATGACTATATTGATATTAGAACAGACGATATAGATGAGTTTATTTCTGAGTAAGTTGATGTCTTATTTAAATTACGCTTGATCCTTACGATATAACTCTCGACTCTTATAGCCCGCCTGAAGAATCATCTTCATTTCTTCTCTACGCTTGGCTCTTGTTTCTTCTTGTTTCGCACTATAGACATACCGTGCCCAATCTTTGCGGTATCCTGGAGTAAGCGATTGATATATCGCAAGCAGCTCAGGCGTATCCTCCAAATCCTTCTCCACACTTGGAATCAGGGAAATATAATCATCTACTCGTTGACTTGATTGCGAAGAAGTTTGGTTTCTACCTCCAGCGTCCTCTTTTAACCCAACAACGGTAAAGACATCATCCAACCCCACCATACGTGCAAATTTAATATTACTTGTCCCTACATATCCACTCTCATCGCTTCCTATACCATCCAGTAAATCGTCCCGATGAATGTACGTGGGATAGACTTTGTTTCCCTTTTTAGGGTATGCCGCAAAGAGATAGCCATTCTTGTTGAGGTGCTGATGTTCAATCACGCGATCAACCAGTTCCTTTAAAGACTCCAGATCTAACACAAAGGCAAAAATCAGATCATACCCATGCTCCTTGAGCGTTGTATCATAGTCTGCCAATTCGACCAAATAACCGCTTCCTTCAGGTTGATTCAATACCGCTACTTGGTCGTACTTATGTAAATTCAACTTTTCTACGATCGATTTAGCCATTACGCTTCGCCTCCTATAGGTATTCCGATGTTCTTTTCTTATTAATTCATACTAATTATATCCCAAAAAAATCAAACTATATAAAGAATCAAGAACCCTTATCACCATAGATTGGCCCATTAGTCTGTAATTACATTTCATGTTTTTGTGTTTGTCCATAATAAGTTATACTGAGTAACAGTATGAAGTTTATGACGTAATCAACTTACTCGGAGGGTTATTATGAAATATAATTTTGACCATGTTATAGCTAGAGAGAACACCAACTCATTAAAATGGGATCGGACGGTTCTTACAAAAAGACTGGGTTTTGATGCAGACGGAATATTACCACTGTGGGTTGCCGATATGGACTTTCGTGCTCCTCAGCCTGTCATTGATGCTTTAATAAAGAGAGCAGAACATGGAATCTTCGGATATACCTCTCCTCTCGACGATTACTATGCGGCACTCACTTGGTGGCAGAAATCAAGACATGATTGGGACATTCAAAAGGAATGGGTAACGATGATGCCAGGGATCGTACCTGCATTTAACTTCTTTATCAGAGCCTTAACCGATGAGGGTGATAAGATCATCATCCAAGAACCCGTATATCCACCTTTCAGAAGTACAATTGAGACCAACAATAGGATCGTAGCAAACAATCCTTTGAAGCTCGTGGACGGTAAATATGTGATGGACTACGATCAATTGGAGCAATTAGCTAAGGATCCACAAACGAAGATGCTTATCTTATGTAGCCCCCATAACCCCATGGGAATCGTGTGGAGCAGTGATGAACTTCGGAAGCTAGGGGAAATCTGCAATGCAAACAATGTGGTTGTGGTCGCGGATGAAATTCATAACGATTTAATCTTGCCTGGGAATAGTCACCTTACCTACGCTCTACTGGGCGAGGAATTTGCGAATAATTCGATCATCTGTACAGCTCCAAGCAAAACCTTTAACTTAGCAGGACTGCAAATTTCCAATATTATAATTCCAAATCGGGTCATTAGAGAAAAAGTGGATAAAGAACTGAAGAAGTCCTCCATTATGGAACCTAATGCATTTGGCATTGTGGCAACAACTGCCGCATACTCGGAAGAAGGGGCCAATTGGCTGAATCAATTATTGGTGTACTTGGAATCTAATGCCCAATTTATTCATGAGTTTGTGAATCATAGAATACCAAATGTTAAATACACCAAACCACAAGGTACCTATTTGGCATGGTTGGACTTCAAAGACACGAATATCAGTGAAGAACTAGAACATAAAATATCTAAAGAAGCTAAGGTTTTATTGAATAGTGGGGCTATGTTCGGCTCAGAAGGCAAGGGTTATATGCGAGTTAATTTCGCCTGCCCGAGATCGGTTCTGGCAGAGGCACTAGAACGAATCTCCAAACTGCTTGGATAGGATTACAAAAGATAAGGTCAAAGAAACAGCCGCTTCGCTTAGGCTTCTATTCCTATAGCGATGCGGTTTTTTTGCGTCAGCCACTAGACCCCTTCTTCGTAATTATGGTAAGTTCTCTGTAGCGTGAAACATACCGCACGACAAGATTTAAATACTAGGAGGTAACCATACTCGATGCTCAAAAAAACGCTGAAATGGCTAGCCTGGATCGTGCTCATTCCAGTTGCTGCACTTGCTATTTTTCTGATCTATATTACAACGAGTGATTATAAACCTCCTGCTCAAGTAGAGCTTCAAGCCAACAACAATAGCACTACTATACTTAAGCAAGGTGATCCCTTCACCGTCACTACATTCAATATTGGCTACGCTGGCCTTGACCAAGGACAGGATTTCTTCATGGATGGTGGCACGATGTCCAGATCTAGCAGTAAGGGGCAAACGGAGACTAACCTTAGCGCTATCGAAGATTTTCTGAATGATACCCAATCCAACCTGTATATGCTGCAGGAAGTTGATGTGAATTCCTCACGTAGCAACCATATTAATCAAGTCAAAAAAATCAGCGATAGTCTTCCTGGATATAGCGATACGTTTGCTTATAACTACAAGGTGCCTTGGGTACCTATCCCCGTGACTCATCCAATGGGCGAGGCACAAAGTGGTTTGTTGACATTATCGACATTCAACAGCACATCTCAAACCCGATTCGATCTACCTGGCAAGGAAAGTTGGCCTGTTCAGTTGTTCGAGCTGGATCGTGCATTTATAGAGAGTAGACTTCCCGTAGATAATGGTAAGGAGCTCGTGTTGATCAATCTTCACTTGTCGGCATTCGACAAGGGCGGTACCATTCGCAAACAACAGCTTGAATTCCTAGCGGACTATATCAATCAAGAAGTGAAGAATGATAACTATCTCATTCTGGGTGGCGACTGGAATCACTCACTTCCTAGCACAGACCCAAGTAAGTTCCCTACACAGCAGAAATGGCCCGAATGGCTTCAAGCATTCCCGGACACCTTCGGTCCAGATGGCTTCCAGTGGGCAGTTGATTCAAACACTCCTTCTGTCCGTACGCTAGATGTAGCATATCAAGAAGGGATCAATTTCCTCGCTGTGATCGACGGATTTCTCGTATCCCCGAATGTAGAAATCCTAAATGTTAACGGACACAATCAGAACTTCGAGAACAGTGACCACAACCCTGTTACTGCGGGCTTTAAGCTGAAATAATCTCATAAAGACAGCCGCACTGCTAATAGGATACTAATCCTATAGCGATGCGGCTGATATATTTTAACCCCTAGTTAATTCAATGATTTAAGGTACCTAACCTTTAAAACCAAACAATCCCCGGAACCAATTCCATACATCAAGCGTGATGGGAATTAATCCAAGCCCATGCTCACCAATCACGACTACGCCATATGCCCATTTACCAATAGCGACTGCACCCACAGCGATTTTCCCCATAGCAACAGCACCTACAGCCCAATTCGCAATAGCTACTGCACCGACCGCTACTCCAGCACCTACACCTGCAATTGCCACCGCACCGATGGACAAGCCAAGCCAGCTCAACGCCACTGCACCCAGTGCTAACCACAAACCAAACGACAATGCACCCACGGATAACAATCCTACACTTATAGCACCTATAGAGACCAGTCCAATCGCTACATCTCCAATAGCAATTAAGCCAACAGCTGTCTTAAAACGTGGCTTACTTCCATTTCCATAACTCTGATCTGAGTATCTGCCTAGATTACTACGAATGCTGACGATCGGTAATGAGGGCGATGGCCATTGATAATCGATTTCCTTCCCCTCTATACCTCTTGAAGTTGCCCAGCGTGTTATGTATCGATGCCATCTCATATCCATCCGTCCCCTCATTCAACTATATTCATTGTACATCCCTCCGAAATATATATAATCAGACTCTGACCCGAAATGATCTCAGCCTCTAGACGGAGATACAATATTCATTATAATTGAAATTTATTTTTAATGTATTATTTACAATAGTGTGTGTCATACAGTATAGTGGTATCAGGAGCTGATGTTTCATGGATATAAAAGAAACCATCAACGGGTTAACACAAGAAATGCGGCGCGGAACGATCATTATCGGCGTACTCAGTCAATTATCGGAGCCGCAGTACGGCTACTCTCTAGTCTCTATTTTGGAAGAAAAGGGGATTAACATCGATCCAGGGACCATGTACCCTCTATTGCGCAGGTTGGAGAAGCAAGAATTACTTGAAAGTAAGTGGGACACGAATGAAACTAGACCTCGAAAGTACTACATGCTGAGTCCTACTGGTAAGGAAGTTTACCGTCAGTTATGCCTGGAGTGGCAAATGATGACGGTCAGCCTTGATAGCTTAATTCGGGGAGGAACGGACGATGGAAGTAGTTAAACGGTACATTCATGCTGTAACGCAAAAGTTACCTGAACAACAGAGAGCAGATATAGAGAAGGAACTATACGGATTAATTGAGGATATGGTTGAAGAGCGCGTTCAAGGTGGAGAAATCACCCAGAATGACGTGGAAGAGGTGCTTCTTGAGCTTGGAAATCCAAGTGATCTAGCGGATAAATACAGAGGGAGTAAGCGATATCTGATCGGCCCGGAACTCTTTCCAACCTATCTATTCGTCCTCAAGATCGCGCTGGCAGCGATCGCAATTGCTACGACAGTTGCCTTTGTGATTGAGACTCTTCTAGATCCCGCTCAAATACAAAGTGAGTTAACAAGCTATATAAGTTCCATCATATCGGGCTTCTTCCAAGGATTTGCATGGGTAACGATCATCTTTTTCCTTGTAGATTATAAGGGCATTAATAAGAGTAAACTCGGCATGGATTCATGGAAACTATCCGATTTACCTCCCCTGCCCAATCAACAGGCCCGAATTAAAATGTCTGAACCCATTGTAAGCATCACGTTTACTATTATTTTGTTAGTGTTGCTAACCTTCTCAATCGATCTTTTTGGGGTTTCGTTCACTCGAGATATCAGTATTCGGACGATTATCCCCATTTTTGATGGAGAAGTGTTCCACAGGTTTCTGCCGTTCATTTGGATCGTATTCGCTATAAGCATACTGAGTGATATCATGAAAATCATTGCGGGGAGATGGAGCATCAAACTAATCACATTTGATATTGTGGCAATCGTCCTCCATTTCGTACTGGCAGTGTTCATGTTCGCGGATTCATCCATATGGAATCCTCATTTCATGCAGCTAATAGCAGAAACCGATCTGATCCTGAATGATAGCGATGCGTTGCAAACAATCCAAACAGTTTGGTCATATGCTACACAAGGAATACTTTCTATTATTGGAGTAATTCTGGGTATACAACTCATCACTACGATTATTAAATACTTCAAGATTAGGGATTTCTCATAACCAAAAGGCTGCCGATCATCGGCAGCCCTTTCTGTTATAAAATTATCCTATAGATATGCATTAGACTCTACTAATAAACTCTTCAATCTCTTCTTCAATAAGCTGTAATGCATCCTTCCAGAATTGTGAGGAGTGCACGTCAATGCCCATGATCTTAGCCGCATCAACAATATTATTCTTACTCGTAGCACTGAGAAAAGCATGATACTGGGCTACAAAAGCCTGCCCTCTTTTCTTATATTGTGCATAGAGACCTTTTGAGAACAATAGCCCGAAGGAATACGGGAAGTTTAAATATTCATTGCCCGCCAAAAAATACCCCATCTTGTTCAGCCACATATAAGGATGGATTGTAGCAGGATCAATGCCCTCGCCATAAACTTCTGTCATACAAGCAAGCATGAGTTCATTCAGTTCCTCAACGGACAGCGCACCAGACTGTCTTCGTTCATACATTTTATTCTCAAATAAATACCTGCCATAGAAATCAACAATATAATAACCAGCGTCCGATATACCCCTCTCCAAAATAGACACAGCCTCACCCGTCGGTGCGATCCGCAGTAGTTCGTTATTCACAATACTTTCACAGAAGATCGAAGCTGTTTCGGCGATAGGTGTAGGATAATCCGTATTTACCATCGTTTCATTTACCAGACAGGAACTATGATAGGCATGTCCTATTTCATGTGCAAGTACGCTGATATCGATATAACTTCCCGTAAAGTTAGTCAAAATTCTGCTTTCTTGTATCGGAAAAATATCAATACACATTCCATAGTTTCCTTTGCCCGCCCTCGGCTCCGCATCAACCCATCGATTGTCGAACACCTTCTGAGCAAAATCAGCTAGATCGTCACTAAAGGTTCTAAAGCTGGATACAATACAGTCCCTTGCTTCGGAATACGATACGGTAACATTACCTTCCCCTATTGGGGCAAAGATATCATAGAAGGGAAGACTTGTAGTGGTATGTCCCAAAAGCATCGCCTTCTTCTCATAATACTTATGAAATATAGGCAAGTTTTCTTGTATAGCCGATTGCATCGCCTGCAACGTTTGGGCATCCATTCTTGAAGCCGCAAGCACCTTCTCTAAAGGAGACTGATATCCTCTCATTCCATAGACCGTAATAGCTTCTCCACTTATGCCATTGATACAGGCTGCACTTTGCTCTGCAATGCTCTTACAAGCCTCGGCCTCCGCATTGTACGCTGCTTTTCTTAGAGAAGGATTTCTGTCATACGCCATATTCCTAAGCTCTGAAAGTGACACACTTCTGGACTCACCTTCCACATCCAGATTCGTGAGTACATTCGAAGCACACTGCATATAGAACCTTTGCCATGCTTTAGACCCGGTATTTTGCATTTTGGCAATAACACTCTCTATCTCTTCACTTAATAAAAATTTGGACTGGTCTAGAAGTTCGCTAAGATAGAATCGGTGCTCAGAAAGATACGGTGAAGTATCGATAATCGTATCCAACCTGTCTAATCCCTTGAGCCACTTGTTAAACTTCACAAAAGCATCCGTAGCTGCTGAACTCGTATCCACAATATCATCCAGAACGCTCATCGCTTCCGTACTACTATCAGCATTTAGTATTAAATCAGCATACGAATACAAACAGGTATATACACTCCTAAATGCATTGTAGCGTCTTAAGAAATCTTCCATTTTAGCAGCCGCGTGTTCATGATCATGCAGATTTACGTCAGCCCAATCATTTAATTCGGTTATATATTGACGAAGTAGCTCCTGATCCCCTTTAAATTTCTCCGACTCAAAGCAAGGATATAGAGTTTCTAAATCCCAAGTTAAATTCATTTATAAACATCCCCTTAAAAAATTTATATGATGTAAACCTCAGGGTAGATGATATTAATGAATCCTACACGCTTTCACCTCGTCCGATTATTTAAGTAATCAGTTAATAATTTCTGTATAACAACTTTATTAAACACTAACTCGTTGAAAGATGCTGTGATTAAACGCAAGAGGAGCTTCTTCAAAGGAGATTGAACAAGAAAAGCTGCCCCCGTTCCCTTGGGCAGCTTATTGGCTATTCGAATTTGATATCGACTATTTCCCCGCTTTCCTCGAAAACCTATTTTACGATATACCTTATTTGAATCTGGATTCTGTGAATCAACATACAACATCGGCACCAAACCCTCGGATGCAAGGACCGAGCATAGCTCTACCACTATAGCACTGGAATAACCCCTCTTTAAAAATAAGCAAAGTGGTTACTCTGGACATGTTGTTGTAGGGTTTAAGAAGGGTGGAAAAGAGATTCTTCCTCCACTAGAAGGTATCTATCCTATCAACGCGGAAGATGCGATACCACCCTCTAATAACTACGGGATTGAGCCCTATCAACCTCAAAGAATGATCTTTAATGAAGCAGCGGCAATGTAGATTACTACAATCTTAAATGAGTTTTTCGCATTTCAAATAGTATTCTGACTCACTATTCTAACTTCAACAGTAGAACAGGAAACTATCGTCCGATCTACGTAGAGGAATAGATTGCTGATCAAGCCGATTTCTCTGAAATAAGCGTTACTGTAAAAGAGGAATAACGAGTTGTAATACGATAATTAGATACTTCAAACCAAAGTAGAGAGGATTTTCTCTCTACTTTGTTCTCTTTAAGAGGTAAGTTTATTATATACATCATATTAATAATTCCAAAACCTAACTACGTTATAGTTATTTCAGGGCGATATAAGAGGGTTCTTCCTATTTTCGTTAAGTCCTTCTACCAAACAGCAAGTGAAATGAAGTATCCAGATGCAAGACGTCAAGCTGTTGTCTTGTATCCATTTAATAAGTAAAATGTGTATCTTCTATGAATATCATTCGCTTTGACCCTATATTTTTTATGGAATTAACATCCATATATATATAAATCTACATACTCCGGCTTTACAAAACTAAGTATTACATATATTCTGCATATAGGATGATCATCCAATATTTGTATTTGTAGGAGGGGATAATTTGTTCAAAAAAACAGTTGCCTTTGTAATTTCTTTTTTACTAATCTCATCTCTAGTTGGTTCAGTTAATGCTTCCCCAATTCAAACCTCTGTGAAAAAGGAGAGTTCCAAAACAACTAAGGGAATGTACTTGACCACAGACCCAATTAAAAATCGAGAGCTTATAAAATCCTATGGGAATCGGGCTTTAAATGACGAAATTAGCTATTACATTAATTCATCTACCTATGCTACTTCGGATTACACACTTTTAAATTCATATCCTACACAAGATGGCGACACATATTCTAATCTTTATGGTGTTGTCCGCCTTTACAAGGCAAACAATACAGGAAAACACACTATTTTTGTTTTAGAACAAGATTCTTCAATCTCAGGAGTTACGATTTCAAGTTCAAAATATTCAGGAATTACAAAATTAGGTTGGGTTAATTATTATGAGTCTACGGGTGGATCAATAAATTTACACGATTGGTCTCCAAAAGGTACTACAGAGCAAACTTCAACGAGTAGTTTTAATTGGTCAATAAATCCACAAATCGCTGGTAATGGTATTGGAAGTCTTGGTGGATCATTTCAATTAGTAAAAGGTCGCCTTGTAGGAACTCCAAGTACTGCAATATATACTGAAACTTGGACTGGTGACCCAGTACTTACTCCTGCTAATGTAGCACAACAGGGAGCTACGGCGTGGTTTGTTGAAAATGGAAATGGTCCTGGTCTTACTTTTCATTGGTATTGGAATTGGGGCTATAGTTACTGGAGCTAATTGAACCATAGAGGAAGGAGTACTCCCCCTTCCTCTAAATTCTATTGAATCGAGGCTACTATATGAAGAGGATAAAATATATCTTATTAATTATTGCTATTTTTCTCCTGAGTTCCTGTCAAAACGAAAATTCCAGTATGAAAGATAATAATTCTATAAAGGACAGTGTTTATAATAAAAATGAGACTATAAATCTTTATTATGAGATAAAAAATAAAGTTACCTCCGAAAATATAGGTTTTCAAGAAGTTTCTATAACTCGAGGGAAAAGTAACTATACGCAAATACACGAAAAGAGATATTTAACGAAAGAGTTTTTAACAGGGCTGGGAAAGGATTTAACTAATATAAAGGAATATGAATTGAACTCTGAATATTCATTATTATCCCTCACTGAAACTGAATATTTAAATGAGGAAAATAGGTTCGAAAAAAATGTTATTATTAAAAATCAAAATAAATCCAAAAATGTTATAACTAAATCTAAAGAATATACACAAGATGGGAAAGTAAATACTACTAATGATCAAGTTTCCTTTCCCAAAACTCAAACTATTAGTGCGGGATCATATTTTGAAATTCCTTTTTTTATCACTAATTTAGAAAAAGATGAGCATGTATTCTATACCACTATAGATGGTAAAATAAATAGTTTCAAAATTTCTGGAAATGAAGATATAAAAAATACTACAGAAGAAATAATTAGAACTACTAAAATGTCTACTATGGATGAAAAGGTGAAAATATGGGTTGAAGAGAACAGCAATATTATTGTTCAAATTGAAGAATATATTACAGAGGACAATATACTGGTAACTACTTTAACCAAGAAAAATAATCTGTAAATAATAGTGAATAACAAAAATAAAAGAGTGAATAATGCCTTTAGAATTAACCTGTGAGTGCATTTATCGTTTTTCAAGAAGTAACTACATACTTTCTCAATTCTTTATTAGAATGCAAAAAAGCTTCGCCCCCATTAGGGACGAAGTTACTCCGCGCTACCACCCTGTTTGGTGTATTTATCGTAAATACACCCTCTCTGCCATCATCTAACAATGATGCTCCAAATTAACGGTCGGATTCCGGACCCGCCTACTTCTTTTCGGGGATCTGCTCAGAGGTGATTGTTCGAATCCAGTTGCTGCTTGCTTCGCACCAACCAGCAGCTCTCTGATAGTTCACATAGATCTAATTGTCCTTGTCTTAGTATTTGGTTATTTTTTGCATTCTAATGTTATGATAAAAATTCGTCAATTAATTTCTTAATCCTCATCGTCATTTCCACCATGTCGAAGTAGGATATGTATCCGAGCCGATCAGCACGGTTTGCCCGATTTTCGGCGTCGAAATTTTCACACCCATCTTCTGGCCCGCTGTAGTTACGCGATCTATCGGATCATTCCAATCATGAAGTGATAGCGTAAATGCAGACCAATGGATGGGGATCATGATTCCGCCCTTCACATCTATATGAGCTTGTACCGTTTCCTCCGGCATCATATGAATGTCAGACCATCTGGTGTCATATTGACCACATTCCATCAATGTTAGATCAAAAGGACCATACTTTTCTCCGATTTGTCCAAAGTGAGGACCATAACCACCGTCTCCGCTAAAATACACCCTTGTCTCTTTCGTTGCGATTACCCAAGAGCACCATAACGTGGAACCACTATTAAATAAGCTTCTTCCCGAAAAGTGCCTTGCCGGGGTACAAGCAAGCTTTATCCCTTGGAATTCGAATTCATCCCACCAGTCATGCTCACTGATTCGCTTCGAATCGACCCCCCACCGTTCTAGATGGCTACCCACGCCGAGAGGCACGATAAATTGCGTCACCTTGTCCTTTATCTGCTTTATGGTCCCATAATCCAAATGGTCATAATGATCATGTGATAAGATAACTGCGTCGATGGCAGGTAAATTCTCAATTTCGAACGGTAACTCCTTACTATATCTTTTGCCGCCAAACATCTGCACAGGAGAAGGCGATTTGCCGAACATGGGGTCCAGCAATATTCTTTTCCCTTCAAGCTGAAGCAACAGGGCTGAGTGACCGAACCATGTAATGGAAGGCTGTGTTTGCCCCTCCAAACTATTCAGATCAAACTTGTCCATCGGAATCGCCTTAGCAGGTCTTACATTTGGGTTCCCCTTGGCATAATCGCGTAGTAAAGAGCCCATATTCTTAAGTTGAACTGTCTTCGAAGGTTCTGGATAAATGAACTTATTCTTTCTATAGTTTCGCGATTGGCGATACTTACGAAGCTGCTCTTGGGAAGGATTGCCGCCAAATGCCGGATATAGATTCAAGAATAGGATTGTTACGACTATTAATGTAATAATACTGATGAAAACGATCATTATAGTTAACCTCGCATTCATTGGCTCAAAATCAAAATCGGTGCTTGACGAAATAAAACGGGAAGTAATGTTACGTTTTGGAGGATGTTACCATCGCTGTTAAATGAGAATTTCCTGAATACACTATTGTAGTGGTTGAAATTCTCATTTAAAGGCGAACGCTCCGCTTGTCCACATTCCTCCAAAACTCCACTGCACGCTGGTTCTTATCAAGCACTGATTTCATGGATGAGCCCTTCATTAATTCATGTATGCATCAAGCCGCTAAGCCCGGAGCTCGTACTGACTTAACTTGCCTTCATAGATCAAATGCAGCCGGTCACTTTGCCGGAAATCATCCGGTGTTACAAGTGCAGGTAGCTTGTTCCATAACTTGATGCCGGACCGCTCCAGAATCTCTGCGACGAATTGCGAACAGAAGTAAGAGTTGCTGAATTCGACTGGTTCTTTCAGTGCGATGCCCACTACACCTAGAATGTTATAGAGATACTTTTGGCGCTTTTGGATAAACACCTGCAAGACCCGCTTCATCTTCTCGATTTCACGCTCGGATACTTGAAGCTCATAGATCACGCACGTCGTATTCGGATACTTGCTGAAAGTTCCTGTCTTCAGGTCCTCCTTCACAAACCCACCATTTAGGGGGTTGTTGGGGTGCTTTCGTCCGAAGCTGTACAACTCTGAAAGTTCCCGATTAAAGGAGATCGAGGCATGATTGTAAGGAGCCTTCGTGTAGGTTTGAATAACTCTTGTAAACAGAGTTCCGGTGTTCGTAAGCAAGATAAAAACCGATTGATCAGCTACCATTTACAAAACTTCCCCTTATCAAGTTTGGACTATTCCTTCATAATAACATATGATCCCTTTAATGAAATCCTACCCTGCGATAAGTTGGTGATTGGTAATGGACAGTTCACTATTGACCTTAATTCTTATTTTTGCAACCTTATCGGCTATCCAATTGATCTATTATGCGATAGGCAAAATACAGCCGGATAAAGACTATACAGGCATTGGATTTCGCATCACAACCTGGTGGGGCATGCTCTTCATTTTTTGCTTAGCAACGCTGTTAAACCCCGTCGTTTCACTTCTGTCCCTCATGGTACTCAGCTTCTTCGCACTGAAAGAATATTTCTCCATGATTCGATCAAGAAAAGCCGATCGCAGACTGTTTCTGTGGGCATACTTATCCATTCCCCTGCAGTTCTATTGGATTTATATCGAATGGTACGGGATGTTTATTGTCTTTATTCCTGTGTATGTATTCTTGCTCCTTCCGCTCCCACGACTGATCAACAAAGGAACAGTAGGATTTCTGCGCAGTGTCAGCCGGGCTCAATGGGGGCTTATGCTCATGGTTTTTGGGCTTAGTCACCTGGCCTATTTTCAATTTGCTACGCCACAGTATGGCGCGGGACTTGTACTTTTTCTAGTGGTGTTGACCCAGCTTAATGATGTCGTGCACCATCTGGCCTCGATCTATTTCGGCAAGCGGAAAGTAGTCCCCACTTCTAACCCACATTTGACTTGGGAAGGTTTCGCATGTGCGTTCCTCGTAACGACAGGGGTATCCTATCTGATATATCCTTATCTGACGCCGCTGGACCTGACCTTCGGGATCCTATCTGGCATGCTGATCAGCTTGAGTGGTTTCTTCGGTAGCTTAACGGTGTCAGTGCTGAAGCGGGATTTGTTAATCGGGGATGACGATAGGTTCGAGGCTTTGAAAAAAAGCTACTTAAGTCGAATCGACAGTTTGACCTACACCTCGCCCGTCTTTTTTCACGTCATCCGATATTTTTTCGACTTCATGTAATTATGATTTAAGCCGCTTTTTATCGAGCTTCCCTAATGAAGTATAGGGTAAATCATCCACAACAATGATTTCTTTGGGCATTTGAAATCGAGCCAGTCTAGGGCGCAGCCATTGAAGAAGCTCCTCTTCTGTCGTTTCTGCCTGAGGAGTTAGTCGGACAATGGCTTTCAGCCGCTGTCCAAACTGCTCGTCCTGCATTCCGATTACGGCCGCATCCTCAATTTGAGGGTGCGTGAGCAGGAGCTGTTCCACTTCAAGAGGATATACATTTTCCCCCGCTGAGACGATCATACTGTCCGCTCTTCCACGCAGAAAGTAATAGCCCTCCTCATCTCGATAGCCTAAATCACCAGTTTCGATCCAGGAATTAACCCCGTTTCTCATGGACCAACTGTTGCTAATGCAAAATTGACCCACCGTGCGAGCTTCTACTTCCTCTTTGCGCTCATTCATTATTTTTAAGCGGACGCCCTTAATCTTTCTGCCGATCGTATATGCGGAGTATGCTAGATCCTGTGGCGTTGCGATGATATTCAAGCCCGCTTCTGAAGTGCCATACAGATTGTACAAGACCTCTCCCAATTGACCCTGCGTCTCTTTTACCAGTTTGGGATTGAGCTCTGCACCACCTGAAGCGATACAAGCAAGGGATTTCAAATCATCCGCGTTCGTATTTAACATTTTATGTAACATTAAAGGGACAACCGTTACCACTTCAACTTGGTGCTCCCGAATCAAGCGGCATGCTTCCTCTGCATCAAATCCACGATGAACAACTACTTTCTTTCCCAAAGCGCAAAATAAGATCAGTACCGCTACTCCATAACCGTGATAAATAGGCGTCGCAATATAAGCAGTGTGATAATTCAAGATTTTTAAGCGAATAAGGAAGTCGTGGAAAGGATTTAAATAATTAAATAGCGAGGGTTTATGTGCAGCTTCCTTAGCATTTCCTGTGGTCCCACCGGTCAGAAGCACAAGTTTGCTTGTGGAAGTTCGGTACCTTTTATGCTTAGTGTAATTTCTCGTAGAAAATAGGTTGCTTATCGCCGGAAGCGTATCATGATAGCTAAGTAGTTTGGACTTTGTATATGAAGATTGTTCAAGCAAGGGACTTCGTTCTTCATCAAGGACCATGAGGTCAAAATCATGGCGCTCAAGGATGTTATTCAACTGGCTCTCGCTCATTTCCGCATTAAGCAAATATACATCTGCCCCGGATAAAGAAACCGCAAAAATCGCCTTTACTAAAGAAGCATGATTTTTACACAAAAAACCCACTTTCTTGCCGCTTGCTAGTTGGTAACTCTCCCTCAAAACGACCGAAAGCTCTTCGGATTGTGCAAACAACTGGCTATAAGTTAGGCTTTCCTGCTCATCTACTAACGCTATCTTTTCTCCGTAAGTCCGGGCTGAAAAATTCAGCAACGTCATCAAATTGATTCCAAATGTATAAATGGCGGAAGATAACCGAAACAAGGATAACGGGGAAAATAGTCTGATTTTGTACATAACATGGAACAATTTAAATAGCCTCATTGCCGTTTCCCCCTTTTCCTTAACCTTCTCGGGATTGAAAATTCCAGGCACCTTCTGAATAATAAGGATCCTAGCTGGCCGACAATCAACCACCATGGTTTATATGTTTTTCTTTTCGTATATATGGAATTGCAAATAATCCTTGCAACATGCTGTGGTGACATGGCAGGTAGTTTTTGATAAGCAGCGGTTGGCAGGATCATAGGTGTTCTGACTAACGGAAGATAGATTGAGGTAGTGAAGACCCCGTTCATATTTAGTTCAGGAGCGGCAGATCGAAACCAAGTATCAAAAGCCGCCTTCGACGCTTGATAAGCCGCCCAATGGGGCATCGGGAGCAACAGCGTATTTACGGTCGAGATGTTGATGATGTGTCCTTGTTTTTTTTCAATAAGAGGAAGCGTAGATAAGAGTAATTGAACCGGGGCAAAATAATTGATCGCCATTGTACGAGTAAAATCATGATAGCGGTCCAAGGACTGATGAATGGAACGCCTGATGGAATGACCCGCATTACTTATAACGATATCCAGCCCATCCGGAAGCTGATGAAGAAAGGCGAGTAATCCCTCCATCTCCTGCTCATTTCGAAGATCCGCCGGGAACACACTTATTTGGGCAGCTTTCATTTCAATGGCGTTTTTCATGGCTACAAGCTTGTCCACTCGTCTTGCCACCAATATGAGATGAACCTTAATCTCGGCTAGCATATATGCCAGCTGCTCACCTATTCCGGAACTTGCACCCGTTATAAGAACAGTCTTTCCTTCCAGTTCACGATCCAGCTTCTGTTTATTTAAGAAAATCGACGGGAATAATAGATGTTCGAGAAGGTTGTAAGTAGACATAAGAGCTCCCTTCCTGCCTGAAAGGTTACCTATACAGGCACGCTCCTATGTTTTCGACAGGATCAGAGAAATTCCTTTTTACTGTGACTTAACGCTGGAATAACCCCCACCCTATAGTGGTAAATGATTCCGGCTATTGCAGTCTCTTTTGTTTTGTATTATATTAATTGACATATCAACTATTGACGCATCAACTATATACAAACAACAGAAAGCAGGGAATAACAATTATGAATAACTTTCAGAAAACAAATGATTTCAACGAGATTGTATATGGACGTCGGTCCATTAAAGAATATGATCCAAGCGTAAAAATTAGCCGTGAGGAAATGACGGAAATTTTGGCCGAGGCCACTTCGGCACCGTCTTCAATCAACATGCAGCCTTGGCGTTTTGTCGTCATTGATAGTGAAGAAGGAAAAGAAACGTTAGGTGATCTTGCTAAATTCAACAAAGAAAAAGTCTTGAGTTCATCGGCTGTTATCGCTGTCTTTGCAGATATGAATAACATCGACTATGCCGAAGAAATCTACGGCAAAGCTGTTGAGCTTGGATATATGCCTAAGGAAATCAAAGAGTTTCAACTGAATGCATTCAAACCTCTCTATGAAGCGATGCCCGAGAAAAACATGAGAGAAACCATCATACTTGACGCTGGCCTTGTATCGATGCAGCTTATGCTTGTCGCACGGGCACACGGCTATGACACGAATCCCATTGGTGGTTATGAGAAAGATCAAATAGCAGAAGTATATGGCCTGGATAAAGATCGTTATATCCCTATTATGCTAATTACAATCGGTAAAGCAGCAAATGAAGGATTCCAAACTTACCGTTTGCCTGTTGAAACTATTACGACCTGGAAATAATATCGTCTCGATTACAAAAAAACTCGTCCTATGCTGAGAATGCACTGGACGAGTTTTTTATTTTTACGGGTTGAGTACCATATTTATTTACTTCTCCACACCCGACGGGTTATCCCAACATTCAACGTGATCTAGACCCTTAATGCTGTCTTTATAAAAAACAGGGTCCTTCCCTGCACGTTTCTGCTTCTTGTAATCATGTAAGGCCGCAAACGCGACTTTGGATAGTAAAAGGATGGCAATCAAGTTAACGACCACCATAAGACCCATAAATAAATCAACCAAATTCCATACCAATTGAACCTTGGCTACAGAACCAAACACAATCATACCCAGAACACTATATCTATAGATTGTTAACACTGATTTTTTTGAGTTTAGAAATTCTATGTTCGTTTCACCGTAATAATAATTCCCAATTAAAGTGCTAAATGCAAACAAGAGAATCATGATGGCTAATGAGCCTGATGCCCATGAACCAATATGCTCGCTTAATGCAGCTTGCGTCAGTTTGATACCGTCTAACCCTGGCTGCTTATACGCATCGGACAGCAATATAATAAATGCGGTACTAGAACAAATAATTAACGTATCTGTAAGTACCCCAAGTGCTTGCATAAGTCCCTGTTTAACAGGATGACTTGTGGTTGCAGTAGCCGCAGCATTGGGTGCACTACCCATACCTGCTTCGTTCGAGAACAACCCGCGTTTCACACCTTGTAGAATCACTGCCCCAAAAGATCCACCCACAACTTGTTCGAATCCGAATGCGCCCTTCACAATAAGCGCTAGAACTTCGGGCAATTTGGTAATATTGAGTAGCATAATGATTAGAGCAGTCCCGATATAAATCACAGCCATAATGACTACGATATATTCAGACATTCTGGCGATACGCTTGATCCCGCCGAAGATAATAACCCCAAATACAGCAGCTATGATAAGCCCCAGAACGATCCGATTGGTCCCAAATGAATTCTCGAAGGCCACTGTAATCGTATTGGACTGTACAGCGTTAAATACGAGACCAAACGATAACGTAATCAGTACAGCAAATATCGCTCCCATCCAACGCTTGTTCAGACCTTGTTCCATATAATAAGCTGGGCCGCCTCGAAACCCTGTCTTATCCTTTACTTTGTACACCTGTGCTAATGTACTCTCAATAAAGCTGGATGCTGAACCAATTATCGCAATAATCCACATCCAGAAGACCGCCCCTGGACCACCTAATGCAATAGCAATCGCGATACCGGTTATATTACCTGTCCCGACCCTAGCCGCCATACTTATACAAAAGGCCTGGAACGATGAAATGCTATCTTTAGACCTTTCATTAGAACCTTTAAGAACTACAAACATTTCCTTCAACATACCAAACTGTACAAACTTCGATCTGATGGTGAAATAAATACCACAAACAATAAGAAGAACGATCAAAATCTTCGACCAAAGAAACTCATTTGTTACAGTAATCAAATTATCTAATACTTGTTGCATGTAATCCGCCTCTCTTGCTATCTGTCGAAACCCAGTTGCAAAACATTTTCCACTATAATATTTTCAAAGATAACAACAATTATTTCAATAACTAATAAATTACAGAAACTTATTATGGGAATATTGGTTTAAACTGCTCTGCAACAACTTCATTATTAATTCTTGCAGCTCCCCCGGGCTTATGACTTTCACTTCGGGGCCATACGAGAGCAATTTTCGTGCCATAAAGGGGAACTCATCCGGAGGAACCTGCCCGCACCATTTGTTCTGTTGAACAGGCTTGAATAGAGGTTCCGATTCTGCGAGCCTCGCTCCAAAGTCAGTAAAATGCAATACCACTTCCACGCTTGCCCTGTTATCTTCTGAGCTTAGCCAATCTTTAAGCGTTGGAATAGAATCGTCCATGCGATGAAGTATATCAAACTGTTGTATCCTATCAACCCGATACAGTAAGATTCGTTCCTTGTTCTTAGCGGGCATATACCAATAACCATGCTCATAATAGATGCCAAGCGGGTATGCCTCCACCTTCTTCGTTCCATTGCGGGATGTATATATGAACTCAGCCTTACTCTTCTCGACTGCAACACTTAGTATTTTTGTAGTCATAGGTTCTAGTTGCACGCAGTGATGTTGAAGAAAGGCAATGTGTTGTCTCATGCGAGTGATCGAATCTTGTACATCAACCGGCAAGCTTGAAAAGTATTGTTCCGCTAGGTGGGCACGAATCGAGCCATAGGGAAAGTCCGGTACTTTCTCCAAGTATTCAATCATCATAAACAGCCCAAACGCCTCATGCTCTGTAAGTTGAAGCGGTGGCAAAATTCTGTTCGGTAGCACACGGTAACCTCCGTTCGCTCCCACCTCTGCATATAGAGGAAAGCCCATCTGTTGCAAATGGTCTAGGTCACGTTGAATCGTACGAACCGATACGTTGAACCGCATCGCCAATTCACGGGCAGTAAATTTTTTCCTCGAATCCAATAACCTCATCATACTTAGTCTTCGATTATTCATCTTCTCACCCAATTACGTCATATTTTGTCGTAGTTATAGGGTATCATAAACCATAGAAAGGAGCGATTGAATATGAAAAATAATAAAGTGGTGCTGTATATCGCCATGAGCTTGGATGGTTACATTGCAAGGCTCGACGGTTCAGTAGATTGGTTGATGGATGTCGAAGCTGATGGTGGGGACGGTGGCTATGGAGAGTTTTATAAAACAGTAGGCACGGTTATAATGGGTCGCCTCACATATGACGAGGTGCTGTTACTCGCTGATGAATTCCCCTATGCTGACAAACCATGCTACGTTCTGACTAGATCGCAACAAGCCCCTGCACCGCACGTTACATTTACGGATGAAGCCCTTACCACACTTATTCCAAGGTTAAAACTCACATCAGAAGGCGATGTATGGCTTGTAGGAGGAGGGCAACTTGTTGGTGATTTTTTAGCGGCCAATTTGTTAGACGAACTTCAAATCACCATCATTCCTAAGGTACTTGGTGAAGGTATCCCCCTGTTTCCACAAGGAACCGTGCCTAGCACTTTTCATTTAACGCATATACAGAAGATCGGCCAAATGGCTTCACTGATTTACAAATCAATTGAGAATTAATAAATCGAGCCAATCGGTGTAGATTTAGGTATAAAATGCATAAAAGGATAAACGCCATTTATGTCGAATTGCGTTTATATGATGATGCGAATAAAGAATAAAACCACACTAAAATATATAACCATAATTCTAATATTTATTAGCGTTCTCCTCGGCCTCCGATGGGCCTGGTCCCAGATATTCTCCACATCTGAGTCCCCTCGTGCTGTGAATGGTGTACTCGACATGCGCGGCATAGACTTAGATACATCCTCAAGCATTCCTCTGGATGGCCAATGGGGACTTTACCCGGGTAAGTTCGTTTCCTATCGAGATATACCTTCGATCGAAAGTCAACCCCGTTATATTCAAGTTCCGGGAGATTGGAGCAGTGTGCTGTCAGAAGGCACCCGCTCCTCTTTGGGTTATGCAACGTATCGACTACGTATTCTAGTTGATCCATTGAAACAACCTATCTCATTTTGGTTACGAGGATTAGAAACCTCTTCTGAGGTAGAGATAAATGGGAAGGCCGAAGGCACTTTTGGAAAACTAGCCGAGAACGCCAATGAATACACCCCTAAAAGTGTTTCTTACACAGCTTCCTACTTTGCTCAGGGCGTGGAAGAAATTGAATTACTCATTCGAATAGCTAACTTCGATAATCCTGATAACGGTGGTATCATGAACTCCATTCGTTTTGGCTCTCAAGCAGAAATCGACTACGTGCGTTGGTACTCGATCGGATTTCAACTTGTTGCGTTTATTATTTTGCTGCTTCACGGTTTGTATGCATGCATCCTCTATTTATTCAATCGCCAGGAACAATCCCTATTCGTTGTCAGTCTGTTAACGCTGGCGGTCGGAGTATGTATTGTAATTGGTCATGATAACCTACTCTTACTATGGCTGCCGATCAATTATACATGGGCGCTAAAAATCAACCTGCTTGCTCATTTTTGGCAAACCTTTTTTATTCTACTTATTTTCAGAAAATTCTCTTCGGTTATTCCAAAAAAGAACAAATGGTTGCGAATATATACCATCGCCCTCATTTCTTATTCAGCATTTATATTGGTTTCATCCGCCTCACTGGTCAATGTAACGGTTGGATTAGGGATATATACTTTCTTCTATTTGCTGCCCATTGCTTGGTCTATTTGTTTAGTGGGAATCACGATCTTCAAGAAGCAAGACGACGTCGACATCATCTTCTTACTATTATCGGCAGCAAGTATTATGTCTAACTTTCTTTGGACCTTATTAATCTCTCATAAAGAGGTTAATGTCGTATACTATCCATTAGATATCATTGCAGCCCTTATTGGCTTTTCTACGTACTGGTTCAAGAAATTTTTGCGTAATACTAGAGAAAATACCCTGCTGAACAAACAGTTAAAAAAATCCAACAAACTGAAAGACCAATTTCTTGCCAATACTTCACACGAATTGCGGACACCGCTGCACGGTATAATGAACATCGCTCAGACCGTTGTAACCAAAGAACAAGCGAATATGGACAAGAAAAGCCTAAAAGATATGGAACTTCTTATCACCATAAGTCGCCGCATGTCTTACATGCTCGGCGATCTTCTCGATGTCGCAAGGCTTCAGGAGCAACGCATCGTGCTGAAGCAAGAGCCCCTAAAGATTCAATCCATCGTTCCCGGGGTCATCGAAATGCTAAGATTTATGATAGAAGGCAAACCTATTCAACTAAATATAGATATAGCGGAATCGATGCCGCCGGTAATGGCCGATGAGAAAAGACTTGTGCAAGTTCTGTATAACTTATTACATAACGCCATCAAATTTACGGAAGAAGGGACGATCTCAGTGTCCGCCGAGATGCGGCACGGATATGCCTTGATCCATGTCTCCGACACCGGGGTTGGCATGAACAAAGACACACAGACGCGAATATTTCTCCCTTATGAACAAGGGTCTTATGGGGTAAGCGATGGGAGAGGAATCGGGCTTGGCTTAAGCATCTGCAAGCAACTAATAGAATTACACGGCGGTGCATTAACCGTACGGTCCGACATAGGGAAAGGATCCGTATTCAGTTTTGACCTGCCGTTAGCGGGGATGGTGGATCTCCCACTATCGCAGCACCCTCTTCTGACCCATCCTGTAACGGAAGGAACAGAAGATCAACAAGCAAGATTCATCTTCCATGATGCCGCAATCGATGAAGTGGCAGCCTCTTCACTTATCCCGCCGCTTTTAAATGAAGTGAAGGCGAGTATCCTTGCAATTGATGACGACCCAATTAACTTGAATGTGCTTGTTGGAATCCTGTCGACGGAGCCTTACAACATTACAACAGCCAATTCTGCCCTTGAGGCATTGGAACTACTAGGTACCCGGCAGTGGGATCTACTGATTGCCGATGTCATGTTGCCGCATATATCAGGTTACGAATTGACTCAGAAAGTAAGGGAGCATTACTCTGCAGCCGATCTTCCAGTTCTGCTACTGACGGCACGTAGTCAGTCGGCTGACATCTACACTGGATTCTCTTCGGGAGCGAACGACTATGTGACCAAGCCGGTAGACGCACTGGAACTTAGATACCGAATTAGGGCTCTAATCACCTTGAAGCAATCGGTCAATGAACGTTTACGCATAGAAGCCGCTTATATGCAGGCACAAATCCATCCGCACTTTATATTTAATACGCTCAATTCAATTATGGCACTTAGTGATATAGATGCGAAAAAAATGCAAGATCTGGGCGATGCCTTTGCTTCGTTTTTAAGGATCAGTTTTGATTTCATAAATACAGGAGAACTGGTCAAGCTTTCCCATGAGTTGGAGCTTGCCGAAGCCTACTTGTATATTGAAAAAGTGCGATTTGAAGACAGGTTAAATATCCAATGGGAGGTTGAGCCCGGCATCCACTTGCATCTCCCTCCACTTCTGATACAACCACTGATTGAGAATGCTGTTAGACACGGCATACTTAGTCAACACAAAGGCGGAACGGTTCATATTCGGATTACACGCCAGGACAACTTCACACTTATTGAAGTAAAAGATAATGGCAAGGGTATGGAACAAGAAAAAGTAAATCAACTATTGAGTCCAACCATGAAGGGAAATAGTGGAATTGGCCTTTCCAATACGAATAGACGACTAACACAATTGTACGGCCAAGGCCTGTCTATCATCAGTAAACCGGGCGAAGGAACAACCGTCTCATTCGTCATTCCGGATACTAATGCAGTGGATCAATAGTCTTTCAATTGAACTAATGTAATGGAAGGAATAACGTAGAAGTGGTAAAGTATTTCTTAAGTAGGGGATTTTCAGGATGATAAATGCCCTTTTCACACTATTTCTACCTATAATCGGGAGGCATAAGCAATGAGAGATGAACTTATCGCAGAACTGAATGCTTGGCATGAAGAGGATGAGTACAACCAAATAGTCGATCGAATTAATGAAATTCCTACACCGCTGATTGATGATGAACTAGCCATTCATTTGGGGAGAGCCCTGAACAATCTGGGACGTTACAAAGAAGCGCTGAAGTGGTTCTTGAAGGTTGACGAAGAGTTAAAGAATAACCCACTATGGCATTTCCGTGTGGGGTACGCCTATTATTATTTGGATCAACTTGAAGATGCTATCAGAGAATTTGAGATTGCACATGAAATGGACCCTGAGGATGAAGATACGTCTACGTTCTTGGAATGGAGCCGGAATGAAGCAGCACAAGCTCAATCTGATGCAGATTCTTCTGAGGAATCCGATAACTAGAGTCGAACGAATGAAGAACGCCCCATCGTGCATCCAATACGGATGATGATGGGGCGTTCTTGTTAATCCCAATCTTTATTTAGCATTCCATTATATATGCCTGGTACTGAGCCTTCGATGATCGTAGCCCCAATCGTTTTAGCATAAAATTCAGTTGGGCCTGCGCCACCAATAATGGCATATCCATAACCTTCGGCCCGCATCAACTGCAGAGCATATAAGCATAACATGGTGCCAATCCCTCTACCCTGTTCCTTCTCATCAACGCCTGTAGGACCAAAAAAACCTTTAGCCGTAACGTCGTAACAAGCAAATCCCAGCATTTTATTGTCTTCAATAGCAACTAGGCAATTTACAGCAGGGCGGGAAAATGCGACTTCACATTCACTTACCCATGGGAGACCGAAATGTTCACTAACCCATCCCGTCACAACATGTTTTTCTGGGGGCATTGCACGTCTTATCGTCACCCCAGTACGTTGTTTGAAATCCTCAATGGACTCAACTTCATTTAGTTCATACAGCTTTACAAGCATATCGGACATAGTTCTAACTCCTCCTCTGACTGCACATGTACATCCCCAATGCGCGTAAGGAATGCAACAAGGCATCTTGGGATACATCGGTTTAGACTAAAGACCCGTGGTCCAGTTAGCTGCATTTTGCATCAAGCGAATCATTTGCGGATGACCAAGTGCCTCTGTAGTATGGCCCGGCGTCATACCTACCACTTTACCACTTCCCACCGAGTGTGCCCAGGCGCAAGCGGCGGTCACTACTTCAGACGTGCTTAACATCAACATATCAGTGCGGGAAACATCGACCGAACAATAGTAATGTTCGTCCATAGCAGTGAATCCAGTAATGCCTTCCAATACCGGATGAGAGACGTTACGAATCGTAACGTTCTCAACAGGCACGTGATCATGCGAGTGTCCTAGAAATCTACCAGAATTCAGTTCGACGTAAAATGGGCTATCTTCCTCGATCAAGACTAAACCGGCATGAACGAACATGGCACCCATTCCGTCTTTAACTTTGGCTATGAAGCGATTCTGCTCTTCATGCGTAATGTCTGCTTCCCCGTCCGGACGACCCACAGTAAATAACATCGTCAAATCTACTTGTTGTTCAGTTTCTAGTACATCTCTTAAGCGGTTGGTTAAGACGACATTCCACTCATTTGAATTAAAGACCTTGGCAATTTCCGGATCGATGACTTCTTTAGGATGATAAAAATCATCTCTTACGACATAAACCGTTTTCAGCATATAACATCCACCTTATTCATAGTTAGTATTACTACTCAATTCCGAGTTTTTTTCTATTTTCCTCATATTTCTTTTGTTGATATGCCACTACTTTATCAAATCCTAATTTATCGCGCTCTTTAATAAATTTATTAAAGGTTTCATCAAAATCAGCATCATTCTTAGATAGTAATAGTTTCGTCAACGTCTTGCCCCACAATTGTTTAATATTCGTCGCTATGATACCTTCTTCAGACGTACCTGCAGGATCAAGCTGATTAAACTCCGAGAAGTTATAAGTTTTGCCCTTTGACCATTCCTGAGAGGTTAAGTACGGTTCAATAGTCGGAGGTGCCCAGTTTAACCACATGTTCGTATCCATAAGCATCCAAAATGCCTGTTGTGCTCCATACTTAGTGCTGCCACTAGTATCCTTCAAATATGATTCTATGAATTGATCCTTGCCGTTAACATTCTCATAGGTTATACCTTCTACACCTAATGCAATGTCCTTTTGACCCTCTTCACTAATCATGTAGGTCATAAATTCAATAGCTCTTTTCTTATCTTTTACATTCTTAGAGATAAGAGTGAATGTCCATCCGTTAATACTTGGACCTGCAAGTGTTGGCTGATCTAAATTAGAGTTCGACGGCCCGTCAATCGGAATATAAACCTTATTCGGGTCACTCAAATAAACCTCGGCATTTTGCGGTCCAACGTCTGAAACTTGATATAGCATGGAGAAATAACGACCTTGCGTAACTTTCTCATCCACTTGCGGACGCTTGTCGATAAAGATATCTTTAGAGAGCAAGCCCATTTCGTTCGCTTTGCGGAATGTTTTTAACCATTTGATATACTCAGGATCCGTAGTGCGGTCATACAACTTCCCGTCTTTTTCTTGCGGAATAGCTAAGAAGTTCTGCAAAAAGTTTTCAAGCGAGTAGTTACCATTGTCCGAGAATTCGTGAAAGGTTAACGGAATGAGCGGTTGCCCATCTACGTCTGGATACATGTCTTTCGCCGCCTGTAGAGCATTAAGGAAACCTTCTGGAGTTCTCATGTCCGGTTTACCAAGTGCTTCATACATATCTTTACGGACAAGGAACGATTGGTTCGATGTATATTGCACACCATATTTCGTGAAATCATTTAATGAAGAAGAGGCGTTCGGATAACCGTAGAAATTACCGTCTTCCTGTGTGAACCATCTTACTTTGTCTGGATCTGATGCCTTGAAAAAATACGGATCGTATTTGTCAGCTAGCTCATTCCATGATTCTACCAAACCACCGTCAATCAATTTCTGGACCGCACCATCATCTACACCCAATGTGAGGAAGTCGGGTAAGTCACCAGATGCGATCATCGTTTGGAGCTTCTCGTTCTCATTCCCAGCTGGAACGATCAGATTAACGTTAACGCCGGTTTTTTCAGTGATGTACTTAGAAGTATAGTCTTCCCCCCACTTATTAGTGAACCATGAGAAGTTTACATACCAATCAAACGTGATCGGAGTCAAGTCAGACTTCCAACCTGGTACGTTAGGGTCTAGTACTACAGGCTCAGCTGAATTAGAAGAACCTGTGTTTTCTGAAGACTTAGTTGACGAACATGCGACTGAGACAAATACCATGCAGAAAAGCATTCCAACGATCAGACCTTTACGCATTTTGCTCAACTTCAAAACCCCTTTTCGTATGTGTATTTATGTACATCTTTGTATTGAAACAAAGTCTGTAGCCGAGGGAATTTAACCTTTCATTGAACCGATCATGAAGCCCTTCACGAAATACTTCTGCAAGAATGGATACACCATGACGATAGGTACTGTCGTAATTACCATTGTCGCTAGTTTGACAGACTGCGAGGTTACGGTCCGGACAACGTTACCAGGTACTACAGATGCAATCTGATTCGATCCAGATAATGCGACGATCCGATACAAGAACGTTTGAATCGGCTGTAGGTCAGGGTTGTTCGTGTAGATAACAGCTGTGAAGTAGTCATTCCACTGAAAGACCCCGTGGAACATAGCAATTGTCGCCATAACTGGCATAGACACAGGAAGAACAATGCGATAAAAAATTTTCAGATCATTCGCTCCATCAATTTTCGCCGCTTCTTCCATACCTTCAGGAATATCGCGGAAGAACGTGAGAAAAATAATAAGATCGAAGAAGCTAAACATCGCTGGAATGATATAAACCCAAAAAGTATCCAATAAATGAAGGTCGCGGATTAGTAGGTAGGATGGGATTAGCCCTCCACCAAAAAACATCGTAACCGTTCCTATAAGCATGTAGATATTTTTCCCGATCAAGTCTTTTCGCGATACCCCATAAGCAACCATCGCCGTAAACAATACATGTACAACGGTACCAATTACCGTTTTTGCAACCGTTACACCCATCGATGTCATAAGGCCTTTATTTTTGAAAACAGCCTCGTAACTTTCTAGACTGAACACTCTGGGGTACCAGTAAATGCCGCCCCTCATAGCGTCGACGCCGTCGTTAAAGGAATTGATCAACACATACCATATCGGATAGAGCGTGATGAAGCAGATGAACACCATTAACAACACATTGCCCCAATCAAAGAGTGAATCTCCTAAATTACGTTTCCCTCGCATTCTAATCATCCTTTTAAAATAATGAAGTATCGTTTAGCTTCTTCGTGACAAAGTTGGCGCAGAGCAAAAGAATAAAGGCAATGATTGATTTAAATAGGCCGACTGCTGTTGAATAGGAAAAACGCCCTTGGGTAATCCCCGTTTGATACACATAGGTGTCGATGACATTACTCGCGGTTTCATTAAGTTGGTTTCTCAAAATGAATACCTGATCGAAGTTGGAGTTCAAAATGCCACTAATCGCCAGAATGAACAATATTGAGACAGTCCCTTTAATCATAGGTAACGTGACCCGGAACATCTGTTGGAATCGACTTGCCCCATCGATGGTTGCCGCCTCGTATAACTCAGGTGAAACGCTCGAAATGGCGGCTAGATAAATAATCGCAGACCATCCGAGTTCCTTCCAAATATCCGAGGTAATGACGATGGTCCAGAAGTAAGATGGTTCTGCCAAGAAACTAATCGGTTCGTCGATCCAATTCAAAGCCATTAGCATATTGTTGATGATTCCGACATCCGCAAGCCAGGTCGTCAGGATCCCACCTAAAATGACCCACGACAGAAAGTGGGGTAAATACGAGATGGTTTGTACAAATCTCTTGAAACGCACATTACGAAGCTCGTTAAGAAAGAGTGCGAACAATATCGGTAGCGGAAAGCCAATGAGTAACTTAAAAAAGCTCATACCCAGCGTATTTTTTAGTACATAAAGTAGGTTTTCATCGGTCAGAAATTCTTTGAAGTGCTTTAATCCAACCCAAGGCGCTTCAGCGATCGAATGAATAATATTGAACTCCTTGAACGCAATAATGATCCCGTACAATGGAATGTAGTTAAATATGATCATCCATGCTACTCCAAGCAGTACCATCATCTGCAAATACCGTTGACTAACAAACTTTCTTCCGAATTTCTTAGCCCTTGCTTTCAAGTCAGGGCGATTGGCCTGTACTCCTGGGACTGCTGATTCTCCATCCATTTGGCATCCTCCAGTTTTTTCATAACTTCTCTAGTATTGATGTGGAATGAGCGTGATGCATAAGGGATCAAGCTATGCATGAGGTAACCCTATTTCAAGTTGTTGATAGCTGGCTTAGGCTTAGGTCACTCGGCTGCATAAGATCCTACGGTAACAGGAAGCTTACCTCTAGCAGGAATGTCTCCCATGAGCACTTTGGCTAATGACTGAATAGTGAGCGGTTTGTTCTCGTAGCAGGCTAGATAGGTTTTAACCTTAGGGAAAGTTGTTAAATCGTACGGAATTCGCAGGGAAGCGACGATTAGCGCTATACCTTCTCTTTCTGCGAGCTCCTGCACGAGTCGCTGCTGACCCGTTGAAAAGCTAGCATTATACGTAGCAACAACGACCTGCTCGTAATCCATGCTTTCTGCTAACACATTCGCTATCTCATCTTCACTTGGATTAACGTCAATAACCTGTTCTTTGAGCCCAGTCACCCTGCTTGTCAGCATTTTACCGAGCGTTACTTCCTGGCCTTCGGGTTCAGCCGTTTCTGAGACTGGACGCATATTCGGCCATACAATATACGTTCTTGCGTCAGATTTTAATGGGAATGTACCCTCGTTCTTAACGAGCGTAATACTTGCTTCGCTAAGCGACCTCGCAAATGTCAGCGATTCATCCGTAGCGATGATTGATGTATTTGCGGGCTCACTTTGCTCGAATAGCCCATTTTTCTGTTTCAGTTTCAGTAAGCGTTCCACCGATTCCTCAATGCGTGCTTCACTGATCCTTCCGCTGCGGACAGCGGCAAGAACCGCCTCAATCCCTTCGGTTTGAAGCGAGATTTGGTGACTGATCAATACCAGATCAGCTCCTGCTTCAATTGCCATAACAGCCCCAAGACCAACACCTATACCCTTTTGGATGGCGTTCATCTCCAAACAATCGGTTGTAATGATCCCCTCGAATCCTAACTCCGTCCGAAGCAGACCCGTCAATATCTTATGGGACAATGTTGCCGGAATATCTTGATCCTCATAAGCGGGAAAGATCACATGCGCCGTCATTACTGCATCTACTCCAGAAGCAATAGCCTGCTTGAATGGAACTAATTCCACCTCATGTAACCGCTTGCGATCATGACCTACTAGTGGTAATTCATGATGGGAGTCAGCGTTCGTGTCCCCATGTCCAGGAAAGTGTTTCGTGGTGGCAGTTACACCTGCTTCCTGATACCCTTTGATTGCAGCACAGCCCATGGTAGCAACTAGACTCGGACTCTCCCCGTAAGAACGAACACCGATTACAGGATTATCTGGATTGTTATTAACGTCTAGACAAGGTGCAAAGTCCATATTGATACCCATAGCCCGCAGTTCTCTGCCTGCGATGAAAGCCGCTTTGTGAGCCGCTTCAATATCTCTTGTCGCACCAATCGCCATATTGCCAGGCATGAGGGTAACACCCTTTTCTATCCCCGCCACCATACCGCCCTCTTGATCGATAGAAATAAGTAGCGGAATGCCTGATGCTTGTTGAAGATCTGCAGATAGAGTGGCTACTTGTTCTGGTGAACTAGCATTGCGGCGGAAATAGTTGACGCCGCCAATATGATAATCATTAATCAGGCTTAGAATTGCATCATTGGGCTTCGTATCATCAAACCCACACATAAACAATTGACCGACCTTTTGCTCCAAACTCATGTTTTTCAGTTGATCTCTTATCATTTGGGAACCATTCCTCCTTGATTTCCGGCGCATTACCGATCTTGTATAAATTCGATCATTTCTCCACCTGGAGCCTCAATAAAGCAAAAGCGCATTCGAACGATCTCCCCTGAATGGGCCGTAATGTCAGCGTCCATCGGTTGCCCCCTGCGAGTTGCCCCTGCAGCTTCGGCTTTGAGTAGTGATGCTTCAATATCCTCCGTGCGAATCGCCACGTGCTGCCATATGCCCATAGGGAACGAATCGTTAGATTGAAAGATCTCGATAATATCACCGTCACCTAAATCAACTAGCACAGCATGATCATTCCCGCCATCTGTGCCCCACTCGACCAAGAACTTAGCTCCCAAACCTTCTATATAGAACGCAACCGTTCGGGCCAGATCAATTGTTTTCAAGCAAACGTGGTGAATGCCTAACCGCTTATTTGTCGTATACATTTCGTTACTATCCCTCCAGAAAGGATTGGATCCCATGCAGAGAACGTTCTGCACCTTCAAAACCGGGATATGCCTTTTCAGACTCATGTTCTACAATAAGCCACTCCGTACCAGCAATCTGGCATTGCTTCACAATTTCAGGCCAGTTATTATCGTCATCTTCCGCTCCGATAAAGCTCTCCAATCCGCTTCGGTGGGAATAAGGTTTACCGTGTACGAGTAAGGAGCGACCCGGAATTGCTGCAAGCACTTCCTCTGGATCGACACCTGCTTCCAAGCAATTGCCGGTATCTAGTTCAAGGATGACGTCATTATTCAGATGCTCACACAGCAGATCCCACGGAGTAGTTCCGTCATCGTATCGAATCTCGAATTCATGTGCATGTGTGTGATACCCAAGTCTCATTCCATGTTGTTGCAGTCGTTTACTTATTTGGTTCATCCTCTTAGCGTGCTGTATCCAAACCTCCGGGCAGTCCTCCTCTTGGATATGGGCAATTTCCCATGGACCGCCGAGCGCCGGAATGATCACATTTCGAGTACCTGCAAGCTTGTGATATTGAACCGTCGCGGGGAGTGTATCCGGTTGCAATAACTCCCACTCGGTATGCCAGCCACAATTCACAAGACCATTTCGTTCCAAGAGCGTCCGAATCACTTCGGGGGGGTGTACAAACTTGCCATAAAACTCAACGCCTTCGTAGCCAAGCTCTTTTACACGAAAAAGCGTTTGTTCGATGTCAGCCTGCAGCTCCCGATAAACAGAATACAACCCTAACGCAACGGATAGGGGTTTCATGAAATGCCATCCCATTTTGATACCAAGTGCTTGACGCTAGCTGCAGCCTCAGCATCCATAAGCACTTCACAGTTCGGATGCAATTGAATGATCGAAGCTGGGATGTCTGTTGTCACAGGTCCGAGCAGCGCTTGTTCGATGATCTTGGCTTTGTGCACGCCTTTGGCAACCAGGATGATTTTACGTGTGTGCATTATATTTTTGATACCGCGTGTTAGTCCACCTAACTCTAAGCTGTCCGGCACGTTAGTTTCTCTACGGACACGGGCTTCAAAGTCAGGATCCATCGGGGATACCCAAGTCTCGCTTTCAAAAGGAGTGCCGGGTTGGTTGATTCCAATGTGACCATTCATTCCGATGCCGAGCATTTGTAAATCTACGCCCCCACGACCAGCTAGTCTCTCCTCAAAAATCTTCGATTCTCTTTCAAAATCATCCGATAATGTTGGTGGCATGATGAAGTTATCTTCAGAAATACCCAGATGCCTTACTAATTGATCGTAAATCATCGCATAGCAGCTTCCTGAATACTCTCTTTCCAAATTCGTCAATTCATCAACGTTGAAGAAGGTCACTTTCGAAACATCAAATGGATACTCCCTATAAATGTCTGACACGATTCGATGCATCCCACCAGTTGTCTGTCCGGTAGATAAGCCAATGACGGAATCTGGCTTCTGCATGATTTGTGCTATAATTCTCCAAGCTGCTGTAGTATCAAATTTCTGTTCGTCCGGCATGATTGTAATTTTCATGGTTGCCTCCTCAGAGCCTAAAACTCAAATTTTCTCACTATTCTTCCTTCTCATTCTTGCGTGTCAACCAAACTTAACCCTGGGCGACGAACGATTCCGAATAGTGGACTTTCGTCAAATGTTTGTGTAACGTTACACATAAAATATCAGGTAATATTTACTCTGTCAATGTTTTATACACATATTTTCACATTTCGTTCACCGTTAACCTATCAAATACGGACTAAACTCTTATGAAATACATCAACTTATAATGCTGAATTCCAGCGTCACACCTAGGTTTTCAGCTTTTGGGATGCAATAATTGCAGTGAAATCATGTTTTTAACCCACTTTTGTTTAGTTGACAGCTAATTTCTTGTTTGATAACCTTGTTTCGAAAACGTTACACATTCACAAAATGGTAAAGTTACCAAGTAGTCAGGAGATGTTTTCTAGTGGACAACGAGATTCCTACATCCATTCTTGCGATAGATCTAGGTGGAACCAAAATACTGCTGGGAGAGGTTACACCAGATGGAGAGGTCCTAAATACCAAGTCTTATCCCAGCGATACAACCACGCAGGCGATTGCACTCGAACATATTATTCATGCAATTCATGATTATAAGAAAACAGTACCCTTCATAGCTAAGGAGCAAATAGCCATAGGGATTGGTCTTGTTGGACGAGTAGATCATGAGAATGGAATATGGCTTGAAATTGAACCCGGTAAATCTCAAGAGACGGATGTTAAGCAGATCATCGAAGCTTTATTCCATTTGCCCTGCGGAATCGATAATGACGTAGCCTGTGCTACGAAGTCAGAACAACACTTCGGATGGGGAACTTTATCCAATAATTTTCTATATTTGAATGTCGGTACAGGCATTGCAGCTGGCTTCGTTGTTAACAAAGAATACATTACAGGCTCACATTTCAATGCTGGTGAAATTGGACATACAGTCGTTGCGATGGATAGCGATGTGTTATGCGGATGCGGTCGGACGGGGTGCGTAGAGCGGTTAGCATCGGGTCTAGGATTACATGAGCGGATCATTGCCTTGAAAGACGAATACCCCTCCACCTCTTTGAACATTGAAGAGGGCGAGCGCATATCAGCCTATGCCATATTTGACGGGGCTGAATCCGGAGATGAGCTCTGTTCGAAAGTTACTGAAGATGCTGCTGCGGCTCTTGCTTCAACGATTATGAATCTGGTACGGGTCAGCGATCCAGACACGATTATTCTCGGTGGTGGAGTCACGAACAACACATACTTTTTGAACAGAATTAAGCACTATTTAAATCCACGTACGATGCGCTTTGTAACCAATGGTCTTGTATTACCGAAGCATTCGCAAACCGAGAGTGGACTTATTGGCGCTGCATTGGTTGGTTTGGAGACTAGTAAATTATTACGATGAGGAGTTGGAAGGATATGAACACCAAGTTCAAAGAGGCGATTAAACAATCGGGTTATATTCATCGGCCGTTAGTGCTGGACGAGGAGTTTTCACTTGAGCATGAGCAAAAAAACAATACCGTTCTGGAAGAAAAATATCTATTCGACTCTAGGCACCCAGGTAGTGCCGACTGGATTAATACAGGAACCTGGGACTTACTCACACTTCCTAATCAGGAGCTTCAGATAAGCTCTCCATCACTTATGCCAGACTGGCCAGAAGGTGCCCCAGAAGACGGCGACTACGTAAACTTTGGGACCGCGAGTATGGTCAAGACATTTGACCGTGAAAATTGGGAAGATTTCAACCGGATCACACTCGAGGTATATCCTAATTTCCCTGGTGTCCCTAACCCATATATTATGCTGAGGTTCAAAAATGAGGGCATTATCCCCGTTCCTGACATCTACCATCGTGAAGGCTATCATGGTATCAATCTGAACAACCACGAGTGGAATACCGTACACTTGGAAATCGAAGGGTTACCTAGAGATGCGATTACTGAGCTGTCGATCGGCTACTACTTGGTCGGCAAGGAACGAACTACAGGTGATGAGCTAGAGCTACGCCTACGTAAAGTGAAACTTGAGAGGGTAGTAGAATTCGAGATCTCAAAAGGCTGGATTCCTAAACCAAATGATATTATCTTCTCCCACAGCGGATATAACTTATCCGGGATCAAAACGGCCTTTGCCTCACAATTGCCCGCTCAACGGTTCGAAGTAAAGCATGCCGAAACAAACAAGATGGCATACTCCGGCAATATCGATATCATGGAGACGGATCTAGGCAAATTCTACATTATGGATTTCTCCGAACTATCTCAAGAAGGTAGCTATTATTTACAAGTTGGGGCATTAACCTCCGAGCCATTTACTATAGGGAATAGCGTGGATATTTGGCATGCATCCGTTTGGAAAGCATTGAACTTCATTTTCTGCGAGCGGTGTGGTTATCCCGTCCCTGGCATTCATGGTAGCTGTCACGCCGATATTATCGCAACTCATGAGGATACAACCCTGTCCTTCAATGGGGGCTGGCACGATGCTGGGGATGTATCACAACAGCTAATTCAAACAGCCGAAGTGACCCTCTCCCTCTTCGAAATGGCGGAGAAGGTGAAGCTACTCGACGAAGATCTCTACCTCAGGCTATTAGAAGAAGGCGAATGGGGCTTAGATTTCATACTTAAGACACGCTTCGGCGATGGATACCGAGCGACAAGCGCCGGCATTACCCGTTGGACAGATGGGCGGATCGGCAATATGGACGATGCAGAAGCCCGCGTTCATAATCAAGCTTACGAGAATTTCTATTGTGCGGGAATTGAGGCCTACATTAGTAGCCAGCTGATAACAACGAACGATGCCCTATCCAACCGCTTGGTTCAAATTGCAAAGGAAGATTTTCAATTTGCGATAGCGGAATTTGAGCAACATGGCTTTGACCAGAAGCCCATCTTCTGGGAGCATACATATCAAACTTCGGAAAGTCTATATATGGCGACAGCTTCTTGGGCAGCATCGATGCTATACCGTATAACAAAGGATGAATGGTACGCTCTTAAAGCTGCAGAGTTTATCGCATACGTCCAAGATTGCCAAGAACTAGAGGGCATTATCCTTGATAATAGCTCCACATTATCTGGGTTTTTCTATCGCGACCCAAATAAACAGGTACTACAACATTTTAACCATCAAGCCCGGGAGCATTTGTACATGCATGCCCTTATCGCCATTCACGAAACGCAAAATAATCATCCACAAGCGGAGGGCTGGCTACAGTCCATCCAAGCTTACGGACAATATCTGAAAGATCTATCGACCTATACGTTGCCTTATCCAATGATATCGAGTGGTGTGTATCATATCAAAGAGCATTTAGACGAGAAAAGCTTTCATTATCAGCATCTTCTGACGGATCACCGTGCACAAGAGGACTATCAGGACCAGTTGAAACACGGCGTCAAATTGAATGACTCCTATTATCTGCGGAAGTTCCCCGTATGGTTTTCCTTTAGAGGCAACAATGCTGTGATCTTATCTACTGGGAAGGCCGCTTCATTAGCCGCTGCCTATTTGAAGGACCGTAATTTAAAGGAGATCGCCGAAGGACAGTTGCAGTGGATTGTGGGCAAAAATCCGTTTGGCCAATCACTGATGTATGGTGAAGGCTATCGTTATGCGCAGCAATACTCTGTTATGAGCGGTGAAATGACGGGTGAAATTCCGGTAGGGATTCAAACGTTCGGTAATGAAGATGAGCCCTACTGGCCTCAATTCAATAACGCTACCTACAAAGAAGTCTGGACGGGGAACGCCGGCAAGTGGCTGTCGATTATAGCTGATCTATATGTGAAAGATATCTAGAAATATGCAGATGTGTTAAGCCACTTTGCCGATAATTGAAGTTCAACCATCAGGATATTACACTTTCTCTTTACAACTATTACGAATGATTAGATCTGTCTTCAGTACAATTCTTTCCTTCGGCGCATTCAAGTCTTGCAAGCTGCTGATCACTTGCTTAATTCCCGTATATCCTGCAAGTTCAAGCGGCTGCTTGACTGTGCTGATAGGTTCGAATTGAAAACCGAAATCAGCCGGACGCTCATCATCGTAACCAAAAATAGATACATCATCGGGTACAGAGAGCCCTCTCTCCTCAAGCGCCTTCATGGCTCCAAAGGCAGAGATATCCGTCGCGAAGAAGATCGCTGTCGGCCGATCTGGGTGATCCATCAGTTTATTACCACTCTCATAGCCGCACCTTATATAGGTTTCGATACTCCATACGTCATGCGTATCTCCGCCTTGAGGGACGCTGAAATCGGGGTAAATAATTAATGTCGGATCAATGGGAATCTGAGCATCCTGTAACGCTCTCATGTAACCATTAAGCCGTTCTAATGTTATCTTAAGGTTAATATTCCCTGTCACATGGGCAATCCTGCGATGTCCAAGCCCTATTAGATACTGCGTTGCCCTATAGGCACCATCTACATTGTCCATCACGACTTTATTCGCATTAACCGAATCCAAATCGTTCTCAATCAGTGTGGTAGGAAAATTAGATTGGGATAAATTCATGATAATCTCATCATCAGTAACAAGGCTTCCATAGATTAGGACCCCGTCAGCTCTCCCCTTTGTTAGGAATGCAACATGCCTCTGCTTCTTCTGAAAATCTCCACTCGCGCTGCAATAAATAATATTGTATACGCCCTCTTTATCAAACTCATCTACGCCTTTCTCTAATCCCTTAATCAGCTTACTGGCAGAGGGAGAGCTAAGGTAGTCTAGAACGATACCAATCGTATTCGTCCTTTGGAGTACAAGAGAACGCGCCAACTCGTTAGGTACGTAATTTAGATCGCGCATAGCTTGAAGGATTTTCGCTCTGGATTCCGGTTTAACTCCTTTTTGATTATTCAGTGTTCGGGATACTAGAGTAACGGATACTCCTACTCTCTCTGCTACATCTTTAATCGTTGCCATTCCTATACCTCCATTCTCATTTCTCAACATAATCTTATTATGATATTTGTTCTATACTCTATGCAATTAATCTTCCCTTGAGTGTAGCATTGTGTAGCATTGTGTAGCATCCAATGGGTCTCTTACCCGTTACAATCTCCAATCGAATAAGACACATGTTTTCTGCAAAGTCCCGCACGCTATACTCTCATACACCCCGGCACATTCAGATGGGGACACGACTTCATAAATTCCTTCAACCTTGATCAAGCCATCCCGAATCCATTCCATGGCTCTCACCATACTATTATGATTACTGTTTGGATCGAAGTCCGTGGAATTACCCGGCGAGGACCACTCCCAACCAGAATACACATGAATGTACCCGTAGAAAATATTCAATAACAGCTCTTGCGCAAAAGTATCCGTAGAACGAAACCATGGTACGCCTATTAGATAGAGCTCTCCGCATTTTCGAAGATTTGCCATCAAGGAATAGACCGCATTTTCCCGTCCGGAGCATTCCATTGCTAGTCCAGCAACTCCTTTTACTTCAGGCACATCGTCAAGGGAACCGTATACATGCCGCAGTCCACAGGATTGTGCAACTTCTCTACGACTCAAGTTGGGATCGAACGCATAAACCTTGTAACCACAATGCTGCATGACCTGAGCACACATAAGTCCAACAACACCCAATCCTGTCACGAGAACCACTTCGGTCGGACGAATTCGTGTATGAATCATAGACGTCATTGATACGGCTGGAAAACGGCCAATCACTGCATGCTCCGGAAGCATCCCTGCTGGGATATGTATGATTTCGTCATCTTTCACTCGGTTATAAGCACGATGGGGAACCATAGCAAACACGATATCTCCTACATTGACGTTCGTTACCGCGGCGCCGATCTCCTGCACTTCCATTGCCGCAGCGTAGCCGGTTTCCACCGGATATGCTGTCCCTCCAAAGTAATCCATGTATGCCCCACGTTCCGAACCGGAGGAAACAAGTGAAACTACTGTACGACCGATGATATCGTGCGCAGAAAGAGGACTATCATCCCAAGCACACTTTACCAGTGCGGCCAGTTGCTTCTCTATGAATTGGACCGAATAATTATCTCTTATCGTGATAACCAACACCTACTCTCTATATGTGTAACGTTACACATATAAGTTAGCAGAATACTACGAACGTTGTCAAACGTACTTCGCTTCCATTTTGATAATTAAGCATATACTTTATCCAAGATAAGAGAGGACACTCTCCCAATCTTTACATAATCTTAAAGAACAATTAAGGTTCCACTCAGATTTGCTGGTTACAATAACACTAGGCTGAAACTCTTACATCTCTTAATCATATGATTAACACCAATAACCATGGAAAAGAGGAATTTAACTATGAACATAAAACGAGTAATCATTGCCGGAACGATGATTGTAGTTATAACCTTCGGAAATAGCGCATTAGCCGACTCCATTGCAAGCGCAAGTCCCGTAGCGAAGTGGTCCTACACTGGTGTTTCGGAGAAAGATGATTTGCTGGAAGCACTCAATCAATCGTCCGACGAGGAGCTGTATGAATCCTTATATGAAGGTAATTCCCTATATGACATTACGACGGATCAAGGTGGAGACATCGCGAAAGTCATCCAACTGCAAACGACACAACTTATAGAGCAACTAGATAACCGCCTTCGCAGCGGCAGCATTTCCGCTGAGCAATATGCCGCGTACAAGGAAGAAGTCCAGGAAATCGTCGAACAGAGCGTCTTCACCTCTTTCGGTTAACCCCCGAAGACTCTATGTTCGCGCGCAATAAGACCCAAGGTTATACCTAGGGTCTTCGATATTCACTCTGGCTATCGCTATTAAAATGCCTCAAGGCGGAGGAAATCCTCCGGCTTAGAGCCATTCGTGATAACCAAGTAGCGTGCTTACATATCTTTGGCATTCTTTTTAGACATAGAGGTACTAGTTCTAAACTGATAACGATACAGCACGACAACAGCAATGATCAGCAGAGATAATACAGCAAAAATATTACTGTAGATATATGCTGCATCATTCGTAACAATCGGGTTTAATTGAAGGGACGTTGAGCTTTGGTCGAGCATCTTCCCCAGCGGATGCGACGAATAAAAAAGTGTTGTGGACATCCAGCAAGCCTAATGTTGCAGCGGTAGACGAGAATGGACCTGTCTCGGCGATCGGTAAGGTAATACGTTTGTTACAGCTCGTACTCAAAATGGGGAACTGAGCGCAGTGTCATCGGTCACAGTTGCAGAAGCGGCTACTCCACTAGGGATGCCAACAACGTAAGAGATGACGCAGACTGTGCCAAGTCAAATCCTACCTGCGTGGTTTCTTTCGAGGAACCCTTCAGGTCGGTTATTTGGTTTCTTCACCTTATTGATGTTTAAGCCACTTGCAATCTGTTATTTCTATTTCTGTAAAAACCGCTTTAAACGAGGAGTCTTCTGGGCTACAAGCGTATAAACCAAAATTTATTTGTCTATTCCCCTCAAACAAATGAAAAATACGCATTTGTTTGAATGTAATCCCATCCAAAGAGTTTTCAATACAGAAATCACTCTCACGTCGACTTAATCTGTAGTACATGGTTTTAATTGTGGCATCAACATCTGTTGTTGCCCAATCCGAATATCCGTGATTTGTAACGACACTACCAAGCCTTTGATATTCATCATTTTCATATTCAATCGATGCTTTGAACCAATTGTCACTGTCCTGGTAGATAATTACCCCACACTGGTCAAATCTATGCGTGCTATCGAAATCTGTTTTTACGGTAAAAGAAAAGTACCTTTCGTCCGTTTTCATGAGCAATGCAGGTGCATTATCATTTCTAAAACCATAATATGTTCGTTGCCAAAAATCAGTATTCGGCTCGGTTACCATTTCAATCCCTTCATCTGTAATCGAAAAACTACTTATTGGGTTCTGCCAAAAAAGATGTTCTTTGTTAAAATTCATCACTCTACTCCTCAATTATTATTAACTCTTTCCTGTGTTTCACCTGGTTGTAATAACTTTACCACTCACTATTGCATGTAACAACATGATCCACTTCATCACTTACTTATGGTACGATTCGGCTTATAAATGGCAATATGCACAGAAATAAGTCGTAATAGTGATAACGGTTAGGTCGGGGTCAGTTAAACATCGGCGAACCTGTAAATATTTAATTGTTAGCCTTAAAATCGCAAAAAACTCGTCCTATGCTGAGTATGCACTGGACGAGTTTCTATGATTTCATCTTAAGGGTTGAGCACCGGTACCCTCAATACAGGGTAACATGAAGGTGATACGCTTGATACCGCAGAGGATAATAAACCAAAATTGAAAAATTAACTTATCGCACAACTAAATGCTTAAAGAGCCTGAAACAACCGCTCCCCTTTTGCCCCGATGTATCGGTACATCACGTTACAGACCACTATCATAATAAGTCCAATGCCTAACAAAATAAGATTCCCATTTATATTGGACAAAAGAAGGGATAGACCCAACAGAATCACTATGCTGATGATACCTATAAATAGAGCTACAATAACCGCTGCGCTTTGTTTGATAACGGTAACTTCGCTTGTCCACTCCAGCTTAGGAAGTTTTAAGTTGACCAGCACACCCATTATTGCGGAGAAACAAGCATAAATCACAGGGATCACAAGCAATAGCAAGCTTTCCATCCATCCCGTGTGCAAGGATATCATCAGCAGCACACAGCTGACAACCAAGATAGGTAGGGTAACGGTAAGGTTCACCGCAACTTTGCTAAGTAGTATCGTTTGTTTCGGTACAGGTGAGCTCTTTAAAATCCATATATTCTTACCTTCAAGAGAAATGGAGCTTGACGTTGTACAGCTTATAGCGACAAACATGGATACGACTAGTGGTGCCAGTATGTTCAAATAAGTAGAAAGCTGCGGTATGTTAGTCAATTGTCCAAGCTCATCGGCATCTATGAATAGCAAGGAAATCGACATCGCAAGTAAAAGTATCATGCCGATGCTTGTATTCAGTATATATAAGGAAGAACTAAAATATCGACGCAGCTCCTTCTTATAAAGCGCGCGAAATGGCGACCCTATTGATAGCGACTTCATCTGATAGTTGCTGCTCGTATGAGAAGCCATTAACCCTGTATGAATGGCTTTATATTTTGTAGCCAGTACTGTGCAAAACAACATAAATGAAAGTAGGGATATCGCTATAAATAAGACAAATGAGCCAACCTGATAGGAGCAAACGGCATCTATATACATGGATGTAAGAGGATACAGCTTAAATATCATACCCGCCAGCCCCGTACTCATATCAGCAAATTCTTGCTCATTACCATCCACACGAAACGAGCTCGCCATAATGGCAATAACAAGTGCAAAGTTTAATAGGATATTGATCATCCGACTCGCCTTAAATCGTGAGGAGATCCAGCTGATTAGTGCGCCAACAATAGTTGCAGCAATGATCGGTACTAACGGAATAAATAAGAGTGTCATCAGAAAAAACAGATAATAAAACGAACCAGGATTTACTTTGATCGCATAAACCACCCCAGCTGGCACCATCACCATCAAAGTAAAAAATAAATTCAGCACATAGAGCTGAAGCACACGACTCGCAACAACATGGCTCGTTTTGATAGGCAATGACATAACCAAATCGTAATCTTTAAAACCGAATAATACACCGCTTGCCTTATAGATCGTTGTGAAGAGTCCGATCAGGGAGGTTACAGCCATCATAATAGCAAGTAGCAGATCCATCCGACCTATTGATTCAAAGGTCATCGCCATCGCATAGCTGTATCCAAATGAAACCACTGCAATCATGCCCACACCAATCAGAATACTGATACTCAGCAGAAGTAACTTGCGTCTTTCCTTCACATCACGAGCATGCAGTGCTTTATTCAAGCCAAAGGAAGATAGCAACTGGAGCTTCGTCAATCTCCATATATTAATCATTGGCTATCAACTCCAGGAATACATCTTCAAGACTGTTGTCACCCTTAACATCTTCTGTCCTGCCATGGGTTATTAATTTACCCGCTTTAATAATCGCAATTTTGTTACAAAGCTTTTCTGCCACGTCCAGTACATGAGTCGAGAAGAAGATTGCACTACCATTGCGGCAGAGATCCGCCATGATCGTCTTTAACGTGTGAGCAGCCTTAGGGTCAAGTCCAACAAAGGGCTCATCCAGCACTAACAGCTTAGGTTTATGGATCAGCGCAGAGATGATAGCGAGCTTCTGCTTCATACCATGGGAATACGCAGAGATCATATCACCTAGACTGGCTGTAAGCTGAAAGTCATCACTGTATTTTTTAATTAGTGCCTCACGATCGGCTTTGGATACTTTGAAGAGATCTCCTATGAAATTCAAGTACTGGATGCCGGTAAGATGATCGTATAGATCCGGGTTATCAGGAATATACGCAGTAATGGCTTTACAGGCTACCGGATCCTTTTTAATCGAGATACCATCAATTTCAATATCTCCTTCTTCAAAATCAAGCACACCCACCACCGACCGAATGGTCGTTGTTTTGCCTGCTCCGTTATGTCCGATAAAGCCATAAATATCACCACGCTCGACCACTAAATTCAAGTCGTCTACCGCCTTCTTACCACCCTTATACCGTTTGGAAAAATGTTTTATTGTGAGCATCTTCCATCACCTCTTCATTAGCTTATATAAAACGCTTGGAATAGCGTCCTATCATCTTCTTCATCCGATTTTTCTAGTTGAACAACTATTATACGAATAGCCTAACCTAAACGTTCAATTGCCTCATCAAAAAAAATAAAAAGGTATGCTGCCTCGGCAACATACCTTCTCTATTATATGCAGAATCGCTGGATGCCGCTGTTCAAATTGCCGGCCAATTCAAGGAGCTGCTCAGATGAGCTTTCATTCACGATTCAGAACGTGGGTTCGAATCCAACTTTCTAGCTCGTTGCTCTCTATCCTGAAGGCATTCTCAGTCTCATTAGGATGGAGCTCAATACCATGGGAGTTACCGAACAGAACCAGCTCGACTTGATACCCATCCTCAAAGGAAATAGACCCTGAACCGGAAGCCCCGTATATACTCCCTGTATCGAATGGCTCCAATCGCGCTTCCTTGATCAGTTCCACGACCTCGTTCCTCTCTTCAACCGTCAAACTTAGTTTATCGATCATGCCAAATGAGATTTCTGACACTACTCCGGTCTCCAGCCGTTGCTGGAATTTCTTCTCCCATTTAGCATCCGAACCACCTGTAAACATAGAGGCACAGCTCGAAACGATTAGAATAAATCCAGCAAGTGAGGCTATGACGCCTACGGTTCGATGCATAGCGAGTGCTGCGTCGCTCGGTTCCGCATCTTTAATTTTCCAACCAATAGATAAATACCAGGCTGAGTAAGGTGATGCGACCCCTAAGATTCCTATGACAAGCAGAATGAACCCAAATAATCCATTCATGGAAGCCCTCCTTAATTGTTATGGATATAGTATCAAACGCTTTATTTAGGAATAAGTTCCCTTTATTTGGTTCACAAAAAAAGAAGAGGGGTGATCAGTCCCTCTCCTTTTTGCGTTTAAATAGAAGCTAAGATCTAGCTCCATAGAGTAAGGCACCGATAGCTCCAGAATATTCACCATTCTTAACAAATACGGGTGAAGCTCCTCTAAGCAGAGTATATCTTTGCACAGTCTCGCTAAGTAACTCATTGTCTATAAACGTGGATCCAATAAAAACAACAGATGAGACGCCACAATTTTGAGCCGCAAGAACACTAGTCGTTGCTACGGTTTCCCCTACAAGCCCTACTACCGAGGCCAAAAGCTCTTCATGTGTAAGCTCATCCGTAGAAGGTAACTTTAGCATTCTGCCAAAATTACTTGCCGTCAGATCTCCTGGAATTGGAGGCTCTGCATCCTCATAAATATGACTCACTTTCAAATCGATTCGATCCCGTTCTCCTTTGGACGCTAGTTTGACGATGTCTTCATAATCGGTTAAACCAGTCAACAGACGAGCTAAACCTAATAATGTACCACCACCAACCCCCGTTCCTCCGATACGTTCATGCTTAGTTTTTCCAACATGATGAATCGAAGTCCCCGTCCCCACATTGGTTACTATATATTCTTGCTGCTTCGAATCATATTTATTAAGAAGATACTGTACTCCGCGACAAGTTGCCTCAAACTCAACAATATGTAATGGTTTTCGTATCATAAATGATTCAAATAATTCAGCCTTACCACCGGTAAGACATATCTTTGCATCATCCAACTTATTCATCTCTATAGCGACGTTTTCTATTTGGGCGACAGGGAATTTGTTAAAACTCAGAACATCATTCTCCATACTCGCAACTTTGATTAGCGTACCGCCAACATCAATACCAATATTCTTAATTGCTATGCACTCCTTCTCAGCGAAAATCCACCAACTTATTGTGGCATACTGCATATCAATTGTTCAACTATGTATATATATTTAGCGAAAACTATTCAATAATATCCAACATTATAGTATTAATTACGAATTCGATCATTGCACAAAAAACCAACTCCATTAACGGAGTTGGTTTTAGATCCACTTTATAGAGCATCACTCGCTTGGGCAGCAAGATGCAGTTCCCTATACTTGGCTGGGGTAATTCCCTCTTTCTTTCGAAAGGTGGCAACGAAATGGCTAACGTCATTGTAACCTGCTAATAGAGACACCTCTTTAAGCGCCATGCCGGGATTCGTCACCATAATTTTTTTGGCTTCCCGAATTCGAAGTTGAATCAAAAAAGAATAGGGGCTCATGCCGAATGCATCGCGGAACAGCTCATTCAAATAAGAAACACTCATATTAGCTTGTCCTACAATTTCCGGTAGCCCGACGTTGGCAGAACAATTTTCCTCCATCCATTGTACAACGGGACGCAGCTTATCATAATACTGGGACAATGAGGGCTGATCATTTGGCATGCCAAATTTTTTCAGTAGCATCAGAAAGTGATACAACTCTGTAGACGACTCCAATCCAGAGAATTCGGCATCCCGATCGACCTTATGAATCATCTCCCCAATGACATTCGTGAAGCTAAACTGATCCGACTCGGTATAAATAGCCGATTGGTTCATTCCTATTGAATCCAATATCGCAGCTACAGCCACACCACCAAATGTAATGTAAGCAGTCGACCAACGATCGGATACAGGATAATAGAAATGAGGGGTAAAAGGCGTTATCAATACTCCCTTGCCTGCAGTTAGCGAGACCCTTGATCCTGAAAACTCAAAGATTCCCTCCCCTTCTAGCGTGTGAAGCCAGTGATAATAGGGATATCCATCCGGTCGATTGAATATGCGTTCCCATGCACTGTAACCGATCGTTTCGACATACAGCGGAAGCGAACGCTCTAATGAATTAAATACGCATCTGATGTTCTCATTGCTCCATCTCATGGATCATCCCACCTGTTAGCAACCAGTCTAGTTATGGATAATTCCCACTACTTGCCGACAATTATACCATGCTCAAAATTTTCGGAATACATTTAGGGAGTCCAGCGCATTTCCTTTGAAGTCGAATAATCCTTGGTTGGCCCAATGATTCCCCATCGTAGCGATATCATTCCCGTAGTTCATACCGGCATAGCTCGCCCAGCTTGACCCTTCCACAGGCAACCATGCGGGCTCCCAATAGACGATTCCGAGTCCCTTATTATTAGGGACCTGCTGCACCGTCGTCATCAAATCATGCAGAAATTGCGCTTGACCTTCTACTGTAGCTGGATACCCGGCTTGATTAGATAGATACTCTGTAAAAATATCATGTCCTGACGGACTTTCTGACGTAAATCCGTAAGCGGTCTCTACGACAAGCACCTCTTTGTCATAACGAACACTTATATCTTCCATATTGAATCGCAGCTCTTCTAAGGTTCCATGCCAAATCGGATAATAAGATAATCCTATGATGTCGTAATCAACATCTCTCGCACTCATCTCATCGAACCAAGTTCGGTACAGAATGTTAGAACCCCCTGCATCAAGATGCAAGATGATTCTCATCGAGCCCGCTTCTCTTACCGCCCGAACTCCTGCCTTTAACAGACCAGCCAATCGATCATAGGATAATTTCCACTCTTCGTCATCCACGGCTTCGAACTTTTTCTCTTCAAAAAGATACTTAGGTGTCTTACCATCAGGCCACAACATACCGTTCGTGGTCTCATTCCCAACCTGCACGATATCCGGAAGAACGTCACAAGCTCTGCATACGTCTAGAACCTCTTTGGTGTAAAGGTAAACTTTCTCCTCCAATTGTTCACCGGAAAAGGATTGCCACGCCTTTGGCTTCGACTGCTTTTTCGGATCCGTCCAAAAATCGCTGTAATGGATGTTAAGCATAAACTGAAGTCCTTGTTCTTTAGCTCTTTTAGCTAACTCAATCGTTGTCTCCAAATCATTAGTTCCGCCCAAATAAGGCTCGCCTTCTTCATCATAAGGATTCAACCATAATCGCAGCCGGACTGCATTCAACTCTTTGATACGTAATATTTCAAATAGATCCTTTTTCTCATTGTCGAGGAAGTATTCTCCCCCTAAGGTTTCCACTTCAGTCAGCATAGAAATATCTACGCCTTTCATAAAAGTATGGCTCATCTCTATCTATCCTTCCTATCCTTTGTCTCCACCAGCCGACAACCCGTTAATCAAATATTTCTGAAGCACAATATATAGAACCGCGATTGGAATAGCTACCAACACTGATCCTGATGCAAACAACGTGAACTCATTCCTGGTCTGATCGATAATCATCGAATACAGGCCAATGGCAACCGTCTTCTTCTCTTCGCTAGAAATAAGCAACCTTGGCAATATAAAATCCATCCATGGTGCAGCAAATTGTAATACAGCTACAAAAGTCAACATGGGTGACGCTAACGGTATAATAATTTTCGTGAAAATTTGTGTACGTGAGGCACCGTCGATTAAGGCCGCCTCATCAAAACTCGGTGAAATATTGTCGAGATATCCTTTAAGTAGCCATATGTTATAGGGCAATTGAGCAGCGATACCCACAACGACTAGACCGACTAAGCTGTCCAGCAGGCCAAAGTTCAGAAACAGCATATACACAGCAATTGCTGTTAAGAAGGCTGGGAACATTTGCAGAACTAGAATCGTCAACAGACTGACTTTTTTTCCTTTAAATTTGAATCTTGAAAACGCGTATGCTCCTAAAGTCGAGAGAAGGACACCAAACACCATGTTACTCAGGGCAACTTTGAGCGTGTTCATATACCATATTGGAAAATTCGTGTTCTGAAAAAGATCCTTATAGTTCTGCAAGGTGGGATTGTGTGGTATGGCAGAAGCATTAGCGAGTCCCTTCGAACTACCGAAGGAAGAACCTACAATCCAAACCAAAGGGTAGATAACGACAAGCGCCACAACAATCAATTCCATGTAGATCAGGACTGTTTTGAATACTCCTGCAACGTTTTTACGCTTACGATTCATAGCTTAAAGCTCCTCAAACGATTTCGATTTCCGTAGATTTAGTAGCGAGAAACTAGCAACGATCAGGAAGACGATGATGGACATGACTGCTCCCATATTGTAAAGTCGGTTATCGAGAGTTAACTTGTACAACCAAGTAATCAATAAATCAGTATTACCTGCAAAATTATAATTCGGATTAGCTGGTCCACCTTCCGTTAGGAAGTAGATGACGCCGAAGTTATTAAAATTGCTAACAAAGGACAACATCAACAGAGGTGCCGTTGCTTTGTATACAATAGGTAATGTGATTCTCCAGAACATCTGCCCAGAACTAGCTCCATCTATGCGGGCTGCTTCATAAAGACTCTCCGAGACATTTGTGAGCGTACCCCCGATAAGTGCCATGAAGTAGGGAAAGCCAAGCCACAAATTGACCAACAACGCCAATATCCGTGCAAGCGTTGTATGATTGGGATCTGTGAACCAGTTAATCCTTTCAGACGTAAGGCCGATATCAAGCAGAAATTGACTGACTGGACCAAACTGCCCGTTAAACATCGACTTGAACACGAGCGCAGAGATCATGGCTGGTACTGCCCATGGCAAAATGTAGATACTGCGCCAAAACCTTTTAAATTTCACGGCGGAGTCATTTAGAAGAACGGCTTGGAAGAATCCAAAGAAGTAGGTCGTTACTGTAGCAACGATTGCCCATACGAAGGTCCAAGCCAAGACACCTAGAAATGTATGCATCCATGAGAACACTTGCGTCACCGTTATAAAGTTGTCCAGCCCGACCCAATGCACAAGTTTGGTAGGCGGAGTATTATTACGACTATAATCGGTGAATGCGATCATTACACCAAATACAATCGGCAGTACACTTATAAATAACAACAACACCGCACTGGGGGATAGCACGATATACGCATACATCGAACCCCATATTTTTTGGAAATACTGCAGCGAACTTTCCCATTTACCTGTTTCATTAATTGCGCTTCTACTTTTAGCTGCATCTTTTATATTCCATACGTAGAGGAACAATAGAATAAGGATAATTAACAAAGAGATAATCCCATTCGCCATCAGTACAATGGAATGATCGCCCGCGGTAAGACCGGTCAGCCCCATCTTCCTCGGTTGCGTACCTAACGTGATTAATCCCCATATTCCCTTTAAGAAAAAGCCGCCATTCATGCGAAGGCTATAACCGCCACTCATATTCAGGTAGTTGCCAGTTACAATTTCTGCTGTAATACTCCCCGTTCCTATAAGAAAGAAGAGAAGCCCCTTTAAGTACTGCCTATTCAATACTTGTCCAGAGCCCCAAATAATGGCGGACAACAATCCAACTAACCAATTTGGTGTTTGTTTGATTTGCGAATCTTTCATTTCTCTCACCTTTATCTCTGCACAGTTTCAGGCATTTAGGTTAGTTACCTAAACCCTTCAAATCTGCGTATTCTTTCTCTGCCTTCGCTTGCGCCTCTTCAACTGACAGCAGGTTGTCCCATACATTTACAATAAGTGCATTGCCTGCAGTATAGAGATACTCTGGAAGTTGCGGAGTTAAATCGGCATTTTCAGATTGAGCGATAATACCCGCGATATGATCGTTCCCATCGATACCTTCTACGTTTTGAATCTGGTCACTCTTAAGTGCCGGAATCGCTCCGATCGATTGGTGCAGTGCAGCTGCGCCTTCATTGGATGCCATGAAATTAGCGAATACCCGTGCTGCGGCTGGGTACTTCGAATATCCGGATACAGCAGCTACCGTAATACCTGTTAAGGACGAGGCTACCTCACCCGAAGCTACTTTAGGTAGTTTCGCCACGCCGTATTCAAAGCCGACTTCCTGTGCAGCCGTATCGAAATCCTTGAATACCCATGGGCCTGTAATTATATAAGGTGTTTTACCTTTGATAAACTCATTTTCGATCGAGTCATAGGTTGCGTCTGCAGAGTTAACATTCCAGATGTCTCGTAGGGATTTGTAATATTCCAAACCTTTCGTAAGCTCTGCCGATGTAAAGTTTGGTTTAGACAAATCACTGTCTTCAAAAAGATGCCAACCCAAGGAAGATAACACAGGGTAAGAATAATACAATTGGCCTGTTAGGAAACGGATCGTCCATTGGTTTGTAGCGTTGTTGTTATATCCCTTAGCAAGCTCTGCGATCTCTTCCCATGTTGCCGCAGGTTGGTCGCTTCCTGTAAGTTTCTTCAATAATGTCTTGTTATAAAAGAGTGCTATCGATTCGGTCGAGATCGGAACGCCGAACATTTGATCTTCGTTACTTACTACCTCAATAAAGGTAGCTGGCACTCTGTCTTTTAGCGATTCACTATACTGACCAAGGGGTGCGGCAGTTGCATTATCGATAGCCATTCCGAGCTTATCGTAACTCAACATGAAGACGTCAGCGCCTTTACCGGCTTCTCCATCCAATCCCATGCGTTCCACACTTTCAACTTTTGGAACAATTTCATATTCAACTTTAACTTCTGGATATTTGACTTTGAATGCCGCAATGAGTGCTTTGGCATAATCCTCATATTCGACCCAAATCTTCAATGCTTGTTCACCCGAAGCAACTTCCGCTTCCATTACATATTCCTTCGCAGCAGAATCCCATTCCAGCTCGCTACCCGCTTCAGAATTTGATGAATTTGATGAATTTGGAGTATTAGCTGTATTATTAGATCCTGTCCCACAGCCGGATAACACCAGTACATTTACAAGTACAAAGATGACGGAAAATAGTCCGATTTTTCTCAATTTAATCCCCCTTACAAATTTTATCTTTCTTTAAGAAACCGTTCTCATAAATTATAGAACGTACTTAAACCAATTTATATATAATAAACATAGGGCTAAGAGTATAACAATCTATTGCCCTACGTTATACTTACTCTACAAAATGAACGGAGTGGTAGTATCAAAATTATTGTTTTTGGTGCAACAGGTGGGGTAGGTCAATGTGTGGTAAAGCAGGCGTTAGAAAGGGGTTTTGAGGTGACCGCATTTGTACGTACACCTTCAAAATTACAAGTGAAACATGAGCAACTACATATTATCCAAGGTGATGGCTTCAATAGAGTAGAGGTTACCCAAGCCATTGCAGGACATGACGCAGTTGTATCCTGTTTAGGCTCTAGTCAAGGTATGAAAAAATCTACGGAGCTAGCAGAGATGACCAAAAATATAGTAGATGGAATGATGGACCATACAATCAATCGAATCGTCTATACAGCTTCTGCAGGCATTCATAATGAAATTCCGGGTATTAGTGGGAATTTAGTCATGAAAATGCTAAAGAATGCGCTGATAGATCATCAAGGCGCCGTTAATTATATTGTGGCAAATAAACTGAACTATACCATTGCCAGGCCCATGGGGTTGACGAATAAACCTTTGACAGGACAGTATAGGGAATCTGCTACAAGCGTACCTGATAAGTCAAAAACGATTTCACGTGCTAATGTAGCAGATTTTATCGTGAAGGCATTAGGGGATTCAACATACAATTGCTCATCGATCGGGATTGCTGATTAAAAGAATTCTATAGACGCAAAATAGGTGTTAACGGATATTCGTGGTAAACTGGCTTTAATTATTGCCGTAATAAACACATCTATGGGGAGGCATAATGCTATGAAAGAGCATGACGCAAAGTACTATATATCCAAACTAGGACTGGATGCACATCCAGAGGGTGGATATTATAAAAGAACATTTGAATCTGAGGAACAAACTTCAGATCAGGAATTAACCGTAGAATTTGAAGGGAAAAGAAAGTTGTATACAAGTATCTACTTTCTCTTAGGTTCTAATGATATCTCACATTTCCATCGTCTGAAGTCCGATGAATTATGGTATTATCATGCAGGAAGTCCATTAACAGTTCATGTTATTGATGAACATGGGGCTTATATAGAGCATAAACTAGGGCTAAACTTGGACAAGGGGGAGTCTCCGCAAGTGTTAGTTCCCAAAAACTCGATCTTTGGATCCTCCGTTATGGATGAAAATACATTCTCCTTAGTAGGGTGCATGGTTTCGCCTGGGTTTGAATTTAGGGACTTTGAGTTATTTACACAAGATGAACTTTTGTCTAAATATCCTCAACATAAAGATATAATCATGAAGTTGGCTTATGAGGCCATTCCAGTTTAGTCTGACTGACTAACAAATGAGACAAATAAAAACACCTCCGCTTGAAAAAATGGGTATGAACTACCGATTCATTCAGGTGTGGAGGTGTTTTTTTTGAGCATCAAGACATTCAGAACATTAACTTTGATATTGCTTGTTTTTACTTAGACCGAGCGTCTGCGCTGTTGATGTATGGATTTTGTGTAAAAGCTCTGGGTTATCCTTGAGTGATACCCCATAGGAAGGAATCATTTCTTTTATTTTCGGCTCCCACTCTTTTAAATGTTGCGGGAAGCATTTTTTGATGATCTCTAGCATGACGTGAACGGCGGTGGAAGCACCTGGAGAAGCTCCTAGCAATGCAGCTATCGAACCATCATCATTACTCACAACTTCCGTACCAAATTGCAGCATTCCTTTGCCATCAGCAGTATCTTTGATCACTTGTACGCGTTGGCCCGCCACCACTAGATCCCAATCCTCACTCCTCGCGTTCGGAACAAACATTCTTAATTCTTCCATACGCTTCTCTTTAGATAACACAACTTGCTGAATCAGATATTTTGTCAATGGAACGTTTTTTACACCTGAAGCCAACATAGTTAGAAGATTATCCGGTTTTACGGAAGTTATCAAATCAAACATGGAGCCTGTTTTTAAGAACTTAGGTGAAAAACCTGCAAAGGGTCCAAACAGTAACGATTTTTTATTATCGATAAATCTTGTGTCAAGATGCGGAATGGACATTGGAGGAGCACCCACCGCAGCTTTACCATATACTTTCGCGTGATGCTGAGCTACAACATCCGGATTGTTACACACCATAAATACTCCGCTTACCGGGAATCCCCCTGTCTTTTTCCCTTCAGGAATTCTGGACTTTTGAAGTAAATGTAGGCTTCCACCCCCACCGCCGATAAAAACGAACTTTGCAGTATGGCGTTGCACGGTACCGGTATATTCATTTCGCACTTTTAATTCCCATGAACCATTGCTAGTACGCTTAATATCATTAACCTGATGTTTGTAATTGATATCGACGTTTTTACTCTTTAAGTGGTCAAATAACATGCGGGTTAATGCACCGAAATTGACATCCGTTCCTGAGTCAATTTTGGTTGCAGCTATAGGTTCCTTGGATGTTCGGCCATTCATAATAAGCGGAATCCATTCCATTAGCTTCCCTGGATCATCGGATAGTTCCATCCCTTGAAACAGAGGATTATTTGAAAGCGCTTCAAACCGTTTCTTCAAAAATGTTACATTGTTTTCCCCTTGAACTAGACTCATATGAGGCAATTGCATGATAAAATCCTGCGGATTATGTATCAGATTACTGTTTACAAGATAAGACCAGAATTGCATGGATACCTGAAACTGTTCATTAATTTTTATAGCTTTGCTAATATCTATAGATCCGTCCGGTTGTTCAACGGTGTAGTTAAGTTCACACAGTGCTGCATGTCCCGTTCCCGCATTATTCCATTCGTTAGAGCTTTCCTCGCCTGCGTTCGCGAGCTTCTCAAATACTCTAATTTCCCAGTCCGGTGCTAATTCTTTCAACAGTGTCCCCAGTGTGGCACTCATAATTCCGGCACCAATTAAAATAACGTCCGTTTTAATTTGTCTGTTATCCATTTTCACCATCCTTATCTCTTAAACTTTTCTGTTCCCGTAATAATCTGATCGTAGTCTATCACAATTACTAATAAATTAAAATATTCACAATTTATATAAAAGGTATAACTCGTATTCAGTTGCCAAGTTAGAACAAATGACCTCTGTCTATGCTTAGGACAACAGGACGACAATAATAAGGCCATCCTTTGCGGATGACCCTTTCTCGATCGCGATGCCCAGTTAGTCCGTGTGTGCGATGGCGCTGATTTCGACTAGTTGTTCAGGGAACGCCAGGTATGTCACGCCGATGAGGCTGCCTGCCGGCCGGTGTTGTCCCACATATTCCTTGAACAGACTCATGACCGGCTCGCTATGTTCTTGAGGAGTTGTTAGATAGATCTCCATATAAGCGAGGTTTGACCTCGTAACACCAAATTCCGCCAGCACGCGATCAATATTTCCCAACGTCTGTCGGGTCTGCGCCTCGATATCACCCTCTCCAACGAACTTGCCCTGAGTATCGTGGGAAAATTGTCCCGAAATGTAGATGGTGCCATTAACGCTGTAACCCTGGGTGATGCCGTGATCCCAAAGACCATGATCGTAGGTTTTAACATTAGTCATCTTATTCTCTCCTTTAGTTCAAAGTAAGGTTAGTATAAAATGGGGGTAAACAAAAGAATAGTACGCACTTTATTGATAGGTACTATCAGAAAGGATAGTGTAAATATGGGGATGGCTGAATACAAAGGTAAAGTTAAAAAGATTCAAGATACACCTTTCGGTTATACACTGTCAGTTATCGGGGGCAAATGGAAAATGGTTATTATTTACCTTCTGGCTGAAAACCAACTGGTTCGTTTTAATGATCTGAAAAGACAGATAGGAGCTATTACTTATAAAACATTGAGTTCACAGCTCAAAGAGTTGGAAGCGGATGGTATGGTGAATCGAAAAGAGTATCCTCAAGTTCCACCAAAGGTCGAGTACAGTCTCACAAATAAAGCGAAAACATTATTACCCGCTATGGAAGCGTTATGTGAGTGGGGGGTAAAAAACCAAAGCAATTAACTTTTGGGCGCAAAAAGACCGCGTGCTTTATATAACAAATAGAAGGATGCGACGACAGCACCCACTGTTCCGCAGATTATATCCAGCATCGTATCGGTCAAACTACCATTTTGCGAATGGAGTCCGAATAGATGATCCACCGTAAACTCATAAATCTCCCACATTCCAGCCATTGCAACAGCAAAGAAGAAAGAGAACCAGATCAAAATGTTGTAAGGCATACTGCCTAATCCTTTACGCTTAGCCATCTTGTTCAAGATGAATTGTCCTACGAAGAATAGAATAACACCAGACAACAGATGTTCAATCTTGTCTAGATAAGGAATGACAGCATACATATTAAACAAGTTAGCGATCATCATCGTGAGCGTGATAAAGATCAGCACCGAGAGGCGCAATGCGGGAGACAGTTCGCTTTTGGTCCATCTGATTAAGCCCCTGAATAGCAACAGAACGACAATAATAAGACCAGCTTGAAAACATTTGTCGTAAGTTTCAGTCATACCAAAATAAATAATTGATACTCCGCATATGACATAGAGAATCATTTTAAAAATATGATTAAACCTATGATTTCTAGAAGTGTCTTGCATAGCAGTTCCTTTCCGACTGGCCTCGATTCATTAAATCTCCACGAGCCTTTTCATCGCCTTCATATAATATAGTATGCAAATACATCATCAGGTTGTATTATCACCAGTTCAAAGTCGGCCCATACGACAAGCGGGTTGTTTGGATTAGGCTCCTCGAAACCATACTAGCAAATTTTTTATTGACATCCCATCTACAGAAGGGATATATTTAGTGACATTGAGAATCATTATCAAATATATTTAAAAAATACATTTCTTGATAGGACAGGGGATACGCATGAACACAAAACGAAAGATGTCATTAACCACATTATTCATTTCCGCTCTTCTTGCACTGACGCTAGTAGGTTGTTCTAGTCAGTCCTCCAATTCGACTGCTTCGGTAGATGCCGAAACACCTAAAACAGAAACACCCGCTTCCCAAGATGCAAATGCTGAATATCCGATCGTGATCAAGCATGCTTTTGGCGAAACTGTTATTGAAAGCAAACCTGAACGTGTAGCTACCATACAATGGGCGAATCATGATGTTGTTCTTGCTCTCGGTGTTGTACCTGTAGGTTTCTCGGCGGCGAATTACGGCGTTCAGGATGACAGTGGACTTTTGCCTTGGACAGCGGAAAAACTGAAGGAACTTGGCACAACAAATCCTAATATTTTTCAGGATACAGACGGCCTTGATTTTGAAGCGATCTCCGATTCCGACCCGGATGTCATTCTTGCAGCTTATTCCGGTATTACACAGGAAGACTATGATACGCTTAGCCAAATTGCTCCGGTTGTGGCTTATCAGACCACTGCATGGTCTACCACATGGCGTGAACAAGTCATTAATAATGCAACAGGTATGGGCATGAAAGCGGAGGGTGAACAACTTATCAAGGACACCGAGAAACTCATTCAGGAGAAGGCAAGCGCACATCCTGATATGAAGGGGAAAAAGGTAGTTTGGGCCAACTTCTCGGCTGAAGATATGTCTCAACTTCATATTTATACACCTGCTGATCCCCGCGGCTCTTTCCTGATTGAGCTGGGAATGACTTATCCCGAAAGCGTTACGTCGCAGATTACGGATCCAACCGCCTTCTTCATGAATTTAAGCGCCGAAAATGCTGACATCCTTAACGATGCTGATCTTATCATTGGATATGGCGATGAAAGCTTATATCAAGCAGTTAAAGCTGATCCTGTGCTTGGTAAAATTGCTGCGATCCAGAGAGGATCCGTCGTATTTATTGGTAACGGTACACCTTTGGCGGCTTCCGGAAACCCAAATCCACTTTCGATCTCTTATACCATGGATGAATACCTGGCATTAATCGACGGAGCTATTGATAAGCTGAATGAATAGTTCATCGTCTTCAAAAAATAAGCTATCCAGCTTGCATACTCCTAGGAATTTTACGACGGTTCTGGTGATTTGTATGATCTTGCTCGGAATATGCATATTTGCATCTCTGGTCTTAGGATCTCGGGTGATGAGTGTTAAAGAACTGATAGACGGTTTATTCCACCCGGATATAGACTCCTTCGAGACAAGCGTGGTGCGCAAGCGGATTTCCCGAACTGTATTCAGTCTACTTTGCGGTGCGGCCCTTGGAGTTTCCGGAGCACTTATGCAAGCAGTCACCCGCAATCCGATTGCAGACCCAAGTATACTGGGAGTTAATACAGGCGCTTCCTTGTTTGTTGTTTGCGGAATTGCATTCTTGAACATAAGCACCGCAAACCAATATATATGGCTGGCATTAGCCGGAGCTGCGATTACTGCAGTGTTCGTATTCGGAATAGGGTCGATGGGACGTGGCGGTGCCACGCCCATTAAGCTTGTTCTCGCGGGGGCTGCCACAAGCGCAGCCCTTTCTTCTCTTGTCACTGCAATCATGATTCCACGCGCTGATGTCATGGATCAATTCAGGTTTTGGCAAGTGGGCAGTGTAGGTTCGGCAACCTGGAATGGTATTGCTACTTTTTCCCCCTTTTTGATTGTCGGAATATTGATAGGGTTTATTACTGCCCCGGCATTAAATGCGCTGGCACTGGGAGATGATGTTGCGACCGGACTGGGCGTTCGAACAGGCGTATTGAGATTTTTCGCAGCTCTTACGGGTGTTCTTTTATGCGGAGCGACGACTGCGTTGGCAGGCCCTATTGGTTTTATCGGTCTTTTATCAACTCATGTTGTGCGGCTTATTCTTGGACCTGACTTACGTTTTGTTATACCGATGTCAGCTCTAACAGGAGCAATCATTTTGACGATTTCTGATGTAGGCGGCAGGCTTATCGGCGGTACTGGAGAGGTCGAAGTCGGTGTAGTTACAGCGTTTATAGGAGCTCCAATACTCATCATATTAGCTATGAAATCGAAAGTGCGTTCATTATGAAGAATCCATCTATTGATTTTATTATGGCGGGTAGACGTCAAAGACGCCGCCGTTGGCTTCTTGTTACCGGCATCCTTGTGGTGCTTGCTTGCACGCTTTGCATCACTATGCTTTTACTCGGAAACACCATTTATCCAGTTAAAGATGTAATCCGGGCGCTTTCAGGAGAACAGCTCAAGGGCGTGTCTTTTGCGGTTAATACCATACGTCTACCGAGAATGCTGGCAGGTCTTTTTGCCGGATTTGCGTTCGGTCTTGCCGGATACACCTTCCAGACCATGCTGCGTAATCCCCTCGCCAACCCGAATGTAATCGGAATTACTTCCGGCTCAGGTGCGGCGGCTGTTTTTTGCATCATAATACTTCATACAAGCGGGGCTATTATTTCCGTGGCTTCGGTGGTTGCCGGTCTTGCAACAGTGATATTGATTTATTTCTTATCCAGAGGAAAGTCATTCTCGATTGGGCGGTTAATTCTTGTCGGAATAGGCATACAGGCCATGCTTGACGCCGTGATATCCTATCTTCTGCTCATTAGCGCACAACAAGATATTCCTGCAGCACTCAGATGGCTCACGGGCAGCCTCAATGGCTCTCAGATGAAGGAGCTTCCACCTCTTGTCATAACGGTGCTTATCTTTGCTCCTATCGTTATCATGCTGGGCAAACATCTAAATATATTGGAACTTGGAGAACAAGCGGCTTCTTCGCTCGGTGTCGATGCGGATAAGACTAGAATTGCGCTTATTGTGAGTTCCGTCATCATGATTGCTATTGCTACCGCTGTCACGGGTCCAATAGCCTTTGTCTCCTTCCTTTCGGGACCCATCGCAAAAAGGTTAGTTGGAGTCGGCTTCTCAAACGTCATTCCGGCAGGTCTTGTTGGCGTTAATCTGGTTTTGGCGTCAGATCTGATCGGACAGTTTGCTTTTGCATACAGATTCCCTGTGGGTATCATAACCGGATTACTCGGAGCACCTTATCTGATCTTCTTGCTGATCCGAATGAATCGAAAGGGAGAATTATAATGACAGTAACACATACTTTTCAAGCTGAACAATTAGTAGCGGGCTATGATAATAAACCGGTGATCCAGAAAATAAGCCTTGAAATCCCCAGCAATAAAATCAGTGTCATTATTGGTTCAAATGGCTGCGGGAAGTCTACGCTTCTTAAAACACTGGCAAGGCTTATCAAGCCTATATCCGGAAAAGTCACTCTCGATGGGAAGGCAATCGGCAAAATTTCACCCAAACAATTGGCCCGAGTGGTCGGGCTGCTGCCGCAATCGCCCATTGTTCCGGAAGGAATTTCCGTGGCAGATTTGGTTGGGCGGGGGAGATTCCCACACCAGTCATTGTTCAGCGGATGGACCAAAAAGGATTATGAGGCCGTAGCCGAAGCAATGAGAATTATGGATATTACTGAGTTTGCCAACCATAATATTGACGAGCTTTCGGGTGGTCAAAGGCAGCGTGTCTGGATTGCAATGGCTCTAGCGCAACAAACCGACATTCTATTTCTTGATGAACCTACAACCTTTTTAGATATCGCATATCAAGTTGAGATTCTTGACCTACTCACAGACCTTAACCGAACACACGGAACTACGATCGTCATGGTTCTCCATGATATCAACTTGTCCGCACGTTATGCAGACTATATTTTCGCACTTCATAAAGGAACGCTTGTGTCTGAGGGTGTGCCCTCAAAGGTTATAACGAGCTCCTTGGTGAAAGAGATTTTCGGGCTTGATTGCTCAGTGATAGAAGATCCGATCTCAGGTTCACCTATGGTGGTGCCAATAGGGCGATATCATGCTAATAAGTGTACTCCTTAAATAAAGGCTATTACCCCAGCTAATTATGATACGGACCACCGTATCACCTTGCCCAGCATCGCATTAACAATCGTCACAAAGTCCTTCTGACCGATCTCAAAATGACCGTGTCTATTTCGCTGCTCCAAACAATCCTTGTTTCAAGCGGTCTAGCTGCAGAAGATGATGACGGTAGTGCATTTCAACAAGCAGAAACCATTCCTCCGCACACAGTCCACCGAATGACGGATGTGACACTGTATTTTGTTTGGATGCTTTTTCAAGGGTCGGTTCAATCTCCTTCATTCTCTGGATAGCTTTGTGTAACCCTTGAATGAGCTGCTCTTTTCCCTCTGGCTGCTCTGGTGTATATTGGGCAGAAGGCGGAACCTGAATACGAATGGGCGGAAAACTACCTTGAGCAAATACCGCCGCACCAAGCTCGGTCTTTTCCTTTCGAGGTACCAGAGGATCTTCGCTTGGCACCAAGCATTGATCCAGATTACGAAGCTGCATATAAAGCGCGGAGCTAATAAGATGTTGAACCATCTGCCCGATTGACCACTCGTTGTCGCTTGGCTTTTGCTTCAGTTGCTCCATATTGAATTGATCCAATTCATGAATATAATATATCGCCGTTTCTTCAAAGCGTTGTAATGCTTCCTTTGTTGTAATCATCATACATTAGCTCCCTTAGTTATCTTTTTATCTAAGTATACAAAAACGGTACTGACACCATTATGTCAGTACCGTTTTAACGTTTTTTCCAATTCAGTTCTGACCCGTTGCCTGAAGGATTCCGGCTCCAGTACAACCACTCCGGCTCCCCAGCCGAGCACGAAGTGCAGCAATTCATCGGGTTGTCGAACGCGAAAGGTCATCAGCAATCCTTCCGTATGATCCTCTATGGTTTCTAAATAAAAGTTATTAGACTCCCTTACCTTATCGGCAATATCAGATTGGACAAGGATGCACACAGTGACGTTGCGGTCGTCTGAAGGCTGGTATACATCCAAATGAAAATCAGCTGGCTGCTTAAATTGATCCTCCAGATCGATAAGCTCCGTCATCCGGGATAACCGGAAATGACGGATATCTTGGCGCAACTCACAATGTCCGATGAGTACCCATGCCCCTTGATGAAACACAAGTCCATAAGGAGCAACCGTACGAACACTTTGGCGGTTCCCGTCCACTTCGGCAATTCTTTTGGAATAGTGGAAGCTTACTTTCCTTTCCTCCAATATCGCTCGACGAATCGCTTCCAAGTATGCCTTCTCTTGTATTCGTACTATATCTTCAGCCAATGTAAACAAACGAAAGCTCTTGCGTATCCGGGAGGCCTCACTGCGGATTGGCTCCGGTAGGATGACTTCAATCTTCCTTCTCGAAGTTCGAGACTTATGGCTATAGTCGGTATCAAACCACTGCTCGATAAAATCTGTCCCGATGAGTAACGTCACAGCCTCTTCCACCGTGAAACTGACCGGTGGTAGGAAATACCCATCCATTAAGGAATATCCCTGACCAGGAGCCCCTATCACAGATACGCCTGCTTCACTCAAAGCCTGAATGTCCCTGTAGATAGTTCTTACGCTAGTTTCAAATTTAGCGGCTAAATCCTCGGCTCGTAACACCTTGTTACGCTGCAGTTCAAGTACAATGGCTAACATACGATCCGTTTTATTCATGTGTCTGCACCCTTCCCGGGAGGTTGTTTTATACTGTATTGCTGCCTTCATGGCGCAATTCCTTTATAATGAATTTGTTGTTAGGGATTAAGCCATCTATACTTGAATATATCACTTTTATCCACTTTGCAAAAAGGAAGGATGTACTCCATGATCTATTACATAATCCTGTTTATCGCTGCCGTCATCTATTTCCTTCTGATCTTTCCTACACAATGGCTTAAGGTGGAACGTGTCCGCTACTCTTGTGGGATTGGAAGTCGAGTTCTTCAAATTAGTGACCTACATGTGGAGAAACTCCGTATCAGCCCAAGAAGATTGACCCGTTTGATTACAAAAGAAGCTCCAGATTATATTGTTCTCACTGGAGACTTCACTCAAAAATCCCGATATTTATCCAAGGTGCAGCGGTATGCTCACGCGATTGCAGGGCCCGGCATTCCTGTGTTTGCCGTATTGGGGAATCATGATCATCGCCTAAAGTTCACTGCTTTTAATCAGCTTATCCGCATTCTCGAGGGCGCAGGTATACAAGTCCTTATCAATGAGTCCATAGTGGTTGATAACTTTCAAATTGTTGGCATCGATGATTTTGGCAGCAAGAAAAGCAAGGTTGATAAAGCATTCGCAAACGTCGATCCAAGCAAACCGATCTTAGTCCTCACTCATAACCCGAATCTTGTTCTATCTATTAAACGCAAGTATACCTACTTGATGGCCGGCCATTTCCACGGTATGCAATTCAACGTGCCGTATTTGTTCCAATACATAGATAAAGGTAGGCTAGCAGCCGATGGTATTTACAAGGGAATGCATTCAGGTACCCATGGCACATTCTATATCTCTAAAGGGGTTGGTCAGGCTGGTATAAATGCTCGATTCCTTATTCGCAGTGAAGTCACTCTGCATGAACTCTGAGCCCCTGATATCCACCAAACACCATATAAGTTAAGCTTCTCTTATATAGATTTATAGATATCACCAAGTTTAATCCCCGCTATGCAACCTGTTAGGTACATGAAAGGTTACCTTCGTCCCTGTACCTAACTTACTTTTGATATTAAGTCCTTTTCCGAAGTGCCGTTTCAATCGTTGATCCGTATTAATCAATCCGACGCCTGAACGGCTATCTGCTTTTCTATCTAATATTCGTTGCAATTGAACCTCGTCTATTCCGTCCCCATCGTCTTCAATTGTTATCTCTGCATGCGTCTCATAGACAGAAATCCGAATAAGGATCTTTCCTCCACGACTGCGCTTCATTATGCCATGTCTTATTGCATTTTCAACGAGAGGCTGGATCGAAAGAAATGGAACTTTTATGTCCTCGCATTCGTCTATCTCCCAAATAACCTGTAACCTTTCTTCAAACCGAACCTTTTCAATATATAGATAAGAGCGCACTAGACTTAGCTCTTCTTGGATTGGAACAAGATTATCCATGTTTTGAAATTTAAATTTACTCCTCAACAAATTACTGAACTCATCAAGCAAATCACGCATTTTATTCAAATCAATGTCACTTAAGGCTATTACAGCATTCAACGTATTAAATAAAAAATGAGGTTTTATTTGCGCTTGTAACCATGCAGCTTCTAATCGCAGTTGTTCCCGAACGGATTGTTTAATCGTAATTAGCGCCTCTATACGCGATTTGATTTCTATAGCTTCCACTGGCTTCGTGACATAATCGTTTGCTCCCGCTATAAAACCACTTTGAATATCCTCCGGTCGGCTTCTTGCAGTAAGGAGCAAAACAGGGAGCTCTGTAAGTGTAAACCGCTCACGAATCATTCGTGTCAGCTCATAACCGGACATCAGCGGCATCATAATATCGGAGATGACCAGGTCCCACTTCTTTATGTCCAATGCAGCTAACGCTTCTTTGCCACTCGTTACCATTGTTATATCATATTCGTCTGGTGGTAGTATGGCTTCAAGCACTTGAAGGTTAATAGGATCATCATCAACAATTAATAGGATTGGACGGTCTCGATCCATTTCTAAAAAAGTTGTTGGTTTTGCAGTCATCGGGATATCTGCCTTTACTGCTTTGATCGAAACATGTTCTTGAGTCGGCATGGATTGTAATAGTAACGGTTCAAAAGAGTTCGTCACATCATTCTCTTCCAAGCCTGCTAGCTCTAATGAAAAAGTGAATTTTGAGCCTTCTCCTAAAACAGAGGACACATCTAACGTACCTCCATGAAGCTCAACCAGTTGCTTGCTTATACTCAAACCTAACCCAAAGCCACCCTCAATCATGGTCTCACTCGTGCTAGCTTGCTCGTACGGACGGAATAGGCGCCTAAGCATGTTCTCATCCATTCCAATCCCGGTATCAGTAATAACGATATAAGCTCGTCCGTCCTTTACAAAAGCTTGAATCGAAATGACCCCATCGTTCGAAAATTTCACAGCATTATGAAGTAAATTGAAAACGATCTGAATAACCCGGTTCTCATCCGCATGTACTGGAGAAAAATCTTCAGGAATTTGATTTGCAATTGTTATAGACTTTACTTCTGCATTAAATTGCAGCATATCAAGTACTCCGGTCACAATTGGCTGAATAGATATAACTTTTTTCTGTATACGCGGATTGCCCTCCCGTAAACTCATCACATCAATCAAATCATTTAATATTAATGTCATTCGACGTCCTACAGATAAAACCGTTTCAAGCTCCTTGATGCTCCGTTCCTGCAATAAATGCTGTTCCCTTTTTAAAACGGATTGTGACATGTTAAGAATGCTATGCAGCGGATTTTTAAATTCATGCGATGTGTTTGCCAGAAATTGATCCTTATGGTCATTCATTCTTTGCAAGGTTGCAGCAAGCTCTTTGGTGTTCGCATGCATGATAAAGTAACCCTTAAACCATTCAGAAGCTAAACAACCCATCGCAATAATCATATCGAACGGATAGTAGACAAGACTCAAACCACTATCCAGCAAGATTAACGACCAAAGAGAATGGTTCATCAACGCAAGAAAAGAGAAAAGCAGTAAAAGATTGCTCTTTAATCCTTTGATTACTTTTTTAACCATTGTAATCAACGTGATAACTGCAGCAATACCAACTAATAAATAATAAATCGGAAAGAGCATAATCACTTGAGATGGATCTAAAAAGAAAGTGATGCCGGCAGTCCCTAGACTCATTACTTTATAGACAGGGTACATCCTACGCCAATATAGAAGCTCGCGATGATTCGTACACTGGAGCAAAGCATAGGCTGCAATAACGAAAGCAATATTAGTCAGCCTAAAATCCCAATTAATTCCAATGTAAAATAATTGATGGAACAACTTCTCATCCGTACTAAAGACACTCGTGATCGTTACACATAATGCAAGCAAACTGAAATAAAGCAGCTTCTTTTCCTTATTTCCTAGTAAATACAAAATAAGTGCATAGACAGCATGCATAATAAATATAATCGCTGCCAAAAACTGCATAAAAATGGAAGATTTCATCTCTTTGGCAATGGCTTCTTCTGAACCAAATTTAATGGATCGGACAATGCCCCCGCTTCGACTATCCACATAATTTGCCGCCTGAATGACGAGTTCGATTACACCGTTTTCGTCTGCTGTAAAGGTTGTAGAATAAGGTAGGTCCTTCGAAATATATTCATCCTTTGTTGTCGCCACCTGTCCGGATTTAGTAAGCAATCGACCGTTTACATATAATTCTGATGCAGTGCGTACGCTGGGTACACGAATACTATAATTAAGGTCCTTTTCCTGATTTACATAAAGAAGCAAGCGATAAGAAGCAAATCCGTATGGAGTTGATTTTTCAGTATACAGAGCTTCATTCCATCTTCCTGGAACCTGAATAAGCCTTGGCTCATTCTCATCTAATGCTTGTTGCCGTCTGCCGTCCATCAACCACTGTGAGGGATAAAACTCCCATTCCCCGTCTAGTAAAACAATATCCCCATCTTCTGCATTCCAACTGCGCAAATCGAATTGCCCGTTTTTAATTAGCTCATGTTTTTGATCATGAAACATTTCCATCCACAAAATGCGCGAACAGGATAAAATAACTAAGAATAGTCCTAGTAATAATAGTATATGACTCATTTTCATTTGGTATTTTCGTGAATGATTTGCCAAGAAGTATTCCTCTCTTCTAAGACATTCATGTAAGTAACTCACAATCCGCCTCAGTGAACATGTAGAGTAACGGATGGTATAGATTTCCTTATGTCTATTATACAGGTATACCTGCTTAGTAGACTTTAGATTTTCAAACGATTTTTCAAACGCAACGGCAAATTTTAAGGCCACCCCATCGGGTGGCCTTCTTAAGCGTATTCGGTTATGACTTCAACACATTCCATTAATGCTTCTTTGATTTTTGGCTTATCGAATCCGTTAGCATATTTTCGATTTGCTGAAGAAAGTCCGTAATACTGCAAATGATGATGGACCTTTTACTTAATCGCAAGTTCAGCTTCTCCAGCTTATTGCCAAGCGAGGTCACAAGCTCGGTTACAGAGCCCACTCCCGACACCGCGCCATTGATCTCCGAGCTTGTTCGTTCGATTCCTGTAATAATATGATTGCTGAAATTCTTTACTTCCACCGTAGATTCCGTTACCTGTTTAAAGTCCTGCTGTACATTTTGAGCATATTCATAGTTGTCTTGGATGGTCGCAGTGGTGTGATCAATTCTTCCCTTAAGTGAATCGATGCTTTGATATAGTGCTGTGACGCTATCATCAATACCATGGACCAGTTGGGTAGTGGAGGAGGATAACTTCCTTATTTCATCCGCGACAACGGCAAACCCTCTTCCGGCATCACCTGCACGGGCAGCCTCGATGGAAGCGTTGAGCGCTAGTAGATTCGTGTTCCTTGCGATATCGGTAATGCTGGCGGACATTTCCTTGATATGCCCGAAGTTTTGCTCCAGCACATGGAACGCATCCGTAATGGAGTGAAGCTGTTCACAAGTTCCATTCAACTTATCCGATAGGATACCTATTTTATCATCCGCTTGTTTGACGGTGGTATCTGTCTGATTCATTACACCATCAATTTCCTGAACATACTGCCTGAACTGATTGAAGTTAGCATCCAAATTCATGATCATATCCTGGATGGAGTTAATCTGGGAGTAAGTTGTACCGATCTCATGAATAGATTGGGTCACGATGACTTCTTCGTTCATAAATTCACCGAGTTTCTTCTCGATGTGCATAATACCATAATGAACTTCTTGGTCGTAACTGATTGACGCTTCTGGAATCAACTTCTGCACAGGCTCAATTGCGACCGCCACGCTATCCGTCCCGACATTTTTATATATTGATTTGAACCATTTCATATGCATCCTACCTCACTATTCGAATACAGCCAAGACCATGGTCTGGTTAAAATGCTGCTGCCCCAACTGCTCTCCATACCCAGCAAATCCAATATAATTACCCAAGGCCGAACTCATTTCCTTGGCAAAGTCGTTTAGATAGACATCCCCCTCAAACAGCATAGATCTAGCCAAACAATTGATCATTATGGCCAGCGAAGGATTAGGAATATCTTTTTTAACCGTTTCGATGGTGGTATGTATAACTTTCTTGTAGTCATCCGGTTCAAGAAGTACCATTTGAGAATTATTATAGACTCTTGCGTGATAAGCCATCCCGTTGTTTGCAGTGACCATCTGGTTAGCAGTGATATACATGTCATTACCGATGATTCTGCCCATGGGATAACTATCTAAGTATTTCGGTAATCCTTCTACCGTGGTATTCAGAGCCTCCGCTACAACTTTGGCGGCAGGCCGGTTGTCGTATTCGTGAACAATCCGGTTTCGTTCATCAACCTTCGTTGCAGTGAAGTAATGGGCTGTCGGTTTATAGATGTTCTCCCGATATAGGTGGATCTTCCCGCCCAGGTTCTTGATGATGACAAAAGCACAGGCATTCCTGTAAATACTGCCATTAAAAGATATCAATGTTTTCTCTGCTTTACCGTAGTCCCCAGCTGATCCCCCGAACAAGGGAATCTCCTTATCCTCAAGGATGGAATTGAGAGTGGACAGAACCAATTCCTCGCAGCTTATCAGTGCAGTAGAGATCTCAAAACATACTGTGTTTTTCGTATTACCGAACTTTTGTACGCATTGTTGAACCCGATCCACATATTTCAGCGGATACCGATTGGCGTCCTCCAGCACGTCGGCGTAGCATTCAATCCCCTCTTCAATCCCCATAACAAGCAAGCTATCCTTATAAGCGCCATCCTTGCAGAAGCCCGCAAAGGTGGTGGATCCGAGGATAATGCTGTCCTTAAACCGTCCCTTAATTTCTTCGTTATAGCCCTCAAAGCACTCCACATCAGAGAAGAACAACAGGAGTTTGGGCGAAACGAGCCCTGCTGCAGCTTCCGATACAGCTTCCTTGAAATCACGTTTCGAGCTTTTACCAACGGAAAACTTCATAAATAGCTCCCTCTAGTAGAAAATATAGTTATCATAACTTATGTATCTATCAATATTAAGGCTAAGTATAAACTCCCTTTCTTTGGCTTACAATTGCCACTTGCGGTAATATTCACAAACTTGGCATGTATCGACATAAATTTGTTGAATCATTTCAAAATTTATTGTAATTATGATATCTATTGGAAATAGGTGAGTACAAGATTCTCCGAGCCTTCCTCGACAAAATAATTCGCCGTCCGCTCATTTCCTATGTATCTATAAGCAGTATGAGAAAGTAAACTGAATCGATATATTCACGGTTAATCATAAACGAAAAGACGACCTTCAGCCCGAAAAATGGGAATAAGGGTCGTCTTTTTATTCATCTAACTTTAGTAGTTCCAAAAAACTACAAGTTCTTCAGCGGCCTCTGTTTTATCTGCGGTCTAATTCACTACTAGGAACAGGAATATAGGTTACTACGTTCGAGCGAATATAATCGCCCACCGTTTGATCGTATTCCACAATGACCGTATAAAGTCCAATACCGGCGGCAAACAAACCCTGAATACTCACTGTTCTGTCTTCTGAATTATACGTTCCAAGCCCACCCTGATTAATAATATAATCAGCAGAAGGTGGATTCACACCTGCAAACTGATCTGTTGTTAAGTAGTAGAAATTATAATTACTTCCGGTGTACTCCGGTGAGACCGTAATCAAATTAGGGGTCACGATAGGCATGCTTATACTCATAAACGATTCGATGATCGGATCCGTACGATAGAAGGTAAACTCCGCAACTTGACTATTCAAATTTTCCTTAGATCCCACTATGTAGAGACGATAAGTCATGTTGGAAAGCAAGTCCCCGGAGATACCAATATTGGATTCCCGTGAGTCCGTATCGATCGTCCCATACTGAAGCGCTGGAACTCCCGTTGCATCCAGCCCGGATTTTACTTGATCAGCGCTTGGAGAATCAGAAGGACTAAACTCGGTAAGAACGTAATATAGCTTATCATATCCATCGGCGTTCACACTTGCATTGATCGAGTCGCTAACGTCTCCCCTGCTTCTATTTGTCACCAATGCGTTAAAAGTAATCACAGGTCCGATTTGCTGCTCAACCAACGTCTGAAAAGGTACATTGGAGATGGTAGATGTCTTATTATTGGCAGACTCATAAGCATACAACACGTATGAAGTGCCCGCTGACAATCCGTACAGTTCCAAATTCCCCTTGGTTCCATCCAATTCAACCGAACCGTGGACGACAGAATTCGTCCCTAATTTAATACCATCCAAGCTTGGTGCTGCCAAACCGGATGGAAGCACGGAATAATACATAACCCCGGTGACCGATCCCGTTACCGGATAAGAAGCCGTCGTTTGCGTGATGGTTCCGTTGGCGGCATTAATTGCCAGAGTCACATCAGGCCCTGGTGTGGGTATAGGCGTGGATGGCGATGGCGTGGATGGGGTTGATGTCGATGGCGTGACTACTGGTGGCGTCGCCGGAGGCTCGGTTATCTTAACCGATATTAATGTACTCTCCTCATTTTTCACCTCGTTACCGAATAATGTCTTCAAGCCTTTTACTACGATAACCGGTGTCTTGGATGTATCGAGCTTAAAACCTTGATGCAACTTGATAATGATCGTCTTCTTGTCCTCGGACAGCACATAACTGTCTAACTTCGGATCAAGCGGCACACCGTTAATCGTAATCTTGGATAGATCAACGGAACTCCCATCGATCCCTACTGTTAGCGTCAGTTCCAACTTGTTCCCCGCGGTGAAGTCCGCTCCTGACACCTCAAGAGGCCTGGTAGCTTCGAACGTTTTGGCGGTTTCGAAGGATCCGGTAGCAAGTAACTTACGGCTCGCTTCTTCTTTACCGCCGAATGTACCGTCCGAAGAGTTGCTTAGCAATCCTTGCCCAAGTGCCACCTGGACATAACCTCTCGCCCAATCGGATACAGTACCATCGCTAACACCTGGAGCCGACTGTGCCCTTGCATCCTGACCTAATACCCGAACTAGAAATGTTGCTAATTCTTCCTTAGTCACAGTACCCGAAGGGTTAAATTCTCCAGAGCCTACACCGTTGGTGATTCCTGCTTGCTTGAGCGCCTCGATATAAGGCAGCGCATAGCCGTTTGCTGCATCAGTTGCCTGTACGTCACTGAAAGATGATGTCTTTAAGGCTGGGTTGACTTCCAGGCCAGTAATAAGCGCTGCTACCTTTGCGAATTGGGCTCGATTCATTTCTTCATTCAGACCGAAATTATTGTCAGAGACTCCATTGAAAATACCTGCTTGAATCAGGGCATCAAACTTCGCCTTTGTAGCTGCGTCCAAATCCTTTAAATCGCTGAAATCGGCCGAGGTCTTTGCCTCACTCACACCACCGCCAATCGATAACGCGGACGTTAGACCAACTGTCAGAGCCGTAAACCAAATAAAAAGCTTCTTGTTCATGATTTAACCTAACCTACCTTCCCCAAAATGAAATTTTTAATTATTAAAAATTTATCAGTAATATTTTAACAGAAAATTAATTCTGTATCTTAATGAAATCTTAATAGATTTCAAATTTCTTTTAAAAGATTCATATTTAGGGGAAGAAAGGTGGCGCGCTATCTACAACGCAACGGCAAACTTTAAGGCCACTCCCTCGGATGGCCTTCTTAAACGTATTTGGTTGTGTCTTAAATACAATCCGTTAATGATTTTTCGATTTTAGACTTATCGAATCCGTTAGCATATTTTCTATTTTGCTGAAGAAAGACCTCCTCGATAACTTTTCGAGGAGGGTCTTCTCATGTTATCTTAACTATTTCGCCTTTTTCCTTCTATTCGAAGAATACAAAACAAATAATAGAATAAACCATAGAGGTGTTAACAATAGGGCCGGACGTGTTTCTTCAGCAAACAGCATAATAATGAGAATGATAGCAAACAAAGCTAGAACAACATAATTGATAAATGGTGTAAAAGGTGCTTTGAATTTTGATTTTTCATGCAATTGCGGCTGAGTTTTCTTATACTTTATATGGCAAATGAGGACCACACCCCACACCCAAATAAAACAAATGGCACTAATGGTTGTCACGATTCCAAAAGCCTGTTCTGGAATAAGTTTACTCAAAAGAGCTCCCGCAGATAGGACAAGCGTGGATATGAGCAACCCATTTTTGGGCACATGATTTTTATTCAATTTGGCAAAACCAGATGGAGCCTGATCATTCTTGCCTAAGTTATATAGAATACGGCTTGTTGAGAACATTCCGCTGTTACAAGCAGAAGCGGCTGAAGTTAATACGACAAAGTTAATAATTCCCGCGGCAATCGGAATCCCTACTAAAGCAAATGTTTTAACAAAAGGACTTTCTGCCGGACTTAGCTCCGTCCATGGGTTAATGCATAATAGAGCAATAATTGCACCCACGTAGAAGAATAGAATTCTTAATGGAATTTTATTAATGGCCGACGGGATATTTTTCTGTGGATCGGATGTTTCCGCTGCGGATACACCCACTAATTCTACACCGACAAAGGCAAACACAACCATTTGGAAAGACAGTAAGAATCCTGAAATTCCGTTTGGAAACATTCCCCCATGTCCCCAAATATTCTTGACCGTAACCATTCCTGCATCGGTTTTGAATCCAATCACCACCAAGATAACACCAATGGCGATTAATGCGAGAATAGTGACCACCTTGATTAAGGCAAACCAAAATTCCAATTCCCCAAAATTTTTGACAGTTAATAGATTGAGTCCTAATAAAATGATTAAGCAAAGAACCTCAGGGATCCATTGCGGGATATCGAACCAATATTGTACATAGATCCCGACAGCAATAATATCAGCCATTGCCGTCATGATCCAACAAAACCAATAGGTCCATCCGGTTACAAACGCGGCTCGCGGCCCAAGATAGTCCTCGGCAATATCTGTAAAGGATTGATACCCTGCTTTAGATAACAAAAGTTCTCCTAACGCCCTCATAACAAAGAAAATGGCAATACCCACAATTAGATAAGCAAAGATGATGGAGGGTCCTGCCAGTTGTATCGCTTTACCGGATCCTAAAAACAATCCAGTCCCAATGGTTCCGCCAATTGCAATGAGTTGAACATGCCGATTTTCTAATTCCCGCTTTAATTCTCGTTGTGCCACACCTAGTTCCCCCTTAATGAATACAATAAATTAGTTCAAAAAATTGGTACAAAAAAAAGAGATCGGATGTCATCCAATCTCCTAAGTTCATAAGAATATTAAATAATATCTATCCTACTAATAATAATTATTAGCACGATAAATAAATATTCAGTACTCTTCTGTCCTTTTGCCTGAGATTGTGAACCCTTCGGCGCTGCGGAATTACCGCAGTCTCTCCAGAAGCTGCTCCTGCTATAGTGTGATCCATAGCAATCATAGCTTGCGAATTATTAAATTTTAAGACATGTAATATGTTTCACATGATTTTCAATAATAGTCTTGCTTACATGGCTTGTCAATAACATTAAATACAATCAATGAACCTTGAACTTCATTGGTTCTCAGCGCCACGAAAAAAAATATGCGTTTATTCGAAAATTTTTCTTGCTCAATAGCCCCTAGCCTGCTATTATGAAGAAGCATAAATTTTGGGAAGCTAATATTTAATATATCTAGGATCTTTCCAAGCAGATAATCTTTGACCACTTCCTAAAGAAGTTAAGGCCATACGGACAGCCGGGTCAAATGCCGATTGGCAACTTTCGTTGCCTTATTGATTGAGTTAAAAGCTCAAATTTTATAAGTTGGTTACTTTACAACCAGTGCATTTAGCACACAACTTGTGAAACGGTCAATAAGAGTGGTAAAAGTGAATTATTTGCTATATAGACTCTGATCCTAACATGATATATTTGAATATTAAGGGCCTTTCCCCATGAAACTATGAACTTTATGACTGACGAGCACGCAAGAAGTTTGTCCAGTCATGCTTATTGGGACTGTCTTATTATTTAACTATATCGAAGCAAGTGTGATGCGCATGATGCGTGTTCCGCTTGCTTTTTTTGTTGCCGTTTTCGCGTTTTTTCAAAAAAATTACTTGGGTGAGGAGATCGAAAAATGGGAAAAGCACTTATCATTGGCGCCGGAGGCGTAGCAGCAGTAGCAATTCATAAATGTGTTCAAAACAGTGAGGTTTTTGAAGAAATCTGTATCGCTAGCCGGACGAAATCCAAATGCGATGATCTGAAAGCGAAATTAGACGGCGGTAAAACCAAAATTACGACTGCACAGGTTAATGCAGACAACGTAGATGAGCTGATCGCTTTGATTAATGAATTCAAACCGGATATCGTTATGAACTTGGCTCTACCTTACCAGGATTTGACGATCATGGATGCTTGCCTAGCCACCAAAACGCACTATATGGATACGGCAAACTATGAGCCGGAAGATACGGCGAAATTCGAATACAAATGGCAATGGGATTACCGCGAGCGCTTTGAAAAAGCAGGGATCACAGCTCTTTTGGGCAGCGGGTTCGACCCAGGCGTAACCGGCGTATTCTCCGCCTATGCGTTGAAACACTATTTTGACGAAATCGAATATATCGACATTCTGGATTGCAACGGCGGCGATCACGGCTATCCTTTCGCAACCAATTTCAACCCAGAAATCAACATCCGTGAAGTATCCGCTAACGGACGTTACTGGGAAAATGGCGAATGGATCGAAACGAAGCCAATGGAGATCAAACGCGGTTATAACTTTGCTCAAGTCGGCGAAAAGGATATGTATCTGCTGTACCATGAAGAGCTCGAATCCCTTGCGCAAAACATGCCAGGACTGAAACGCATCCGTTTCTTCATGACCTTCGGCCCAAGTTATCTCATGCACTTAAAGGCGCTTGAAAACGTAGGAATGACTTCCATCGAACCGATCGAATACGAAGGCAAACAAATCATTCCGCTTCAGTTCCTAAAGGCTATACTCCCAGATCCGGCTTCCCTTGGACCTCGTACAGTGGGCAAGACGAACATCGGCTGCATTTTCAAAGGAAAAAAAGACGGCCAAGACAAGACTTACTATGTCTACAATGTTTGTGACCACCAAGAGTGCTATAAGGAAGTGGGCTCCCAAGCCGTCTCCTATACAACTGGCGTACCTGCCATGATCGGCGCAGCGATGGTCATGACTGGCAAATGGAATAAACCAGGCGTATTCAATATCGAAGAGTTCGATCCGGATCCATTCATGGAAGAGCTAAACAAATGGGGACTTCCATGGGTAGAAGACTTTAACCCTGTGCTGGTTGACGCATTGCCAGAGGAAGCGAAAAAGCCGGAGCTCGTTCGCTAATATGCGGTTCGAGGAATTACCGACACCCTGTTTCGTAGTCGATGAAGCACTCATCGAAAAAAACCTAAAAATCCTAAGCGAAGTTATGCAGCGTACAGGAGCCAAGATTGTGCTGGCGCAAAAAGCTTTTTCCATGACCACCATGTATCCCCTCATTGGAAAATACTTAAGCGGTACGACTGCTAGCGGTTTATTCGAAGCAAGGCTGGGTCACGAAGAAATGGGCAAAGAAAATCACGTCTTTGCCCCTGCCTATCGTGAAGATGAAATCGACGGAATTATAGCCATTTGTGACCATATCATCTTTAATTCCTTCTCCCAGCTGGAAAAGTATAAAGCAAAAGCTCTTGCAGCTGGCAGAAAAGTCGGCCTACGTATCAATCCGGAATGCTCGACGCAAGAGGGACACGAAATCTATGATCCCTGCTCGCCAGGGTCAAGATTCGGCGTGAAACAGGAGGATTTCCGGCCGGAACTGCTTGAGGGCGTTTCAGGATTGCACTTCCATACCCTTTGCCAACAGAACTCCGACGATTTGGAGACCACGCTAAATGCGGTCGAAGACAAGTTTGGGCCATGGCTGCCGCAAATGGAATGGATCAATTTCGGTGGCGGTCACCATATCACAAGAGACGACTATGATATCCCAAGACTCGAAGCTTGCATTTCGCGAATGCAGGTTAAATATGGCTTGGAAGTTTACCTTGAACCCGGAGAAGCTGTTGCGCTTAATGCGGGCTATATGGTCACCTCCGTACTGGATATCCATAGGAACGGCATCGAGATTGCTATCGTGGACACGTCGGCTACATGTCATATGCCGGATGTGCTGGAAATGCCGTATCGCCCACCACTTGTTGATTCGGGCGAAGCCGGCGAGAAGCCATACACCTATCGGCTTGGCGGTCCGACCTGCCTTACGGGCGATGTCATCGGAGACTATTCCTTCGATCAGCCCTTAAAAAACGGCGACAGATTAGTGTTTGAAGATATGGCGATCTACTCCATGGTCAAAACCAGCACCTTTAACGGCATGCCACTGCCGGCCATCGCCGTGTTGGAGAAAGACGGTAATTTCCGCGTCGTTCGCGAGTTCGGCTATCAGGATTTTAAAATGAGACTAGCTTAATAAATAACCAAAGCCGGCCGGACCCGTTATATCCGTAAACGACGAATGAGTTGCCGCATACCCAGACTACTTATGTTACGGTTCGGTGTATCATATTTAAGCACAAAGTACGATTTGACCATAACGTTTACATCTGTATATAAACATAAAGCCACTCCGAACAATGGAGTGGCTTCTTTGAACAGATCCCTCTTTATTAAACCCCTCGTGTCCCGTTAATTTAATGCCTTGTGATACGGTTTCCCGAGGCTGTCTGTAACAGTAAGTTTTCGTTTATGCAGCTTACAATTCAAAATAGGCAGAAAATCAAATCAATCTGATATTAATTTTGAATAAATATTGAGATCGTTAAACTTTCCTTCTACTCTTTCATATTGTCTAAGTGTTCCTTCAAAAGTAAAGTTGAGCTTTTGTAAAAGCTTTATAGAATTCACATTTTCGGGGTCAACCTTTGCTTCGACTCGATTCAGCTTTAAAGATGAGAATGCGTGATCTAACAAAGAACAGATAGCTTCTGAAGCGTATCCTCTTCCCCAATATGATTTAGCAACATCATATCCAATTTCTGCTTTTTCATTTTCAAAATCAAAGGAATTAAAACCACAAGAACCAATAATTTCATTGGACTCTTTTATAATTATGGAGAAACGAATAGCCTTACTGTCTCGAGAAAGATCATCAAGAAGATTAATCATTTCTTTTGCTTGATTTTCATCAGTAAAACAACTAACATTCATAAATTTAGTAACATCTGGATCAGACCAAATTTTAAACAAATTAGATGAATCTGATACCTTCATTTTCCTCAAATGTAAACGTTCTGTGTGTAACTCTGTAATCAATACTTTTACCTCCATTATATTTTAATAGTTAGGTTTAAGATATTGACATCTGCGCATAGTTCAGTCCCTTCATTTTTGAAGTTAGTTTCATTATACAAGTGCTTATAGGATTTATCTACGCTACTTATGATACGGTTCTCCTTAACGAGTCTATAGGCTCTATAGTTTTCTGCTTATACCTGGCATTCAGCTGTTTAATAATAACATTTGACGACGTTTTCTCTGCTGCGTAGAATAATGGTAAAGAGGTCAGACCTCTTAATGACTGATTGGGGTGAACCTCGTGGATAAGACTGAAATGATATTACCCAATATTAAAGTGAAACCTGGGGCTATTTCTGAGCATGTAATTGTGGTGGGCGATCCCGAACGCGCCAAAGTGATTGGCGATCAATTAGATAACGCTGAGGAAATCGCATATTCCAGAGAATACCGCACGATAAATGGCTGGTATAAGGGCAAAAAAATAACCGTTACAAGTCACGGTGTTGGTTCTCCAGGTGCAGCTGTTTGTTTCGAAGAACTGATTAAAGCAGGTGCCAAAAAAATCATTCGCGTAGGCACAGCAGGCTCATATACGGATGAATTGCCTCCCGGAAGCATGATTATCGCAGATTCTGCTGTACGAGCAGAAGGTCTAACGAAGCAAATGGTACCTGATGGCGTGCCCGCTGTTGCAGACTTCAATATGCTGCTTAAGTTAGAAGAACAAGCAAAGAAAACGAATTTCAAGTATGGCCTAGGTACGATCGTTACCTTGGATGCATTCTATGCAGGACCCGTTCAGTTCCCTCACATGCTGTACAAAGAGTCAGGTGCTCTTGGTGCAGAGATGGAACTCGCAGCGCTTTATGTGATTGCTAGATTAAGAGGTGTTTCCGCTGTCGGTATCTTTGCACTCGATGGATATGCTTTTAGTGATATGAATGATTACAACCCACACAAAGATTCCGTTAAAGAAGCCGTTCAGGCTGAGATTGATATTGCTCTGGAAACGATGCTAACCCTATAGAAACTCTACCTCCTAGAATGCGCATCGTTTTTCACTAATCAACAATAGTAAGATGAAATAAGTCGCTTTAGGAGGTAAATTAATGAAAAACATTGGAATTGAAAAAGAAACATTATCATCGATTGCGGTACGAACTATTATAGATCTCATTGAAACGGATGTATTCAAAATTGGAGACAAATTGGATGCGGAGCAGAAGCTCGCTGACAAGCTAAATATTAGTCGCCCCATACTACGGGAGGCCCTTCAGATATTAGAGCTAAAAGGATACATCGTTCGTAAACATGGCGTAGGTACATTTGTCATTTCCAAGACACCTATGTTAACGACAGGCATCGAGAAGCTGGACAGTATGACAGATCTGGTTATGGCACAGAACTACACCGTCGGTACTATTGGAATCACAGAACCTAAGGTCTCGAGTGATGAATCCATCAGAGAGTTGCTTGGCTTGAAAGATGATGAGATCTTATTATCCTTTGAGCGAATTCGTACTGCAGACAACAAACCGTTTGCCTTGGACCGAATTTATATTCCTGAGAAGTATGTAAGTGCTGATTTCTTCACCAATTATGCCAATTCATCCATCCTGAGTTATCTAAGTGCTGCGCAAAATATTCAAATTTTTAGCTCTCATTGCAATTTATTTGCTGAGAATGCTACCGCGGGAGATGCCGATAAGCTAGGCGTTAAAAAGCATGACGCGCTTCAAATTTTGGAACAAACTTTCTACTCCAATGCAAATGATCCAATATTTCATGGGAAAAGTTTGATCGTGAACAATATTTTGAAATTTCATATCGTTCGGCGAAGATAGTAATCTGTAGAAGGATGATTGAAATATTTTGTTAATACAAAGGAATGATGGACATGATACACATAGAGTCTGTGAAATACGATGGGACAAAAATCATCCTTCTTGATCAAACTAAATTACCCTTAGAAGAAGTATATCTAGAAATTGAAACACTGAAGGAATTATGGGATGCCATCTTCGAGCTTAAGGTTCGTGGTGCTCCAGCAATAGGGATCGCAGCTGCATACGGCGTTGCACTTGGTGCTAGTCAATTGACTGAAACAGATTATGCATCTTTCTTCGTGAAATATGAGGAGATCTCCAACTATCTAGCCTCATCCCGCCCAACTGCTGTTAACTTGTTCTGGGCACTGGGCCGTATGAAGAAGACATTAGTGGACAACAAAAACATATCTATCCCTGAAATCAAACAAATTCTTCATAACGAAGCCGATGCAATCAAGAAAGATGATGCAAAGATTTGCGCATCCATTGGACAATATGGTCTCACTCTACTACAAGATGGCATGACACTGCTTACTCACTGCAATGCAGGTGGAATTGCAACAGCCAAGTATGGAACAGCACTGGCTCCGATCTATCTTGCCAAAGAACGTGGCATGGATATTAAAGTGTTTGCTGACGAGACTAGACCTCTATTGCAGGGTGCTCGCTTGACCACATGGGAGCTTATGAAAGCAGGTGTGGATGTTACCTTGATTACGGATAGCATGGCAGCGATGGTGATGCAGCAAGGTAAAGTAGATGCAGTTATCGTAGGATGCGACCGGATTGCGGCTAATGGAGATACTGCGAACAAGATTGGTACCTATGGTCTTGCAGTTCTCGCACAAAAACACAATATTCCATTCTACGTAGCAAGCCCTCTTTCTACAATTGATATGGAAACATCTACTGGAGCTGAGATCCCAATTGAAGAGCGCTCTGCTACAGAGATTACTCATAGTTTCGGCAAACAAACCGCACCAGATGGCGTAAAAGTGTTCAACCCTGCTTTTGATGTAACACCAAACGATTTGATTACAGCGATTATTACTGAAAAGGGAATTATTCAAGCCCCTTATTCTGAAAATTTAAAAACACTATTCGTATAAAAAGTTTAGCCCTCTACCACTGTTTGGGCAGCTAGGCACCATCACTTCAGAAGATATTCAACTACAGCGGAGGGTCATATGAACTTCTTTCTACTCATCAACGTCATCGGTATTTTAGTCTTTATCGGAATTGCGTTTCTTTTCTCCAAAGATAAGAAAAATGTAAATTGGAAAGCCATTAGTATACTGGTTATCTTTAACCTATTCTTGGTTTGGCTGTTAACTGCATTCTCAGGTGGCCGCTGGTTCGTTGGACAAGTTGCCGATGCCTTCAATTGGTTAATTGATACCGCATTTTCTGGTATAGGATTTGCATTTGCAAGTATGGTTCATGTTGAAAATATGGACGTTGTATTCAGTGCTTTAATGCCGATCCTACTAGTTGTACCGTTATTTGATATCTTAACTTATTTTGGGATCCTCCCCAAAATCATTAAATTCTTGGGCTGGGCACTGTCTAAACTTACAGGTCAACCCAAGTTTGAATCCTTCTATGCTATTGAAATGATGTTCCTTGGTAACACAGAGGCATTAGCTGTATCCGGTGGACAATTAAAGGCTATGAGCCAGCAGCGCCTATTCACGGTTTCGCTTATGTCCATGAGTTGTGTATCCGCAGCGATGATCGGTGCCTATACACAAATGATTCCAGCAGAATATGTTCTAACTGCTATACCACTTAATATTATCAACGCGATAATTGTGACAAGTATCCTGAATCCGGTCTCCATATCAAAGGAAGAAGATGTTATCTTTGAAATGAAAAAAGAAGATAAGCCTCCTTTCTTCTCATTCTTGGGCGATTCTATCCTTGGTGCAGGTAAGTTGATTCTGATCATCACAGCGATGATTATTGCATTCGTATCCTTAGCGACACTTATTGATAAGGTTCTAATGCTCATTGCGCCTTGGCTTACACTCAGCAGTATTCTAGGTGTGATTATGACACCTTTTTCTTTACTTCTCGGTCTCTCGTTCGGTGAAGCATTCCAAACTGCACAGTACATGGGTACCAAATTGGTAACCAATGAGTTCGTCGTAATGATCGATATTATGCCGATTATGGATACATTTAGTCCACATATGAAGGCGGTCCTAACTACCTTCCTTGTATCCTTTGCGAACTTCTCTACAGTAGGAATGATTCTAGGCTGTTTCAACGGTATTGTGAGTAAGGAAAAAGCAGATAACTTGTCCAGAGGGGTATGGTTGATGATCCTTTCAGGAACATTAGTGTCCCTACTAAGTGCTGCTTTTGTCGGACTATTTGTGTGGTAAGTTATGGTGGATAACATAACCTATTTAAATGATGATGAAGCTAAAGAAATGATCTGTGAAATTGGAAGACGAGTATATAACAAAAATTTTGTTGCAGCGAATGATGGTAATATCTCCATCAAAGTAGGGCTAAATGAAGTATGGGCAACACCAACAGGTGTGAGTAAAGGTTTTATGACACCAGATATGCTAGTTAAAGTGGATCTTACAGGCAAAGTACTAGAAGGAACGCGAAAGCCTTCCTCTGAGTTAAAGATGCATTTACGAGTATATCTGGAAAATGAAGAAATAACAGCCGTTGTTCATGCGCATCCTCAAGCGGCTACAGCTTATGCGATGGCTGGTATTCCACTGGATCATGCTTACTCTCCAGAGGGTGTTATCTTGCTGGGTAAAGTACCCGTTTCTCTATATGCAGCGCCAGGCACACAAGAGGTGCCAGATTCCATCGCTCCTTACTGTAGGGATTACAACGCGGTATTGCTCGCTAATCATGGCGCACTGACTTGGGGAAGAGATATTATTGAAGCCTACTATCGTATGGAATCGCTTGAGCACTACTCCCTGACACTTCTTCATACGAAGAAGCTCACAGATCAATTGGAAGAGCTAAGTGCAGAGCGCTTAGCAGAGCTAATCCAGATTCGAGAGAACATGGGGATTAAGACCGGTGGTCATCTGATCTCCCGTGAAGAAGCTTTGAAACTGGGGGCGAACCATGAGCCTCATGATTCCTCTTCTGTACAAGTGGATCAAAAGCTGATCCAATCCATTGTTGCTCAAGTAACGGAAGAGGTACTCAAAAAATTGTGGTAAGACTGAAATAATAGAAACTGCATACATGCCTTAAGTAGTACAGCATGAAGGGGCTATTCCTTAGACTTAGGAATAGCCCCTTCGTTGTGCAATCAAATTGTTTAATCGATCATCAAATTCTTCTTCATTTTTGGGCATCAAGAATAAACATTGATGCATCATTTCCCATGAATATTTTACTTCCATCATAAAAAGTTTTGGATTGAATATTCCTGTACCCTATTTTAGTCATAATGTCCGTTAGCTTTACTTGATTAAATCCGTTATGAACTATATCTGAAACGTTACAGAAAATCCCGCTAAGATAAAATAAAGCAAGTTTAGCAAAAATAATCCTCTTTGCTTATTTACCATTTTGGATATAAATTCATCCATATAAATGTACAGGAGAAAAGTTAAAAGTATCACTAAAGAAATCATCCAATAGAAACCGGGGTGAAGGGGCTTAACCGCTTGAGAATAAAAAATGACAAACCAGACAGTGAAAAATACGATGCAGTTTATGATTTTCACTTTTTTAATTAGTCTCATATCCATAACATCAATACCCCGCTTTATCTAATTCCTACCCGGTCAGTTGCCACATTTGTTACACTTTCTTTCAAAATATCCGAATTCAAACTTAATAGTACCCCATTACTTATAAGTTATTTTGGGTGTATTTGCAACTTGGATTATCATCCCAATACAAAACAATACTGAATTTTTACTTTAAAACTTATTAGTCTATTTAAGTGTATTAGCAACTGCATCTGCTGAGAGTTTTCCAGAAGTTAATGCCCACGCATTATTAGCTCCCGATGGTGAATCATCACCCATAACTCCACCAACAACTTCACCTAGACCTGGGGAGTCAGAAGTCGCCAGTTCACTCTGGAGAACATTCACGAGCAGACTGAGTGACTACCCGCCACTTATTCCTACCATAAATGCATACAAAACAGCAGATACCGTTTGACCAGTACCTGCCGAATTCAAGTAAAGCTATTCTACCCGTTCTCCTCTTTTCCCCACCGCAACAAACCGGCTGGCAAGTGGCTATTTAAGAGTTCAATTTCACTATTCCCGCAGGTCATTGGTTCGAACGATCCCTGCCCAAAGGAATGACAAGAGGTGTATGTGAGATCGGATCATCAATTATTTTGCACTTCAAACCGAACACTTCTTCTACCAGTTGCTCCGTAACGATCTCGTGAGGATCTCCTTGCGCAATGATTTGACCATTTTTCATGGCGATTATGTGATTGGCATATCTTGCGGCATGATTTAAATCATGCAATACCGCAATGATTGTACGCCCTTGTTGGTTAAGATCACTAAATAACTCTAGTAGTTCAATTTGATGAGCGATGTCCAGGTAGGTCGTAGGCTCATCTAGAAGCAACAACGGCGTCTGTTGCGCGAGCACCATTGCGACCCAGACTCTTTGTCTTTGCCCCCCCGAAAGCTCGTCGACAAAACGATGCGAAAGCTCACTCGTATAAGTAAGCTGCATTGCGGATAGCACCGCAGTTTCATCTTCTTCGGTCCATTGTTTAATGAAACTCTGGTGGGGGTAGCGACCATGCGCAACCAGATTCGCCACTGTAATGCCATCCGGAGCCGTCGAAGATTGCGGCAACAAACCGAGTATGCGAGCGACTTCCTTGGACTTATAGGTCGTTATTGCCTTCCCGTCTAATAAAACTTGCCCTGCGGACGGTTTGATCAATTTAGAAAGCGTACGGAGAAGGGTTGATTTTCCGCACGCATTAGGTCCAACGATCACCGTAAACGATCCACCCGGTATCTTAACGGACAGGTTTTGGGATATAACCCGATCATCGTATTTAATGGTGATATCTTCAGTCCAAAGCCTAGATCCCGATTGGGAAATTTTTTCGCTTTGGAAGTCTGTCGTTGTCATCTTCATATCCATTTCAACTTCTTTCCATCAGCATATCGCAATGCACAAGGGCACCGACGAGAAATGTACTCGGCTTCTTATTTCCAGTTACGATGCCGACCGCGCCTGCCGAAACAGCACCCACACGAGGTAAATTCCACCTAGAGATAGTGTTACTACGCCAACGGGTAGAATCATTCCCGTAATGATTCTCTGCGCCACAATGTCGGCCCCAAGCAATAAGAAGGCGCCCATCGCCGCTACTGGCGCTAGACTCTGCGCTGATTTGGTAAACCTTAAAGCAATTTGCGGAGCTGCCAGAGCAACAAAGCTAACGGGTCCCATGACTGCCGTTGGGGCCGCTGTCAACACAACCGCTACAAGAATCAACGCGAGTTGGGATCGTTCCATTCGGATGCCGTGGGACTTAGCCGCGTCCTCGCCGAGCTCCATCTCTCTTAAAGGTCTACTCATCACCGCAGCGCACATCAGTAGAAGAACAACAGTTAGCATTCCAGGAAGTGCTTGGGCCCAACTAATCCCGTTTAACGATCCGACACCCCACGCCGCTGCAGTGAAGGCAACCTCTGCTTTGCTTTTTAGAAGTAGCACCGAGTTCAAGCTGTTCAAGATTGTCGATATCGCTATGCCGACAATAATAAGACGAAAACCCTGCGTGCCTTTGCGAAACGCAAGTATATAGATGAGGATCGCGGTCGTAATTCCTCCGATCAAAGCGCCTGCCGCGATACCAACAAATGAAGTCGATTTAGAAACGATAATTACGATAAGTGCACCGGTATACGAGCCTGAAGTAAAGCCTATAATGTCAGGTGAGCCTAAGGGATTGCGTGTCAAGGATTGAAAAATCGCTCCACTTACACCTAATCCCGCACCGAATATAATTGCCGCCAATACACGAGGCAAACGCCATTCGACTACGACCGTTCTTGTCATCTTTGTCGCTTCGCCGCTCAAAGCGGCAAACACATCATGCACGCTTAATTGCAGCGTCCCTACCATTAATCCAAATAGCGCAATGGCAAGGGTCGCTCCAAGGAGAATGGCCGTAACCAACATACTTCTCACATCGATACGCAACTTCCAAGGCCCTTTAAGTATTATATAGCGCCTGCCAAAATTAATGGGAGATATACAAATCACTCCTTCTTACAAACAAACAAGTTCCTCGAACGGTCTTACACATTATAACCTATTCGCTGTACGTCTTCGAACAAGAATAAGTAAGATAGGCGCACCAACAAATCCCATAATGATTCCAACCGGGACTTCCGAAGGGGATATAACAACCCTTCCAATAATATCAGCAAGTATAAGCAGCACAGGGGCAACTACCAAAGAATATAGAAAAATCCAAGGCTGGCTTGGACCAACGAACCATCGTACACAGTGGGGAACCATTAGTCCAATGAAACCAATCGGGCCTGCTATCGCGGTTGCGCCTCCCGCTAGAAGCGAGATCGCGATCAGACCTATCCCACGGATCATGGCCACGTTTACCCCTAAAGATGTAGCGCGGTCTTCACCAAATGCGATGGCATTTAACGCCGGGGCTATAGCTAAAGCTAATAGCACGCCAATGATGAGAAGAGGCACGACGAACCCGAGATCCTCCAGGCTTCTTCTCTCCAATGTACCAACGGTCCAGTGCAGCATGCGCGTGAAAGCCTCACTATTCATCATTGTAAGTGCTGTCGTTATCCCACTCAATGCCGCTCCGAGTGCTACTCCCGCAAGTGTAATTTGTACAGGCGTCGGCGATTTTCTGCCGGCGCCTCCACTAATGATATACACAATTATCGTCGCAATCAATGCGCCGGCAAGGGCTAACCATGTGTAGCCAGATATGGTGCTTATCGAAAATACTCCGACGCCCAATGCAACAGCAAAGGCTGCCCCAGCACTCACTCCAAGAATGCCAGGGTCAGCCAATGGATTTCGCGTCAAAGCCTGAATTAATGCTCCCGATAGTCCGAATGCCGGTCCAACTGCGAGCGCAATTAGTGTACGCGGCAAACGGGAGTCCAGAATAATCGTATGATCATAACTATCGGCGTTCAAGAACAGCGCCTCCCAAACGACTTTTAAGGAAAGCGGTTTGGCCCCGATCATTAGGCTTAAGAGCATTACAGTCGCCAATAATAATAGCGCGACGATGAAGCCTATAATCCGTTGCATCCGCAGGAAATTAATGGTCTTTGCTTTTGTTTGTACTACTTCATCCTTTGGCTGCTTTACCGGTGCCACCGTGTTCACTCCCCAGCAACTGCCAGTGCTTTAATCTTCGGTGTCAAGTTATCGATTGTCCATAACAAGGAAGGAATTGTTCCCGTCGAGAATGCATTGGAAGTATCGGCATCAAGAATAATCGATCTACCATCAGCGACAGAAGGGATTTTCTGGTACAGCTTGTTGTTTGTCACTTCGCTTGGATCTACCCATATCGGCATAACAACCGTTATATCGGCATCCAAAAGCTCCAATTGCTCATCGGACACATTAATGTAGAAATTGCCCTCAGCCAGTTGTTCTACCGCATCCTTCGTCTTGAATCCAAGTCGAGTCATAAAATCGATACGAGCGTCACCCTTTACGTATGCGCCGAAACCTTCAGAAGAGTAAGCAGCTACAACAATGGTTTTATCTGCGAATTCAGGATTTTCTTTGGCCGCCTTTTCGAAGGCAGTATCTACCTCTTTCAGCAGCGCTTCACCTTCCTGTTCTTTACCCAGTGCTTTAGCGATCATTCGAACTTGATCCTCGGCGGAAGTCATATAACTATCTCCGCTTGCGGGAACACCGATCGTCGTAGCAATTTCCGAAAGACGTTTGTAGCGCGTCTCGTCCCCTGAAGACTTCACGTCTAGAATGAGATCCGGTTTAAGCGCCGCAATTTGCTCATAATCGAGTTCCATCGTTCCTAGAATGGTCGGCGATGTTTTATAGGCGCCTGTTAGCCATGGACCTACTCCATCTCCGCCAAAAGCTAGCCAGTCGCTTGCGCCGATCGGCTCCACTCCAAGACTTAGCGCTGTCTCGGCATCACCCCAACCGAGTGCGACAATTCGCTTAGGCTGCTCCGTAATATTTACTTGTCCAAATTTAGTATCTATGGTGACGTTATAATCGTTGGAAACGGCTGGAGGGGAAGTTGGCGTCCCGGATTCTTGACCATTCCCTTCAGTTGAATTCGACGAACAACCTATTATTCCAATTGCTAATGCTGCAAAGAGCGCTATACTTCCGAATAACTTCGGCATTTTAATACTTCTAATCATGTTAGTTTCCTCTTCCCATAAATGATAATCATTATCACTCATTCTAATAAATATATGAGCTGTTGTCAAAGCTCGCCTGCAAATCGGGACTATACGCGTAGGCTGGCACACGAAGAAGATAGCCCGCTCGCCTGATACTGCCAGATCCAAAAGCCGAATATGTTGGTCTAAAGGAAAAAAAGATAAGAGACAAGCCTTGTTGGCTAGTCTCTTATCTTGTGTAGAATAATTGATTTGCTCTATCATTTCCATCGCCTTATCATGCTTTCATTTATGATAAGGTTCACCCCGATTAATCTTCACCGCACGGTATACCTGCTCCGTCAATACCAGCCGCATGAGCTGATGGGGCAGCGTCATGCGCCCGAAGCTCATGCGCTGCTGCGCGCGGCGCATGACTTCATCGGCGAGCCCGTGGCTCCCGCCGATAATGAACACGACATGGCTCGTCCCGTAGGTGCCGAGCTTGTCCAGCTCTGCGGCAAGCTCTTCCGAGCTCCAGAGCTTGCCGTCAATCGCGAGCGCAATAACATGCGCCTCGCTCTTCACATGCGCGAGGATGCGTTCGCCCTCGCGTGCCTTCACAGCCAGTACCTCCGCCTCACTCATCGTCTCCGGTGCTTTCTCGTCAGGCACCTCCACGACTTGAAACTTAATATAAGGCGTCAGCCGTTTCGCATACTCAGCTATGCCCTGAACTAAATACTTCTCCTTCAATTTACCCACCGCAATAATTTGAATAAACATAACTGCCTCCTAAATATATAAATACGCCCATATATGGCGTCTTCACTTCTAAGTTATTTTCCGGCTTATTATATCACGAATGCGAATAAGTCATCTGTCGCACTTCACATTGCAATCCATCCGCAAAAAAAGAGCTACCCCTTTGGCATCATAGCCTTTGGAATAACCCTCGTTTTTGGCTTTGCTTACTCACTTGAACTATCTTTTAAATGCAGGATGGTTAATGCACTCCCACGATCTTATTGAGTCTCTGATTCAGCGACCTTTTTAACCTTCTCCAAAAATTTAACAACGACCTTCTCATTCGCAAATATCATAAAAATCTTTACATACCACTTCAATGCTTTATTTGTTGCTGTGTATCTAAGCTTTGTTGTCTGATCATTTATTCTATGCAATTCATATAACGCAGTAATCTCAAAGGCATTTGCCAACGTAAATCCAATCTTCAATTTCTTATCGTTCAGATTATTGGAATACTCTAGAGTATGTACATCGTATTCCTCGATGCGTTTGCCCTCTTTATACTTTTGACGGTATATACTGCCTACGACCTCTTCAGTAATTTTGACTGGTTTATTCTCCACCACTTGAGGCATAATCTTCTGCATCTGTTCTATCGAACCATCTAAATATGACCATACATGCTCAATTGGAGCGTTTATCTCAATTTCTCTTGACCATTGCTTCAATATATTTACCCCTTTTCGAAATCACATTAATCTATTCTATATGATTGACGAAAAAATATAGAATAGAACGTTATTTCAAATTCACGCTTCCTATCCCTTATCTAAGTCAAAGTACCTTGCTTACAGTAGCCTTGTTGTGTTGAATTCGAAGACTCCTTCTCTGGGTCGTGAATAAGACGAAATACCCCAGCGTTGCGAAGATACAGATGATAACGTCAACAATGATCAAGCTCTGATAATTTTGAAAATAATCGAAGAATATCCCTCCTATCAATGCGCCCAATGCACCGCCTCCCTGATGGAAGAGAAGTAGAAAACCGGTTTGTTTCCCTTTACCATTTGCAAACTCATTGATAATAAGGAGACCCCCCGGTACTGCACTTAAGTAGGTAATCCCGAACGCTATAGCAAAAAGAATAGGTGAAACTCCTAAGTGCATAAAGAGAAAGGCAAAACCAATAATCCGTATGCCATATAAAATGGACATCATGATTAATTTATTGTATCGGTCCAGGAAATAGCCAAAAGCGAGCGTCCCCGTGATTTCCATAATGCCAAGTATACTCATAGATAGTGCGATCATGTTTGGTGATACATCTGCCAATTGATGTATGGCTACCAAATTCATCTCGACAGTCCCCATGTTGAGACCGCAGGTAAACAACGCAATAGCGACGACGATAAAGATAGAAAGATGAACAAATTTCTTTGGTGATGAAATACCTCCTATTGGTGTAGCATCCCCTTCGACTTCTATTGAACTATCCACTCGGGCTTTCTTCATATTTTCTTGTTGGGGTCCCTTAATTCCCAGCCAGATTATAGGCAATGTCACAAGAACACCTAGAGCAAAAGAAGCCTTAAAGGCATCATTCCAAGTCAACCAGCCCACCGATACGAAGATTGGCGTAATAACCGCTAATCCTACAGAAGAGGCGCTCCCTAGTAGTGCCATTGCTTTAGCCCGATGATGACGAAACCATTGAAACAGCAGCATATAATTCGTCGTCGTCCCAATACCAGCCAAACCACAGATAACACCATATCCAATAAAAAAAACAATAGGATGATGTCCTAACATAACAACGCCAGTTCCCAATGTACTCATGGCTGCACTTAACAACAGTACCCTCTTAGGACCATAACGATCCACGAGCCAGCCCCCCAAAGGTGCACATAAGGCTGTAATTAATAAATTGGTTGACCACGCCATCGAAATGAATCCCCGGCTAATCTGTAAATCCTCAGATATTTGCACCTGAAAAAAAGCCATGCTGAATCGAGTCAATCCACCAATAACTCCAATAATCCAGAGCGATCCTAATCCAATCCAAGCATACCTAGATTCCTTGAACCATGTCATGGCCATTGTTCGTTCCACCTTCGCCGTTTATAAAAGATACCGATCGGTATCTTTTATAATAGCATAGAACAGTTCTTTTGCAAGAGCGCAAATTCATTTGATATACTACATGTACAAATACAATTAAATTCGGAGGATGACGATGGAAAAAGGTGAAAAAACCCGTAAATACATCATAGCTAAAGCCGCTGAACTCTTTAACCAGAAGGGTTATTCGGGCTCATCCTTGTCTGAGATAACAGAGTTGACAGGCATCAAAAAAGGCGGCATCTACCGACACTTTTCCAATAAAGATGAGATTGCTTATGAAGCCTTTAACTATGCGGGTAGTGTTGTCGGAGCCCAGCTTGCCCAGGCAATTAATCAGCAAGAAACGGCATCTGGTAAGCTATTATCTTATTTACATGTGTACGAGAACGTGGTTGAAGCGCCGCCCTTCATCGGTGGATGCCCGCTCCTCAACACGGCTATTGAAAGCGATGATTGTCATCCCGGTTTACGCGAAAGAGCTCAGCAAGCCCTAACCGGTACGCTAGAATCCATCAAATTAATTATATCCGAAGGTATACAAAGCGGTGAATTTAAGTCAGACCTCGATATCGATGCTCTAGCTACCTTCGCCCTTTCCATCATGGAGGGTGGCATCATGATGAGCAAACTCGAAGGCAATAATCGACATATACGGATGAATATCAAGAGCTTTGCTAATTATTTAAAAATGGTGTGCCTAAGCGAACTCGGGTAATGCTCACCATGAAGGAGAATTATAGTTTTAGGACAAACAACGTTTCTCTATTAAACACAAAAAAGGCTAACTCCGTCATAACCCTCAATCCGAAGTTGCCTTTTTAAATTTTAATATTTAGTTGTTACTCTTATTGGGCTATTTCAATTAACAATTTACTTAGTCCCCATACTCACTACCTCAAACAACCAAAAACTCAGCCTTCTCCTGACATTCCTGACAAGTCACAGGCGGCTCCCAGTTCGCAAACTTCGTGTCTTCCAATTTCACAATATCCGGAGCATCCTCGAATTCGTCTACAAACATATCAATGGCTAATTCCACATGATCTTTACATACGATAAACATAAGCTAGTAGCATCCTCTCTCTACGGTCTCTCTGTAGTGTGACTTCCTATCTCTAGTTGTTCCCACTTATCTGTTCTACCACACTCCCAGCGAAAAAGGAACCGCTTTGCTCACGTTATTCCCACCAAATTCATCTCCACCAAAGGTTTTTGCTCGAATGTAATAGATTTAGCTTAGCCGATTCCTTTTCTTATTGCCATCCATCCTCGTGCGGCGTTTCCCTCTACTCATCCACCTTAACTGGAACAACAGCCTCATGCAGCGCCAAATCCAATTCCTCTGCATACCGGCCCTTGGCTTCAGGTGTCCAATCCAAATACTGTGCCATATATTCCACTACCGGTGTCTTCCACGTTCTAACCCAAGAAATATTGAACAGAAGCGCCCCCGTACGTCGTATAAAAAAATCCACCGGTGTTGCCGCCATCTCCTCATTCATCGCATACAGAAGAGGAACACCTACTTCGGGCGGCAACCCACAATTAGAGGCAACATCCGCCTGTGTAGTATGTACATCGAACCACTCATATAATCGACCAACATTAGAACCGTATTTACGGGCCCATATCTCTGCCAATTCCCAGGAAACTCCCCGCTTCTCGCCTTCATCAGCCTTCCTCAGCACATAATCATTAAAAGAATCCGATCCACCAACTCGTCCACCCGATATTGGAACACCCTTTGTCGCACAGGCCAGGAAAGAACCCACACCTTCTTCCTCCAACTGTACCGCAATCCGATCAACTACCGTTTCAGCCATTTTTCGATAGCCTGTTAATTTACCACCTGCCATCGAAATAAGCCCCGAGGCCGACTGCCAAATTTCATCCTTACGGGAGATTTCTGAGGGGCCTTTTCCTTCCTCATAGATCAGGGGGCGAACGCCTGCCCAACTCGACTCCACATCATCGGCAGTCAAGTCAATCTCAGGGAACATATCACGAAGAGCATCCAATATATACTGCTGGTCAGCGGCATTCACTTGAGGATGAGCAATATCTCCTGTGTACTCCGTATCCGTTGTGCCGATATAAGCCTTGCCGTCTCGTGGAATAGCGAACATCATTCTGCCATCGGAGGTATCGAAATAAATCGCCTGCCGTAGGGGAAAACGGCTGCGATCCATCACCAAATGGATCCCTTTCGTCAGTTGGAGCCTCTTACCCTGCTTTGAATCATCGAATTCGCGTAGTGTATCGACCCAAGGACCTGCGGCATTGACTATTTTCCGCGCCAAGACCACGTAAGTGCTCCCACTAAGTACATCCGTTAAAGACGCACCGATCATTTTGCCATTATCATAAATAAATTGATTTACCTTTGTATAATTCACAGCCTGCGCTCCCCTCTGCACAGCCTCCTTTAATACTTCAATCGTCAGCCTTGCGTCATCCGTGCGGTACTCTACATAAGAACCGCCACCTAGCAGGTTAGATGCATTTAGCAAGGGCTCTCTTCCTAGTGTCTCTGTTGCTGAGAGCATCCTCCGACGTTCTAATTTTTTGACACCTGCCAAGAAATCATACACCCGAAGGCCCAGAGAAGTACTGAGACTACCAAATGTCCCTCCTTTATAGAAGGGGAGCAGCATCCGTTCTGGAGTCGTTACATGAGGTCCATTCTCATACACGATGGCTCGTTCTTTACCCACTTCGGCCACCAGTCGTATTTCTAGTTGTTTCAAGTACCTTAGGCCACCATGTACCAGCTTAGTTGATCGACTGGAGGTCCCTGCTGCGAAATCCTGCATATCAACCAAGCCAACCTTCATTCCACGCGCAGCTGCATCCAAGGCAATACCCGATCCCGTAATTCCCCCACCAATCACTAATAGATCAAGAGGCATGGACGCCATCTGCTGAAGCCTATTCTCTCTTCCTTTACTGGCAAATAGACAATCCATCATCACCAATACCAACCTCCCGCTTCTTCCACAATAATAAAAGATCCCCGCTACACTGTAGGGCGTCTATTCAAACGGCCATAATGTAAGGGGATCTCCAAGTGTCATTCATTCTATATCAGTCGAATTCATTATTGCTATTGCCTTAGTAAAGGCATGGAAGGTTCGAAAGGGCTCTTGTTGTCCCGATCTACTCCTCTTCTGTATTGAGCTCATCTTCAATTTCAGCCTGCGAGGGCTTATCTGTAAGCTTCAACGTTGCAGTCAGTAGTTCGCCATTACGATAATAGCTTACTTTCAGCGTGTCGCCGATCTTCTTGCTCTCATATAAGTATTTACGCAGTTCCCGCGTGGATTCAATCGGCTGCTCGTCAAGTTGCGTAATAATATCGTTCAGCTTGAATCCTGCTTCCTTCGCCGGACCATATGCCTCAAGTACGATTACTCCATCATTGACATCATTCGGTAGCTTAATTTCCTTGCGTTGTTCATCGGTTAATTGCGAATATGGATTATCGAGATCCAATGTGTATACACCTAGGTATGGGCGCACCACTTTGCCGTGTAACATTAAATCATCGACCGTCTTCATCACTTCATTCACAGGTATTGCGAATCCGAGTCCTTCCACACCCATGTCGGAAATCTTCATCGTATTAATTCCGATCAATTCTCCATTCAAATCAACCAGCGCACCGCCACTATTTCCTTCGTTGATCGCTGCATCGGTCTGGATCACTTCCTGCTCCCAATCATACACACCATCTTGATTAAGAGACACCGGAATGACCCGGCTCGGATAACTGACAATCCCTGAAGTAAGCGTCCCGCCAAGTCCGAGTGGATTGCCAATGGCAATGACCGTCTCACCGAGTCTAAGTTTCTTAGAATCTCCCAGATTAATGACCGTATCTATACCTTTGTCATCAATCTCCAGGACCGCAATATCATTCATCTGATCCTGGCCTGTTACCTTTGCTTTCTTAGATTCACCTTCGCTAGTTACAACTTCCAGATCCTCAGCATCAGCGATCACATGCGCATTTGTAATGATATAGGCCTTGCCATCTTGTTTCTTAAAAATAACCCCAGAACCCAGCGCAGCCAAATCAGGATCGCCGCCCGAAAGTTCACTATGATTTAGAATACTTACTACAGTAGGTCCAACCTTTGAAGCCGCCTGACTAATTCGATCATAAGGATCTCCCGCGCCTGCACTCGCAGATGATCCACCTCGGGTAGAGAAGGGGTTTCCTGAAATGAAGCTAATAAGTAATACAGTAACAATCACACTTAAGACGGAGGAGATCAGTGAAATCTGGAGCGTGGATAATCCCGTTCGCTGCTTGCTTCTTCGCAATCCCCAGCCACTATCTTTTGCCGTACGGACGCTACGTTTCGTTATCTTTGTAGAATAAAAATCGTCTTCAAACAGTCCCATCCGAACTCTCCCCCTCCATGACTCTACCCGGGTATATCATCCCATGATCTAAATATTATCTATTTGCTCCCTAAAGTAAGGGTTACTTTCAACTTTATGCGGGGATAGCAACCCCATATTCCCACAGTTTCCTTCACTTCTTTAACGCCATGAACTGTCATTAAGTTGCCGTTTCGGAGGTGCTTTTTAATTTTTTTTATGACTTAGGAATGTTTTGCTCTATCACGGACTACACTAATAGTAAGTCGTGCTAGATTGATAGATTTATTTTACCACAATAAAGTGCTCTGAAACATTTTCCAATAGGATAAATTTCGGGAGAACATGACAAAGAGCCCGATGCGCAGGAATCACCCTTTGCGTCAGGCGCATATGCAAAGATCTGGTTAATATTCAGATCAAATCACTCTATTCCACATTCCACAAAAAGAGTTGCTCACAATCCAATTAGCAACTGGAAGTTCGCTCAACGAGGTGAGAATGAATAACAGTAATTTCTCCAGCTAATGTGACTCAAATACCTCCGCTAGGTAACTTAACTGGAATTTCTCCCGCTGATTTGACGTTTTGAAGCAATAGCGATAGAACTCAGTTGAATTAACTGGAGTTATTCCAGTTAAAAGATGAATGGCGATTTCTCGGAACAACTTAACTGGATAATTTCCCCTTAAATCGATCGGCGGCTCAGACATAATGCGTGTTACTAACCCATAGGTCAAGCACTGATTATGGTTTTCGAACCTACTTTGGTAACCTGTTTCCATGCTAGTTTTGCTCGGTGTCTAATCAATGAAGTCTCTTCACACAAAACTATGCCTACGCTTTCGAAGCTAGTTTTACTTGATGCTACCCTATGGAGCTTATGCTCACACAAAAATTTCAGGAGGTTTACCCATGGATTCCTATTTCTCAACGTCAATGAATGAGATCAATGTTATTGCTAAGCTTGCCGATCTGAAGGAGGATCACTATCATCATCTGCTGACACTCAGTACTTTAATCGAGCTGCTCATAGAGAAGGGCATCCTTACTCGTGAGGAGATCGATAAGAAGGCGCTAGAATTAGATCAGTTTATGGCTCCCCCACCGTATCCCACGGTGTAGGCCGGTCGTAAAATGTATCACGCAGCTCAAACTCGCTATCCCGGAAGAAGCATCCCCGGTCTTCCATGGCCCCGCGCACAGACATCATAGCAAGATCTGGTATATTGTGCTCCCGGCTTAGATGCGCAAGGTATGTCCGTTTTAAACGGCCATTAAGCAGCTCACTCATCAACTCACCCGTTGCTTCGTTAGATAAATGGCCCATATCGCCGAGAATACGGCGCTTAATGTTCCATGGATAACGACCCATACGTAGCATTTCAATATCATGATTGGCTTCTAGTACAAGTACATCGGAGTCGGCAATCGCTAGTTTTACTTTGTCGCTGGCATAACCAAGGTCTGTACAGACGCTTAACTTGTACTTTTCATCATAGAACGAATATCCAACAGGCTCGGCGGCATCATGCGAGATCGCAAAAGATTCTACCCGTAACGAGCCAAAATCATGCGCTTCCCCTGTGCCAAACACGCGTCGATTCTCAGCTGAGATATTACCAACTGAATTGTCTATGGCCCGCCATGTTTTTTCATTGGCATAGATCGGTAGATTATACTTTCTTGCTACGGGGCCCAACCCTTTAACATGGTCGGAATGTTCATGAGTTACTAGAATCCCGTTCAGCTCATGACCGGTCACTTCCCGTTCCAACAGAAGTTCATCTATTCGCTTCGCACTAAAACCTGCATCGATCATCAGCGTCGTTTCCCCATTGGTGACAATCGTCGCATTCCCCGTTGACCCACTCGACAACACTGTAAATCGTAATCCCATACTCTTCATTACTCCTTTGACTTCTCTGTGTTTGGACTAATAACGTCCCCACTGATGCCCTGAACATAATACTCCTTACCGCTTTCTAGCATGAACCGCCAAGCTGGCGTCACCGGCAAATGAGCATCCGAGTCGAATACCTGTCCATAGTATCCTAGCTGAATCTCTTTTACTACGGATCCCTCTGGCAAGTAATTTTCAATCAAATTCCCTAGTGCTTTAGAGGCAGATAACACTCGTTGTTCTTTCTCATCACTCACACTACTTATTTCAATATCTTCACGCATATAAGATATAATCTTCTGATTACTATAGTATAACACTAGGTCAATATTAAAGAGTGGCCACTGGCCCTCCACCAGAGGATGTAGAACAAACATCCCCTCACTACCCGCCACTTCGTCGTAACTATAGTTAGCAATATCCGGCAGACTGCTCTTAAGTGCATTTTGAAGCTCTTTAGGCGTCCAAATCAACTTACTATCCACGGGCTCAGGTAACTCCGTTATTTTACCACCCTGTCTCCCATCTACGAAACGATAAGAAATCTTTGGCAGCTCAGGTGTCTCATTTGGGATCTTGGCCAGCACCTTAATGCCTTTATCATCCATAATCATCTGCGTGCTTCCCTCTAGGGAGGTATAGTCCAGATTGGAGTCCGCTTGTTCCTCCAGATCATTCCATAGCTGATAACCGAGTACTAAATTCAGCAGCAGAAAAGCATATATGAGTACATTCTTCGCTCTACCCCAATCCATTCCCCGACCTCCCTTCTCACATTCAATTCAACACACGCGTCGCACCATTACTCAACTCAACTACCCAGGTAGGCTGCAAAAGTAACCCCTCTTTAGTTAACGATGGTAAGTAAGCCGGATAAAGGTTTGTGATGATAGCCTCTTTAGAAATGACGGCGATTTTATCGCGCAATTCTTTCCCGCCCTGCAAGGTGACTACTTTCTTGCTCCAAGTTCCCTCCGTTGTATAGAGCAGGGAGCGTTCATACCCTACAATCGTACCCTGGCGCATTTCTAGCGTAATAGTACCGTAGTGAAAGGTCGGCAAATCGATAATAGGGAACGCCCCATATTGAGCAGCACCGTAATACTGCCGGAATACAGCAAGATGCTTGTCGTCATCCCTGCCTTCGCTTTGCTCTAGCCGGTACTTCCCGCTCCAACCTCCATGCGAATTCACATAATCCACAGCCGATACTACATTCTTACTAGGTGAATTATCACCTGTAGAAGGGGCTGCCGGATCGGTGAAATTCATCCAATTTCGATCTTGCCTTACCTGTAAACTCCGCTTGCTATCGGTATAAATTTCCGAACCATTTTTCTCCCGAATATAACGGGTAATACTAAAATCGAAGAATAAACTTCGCTGCATCTGTTCAGCTGTATACAAGTCAACATTAAGTCCCGTCTCGACCATATCAATCGGCTCATCCGGGATATAGTATCCATTGACCAAAGTATAAGGAACCCAATCCTTACCGAAGTTAATCTGCTGCTTCACGTCCTGCACAGTAAGGTCAACTTTTGTTGCCTCATACACGACCCCGCCCTCATTGCTGAAGAAGAATACCCGCACTTGATCCTCATTCTCCGTGTTATAAATCAGGATCTTACTTATACTTTCCGCTTCAAACAAAGAATCTGGAGAGATTTGCATTACCTTCTGAAGTAGTGCTACAGGAACTCCACCATCAAACTGTAACTCAATCCCCTCATGGGAACTGCGAATATCAGCCCAATTAATATTTTCCAAAGCATAGCGTTGAAACCCGTCGAACTGACGTCCTTTTAGACGTGAATTGATTAAATTATAGAACGTAGATTCAGGGTAGAAAACACTATGACGATCATCTCCCATATGAATGACCATCTGCGCTGGAAAGATCATGCTTTCTACTTCCATTGGAATCCCCATGGTTTCGGCCTCAACATACTCACTCTCTGATTTAACGATAGGGTCGTTGCCTGGCAATCGATAGATCAGATAATAACTTTGCACCATACTGACCACTACTAATAGCGTGAGAAACAGCGATTTGATTGTCTCTTTCACAGTCCCTCGCCCCCTTGTTTCTGCTGCGGCAGCGTAAAGGTTACCTTCGTGCCTTTTCCATGATCTGATTGCAATGCGATCGTTCCGCCGTGGGCTTTTACAATTTCCCGGGCAATGGAAAGACCTAGGCCCGTCCCACCCATATCTCTAGATCGAGCCTTGTCCACTCGATAGAAACGTTCAAAAATACGATCTAAATCCCGCTTCGGAATTCCGATCCCATCATCCTGCACCGAGATAGCAATCCCACCATCATCCGCGGCCCGAGCTTCAATGGCGATATTACCGCCCTCAGATGTATATTTCATGGCATTAGAGATTAAATTATCTAGCACTTGATCGATTTGATCACGGTCGACCCATGCCGTCTCCACACGATTACCGATAAATATCGTAGGCTTAATTCCCCGCTCTTGCATTTGAAAAGAAAACCGATCCGCCACTTCCTCCAGCATCTCCATCACGCTAGTCGGCTGCTTACGTAGCAATGCCTCTTTGGAATCCAGTCTTGAAAGATGCAGCAAGTCCGTAACCAACCGAATCATCCGCTCCGTTTGGTTCTGAATAACCGATGCAAAGCGTGGGCCCAAATCGGGATCATTCATCGCACCATCTTCTAGCGCTTCCGTATAGCTCTTGATCGTCGTCAGCGGTGTCCGTAGTTCATGCGATACATTCGCCACGAACTCCCGCCGTGATGCTTCTAGCTTCTCTTGCTCCGTCACATCTTGCAAAACAGCAATCGTACCGATAATCCCGATCTGCCGCCTGTGGATCGGCGTGAACGTTACCCGAATCATAAACGTATCGCCATCCGGGGCTTCATTCTCCAGAATGGTGGAGTGCATGATTCCTTGCTTCAGCACCTCGCGCTCCTCTGAAGACAAGTTTAATAGCGTGATCATATCCGTATTGCCCGCTGACTCTTCCTCAACTTGCAACATCTCGCTCGCGCGACGATTCATCAGAATGATCCGCCCCGTCTCATCTGTCGCAATGACACCATCACTCATATTGGTCAGAATCGACGCCAGTTTCTCTTTCTCTTCCTCATTCTGCGCCAATGCATTACGTAGCCGACTTGTCATATAGTTAAAAGCTTTGCTGAGTTGTCCAATTTCGTCATTACCTAGCACTGGCATGGTCTGATGGAATTCCCCTTCTGCCACCGCAGTTGCCCGCTTGGTCAACTCCTTAATCGGTGAGGTAATCGTATGTGCCAGAATAACACCGAGCACAGCCGTCAGAGCCAGGGCCAGCAACATCCCCGATATAAAAATATTATTAATCCGCTGCATCGTGTCATATAGTTCATTCATCGAAGCGGCGATATAGATCGCACCAACGATTTTTCCGCCACTATATACGGGCTTGGCCAATACCTTCTTGCGAACATCGTCCACATCAATGATATATTCTTCATTATCGCGGTTGCCCTGCAAGGCACGACTAACCACGGTCTGTGTATTCTTGGTACCTACATAATCGGCATGTGACGGTTTCGAGGTCGTTAGAACCTTTCCACTTGCATCCAGTACCTGAATTTCCGCACCATTAATATTGAATAGATTGTTGACGAGCACTCGCAAGTTATCTAGCGATTCTTCTGCCCCTTCGCCCGTAATCCCCAGGTTTTGTGCTGCTAGTACAGAGAGCAACTCTGCGCGCTCCTGCAATTCCTTCGTGAAATTGCTAGTCAATGAAGTCTTCATTGCGCTCACGAAATAGACCCCGATCAATTGCATCGCGATCAGGATCAGCAGTACATAAATGATAATCAATTTGGCCTGGATCGTACGAAAAAAAGAAGACAGCTTCATTCTATAATACACCTGCCTTGGAGCTACGCATCATATACCCCAATCCTCGCCGTGTCAAAATATATTCTGGCTTGCCTGGGTCCTTCTCAATCTTCTCCCGTAAACGGCGAATTGTCACATCAACGGTACGCACATCCCCGAAGTATTCATAACCCCATACGGCTTGTAACAAGTGTTCTCTAGTCATTACTCTTCCCGAATTCTTAACCAGATAGTGAACAAGCTCATATTCCCGGTGTGTCAGATCGAGCGGCTCATTATTCTTATACACGGTATACATATCCGTATCGATGAACAGCTCAAACAAGCTAATTCCTTGCGCATTTTCGGTTCCCTCTTGAGCCACTGGCTTCTGCTGACGTCGCATCTGCGCCTTGACTCTAGCGAGCAACTCGCGCGTACTAAATGGCTTCGTGACATAGTCATCCGCACCAAATTCCAACCCTAGCACCTTATCGATTTCTCCGTCTTTAGCTGTCAGCATAATAATAGGGGTTTGCAGTCTTGCCCGAACTTCTCTGCATACGTCCATACCATCCTTGCCGGGCAACATTAAATCAAGCAGAATCAAATCTGGATGTTCTGAGAAGGCAAGCTCTACCGCTTCAATCCCGTCAAACGCCAGGATGACTTCGTATCCCTCTTTTTCCAAATTAAACTTTAAGATATCAGCAATTGGCCGTTCATCATCTACTACTAGAATTTTCCCTTGCACTCTTGACTTCACCCCATACCTTCAGGCCTTGGCCGTTCTTTTCCTATCTTACCATACCTAAGGCTACGCTTCCCACTCGTCCAAGAAAAAAGGCCAACCCATATCGGGCTGGCCTCTCACTGTTATCATTTTACAAATACTTCATTGGATTCTGTACGGTACCGTTCTTTATAATTTCAAAATGAAGATGAGTTCCTGTGGAGCGTCCGGTGTTGCCCATGATACCAATCACAGTTCCCTTTTCCACAACCTGACCCTTTTTCACATTAATTTTGCTCAGGTGACCATACAACGTTTCATACCCATTCTTATGATCAATAATGATGCAATTACCGTAACCGGATTTCGTACCGGCAAACGTTACAACCCCTTCATCCGAAGCAAGGATATTCCGTTTAGAGGAGACTAGATCTATACCTTCATGCATTCTGCCCCACCGTTTGCCATAACTACTACTCATTCTGGCATCCACTACCGGCCAAGCGAATTCACCGCTTCCTACACCCATAATCTTTGTCCCTTGAAGGACGATCTTAGGCTTGGACTGTGTTATAACCTCCTGGCCCAACCATTCCTCGGCAACAACTACACCATTCTCTTTGGTCAAACGATATTCCATCGTCTTTAGTCCGCTTGCGCCTTCAGAAATCACCTTCGATTTACCCGCCTGCATGTCACTACTCTTGCGAATAATCACCTGTGGTTCCGTAACAATCTCTTCAGAGACACGTTCGACCGTCTTCACTGTCAAAGCTGGTCTTACTGCCTTTACCTTCAGTTCCATACCAATTTGCAAACTTTTCTCCTTGGCACCCGGATTGTTACTGAATAACTCCTTCTGAGTTACACCAAAGCGCTGGGCGATGGAAGAGATCGTATCGCCTTCTTGCACCTCATAAGTAACAGCCTTCTCACTTCCTTGAAGAATAAGATCCAGCGCATCCTCTGTATCCATAACTTGGCTCGGATCCGTAGTCAGCGGGACTTGAGAGATTTCCTCGTTGAATTTAACCGACTCTAAGGTGACGCTTGGAGCATTGGCCTGGGTAGAGGTTGCCTTGACCCCGCCTGTCTTCTGCACCTTACTGGCTATTCTATTCTGAGGAGTCGATTCCGTATACTTCCCTTTCAACTCACTTAATACCGCGGCCACGGCGGACTCATCTTTGAGAACTCCAATTACCTTGTCATCGATCCGAAGCTCTACACCCTGGGCATGAACCTGTACGAGAGTGTCCAACTTCTGGAGGGTTTGATCCGACTGGACCTCTGCTTTATAAGCTTTTTCTGAGACCGTAGTAATTCCTTCGCGTTCCACCACAAGATCTACATCTGGATATTGCTCTTTATATTGTTGTTCTTTACTTTTGTAGAGAACTTCTAACTGCTTTTCATCATTTAGCGTTCCTATTTCCTGTCCATCGACGTACACTCTAACAAATGAGACGGTGTTCGCTAGAACATAATGTTGCCTAGTAAAGAATAGAGTCCCTGAGATCATGACAACGGCGATCGCACTAATAACAAACAATTGAGGCCTGGATCTACCGAGCCAGGAGAAATGAACTACACCTTTGGTGTCTTGCTCACTCTTCTCTAGTTTCTCTTCTTGATGACCATCTTTCTCTCTCGCCGAAGTAAACCATTTCCGCTGCAAGAGTCGTTCGCATTTTTCTCTGAAACCTTTCATAGAAATCTCCTTTACACATCTACTATATAGATTAAACTCTGAAATAGTGTCAAAATTTTAATCTTTAGTCACTATGATACTGTACCACAGGCAGGCAAGAGATTACAAGCTTAGGTAAAACAGCAATAAACCCGCTCTGGGAGCGGGTTTCAGCGTTTCTTGCAGGTTTTTGACGATTGGTATATTGTTTACATTTATGTGAATGTTACCGCTTTCTTGGTTATATCCTCTCAGCTCTTCCAATCATTTTTGGATGATCTTCATCATTTTAGCATACTCTTCTTTGTCCAAATATTTCGATAACACTTGCTCTATAGTAAATATTTCAGATTCAGTTAATCCGCCTTCCATCGCTTCTGTTAATTTACGCATTTCTTCCTCAGGGAGTTTGGACATTAGCATAGCAAATACTTCTTCCTTCTCCGTACTCGCAAGCTCATCTTTCTTCGCCACCAGGTCATCCGGTGAAACGATAACCTCTTGATCCTGCTGCGATTCCCCTGAGGAAATCCCCCCCATGACCGGGAGGGCATCCTCCGGAACATTCTGCTCTGGATCACTACCGGTAGGCTCACCATTATCATTCCCTAGATCCGAAGTTGAAGTTCCATTGCTCGGCTGATCGCCTGGAGTCGTATCCGTATCACTTGATGATTCCTTGGCTGTATCATCAGCTGTGCTACCCTCTGTCTTCCCGCCAAGATCTGCGACATTCGAATCATTCTGATCTTTGACTTTACTATTTCCGCCAAAGCCCAGCATTTCCTTCATAATTTGCCCAACACTAGGTACTGAGCTTGTCATTGAAATATTATAACTACTTAACAACGACCCGATATAGTGATTTACCACGTAGCCCGTTGTCAGGACCGTCAATAAACTGACCACAACTATCGTAATGGACAGCTTTAGTAGCCACCCGATATATTTCATTCTTCTTCCTCCTTGGCACTCACCTTATAGAACGGCACAGTGGTGTGTTGCACTCTCTATTGTTCCTAGTACCAGTATGGACGACGAGAGAAGGATTCAACCTAGTAGAGCTAAATTTAGAATGATAATCCACCGGAAAAATAAAAAAGCCATTCAGAACGTAACAGCTAACGTTACTCTGAATGGCTTAAGTTATTTTATTTAGAAATTCTACTCGTAGATAGGTAGTACTTGATTTGTTTGGCTGCGGTTACGACCCACTGAGAAAATGGCAATTGGAATTCCAGTTAACTCGGATACACGCTCTACGTATTTCCGTGTCGTTTCAGGCAATTCCTCCAGCGTCTTCACGCCTGTAATATCCTCAGACCAACCTGGCATTTCCTCATAGACAGCTTCGCATTCCGCAAGCATTTTAAGACTAGCTGGATAATGCGAAATGACTTCACCGCGATATTTATAGCCGGTACAAATTTTAACTGTCGCAAGACCTGTTAGCACGTCCAACGAGTTTAATGATAGACCCGTAAGACCACTTACCCGGCGAGCGTGACGAACAACTACAGTATCAAACCAGCCTACTCGGCGTGCACGGCCTGTTACTGTACCGTATTCATGCCCTGTTTCACGGATGTAATCACCGATTTCATCTTTCAATTCTGTTGGGAATGGGCCATCGCCTACGCGAGTCGTATACGATTTAGCTACCCCGATGACTTGATCAATCTTCGATGGGCCCACACCAGATCCAATACATACTCCACCAGCTGAAGGGTTGGAGGACGTTACGAAAGGATATGTCCCTTGATCGATATCAAGCATTACACCTTGTGCGCCTTCAAACAATACCTTTTTATCCGCATCAATTGCATCATTCAATACAACCGAAGTATCCGTTACATAAGGACGAATGAACTCTGCATATTCTAAGTATTGTGCCAGCGTTTCTTCAATTTCAAGCGGCTCTGAACCATATACCTGTTCGATAATGTGGTTCTTCTCCTTCATCAAATGACGCAGCTTCAATTCAAACTCTTCAGCATCAAGCAAATCGGCGATCCGAATGCCGTTACGAGCCGCCTTGTCCATATAAGCCGGGCCAATCCCTTTACGAGTTGTACCGATCTTATTCGGTCCCTTACGATCTTCCTCTAATGCATCAAGCACCATATGATATGGCATGATAACATGTGCACGGTCACTGATGACCAGGTTCTTCGTACTAAATCCATTGTCATGGATATAAGTGATCTCTTCAATAAGCGCTGCCGGATTGATAACCATACCATTACCGATTACGCATTTCTTATCATCATAAAAAACCCCTGATGGAATCAAGCTGAGTTTGTACTTCTTACCATCAATTAGTATCGTGTGACCGGCATTGTTACCGCCTTGATAACGGGCCACCACATCTGCGCTCTCTGCCAGAAAATCCGTGATTTTACCTTTACCTTCGTCTCCCCACTGTGTTCCCACAACGACTACTGTTGACATGTACATTCCCCCGTTGGTGCCTTTGCACCTATATTTGCAATTGCTATAGATCGGTCTGCCATCCTATTAAATATCAACATTGCATTTCATACAACACGTTATTTACATTTAATGTATTAACGCAGCAATATCAGTTTAACAGTCTCCATTTTCAAAGTCAAATTAAAAGACGAACAATCCAGACACTAATGACCGGATTGTTCGGGAAACAACGAGATTACTATATAGAGCAGGTCATATAGTATCTAAAGTGACAAGAGACATCCGAAATCAAGACTCCGTTTTTAAATTCATACGTCCTTTATCCATTTTCCGCGTGCGGCGGTGATCACTAAACAGTGCAAAAGGAATACCGAGCAACATCAGATAACTTGAGAACATAAAGGCACCATTAAAAGCTTGGTTACTCCCTCATTCATCAGCCCTATTTTGAGTTTCTCCTTAACCTCCACACTTAATACAGTATTAGTTTCAGATGTGGATGCTGCTTCCGTCGTTGTGTTTGAAGCGCTGAATCGACTCGTGGATATTATCGTCTTTAATGATATGGGTGTACCCGCTGACAGGCTAAAGTCTGAAACAGCCGATATGATCTGTGCTTATTTGTTCCATCAATGAGTGAGTCTATATCCTTAACAGGTTTTTTGGGCAAAAAAAATACGGCCTGACGGTATCCCGTCAGCCCGCAAATGAATCGGTATGCGCTCGTTCATAATTCGCGAATTTATTAAAATTCTTGAGGAAGACGAGCTCAACCGTACCCACCGGACCATTCCGCTGCTTAGCAATAATGATCTCGATAATGTTCTTCTTCTCTGTCTCCTGATTATAATAATCGTCCCGATATAGAAACGCTACGATATCGGCATCTTGCTCGATGGAACCTGACTCCCGAAGGTCAGACATCATCGGACGCTTGTCCTGCCGTTGCTCTACACCCCGGCTAAGCTGAGACAAAGCAATAACTGGAATTTCCAGTTCCCGCGCAATCTGCTTCAATGTCCGGGATATCTCGGATACTTCCTGCTGCCGATTCTCCCCCGCTTTTCCACGTCCATGAATCAATTGAAGGTAGTCGATGACGATCATCCCAAGTCCCTTCTCCTTCTTCAACCGACGACATTTAGCCCGAATATCGGCAACGGTAATCCCTGGTGTATCATCGATATAAATCTCAGCCTCTGATAAGGCAGCAATGCCCATCGTTAGCTTAGACCAATCTGCATCGTTCTTAAACTCCCCCGTACGCATGATACTCGCATCGAGATTAGCCTCGGCACAAATCATCCGTTGTACAAGCTGCGGAGCTGACATTTCTAGACTGAAGATCGCAACGGTCTCTTTAGCACGGACCGCCACGTTCTGGGCAATATTAAGGGCGAACGCCGTCTTCCCGACAGAAGGCCGTGCGGCAACGATGATAAGATCATTCCGCTGGAAACCAGCCGTCATCTTATCGAGGTCAACGAAGCCCGAAGGAATACCCGTTGTTGGTCCACTATTCATATGGAGATGCTCAATCTTCTCGAACACTTCCATCAACACATCACGAATAGCGATAAATCCACTTCCCGATCGGCGATTTGAAATCTCAAGGATCTGCCGCTCGGCGTCGCTTAGCAACCCCGAGACATCTTCGCCCCCGGTATACCCATCGCTAACAATCTGCGTAGCCGCCCTGATCAAACGACGAAGCATTGATTTCTCTTCAATGATCCGTGCATAATATTCAACATTAGCTGCCGTTGGTACAGCATGAGCCAGCTTGGACAAATAACTTACTCCGCCAATATCCTCCAGTTCGCCCCGATCTTGCAGCAATGAAGTAAGTGTCACCAGATCAATCGGATGACTATCCTCACCTAACTGCACCATAGCGTCATAGATTAATTGATGCGGCTTGTCATAGAAATCCTCTGTCCGCACCCTTTCCATCGCTGTAATCAAAGCTTCGGACTGGAGTAGAATCGCTCCTAGTACCGCCTGTTCCGCCTCTAAATTCTGCGGAGGGATTCGGTCGAAATAATTATCCGTAGCCATCTTATTCCTCCGTTACTTGAACCTTAATCGTTGCCTTCACTTCAGGATGAAGCTTAACAGGAATCTGAGTCACACCAAGTCCACGAATAGGTTCTGGCATTTCAATCTTACGTTTATCGATCTTGTAGCCCGCCTTTACTACGGCTTCTGCTACTTGCTTACTCGTAATTGCTCCGAAAAGACGTCCACCTGCACCGGCTTTAGCCTTCAAGACTATCGTCATCTCTTCCAATTTCTTGCCCAATTCAATCGCTTCTTGTTTCTCCTGTTCCTTGCGCTTCTGTTCTGCCGCTGTTTGATTCTCAAGCGTCTTCACATTACCACCTGTTGCTATAGAAACAAGTCCACGTGGAAGCAAAAAGTTCTGTGCGTACCCCTCAGAAACCTCCTTGACTTCCCCCTTTTTACCTTGACCCTTCACATCTTTCAAGAATATAACCTTCATTCGAATAACCCCTCTTCCTTGTCTATTTCATCCAGTACTTTCAGCAATCTCTTCTCTGCTTCTGCCTGGCTTCCTTCTAATTGTACTGCGGCATTTGTTAAATGTCCGCCACCACCTAGTCGCTCCATCACAACCTGCACATTCATGCTACCAAGTGAACGAGCACTGATACCAATGAGACCGTCAGGCCGTTCACTAATAACGAACGAAGCAAGCACATTCGTCATATTCAATAGTGTATCGGCCACTTGGGCGATCAACAACTGCGGAATAGGATGACCAGGCTCGGACACAGCGATCGCAATATTGCCATAAATTAATCTGGCATGCTTGATAATATCCGCCTTAGCCATGTATTCCTGTAGATCTTCCTTCAGCAGGCGCTGTACCATCATCGTATCTGCACCGACCCTTCGGAGGAAGGCCGCAGCCTCGAACGTTCGTGAGCCTGTATGCAGTGCGAATTGCTTCGTATCCACCGTGATACCCGCAAGTAAAGTTGTTGCTTCGAGAGGGCTGATTACAACCTTCTCATGAATATACTGCAACAGTTCTGTAACTAGCTCACAAGTAGAAGAGGCATACGGTTCAAGATATACGAGCATCGCGTCATTGATGAATTCTTCACCACGCCGATGATGATCCACCACTACAATCCGCGTGGCTTCAGCAACAAGCTTGGGCTCCATCGTCATCGACGGCTTATGCGTATCCACTAGCACAAGCAAGGTATGCTCCGTCATAATTGCCATCGCCTGTTCCGGGGTTATGAACCGCCGTGCCAACACCTCTTCCTTCTCGATTCGATCCATCAAGCGATCAATACTTGGATTCGAACCATCCAGAACAATATAAGATTCCACCTTATACATGTCAGCTGCCTTCAGCACCCCGATGGATGCGCCAATCGCATCCAGATCAGGCATGCGGTGACCCATAATAATCACACGGTCGCTTTCTTGCATCAAATCGCGTAGCGCATGCGCGATAACACGAGCACGGACACGTGTCCGCTTCTCTGTGGCGCCCGTCTTGCCGCCATAGAATGACAAGCGTTGACCGGCCTTCACAGCGGCCTGGTCCCCGCCCCGCCCGAGAGCCATATCCAAACTGGACTGCGCAAGCTCGCCCAGTTCACTGAAGCTCTCGGCTCCAAAAGCAAGGCCGATACTAAGCGTCATCGGCACCTTGAGGTCCGCTGTCATCTCGCGGACCTCATCCAGAATAACAAAGCGGCTCTGCTCTAGCTCACTGAGCGACTTTTGATTTAATATCATAAGCGTCCGCTCAGAAGACAGCCGCCGCAGATAAACTCTATACTGCTTGCCCCACTCTGTAATTGCGGTTGTTACCCGGGCGATTAACGCCGTACGTTGCTGGTCATCCATCCCTTGGGTTGCCTCATCCAAGTTATCCAGCATCACGATACCAAACGCAGCCTTCTCATCTTCATATCGTTCACGTAACACAGCGAGTTCAGTGATGTCATGCATATATATCAAACGTTCATCTGTATCAATGGTTAACTCATAATACCTGAGGTCCAACATAATCTCTACCGTAGACCTACCACTGTTGCTCTCTTTCTTATCCTTGATCAATTGCGGTAATGGAGGCAACAACTCGGACAACGGTTTCCTAACCACCGACTCCTGACCAAAAACCCCGCCAACATAACGATTATGCCACTCCACTGTCCGATCTTCATTGTAGAGCAGAATCCCAAACGGTAAACGTCCGACCGCTTCTCCCTCTACCCGCTTAATTCGATACGTCAAATCCGTGACATACATAACTAGTTCCTTGCGGAAGCGTCGTTCCGCCATGAGCATCATATACGTCAAACCAATAACTAGACACAGACCAATCAGACCCAGTATCCAATTATAAGAAGAGATGAGAATGACGAGCAAGAGTTGAAGCATGAACACCCACACGGTCTGATACCCGTGCCAACGTTTTTGTAATAAATTAGGCATGCCTTCTCACCCTATCGTCTTGATCTAGTAATCATCTCACGTAGCGGAAATGCAATATCCAATAGCCCGGCAATCCATAATCCCGGTACAAATGGCAGCGCCAATACGAGTAATACAGGAATCACAGGGTACCACTTCTTATGATAAGCCACGAAGAAGACAAAACTGGCCGTCTGAATAATGAAGAGAACCTGAAGCAATGGAATCAAGTTATCCAATATCATACCCAGAGACCCTTCACTCGCGGAAGGTCCAGCAAACATAATAAGTAAAGTGCTGATTAGATAATACCAGATTAGTGATCGTGGCAGCCTCCAATCACGTAGCGGAGGCATCTTAGATACAACGTGTCCCATGCTATTTAATGTTGGTCTAACAATTACATGTGTAATTGAGGAAATTAACAACGAACAAAGGATCAACGTAAACGGAATAAACCGCACTGCATACGTCGAAAATTTCTCTGTCATCTCTGGAGACCATACCATGCCCCCCGTCAGAGTCGTATCCGTTACATTTTGCAGCGGAGCCACTGCCGTACTCATGATATCCTCAATGGACGACGCCAAGTTGAAATCAAAGAATAACGAACCTACGCTTAGAAGCAATAGGAACTCGAGCAGTATAACTCCCATTCCCGTGATCACAATCTTGACAGCAGAAGCGTGCTTCTTGTATAAATGCCCCATCGCGATCGACGGTATCATGAAATAAATAGCTTGAAGCAATAATAACAATCCAAATATATAGTTCCCCATCAGCGTGCCAATGGCAACCAACGCAATCCAGACTCCCGCAATATGTACGAGAAACTTCTTGCGTGGCAGCATCGTATAGAGCAATGTGCCTGGAACTACGAGGAGAAAAGCCGTAATGACAGTAAGTGGAGTAACGAGTGATAATAGGAGCAACAAATAAGCGAAGCTCCAGGCGATTGATGTCCAGTGCGATTTCAAAATTGTTTCACCTCTTACGCAAATGATCTTCAAGTGTGGAGATATCCTGGTACCAATCTTCCAGTTGATGTCCTTCTTGTTTGTGTTTCTTCAATTTTTCCAGAATGGTATCGTCCAAATTACGATACGATACTCCAAGCCTGCGTCCCAGAATATAACTGCTGACGATCAGACTAGCGAGACTGTCACTTACCCGTGTCGTGCTGCCTTCCCACAATGCTTTGAATAAACGGGCTACGTGATCGACTACTTCCGTTTTGAGCCATTCAATCACTTTGGCGCGTTTGGCCACATCCATTTCTTTATGCATAGCGGACAGCTTCAAACCTCCCCAAAAATAGCTTTATTCTTCATTATAGCATAAAGCAATTCCTCCAAGAGATGCAAACCAAATCGATACTATAAAAACCCTTTATAGATAAAAATTTTTTATCTATTCTCATTATTCGCTTGGAGCTCTGGCGTAACCAGTTTCTCACAATATTCAATAATTTGGCTACGGCGTACAATTCCGATAAATCGCCCTATATCATCTACAACGGGAACGAAGTTTTGGACCTTAGCCAAACTAATTAAACCTTCCATATTCTCATCGATCAGTACCGGCTTGATGTCCATTTTCAGTGGAACATCCTTTAACAGAAACTTTGAAGCGGTCTCAAAAGTAACCTTTCCGCCTGAATTTTTCATATACCAGAGCAGATCACCTTCCGTCACCGTTCCTACATACACCCCATCCTTACCAATAATCGGAACGGCAGTGTACCGGTGGTACTCCATTCGCTCCAGCGTTTGCCGCAAAGTGTAATCCATTGTAACCGCGACGACATCATTCTTCGGCAATAAAAAGAACGCAATATTCATGAGAACAAAATCCTCCCTTACTCTTTTCAGAATCCCCTATTTGTAACGTTTCAAAACAACAATCGTTCCATCAATGGCGACAAATCGGCAGCCGGAAACCGGACTGCCGAAGGATAAGCCTGAGCCAAATGGCCCTTATAATTTAAAATATGATACCTTAGTGCCTCTCATTCTTACTCTTGCTCCCGTGATTCAGGTTTAATGAGTTCTTCTGTCTTCGTATCCGGATTGGACCAGTTTTCAATCATCTGCTTAGCAAATGCTAGGTCCTCTTCATTTGCAATATCGTAGTAAACACCATTCATGCGTTTGCCTTCACCAACAATCGTAAACCCGCTAATTTCAGGACGCCCACCAAGCAATATGGTCTTCGCTAGCTCGATAATTGAATTAGGTTGCATATCGGTCTTGAAATTATCTCCAAGCATATCAATCAAATCAGGTATCTTAGATACTTGATTCAATTTCAGCATCCGATCTACTAGTGCATTTAGAAACACCTGATGCCGCTTCGTCCGATTCACACCACTATCCTCACGGTAGCGGACATAGTTCAAAGCCTCTTGCCCATCATATAGTGGCTTTCCCGCTTTGATCGTAAACTTCTCATGATCTTTTTCTTTATTCACGATATCTTCGGTAATCGGAAGCTCAATACCGCCTAGTGCATCCACTACTTCACGAAGTCCCTCGAAATTAATTGCTGCATAATAATCCAGATCATACCCAATAAAGTTCTTCACTGTATCCTTAGCCATCTTCTCACCGCCATAAGCGTAGGCGTGATTGATCTTATCTTCCTTATCCTTGCCGACAATCTCGGTATAGGTGTCGCGCGGAATCGATATGAGCAATACCTTGGAATCCTGCGGACGTACAACCGAATAAATTAAGGTGTCAGAACGTGAAGGTTCATTCTCACGCTGATCAATACCTAGTAAAAGCATACTAAACGGATCGATCTCCTTTGCTACCACGACAGGCTTAGCAACCTCTCCCTCTATGGGAGCATAGGATTTCTCCAACTGTTTCTCCACTTGTCCAGAAAAGAACAAATCAAACGTCATGAGAGCTAACGGCTCCCGGAATATATAACCCCCTGTTCCCGCAATAATCAAGACCAATAGCGTGATCAGGGCAACTTTTCCTCTATTTTTACGCTTCTTATTTTTATTTTGTTTGTTACTTTGCTTGCTACGTACTCGTGTCGTTCTTTCCAATATCGTCTGCCTCCATTTGTGGTTTTAGAATAATAGAATAATAGAATATAGATTAATAGAATCAAGTCCGCATAGTAAGCTCTCTTCTATAATTGTAATATCAAGTTTTCAAATAGAAGCTACAAAATAGTAATATTAATTTAACAAAGCTTACCAGTCGGGAACAGTGACATTTATTGATGCTGCATCAAGATTACCAGTCCGGCGAAGAAACCAAATGAACCCTATCGGATACTTTCCGTACTATACCACAATAACACATGGAGGAATTTCGATACAAATAGTGCCCTATATACCACAAGAAATATCAAATAAAAGAAATGATTACCTCTTATAATTTTATTTAGGAGTGAGATAGATGAACGAACAGCTACAGCTTATGATTGATTGGATTGAAGACAATTTAAATAATCAATTTTCATTAAATGAACTATCTATTTATATGGGATATTCCCCTTATTATTGTTCGTTTAAATTTCACCAAGTAACAGGTATAAGTATTAGGCGCTATATTCTTTTTAGAAAATTGTATTTATCCACGAAAGATTTGGCAAATAACAGGAAGATAATTGACGTTGCCTTTGATTACGATTATTCTTCGCAAGAAGCATATAGCCGAGCCTTTAAAACTGTATTTGGTATCAGTCCTAGAGAATATCAACTTAACCAATTGCCTGTTCAGTCATTTGTTAAACTCACTCTGAATAAAGACGAGGAATGGTGTAAAATGGACGTTTCTAGAAAAATTGAGGTTGAACGGTTACAACATAAGCATAGCGAGTTGTTTGACAAAGACGTACTCAACATATTGAATGGGCAAATTATGTATGAGAATTTTAAAGATAACAGACTCATGGGAGATTCTGATTACGCTCCATTTAATGAAGCCATGTGTGTAAATGCGACCACAAAACAAGTTTTTGATAAAGAGTTTATATACACACGAGCTTTCGGACATCATGATTCAGTAGAGAATTATATCAATAAGGTCATTGATCCATTAGACAATCTTTTTAATAACGAATATAAATGTATCGTATTGTGGTTTGGTGAAGACATGTTTTGTCAAATGAACCTGCTTACCCTACTTTCCTATCTTGAACAGTCAGGTTATGAGGGGAAAGTATTCTTAAACAGTTTCAGAGAGGATGAATTTAAAGTTAATCAAACTGAACTTAAATTAGGCCATTATTATTCTGTATACAAAGAAGTATTGGTCCATCATACTAAACCATCAAATGAACTACTTCCCGTCATGTATCAGGCCATAGACATCTATTTAAATATGCTCAAAGAAGATAATGAAGTAGTAAAATATATTTCTAAAAATAAAGATTTAACGACATCAGAATTAATTAAGAGGTTATTTGCTCTGTTCCCAACAGTAGGCTATGGAGATTCACAATATATAGAGATTATTAATAAAATTAAATGAAAATCGGAAGTGGTCGTCGATCGAGGACCGCAATGCTGACGGATTCTCCTTACGATCGCTAGTTAGCTTTCCTAGAAAAGCTTTGAACCAGAATTAAAAACGTCAGGGAAAAATGCCCTGACGTTTCTGTAAAATCTTCTATATTAGTAATATTAAATAAAGATGATATGGCGGAGGGAGTGAAATGATTCTGAAGAAGCGGAGCGTTCGCCTTTGTCCCCGAATTTCAACCTATTAAACAAATTAATCAAGAAATTCGGGGACAACAGCGATCGTAAGAACATTTCACTTTCGCAGCTTGTAATCAAATTAGTAATTCTACTTATATAGTTACCCTTTTACACAAGGTGGCAAGCAACAAGATGATCGTTGCCCATATTGCGATATTCTGGTACCTGTTGCTTACAGAGATCTGTTGCTACAGGGCAACGCGTATGGAACTTACATCCAGATGGTGGATTTGCCGGACTCGGTATATCACCTTGTAGAACAATCCGGTCTCTCTTATACGTTGGATCGGGTACTGGAATAGCAGACATTAGCGCCTTCGTATATGGATGAAGTGGATTGCGGAACATTTCTTCCTTACTAGCCATCTCTACCATAGACCCAAGATACATAACACCTACGCGGTCACACAGATGTTCTACCACACTTAAATCATGCGAAATAAACAAATAAGTCAATTGTTTGTCGCGCTGCAAATCACTAAGCAAATTAATAATTTGCGCTTGGATCGATACGTCCAGAGCGGATACTGGCTCATCTGCTACAATAAATTCCGGGTTCATAATCAATGCACGGGCAATTCCGATACGTTGTCTTTGCCCACCAGAGAATTCATGTGGAAAGCGATCATATTGATATGGAGCAAGTCCGCAAATATTCATCGTTTCTAATACTCGCTCACGCACTACCTTCGGGTCGGTTACTCCATGATCAAACAACGCCTCACCAATCGCTCGCCCCACTTTAATCCGCGGATTCAGTGAACTAAACGGATCCTGGAACACGATTTGCATCTTCGGACGCATACGTCTTAATTCTTCTTTAGGCAGCTTATAAATGTCCTTGCCTTGGAACAGTACATTTCCAGACGTCTTTTCATGTAACCGTAGAATAGTCCGACCTATCGTACTCTTTCCACAGCCGGATTCGCCTACTAGACCAAAGGATTCCCCTCTATGTATACGAAAGGAAACATCATCAACTGCCTTAACATGTCCTACTGTACGTTGAAAAACCCCACCGCTTATGGGGAAGTATTTCTTTAAATTGTCTACTTGCATTAAGACTTCACTCAAAGTACTTCCCCCTCTTTCTCATATAACCAGCAAGCTGATTTATGGGTGTATTTCCCATGTGATCTAAACGGTGGTTGCTTCTCCTTACATATATCCATGCAGAATTCGCAACGCTCGTGGAAGTGACAGTTATTACCTAGATCAATTGGGTTAGGTACTTGGCCAGGAATCGAATATAACCGCTCTTGTTTTTGGTTGATAACCGGCTTAGCTTTCAACAACCCTTTGGTGTAAGGGTGCTGTGGATCTTGGAACAATTCCAAGACAGGAGCTTCTTCGATCACCTTACCTGCATACATAACAACCACATAGTCAGCCATTTCAGCAACTACACCCAAATCATGAGTAATTAACATAATAGACGTATTGAGCTTCTGCTTAATGTCACGCATCAAGTCTAGAATCTGTGCTTGAATCGTCACGTCGAGTGCGGTTGTTGGTTCATCAGCGATGAGCAACTTAGGATCGCAGCTTAGTGCAATGGCGATCATAATCCGCTGACGCATCCCCCCACTTAATTCATGCGGATAAGAATCAAAGATCTTCTCTGCACGTGGTATGCCGACGAGATTAATCAGCTCAATTGCCCGCTTCTTAGCTGCTTTACGATCTAACAGCATATGCAGAATCAAGGGCTCAGTAATTTGCTCTCCAATGGATAACACTGGATTAAGGGATGACATAGGTTCTTGGAAAATCATTGAAATCTGATTGCCGCGAATCCGTGACATTTCCCTTTTACTTAATTTGAGCAGATCTTTTCCTTCGAAAAAGATTTCTCCTCCGACAATTTGCCCTGGCGGTGTTTCTATCAATTGCATAAGCGACATTGCTGTCACACTCTTACCGCAACCCGACTCACCAACAACACATAACGTTTCACCCTCACGAATGGTAAAACTTACACTGTCCACAGCTTTTACTGTGCCTGCTGTTGTCTTAAAGTGTGTCTCCAAATTACGGAACTCTACTAAATCTTTTGCCATATTGCATCTCCCATCTTGAAGATATCGGCCTCACCCATGAGACCGACGTTGTTCAAGGCAGCAGCCCTCGCTGCTTGCATCAATCACTTGTACTTTTTATCAAATGAATGTTTATTTCTTAGTTTTAGGATCTAATGCGTCGCGAAGTCCATCACCAATCAGGTTAATCGCTACGGTTGTGATAAGAATACAAGTGCCTGGTGGAATCCATAACCAAGGTCTCTTGCGGAAATCAATCAAATTATTTGCTGCCGAAATCATGTTACCCCAAGATGGGGTTGGTGGTACGACACCAATACCTAGGAAACTCAGTGCTGATTCCGATAGAATTGCACCAGCTACACTAAGCGTTGCGGTAACGATAATAACAGGAACCGTGTTCGGCAATAAATGCTTAAATATTTTCCGAGTATCCTTAAGACCGAGTGCTTCAGTCGCTTGCATAAATTCTTGTTCACGAAGCGTAAGAATCTGTCCCCGTACAAGTCGTGCTAGAGTAGTCCAGTTTAGAATTCCAATAATCACCATTAGATAATATATTCTAATATTCGGATGAACCTTAAGATCAGATAGAACAGCTCCCAAAATAATCAAGATGGGCAGTGACGGAAGTGCCATAAAAATATCGGCAACTCGCATAATAATTGTATCTACAAATTTCCCATAAAATCCAGCTAATGCGCCCAATGTAGCACCGATTATTACGGTTATTAATGTAGCAACAAGTCCAACTAAAAGGGAAATCCGACCAGCCAACATCACGCGAAGCAGCATATCTCTTCCAAGCTTATCTGTACCCAACCAATAAGTTGAGCTAGGTGCTAGATTCTTAAGCTTAGAATTATAATCAAAAAGATTATATGGCGAGAAAAGCGGACCTAAGAAACAGAACATAAACATAAACACTATCAATATAAATCCGATTACCGCAAGCCGATTTTTGGTAAAACGGCGCCATGCCGTCTTCCACGGCGAATCAACAGCCTTGGCTGGGGAATTTGTATTCTTTGTTATAGGCATAACATCAGCAGACAACGCAATCTCCTCCTACTTTAAACGAATTCTGGGGTCTGCAATTCCATAGAGCACGTCGGCGAGCAAATTACCCACTAAGGTCAGCATAGCTAGAAAGATTGTAAACCCTAGCATAAAGGGATAATCTCTCATATTAATCGAACTAAGATACACATGACCGATACCAGGCCAAACAAATATTTGCTCCATAATCATAGCTCCACCGAACAAAGCAGGCAGTTCAAACCCAAGTAGAGTGATTGCAGGAATCATCGCATTCCGAAATGCATGCTTAAAAATGACTGTTCGTTCTTTAAGACCTTTCGCCCGGGCAGTCCGAATATAATCCTGCCTAATAACTTCGAGCATACTGGTACGGAAGTAACGCGTTAAGCTACCCGTAGACAACATGGTCAGTACCATAATAGGTAAGAATGCATGTTTAATTACATCTTTAATATAAATCCATCCGCTACCATTTAACCCCGCTGTTGTCATCCCACCGACTGGGAATAACTTCAAGTCTAGTGCGAGGAATTTGATCAACAATAGACCTATAAAAAAGGAAGGTAATGACATACATATAAAAACTAACAGTGTAATTATTTTATCAAATAGCGAATATTGAAACTTGGCAGAAAATATACCCGTAATAATCGCAATACTCCAACTAAGGATCAACGAACAGAATCCGATAATAAATGAATTCCATACAAAAGTATTAATAACGGCAGTTACGGGTTTTTTGTGCTGCATAGAATCCCCGAAATTACCCTTAATCATGTTACCTGCCCATATGAAATAACGTTGATAGTCTGGCTTATCCAGCCCGTATATGGCTCTTAGTTGTTCCTGCTTTTCGATAGACATATTCGGATTCGCCCGCGCTGTAATGTAATCCCCTGGTACCATCGCTGAAATGGCAAAAATAATGATTGAAATGCCGATTAGCGTAGGAATCATCTGCAACAGCCGTCGAATGATATACTGCTTCATTCTTATTCCCCCTGGCTATAAGTGGATATGCCCAGCTCTTATGAGCTGAGCATATCTAATGTACTTTATTGTTGTAATTCAACTTGGTACAAGCTGAAAGGGAAATCCTTATACGGCGAGATGTCGAATCCTTGCGCTCTAGCATTAATAGCATTCATATTATTTCTTTGATACAAGAAGATGTTAGGAATATCTTTATTCATCTCTTGGTACATCTCTTTATAGTACACTTTACGTTTTTCGGTATCCATTTCCTTCTTAGCCTTAGCCATCAACTCATCGACTTTAGCATTGGAATATCCTGTATCGTTCTGTGCACCATTAGTAATATATACTGTGTTGTCTGGATCTGGTGTCAAGCCCCAAGCAGCGAAGTACATATCGAAATCGCCTTTTGTTTTCTTGTCTATGATCGCATTAAAGTCAAGCGTTTCTGCAATAATATCAATGCCTAAATCTTTGTAGTTTGTAGTCATAATTGGCAATAATGCCTCTACAACCGGGTTGTCTGCAGTAGCGGAGAAGTTAATTTTGAATTTTTCTCCATCTTTCTCACGAATGCCGTCTGCTCCAACAACCCAACCTGCTTCATCCAGTAATGCTTTTGCTTTTTCTAAATCGAAATCGTAAGTTTCGATATTCTCATCAGTAAATGCCCATGATACTTTCGATTCTGGAATATTGATTACATCAGCATAAGGTCCGTAGATACCTTTTACAATGTCTTCACGATTCAAACCATAAGTAAGTGCTTGGCGTACTTTTTGATCTTGGAATTTCTTAAGCTTATGGTTAAATCCAATGTAGCCATAACCATTGTTAGGCAAAAGGTTAATGTCCATGAATCCCAAAGCTTTCAATGCTTCTACATTATCTTCCGAAACGTTAATTTCGTTCATATCCGTTTCACCGGATTCTAACATCGCTAGGTTAGTTGAATCCGTTGTTGTTTTGTAAATGAGATTCTTAATTTTTGGAGCTCCATTGAAATAGTTCTCATTAGCTTCTAGAACGATTTCTTGTCCAGCTGTGTAGCTCTTCAATTTGTATTGACCGCTACCCATAGGTTTGCTGTTCAATGCTTTAACGGATTCCAAGTTGCCTTGTTTGTAGTCCTTACCATAATAAGCTTCAGACAAAATATATACATAGCCCAGATCTACTGGAGTCAGAGCCGAATATTCGGATACAGTTATTTCAACTGTGTTGTCATCAATAACTTTAATCCCTGAGATATCACTTGCAGTGCCATCATGATATTCTTGACCACCAACAATGTGAGCAGATAGTACATCTGATTCTCCATCATAGGTTGCATCATGGAACAATTTCATTGTGAACAAATAGTCTTTCGCTGTAAGTGGAGTGCCATCACTAAATGTAACTCCTGGTTTCAAGTGGTACGTATATTTCAAACCATCTTCCGATATATCCACTTTCTCAGCCAAGCTGTTTTCATAACTTCCGTCAGCTTTAAATGCTACGAGTGTATTAAAGATGGAATAATTCACATAGTAATCATATGCTGTTTCCATAAATAGTGGGCTAAATACCCCTTTAGGATCGGTCATACCAATAATCATTGTATCTTTGCGGTTATTAGCCAATGCTGGGCTAAGCGAAGGATCTTCTGCTTTAATCAACCCACTAGCTTCTTCCCCTGCTGGCTCCGCAGGTGTGTTTGTTTCCCCCGTGTTTTCCGTGTTTGCGCTGTTTGTTGGTGCTGGCTCATTATTAGCAGCTTTGTTATTGCCGCCACATGCGGACAATGCCATTGTTAATGCAAGTACAAGCACTAACGTTAAACTCCATTTCTTTGTCATGCAAATTCTCCTCCTTTTAATATTTGTTATTTATATATTATAAAAATAATATATCTAGTAGGATCAGCACCCATCGGGTAAACTGAGGGTAACACTTACTAAAATTATGTCTTCTACTATATACTGAAACGGGAGTGAAATAATGACCAAAGGTCAATTGAAGAGTAGAATAATCCAAGTGGCAATTGTATGTAAGGTTGCATGTAAGGTATCTTGACACGAGTAAAACGATTTATTTAATAATATAACCCAAATTGAATAATATTCCAAGCATTTTAATTTATATTTTATTCATAAAACTTTGCACTAATTAAAAAAAATTTTATAACAAAAAAGCAGCCGAAGTTTTCGGCTGCTTAATTTATGCTTATCTATTCCTACTCCGTAGTGTACGGAAGCAAAGCGATTTGACGTGAGCGTTTGATGGCAATCGTCAAAAGGCGTTGATATTTAGCACTAGTACCTGTTACACGACGTGGCAAAATCTTACCACGTTCGCTGATGAATTTCTTCAACAACTCGATGTCTTTATAATCAATGTGGTTGATTTTATTTACAGTGAAGAAACACACTTTACGACGTTTGTTACGTCCGCCGCGGCGAGCTGGTCTCTTGTCGTCTCCGCCTTCTCTTGGTTTGAAGCTCATGCTATTCAGTCCTTTCCGTTTTTAAAATGGCAAATCGTCATCCGAAATATCGATCGGTTTCCCGTCATCGGAGAAAGGATCCTTATTGTTTCTCGAGGAATTATCGCTACGATTATTATAGTTACTGCTGCTGCTATTGCTATTGCTAGCACTGCCGCCGCCACTATACGGAGCTTCCTCTCGTGGTCCACTACCACCGGTACCACCTTCGCGGTTCGATTCTAAGAAACGGACATTATCGGCAATCACTTCAGTCACGTATACACGTTTTCCTTCGTTATTCTCGTAATTCCGTACTTGAATACGTCCCTCTACAGCAGTCAAACGGCCTTTACGCAAGTAGTTTGCGCATGTCTCCGCCAACTGTCTCCACGTTACAACCGGAATAAAATCTGCTTCGCGTTCCCCACCTTGTGATGTAAACGGTCGATCCACAGCAATTGTGAATTGGGTAACTGCTACACCCGCTGGTGTATAACGTAGCTCCGGGTCCTTGGTTAGACGTCCGATTAGAATGACACGGTTCAACAATGTAATCCCCTCCTTCGGGCAAGTGTTTACAAACCTGAATGTTAGGCTACTGCTTTAGTAATGAGATAACGGATAACCTCGTCGGATATCTTCATAACCCGCTCAAGCTCAGTAATAACATCTGGCGTTGATGTGAAGTTCACAAGAACATAAACTCCATCACGGATTTTGTTAATCTCATACGCAAGGCGACGTTTGCCCATCACGTCATGTTTCGTAATTTCACCGCCGTTTTGGATGATGCCTTGGAATTTTTCGACTGCTGCTTGAATTGCTTCTTGCTCAAGTTCAGGACGAAGAATGTACATCACTTCATATTTGCGCATATATTTCACCTCCTCTTGGACTATGGCCCCCAACTGTTACTCTGGGAGCAAGGAACGAGCTTATACTCGAACCATATTAATATATCAAATTTACGGACTCAGTGCAAGTTTCTGACGATATGTAGGAAAGGTTACCTGTCCTGGGGTTTTCTCCATCTATAGAATAAGTCCTCATTTAGCACATGTTTAAAAGATCCTCTGCGCACAATATATCTGAATCCCTTTACACCAGAAAGGAGGCACACCATGGGCGAGAAGACTGAATTTGAACCAGGCGATAAAGCACCCAACCCGGGTATTTACACTGAGGTCGGAGAAGCGCGAAGTTTTCACACTGAAATTCAAAATCCAAAGCGGATTGAGATGGAGAAAGGCGACACGTTTCCTGGCACATCCAATAAAAATCGCAAGTGGAAAAAGGCTGAAAAAGCCCGCGTACATTAATTGAATAATTAATTGTAAGGTCGCACATAATAACTTCAGACGGCGTACAAAAGAGAGGTGTGGTTCCGTTGGACTATTCTGCGAAACAAACCAACCGTTCGGAGTCTTATTCACCACAGTTGTAGAAGCTAAGATTACGGTTAAGGAGGACCCCTCTTCCTGATCCGTACTGCATAAAAAAGCATATATCTAACGTTTCTGAGTCGTGAGAGAAGAATTCCATTACGTACGCCGTCGAACTTAAAGAAGGACCCATCTGGGTCCTACTTTTCTGCGCTCATATTTCCTTCATACATACAAATATGACCCCTCTTACATTAGTAAGAAGGGTCATCATAATTTACATACTATAAGTTAATTTAAGGGGTAAGTTGAAAATGGCGGAGAGGGTGGGATTCGAACCCACGCACGCTGTGACACGCCTAACTGATTTCGAGTCAGCCCCCTTGGGCCTCTTGGGTACCTCTCCGCAGCAAGAATGATTGTACCACGAAACCGTATTCTTTGCAATAAAAAAGGCCTTCAAAGAATGGCCTCTTATCTGCTATCGCTTCACTATTCGTTTGTTTTGGGGTCTTCCACCATTATAGCCGTGGACCGAAGTACCTTACGCATGTTCTTCTCAAACTTTGCACGGGGAACAAGCACACTGTGTTTACATCCTACACATTTGATTCGTATATCCATCCCCATCCGGATAATCTCCATCTCGGAACTACCACAAGGGTGATTCTTCTTCATCTGTACGACATCACCTAATTGAAACTGTTTCCGTTCCATGACTATTCCCCCTTTAAGCCTCTAACTGATCACAAGCCATACGATGACAACATCTCTTCCTTAACATCCCTTTTATCCTGCTTTTTACGAATGATCCGTCGCCGGCTTTAACAGTTCAGCTTGCTCAAGTGCTTCCTTAGCATAAGCCTGGATTAATCGCTCCATTTCACCTTTTGAACCCGGAGGGCACTCCACTGCAATCCGTAGAACAAATTCGCTTGCCGTTAGTGACTGAATGCCAAGAACATTAGGTACTTGTTCTACATTATTATTATTCTCTTTCAGATCCAGCATAGCTTTTCTCAACATTGAGATGCTCTCTTCTAGCTTCATTTTATTACTGAATGGTAAATCAACAACCGCCAAAGCGTTACCTAAAGAATAGTTTGTCACATTCGTGATAAGACCGTTTGGAACGATGTGAACTTCACCTGTATAGCTCACAAGCCTCGTTGAACGCAGACCAATCATTTCAACAGTTCCTTTCAGCGTCCCTGTCTGGATGACATCCCCTACAGCAAATTGATCTTCTAATATAACAAAAAATCCTGTGATCACATCTTTGACTAAGCTTTGAGCACCAAACCCTACTGCTAATCCTAGCACTCCAGCTCCCGCCAATAATGGAGCCAGTTTAAAGCCAAACTCCCCCAAGACCAGCATCAACATAATTAAATTACTGGTAAAAGATGTAATATTCTTTAGTAACTCACCAACTGTAATGAACCTTCGAGGATTCATTTGTAGACGGCTTTTCTCCCGCCGTTCCAAAGACTGATCTATTAATCGGTGAATGATCTTAATAAAAATTCTCGTCAATATAAAAATAAGCAAGACTCGTAGCCCAGCAAACAGGACACTCTGCCACATTTCCATATTTGTTAGCCAATCCCAGATCTTATCACTCCATTTGTTTGTAGCTGCAACAAGTTCCGTCGTTCCCATAGTATCAATAAACTGTCCGATCATAGTTCCCCTCCTAAAGCCTAATATAATCATATCCCACTGCGCTCTTAGAGTAAATCCCGCGGATCTCTACGCTTTCACGGATAATAATCTCTTTGACAATATCTAGGGAGTCTCTAGGAAATTCGATCGACAACGCACATCCTGCAGTGATCTCTTTGGGTGTCGGAAATAAATCAATTTCAACTTCGGCAAACTCTAGAAGCATCTCGGCGCGCAGCGCCTGTTGAGTAGAATCAAATGCTATTACTAGTCCCGTCTCCACGAGCGCCCACCTCCTTATGTAATCGCGACTTTAGTCGGAGTATATTATTGTTTTTTATTCCATATACTATCTACTAATATTCAATAAAACCATTTCTCCCAGAGATGGATACCGCCTATTAGGCTGGCAAAGTTACTTGAGAGGAAGGGAAGATTCTATGGCACCTTTGGAACATTCTAATTCGGGACAAGAAATTTCGTGTTTAAAAGTCCCTCATACCGAACCGGGCATTCATTCAGCCATTATCCATCGATTGTTGCTTCATTTCGCCAAAGTTTCTCCAGGCCAAGATATTGTTGTCATATGCATCGGTACGGACCGTTCCACTGGGGATTGCCTGGGGCCACTCGTTGGTACTTCACTAGCTAAATTAGCTAGTCCTCACTTCCATCTATATGGAACCCTGGAGGAACCTGTTCATGCCATGAATTTAAATGATACACTAGATAAAATTAATCAGAGATTTATTGATCCGTTCATCATCGGAATCGATGCCTGTCTTGGACAGACAAGCAGTGTAGGTTCCATTCAGGTGGTTCAGGGTCCTTTGCGTCCTGGAGCGGGTGTAAATAAACAATTACCGCCGGTCGGCGATATCCATCTTACGGGTATCGTCAATGTCGGCGGCTTCATGGAATATTTCGTCCTGCAAAATACCCGGCTAAGTCTTGTTATGCGGTTATCGGAGATCATTTCTAGTTCTCTCTATACTGCAATTAAGGAATGGAACCGAGGATTTATCCCTCTTGTCCGGCGAGAACAATAGCCTCTTTCTCTTCGGCTGAGAGGGCATGATTAGATTCGCCTTTGGTCAATCCTTTTGCATAGACGTAGGAACCATCTCGGCTATATAATCCAGTAATAACAACTCCATCTTTATCATCGTTGACAAACGCTACGGAAAAGCTCAAATCGCTTCCACGTTCAGAAAATGCGTTGTAACGTTTAATCCCAATCTTAGCTTTTTGCTTCGGCAGTAGAGTATTCAGTACACCAAGCTGCCTTAGCTGTTCCTCTTGTGCATCCTCAATTTTGCCCTGCTGCACTTTTAAATCGATGAGTAGATCTTCCAGGTTTTCAATTCCGGTGCTCTCCATCATCATCGAATATTTTTTACGCATATTCCGCAGCTTGGCACCCTGAACCAAATTCCATACGAACAACCACACCATCACGACAACTAGCCCGCCTACAATCCATACCAATTGATCTAAAATCAGATTATTCCATTCTGTCATGCTCTTTCCTTCTCCTCTATAGTTAAATATCAATTAGCTAATAATCGTATGGCTGAAACAAGACTTCTTACTTCTTCAATGGTCGTATCATATCCTACACTCGCTCGTACTGCTCCACCCTCTGATGTTCCAGCTGATTGATGACCTAACGGAGTACAATGGTACCCTGCCCGTACTGCGATACTAAATTCCCTATCTAGTAGGAAAGCAATTTCCGCGGCGTCTCGTCCAATTAAATTAAAAGAAACAATTCCTGTTCGCGGCTTTCCCAGGTTTGGCCCAAGTAAGGTGACTCCTTGTATATCCTTCAAGCCCTCTATCAATACCTGCGTAAGTTGCCATTCTCGCGCGTATATGTTGGACACTCCTTGCTTCAGAATGACATCAACACCCGCTGCTAAACCTGCAATCCCTACTGTATTAGCAGTACCTGCCTCATAGCGATCTGGACGCACACTAGGCTGTTCAAGTTCTTCCGATTGGCTTCCAGTCCCTCCATGTAATAATGGCTCTAGATCGAGCTTAGAAGCAATGTACAGCCCTCCGGTTCCTTGTGGACCAAGTAATCCTTTATGTCCTGGAAAGGCCAGTAGGTCTATGCCCATCTGCTGTACATCTATCGGAAATACTCCTGCTGTTTGTGCTGCATCTACTAGAAACACAGCGTCATGTTGATGGGCTATCTGTCCCAAATCTTCTATCGGCAATATGCTCCCTAGCAAGTTAGAACTATGTGAGCAAACCAGCATTCGGGTCTGAGGCCTAAAGGCATCTCTCACCTCGTCCAGATCTACTTCCCCCTGGGCGTTAACAGCTACATAATCAACCATTACCCCTTGCGTTCTCTTTAAAAACTCTAGCGGTCTTCTAACTGAATTATGTTCGATCATTGTCGCTATCACATGATCCCCAGGCTTCAGGTAACCTTTTATCGCTAAATTCAATGCCGTGGTTGTATTAGATGTAAATACAATGTCATTAGGGTTGGAAACATTAAACAATTTTGCGAGTTTTGTTCGGGCCTTGAATAATACTCTTCCTGCTTGCAATGCCATTCCGTAATTTCCACGGCCAGGGTTAGCCGCTGGCCCATCTAGGGTGTTTAACATTGCTTTCCCTACCTCAGGAGGTTTTGGCCAAGACGTTGCAGCATGATCTAAATATATAATAGATTTCTCGTCCAAGATACTCCTCCTAAAAGTTAAATAATGACATTTGTATGCTCATTCAGATTAAGAATGACATACCCCTATTTCTTCAAGAGTTTCCCTCCTGTAAGAAGTAATGGATATGTCATTATTGGTTAATTAAGTATGTCTAGCAATCTTTGCAGATCCTCTTGACTATAGTAATTAATTTCAATTTTTCCTTTTTCCTTGTTTGCCTTTATCTTGACCGTTGTCTTATAACGTTCTCGCAAACTCTCTTCTACTTCATCTATATATGGATCTCTTTTTTTGTTGGAAACTTTTGGTTTTTCGCTCTTCTTGCGATCCATTTGCTGTAGTGCATCTTCTAACTCACGAACACTCCATTCATGGTCGATACACTGTTGAGCAAGTTGTTTTATTGTTGCCGCATCCTTTAAACCAACTAATGCTCGTGCATGTCCCATTGACAGTGTTCCACGTGAAACATCTTCTTTCACTTCTTCAGGTAATGATAGTAACCGCAGGAAGTTAGCAATATGCGAACGTGACTTACCAACCTTCAATGAAAGTTCTTCTTGCGTCAATTGGAATTGATCCATTAACCCTTGATAAGCAACTGCCACTTCCATTGCATTTAAGTTTTCGCGTTGTAGATTCTCGATTAATGCAATCTCCATAACCTGTTGGTCGGAGAATGAGCGAACCACAGCAGGCACTGTCGAATTCCCACAGAATTGGGAAGCCCGAAACCTACGTTCCCCTGCAATGATTTCATACCCCTTCATCACACTACGAACAATAATCGGCTGAATAACACCATGCTGTCGAATTGATTCAGCTAATTCACGAATAGCATCTTCATCAAAAACTTTACGTGGTTGATACGGATTTGCTCGAAGTTGATTTAATGGAATATCAATTACTTTATCATCGGCATCAACAGAAAGAGAGGGAATAAGTGCATCAAGTCCCTTTCCCAATCGTTTATTCATATGAGACCACTTCCTTTGCCAACTCTAAATATACCTCAGCACCCTTTGAACGCGGATCATATGTAATGATAGATTGACCGTGTGATGGTGCTTCGCTTAAACGGACGTTACGAGGAATAACCGTCTTGTATACCTTCTGTTGAAAGTACTTCTTAACTTCCTCTATTACCTGAATACCTAAATTGGTACGAGCATCAAACATCGTCAACAATACCCCTTCGATTTGCAATGAGGTGTTCAGATGTTTCTGAACCAACCGAACAGTGTTCAGTAATTGGCTCAATCCCTCCAACGCATAATACTCACATTGAATTGGAATAAGTACCGAATCTGCAGCAGTTAATGAGTTAATTGTAAGAATTCCAAGAGACGGAGGACAATCAATAAGAATGTAATCATATAAATGTTTCACTTGCTGTATGGACTTTTTTAGTCGAACTTCACGAGATATCGTTGGTACGAGTTCAATTTCAGCTCCCGCCAGTTGAATTGTAGCTGGGATAATATCCAGTCCATCAACCTCTGTACTAACAATGGCTTCTTTGGGATTGACCTCATTAATAAGCACATCATAAATACAATTGGCGACATCCGCTTTATTTATTCCAACTCCGCTAGTTGTGTTACCCTGTGGATCAATATCGATAAGCAGTACTTTTTTACCTATGGCAGCAAGTCCTGCTCCCAAATTAACGGAAGTTGTCGTTTTACCGACGCCTCCCTTTTGGTTAGCAATGGCAATGATTTTGGACAATTCATTCACCTCAAATATAATTAGAAAATCCTTCTGTAGTTCATGATCATCAAGTATCCACTAAGTTGTAGCTACAAAAAGATCAAAGCGCACTATCTGAATTACCCAATACAACTATCCGACAACTCCGCTAACCAATACTGCCAACTAGGAAACTATAATTCTATGTAACACTTAATTGCTTTACTAGAAATAAAACTACCTTTTAGGAATCTGAATAACAATTTCATAGTGATCCTCATGATCACTTTCATTCGTCTTAATTTGTAAACCTGACCCAGATACCATATCAATAGATTGACGTATCGTGTTGAGCGCAAGTCTGACATCCTTTGTGAAGGAGATCCGTCTCGACGATTTCTTGTTCTTATTTACTTCTTTGTAAAAGGCAATTCGTGCTTCGCTCTGCTTAACATTTAACTCTTTGCTAATAATTTCGTTCAGCACTTTTGTTTGTAATTCCTCGGTATCCAGCGATAATAATGCTCTCGCATGTCGTTCTGTAATCTTACGCTCCATTAAAGCTGTCTTAACAACTTCTGGAAGATGTAGAAGTCTGATCTTGTTAGCAATGGTCGATTGGCTCTTGCCGAGTCTTTGAGCCAGACTCTCCTGTGTTAATTGATGCAGGTCAATTAAATTCTGATAAGCCAATGCTTCTTCAATCGAAGTTAGGCCTTCACGTTGAAGATTTTCGATTAGGGCGATGGACGCCGCCTGTGAATCATTGAAATCCTTCACAATAGCAGGAATCGTATCCATTCCTAATTTTTTCACCGCACGCCAACGTCTTTCACCCGCAATAATTTCATACTTATCATTACGATAACGAACAACGATAGGTTGAATAATCCCCAATGTACGAATAGTTTGACACAACTCGTCAATCTTATCCTCATCAAAAATCGTCCGAGGTTGATATGGGCTACCCACAATCTCCCCGACCGGAACCTGCTTCACTTCTTCACTACTGGTTCGTTCGGTTAAACCGAACAATTTAGAAAATTGATCTTTCATTTCGTAGATTACCACCTAATTTCATAGTGACATAAGACGAAATGCCTTATGGGATTCATTTTTGTTAAATTAAAAAATGAAAATGCTGTCAACGGGCGCATAATTCCCCTTTGAAGAAGACCTATCTCCTATGTATCCACTATTTAACAACCGCCATAAGCCGATTTGGTATCAAGTAGATGTGTTCGTGAACGAAATTCATTCAACAATTAGTAGTAATTCTATTCTACCACTTTTTGCCCAATAATCCTATTCTCTTTCAAATGTATTTTTGAGAGATTAATCCCCTTAGCATCATGTTTCACGTGGAACAATCTACTAAGGGGAAATAGGATTATAATTTATATAATTGGAGATTTCATAGGTGTTCCAGCCTTGCGCGGATACTTCTTAGGAGTTGCAAATGTCTTCTTGACGATAACAATATGTCTCTCTGAATTTTCCAGCGGCAGATTGAAATGGTGTTTGCCTACTAGCTTGCCTTTTAATTCTGACATGCTACGTGCAGACTCCATAATCTCTTCATTGGGATCACTGCCCTTCATCGCAGCAAAAATACCGCCTGTTTTAACAAATGGTAGGCAAAACTCATTTAATACAGCCATACGAGCTACAGCTCGAGCAGTAACCAAATCATAGGCATCTCTCTCTTGTTCCTTACGTGCTACATCCTCAGCCCGACCATGTATAAGTTTCACATCTTTTAACCCAAGTTTATCCACTACATTTTGTAAAAAGAGGATCCGCTTATTGATTGAATCGACAATGGTCAATTTTAAATGAGGGAAACAAATCTTTAATGGAATACCGGGGAATCCAGCACCGGATCCAATATCGGCAAGAGTTGCTATCTCAGACATATCTAAATAGAAAGAAAGCGTCGCAGAATCATAGAAATGTTTGATATAGACCTGTTCCCGTTCTGTAATACCTGTTAAATTCATTTTTTCGTTCCATTCAACCAATTCTTGGAAATAAATTTCAAATTGATTAAGTTGTTCTGCTGAGAGCTCGATTTGATGCTCTAGTAACAAATTTCGGAAATTTGATTGTATAGGATCCATATCTTACCCTCCCGCAGCGGTAACCCGGTTATAATGCTCCAAGTATACCAACAAAATAGAAATATCAGCAGGAGTCACACCAGAAATACGCGAAGCCTGACCTATAGAAATAGGACGAATCTTAGTCAGCTTTTGACAAGCCTCTATGGATAGACTATGGATAGCTTCGTACTTAATATTATCTGGAATTTTCTTCTTTTCCATTTTTTGTAATCTATTGACTTGGATTTCTTGCTTCTCAATATAACCGGCATATTTTATTTGAATCTCAACTTGTTCCATTACGTCCTCATCCAGTTCAACTTCTGATGGGAAGTACGAACTGATGTGAGGATAGTTAACTTCAGGACGACGAAGTATCGTCAGTAAATTACTTCCATCCGTTAACGGCGTGGAACCAATGGATTCCAACAGTGAGTTAATGGCATTAGGAGAAACAGAAGTCTTTTGCAAACGTAAGATTTCCTGTTCAATCTTTTCTTTTTTATCCAAAAAACGTTGATAACGATCTTCAGGAATCAAACCAATTTCATGACCGATCGGCGTCAAACGAAGATCCGCATTATCATGACGTAGTAGAAGTCTATATTCCGCACGCGAGGTGAGTAATCGGTAAGGCTCATTCGTTCCTTTGGTTACCAAGTCATCAATCATTACACCAATATAACCTTGTGAACGATCAAGAATGATAGGTTCTTTGTCTTGTGCTTTACGAGCTGCATTTATTCCCGCCATAACACCTTGACCTGCTGCTTCTTCATAACCTGAAGTTCCATTAATTTGTCCCGCTGTGAAGAGTCCAGGAATCTTTTTAGTTTCCAAAGAAGGCCACAACTGTGTTGGAACAACCGCATCATATTCAATAGCGTAACCATTACGCATCATCTCTACGTTTTGAAGACCCGGAATCGAGCGTAACATCTGAAGCTGTAAGTCCTCAGGCATACTAGTAGACAAGCCTTGGACATAATACTCGGACGTATTCTTACCTTCTGGCTCAAGGAAGATTTGATGCTTTTGCTTATCACTGAAACGCACTACTTTATCCTCAATCGATGGGCAATAACGAGGACCTGTTCCTTCAATAACTCCTGTATACATCGGTGCCCGGTGAAGATTGGCATTAATAATGTCGTGAGTAGTAACCGAGGTGTAAGTCAACCAGCAAGGCAATTGCTCGTTGTTAGATTCTTTAGTCTCATAGGAGAAAAACTTAACTTTTTCATCACCTGGTTGAATTTCCGTTTGAGAAAAATCAATCGTATCCTTATGCACACGAGGAGGTGTCCCTGTTTTAAAACGAACCAATTCAAGACCATGCTCTTTCAAGTTATGTGACAAATTCACCGAAGGTTGCTGGTTATTAGGTCCACTCTCATAGGTCAGCTCACCCATAATTACTCTACCGCGCAAATAAGTTCCCGTCGTTACTACAACCGACTTGGCACGATATTCCGCTCCTGTCTTGGTGATAACGCCAACACATTTCCCATCTTCAACGATCAACTCTTCAACCATACCTTGCCGGAGCGTTAGGTTCGGCTCTTTCTCCATCGTTTCTTTCATCGCGTGCTGATACAGGAATTTATCGGCCTGCGCACGAAGCGCATGTACAGCTGGACCCTTTCCCGTATTAAGCATGCGCATTTGAATGAAAGTCTTATCAATATTGCGCCCCATCTCGCCGCCGAGCGCGTCAACCTCACGAACGACATGGCCCTTTGCAGGACCACCAATAGACGGATTACATGGCATAAATGCAACCATGTCCAAATTGATCGTGATCATCAACGTATTACAACCCATGCGCGCGGCAGCAAGTGCTGCTTCACTACCCGCATGTCCGGCGCCAACGACAATCACATCGTAACTACCCGCATGATAGCTCATCATATATCTCCCCCTTTAACTTACAGAATATTTTTTCAGTACGTACTTTTTATGGATTCAAGCACTTTTTTTATATTAAAAATCTAATATTTAAAAACCTTCACTATCATCATACCATGAACAGACAATGACGATACACCCGGCCATTATTTACCCAGACAAAATTGCGAGAAAATTTGGTCAATTAATGCATCTGGCGCTGAGTCGCCAATAACTTCACCTAGTTGCTCCCAAGCTAGTCGCACATCAATTTGTAGAATATCAATAGGAACACCAATCTCCGTAGCCTGATAGGCATCTGCAAGTGACTGCTTCGCCTGCTTAAGCAATGCGATATGACGGACATTACTTACATAGGTAAGATCGCCCGACTCCAGCTTGCCGCCAAAGAACAACTGTGAAATAGCTTCTTCAAGATGATCTAGTCCTACCTGTGCTGTCACAGACAATTCAACGATAGCCTCAGCAGGAAAATAACGAGCTACTAATTCTCGATCCAAACGTTGTGGTAAATCAATCTTATTCAATAAAACGATAGTTGGACGGCCCTTAAATTGCTCCATGAGCCTAATCTCATCCTCATGTAACTCATCAGCACTATTCAGAACAAGCAATATTAAATCTGCATCATTTACCGCTGCCTTCGAACGCTCCACACCAATTTGCTCTACAATGTCCATAGTTTCACGTATTCCAGCCGTATCCAACAGTTTTAGTGGAATATTATTAATTGTTACATACTCCTCAATAACATCCCGTGTCGTTCCAGGAATATCGGTCACAATCGCTTTGTTTTCACGAGCAAGTGCATTTAACAACGAAGATTTACCTACATTAGGTCGCCCTATGATAGCCGTCGTAATCCCTTCACGGAGGATTTTCCCCTGATTAGCATTCTTTAAAAGCAGCTCAATACCTTCCGTCACTTCCGTGCACTTGTTCCTAATGAACTCCATCGTCATCGATTCCACATCATGCTCTGGATAATCGATATTGACCTCAATATGCGCCAACGTCTCCACCAGTGTATATCTTAGCGCAGTGATCTTGCGTGATAGATCGCCCTCCACTTGCTTCAATGCTACCGAAAATGCCCGATCCGACTTGGAACGGATCAAGTCAATAACCGCCTCCGCTTGCGTCAAATCGATCCGTCCATTCAAAAAGGCCCGCTTCGTGAACTCCCCCGGCTCAGCTAGACGAATCTCACGCTGTTCCAGCAGTAAGTCCATCACACGCTTAATCGAAATGATCCCGCCGTGCGTGCTGATCTCTACCACATCTTCCGTTGTGAACGATCGTGGGGCCCGGAATACCGTCACAAGCACTTCTTCCAACTTCTCATCTGTACGAGGATCTATGATAAAACCATAATGCACCGTATGACTCTCGGCATCCTCTAACTTCGTCTTCGAGCGAAATAAACGCCCAACCTCACGGATCGATTCAGGTCCACTGACCCGGATGACCGCAATTCCACTCTCCCCCACCGCCGTCGAAATAGCGGCAATCGTATCGCTCAACATGGTTAGTTCACCTCTATAAGTTTATGGTGGAATAATCACACCACTAGATTTCAAATCCCAAGATACTTAATGGCAAAATAGAGCGCTACGCAGTCCGTTTGATCCTTCGATCGCTGTTGTCGCCAGATTATATGAACTATTATACCTAACAAGGTTATAATCCGGCGACAAAGGCGAACGCTTGCGCTTCTTCGGACTCAAACGGCCTGCTTCGCTAATCTTTTCACCACTAATTTTCAACTCCAAAAGTCAGCGTATCCCCAAAGGGGACAGCGCCTCCTTACACAATCTAACACCAAAACTCAAACGCTGCTCATTCCACCCTACTTCGTAGCGTTACCCAATCAAACACTATAATCCTTGCTCATACTCAGCGCATCCCGCAGGGACAGCGATTCCTCGTACTACGTAGCACCCAAACTCAAGCGTCGCTCACTCCACCACACTTCGTAGCGTTGCCTCATTCAAACACTATAATCCCTGCTCACACCCAAGCGCATCCCCAAAAGGGGACAGCCTGTCCAAGTTCATTAGCAGGAGCACCCTCAAGTATAGCGTGCCCATAGGGCGAAAGCGGCATATTCCGTAAACATCACTCGGGTGCCTCAAACAGCAGTAGTGTCTGCAACATGTTTCCTGGTAACTCGGGAGCTCCAAAAAGTGAGACGTACCCGAAGGGAGAAAAGCGTGCCTCGTGCCAAATGTACAGCGCATCCCCGAAGGGGACAGCGAGCAGGAGCGCCTCTCTCCCTCCTACGTTTCTTAAAGCGGGAGTCCAGAGGGCAGCAGGCCCTTGGGGCCCTACCTTACGATAAGGGAGGGTTTGGGTGGGATGGGAAAACTATAAAAAGACGCAACAACATTTTTGCCGAGGCAAAACGTCATTGCGTCTCATTCATTTGCTTTGCTTCAGTGTGATAACCACCCGACGGCTTGGCTCCTCGCCTTTGCTAAAAGTTTTAACCTCGGGATGGTCCTGAAGTTTGGAATGAATCACTTTGCGCTCCTGCGGCGACATCGGTTCAAGAGCAACCTCTTTACGCGTACGCACTACACGACCCGCCAACCTCACAGCCAGTTCTTCCAGCGTTTTTCTGCGCCGCTCGCGGAAATTCTCTGCATCGAGAGTTATCCGGATAAAGCTTTCGGAATAACGGTTCGCAATGATGTTCGCCAGATACTGCAAAGCGTCGAGAGTTTGACCTCTACGACCAATTAACAGTCCCAAATCACTACCTGAAATATTCAATACAATATTGTCCTTCTTATGGAGTATATCTACAGCCACCTGAAGGCCCATATTCTCGCCAACGTCGCGAACAAATGACGCCGCCTCCTCGTATGGATCCCGTCCATCGGATACCCCATTCTCATTTAAAGATGGAGAAATGGAAGATTCTACAGAGGTCTTTTGCGGTCGACCAGTAGGTGTATCCACAAGCAAAGTAAGCTCCACCTTTGCTTCCTTAACGCCTATCAGGCCTAGGAATCCTTTTGATGGCTGCTCTAACACATTCACGGCGACTTTATCCTCGGTAGTGCCGAGCACGGCCAATCCTTGTTTTACAGCTTCTTCAATGGTTTTTCCCGACGTCACAATTTTATTCATTTCGACTTTTTGGCCTCCTTGGCGCGTTTACCAGGATGTCCGGCTTTTAAGTTCGAGCCACCCTTTTTAGAACCGCCATTATTAGAACCGCTTGTAACAGCAGCGGCGTTGTTGATTGCCAAGACAGGATCTTTCTTACGATAAATTAAGAAGTTCTGTACAATCGTGTACAAGTTACTGTATATCCAGTACAACGGAAGCGCTGCTGGAAATTGATAGGCCATAAAGAAGATTAAGACCGGATAGATAAACATCATAAATTTCATTGGCCCCTGCATACCATTAGGGTTCACATTGGACATCATCTTCGTTTGAATAAACGTTGTTAATGCCGCAATTACAGGAAGGATAAACCACTTATCGGGTTCTCCAAGTTGCAACCATAAGAATGAGTGATCACGGATTGCCGAGTTGTTATAAATCGAGTTATACAACGCGATAAACACCGGCATTTGAATCAACATAGGGAAACAACCCGCCATCGGATTCACCTTATGTTCTTGGAACAATTTCATCGTTTCTGCTTGTTGTTGCTGAGGGTTGTCCTTATATTGTTCCTTGAGCTTCGCTAATTGCGGCTGTATAGCCTGCATTGCCTTTGAACTTTTAACTTGCTTAAGTGTAAGTGGCAAGATCAAAGTCCGCACAATAAGCACCATAACAAGAATGGCTAGCCCATAGGCTCCATTAAACCATTTTGCAAACGTATCCAGTGCTAATGAAAAGTAATACACCACATTAGCTGTCCACCAACCTTGGTTTCTCATTTCCTCGGTGGTAGTGGCAACTTTAGTTGCTTGCGTTCCACAACCTGCCAGTATAGCTATTAGACCAATCGCAAGGATGAGGAGAATCCATTGCTTTCTGTTATTCTTAATCCGTGACACTTCAAAACCCCTCTCTTAGCCGTTCCATCATCATAAATCATAACATATATAAAGGGACAAAGAAACAAGCCTGATCACGGTTTGGAGGACCTAAGTAACGAGGACTTCCGCAGCACGTGAAGCACACTTTTTTCCAGTTCCTGATATTCCATTTCAACTGCGCCATTACGTACAATTAGAATGATATCCACATGATCTCGGATCTCCGCCTCATGTAGACGCACGATTTCTTTCAACTTCCGACGTATCCGATTACGGACAACGGCATTTCCAATTTTCTTGCTGGCCGACACACCAAGCCGAAACCGCTCGATATCATGCTTGTTTGACCAATAGACGACGAGTTGACGATTAGCGAAGGATTTTCCTGCCCGATAAACCCGGCCGAAATCCGCTCGGTTCCTTAGACGAAGCTTCTTATGCACAATCAATCTCCTCGACTCAAATCCCTTTATTTGTTCATAAAAAGATTCAGACTTCTATAGTAGTATAAATCAGCAACAATGTTGGTATACACTCATCCACTAAGTGATCCCTCAAGGGTCAAGCATACCAACAAACAGTAATCGTCTTCTTCTTTTTCAAAAAAACAAAGTGAAATTAATTACTTTAGTATATATTGCGTAATCTGCCGGAATAAAGCCCCCCAGCTAATAAGGATTACGACTTGATAAAGAGTGTACTCATCGTTTTCAACAAAAATATAAGCAAGTATGAGTTAAAACTTATACTTGCTTATATCGAAAAAAAGACCACCGTAGTGGTCTCACGTAGTCATTACGCACTAAGTACTTTTCTACCTTTTAGACGACGAGCAGCAAGAACCTTGCGGCCACTAGCCGTGCTCATTCTCTTACGGAAACCGTGAACCTTTTTACGTTTGCTCACATTCGGTTTGAAAGTCGGTCTCATTTATTGCACCCCCTTAACAGGAACTACTATCATATTCACCATTTTCATTACGCACAGAAAATGCCTTTTTACATTTAACCATAGAACCCCCTCAAAAGTCAAACGGGTCCCTCTTATCTCTTCGCACCATTTCAATTATACACAATCCACAGCAAAAAATCATGTTTTCCCCTGTTGATAGCTCTTTTTTTACAGAATATAAGTTATGCACATGTGGAAAAGTATTTTACAACTACATGGATCTACACTATATTGAAGTTATGCAGTTGTGTACAAGTATACAAATTGCGGATATTGTTATAAAATCGGTGATATCAAGGTTAGTTTGTATCATTAAACAATAACTTCACTTGATATTTATTTATTTGAATAGGAGTCACAAATTATGCAATATCCAGCTGCGTGGTTAAAAGGAAGTACGCTCGGTGAGTCGATTGCCAGTAAACTTCGTTTACAAATCATAAATCGAGAGATCAAACCAGGGGAGATTTTATCTGAAAATCGCATCGCTGCGGACTTTGGAGCAAGTAGATCGCCAGTGCGAGAAGCACTAAAGATTCTTGCAGCAGAGGGACTTATCTCTTTGCAGAGAATGGGAGTTCATGTGAACGGTTTAAGTTTTAATAATATTGAAGAATTATATGATGTTCGTTTTTTAATTGAGAATTTTGCCTGGCAACGTATGGCCGCAAGCGATTCGGCAGCACGAATAACCATGTTGAATCAGATCATTGATAAAATGGATTTAGCCGCAAAACATAATGATTTCGTGGAATTTGCTTATCAGGACTTTTGTTTTCATGAATACATCATTAAAGAAACCAAACATACAAGAATTTTGCACTTATGGACCAGCATCAGCCAAATCGTCATAACCCTCATGCTCATTACGACAAAAAAAATATTCTCACAACAAAAAAAACATATTCAATCTGTGATCCAGCAGCATCAAAAGTTGTTAGAATGTTTGCAATTTAGAGATACTGCCATCATACAAGCGCGGGTCGAAGAATATTTTGCTGATTCCCGCCGAACACTGCAGACCAGCCTACTGTAAATTAATTATTATGGAACATATATAGTAGAAAGAGGGTTTTTTCGGATGGATCAACTGACATATATGATTGGAATTGATCTCGGAACCACCAGCACCAAAGCTGTCTTATATGAAAAAAACGGCACGGTAATTGCTAGCTCAAATGAAGGATATCCCTTATACATACCTAGTTTCTCAGCTGCAGAACAGAATCCGGAGGAGATTTTTAATGCGGTTATAAAATGTGTTGATCAACTGATGCGCCAGACCAAAATTCAGCCAGAATCGGTTATGTTCGTTGCTTTCAGCTCAGCAATGCATAGCGTTATCCCCATAGATTCAAATGGAAAACCACTTATGAATTGCTTAACTTGGGCAGATAATCGAAGTGTGGAATGGTCGGAAAAGTTACAGAAAGACTTGGGTGGTTTTGATATTTATTTACGTACAGGAACCCCCATCCACCCTATGTCTCCCCTAGCCAAATTATTATGGCTTCGCCATGATCATCCCGATATTTTTAATAAAGCCTATAAATTTATCTCTATTAAGGAATATGTATTTGCCAAACTGTTTGATGGTCATTATGTTGTTGATTACTCCATCGCTTCCGGTACAGGTCTGATGAATTTAGAGCAATTAAACTGGGATGAAGAAGCGCTGAAAATTGCCGGAATAACACCGGATCACCTCTCGGTGATCGTACCGACTACTCATGTGATGCAGGGAGTTTCACAGAAATATGCTGATGAGATGGGACTTATCCCCTCTACCCCATTTATCATTGGCGCAGCTGACGGAGTCCTTTCAAATTTAGGCGTTGGTGCCATTGATCAAGGTGTTGTTGCCGTAACCATTGGAACGAGCGGAGCTATACGCACCGTAGTAGATAAACCCAAAACTGATCCTAAAGGTCGCATTTTTTGTTATGCTTTGACGGACAAACACTGGGTTATTGGTGGGGCTGTTAACAATGGCGGCGTCATTTTCCAATGGATGCGTGATGAGTTTGCTTCATCCGAAGTAGAAACAGCCAAACGCTTGGGGATTAGCCCCTATGAAATGTTAACTAACATCGCCGAGAAGGTCTCCCCCGGTTCTGAAGGTCTCCTTTTCCATCCATATCTTGCTGGAGAACGTGCTCCACTTTGGAATCCTAATGCACGTGGGTCATTCTTCGGACTATCGCTGAATCATCGAAAAGAACACATGATTCGGGCTGTTTTGGAGGGTGTTATCTTCAATTTGTATACCGTATTACTCGCAATGGAGGAACAAATTGGCCTTCCACAGCAAATTCAGGCTACCGGTGGTTTTGCCCGTTCGCCACTATGGCGGCAGATGATGGCGGATATTTTTGATCAAAAGATCGTTATTCCTGAGAGCCATGAAAGTTCTTGTCTTGGAGCTGTCGTACTCGGTTTATATGCAATGGGAGAAATTGATTCGTTTCAAATCGTCAAGGATATGATTGGGGATACCTACGAGCACATCCCGAATAAACAAAATTCCGCGATATATAAAAAATTACTGCCAATCTATATCAATATTTCACGTAAATTTGAAGATGAATATGCGGCAATCGCAAAATTTCAACGCCATTTTTCAGAGATAAGGTAAGAAGTATCATTTCCTGCATATTGAGCATAATGATAGAGCTACTTTCCAAATTGGAAAGTAGCTCTATTTTCTTATTTTTATGTTATACACAATTTACGAAGTATTTTTTCACCATCATAATCTAACAACTTGTGCATAGTATAATTTCTCTTTTAACTCATTTTGTCGAACTTTAAACAATTTATAAACAATATGTAGTGGTGTTGATGATAATTATGCACAAGTTATTGAATTTGTGGATAAAATACGCCAGTGCATTGAAATATAAGGACTATTTTGCTATGATAATATTGCTTTTGATGTGCATATCTAAGTTTACCATCATGATTTATTAACAGCCTGTGGATAACATTGTGAACAATTAATTATTTATGCTGTTAATAATGATTACATTTTACTTACTATTGGGGATAATTTCTCCCTTTATTTTTGTTTTTACGACTCTTTCTGCATGGCCTAGCCACAATTGGAAGATCTTAAAGGAGTGACAGTCTGTGGACAGCCATACCTCCGAACTATGGCAGCATATATTAGCGATCATCAACACCAAACTCAGTAAACCCAGCTTCGATACTTGGTTCAAAGCCACGAAGGTTGTGTCCCTCACCGATCGTTCCATCGTGATCTCCGCTCCCACCACATTTGCCGTGGAATGGCTGGAGAGTCGTTATACCAAACTCGTAGCGACAACTGTATTTGAATATCTCAATAAGCAGGTTGACGTTTCCTTTGTCATTGAGGAATCTGCTCCAACTGAACTAACTCCAGCACATAAAGAGCCTCCAGCACCTGTTCATATGGAAGAAGGCTTTTCCCATATGCTGAATCCGAAATACACCTTTGATACTTTTGTCATTGGTTCGGGTAATCGATTCGCACATGCTGCATCTCTAGCCGTTGCCGAAGCACCAGCTAGGGCTTATAATCCGTTGTTCTTATATGGTGGAGTAGGTTTAGGTAAAACGCACTTAATGCATGCAATTGGGCATTACATCTTGGAGCATAGTCCTAGTAGCAAAGTTGTATATATCTCATCAGAGAAATTTACAAATGAATTCATCAACTCCATCCGAGATAACCGGGCTGAAAGCTTCCGCAACAAGTACCGGAACATAGATATTCTGCTGATTGATGATATTCAATTTTTAGCTGGTAAGGAATCAACTCAAGAGGAATTTTTCCATACGTTTAATGCGTTACATGAAGAACGCAAACAAATTATTATTTCCAGTGATAGGCCGCCGAAAGAGATACCCACTTTGGAGGAACGGCTGCGATCTAGGTTTGAATGGGGTCTCATCACCGATATTCAGCCTCCAGATCTTGAAACGCGGATTGCGATTTTGCGCAAGAAAGCGAAAGCAGAAAATTTAGATATTCCGAACGAAGCGATGATGTATATTGCTAATCAGATTGATACCAACATCCGCGAGCTTGAAGGAGCACTTATTCGTGTGGTTGCCTACTCTTCCTTGATTAATCAGGACGTAACAACCCATTTAGCCGCAGAAGCACTGAAGGATATCATCCCTTCCAGTCGTCCGAAGATGATTACTATCCAGGACATTCAGCAAAAGGTTGGCGAATATTACAATATGAAACTGGAAGATTTCAAAGCGCGCAAACGAACGAAAGCGATAGCCTTTCCTCGTCAAATCGCCATGTATATTTCCAGGGAGATGACAGACTTCTCGCTTCCGAAGATTGGGGATGCATTTGGAGGACGAGATCATACTACTGTCATTCATGCTCACGAGAAAATATCTCAGCTGATAAAAGTCGATCCTGATCTGTATAAAGTTATTAACACCATCTGCGAAAAAATAAAAAATTCATCCTGAATAAGGTGTAAGCCTATGCACATTCTATTAACATGTGGATAGGCTTCATTTCATATGTTTTATATTGTTATCCACATATTCAGTGCCCCTACTACTACTTCTATCTTTTAAAAGATAAATATCATCATATAAGCGGCGCTTTCGCGCACTAGTATCAAGGTCAAATTCAACCCAACACAGACCTGCAAAAGATACTCACTAATTCCCACGATAGAGTAGACAGCATAGGCTTTATAAAATCTAAGTTATGCTCGAGGAGTAAGTTTTATTACAGAGAAAATTAAAGAGGCTTCTGCTTCATAAAAATCTAGATACAAAAGAAGTAGGATATAGTGTGAAGTTTTATTGTGTAGAAGATCAAGAAGCGTAAGCTTCACAAAACTAAGTTAATGCTTACGAAGAAAGTTTTATTGCGAAGGAAATCAAGAAGTGTAAGCTTCACAAAACTAAGCTCATGCTTACGAAGTAAAGTTTTATTGCGTAGTTAAATCCAAGAAGCGTAAGCTTCATAAAACTTTTAGGAGTTGAATTTATGAAAATCCGAATTTTAAAACATGATTTGAATGAGTCCATTCAGCACGTATCCAAGGCGATCTCGAGCCGGACTACAATCCCAATCCTGACAGGTATTAAGCTGGATGTTAATTTCCAAGGTATGACACTTACTGCTAGTGATACAGATATATCTATTCAAGCTTTTATTCCAGCTGAAGATAACAATAAACAAATCGTTCAAGTTGAGCGTTCTGGTAGCGTAGTATTGCCAGCAAAATTTTTCGTTGAAATCATCAAAAAACTTCCTTCTCAAGAAATTGAAATGGAAGTCTTAGATGGCTTTCAAACCTTAATTCGTTCCGGTTCAACTGATATTCAAATGGTCGGAATGGATCCAGAAGAATTTCCAGTATTGCCAAGTATAGAAGAAGATCAGATCGTTACGATTCCAGGTGATCTACTTAGAAATATGATTAAAGGGACTGCATTCTCCATTTCGGCGAATGAAACCTCCCCTATTTTAACCGGGGTTTTATGGAATTTAAATGATAGCAAATTCAAATTTGTAGCAACAGACCGTCATCGGTTGGCTAGCCGTACTGTAGGACTTACAACGGCTGAAGATATTCGTTTTAGTAATATTGTTATTTCCGGTAAAACGCTAAATGAACTCAGCAAAATTATCCCTGACCAGAATACACATGTGGATATCGTAGTTGCAGATAATCAGGTGTTATTTAAAATTGATCGGGTACTTTTCTATTCCCGTATTTTGGACGGAACTTATCCAGATACCTCTAAGATCATTCCGACAACTTATAAGACAGAACTCGTTCTGGACACCAAGAAATTAAGTGATTCGATTGACCGTGCTTATTTGCTGTCACGCGAAGAAAAGACAAATATTGTTCGTCTGCAAACGATGGAAGATGGTACGATTGAAATTTCATCTAGTTCATCCGAACTTGGGAAAGTAACGGAGCAAATAGAAGTAGTTCAATTTACGGGAGATCCGCTTCGCATTTCGTTCAACTCGAAATATATGCTGGATGTATTGAAAGTAGTGGAGAGCGAGCAGCTACATATCGGGTTTACAGGTGCAATGAGCCCGATCATTCTCAAACCGGTGGATGACAGCCAAAGTTTGTATCTTATTCTGCCGTATCGGACTACGAATTAATTACAAGGATATAGTTAGGGCAATAGCCTAAGAAAGGACAGACGCGACCTATGAAGACGATTGCGATTTCAACGCCATATATTAAATTGGATCAATTTTTAAAGCTGGCAGATTGTGTTTCGACCGGCGGTATGGCTAAAGCTCTATTGCAGGAAGAAGCTGTGAAAGTAAACCAAGAGCCTGAGGATCGTCGGGGACGGAAGCTTTATCCCGGTGATATTGTAGATGTAGATAACTGTGGTTCTTTTCAAGTAGCTGCGAAGTAAGGCTCCCTGAACCTAGTTGTGAGTGGCAAATGAGGGGGCTAGAGTGTCGTGTTTGTTAAGAATTTATCACTTCAGCATTATCGAAACTATGATAAACTCTCACTGAATTCCTTCGGGAATATTAATTTGATCATTGGTCGTAATGCACAGGGTAAGACCAATATGATAGAGGCTCTATTCGTTCTAGCACTGACTAAATCTCATCGGACCGGCAAAGACAAGGAACTGATTTCTTTTGGAAGCGATCATGCAATTGTGGCTGCCGAAGTTGAGAAAAAGTATGGAACGGTAGGTCTGGAGCTGAAGCTCTCTAGCCAGGGGAAGAAAGCAAAGATAAATGGGCTTGAGCAACGTAAACTGAGCAATTTTATCGGTTCATTGAACGTTGTCATGTTCGCTCCAGAGGACCTCGAAATCGTCAAAGGTACTCCTGGAATTAGGCGTCGTTTTCTTGATATGGAGATTGGACAAGTGCAACCTAGTTATCTGTTCCACCTACAGCAGTACCAAAAGGTATTACTTCAGCGTAACAATTTGTTGAAGCAGTCATGGGGTGCTGGTCCTGAAATGGGAACCATGCTGGAGATATGGAATGAGCAGCTTGCAGAGCATGGTGTTAAAATTATCAAGAAAAGGAAACAATTTATAAGAAAACTACAAAAGTGGGCTGAACACATTCACGAGGGCATCACCAGAGGGGAAGAAAAGCTTAAATTATCGTATCTTCCTTCGTTTGGTGAGGCTGAAGAGGAAGATGAAGCTGTTTTATTAGAGCAATTTATGATAAAGTTATCACAAATGAAAGATCAGGAAATCCGCCGCGGCATGACTCTCTCCGGACCGCATCGTGACGATTTGGCTTTTCATATCAATGGCAACGAAGCGCAGGTATATGGGTCACAGGGTCAGCAACGGACAACGGCGTTATCACTTAAGCTAGCTGAGATCGAACTCATACACGAGGAGATTGGCGAATATCCTATTCTTTTACTCGATGATGTGTTGTCTGAACTTGATCCTTATCGCCAGACACAACTGATTGAGACGTTTCAGAGTAAAGTACAGACGTTCATTACGGCTACGGGAATTGAGAGTATTAATGCGAGCCGCTTAAAGGACGCTATTATTTTTCATGTTCAGGAAGGACAGATTAATTTATAAGGGCGGAGGATAGAGATGTATATTCATTTGGGTGGAGAAAAAGTTATTTTCTCTTCGGAACTGGTGGCGATCTTTGATATTTCGGTCGAGAAATCATCCAAGGTTTCCAAACAGTTTGTCAGTAATGCTCTCGAGGGGAAGAATCTGATGCGAATCGGAGAGGAAGTAGCTAAATCCATAGTAGTGACCAAGAATATGGTGTATTACTCACCCATCTCCTCTGCTACGCTTAAGAAAAAGGCTAACATAATTTTTACTGTCTAACCGCCCCGTAGATAGGGGAATGGAATCTATAGAAGTAGGTGAAGGCATGTCTATGAACGAACAATCGTATGATGAGAGTCAGATACAGGTACTAGAAGGTTTGGAAGCTGTTCGCAAACGGCCTGGGATGTATATTGGTTCTACCAGCAGTCGTGGGTTACACCATTTGGTCTGGGAAGTCGTGGACAATAGTATTGACGAGGCATTGGCCGGTTTTGCGAATAAAATTGATGTGATTGTGCATGAGGATAATAGTGTGACCGTTATCGATAATGGTCGTGGTATTCCAGTAGGTGTACAAGCTAAGCTGAAACGCCCAGCCCTTGAGGTTGTAATGACAGTCCTGCACGCTGGTGGTAAATTTGGCGGTGGTGGATATAAGGTATCTGGTGGTCTTCACGGAGTAGGTGTGTCGGTAGTTAACGCCCTGTCCGAGAAACTCGTAGTAGAAGTAAAACGTGAGGGACATATTCATCAACAGGAATACCGCCGCGGTGCACCACAATATGATTTGAGAATTATCGGCGATACGGAAGAAACAGGAACCAAAACAAGATTCCATCCAGATCCTGAAATTTTTACAGAAACTACGGTATTTGACTATAATATATTGGTGACTCGTATTCGTGAGCTTGCCTTCTTGAATAAAGGCATTAATATTAGTCTGACTGATGAACGCACAGGAGTTTCTGAGGTGTTCCATTATGAGGGCGGTATTAAAGAATATGTGAAATATTTGAATCAACATAGAGAAGTTATCCATGAGGAGCCTATCTATGTTGAAGGACAACGCGACCAGATTCAAATCGAGGTTTCCTTGCAATATAACGACAGCTATTCGGAGAATATTTTCTCATTTGCTAATAATATTAATACCCATGAGGGTGGAACACATGAGTCCGGCTTTAAGAGTGCTTTAACCCGGATCATCAATGACTATGCACGCAAGAATAATTTGATCAAAGATAATGACTCCAATTTGACCGGTGATGATGTTCGTGAAGGATTAACGGCGATTATCTCAGTTAAAATTCCGGAACCTCAATTTGAAGGTCAAACGAAGACGAAGCTAGGGAATAGTGAAGTACGTGGTATCGTAGAATCACTATTTGCGGAGAGACTCCAAGAATTCATGGAGGAGAACCCATCCGTATCTCGTCGGATTCTGGATAAAGGACTACAAGCATCACGGGCTCGTGAAGCAGCTCGTAAAGCGCGTGAATTGACACGTCGTAAGAGTGCATTAGAAGTTAGTGCCTTGCCAGGTAAACTGGCTGACTGTTCATCTAAGGATGCTTCGATAAGCGAATTATATATCGTCGAAGGAGATTCCGCGGGTGGATCTGCTAAGCAGGGACGTGATCGTCATTTCCAAGCGATTCTACCGCTTCGTGGTAAGATCCTGAACGTAGAGAAGGCTCGACTTGATCGTATCCTCGGGAATGCTGAGATTCGGGCAATTATTACGGCGCTAGGTACCGGGATTGGTGAAGAGTTCGATATTTCCAAAGCACGGTATCATAAAGTCATTCTTATGACGGATGCCGACGTCGATGGAGCGCATATTCGTACTCTATTGCTAACCTTCTTGTTCCGTTACATGAGAAAGATCATCGAAGCTGGTTATATTTATATTGCACAACCACCTCTCTTCAAGGTTGAGCGTAACAAAGTGATTCGTTATGCAGGTTCTGAGAAGGAGCGCGATGAAATTATCGCTGAATTCGGTGAGAATGCGAAATTTAACGTTCAACGTTACAAAGGTTTGGGTGAGATGAACGCTTCTCAATTATGGGAAACGACGATGGATCCGGAGAGTCGTATGATGCAACAGGTATCTATCTCTGATGCGATGAAGGCGGACACCATTTTCGATATACTCATGGGAGACAACGTGGAACCACGGCGTGACTTTATCCATGAACATGCACAATATGTGAAGAATCTTGATATTTAATATATGTTCAGAGTATCGTCATCACGATGACGGTACTTTTTTTTGTGTATGGGAACCAAAATTCTCTAGATAGGGCTAAATAGATAATTTACTAAAAAGAAGGTATACTTTTTTGGTAAGCTTATTTTTGCTGTAAGAACAAAGAGTGGAGAAGACGATATGAGAAAATTAACGATTGATGATGTTGCACAAAGAGCGGGAGTATCAAAAAGTACGGTCTCGCAATTTCTAAATAAAAGATATAAGTATATGAGTGAAGCGACTAAACAGCGGATTGGCCAGGTTATTGAGGAACTGAATTATCAGCCAAATGGGCTAGCCAAAGGGTTGAAGCAGAATCGATCCTATATGGTGGGCGTTATTGTAGCTAATATTGATTACTCTCTGTCCATTCAATGTATTCGGGCAATTGAGAAAGAGCTACAGGACTCAGGGATCCAGGTCATTATTTGTAATGCAGATGAGAATCCAGAGAAGGAAAGCAAATATATTGAGATGTTAGTGGCTCGCCAGGTGGATGGTTTAATTGTGTTTCCAACGGGTACAAATACATCCGCTTATAGCAGGTTAATTGATAATAACTATCCACTCGTTTTTCTAGATAGGCTGGTTGAGGGAATTGTGACCCAAAGTCTACTACTGGATAATGAAATGGCAGTAAAGATAGCTATTCAAGAGTTGGTACAACATCATCATGAACGAATTGCCTTACTCTCACTGCCAATTGGAGTGAATGGTATTACGCCACGTAAGGAGAGACTGGGTGGATATAAGAGGGCAATGGAGGAGTATCAACTTCCGATCAAGGAACAATATATATGCAGTGCTCCAAGAGATGGAATTGCGACGGTGTTGAGAGGCTTGCTAGATTTGCCGGATCCACCAACAGCCTTGTTAGCTAGCAATGATATTGTCCTTGCCGAAATATTGAAGTTTGCGAATATGAATTCTCTTCGTATTCCGGAGGATATGTCCGTAATTGGAATCGATGATGCAGAATTTGCCCAAATCTACAATCCTGTCATTACCACCATTACCCAACCTGCTTATGAAATGGGGATGCAAGCAGCAAAAACTTTATTATCCAGCATCGAAGAGAGTGCAAACGCGGTCCCGATAACCTATCGTTTTCCTCCTACATTACGTCAAGGGAAATCCGTTAAAGATATTCTAGAATGATTGAAAAAGAACATGCCCCTTTACAAATAGGGGACATGTTCTTTTTTTGTTATCGCTATGTAGCGGTTGATACTTACCCAGCTTTGTTTATAAAATTTTCAAGCATCTCACGATTAGGTAAACCGTCCATATCACCAGGGGACATAACTGCTAAAGCACCAATCGCATTGGCCCGTCTAACTGCTTGCTCTAGTGGAAGATTCTCCAGCAATGCGCTGATGACCCCTACGGCAAAACCATCTCCTGCACCTACGGTATCTATAACTTTATCTACCTTGAACCCGGAAACATAACCTTCTTGATGTTGCGATTTATAATAAGCCCCTTCAGGTCCAAGCTTAATTACGACAATGGAAGGTCCACGTTCTAAATAAAAAGAAGCAATATCCTCAGGAGTTGTATACCCCGTTAAAATTTTTCCTTCACCGATCCCAGGTAGGAACCAGTCGCAACGTGTAGCTAACTGATTGATTGTATCGACCATAGTTTGGGTATCAGGCCATAAAGCGGGCCGAAGATTAGGATCAAATGAAACTGTTTTCCCATTACGGTGCATGTAATCCATAGCATGTAGAGAAAATTCATGACAACTTGGCGATAGTGCTGATGAAATGCTCGTGACGTGCATATGTTTTGCAGCATCGAAATAAGATTTATTGAAGTCAGCTAGGCATAAAGTGGAGGCTGCTGAATTTTTACGGAAGTATTCCACTTGTGGATCACCAGTAGTGACTTTAGATTTGATTAGCATTCCTGTGGAATGATCATGAGAAAATGAAATACTCTCCGTATCAATACCTTCTCGTTTTAGCGAAGCTTCTATAAATTTTCCAAAATTATCTTTTCCAAGTTTTGTAACGAGTCCAGTGATATGACCCAAACGCGATAATCCAGTTGCTACATTGGTCTCCGCCCCTGCCATAGCTTTAGAGAAGGACTGCACTTCTTGTAAGGGCCCCGTGTCATTAGCATAAAACATAGCCATCGGTTCCCCGAATGTAACCACATCTAGTTTCTTAGTCTCCATTATTTGTTCCTCCTTATAGGATTGTTCTACGCATTAGTTAAGTTATAAAATGAAATTATCACATAAATCGGTTTAGTACAATTAATAAAAGGATTTTGTTGACTTAATGGCGATATATTATTAGTATTTAGTATAATAGTTTATAAACATTTAGTAAATTAATTTATATTGATATTTCATTATGAAAGGGTGCTAACGTGAAAAAGATAAAAGTACTACATAACATTTCCTCTGTCGGAGTTGTCGCTGTAATCAGGGCGGATACCCCAGAAGCAGCTGTCAAAATGTCAGAAGCCTGCATTGCAGGTGGATTGAACAATATTGAAGTGACATTTACGACACCACATGCTGATCAGGCGATCGCAGAATTAGTCTCGAAGTTTGGAGGCCAAGCCGTGATCGGTGCAGGTACGGTTCTGGATCCACTCACAGCTAGAATTGCTATACTTGCAGGCGCAGAATTTATAGTAAGTCCATCTTTTGAAGAAGAAACAGCTAAAATGTGCAATCTATATAGTATTCCTTACATGCCTGGGTGTATGACGCTGAGTGAAATGAAAGAGGCTTTGAAATTAGGTGTAGATGTACTGAAACTATTCCCTGGTAGTGCCTTTGGACCTGACTTTGTGAAGGCTGTCAAAGGGCCCATGCCACATGTGAACATTATGCCTACGGGTGGAGTGGATTTGGATAATATGGAGCAGTGGATTGCTAACGGGTGTATAGCTGTGGGAATCGGAGGCAATTTGACCGCACCAGCAAAAGACGGTAGGTATGATCTTGTTACGAAGCTAGCAGACCAATATGTAACCAAATTTAGAGAAATTCAGAGAAGTTCAGAAAAAATAAAAATTTAGAATACATGAACGAAGCCCCAGCAATTTTGCTGAGGCTTTTATTAATACTCATTCTGGCACTATTGTTTTGCTGATGATTTTAGTCGTCCATATGCGATAGCATAACGGTGGATTCTTTTGTAGATACTCTTATCCTCCAATGTTTTAAATGGGAATAGGGCAGGGAGGGTGTTTACTTCTAAAATCCATATGTTGAACTGTTCATCTATAGCAATGTCGAGACCTATTTCTTTAAGACGGGGAAGTTTACTATTTAACTGGTTAGCAACCTGGACACCAACTGTTTTCATTTCTTTATACAAACTGGCAAATTGTTTTGGTAACAAATAGGGACCTAGCACCTCTTCTATAGGTGTGATCGCGCCACCGCTGTGATGATTTGTAATAATCTTGTTCAGGGCTGCGATACGAGCAATGAAGCCTGTTGCTTCCCAGTTTCCCTGGGGGCTTTTTTGTACTAAGGCTCGAAGATCAAATTTACGACGCCGATAGGTAAGCATCGTAATTCCTTTTTGAATGAGGTATTCTCGGTTACCTATTCTCTCCGTAAGTACTTCATGAAGCTCTTCAATCGTGGGAAACACTTCACTTTGGATACCATGTCGGAGCTTATATTGCTGCGGACTATCCTCTATTAATTCGTCATTCCAATTTTCGATACTCATTACGCCGTTGCCGTAAGTCCCCCGATCTGGCTTTAGATATACTACCCCATGCAGGTGTAACATTACTCTTAAATGTTCCAGTGAATATTTACGCGTTTCAGGAATGTACTGGCGTATATGTTCACGTTGTTTCAAAATTCTCGTCTTTTCCCATTTGCTAGCGATTCGCTGAATCGTCAAGTGGAGTCCCATCCTTTCTAAAAACTTCAAAGTACATTTTCTTCAGAGTATGAAAAACATAGGACAGAAGAGGTTTTCAATGATATAATTATAAGATCTGAGGATTTTATAAGTCTTTTGACGTGTAAAGAAAATGCCTATATTCGTAGTGTATGACCGTACATTGCAATGGGAGTGGACACATTCCTATTTTTTGTAGATCTATGGGAAGAAGGGTTGGAAGAGAACCACGTTTAATTGTGCTTGTTTTGTGCAAGTATTATAATAGATGTTGGTGGTTTTTCCTGTATATGTGACCGTTTCCAAGGTTTTTTCCCATACATAGGCGCATAGGCGTTTGGATAGATATTTAAGGAGGTCCAGCATGGCGGAAGAAAAATACTCGCAAATCACAGATCGGGACATTGGTGTAGAAATGCGCGAATCCTTTATGGATTATGCGATGAGCATTATTGTCAGTCGTGCTTTGCCGGATGTTAGGGATGGTCTTAAGCCGGTGCATCGGCGTATTTTGTTCGCGATGTCAGAACTGGGTATGTATCCGGATAAGCCATACAAGAAGTCGGCCAGAATCGTCGGTGAAGTTATTGGTAAGTATCACCCGCACGGAGATTCTGCAGTTTATGAAACAATGGTTCGTATGGCTCAAGATTTCTCAATGAGAAATATGCTCGTAGACGGACATGGTAACTTTGGTTCGGTCGACGGCGATATGGCTGCGGCAATGCGTTATACAGAAGCACGGCTTTCCAAGATAGCAATGGAAATGCTTCGCGATATTAATAAAGAAACCGTTGATTTTATGCCGAACTATGACGGTGAGGAACATGAACCTATCGTGTTACCGGCGCGTTATCCGAACTTGCTAGTTAATGGTGTCTCGGGGATCGCAGTTGGGATGGCAACTAATATTCCTCCTCATAATCTAGGAGAAGTTATTGACGGTGTACAAGCGTTGATCCAGAATCCTGATATTAGTTCGCTAGAACTAATGGATTATATCCAAGGCCCTGATTTCCCGACAGCGGGATTCATTCTAGGTCGTTCGGGTATTCGCCAAGCTTATACAACCGGTCGTGGCTCCGTTACAATGCGGGCTAAGGCAATTATTGAAGAGAATAATAACAAAGCTCGAATTATTGTTTATGAGCTGCCATATCAAGTGAATAAAGCTCGACTAGTTGAGAAGATTGCAGAACTAGTTCGTGAGAAAAGAATCGAAGGTATTACTGATTTGCGCGATGAATCGGATCGTACGGGTATGCGTGTGGTTATTGAACTTCGCCGTGATGTGAACCCAAGTGTGGTATTGAACAATTTGTACAAGCACACTGCTCTACAAAGCACATTCGGTATTAACATGCTAGCCATCGTTGACAATCAACCTAAGATTTTGACGTTGAAAGAAGTACTTTACCACTATTTGAAGCACCAAATCGTAGTTATCCGTCGTCGTACAGAATTTGATCTCAAAAAGGCGGAGGCTCGCGCCCACATTCTAGAAGGTTTACGTATCGCTTTAGATCATCTAGATGAGGTTATTGCATTGATCCGCGGATCACAAACGGCAGAAATTGCTCGTACCGGATTGATGGAGCGCTTTGGACTTAGTCAGGAACAAGCTCAGGCGATTCTTGATATGCGTCTGCAACGTTTGACAGGACTAGAACGTGAAAAGATTGAAAGTGAATATAATGAACTTTTGAAGAAAATCGCAGAGTATCGTGAAATTTTGGCAAATGAATCACTAGTGCTTCAAATTATTAGTGAAGAACTCCAGGAAATTCGCGACCGATTTGCTGATGCTCGTCGCACGGAGATTACAATTGGCGAAGAAAGCATTCTGGATGAAGACTTGATTCCGCAGGAAGAGGTCGTTATCACGATCACTCACACCGGCTATATCAAGCGGTTGCCTGTTACGACTTATCGTAGCCAGAAACGTGGTGGCCGTGGTGTCATAGGAATGGATACCAAGGATAATGACTTCGTTGAGCATTTGTTTGTAACGAACTCTCACCATTACTTGATGTTCTTTACAGATCGAGGCAAAGCGTACCGACTCAAAGCATATGAAATTCCTGAGTTAGGTCGTACTGCACGTGGTACACCAATTATTAACCTCATTCAAATCGAACAAGGTGAAACCGTCAATGCGGTTGTTCCGATAGAGAAGTTCGATGAAGATAAGTATCTATTCTTCGCTACACGTAATGGTATTGTGAAGAAGACACCAATCGAAGACTACATCAATATCCGTAAAGGTGGTCTAATTGCCGTGAATCTACGGGAAGATGATACGCTGATTGATGTAAGGTTGACGGATGGACAACAGGAATTAATCATGGGTACTGCTCAAGGAATGTCGATTCGATTCCCTGAAAGTGATGTGCGTTCGATGGGAAGAGCAGCTACTGGAGTTAAGGGTATTACACTATCTGAAAATGATGCGTTGATCGGAATGGAAATTGTGGTTCCAGATCAGGATATTCTAATCGTGACAACTAAGGGTTATGGCAAACGGACTCCTGTTTCGGATTATCGTATCCAAGGTCGGGGCGGTAAAGGTATTAAGACAATTAACGTTACCGATAAGAACGGTCCGGTAGTAGGCCTGAAAGTTGTTAAGGATGACGAAGATCTAATGATCATTACAAGTAGCGGAACATTGATTCGTACGAGCATGGAGGGTATCTCCACCATGGGCCGTTACACTCAGGGCGTCAAGTTGATCAATATCCGTGAGGATGACTCTGTAGCAACGGTATGCCGTTCAGATAAGACTGAGAATTCTGACGAATTAGGCGACGATGGCGAAGGTTTCATTGAATCTACTCCGGAAGTAGTCACACCTGAAGAAGGCAGTTCAGTTCAGGAATCGGACGACACGGAAGAATAAATAAATAATTACGAAGGCACTGTCGTCATATATGGTATGCTCAACTTATAAGTATGACCAATAGACGAAACAAACAGTGTATGAGCTAATGTATTTACAAGATCGAGTGGAGCGGACTTTCCTTTCTGGAAGTCCGCTTTTTTTACACAGGGCACGAACAGCTTTTAAAAAGAAGGATTGTTGCCATTAATTTGTCGTAATATAATGGAAATAGTCGTTTGCTAGATACGTTCAGTATAATAGGGGGCCTACCCTAGGATATGTAAATTGAGGAGTGAGTGTTTAATGGCTATTTTCCCTATAACGGAATTGAAACCTGGAATGAAAGTTGTGAGTGACGTACATACTTCACTTGGAGCTCTTCTGCTACAGAAAGGGAAGGTGCTTTTACCGAGGGATTTGGATATTTTACGTGCTTTCATGATTCAACAGGTTGAAGTAGAAGGCAAACAAGGTAAAGTTGAAAAAAATTACTCTTCTACAAAAGATACAGGCAATTCAAGTCGTCTTAATCCTCAAACTACAGGTTCTTCTTCAGAGCTAGCCTCAGCAAGTCTGCTTCATCAGGAATATGATCGTATGCTACTTCTAATTAAGAGCGCTTTTCAATCTGTTTTGGCCACAGAACTTCCGATTTATGAGTTACGCCATCAGTTGGAAGCGTTGATAAAGCAATTAAGTCATTATAAGGTTTTGACGTTTACGCCTCGTAATATTAATGAATATGATTATTTGTACCATAATGCGATTCTATCTTCTTTAACATCGTATCTTTTGGCTAAATGGCATGGACTACCTCAGAAGGATTGGATGCAGGTAGCATTTGCCGGGTTATTACATGACATAGGAAACACCAAAATAGATACAGCTATTCTATATAATCCAAATCCTCTTTCGGCTGCGGAAGTAGAAGAGATGCGTATGCATACTACATATGGTTACCAGTTACTTAGAAAGGTAACTGCAGTCAATGAAGGCGTTCGGCTAACAGCACTGCAGCATCATGAGAAGATGGATGGTACGGGGTATCCATTTAACCTTACAGAGGATAAGATTCATATCTATGCGAGAATAGTAGCGATTGCTGATATATTCCATGCGATGACGCTAAACCGTCGATATCGCAAAGCAAAGTCTCCTTATTTAGTATTGGAACAGATTAAGTCGGAAGCATTCGGGAAGTTAGATCCAGGAGTGGTCCAAACATTTATTGAGAAGGTAACCCAGTTCCATAATGGTATGAGAGTTCGCCTTAGTAATGATAATGTAGGGGAAATCGTCTTCACAGATCGAAACCATCCTACTCGTCCTATGATATCGGTCAAAGGTCAAATTATTAACCTGACTCAGGATCCAAAACTATATATAGAAGAAGTTTTAACTTAAGGGTTGCAATTTTTGTCGAAAGTTGATATAATACTCTTTGCTGCTGTAAGAAATAATTGAATTTTAGGAAAAATTAGAAATAAATAATTTCAAATTAATCCTTGCATTATTCGACAGTAGATGATATATTATAAGAGTTGCTGCTGAGACATTGAGCGACAACGGCAACGAAGTTGATCTTTGAAAACTGAACAACGAGTGAGTGAATTTCACGAAAGTGAAAATCAAAAAAAATGATGTAATCCAAACGGATGAAAATCCGGTTGAGATAATATCGTCAGTTTCAAAATGAGCAATATCAGCTTTTCCAACTTAATGGAGAGTTTGATCCTGGCTCAGGACGAACGCTGGCGGCGTGCCTAATACATGCAAGTCGAGCGGAGTTGATGA
>NZ_RZNY01000049.1 GCF_003994475.1 Paenibacillus anaericanus | reverse complement strand
GCCGGCCCAGCCGGAGCAACAGGATCGACAGGAGCAACGGGAGAAGGGTTATCTCAGTATGGGTATATTTACAACTTAGGAGCTCAGGTGGTCGCGATAGAGGCTGATGTTTCATTTGATACAAATGGATTTCTAACACCTGGATTTACGCATGCCCCTGGAACAGCTCCGGTTCTAGTGGTCGATTCGGGTAACTATGAGGTAAGTTTTTCGGTGTCGGGTGTAGAACCAAACCAATTCGCACTATTTTTAAATAGCAGCAATCTGGTTGCGGGAAGCGTATACGGTTCAGGTGCAGGTACTCAGCAAAACAATGGTCAGGTTATCATCACTCTGGCGGCCGGTGATGTTCTTACGCTACGAAACCATAGTTCAGCTGCCGCGGTTACCCTTCAGACTTTGGCCGGTGGAACACAAGCGAACGTAAACGCCTCTATTATTATAAAAAAACTAGGTTAGTTGAGACGGTCGCTATAGCAGCCTTCTCGTTTTATTAAACTATCAGGTGGAATAGCATGGTAAAATGAGTCTCTTGAGAAAAGAAAACCTAAATATCTTCAAGCATTTCATTCATGAAGGCTCAATAGTATGAGCCTTTTTTTATTGCCTTATAACATTTGGGACACATGTTCGTTATACCAGTGAAGGGAGGTGAAGAATGGAGCCCGGGCAGCTGCATCAAATACTCCAACCTAAGTTAACCGAAATAAGAAAATACCTAATACGTTTGGGTGCTAATCCGGCTGACGCGGAAGATATTGTCCAAGATACCGTCTATAAAGCCTTCTTATACATTGGATCTATTGAAGCAAATAAATTCAGTGCGTGGTTATACAAGGTTGCAATCAACCGCTACTATGATCTATGCCGCCGTAACAAATGGATTCAAGTCCCTATTGAATCGGTTCAGATCGCGGATATGGATCTACCAGAAGACAAGCTGTTACAACAAGAGAAACGGGAAGATATTGATTCCGTTCTCGCCGACCTCTTACCTCATCATAAACAACTATTAATTATGAAGTATGAATTGGAGTTATCTTATCAGGAAATATCCGATTTGCTTGGGGTAAAGGTCGAGAATGTTAAATCAGGGTTATTTCAAGCACGCAAACAATTTCAGAGAAGGTATAGAGGTGATGTGGAATGAGCGCACCATGGGAAGATCAAGATGATAAAAGTCTTTCGAAAGTAATCAAAAGAGCAAAACGAAGAACGACTATCCGTAACATCATCATTTCTTTAATTGTAGCGATCGTGGTTTTATTCGTTGGGGCAATTGTTAATGTTCAGCTTATAAGTAGGAGCTCTTCACAACTAATGAACGATGAGTATACTCTCAAGCGTATCAGTGGACCCAATCAATATATTTCAGGAATTACAGGTGAAAGTGGCTTCTTGTCTGGTAGAGTGGAAATTAACATGTACAAAGTCGTGGAAGGCGTACCTATTCCTTGGCAAACAAAGAAGACTGTCTATAATGTTGTTCCATTCTTATCCTTTACCAATGTCGGTGGTAATACCCAGGGGTTAAATATACCGTTGCCTGATCCTAAGATGGTCCAAGAAAAATTCGAATATTACCGTAATTATAACGGGTATAATGGACAGCGGAATATGGCTTATTACATCCCAGGGGTGAACTATAATGACAAGATATTAAATGATTTACCTACTCTCGAGCAGATGGATCAAGACAAGTTAGTTGAGATGGCCATTTCCTTTGATAAGGAATATTCACTTGCCGAGGTAAGGGCGATGATCCCTGCAGAACTAACACAAGTGTGGTATTGGGTAGATACCTATGATAATAAAAAATATTACGAACCTTTCGAGGATGGAAATGGGAATATGAGCTATGCTGTCCCGGAAGGTGATAATTATCTATTCGGATTCGGTATCAACCTAGATGGACCCGAAGTGAATGAACAGAATTTTATTGATGCATTAGGGCAAGGGTTAGAGGGTAGATATCAGTATGAGTTCAATCGGATAAATAATTATTTAAAAGGAGATAAAGCGAAACCAGACAAGAGTGACATTCGGATTCTCGGTGTTGTTCTTACGGGAAATGCGAAGGAGTTACAAATCCTGAGTGGGCAACCTTATGTTAGGGGAGCTGTTCTGGGAGCCGTTACTGATAAATATTAAGTCGGGTGACTTACTACTTCTTGTTAATGGGCGAAAAATATGCGATAATTCACTGAATTAACACTGCTGATATGACAGTAAAATTGCCTTTTCCTGTACATATTGGAGCCGATGTTGTATATTTCATCATACTTGGGTAAATATCCAGACAAAGTGGATACAACTAACAAAGAGTAGATAACTCTCACATATAACAACCAATAACGGAGTGATTATTTGAGTAAAGCTAAAGGTGGAACCGGTAGAGGGACAGGCAAGAAAGGCTGGAATCGTTGGCAGGCTGCTGCTAACAGAGCCAAGAATGCTCCGAAACCTTATGTTAGCAAAGGTGTAAAGAAGGAAAAGGAAAATGCAGCTAAGGCGGCTAACGAAAGTTTAAATGAAAATTAGAAGGAGATTGAATATTTTGAATCAAGAAGAAGAAATTATTGAAGTACCTGTAACGTATGAGGATCTCAAAAAATCCGCCAATCGTAATGCGAATTGGAGAGAACGTTTAGAGGCAGTTGAAGAGCTAGGTCAGAGTCAATGGAATAACCAACAAACTATCGATCTGTTAACTCGAATCATGGCTAACGATTCTGTCTATCGAGTTCAAGAGGCTGCTTATCATAATCTCAAGAGATTTGGTCAACCTGTTCAATTGCCTGCGAAGAATAAAGGAGAATTGATCAAAGGTTTAACTAAAATCTTAGTAAGAATTAAGAAAAGTTTGCCTGAAGGCCATACTTATGAAGAGTTCAAAGAGAAGTTGAAGAAGATGAGAATTGATATTTATGATACGTATGAAGGTAACAAGGGCGATGAGTTTGATAAGTGGTTAGAAGCGACATGGACGTCCTTATCGAAAAAATAGGAAGGAGTGATATCATGGCAATTCAAATTAATGTTCAGAATACACCGAACCCTAATGCTATCAAGATCAGCACGAGTGAAACTATATTTGAAGGTCCTAGAAGTACATCTCTGAAAGTTGGCGATGAAACAGAACATCCGTTGGCTAAAGCACTACTTAGCGTAGAAGGTGTCGATAATATCTTCGGGATCAAAGACTTCGTTACGATTAGCAAGAAAGCTGACGCTAACTGGGATGCTATTCTACCCCAAGTAGAAGAGATCTTCGACAAAGTTTACGGCTAAGTGATACAACCTTGATGAGAGACTCTCATTTAGTGGCTTTGTTGTACAAGTAAGTTATAGGCAACTAACTGACGTCGGTACTAGCGGCGTCAGTTTTTTTAGTATCCTTAGCATTGTTAGCTTCCATTGGAATTATTTTCTTGAATTTTGTAATACAGATAGGAGTGTGAATGACGTATGGAAACCTTTACTTTAAATAATGAGATTAAGAATGAATGGGCTGGATTGATGAAAGAAGGCTACGATTACTCGCTGGAAGGAATTTCTTTGGCGGCAATCACGATCTGGGGGCAACTTTGGGATAAAATGCGCACGTTGATCGATAACGAAACTAATCTTAGCATCGAAGAGTTGGACGAGGCCTTTTTTGAACAAGAGAAACGGATTTCTACCTGGAGTTCTGATTTTGAAATGGAGTTAGGCAATGCATCGAGAGATGAGCGCAGTTTTGCCCAGAAGAGAATTAACTTTTGTAGTGAATATATTACTAGGTTCAGGGATCAGAGTAATCCCGATATAGAATTGCTGAAGTGGGCGATTTCGGAGTCTTATTTTGATTTGGGGCAGCCGGAACAAGGGGAGAAGTCTTTCCGTGAGCAGCTTACGGCGTATCCTTATTCCGGCTGGGGTTGGATTAGATGGTCCGATCATTATGGGGTATTGGCCCTGGGACAACAGAAGAATAGTGAAAAGGCGGTACAGATATTAGAGCAAGCCCTGGAAGTTGAGGGACTCAAAGATCGGTATTACGTCTTGGAACGACTTGAGGATCTTTATGCAGAACTAGGGTTGCATCAGAAGGCTAGTGCTGTTAAGCAGGAAATGCTCAGTCTTCTTGTAGAGGACCAGGTCCATGAGCCTCATGCTACAATTCCAAACATTACTACACCGCCAATTTCCATATCGCCCAATACAACATCGACCAATGGGAAAACCCCTGTACCAGTAACACGTGTTAAAGTTGGACGTAATGATCCTTGCTCCTGTGGAAGTAACAAGAAATACAAAAAATGTTGCGGTAGTAACGATACCGTGCAATAAGCATGAGACAACTATACTAAGACTATAACAGCCTAATATTAGAGCCCTGTATGTTACTTTCGTGAGAAAATATTCGCGATAAGTGCATCGGGGTTCTTTTTCCACATGGATCTTATCTGACGATGGAAGCCACTTACGATATAGGGGTATTGCTCAACCAGATTGGATGCGACATCTTCAAGCTCGACTTTATCCCCCATCATCACACGGTATGATTTTTTGAGTGAGGTTTTTACAGATAGATAGTGTAATTTACGTACAGGTATACCTTTTAAATCTATATGCTTGGCATCAGCATAGATCCAGACAATCTTGTCCAACGAGATGATGACAGGATAGAGCTTATGGATATTAACCAGCCATGATTTTGTGATAATAATATTCCCCGTTGTAAACCGAACTTCATGACAGAGCTCGCTCTCAATTTCAGCCTTAACACGATCATATTTGCCATATAGTGCTACTGCGCGTCCCACATTACTTAACCGAGGGAGGAGAAGATAGACCAATCTACGCAGGGTAAAAAAGAAAATTATGATCCATGCCAATTGTAGAAATAATCCTTGAATGATTATAAATGAAGTGTTTGCTTGGATGGCATAAGGAAGAATCAGCTCAGACATTTCCTCTCTGTCCATAGGAGGATTATCTATATTTTCGGTCAGCGCAGGAGACTAAGGTTCAAGATTCATCACATAACCAGTGAATGTATGGGGTTCTGTGGTGATATATTTGTTGATGAAATCGGGAGGTACTTCGATAGTTACGTATTGATCCTCCTGATCATCGATTTTAGCTAAGACATAAGCAGATTTGAGATCATCACTGTACTCTTCCACCTCGGTAGACATACTCCCATCTTCGTACAATCTGTAGCCGGTATCATATATCGTATCCGTCGTAAATGTAATCAGACCTTTATACTTCTTCTCAAATTGTTGTTGCAGATCTTCACTACTATGTATGGAGTCTTTGAACCCTAACAATCCGATACCGAGTCCAAGGGTATTTCGAATAGGTTGTATGGCTACGATCGTAAAAATACACAGAATTAAAAACCACATAAAAAACTTTAACATATTCTCCTTGATAATCATCTCCGTAACCCTAATACGCTTCATGTGTAATAATCCTCCACTAGAAAATCAGTTTATTAGTATCTATATCGGTATAATTTGTTAAATTCTGTATCTTTTTCTGGGAAAATAACCCTTGAAAGTGTATGGCTCTTAGTGGTACACTACATTCACAAAGTGTATGGTATGTATCCATACACGCACTACAATAATAGGCAAGGAACTGCCAGAGTGGAGTTGAAGGAATGAAAGATGAGCCTATGCTGCTGCCGGAGGATTTTGTTGTTAATCCTTCTCGTCCGATCTACGAACAGTTTGTGGAGCAGATTACGGCACGGATTGTCCGTGGCCTTCTTCCAACTGGGTTACGTTTGCCTTCGGTTCGAGATTTTGCTGCGGGCAGAAGAGTGAATCCGACAACGGCAGCCAGAACCTATCAGGAGTTAGAGAGGATGGGGCTTATCGTGACCTATCGTGGTCAAGGGACGTTCGTTACAAATGAAGAGGCAATGATACTGGAAGCACGTAAAGTCATGGCGAAGGAAGCCGTTCAACAATTCAAGGAAATGGCCATATCCCTCGGATTATCTGTGCAAGAAATGATTGAATTAGCAGAACAGGAGGAATAAAGATGGGTACACATGCTGTGATATCTCCTCTCATAGAACTTGGTGAAGAGGCCGCCGTTCGGTGCCATGAAGTAAGTTTTAAGATGAAGAAGAAGATGATTTTGGATCAGGTAAGCTTTGAGATTCCTAAGGGATCGATCACGGGATTGCTAGGTCCCAATGGAGCTGGGAAGTCCTCTCTGTTGCGCATGATTGCTGGACTTTCTTCACAGGATTCGGGAACAGTTCAAGTATTCGGACAACCAGCCGGAGAAAAAATGCTGGGGAAGTTGTCACTGTTACCTGACCGAGGGAGCTTACCGGGATGGTTAACGGCTGAGCAGTGGTTATCTTTTGCCGCAGGGATTTACCCCGATTGGAATGAGCAGAGCGCGAAACAACTCATAGAACGCTTGAAGATCAATTTGGATACAAGCATTTCAGCAATGTCTCGTGGGGAGGAAGCCAGACTACAGCTTCTGACCTGCTTATCTCGAACAGCACCCTTAATCATACTCGATGAACCATTTACGGGCGTCGATTTGATTTCAAGGGAACAGATCGCCTCGACTGTTGTTGCTGAAATGGGAGATGGGGAACGAACTTTTTTGATTGCCACCCATGATATCAGAGAGATGGAGATGCTGTTTGACCGGTTAGTGTTAATCGGGGACGGACAAATCAAAAGTGTCGAAGATGTAGAGCAGCTTCGACAGCACGGGAAATCTGTGGAATCCTGTTACAGGGAAGTGTTTGCATGAGCACCTTTAAACTATTAGCACAATATGAATTTCGTGCTTTGATGCCTAGAATAAGTAGACGAAACATATTGTCAGCACTATTGGTTATAGCATTTTTGGTCATAGGAGGAGCTTTTCTAGATCTAGAGATTTCTAATCCGCAGGCCATCTTTGCAGCAGGAACTGTATGCGCACTGGCTATCAGCATGATTGTTTCTATCGTTCATGTTGGGAAGTTATGGACCTCGAAGTATCGGGAATGGTGGCTTACACTTCCGCACTCTCGTATGTTACTTACGATATCCAAGGTGATGGGGCTGACTCGGGTAAGTTATTGGATTGGGGCTGGGGTGCTACTTATAAGCACGGGTATTTATGGCCTGAAAGTATGGATGGGGACGATAGACGAATTATCAGTGAGGACGCTACTGTCTATGATCTTAGTTTACATACTATTCATTGTTGTATCAGCTCCGATTGCGGTAGTCTATGGTATATCGCTCTGTCTCATGTACAGTGGCTGGGCTAGGTGGGTATTGATTCCTTACTGTATAGGCTTTCTTCTACCATTTATGCTTTTCGGCATAATCATTTCTTTGGAGCAATCTGACTTATGGATGATATCACCGCCGTATGTGTTGCCTTATTGTGTATGGATTGTCGTGATTGGCTGGCCGCTGGCATATGGTTTGATACGTCTTATTGCAAGAAGAGGGATTAGATCCTTTGGTGATATACGTATATTGAGTGCCAATGAGGGCAAAGGAAATCAAGCGGTAGCATCAAAGGACAGACAGAAGACAGAGCAGAGAATCGAACTGAGAACTGAACGTAGTGCTGAACATAGTGCTGAACATAATGGAGTGTACTGCAAGAGTCGTGGATTTGCGGCATTGTACCAGTTGGATCGTTCGAGGTTTCGATATTATGAATCGAAATTATGGGCTCGCATTCTAGTAGGAGTATCCATGATATTATGTGTGGTGGTTGCCTTTTTTGCGGCTCAAGAACCATTAATAGCGTACGGGATTTTAACTAATATATACATGTTCCCAGTACTATTCGCCGTACTGTTGAGTATGAATCGAGCCTTAATCGAACGTAAAAACTTTGTGTGGTGGTTAGGATTCCCCATGCATCGTAGCCGCTTACTATTATCTCATATCACAGCAGTATTCATGGTAACCGTTCGATATATGCTATCTTTAACGATTTCCTTCTGGGTTGGTGTATTCGTTGCTTTCTTGGTCGGCAAAACAAACGGAGAGTTCTTATTGGAAGCCTTACCTTGGAATGTTTACTCCTTAACGCTGAATATAGTCCTCATCATCCTCTCATTATCATTGTTACAGCTTGTGTACTTTTCGATTCGGTCACCACTATTATCCATACTGTTAATTCCGTTGTATTGGTTAATTCTCACGCCAAATTTAAGAGTGAAATCGTATTTCTATTCAGAGCCAGTCATGGGTATGGATCAACCTCTATTATGGGGAAGGCTTGGATTTCTAGTGCTGATTACCATCCCAATTTCGATATTTTGCATCTGGCTCGGAGGACGGAATTTCCATCGTATACTAGATAACGGTTCGAACAAGAACCTGTCCTTATTTGGGAAAGCGTCGAAATAGGAATGTGTCGAAATAGGTAGGCATCGAAATAGAGAAGTGTCCAAATAGGTAGGCGTCGAAATAGGCAGTTAAATAACCGGTGGATAGTATAGCTGTAGGATGTCGATGCTGATAGTAATTTAGCGGGAATTTCTCCATGTATTTGTTTGGGAAAGCTACTGTTTCGCTAATTAAATGGAAATTGTCCTGTTAATACAACTGATTCTGGGTCATTATAGCTTCCAAGCACCTATTAAACGGAGAAATTCCAGTTAATCCATCTTTGGGTGGGGGACAAATCACATTAGCGGGAGAAATTCCAGCTATCAACAAGACTCAGGTCAACAACAGCGACCTCGCTATCAACAAGAATCTGGTCATCAGCAACGCCCCGGCCATCAGCAAGGACCTGGTCATCAGCAACGCCCCAGCCATCATCAAAGACCTTATCATCATCAAGAACCTGGTTATCAACCAGGTCCTTTTGTATGAAGAATCAATTCGATGGTTCCTTCGCTCCTTCCAATGCATTTCCCTATGTGACATTTGTCATACTTCCCACTTGACGTTTATGACTACTGCGCATGACGGAACTTCTCTACAATGGAGATATAACAATGAAATTGTAGTTCGATCACGTTCAAAGCTCGTCACTTAGAGGAGGAAAACATACAATGGCTCAATCACCTAACCTGTCCACTTTAAAAAAGAACATGGCTCCCTATGAAAAAATTGATACGAAGTCGAGTGTGCGTCAGCTAATCAATACCTTGGTGCCTTTAGTGCTGCTCTGGTATGCTGCTTATTTAAGTCTTTCTGTATCTTATTGGTTGACCCTTCCTATTACAATTATCGCTTCCGGGTTTGTAGTCCGGACTTTTATCATATTTCATGATTGCTGTCACCAATCGTTCTTCAAGAGCCGGCTGGCTAATGAGATCCTGGGTACGATTACGGGGGTAATTACACTTTGCCCGTATCAGCAATGGAAACATAGTCATTCGATTCATCATGCGACAAGTAGCAATCTAGATAAACGGGGCACAGGGGATATGTGGGTGCTTACCGTAGAAGAATACGCCGAAGCTTCCTTTTGGCGTCGTCTAGCTTACCGGATTTATCGGAATCCAATTATTATGTTTGGAGTAGGCCCTATAGCTATATTTTTATTTTCTTACCGCTTTAACCATAAAGGGGCGAAACGTAAGGAGCGAATCAATACGCATGTTACCAATATTGCAATTGTTGCTCTATACGCATTGCTGTGCTGGGCTATTGGTTGGCAAGCCTTTGTCATGATTCAAGCTCCGATCTTCTTCGTATCTGGGATGCTTGGCATCTGGTTATTCTATGTACAGCACCAATTTGAAGAATCATATTTCGAACATGACGAGGAATGGAGTTACATTAATGCAGCTGTAGAGGGCAGCTCTTATTATAAGTTGCCTACACTATTGCAATGGATTACTGGAAATATCGGCTTCCATCATGTTCATCATTTGAGTCCGAAAGTCCCTAACTATAATTTAGAGAAGGCCCATAATGCTACACCGCCGCTGCAGAAAGCAACGACGATTACAATCAGCACTAGCTTACAATCGTTACGATTCCGGTTGTGGGATGAACGTACGAAAACTTTTGTTAGTTTTAAAGATGTGAGGAAACTCGTTAGGAAGCCAAGTGCAGTAGTCGCAGAAGTGTTAACTCCACGTCCCGACCTTAGATCAGAGGGCAAGTAGCAAGTATAGAAGCATTCCATGCCGATGACCCAGTGTGTTACTATACAATTAAATAACGAAAGACAAGGGGGGAGGGCACTCCATGCAGAGTTGGTATCAGATTTTACACAGGAGTACTGGTCTTAGCCCGTATGTGTGGGTGGTTTTCTACATCCTCCCTTTTTATTTCATATTCCGTCTTTCCTCTACGTATTCGGTCATCTTAGGTAGCGCCATGATTGTGGGATTTTTCCTCTGCTATGTGCTTTCCTTTATTTCTAAGGGATGGCTCGTCTACTTTTGGACGAGTGTACAGATATTGATCTCCATCACGATGACCTTGGTGTTTGGGTATGTTTATTTCTCATTCTTTTTAGCCTTTTTTATCGGTAATATCAAAAATAAAGCTGGATTCCTTACACTGTACATTATTCATTTAGTGACCACATTCGTGACCATCAATTATGGATTGGTGTCACAGAATCCGGTTGTAATATCGCAGTTACCTTTTGTTCTTGTCAGTATGATAGGTGTAATTCTCATTCCAGTGACTACTTACAATCGAAATAAGAGCGACAGGTTGCAAGTACAGTTGGAGGATGCAAATAAGCGAATATCCGAGTTGGTTAAATTGGAAGAACGTCAGAGAATCGCTCGTGATCTGCACGATACTTTGGGTCAGAAGCTCTCATTAATTGGTTTGAAGAGTGATTTAGCAGGGAAACTAATTGATATAGACCCGGGTAAGGCTCGCAATGAATTGATTGATGTGAGTCAGACAGCTAGAACGGCTCTGAAGGAAGTAAGGGAAATGGTTACCCAAATGCGGGGCACAAGATTAGAAGACGAAGTGTTTCGGGTGAGTCAGATATTGAAAGCGGCGGAAATAAATTTCACCTTGGAGGGTGACCCTAAACTGGACAATACCTCCCTCTTAAACGAGAACGTACTCAGCATGTGTCTTAAAGAAGCGGTCACAAATGTTGTAAGACATAGTGGTGCGAAGTCCTGTGCTATATCTATAGAATCGACACGTACGGATTTGGTCATTAAGGTAAAGGACGATGGGACCGGCATTGCGGGAGAGTCCGCATTCTCCAGGGGGAGTGGGTTGCGCGGAATGAAAGAACGACTAGAGTTTGTGAACGGAAGTTTGGAACTCGTTGCGGATCATGGCACAAGCATTATCATTAAAATACCGAACGTTACTAATAAACCGGATAAATCGGAAAAGTCAGAGTCAGAAAAGTTAGAACAGTCTGAAAAGGAGGCGGGGGTATGATTAGGATCGTAATTGCTGAGGACCAGCGAATGTTGCTGGGCGCTCTGGCTTCCCTGCTGGATTTGGAAGAGGATATGACGGTTGTAGGTAAGGCCAGTAATGGTGAGGATGCCGTGAAATTAGTACATCTTCATAAACCGGACATTTGCATAATGGATATTGAGATGCCACTTAAGAATGGATTAGACGCAGCCGAGGAATTAAAGGGTTTAGGATGTAAAGTCATGATCCTTACTACCTTTGCCCGTCCAGGATATTTTGAGCGTGCACTCAAGGCTGGAGCTAGCGGTTACTTGTTAAAAGATAGTCCAAGTGAGGAGCTAGCTACCTCTATTCGCAGCATCATGGCAGGTCGTCGCATCTATGCACCGGATTTGGTGGATGAGGCCTACAGTGAAGAGAATCCGTTAACAGAGCGGGAGAAGGCAGTGCTCGAACTGATCGCCGACGGGAAAAATACGAAGGAGATCGCAACGGAGTTATATATCACAACGGGTACGGTCCGAAATTATATTTCCGTCATCCTCGAGAAACTGGGTGTTGGCAACCGGATTGAAGCCATCACTCGTTTCAAAGAGAAAGGCTGGTTCAAATAGGGGAGAAAAGTTACCCCCGGTTAAAGCTTTCTATAAACTTAGCAGCCATGGAGGAGAGATATTTGTCTTTCATCCAAATGGCTGCTATTTGCGTGCGCAGATTTTCGCTTTGGATTTCTTTATACACAAGATTGTCGGTATTGGCTAGATCGAAGGCAGACTTAGGCGCAATCCCAACTCCGAGTCCTGCATTGGCCCATAGGAGTGTTGTACGTGCATCATCATTTTTGCAGAAAATATTAGGTTCAAAGCCATGGTTGAGACAAGTCTCACGAATAAGTGGCTCAAACCTACGGTAGATAATGAGTGGTCTATCTTTTAATTCTGAGACATCAATTGTAGACTTGCTGGGGTTCCAATCATGCTCTCGGGTCATAGCGGCGATCATGGGTTCGGGTTCCGCATATTTACAGCCTAGATTAGACAAATTAAACGGAGTCCTAACAATACCAACCTCTACAATTCCTTTACTCAAAAGATCGATGATCATAAAGGTGTTACCCTCATGAATCTCAAATTTAACGCCCGTATAGTTTCGGTGAAATTCAGAAAGTCTGTCTTTTAAAAGAGTTGCACCTGACGAGGACACCGTCCCTATGGACAAGGTTCCCTTCAGGCCTTTGACCAGGTCTTTAATCTCTCTGGTAGTAGAATCGCTCAGCTCAAGAATTTGTTTGGCTCTATTCTGCAAAATGACCCCGGCTTCGGTAAGTTGGATTCTTCTCGGACCTCGTTCTACCAGCTTGACCCCAAGCTCTTCTTCCAATAACTTAAGCTGCTGGCTCAGCGGGGGTTGAGCCATTTGCAGTTTCTTAGCTGCTGAAGTGATTTGGCCTTCCTCGGCTATGGCTAGAAAATATTTTAATTGTCTGATGTCCATGGTCTGTCCCTCCAATATATATGAAATTCGTATATGAGTGATATGAATCAGATATTTTTAATATGTCAGATTGTATGTCATAATCATAACGGAACGAGGGGAATAATCAAAGATTCAATAATTATTTAGATTGGGTGATGGTAACTTTGCTGAAGCTTTTGACATTTTTGAAACCGTACAGGAAAGAAAGTATTATCGGTCCCATTTTTAAGTTGTTTGAAGCGATACTAGAACTGTTACTGCCGACGATTGTAGCTCTGATTATTAATAACGGTATAGGTGCAGGCGATAGAGCTTATGTATTAAGGATGGGTGGGTTAATGCTGCTAATGTCCATCCTGGGATTTGGCTGTTCCATGGTCTGCCAATACTATGCCGCACGTGCCTCACAAGGCTTTGGTACTACGCTTCGTAATACGTTGTTCAAACATATTTCGAAGCTTTCTTATGCTGAGCTGGACCAGCTTGGAACACAGTCCTTAGTGAACAGAGTTACGAATGACGTTAACCAACTTCAACTCGCAGTTGCGATGTTAATTCGGCTTGTGATCCGTGCGCCGTTTATTTGTATCGGGGCCATTATTATGGCGATGATTCTTGATTTCAAATTATCGCTTGTTCTACTGGCTGCCACGCCAGTGTTTGCCATTATTTTGTACCTCATCATTACTCGGTCAGCACCACTCTATCGTAGCTACCAGAAGAAGTTGGATAAGATAGCGCTCGTCTTGAGTGAGAACTTGACCGGGGTCAGAGTCATTCGCGCTTTTGCTAAGAGTAGAGCAGAGCGCCAACGCTTCAATGAAGCTTCAGATGATATCACACAAACCGCTATTCGTGTCGGCCGTGTCTCCGCACTTCTGAGTCCAATGACCACACTCGTAGTGAATGGAGCCATAATTGCGATCCTCTGGGTCGGAGGTATACATATTAATCAGGGTTTACTGTCCCAAGGTGAAATTATTGCGTTTATAAATTATGTTACGCAAATTTTATTGGCTCTGATCGTGGTGTCGAATTTGATCATAATTTTCACCAAAGCATCTTCCTCCGCAGCACGAATTAATGAAGTATTGGCGGTTCAGGCATCGGTTCAAGATCCAGGGAGTGTTACTGATGGCGTTGCTGATGCCAATTCCAATCCTCCAGCGATCCAGTTTGAGGGGGTATCCTTTGGTTATAGTACAACAGGGGAGAAGGCCCTGTCGGACATTTCTGTTGTCATTAACCACGGCGAAACCGTAGGGATTATAGGCGGGACGGGGATGGGCAAATCAACGTTTATTAATCTAATCCCGAGATTCTATGATGCAACTGTGGGTAAAGTGAGGGTAGCCGGCATCAATGTGAAAGATTATCCATTACACCAATTGCGCCAGAAAATCGGTATCGTCCCACAAAAGGCTGTGCTTTTTACGGGGACGATTGCGGATAACATTCGTTGGGGGAATGAACACGCTACAGATGAAGAGGTCATTCTTGCCGCAAAGATTGCGCAAGCAGATGAATTCATTACTAAGCTGCCGGATGGCTATCAAACGATGATATCCCGGGGCGGACTGAACTTATCAGGTGGTCAGAAACAGCGTTTAACGATTGCACGTGCAGTCGCTACAAGACCTGAGATTCTTATTCTGGACGACTCCTCTAGTGCGCTTGATTATGCCACAGATGCGGCTCTAAGACGGGCAATCCGGGAGTACAGCGGCGGGATGACCTTACTTTTGGTGTCGCAACGTGTAAGTACAGTTCAGCATGCAGACAAAATTATTGTTTTTGATGAAGGACATATTGTTGGTGTAGGGCGTCATGATGATCTGCTCCAGAGCTGTGACGTATATAAGGAAATATGTCTCTCTCAGCTCTCTAGTCAGGAGGTGGGCTAATGGGAACCAAAGAAACTTGGCAAAGGCTATTAACTTATGTAGGGCGACACAAAAAATCTGCTTTTTGGGCGATAGTATGCGCTGTTCTTAGTGTTGCTGCCAGTCTAATTGGACCGTTTATGATCGGTCGTGCGATCGACGAGATGTTTGGAGTCGGAACCGTCAATTTCCCCGGTATCACGAAAATACTAATTGGTTTGGGGATTGTATATTTCACAGGAAGTTTGTTTGGTTGGCTGTTAGCTTATTTAACGAACCGTATTGCTTACCAGACCGTGAATGATATGCGGGGCGATTTGTTTCATCACATGGACGTACTACCGCTGAAATTTCACGATAATCACCCTCATGGAGATAGCATCAGCCGCTTTGTCAATGATATGGATGCTGTCTCGGATGCACTCCTGCAGGGTATTTCTACTCTACTCACGGGGATTATCACCATTGCGGGTGCGATAGGATTCATGTTGTTCATCAATCCAATGATGACATTTGTTGTGTTGCTCTCAGCACCGGTTACGTATTTTGTAGCAAGGTTTATAACAACGCGATCTCAGGCGCTATTTCGGGAACAAGCCCAAATATTGGGCGGTCTCAATGGCTATGTAGAAGAGATGGTAGGCGGCGGGAAAGTCGTGCAAGCATTTCATTACGAAGATCGTTCCTTTGAACAATTTAAGTCTAAGAACGAGGAATTGTATCAAGCGGGTGTAAAGTCGCAGTTCTATGGATCCCTTTCCAATCCGACAACTCGGTTGGTAAATAACATAACCTTCTCAGTCACAGCAATGATCGGTAGCTTGGCGGTTATTTTGTCCAAAATATCGGTGGGGGATTTGTCCAGTTTCCTTATCTATTCTAACCTTTTTGCAAAACCATTTAATGAAATTACGGGTGTATTAACCCAGTTTCAATCGGCGACAGCTTCGGCTCAACGTATTTTCGCCATACTTGATCTAACACCGGAAGTACAGGATGCTGCGAATGCGGTTGATGTGGAGCAGAACATTCCAGGTACGATCACATTTAATCATGTGAAGTTTGCTTATGTGCCGGAGCGCCCCTTGATTACAGATTTCAGTCTAGTAGTGAAGCCAGGCACCCGGATCGCAATCGTGGGACAAACAGGTGCTGGTAAGACGACACTGGTGAATCTGTTGATGCGTTTCTATGATGTGGATGGTGGCTCAATTGAAATTGATGGCATCAATATTAACGACATGACTCGTGATAGCTTGCGGCGGAAATTCGGGATGGTGCTGCAGGATACCTGGTTATTTGCGGGTAGCATACGGGATAATATCGCATACGGTAAGCCGGGGGCAACCGAGGAAGAGATCATTGCAGCTGCGAAAGCGGCCAATGCCCATAGCTTTATCAAACGCTTGCCTCAGGGGTACGATACAGTAATTAGTGGGACAGGGGATAGCTTGTCCCAAGGACAGAAGCAACTGCTCACGATCGCACGTGTCATGCTAGTGGACCCACCGATGCTGATTTTAGATGAAGCTACAAGCAGCATTGATACGATGACGGAAATCCGCATTCAAAAGGCATTCCTGAAGATGATCGAAGGACGAACCAGCTTTGTGATTGCTCACAGGTTATCCACGATCCGCGAGGCGGATCTGATCCTGTACATGAAGAATGGGGATGTCGTCGAAAGTGGCAGTCACGAGGAATTATTAGAGCGAGGCGGGCATTATGCTCAGCTATATAATAGCCAATTCGCCACGGCGTAGGATTCATATATAAGTTGAACTAATCATTATGCTTAAGACTGCGAGAGCGAAAAGTTCTTACGATCGCTGTTGTCCCCAAATTTCCTGATTGAATTGTTATAAAGGTTGAAATTTGGGGACAAAGCATATGCTTACGAAGCAGCTTTCTTCCAGAAAGATTTCAGGCGGACGCAGCTTATGCTTCCGATGTAGCTTTCTNCAGGCGGACGCAGCTTATGCTTCCGATGTAGCTTTCTTAAGGAAAGCTTTTAGCTTCTTCAGAATCATTTCGCTCTCTCCGCTATCTCATCAATTTTTATTTCACCTTATATAGATAATAATAACCACTACACCAATGCCAAAGTTATGTGATTTGGTGTTGAATGGGATCTAAAAAAGCATATCCAGGCACTCATTGAGCATGAAATTCTCCATCATGGAGAGCTGGTGGTCTACATAAGATCTCTGAATTTGGATTTTCCTCAGGCTGGGGACATTAGGGGATGTGAGTCTTGGTCATCACGAATTCTGTGATATAATCATATAAATGGTTCCCTCGGAACACAAAATGGTTTGCCCTTCATCCTAGGCAAACCGTTTTTCTTTAGGATACATAATGGTAAACGATGAAAGGAACATGAACCTATGAGTAGAACAATAACCGTCAAAGGTGTGACCCTTGGAGCAGGCGCAACGAAAATTTGCGTTCCGATGGTAGGGAAGACACGGCAACAATTAAAGGATGAAGCAGCTTTAATGACGACACTAGATCTGGATGTTGTCGAATGGCGGGTTGATTTCTTTGAGCAAGTGGAGGATATCGCAGCGGTGAAAGAGATTTTGATGCAGATTCGGTCCATTCTCAAGGATATTCCGCTATTATTCACATTCCGTAGCGCTAAAGAAGGCGGCGAGAGGGAAGTAAGTACAGACTTTTATTTTCAGTTAAATAGGGAAATCGCAACAACGGGACAGGTTGAACTTATAGATGTAGAGTTGTTTAACGAGGAGCAGGCGATCGAGGAACTGATTGAAGTAGCCCATGCGCATGATGTGTTTGTCATTATTTCTAATCATGATTTCGACAAAACTCCACCACGAGATGAAATTGTGGCTAGGCTGAAAAGAGCACAGGATTTAGGCGGAGATATCCCTAAAATTGCTGTGATGCCAATAAGTCCGTTAGATGTCCTGACTTTACTTGAAGCGACATATCGGATGAAGGAGCAATATGCAGATCGACCAATTATTACGATGTCGATGGCGGGTGCGGGCGTCATAAGCCGTATAGCGGGAGAAGTGTTTGGTTCAGCGCTAACCTTTGGGGCGGCAAACAAGGCTTCTGCTCCAGGGCAGGTAGCAGTAGGAGAACTACGAAATGTGTTATCGTTGTTACATCGTAATCTATAACATCGAAATAGTGTAGAGGACGGATCGATTCCGAAAATACGATAGAGGTCGCCTGGATCTCCGAGGTCTACTCTATCGTGGGAATTTGTGAGCATCTTTTGCAGGTCTGTGTTGGGTTCAACCGCCAAGCGGTTCAGTCGAGAGATATGGAGACTACGGCGATGGCAGGAACGATCCGTGTCGTGTCGATTAGTTCGTTTGGTAGTTCGTTTGGTAGTTCGGTTGCCGGAAGCAAGTTCGCGGACCGTCCTACCCGCTAACACCTACTAGTATAATTCGTCAGGACGATCTGCAATGAGATTTAACGAATGGATGATATGGTCAGCGGCTTCTTCAAATCCGAGTCCATCTATATTCACCGAAGCATGATTCGGAGAGTATGAGTTCTGACGGGTATAGAATAGTGCTTCTATTTCGTCCATGCTCTTGTTCTGGAGGATAGGTCTGCTGTCTATGATCAAATGAAGTCGTCTCTTCCATGTTTCCCAGGAAATATTCAGATAGATGACGTTAGATGTCGACAGACATATGTTCTTAATTTCCTCCTGTAGGAACGCACCGCCGCCAAGAGAAATGATCTTAAACTTAGAATCACTGCAAACATTAAGAATGTAGTCCTTTTCCATTTGGCGGAACTCTTTCTCACCAACGGACTTGAAAATTTGTGTCACAGGCATTCCGTATTTTTGCTCTATTTGAGCATCAATGTCGATAAATTCACGATCTAATTTCTTGGCGAGATGTTGACCAATCGTAGTTTTTCCTACGCCCATAAAGCCGATTAAGACAATATTTTTATCCTTTTGAGCTAATTCCTCATTGGAGATCATTCCGACCACTCCTACCCATTCAGTACTTATTGTGTTTGACACTCATTATAAGGTCAACGAGAAATTACATCAATAACGGGTGTGAGAAAACATGGCACCCCATACCATAATAGTTACTTGACCATGGATCGCTTGTACTTGAGTCCGGGGTCCTGACACACAATTATAGGGAAATACTCCTGTTAAATTGTTGAGAGGACATCTAAATCCCCTTTTAACTGGAATAATGGACCTCTGTCAAAAAAGTGGACACTACCTTAAGCGAATTAAGCAGATTTCTTCTGAAACTGTGTAGCAAAACGAATCGGTGACAAGTATCCAAGCGCACCATGAATTCGCTTGCGATTGTAAAAAAACTCGATATATCGAAACAACTCGTCTTTGGCTTGTTGTTTGGTCCTAAACCTTCTGCAATAAACGAGTTCCTTCTTTAGGATGCTATGAAACGATTCAATACAAGCATTGTCGTAGCAATTTCCCTTGCGACTCATGCTAGAGATCATGTTGTAGCTCTTAAGCAGTTCACGGTATTCTGTGGAAGCGTACTGTGCTCCACGATCAGAATGGTGAATGAGCTTCTTGGCTGCGTAGGCATCCTTTAACGCCTCAAGGACTAATTCAGTTGTCAT
>NZ_RZNY01000048.1 GCF_003994475.1 Paenibacillus anaericanus | reverse complement strand
CCCGATGTCATGAAAATGACTGGGTTTCTCGACAAGCTGAGCCCCAGAAATGGGGCTCTTCTTTTACGTGAGATCAGTTAGAATTTACTAATTGAGCATCAATGACAACTTCAAATCTCCGCTTTACCAAAGCATTGTGGTACTCAACCGACAAAATCACGTCGTAATGTGAACAGGTCTTTGAGTGCATCGGTTGACAGTTCGGTAATCCAGTTCTCGGTACTGGATATGACATTGTCGCTGAGCTGCTGCTTATTCTCAAGCATTTCGTCAATGCGCTCCTCCAGCGTACCCAGCGAGATGAACTTGTGTACCTGCACATCTTTGGTCTGTCCCATTCGGTAGGCGCGGTCCGTAGCCTGATTCTCTACGGCTGGATTCCACCAGCGGTCAAAGTGGAAAACATGATTGGCTGCTGTAAGATTCAGGCCTACGCCTCCTGCTTTAATCGAAAGAATAAATACATTCGGTTGTTCAGCAGGTGGCAGTGTCTGTGATTGAAACTGATCAATCATGCGGTCACGTGCGGTCTTGGAAGTACTTCCATTCAGGTAGAGTACAGGTTCCTCAAGCTCCCGCTGGAGGACATGCTTCAGGATCTCTCCCATACCGATATATTGTGTAAAGATAAGGCAACGTTCACCCTCATCTCGCAGCTCTTTGACCATTTCGAGCAAGCGTTCCAGTTTGGACGAACGACTAATTAACATTTCGGTGACTAATGAGCTATCCTCATCCCCTTGAATATCAGGTAAGGACTCCTTCGTTAACAGGACCGGATGATCGCAAAGTTGCTTAAGACGAGTAAGGGTTGCTAAGATTGCTCCCTTTCTTTCGATCCCCTCTAACTCCTTCATTTTATTCAATAAGTCATTCACGGTTTGATCATAGAGCGTACCTTGCTCGACTGTAAGTTGAATGTAGGTTTTCATTTCATTCTTATCAGGCAAATCGAGTTGGATGGCAGGATCCTTTTTCTTGCGACGAAGCATAAACGGCTTCACCAGCTTCTGTAGCTGGATCGTTCTTTCCTCATCGTGGTCTTTCTCAATCGCTTGAATGAACCGAGTATTAAATGCCCGCGCACTACCCAGATAGCCTGGGTTAATGAAGTCATATAGAGACCAAAGCTCTGAAAGCCGATTTTCTATAGGTGTCCCAGTAAGCACAATACGATGGTTGGCGGGAAAACTACGTACGGCAGATGACTGTTTGGTTTGCGCATTTTTGATATTTTGAGCTTCGTCTAGACATAGCGATTCCCATGTAAATTCCTTCAGTAACTCTTGATCAAGAGTTGCTGTGGCATAAGAGGTTAGGATGATATCTGCTTGGCTAATTTCTTCATGAAAAGTTTTTTCGTTAGAGCGTCCACTTCCATAATGGAGCATGACCTTAAGTGAAGGCGCAAATCGACTCAATTCCTTCTGCCAATTCCCGAGTACTGAAGTGGGGCAGATCAAGAGAGAAGGCAATTTAGTATCGGCATCCTTGAGTGTCTCTTTTAGATGCAATAAATAAGCAATGAACTGCACAGTCTTTCCAAGCCCCATATCATCTGCAAGGCACGCACCTAGACCAAAACGCCGTAAAAAGACCAGCCAGGAATATCCGTCATATTGATAAGTCCGTAGATCCGCCTTTAATCCAAGGGGTTCATCAAGTTTAGGCCATTCAGACTGTCTGCTAAGTTGACTGATAAGTTTGATCAGATGTTCATTTAACTCAACCCCAAGTTGGATGCGCCGTGAGGATTCCTCCTCCTCTTCCTCAGGTTGGTCAGGTGATCTGCCGCCGTAAGATACATTGCTGTTATCCAACAGATGTAGATGCAAAATGTCCTGAAAGGATAGTCCCTGCGAACTGTCCACGCCATCCATAGCTTGACGGATTTGTGCCAGTAGGACCGGATCAAGTGGAATCCATTGTCCCCGAAATTGGACTAAGCGTTCATTGCGAGCGACTAGCTCGGCAAATTCAGCCTCGGTGAGCTGTGTCTCTCCAATGGCAATGCGCCAATCGAATTGGACAATGGAGTTAAGTCCGAACAAAGAGCTCCCTTTGCTTCCTTGGCTGCCCTCGCTAGCTTCCCCCGCACGAACCTTAGCACGCAGCTTTGGCTTTTTGCGGCTAGCTGCTTCCCACCAAGCAGGAAGCAGCACTTGCCAGCCTGCTTCGAGCAAACGGCGGCTGTCTACCGTCAAGAATTGCCATGCTGCTTCATCGGATAGTGGTTTGCTAAGTACATCTTCGCTATGCTCGGCCCATTGCTCCGCTGGGAGACTGGCACGTAAATGCTCTAGCCATCCAGCGGAGCGTTCACTAATATGGCTTGACCAAGAATCCGGCCATAGACCAGATACATGACCATCTTCAGCAAGCCGAATTGGAACAAGTACCACAGGATCAAGCTTGTCCTGCAGTACCAAATTAAGGCGCCAAAATGGCTCTTCATCATCGGGTTCAAGCAATTGCAAAAGAGTGCGAAAAGGTGCTGTGTCGGCTTTCCAGCCAATCGAAATAAGCCATCCTTGCTCATCCAAACCTGCAACTGCGCCGTCCTTAGCAAAGAGTAGCGGATATTCGCTTCGTAAATCTGCAGCGTTAATTTCTGTTCCATAGCAGCGTTGAAATACAGCAGATGAGAAGGCGGCATGTAGTCCCTTGATGAAATCAGAATTGACGCTACCTATCTGTGATAGGGCCTTTTTTGCCTCAGTATCCAAACTTCCCTCATCCCAAATCCATTGAAGCTTTCCTCCCTGAAAGGCAATTAAGCTAGGGATAAATTGCTTCTCTTCTATGCAACTAGCTAACGCAGGGGCAAGCTGAATCAATGGTTCGGACGCTTCATCCCACAACCAATCGATATGCTCCAGAAGTTTGCGATCTGCGAAGAAAGGGATAACATGCTCGGAGGGAAGAAGGACAAGTTCAACCTCTTGAATTTGTTGAATCTCTAGCTCTGTTCCATAGAAAGAAGCCTCATGCCAAGCGAACAAACGTTGTTTCAAGTTCAGTCCAGTTACGTAATTACCCGCTTGCGTAGATCCGTAAATAAGAGCATCCCCGTAAGCGCTGAGACTGATATGAACTGTGATGGCTTCTGTGTATTGGCTCATGATATCAGTTTCCCCTTTCGAAGCTCCTCTTGCAGCGCACGCAGACGACTATGACGACTGGCGAACGTGGTGATGAATTCTTCCCAGCGTTCCTCTTGCTTCATTTTTTTATATAGCTTAGCTAACCGCTTTAACAGTTTAACGGCTGCTTTATAGCTAACTCTATTTTTGAGCAGAATATATCTTTCAACAGCCTGATGATAAAAGGGAAGTAGTAGCTCGGGCGCATTTTTGTCTATGGGTTGCATGACACTGACACGGAATTCTAGTGGTTCTTTCCCCGTACTAAGTTGATAGTCCATCCATTGTTGCCATTTACCATAGGCGAGTAACGTTTCTTCATATACGGTCTTCGAATAAGGTAACATGCTGATGAGACTCTTCCACATATGTTGCTCGGAGTCAGGTGAATGCCTAATCACTTTCTCCCAAAACTCCATATACTCGGTTAGATGTTCCTCCCGAAGACTACTGAGCATAGGACCGATGTTGATGAGCCAAGCCTGTAATCTAGACCATTCTTCAGCTGTAGCAAGAGCATGTAAGAAATGGAGTAACCGACTCGGAGGAATGATCGATCCTTTGTTAGCTGATTGCAACAGTTCCCATGCTTGTTCATCTTGATTTAAATAGAAGTACATTTGGCTCTGAGCTAATAACCAAGGAAGCCGTGAAAGTGTGTTTCCGAGCGCATCTTCAGACGATTTCAGATGATGCAATTCTTCTAAATACATCGTCTTATCCTTGAGGTTGGGCCCAATCCAATTTAACCAGAGCTGATCATAGACCTCGGCGAAGTATTTGAGACTCTTGGATTCCTGTAGCATGAGACTGCGTGCGTAGGATAAGGTTTCAGTAATGCGGATCCAATGCTCAGATTCATCCGAAATGGCAAGATCCTTGGTAAATATCCGCTTAATCTCTCCTTGCATATCATCTGCAGCAATCTGTGTGTAATAGCCCATATACATTGGAGCGTTTGATGGAATATGCTGTGATGGTTTGACTAGTCTCTCAAGCACAAAGAGGTGAGCATGCAGCTCAAATAACTGTTCCAGTGCCGGTGATAGTTGTGGTTGTATCGTATATATCGACGCTAAGGCGTTCTTGGCATATTGAGCATTAGGACTGTTAAATCCAATAGGCGAAATACTAAGTTTGAATACTTCATGCCATTGAAAAATACTCATGCTAGGTATCTTGCTGGCTTGTTCCTGCAATTTAGTGGAGAGAGCTGCCTTTTGATCTATTGCCATCTTATTTGTGTAGCTAGAATTATCATAGCTTGAAGACTTCACAGGCTGTTTGAAGGTAGCTGTTGAATTGGCATTGACAAGCGCATGAACAGATCGCCCTTGCAAGCTGACGTACTCAAGCAGGACGGCAATCATATGTTTGCAATGTGATGGAACAGGACAAGTACAGTGACTTGCGGATAAGGAGTCCAGATTGATATCGACACGATAGTGATCATCATCATTACCTTCAACAAGGGCTTCAACATGTCCGGTATCAGAAATTTTTAAGGGACGAACACGTTCCTGTTTAAAATATTGAAATCCACGCTTTATCGTAAGGTCATTGAATTTCTCACCAACAGTATGAATAAGCGCCTGCCACCCTGTATCGTCCAGCGTATAATTTGGGTTCATTATTGATTCTCCTAAGGGAGTGATGTGTAAATATAGATATTATCTAGTTATTATATTCGATTTTAATAATGAATTAAACGCACTAGCGTAACGTGAGTCCTGCGAACAGAGATGTATCCGTCATAAGCTTGGTATAATAAGATGGAGAAGAGGATAAAAAAAAGCCCTCATTTTCTCTTTGAGAGCCGTTAGTCACATCTTCAAGTTAAGTTGTTGTTTTATTAGCCTATCAACCTTTATTTGCTCCTGCCTTTAGGCCTTCAATAATATATTTTTGCAACACTAGGAACAGAATCGTAATTGGAACGGCAACAAGAACTGCTCCTGCTGCAAAGGTTGTGAACTGATTGTTTGCTCGACCTGTGATCATTTCAAACAATCCAACGGCGAGCGTTTTGTTGCGATCGGATAGAATGACGAGTCGTGCGAATATGAAATCCATCCATGGGCCGATAAAATTAGAGACTGCAATGAACGTAAACATCGGTACGGACAGTGGCATCATCACTCGGACAAATATCGTTGTATGAGAGGCTCCATCAATCTTGGCTGCCTCTTCCAAGCTGCGGGGTAACCCGTCGAAAAATCCTTTGACAAGCCATGTTCCGAACGGAATCGATCCTCCAGCATAAACGAGAATGAGTCCCCATAGGTTATCTAACAGGTTCAATTGCAGGAGGAGAATATAGATAGCGATCATCCCCATAAACGAGGGGAACATTTGCAGTATGAGCATGACCATCAGTCCTTGTTTACGCCCAGGGAAACGAAAGCGTGAGAATGCATACGCCGCTGACACGATCAATAATGTTGAGAGGATCATATTCATGACCGCAATGAACAACGTATTTTTGTACCATATGAAGTAATTGGTCTCAGTAAATAAGTTGATATAATGAACAAGTGTAAGATTGTTTGGAATATAAGAAGTAGCACTAATCGTATCTCCTGGATTGAAGGAACCTAGGATTACCCACAGAACAGGATGAAGTACGGCGATTGCAGTGATAATAAGAATGGAATATATCAAAAATAATATAAATTTATGTTTCAGCGACTGACGAATGGACGGCTTAAGAATCAGTTGGTTCGGCTTCATTGGATCATATCCTCTTCCTTAAAGGCTCGTGTCTGCCTGAAGTTCCAAATGGAGAACACGGCAATGATAATGAAGATTAGTATCGAAATCGCAGAAGCTGTGTTGAATTGATTCTGCTGTAATGTCAATTTAAAGATCCATGAGATGAGAATATCTGTAGAGCCTGCAAAGCTGTAATCCATATTGACTGGGCCGCCCTCAGTAAATAAGTAAATAATATTAAAGTTATTGAGATTATTAGCAAAACTCATAATTAATAAAGGTGCTGTTGCGAATAACACAAGTGGGAATGTAATCGTGCTGAATCGCTGCCAAGGACTTGCCCCATCAATTTCAGCCGCTTCGTACATATCTTTATCTATATTCGTAAGTACCCCTGACATTAGGGCAAGCCAAAAGGGGAACCCCAACCAAGTATTTACGAATACAAGCGAGACTTTTGCCCAGTGTGGATTTGCAAGCCAAGGGATCTTCTCTATTCCGAGCAAACCTAAGTATTCGTTAAGTGGTCCAAATTCGGCATTGAAGAAATTGCGGAATATTAATATGGATACGAAGGCGGGGATGGCCCATGGTAAAATATAGACTGTTCTCCACATGCGTTTAAACTTCACTGCTTTGACATTGATGATTAAGGCATAGAATAATCCCGTGAAATAGGTTGTTATTGTTGCTAGTACAGCCCATAGAAGTGTCCATTTCACTACACCGAGGAATGTATGACTCCAATTTCTCAGATTGAACAGATTAGAGAAAGTCTTCAGTCCAATCCAATCCACCAAATGTTTTGGCGGCAGATGATTTGGACCAGAATAGTTAGTAAAGGCAATTAATATTCCGAACAGAAGAGGAAGGATCGTTAGAAACATTGTAAATATAATTGCTGGTGCTAATAAGAAATACACATATCCCCGTTCCCAGGCATTTTTAAGTGAATGCCGAATATCATGGACGGGGATACCGGATAGTATCCCCTTTCTAACTTTATAGGCGTCTCCGATGTTGAAGATATAGAAGCAAATGAGCAGGAGTATTGCCAACAAGTAGATAATCCCTTCAACCATAAGGAAGATGGAATGATCACCTTGTTCAAGAACCCGTCCCCGTTGACGTACTTGCAGTTGATCCCCTAACGTAATTAATCCCCATATCCCTTTCCCAATCGGCTTGCTCCAGAAAATAAGGACGTAAATTTCCAACAAGAACAGTAAAATACCTTTAGCAAATTGGCGATTATATAATTGTCCAAGACCCATGAACAGTAAGGATAGAAACAAACTTATTTTTGGTTTATTGCTTGAAATTTCTCTATCATCCGGAGCGATTAGCAATTTCATATGCGTCTCCCTTCAACTACTGATTCAATAAGGTGATTCCCTCATTGATTTGGGTAACAGCTTTGTCCAATGTTTCTTTCGGATCTGCATTATCATCCCAAATAACAGTAAAGGCATTACCCATTGCTCCCCATACCGGGGCCATCTCAGGAATATTTGGCATCGGTACGGATACGGTGGCTTGATCAAGGAAACCTTTAATGATCTCATTGTCTTTAATTTTCTCATTTTCAAGCAAACGAGTACGTGGAGGCATTTGGCCGGAGATTTCGAATTTTTTCATCAGCATTTCTTCACTTGTCGCAAATTTAGCATATAACGACGCGGCTTCCGGATATTTGGTGTACGAATTTACGTAATATGCCCGAATTCCTGAGAAGCTGGTTGGCGACTTTCCATTATCAAGTTTAGGAAGGGGAGCAACACCGAAGTTCACTTTGGCTTCCTGCAAGGCTGCAACTGCCCAAGGACCGTTAATATCAAACAACAAATTATTATTAATAAACAGAGTTTCTTTAACTGCGGCATTAATATCTGCACTTGATAAAGGGAGTACTTCTTTGTGTAGCCGCTGCATAAATTGTCCTGCTTGGACGGCCCCTTCATTATTAAGACCGATGTCACTACTGTTCGTGTTCTTATCTCCGAATACATAACCACCATATCCGCCAAGGATGGCATGTAGGAAATAGAAGTCATTAACCAACATCATGAATCCATATTTTTCTTTTGATTTGTCTGTAAACGCTTTCGATTGTTCGATGAGTTCATCCATGGTTGCTGGGACCGTCTTAACCAAATCTTTATTATAAAATAATGCATACGTATCTATTGCAGTTGGATAACCATATAGAACTCCATCTATGGAAGTACCAGTAATCGCTGCCTCCATAAACTCACTTTTATATTCATCAGGGTAGAAATTCTCCAATACCAACCCTGCCGAGATGAGTCCACCGATCTTGTCGTGTGGTGCTAGGAACACGTCTGCTCCAAGCAGCGCAGGTCCATCTGTTTGTAGCTTTGTGGGTGCATCACCTTGAGATACGACCTGAACTTCAACAGGGATGTTATATTTCTTCGTAAATTCTTCTGCAACCATTTTCGCCCAATCCTCATCCGAGCCACCATTATCCCATACAAGGAGCTTGGCATCTTTTTCAATTTCTGGCTCAGTAGGAGTAGTTGTTGCATTGTTAACGGACTGTTCAGGACTCGTCGTTTGTTCCGTCTGTGTTGTGTCTGTAGTCTTACTAGCATTTCCTACCTGGTTGTTGTTTCCTCCACACCCAGCAAGTACTACAGTAATGACTAGTGCAAATATGAGGGTTAAATTTCTTGATTTTCTCATTGCCTATTCCCCTTTGCATGTTTATTGGTAAGTGCAAACGTTTGCGATGATATAGGCTATGTTAGTTTTATAAAAAAAGAAGTGAAATTTGAAAGAATGTTTGCCTAGTATTTTTTGCTCTATGATCAAGCAATTGCATTTTCCCCATTACCTTCGTTCAATTAAACTTAAAAAATAGACCAACCAGAAATTTTTGGCTGACCTATTCATACGATGGATTTATTTGAAAGTACTAGATGGAATATATCTGTTGCTCCTCAGGGGAAATAGGGAGCTGAATAACAACGGTTGTGCCTTGTCCCTCAATGCTGTGGATGTTGACTCCATAGGGATCGCCATATTTCAGCCATATCCGATTATGTACATTCTGTACGCCAATATGCTCAGTTGAAGTAACATTCTTACTATTTAATCTTTCTATTAATTCGTAAAGGCGATAGGGGGCGATGCCTACTCCATTATCAGTAATAGTAATGACAAGGCGGCTCTTGTCACACCTCTCCACACGGAGTAGGAGTGAGCCTCCCTTGCCACGAGGCTCTAGCCCGTGACTGAGCGCGTTCTCCAGAATGGGTTGGATGAACATTTTAGGTACGGGAATAGGGAGCAAGTCATCAGGGCAATAGAACTCGAACGTCATTTTATCTGGGAACCGGCCTTGGTGAATTTTGACGCAGGCTTCTGCAATCTTGAGTTCCTCTCCTAAACTTACTTCATCCTTCTCTTTGATAATGTACCGGAGCATCGTGCTTAACGCATTTGTCATTTCATAAATTTCCTGATTGCCCCTGACGATGGCGATTCCTTTAATTGAATCGAGTGTATTGCTCAGAAAATGCGGATTGATCTGACTTTGCAGATAGGCGTATTCCGCTCGTTGCTTTTCCAAATCCACTTGATATAACCTAGTCGTGGTTTCAATCAAGCGCCCGGTCAGATCATTGATTCTCTCGAGCATGGTATTAAACTCGTTGGATATGACCTCAATCTCCGCATAACCTTCAAGGGAAACTTTGGAATGCAGGACATCCAGATTTTCGGACTTTAGCCTTACCATGAAGCGCATCAGCTTGGTAAGCGGTTTAAGAATATTCATCATGAGTACGGTATAGGGAACGGTGAACAAGAGCAGTGTAACCACCAGTAATATATAACTGGTTCTCCTTAAAGTATCCAGCTCCTTTATCAAGCTGTGTATCGGTACGGCTGTAACTATGCTTCCCGAAATTTCCGGCAGATCAAAAGATTGAATTGCATATTTCTTACCATCGATGCTGGCCATATAAGCTTTATCACTACTTGCCTGCAATCCTGCCTGTTTGAATTGATCGATCAGTTGATTATCCTCTTTGCTCTTGGTATATACAATCTCTTGATTATCCATCATGATGAAGGTTGTGTCCGCCAGGCGGGGATAACGTTCCAGCTCCGTGTTAATAGACTTAACATCCAGTGCGATAGCGATGAAGCCTACTTTTTCTCCATATAGGGAAGTATCACCATAGGAATAAATATTCATGCCAAACAAGAAGTTATCCTTTGGTATTTTATTATCTTCTTTACGATATCCGATATAGTGGACGGCCCCATCATCTTCAGCCTGCTCCATGACCTTATTTATATCATTCATTTTTCCGGAAAAGGGCGTCTGCGTATTCAAACGCCCTAAGATAGCAATATCAAGAATATCTTTATTTGTATTTTTCACCACACCTATCAGACTCTCGACATTCTTTGAAAGGTTATACATCTTGAGTTTATCAGTCTCGATTAATAAAGTCTGTACGGTTGTATCGTAGCCAAGATTCATCATTAAATTGGAAGCATTAGCATAGTTTGCAGACAGCTTTTGCTTCAGCAAGGATACAAGCTCCGTATTGTATTGTGTATTCTGATTGATGATTGTCATGCTGGCTTGCTGATAGACCCTAATAATAACGAAGGGAATCATTGCGATGATCACAAAGCCAATAATCATGACCTGCGATCGAATGGATAGCTTTTTGAAGGATTTCATTTTGTCACCCTGTATTGTGTAGGTGTAATTTTATTATATCGTTTGAAAATTCTTGTAAAGTAGAAATAGTCCTGGAAGCCGCATTTTTCTCCCACCTGCTGGATGGTGTAGTCAGTTTCTTTCAAAAGCTTGCAGGCATATTCAATCCGCAGACGGGACACATACTCCACGATGGTTTCTCCAACTTCCTTCTTGAACAATTGACATAAGTAATTGGGACTTAGATAAAATTTGCTTGCTAGGCCTTGGATTGTTATTTCTTGGGTAAAGTTTTCGTGGAGGTGAAATACGATTTCTTTTACCTTCTTGTGGGCCACTTTCACCACGTAAGCTGATACTTCCTCTGTGAAATGACCATGCGTTTCCTTGATCATTTCGTCGATCATGACATCAACATTTCCGTAATGCGTATACATCTGTTCGTATCCTTCGAAAAAACGGCTATTCATTTGGTTGCCCTCGCGAAAAAAGAGATACATCGCCGCCGTATAAATCAAATAAGCATCTTTAATTGTAAAGGTTAGATTGTGGAACAAGTCTCTTGAGGACTCCAGAATTTCGACAAATTGGATCCGGTCTTTGTGATCAAGGGCGTAGTTAATTTGCTTGATAGTTTCGTTGATAGGACCACTGGTTTGATGGGTAGCTCTATAGATACCAGTCTTACCCGTAGTGAATATGCCATATGCGGCGAGTGAAGCGGCTTCGAGTGAAGCTTCCAATTCTGCAACATCCGATATGGGATAGCCCACACCTGTACTAAAGGAACCGCTTGGATGTGCAAGACTCCATTTATGAAGGAAAGCTTCTTTATGTTCATTGCGGACAAGGTAGCCTTGGCGGCGATGGTTCATGAAAAAGCTGAGTTGCTTTACGTCTTGGCTAGCTGATACGAGATCAGCACCTTGTACTACAATCGGCGTAATTTGGGATTTGTGATGAAGGGGCATCTCGTAATCTACAAGGAGTTGGTTCATCCTTACTGTATTCCCTGAACAGATAGCCTCGTACATGTCTACGGAAAATGAGGGTGATGACGCTTTCAACTTTTCTTCTAAAGATTCAGCCACCCTTGCTAACATGCTGTGAATTTCTTCGATCTCGAAGGGTTTCAGGCAGTAACCGAAGGTGCCATAGTTTAAGGCCCTCTGTGCATATGCAAACTCAGCATGGCCGCTCAACACCACGAATAAGGTTTCTGGTGAGGCAACCCGTCCATTCTTAATTAGCTCTAGGCCATTCATCTCCGGCATCTTAATATCTGTGAGTACAAGATCTGGATGCAGGGTCTTGATCAATTGGAGCGCATCCAACCCATTATCTGCTTGGCCGATGACCTCGAACCCGTATTTTCCCCAGTTCACACCAGCCTTGATTCCTTCGACTATCCACTTCTCATCATCGACAACGATAGCTTTATACATGTTGCCACCCCCCTTGTTGTAAACGATACCCATAAGTCGATCCTAATAGTGGTAGGACATGATTGGTATAGACTAAACTACGATTTATATGTATAAAACTCAGATATTACAAAACTGAAAGCACTTTCATTGAAAAATCCAAATGATAAGAATTATTTGTCCATACCCGCCTATTCGTAATGTACCTATAATTTAACACATAGCCCCCACGATGCAGAATCAATTTATAAATAATAGCGAAAGGCGGCGAAAAACGGATGGCTAAAATGACGAATCAGGTACATAAAAAGAGCTTATGGAAAACGATCCTCCAATATAAGTACTTTTATATTATGGTTTTACCTATTTTGATCTGGTACGCAATATTCAGTTACGCTCCGATGTATGGGGTCACGCTGGCATTCAAGACATTTAACTATAGAGAGGGTATCTTTGGAAGTCCATGGATAGGTTTGGAGCATTTCCAAACTATTCTGACTGATCTGGAATTAAGACGTGCCTTTTTTAATACGATTCTGATCAGTCTGGTGAAGCTAGTGACTCACTTCCCGACACCGATCATCTTGGCTATTATCCTCTATGAATTTTCGCGAACCGTAGCAAGACGTGTTTTCCAGACGATTTTAACCTTTCCACATTTTATCTCATGGGTTGTTTTGTCGGGTATCATCGTCAATCTTATGAGCAGAGAGGGAATATTCAATCAGTTGATCGTGATGTTTGGTGGAGAAGCGATATCCCCTCTGGTAGATGAAAATGCATTTCGGCCCATTTTATATATTACGCATATCTGGCGGGAAATTGGTTGGGACTCTATCATTTATCTGGCAGCGCTTGCGGGAATCAATCCTGAGTTGTATGAGGCAGCCGAAATGGATGGGGCGAATCGATTTAAAAGGTTATTACATATCTCATGGCCTGGCCTTAAGAGTACGGTAGCCATTCTCCTGATTCTTAACGTTGGTCAACTGATGTCGCAAGGTGCAAGCTTTGATCAAATCTTCAATCTCTATAGCTCGCCTGTATATTCCGTTGCGGATACCATCGACACTTATATCTATCGAACATCGTTTACAACCGGCGGGGACTTTGGATATACCACAGCAGTAGGGATTATGAAGTCATTTATTAGCGTATTGCTGTTGGTAACAGCCAATAAGATTGTGAAGAAGCTCGGTGAGGAAGGCTTGTATTAAACAGAATAAGGGGGATACCAAATTGGGTGCCGTGATGAAGAAGAAAAGAAAAAAATGGAGTACTTTTGACATCGTAGCCTACATCGTTCTAGGGCTACTCACCCTGATCACATTCTTTCCATTCTATAACGTACTTATTGTCTCGGTTGCGAGGTTCGATGTTATAAGTAAGAGCAATTTATATATCTTACCTAAGTCATTCGATCTATCTGCTTATAAGCTTATTATGTCGGATTTGAAGTTTTGGACTTCGTTCATGAACTCTGTCATTGTGCTGGTAGCAGGTGTGGCTTTTAGTATGTGCCTATCCGTTGCAGGTGCGTATGCCCTATCTAAAAAGGGGATGCCGGGTAGAAACGGAATGCTTAGTTTGATCCTTTTCACGATGTTTTTTAACGGAGGTTTAATCCCGTTTTACCTTATTGTGAAGGAACTCGGCCTGGTTAACAACATCCTTGTCATGATTATACCGGCGGGACTCAATACCTTCTATCTCATTATAATGAAGAATTATTTTGGTACGATCCCTGAGAGTCTTGAAGAATCAGCCAAGCTGGACGGAGCAAATGATATGTATATTTTGCTTAAAATCATCTTACCGATATCAGCGCCGTTCATAGCTACATTTGGTCTGTTCTATGCGGTGGAAAGATGGAATGAATGGTGGTATGCGTTGATCTTCATTAGTGATTCTTCGAAGGCACCATTGCAAATCTATCTTCGAGAGACTTTAATTACATCGAATTCATTACTAAACACCATGGCCATGGATATGGCTGCAAAGGGCAATTCAGCTAAGGTGTATACCCCGGCGCTGCAAATGGCCACCATTGTGATTACCTGTGTCCCTATTATCGTGGTATACCCTTTCCTGCAAAAGCATTTTAACAAAGGAATCATGGTTGGCTCCATTAAGGGATAAGGAAATACAAATATATCTTTATTTTTATCCTAATATGCAATTACAAAGGGAGGATTCATCAATGCAAGTAAAGAGAAATAAGTTAATCACTCTCGTAGCATGCACCACGTTGCTAGCAAGCTTGTTATCGGCCTGCGGTAGTAGCGACAATGCAGGAAGCACAAGCGGTAATGCATCAAAGAATTCAGAAGTCAGTTCGAGCGTAGATTCGGACAATCCGTATAAGGAACCTATGGAGATCTCCATAGCATTTTGGGATATTGATTCCGAGATTTCTAAGATTGATCAGGATCCGATTGCCCAAGAAATTTTAAATAAGTTTAACATTAAGATCAAGCCAGTCAATACCACATGGGATGATTATGCCCAGAAGATTCAGATGTGGGCTTCTTCCGGTCAGCTCCCTGATATCTTTGCTATTGATGCACTTGGAACTCAGTATCAGAGGAAATGGGTTGATCAGGGCGTTGTCAAGGATCTTCCAGATCTAGCCAAATATCCGAGTCTGGCGAAATTCTTTGAAACGCCCGACATCGCAGGGCTAAGCGTCGAAGGCAAGCACTATACGGTTCCGCGGCGGATGTTTCCTAGTGTAGACTGGAGTGCGCTTGATAGATCTGTTCTGTACAGATGGGACTTGGCTCAGAAAGCTGGAATTACCAAAGAGCCTGAGACATGGGATGAGTTCAAAGCCATGCTTGATGCTATCGTAAAACAGGATGCAGAAGGAAAGAAAGTTACAGGTCTTACAGCAGGACAGGTGAAAATGATTGGCGGTCTGTTCTGGTTGTATGGTAATCCTCTTGCCACTAGTGACGGAAGTGGAGGCGATTTCAAATGGGTTGAGGAAGATGGAAAGTTAATTCCTGCCGTATTCTCGAAGAAAGCGCTCCCGGCTCTACAGAATATGAGAGACATGTATGATAACAATCTAATTGATCCAGATATTGCCCTTACTAAACCGGATGTAGCATATGACAAGTTCGCTTCGGGTAAAGCAGCTGCGATTCTAATCGGTGGCGGTTATGTTAACTATAATAAGGATATTTACTTAAAACGTTGGAAAGAAGCTTACCCAGATACGGAAATTACGGATAACGTCAAAGTGCTTAAGCCGCTGATTGGGCCGGACGGCGAACGCAACCACGCAATCTTCAAGACCTACTGGTCAGAGAGTTATTTCAGTGCTGATGTAAGCGACGAGAAAATGGATCGGATTATGGCACTGTATGATTACGTTCTTTCCCCTGAAGGGAAGGACCTTCTGACTTATGGAAAGCTGGATGTGGATTATAAGGTTGAGGGTGACAAGAAGGTAATGATTGGAACGACATCGCTTGATGAGAAATATCCAACGAGAATGTTCTTTAAAAACCTTGTTTCCTACGAAACTTCTGACAGCTACGATATGAATAACCCATCCATTTCTAACGAAAATATTCGTAAGGATGCCGTTGAGTATATTGATTGGATTCTGGAGAATACCAAAGTTCCAGATTATAATATTCGCTTAACTTATATGTCCACACCGACCAAGGATAAGTTCTCCATCTTGGATCATGATGATCTTTTGAAGGTTATGTTATCCAGTGAACCTGTTGAGCAGGCGTGGGAAAAAATTATGAAGGACTACCGAGCGAAGGGCTTAGATAAGATGATCGAAGAAGTCAACGCTAAAGCCGCAGAAGAAGGTATGAAGTAATAAATAGTTAAGAGGCAACTTCCTGAAGGTTCTTACTTTCAGGGAGTTGCCTTCGTATATAGCAGAAATAGAAGGGCATATACTAGCACATCTATGAGGTGATGAAGAGATGAACATAACCATAACAGGATTAAATGACCTGCATTTGTTAGCTGTATCGCAGGTAGCGCAGCTTCTGGATATCCAGCTGGATGATGTAGGCTTTCCTATGCATATAGAGCAAACGGGAACAGGAATTCATATCCGAAATGACGATAGTCAAGGGTGTATTACGTATGGAGAAGCACATCAATTGATCCGTGCGATTGGATTGTGGAGAGAGCGAATCAAGCAAGAAGTGGTCTTCGATATTCATGAACTCCCCGCCTATGATAGCTTGGGAGTTATGGTAGATTGCTCGCGGAATGCGGTGCTTCATGCCCAGGCTTATCAGGAGTTGGTTCGTCGATTGGCGTTGATGGGGTATTCTACAATTCAAATGTATACAGAAGATACTTATGAATTGAAGGATTACCCATATTTCGGTTATATGAGAGGTCGTTACACCGGGGAAGAACTTAGAGAGATGGATCGCTATGCGGCCATGTTCGGTATTGAGCTTGTACCTTGTATTCAGACCTTAGCCCATTTGGGTACTACACTGAGATGGCAAGAGCATGCACATCTAGTGGATTGCAATGATATTTTGTTGATCGATGACCCTCACACCTATGAATTAATTGAAGAGATGTTTGCTACCATGTCCGAGAATTTGACGAGTCGGAATATCAATATTGGGATGGATGAAGCTCATATGATGGGGCTAGGCAAATACCTAGACAAGCATGGTTATCAGGATCGGTCTAAGTTGATGCTGAGACACTTCGGGAAGGTTATGGAAATCGCTAGACGATATGGCTACAAGCCTATGATGTGGAGCGACATGTTCTTTAGGCTAGCAAGTTCGGGCGAGTATTACGATGCTGATAGTCAGATACGGACAGATATCGTAGAAATGATTCCGGAAGATATCAGCTTGGTCTATTGGGATTATTATTCGGAGGAACAAGCGAAATATGATGCCATGCTGAAGAAACATAAACAACTCAGCGACAAAATTGTTTTCGCGGGTGGGGCATGGAAGTGGATGGGCTTTACACCTAACAATCAATTTAGCCACCATATTGGTGTCATGGCACATAACAGTTGCGTAGAGAATGGAATTAAGGATGTACTGGTGACGGGTTGGGGAGATAATGGTGCGGAAAACTCGCTATTTGCAATTCTTCCATCACTACAACTTTGGGCGGAGCTCAGTTATACGAACCGGTCAGATGAAGAACACCTTAGTAAGCGGTTCATGACTTGTACCGGAGGTGTCTATGATGATTTTATGAATCTGGACATCGCGGGCCTGGTTCCAGACAACCCTGCTCCAGGAGGTTCTTCTGTTAATCCCCCTAAATATTTGCTATATCAGGATATTCTGTGTGGACTATTCGATAAGCATGTTATACCTGAGATTTACGCGGAGCATTATCGGCAGGCTGCCCCAATGCTGAAGGAGGCGGGCGAGCGAAACCTTCAGTGGAAGATGGTCTTCGAGACGCAGTATGCGCTTTGCCTACTGCTAGAGTTGAAAGTTGATGCGGGGATTAACCTACGAAACGCTTATTTAAACGGAGATCGAACCACGTTGAAGAGGTATGCACATGAAATACTACCCGAGCTGAAAAGTCGAGCTGTACGGTTCATATCAGCGTACCGAGCCCAATGGATGAGTGAGAATAAAATTTTCGGATTAGACGTATTCGATCTTCGCATGGGCGGATTAATGCAACGGCTGGAGTCGACGAGCTGGAGGTTGGATATGTATCTGAACGGTGTGATTCCAAACTTGGAAGAATTAGAACAGGAGCGCTTATATTTTGATGGCCGTAAAGAAGATGGTACCACGGTGGCTATGAGCGCGAACTTATGGCATACAATTGCGACGACTTCGGTTATCGCAGGCGTATAAAAAGTTGGAACAGCCGCTAAGTAAAGGAGAGAATGATGATGCGAATTTTATATCTGGATCTGGATGCATTACGACCGGATCATCTGGGAGCTTATGGGTATCACCGGAACACATCTCCCAATATTGATTCTATTGCTGCAGAGGGAGTGAGATTCGATAACTGTTACACTTCTGACGCTCCATGTTTGCCTTCTAGAACAGCGGTAATGTCAGGTAGGTTTGGGATTCATACAGGTGTTAACGCCCACGGTGGAACGGCTGCCGACATGCGAAGAGAAGGTGTGAGTCGTGGATTTCACGATATCCTTGGACAGGAAAGTCTGCCGGCGTTTCTTAAAAAAGCAGGAATGCGAACGGTATCGATCAGTCCATTTGCGGAAAGACATGGGGCTTGGACCTTTAACGCTGGTTTTTCGGAAGTATACAACACAGGTAGATGTGGATTGGAGTCTGCGGAAGAGGTAACCCCTGTTGTGCTAGATTGGATTAGTAGAAATGCCAAACAAGACAACTGGTTCCTACATATCAATTATTGGGATCCGCATACACCCTATCGTGCTCCTGAAGAATTTGGTAATCCGTTTGAGAATGAGGCATTGCCATCCTGGCTGTCAGAGGAAGTCGTAAGCTCTCATCTAGAGAAGGATGGCCCCTGCAGCCTTGGCAATATTGATATGTTTGTTAGGCCAGGATATCCGAGACAGCCTGATAAGGTTCACGATATGGAAGGCGTTCACCGTATTATTGACGGCTATGATTGTGCAGTCCGCTACATGGACAGCCATATTGGGATGCTGTTTGATGCGCTCAGAAATGAAGGTGTAATGGATGATCTGGCCATCATTATCAGTGCAGATCATGGGGAGAATTTGGGGGAGCTTGGCATCTATTGCGAGCATGGTACGGCTGATCATGCAACCTGCCGCGTACCGATGATCATTAGGTGGCCAGGTTGCAAGCAGGGCCATGTGGATGAAGACTTACACTATCAACTGGATCTCGCTCCTACCCTTGCGGAATTAATGAGTAAGCCTGCTGCGGCCTCTTGGGACGGGTCCAGTCTTGCACCCGGTATCCTAAGGGGAGAAAATTGCCCTCAGCCTTATCTAGTTATTACGCAGTGTGCGCATGTCTGCCAACGAGGTATCCGTTTTGGAGATTATTTGTATATCCGGACGTACCATACAGGACATTTTGACATTCAGAATGAGATGTTGTTTAACCTGAAGCAGGACCCACATGAACAGAATAATCTTGCTGAAACGCATCCAGAACTATGCCGAGAGGCCGTTTATCTGTTAAATGAGTGGCATGATCAAATGATGAACACGATGCCATATACCGAGGATCCGCTTTGGGTAGTTATGAAAGAAGGGGGCCCTCTTCATGCAAGGGACTATTTGCAATGGAGAAGCCATGCACGATGAGTGCATGTGCACAGACCTCGTGGCCACAAAACCTGCATGTCATGTGGAAAACAGTCTCCGAGGATTGTAATCTAGCCTG
>NZ_RZNY01000047.1 GCF_003994475.1 Paenibacillus anaericanus | reverse complement strand
AAGGTGTTTTGATCCCTGTCTCACAAACGGGGGTCAGTCCCATCAACCTGGGGTATTATCTTCAATATTGAATGTATTTACCGCTCTTACAATAAATTTATCATGGATTGAATCACGTCCAACTGCAAGGAAACTAGGAGTCTATAGATTTTTTTTAGAAGCAAATAATAACTGTAGCCGGGTAACGATTGAGAGAGCAGTTACTATATTAGAGACATTAGGGCATGAAGTTCGAATAATAGGGAGATTTAATGCATTTGAAAGTAAGTCAATGAAGCAACACGACATCTAATAGCAAAGCATCTGTTTCCGGGGGATTCGCCCCTTGGTTGTCAGATGTATAATCATAGAATAAGCACAAACAACAATTGACCCAGCCTAAGATAAGAGTTATCTTAGCCCCCTTTAGATAAGATACTACACGATCAATATCCAGACCGTTTATTATTAGGATTAATTCCTACGATTGTTGACTGGATAACGCTTAAGGAAGAAGCGGATTTTGTTCGAAGTCGTTTTTACTTAAATCAAGAAATAAAGTTATTACCCATACTAATGTGTCCGGATGATTGTGATTTGTCGTGTACCTTAATTATTGCGGAAGTTAAAAACACTATATTCACTCACGTAGCGGAGCTATATTGTGGTGAAGAACAAAAACATGGGAACATAGGAGTAAGTTTTTTGTGGGAAATTGAACCATTCTATCTAATGAAACGTAATACATCATAGTATCATATTTTTAGGAGGTTTTTTAATGAAGAAAAGGTTGATATGGATTCTGAGTGCTGCTATTGCACTAACACCGCTTGTTCCGACTGCAGCACTAGCGTCTAACGAGAATGTTGCAACTTCAATTCAGACACAGGCGACGATCGCTTCTGAGAAAGCGGCACTGCTTACCAAACAATACGGTACGACCAGCGTACAGTATGCACTGATCGACAACGGCAAGATTACAGTGACAGGACAGACGGGATTAAACGATGTAGAAGGGAAAATCCCTTTGACCAATGAAACCATGTATGGTATCGGATCAACGAGTAAAATGTTTACGACTGTTGCCGTCATGAAATTGGTAGATGAGGGAAAAATTAATCTGGATACCCCCTTAGTGCAGTACATAACTGATTTCAAAATGATAGATGAGCGTTATATGCAAATTACGCCACGTATGCTGCTGAATCATTCTTCTGGACTTCAAGGGTCAAGTCTGAGTAGTGGATTTCTGTTCAATGATAATGACACGTATGCGCATGACAACCTACTAGAGCAATTGTCTACACAGCGTTTGAAAGCTGATCCGGGGGCATTCTCGGTGTATTGCAACGATGGATTTACACTGGCTGAGATTCTTGTAGAAAGAGTCAGTGGTATGAAATTTACTGCATTCATTCATCAATATATTATCGAACCTTTAGAATTGAAGCATACGAAGACATCGCAAGATGTATTAGATTCAAGCAAACTTCCGGGTCTTTATTATCCAACATTTCCAACGCAGCTTCCAAATGAAACTGTCAACGTGATTGGGACGGGTGGAATTTATTCCACAGCAGAGGACATGGTACAATTCTCGCAAATATTTATGGGACGTGAAAAAGATATTCTGTCGGACAGTGCGGTACTAGCAATAGAGCAAGAGGAATTCAAAAAGGGAATGTGGCCCAAAGAAGCGGATAATTTAATTGACTACGGGCTTGGTTGGGATAGTGTAAGATTATTTCCATTCAGCGATTATAAAATAAAGGGTCTCAGCAAGGGCGGAGACACAATTTTGTATCATGCTTCTCTTGTGGTGCTACCAGAGCAGAACATGGCTGCTGCAGTTCTATCATCAGGCGGAAGTAGTTCGACGAACGAACTGCTGGCTCACGAACTTCTTCTTCAAGCGTTGAAAGAGAAGGGTGCAATCAAAGAAATTAAGCCGGAGAAATCATTCGGCATTCCTGTTAAGGCTGACATGCCAAGCGACATCACAAAGTACTCGGGCTTTTATGGTGCTACCGGACAACAAATTAAAGTTGCTATAAAGGATGGAGAGCTATCATTATCGGTGCCGAGTGTCCCTGCGTATCCTGAGCAGAAATATATATATACAGTGGAAGGCTCTTTTGTTAACGAAGTTGGGAGTTCGAAGATCAGTATTGTAACCGAGAAAAATGGACGCACCTACCTGTGGAATAGAGAATATGCAACAGTTCCGGGATTGGGACAATTGGCAATATCTCAGTACGTAGCTGAGAAGCTAGAAACTCAGGCCTTATCTAAAGAGACGGAAGATGTATGGGAAAAGAGAGAAGGCAAAACATATTACCCTGTGAGTGAGAAGTATAGTTCTGTTGTTTACATGATGAATCCAATCCTCAAGATTTCCCGTACCGCAGAATTAAAGGATTATTTCGGAGATAAGAAAATTACTGGACCGAATACTGCAGTGAGCCAACATCAAGTCCCAGGCACGGGAAGCCGGGATTCGGATGGATTTCGTTTTTATACGAAAGAAGGTATCGAGTACTTTGAGTCGGCTGGAAGTTTGTATGTCAGTGAGGACAAAGTAATACCTCTCTATCGAGGTAAAAAATCTACGGTTACTGTGCAAACTGACGGTAATGCTAGATGGTATAGTGTACCCCAAGCAATTGCTGGTAAGAAGATGATAGTATCGATGCCTGAACAAGGTGCTTATGCGGTATACGACGGAAATGGAACATGCGTGAACTACACCGTAATTAGCGGTAATAATGAAGTGGTTCTCCCTGAGAACGGAAGAATCGTATTCGCTGGTAATGCTGGATCATCATTTAACATTTCGTTGGAGAAATAGCTTACTTGATTGATCTGATTTGATCGTAACAATGACTACTGTTTAACAAGCGCACCAGTTAATTTTGGCTTACTCAAAGTTAACTGGTGTGCTTTTTTTATTTTTCGAGCTATCACCATAGGTTCCCGCGATGTATAATATTGGAATATGAACAGATAACAAATGAACCAGCCAAAGATTAGAGTTGTCTAAGCAATAAACATTAAAAATGGACCAAATTGTTTTTATGAAAGGGTCTAACAATGAGAAAGAGTCAAATTATATTAATGATTACTGCTATTGTTATTATTATCGTGAGTGTTTCTGCTGGAACTGGACATTACATATTAGATCGATTTTTCACAATTAATGCTGGATGGCGAATGAATTGGGGATTAGAAGTTCCAAAGCCTAATCAAAGTAAATCTGTAATTGAGAATGTTGCGAGTTTTAATGGGGACGGAGAATTCTTTAATATTTCGACGTATAGCGGGAAGAAGATCAATTCATTTATTAAAAATAAATCTTTTAAGGAAATTGATAAGAATTCATTAATCAAATTAGAAGGTTATATTTCAAATTTTGATGAAGGGCTTCAAAGTATTAGAGGAGGAAATAATTATTTACAAGATAATCCTGTGATCTTTAAGCAAGGAGATTTGTATTTATATAAAAAGAAGGACGATGGAAGTTACATTATTTCTGTAGTAAATATTGAACAGAGAATTTTATACACATTGGAGTGGCTTCAATAAATAAAAAGTCTAGAGTTATCTAAGGCTGGGTCATTTCGTGAATGCCGAAGGTAAGACGAAACTACTGGAGGGTTAAATAATGGAGGGAATTATAAAGGAAGAATTAAAGTGCATAGAAGAAATGCATAATGTAAAAATATTATATGCCTGTGAATCTGGAAGTAGGGCATGGGGGTTTCCATCAAAGGATAGTGATTATGATGTGAGATTCATCTATATTAATCATCCAGATTGGTACTTATCTATTGATGATAAGCGGGATGTTATTGAATTACCGATTAATGATCTATTAGATATTAACGGGTGGGATATCAGAAAAGCACTTAAACTATTCAGAAAATCTAATCCTCCATTACAAGAGTGGTTACTTTCCGATATAGTTTATTATCAGAAATATGACTTTATTAATAATTTGAGAGCGTTGAGTAGTGAGGTGTTCTCGCCTATATCGTGTTTTTATCATTATCTAAATATGGCACGTAATAATTACCGTGAATATCTACAAGGTGATCAAGTGAAAATTAAGAAGTATTTTTACGTATTGCGCCCAGTATTAGCTTGCAAATGGATTGAACAACATAATACTATGCCCCCTATATTATTTAAGGATTTAGTAGAAAGTACATTGTCAGAGGGAGCCTTGAAAACTCAGATTAATTTACTCTTAGATCGTAAGATTCAAGGAGAAGAACTTAATTTAGAACCGAGGGTTAACGTAATCAATGAATATATCGATTTAGAAATTAAATATCTTGAAGCATATATAAAAACAGTGAATTTTGAAGCATCAGACCCAACGAGTAAATTGGATGAATTGTTTAGGAAAACCCTGCTGGAAGTATGGTCTTCATAGTATGGAAGAGGATTTGCAAATATTATTAGGGTACTTAAGTTGGTTTCAAACTGAAGAGAGACAGGAAATAGCGATTTAGAAACTTATAAAACATAAAGAAAAATTAGTTGATTCATTAATAACTAAATCATCAAAGGACCAATGGCATAATGCAGTAAAGATAATTGGGAAACTAGACTACTCAGATCAAGTACAAATGGTTCCCCAAATGCTCTTTTTGCTACAGGATGTAAACTGGCCCGGGGCGGTTGAGGCAACAAAAATAATGGAAAGCATAACACCCGAAGAATTAAAACCTCATATTATTCGAGCATTAGTAGAAGCGAACGAAGAAAACGACACAATATGGATTGCTTGGATTAAAGAGTTTATTGAAAAAAATATATTACTAGAACAATTTGAAGACTATAACACATTCTAAATAAAGCAGAATGGTGAATGTATCTTACTGCAAAAATATACAGCATAGGAGAATTCATATGAATCAGTTTACGATAGGCATTGATCTGGGTGGTACTAACATTAAGGCGGCAATATTTGATAATGAGTATAAGAGTTTAACTGAAAAGAGTATTCCTACAGAAGCAGCTATGGGACCTAATCATGTAATGAATAGAATTAAAGATACAATAATGGACATGATTCATACTTCAAATTTATCTCTAACCGATATCAAATGTATGGGCATGGGTATTCCGGGACTTTTAGATCCTTATGAGGGGCTTTCAATTTTTTCACCTAACTTCCCTCACTGGGAGAACATTCATGTTGTTAATCATATGAAGACTTTTTTTGATTTCCCAACGTTTATTGATAATGATGTTCGTGTAAATCTCTATGGTGAATGGCGCTATGGTTCTGGAGTGGGGTATCAAAACTTAGTATTAATTACTTTAGGTACTGGATTAGGGTCAGGAATAATCAATGATGGAAACGTCATTTATGGTAAAACTTCAAGTGCTGGGGAAATTGGACATATGAATATGTACAGAGAAGGACGTCCGTGTAAATGCGGAAGTTCAGGATGTTTAGGTAGATACGTTTCTGCAGTAGGTATGGTGAACACCTTGTTTGAAAAAATCAATGAGGGTCAACAAAGTATTATTCAGGAATGGGTCGGGCAAGATCATAGTTTAATAACAGCCAAAATGATTTCCGAAGCATATGATCAAGGAGATCACGTCGCTATTGAAGTCATGCATGAAACGGGGAGGATATTAGGTTTTGGTCTTTCCAATGTAATTAATATATTAAATCCTGAACTAATCATTGTAGGCGGTGGCATGTCTGCTGCGGGAGATAGATTACTTAATATAGTTCGAGAAACAACGGCTAAACATGCATTAAAGCTATCCAGTCAGGCATGTAAGATTCAGCAGGCTCAGCTAGGTGGAAGAGCAGGAATGATAGGTGCGGCTGCTTATGCAAACGAGAGACTAAAGCAAACGGAAGCCTAAAATTAAGTAAGACAATAGTAAGGAGGAAATGTCAGATGGAGCGTGAATTAGCGCTAGAAAGAAGAATAGCCATAGTAACTGGTGCCTCTCGTCTTAACGGTATTGGGGCAGCCATATGTACTGCGTTAGCGAGTAAAGGAATGGATGTGTTTTTTACATATTGGACTACATATGACAGTGAGATGCCTTGGGGGATCCGTTCAAATGAACCTCAATTGTTGCAGGATAAAATTTTGGAATACGGCGTGCGTTGTGAGAAACTGGAGTTAGATCTTACGGATATATTAGCACCCGCTAAGTTATTAGATATAGTGGAAGAGAAATTAGGGAAACCATCCATCTTAATTAACAATGCGACCTATTCAGTTGATGTAGGGTACGATACATTAACTGCTGAAATACTTGATAGACATTACGAAGTAAATATTCGTGGAACTATGTTATTAAGTGTAGAGTTTGCTAGTCGGTTTAGCCATTCTATAGGTGGAAGAATTATAAATTTAACTTCGGGTCAATCGCTAGGACCGATGGCTGGTAATATAGCGTATGCAACTACTAAAGGAGCCATTGATACTTTCACCTTAACCTTATCGGCTGAACTAGCCTCGAAAGGAATTACAGTGAATGCGGTCAATCCAGGTCCCACGGATACGGGATGGATGAATGATGACGTAAAGAATGTGATTTTGACTAAATCTCCAAACGGTAGAATTGGAATGCCTCAAGATGCAGCTAGATTAATTGCTTTTCTTGCAAGTGACGAAGCTGAGTGGGTAACTGGACAGATCATCCATTCAGAAGGTGGATTTCAGAGAGGTTAGTTTGTGTTGTCCATCTGAATGATTTGCGTGAACGACTTCGAATAGGGAGGTGTCTCACATAAAGAATAAAGCAATTATCATTAGCGGCATAGTAATAATTCTGACTATTTCTATAATAACTACTCTGTATTTTCAATCCAATAAATCTGATGGGAATGAATTAAACGATATTGATTTTAGTAGTATTGAGATAAAGTTATTAATGACACAAACTGAAGTTGAAGGGTTATACGGTGAAGGAGCAGATGATATAGAAGGTTGTTTTGGTTGCGGAATGGATTTCTCCTATCCTGAACTGGAGTTATCTGGGCGGTATTCTGAAACTCTTGACCGAATGGATAAGAACGGTGAGATCGATTCGATTAAAAGCCCAAAGGTTAAAAAAATAACAATTGCTAAAGAAAATTTTTCAATACTGGGTGTTCAACTTGGGAGTAGCTTTAAGGACGCTAGGCGCACATTGGAGAGAAAAGGATTCAAATTACAATCTAATGAAAATGAATACTACTATAATTATTATTATAAAGGGAATTTATTTATAAAATTATGGTGGGATAATGCATTGTATAATCTTAATCTGAATCATGGATATTTGGGTGAAGATGCAGAGAAAGTAACGAGTATAACATTAGAAGTTCGAGTTAAGGAAGATGAAGAAATAGTTTATTAGTCACCCGGAGGCCAAATGAGAAAAAAGATATCATTAATGGTAATTTTGATCTTAATTTTGTCAGGAATAATATATTTGGGTTATAAATTGACTGAAACAGTATGGGTCTCAAAGGAATTTGCAAATCATTTATATCAATACCCACTACCACCCGAAACCATCGTCTTGGAAAAGGGGCAATTTAACGCGAAAAATTGGATTGATGGAGGCGGAAGTGGAGGGTATTGGAATGTTGTTTCCTTCATGAGAATATCTTCTGAATTATCTAGCACAGAAATCCTGAAGTACTATAAAGATACTGAATTATTCCCCTATCCAAAGAGCGATGAACTTGGGGTAGAACTCGAAATATATTTTGAAGATGATCAACAAAAAGAAGAGTACAATGAAGGATTTTACTATAGAAGTAAGCAGGAGAATATTAGATTTATAAGTTCATACTTTAATGATCTTGGTGAGATAAAGAATGAAGGCTTAACTGATGAGACAAACGAAAATACAAATTACATCATACAAATTCATAGTGGATTTAGTTATTTCCTACAGATAGATTAAATATAAAGAGGAGATAAGGAATGAATATCATTGGGCAACGAATCTTATTGAGGAATTTTGTTGAAGATGATTTTTCTTTTTACAATGAATTGGAGCAAAATCCAGTAACACACAAATATGAAAGTAATGCACCAGATACAGTTGAAATACAACAGGATTTTCAAAAAGCACTTTCAGATTCAATTAGCAATCCACGTGAGAAATACCAACTTGCAATATGTTTGAAGGATGATAATAGACCTATGGGTCGTATAAGTATTAAGTTAAATTGGTCTGAAATTAGAGAATGGGAGATCGGTTGGGCATTACATACGGATTTTTGGAAAAAAGGATATGCAACAGAGGCTGTTGAACTTATGCTAGGATTTGCATTTAGTGATCTCAATGCACATCGAGTTGTTGCATACGCAAACACTGAGAATGAATCGTCCGAACAATTGATGATTAGAGCTGGTATGATCAAAGACGGCATACTCAGAGAGGTTAGATATTGTAATAATAAATGGTGTAATGAATCTATTTACTCCATGCTTGAACGGGAATGGAGACAAACCAAATAAAGTTTTGTAAAGTACTAATTTCCCTTTCTGTTCCTTGGCGACCCCAAGTGACTGGAAGGGATTTTTTGCGTCCTGCGAAAATGGTTCAATTTCTTGTGATTTTGGTTCACTAACACCGTACGAACGTCCCCCGGGGAAGATCTGCTATCCCTCTCGTATACAAGGTCAACCTTGCTATGATGAAAGCGTAAACAAAACTACTGGAATAGGAGATATCAGCTTATGGAGCTACCGTCTGGTGGACTTGACCGGGGCACTTATATGAATCAACAACCCGGCCGTAAAATGGCGAACAAATACAAATTATTCTTCATGGCCTTTCCATTTCTTATCATTACTTTCATTTTCTATTATTTACCGATTAGCGGATGGATCTATGCGTTCTACGATTTCATTCCTGGTATTCCGCTGTCAGATACACCTTACGTTGGATTAAAGTGGTTCCGTACGATCGTATCTAACCCGACACAAACGGGTGAGGTGCTACGTGTTCTCAAGAATACGCTAGCCATGAGTTCACTTGGACTTATTACCTCCGTATTCCCGGTTATATTCGCTATCTTGTTGTCTGAGATCAAAACAGGTTGGTATCGCAAATTTGTTCAGACACTAACGACGATTCCAAACTTCATAAGTTGGATTCTAGTCTACGCTTTGGCATTCTCTTTATTCTCCGTAGATAACGGGGTGGTAAATACGATTCTGATCCAGTTAGGTATCATCGACGAGGGAGTCAACTTCCTGGCTTCAAGCTCAAATGTCTGGATTACGATGATCCTCTGGTATTGGTGGAAATCGTTAGGTTGGGGAGCCATTCTCTATCTGGCGGCGATTGCAGGTATTGACCAGGACTTGTATGAAGCGGCTGATGTAGATGGTGCCAGTCGTTTTCGGAAAATATGGCATATTACCGTACCGGGGCTCATCCCGACGTTCTTCGTTCTCTTATTGCTCTCTATAGGTAATTTCGTTAATAACGGAATGGAACAATACTTTGCCTTCCAGAACGCGATGAACAAAGACTCCATTGAAGTATTGGATCTGTATGTATATAACATTGCTTTTGCTAATAACTTCCCGTTTGCTACGGCTGTCAGTATGTTGAAATCAGTCGTCAGTGTTATCCTTCTGTTCGGGGCAAATACATTGTCCAAGAAGGTTCGCGGGGAATCAATCATCTAGCGAGGAGGGGATCGATATGAACTCGAAACAAATGGGAGCAGGCGGAGTTTTCTTTCAAATCATCCTGTATATACTCTTCGGATTATTTACACTGACTTGTATTTATCCGTTCTATTATCTCTTCATTAACACGATTAGCTCTAATGATCTTAGTTCTGCAGGGTACATCACCTTTTTACCACGAGAAATCCACTTTGCCAATTACGTGAAGGTATTGAGTATACCTGGTTTAAGTCAGGCGGCGCTAGTCTCAGTCTATCGGACCGTTGTAGGTACTTTCCTTACGGTGGGGGCTTCAGCTTTCCTAGGTTATCTGTTTACCAAGAAAGAGATGTGGGGCCGGCAAATTTGGTATCGCTGTATTGTGGTTACGATGTATTTCAGTGCAGGACTCATTCCATGGTACATCACGATGAACAACCTCAATTTAACTAACAACTACCTGGCATATATTTTGCCGACCATTATTACACCCTTTAATATCATACTTATCAAAACCTTCATTGAGGCCATTCCGCCTTCACTTGAGGAATCAGCGGCCATGGATGGTGCGGGGTATTTACGAGTATTCAGGAGCATTATCATTCCGTTGACGACGCCTATCCTTGCAACCATTACGATCTTCTCGGCGGTAACTCAATGGAACTCTTTCGTGGATACAGCCTTCTTGATGACTGAAACCAAATATTTCACACTACAGTTCCTCTTGTGGCGGTATTTAAATGAATCTAGTTCATTGGCTGCCTTAATACGTAGCTCAACGGATATGGCTGCCAGTGTAGCCAACATGCAAACACCAACCTCTGTGAGAATGACCGTCACTATGATCGTGGTTTTACCGATCCTCATTGTTTATCCTTTCTTCCAGCGTTTCTTCGTGAAAGGGATCATGATCGGGGCAGTCAAAGGGTAGGGATTGGCATCATCAGAAGACATTGCAAATATCAAATTGGGTTTACATTCGCTTGATGCGAAGTTGAACTAATAAGAAGTAAGAAGGGGAGGTTGTACAAACATATGAGATTCAAGAAATCATTCTTGATCATGATGACAGTGGTACTATTGGTTGTTATTGCTGGTTGCGGCGGAGGGAACAACAACGCGAAACCGGCAGAAACAACGAACAAGGCTAATAACACAGCTCAAAAGGAAAATGACCCAGCGAATACAGCTACACCTGATGATGGAGCTATCGATCACTCGAAACCACTCAAATTGACGGTATTCTCCACTACGGCTAACTATGCAGGGCTGCAAACAGGATGGTTTGCCAAAATCATCAAGGATAAATTCAACCTTGAGTTTGATATCGTTGCCTCCAATTTAACAGGTGGAGATACGAAGATTGCAGCTATGATGGCATCGGGTAATCTCGGGGATATCATTATTTTCGGTGATGATAAGAGCCATTATCCTAATGCTATCAAGGGGAACTTGTTGCTAGATTGGAATCAGAATGACCTACTTAACAAATATGGTAAAGACATCGTGGCTTCCTTCCCGAAAGCTACGGAAAAAGCGGAAATTGCCTTTGGTGGCGGTTCAGCTATATATGGTATGGGTAACAATGTAGCTTCTAATCCAAAGGGAGCTTCCGAAGGTAAAGATATGACTTGGGGTCCTGACTTACGGTGGGATTTGTACCAGGCCGTTGGAGCACCTGAGATCAATTCAATTGAAGACTATCTACCTGTTCTGAAGAAAATGCAAGAGCTTGAGCCTAAGAACGCGAATGGTAAAAAGAACTATGCGTTCTCGCTCTGGTCCGACTGGGATGGTAACTACAAGATGACACTAGCCAAACAGTTTGCAAACATGATGGGATACGATGAAATTCCTGATACGTCAGTGTATGTAAAAGCAGACGAGGAGAAGTATTATGATTTCTTAGCCGAAGAAAGCTGGTATATGAAATCACTTCAACTTTATTATGATGCGAACCAAATGGGACTTCTAGACCCGGATTCTTTAACTCAAAAATTCGATGATGTAGTAGCTAAATACAAAGATGGGCGCTTACTATTCTCTTGGTTCCCATGGCTCGGTGCAGCAAACTACAATACACAGGAAAACATTGATGCAGGTAAAGGTTTTGCACTTGTACCGTTCAAAGGTGAGCTGATGTATTCAACCGGTTTTAACGTATACGGAGGAAACGGCATTATCTCGATCGGAGCTAAAGCGCAAGAGCCTGAACGGATTATGGAGTTCATTAACTGGATGTATACACCAGAAGGGGCGATGATTTCAGCAGGTAGTGGCACAGCCGTTCCAAATGGTCCACAAGGTTTGACTTGGGATATTAACGCTGAAGGTAAACCATTTGTTACCGACTTCGGTTGGAAAGCTTATGCTGACCAACAAAATACACAAGTGCCTGAAGAGTTTGGTGGTGGGGATTACTACTATGGACAAAATCAGCTTAACTTCTCCTTCATAGTTCCTGCGATGACGAATCCAGAAACAGATGAACCTTTTGATCACAATCTATGGACTACAACTCTCGAACGCAATCCTTCCAAGCTTGATAGTGATTGGAGAGCTAAGATGGGTGTACTTACACCGAAAGAATACTTTGTTAAGAACAACTTGATTGCGATCGCTCCACAAGGTTTTACAGGCAAAGAACCACTTCTCATGGATAAGACGCTGGAGCAAAAGAATAAGCAGATCGGTACAATCATCCAGCAGTACTCTTGGAAGATGGTATTTGCTAAGAATCAGGCGGAGTTCGATAAACTAAATAAAGAAATGCATGACAAAGTAAATGGTCTTGGCTATGCAGAAGTAATGGAGTTCTCGATTAAAAAAGCAGAAGAATTGTTCGAAGCTCGCAAAAGTGTTCAATAATTACAGGTTAAAATAAAACTCAGGCAGATTGGCTTCTAGCTAATCTGCCTGAAAGCGTTCTCGCTTAACGATTTTTCTGGTATTGTTATGTTAGATAATTCCATTACAAAATATGACTATTGGAGGGGATACATAGGATGATTTCATCGCTAATACGGGATTCTCATAGGAAAGCCCGATCCCTTCGGCAAACATTAGTGATTCACTTGATGATTGGTTCCTTGTTACCGCTCATACTCGTAGGAATCGTTACGTATACTTCAATTCATTCTATTTTGTCAGGAAAAATTCATAGTGGAATTAGTGCAAGTCTGAAGCAAGAGGCGTTCAATTTAGAAAATGCGATCGATAATCTAGATTTTGCATCGAAACAGTTTGCGCTGGATGGCCAGATCGTCGCGGAAGTATCCGATTTTTTGCAAGAGAAACAGATCTACCGGAAATCGCAAATCATGGCCTCTATTAATCAAAAGATCAATCTAGTCAATTTCACAAATCCTTATATCGGTCTAACGGCATATATTATGCCTGACGCTGAAGACCCCGTCTTATTTACGAATATGAGTATGAAACCAGATGCGCTTAATCTCAAATTGCCTGAGTTCATTCGTTATAATGGGGCTAATTATTATGGGCCACACCCAACGATGTATGTTGTCGGGGATAATCTAGTATTCTCTGAACAGCGTTCCGTCGGAGTATCTGGGGATCAGAAGTTATATATCTACTTGGAGACGAATTATAGCTTATTTCGCAAAATTTTGAATCAAGAATCTTACGGGATGAGAGTGACTCATCTCTTAGTTAATCAACAGGGCGCTACAACTTACGTGGAAGATGATAATCTACCCCAAAGTGTAATAGATGCCGTAGGCGGGAACTCGCATCTTCCCCACGAAGAGCATGGGGGTTATCATCTATTTAGATATGAGAGTCCTCAAGGGTGGCAACTGATTGCTGCCGTTAAGAAATCAACATTTAACAGTGAAATTTATACTTGGTTCTATAAAATGATCTTACTATCGATCTCAACACTGCTGTTCGCCGGCTTTCTTGGCATGTTTCTGTGGAAACAAGTGTATGGTCCTTTGCGCAAAGTTAACCTAGAAATCGTACGCATGGCAGAAAATCGCACTACGCCGGTTTCCTACACGAATGTAGTGGAATTCGATTTTGTGCTCCAAAACTTTCAGGACATGAAAAATGAGGTAAATGAACTGATCTTAGCCGTATCACGAAATGAAAAGCAGAAGAGCCAGTTCGAAATCGAGAAACTGCTTAGTCAGATCAATCCTCATTTTTTACATAATACACTCAATTCTGTTCAATGGTTGGCGAGACTGAACGGGCAGAAGGAGATCGACAAACTAGTCACTTTGTTGGTGAAGGTGCTTCACTACAATTTGGGTAAACAAAGTCTGATTGTCACCATTCAGGATGAAATTGAAGCGATGCGTAATTATATGGAGTTACAACGTATCCGCTATGATTACGAGTTTGAGTTTCATGTAGAGGTTTCTGATGAGGTAATGTCAGTTGCTGTACCACGCTTTCTCCTGCAACCTTTGGTGGAGAATTCCATCTATCATGGCGTGAGTGAGCAGAGTGGCAAAGTTGATGTGACGGCGATTCCATTTGGACTTGATCATGTGCTGCTTCGGGTGAAGGATAATGGGATTGGTATTGATCCTGCGAAGCTTGAACATATGTTCTCTGATGAAGAAGAAGCGAAGAAGCGTGGTCTCGGGATCGGCCTATCCTACGTAAATCGAATGTTAAGACATTATTATGGAGATCAAGTTCAGCTAGACATAGTAAGTGAGCCCGGAGTAGGAACGATTGTATCTATCATAATTCCCAAAAAAGCAAAGGAGGATTTCCATGATTAGAGCTGTAGTCGTTGACGATGAGCGACTTGTTCGTAAAGGATTTATATCCCTAATCGATTGGGCGTCACTCGGTATAGTTATCGTTGGGGAGGCTGGTGATGGCAAAGCGGCATTAGAGCTTCTCGAGCACAAGGAAGTAGATTTACTGTTCGTCGATATCACCATGCCAGGGATGTCAGGATTTGATCTAATTACGCAGGTTAGACAATGTTATCCTGCGATTTCATCGGTTGTATTAACCTGTCATCATGAATTCGATTATGTTCAAGAAGCGATTCGTCATGGGGCTATTGATTATATAGTGAAAACACTGCTAGAAGTAGAGAATGCGGATCAAGTAATTCGGCGGATTGTCGATCGTATCAAATGGGATACGTCCCATCATGCAGCTTTTAAAGAAGGACCTGAGAAAAAAATGCTAACGGATTCCGCTCTGATATTCCAACCTTTGAACAAGAAGAGACAGGAACGGGATTTATTTCAGTTATCGGTGGTCAGACAAAATCAATTATTGGTATTGAATGAGATGTGGATGTCGCCACTAGTTCACCGCTTTCCTAGTGAGGATTGGGAGAATGAAGTGAAGGATCAATTAGATGGGAACTGGCAAACGGTCCTCTTAACGGGATTATTGGATCAACCTCTGGATACTATCAATCGAACCCTGTCCACTAAACTTACCCCAATGTTATTCTATGCAGCAGACTGTGAAGGACCTATTCGTTTCACTTACGCTGAGATTAATCAACCCACTGCAAAAATGCCAGAGCCTGATATAGATGTACTTGAAAGCTCACTTGATCTAAAATGGGCACTTGATCACGCAGAATGGGAACTTCTCATAAAAAGAGTATGGGAGCAACGTCCGAATGCAGCAGCATTTGCTTCGTTTGGTCACAAGCTCTGCCACACTTGGGATGGCATGTTATTGAACCTAGAGGAGAAGAAGTTATTTCAAGACTCTATGGAACGAAATGTGGCATGGGCTCATTGGAGATCTTGGTTGCGCAAATTTTCTGATCAAGTCCAACGTCGCATGGTAGAGCTCTCCCTTACGAAAGAAGTCATGTTATGTCTTGTGAAATCCGTCATCTATATGAGTAAACATGCTGGAGAGAAGATCAACCAAGTAGATGTTGCTGCTCATATTAATATGAGTCGCAGCTACTTCAGTCAATGCTTCACCCGGTTTGCCGGAGAGACATTTGGCGAGAAACTACGTCATATGCGGTTGGAATTAGCAAAATCGCTTCTCCTTGAAACCACCTATCCAGTATATGAAATTGCCTCAATGGCGGGATTTGAAGATGATCGTTATTTCAGTAAGTTATTTCGTGAGCGGGTTGGGAAATTGCCGAATGAATTTAGGTTTGATGGAGGGAAATCATGAAGTTAACGAAGTTATTCCTTTCATTGTCATTGATTTTGGCATTTGTCCTTAGCTTAAGTGCATGTCAAAGTGGCGCAGAGTCAGGAGAGGAAGGGAGCTTAGACGAGATAGTTAGTATCCAAGATGACCCGATATATGGGGTATATGATAATCAGGTCGTGGTTAGGGTCGGATTCATGATCCCCGATTCTAAGTTGATGGCTGGGGATACGAACGATAACAACCCTGTCACGCGTTACCTCGAAGAGATCACGAATATTAAGGTTATCCATGCTTGGGAGGCCAAAGGCGATGAAGCCTATGCTCAGAAAGTTGATTTGGCCATTGATAGTGAAGATCTCCCTGATGCGATGGTCGTTACACGAAATCAGCTCATGGAATTAATCAAACAGGATAAGATAGAGAATTTGACTACATTCTTCGAACAATATGGTTCAGAATTAATTAAGGAAATGTACGATTCAACGCAGGGAGTTGCACTCGCTGAAGCTACCTTTAACCACAAACTATATGGACTACCGAATGTCGCAATTAATGCCGACTCGCCAACCCTGCTATGGATTCGTCAGGATTGGTTAGATCGATTGAATCTGCAAGCTCCTCAGAGTCTCGAAGATATAGAAGAGATTGCGAAGGCGTTCATTGAACGCGATCCTGATGGTGATGGAAAGATGGATACGATAGGACTTACGGGTTATAAGGGAGTCGTCTATGGAACCAAACCGCAGATGAATGGATACGATGCTATTTTTAATACTTATCATGCATTCCCTAAGAACTGGGTCATAGATCATGAAGGAAATATTATATATGGCTCAATTGCACCTGAGAACAAGGAAGCCTTGGCTAAGTTAGCCGATTGGTACAAAAGGGGACTGATTGACAAGCAGTTTGCTCTGAACAAAGAAACTTGGGATCCTATTATAGCTGGTAGGGCTGGAATGTTCTTTGGTCCTTGGTGGGCGCCCTATTGGCCATTAGTTAAAGCGGTGTCAGGGGATACAAAATCAGAATGGCGAGCATTTGCCGCTCCGCTTGATGTTGAGGGGAAGTTTGTCACGCATATGGCCCCCGTCACCGACCGGTATTTGGTCGTACGCAAAGGTTATGAACATCCTGAAGCGGTAATCAAATTATTAAACGCATTTACCCGCCTTGAGCGAGGATTGGATCCCAATAAGAAGGTCGCCAAGCTAGAGGAATTTGCAGCTCAATTAGGTATTCAAACTCGTGCCTATTATCCGTTTGACTTATTAATTGATTATTCCGATGCCATTGAGAAGCGTTACGCCGCAGTACAGCAAGCGCTTCATGGTAAATTGGATCCGGAGACACTAGATGCGAATACAAGGCAAATTTATAATCAATGGGTCGCTGAGAAGGAAAATCCTAAGAAAGATATGGAAGGTTGGAAGTCTGCAATTGCTTATGAATACGGTGTAGGTATACTGGCTTCAACACCAATGGAACAGGTGCGAAGTGTTTATTATGGGACTACCTTATCCATGAATGACAACTGGGCCAACCTGGAGAAATTAGAGAATGAGACGTTTCTCAACATTATTGTCGGTGATTTACCGATCAGTGCATTCGATGAATTCGTAGCCGACTGGAAACGGCTTGGAGGGGATCAGATCACCCGCGAAGTGACTAAAATTGTGGAAAATAGTAAGTGATCCTTGACATCGGCTGCATTATTCGGTATAAACTTTAAAAAGCTTAACGGTCGCAATACCAAAATCAGTGCTAGCATAAATGTATAACGTAGATTAANGATCGCTGTTGCCTCCAAATTTGTTTGATTATATCGCTATAGCGGTAAAAATTTGGAGGCAAAGGCGAACGCTACGCTTCTTCAGGACAATTCCGCCCTCTCCGCTATGATCTGCATATACATTATTAGCAACAATGATTAAGGTTTAGATCCGTAAATATTTCAAATAATTATGAACATTAATGATAGGGACAGTAACTCATAGCCTTCTAGTCTCAGCGAGCCGGGTAGGTGTAAGCCGGTACAGAACCATGAGTGAAGCGGACCCTGGAAATGATTTGCCGAACCATATAAGTTGAATTACAGATAAGTGGTACTGCGATGTATAATATTTCGAACTCATCGTTAATCACACTGGATAGTTGAACTTATATGCAGTAGGTAAATCCGGTCATAGACCGTTATCAAAGCAGAGTGGTTAAATGATGAATTTAACACTTAGAGTGGTACCACGGGAAGCTAACAGCTCTCGTCTCTTATATAGAGACGGGGGCTTTTTGTTTATTCATAAAAAAGGAAGGGTGGAACTATGCAACACTATAAAGAACTCATTGCCGGCCAAGTTTCTTCATTGATCAAGGAAATCTCAGTAGAAGAGGTGATATCTTTACTCGAGTATCCTGCAAAGCCCGAAATGGGGGATATTTCTTTACCTTGTTTCAGTCTAAGTAAAATCCTCCGCCAGGCACCCGGCCAGATAGCCGAGAGATTGCTAGAACAGATTAAGGATGATGCTATTGCGCGAATGGAGGCACTTTCCGGATATTTAAATTTTTTTATAAATAAGGAGCAGTTTGCTACTACCATTATCCATGAAATTATTAATGAAGCGGATCGTTACGGTTCTCGCAATATTGGCCAAGGGCGCACGGTCGTTATTGATTATTCTTCGCCCAATATTGCCAAACCTTTTCATGTAGGTCATCTGAGATCAACGGTTATTGGAAATGCGCTGTATCAAATCTATTCATTTCTTGGATACAACTGTGTAGGGGTTAATCATCTCGGAGATTGGGGCACGCAATTCGGTAAACTCATTGTTGCTTATCAACGTTGGGGGAGTGCTGAACAAATTGAACAAGACGCAATAGACGAAATGTTTAGACTATATGTCAAATTCCATCAAGAAGTGGAAACCTACCCTGAGCTAGAAGATGAGGCTCGTGCCTGGTTCGTAAAGATGGAACAGGGAGATCAAGAAGCCTTACATTTATGGACATGGTTTATAGAAATAAGTATGAGAGAATTCGAGAAGATCTATAATTTACTTGGAGTTAGCTTTGATTCTTATGCAGGTGAAAGCTTTTATAATGACAAGATGGAGCCAGTGATTCAGCAGCTTAAAGACCAAAATTTATTAGAAGAGGATCAAGGCGCTTGGTTAGTTCGTTTAGATTCTTTTGACATGGCACCCGCTTTGATGCTTAAGAAGGATGGCAGTTCGTTGTATCATACACGTGATGTGACCGCCGCAATATACAGACAAGAGACCTATCATTTTGATAAGGCGATTTATGTAACGGATTATTCTCAGAATCTGCACTTCCAACAGTGGTTTAAGGTTATAGAATTGATGGGTTATCCGTGGGCGAAGGATCTAGTTCATGTTCCTTTTGGTCGTGTTAGTCTGGAGGGAAGCGGATTCTCCACACGTAAAGGAAATGTCATCAAGCTTGAGGATCTGCTGCAACAGGCGATTCTCAAAACCAAGGAGATCATAGAAGCTAAGAATCCTCAGTTGGACAATAAGGATGAAATTGCACAGCAGGTGGGCGTAGGTGCAGTTATTTTCAACGATTTAAGTGGTAATCGGATCAAGGATATCGTGTTCTCTTGGGAAGAAGTTCTTAGCTTTGAAGGAGAGACTGGACCTTATGTTCAGTACACACATGCACGTGCATGTAGTGTGTTACGCAAGGCAACAGAGCTCGGGTATACAGCGCCAGCTGATGGTGAACTTGCAATTGAACTTGATCCAACCCTGTTAAACAACAGTGTAGAATTCAGTACTTTGAAGATGCTATCTGTATTTCCCGAACGAATTGAACAAGCATTAGTCAAACTCGAACCGTCCATGATTAGTCGCTATCTTGTTGACTTAGCACAAGCATTTAATCGATTCTATCACGACAGTCCGATATTGATTGAGGATGTATCCTTACGTACAGCGCGACTTGCTTTGGTCCAATGCGTTCAAATAACACTACAGAATGGTTTACGCTTAATTGGGTTACAGTCTCCGGAGAAAATTTAGAATAGGTGGCGAAAAATACGAACATGGAACATATTGAGCAGTGAAAATATATAAAAGTGCCAAAAATACGACCAATAAATATATGTTCCATTTGAAGAAATGACATATCGGTAAATGGAGTGTTCATTGTAAGATGTATCTGTGAACACTCCTTTGTTGAATGTACGCAAAAATAGCACACAGTTTAAGAAGTAACTGGAAAAACTCCAGCTAAAGTTATCTGGTTGACGCTTTCAACTTCAATTAGCAGGAAAATTGGACCTCTGTCAAAAAAGTGGACACTACCTTTAGCGAAT
>NZ_RZNY01000046.1 GCF_003994475.1 Paenibacillus anaericanus | reverse complement strand
CTTAATGACATTGCCCTCTCGGGTGTCTTTTTTTGTGTGCTCCATATGGAGGCGAGGGGAGTCGAACCCCTGTCCACAAAAAATTGGCTAATCTTAACTGATACCTCTTCATGTTAAAACCGCTTATCCCGTAAGGTTTTTTTACAATTGATTTATTAATTCATGTTATATGTTGTTACCCATTATTATGCTTTATTATGTCTTTTGTCTACGAAGTGTCTACAGAAATCGGACAGGAGTTTTGGACAGAAGCTATATATTATTGAGTCTATTGGCACAAGAGAATTATCCTATATAGATTATAACAAATCTAGTATCTCATAGCCATCCTCATTAATAGGCCGATTTGTACATTTTTACGGGGTTCTTAAGGCCTGACTCATTGCACTGATTGTATTCTTGTGAGTTTTGTCAAAAACATGTGTATATATCCTATTTGTTGTACCTATATCTGAATGCCCTAACGCTTCTGATATTGCCTTAAGATCTACTCCCTCAGCATACAATATACTCGTAAACGTATGACGAAGCTCATGAAACCGTATTCTCCTTAGACTATTTTTTTCTAAGAAGTCTTTAAACTGTTCTGTAACTGTGTTTACTCTATATGGCTTTCCATTCTCATGTACGTATACATAACCTGTATTGTGGTACCCTTCTCCAAAGACCTTCTTGAATTCTGATTGCTTCTCTTTACAGGCTTGTAGAAGTTCAAGTAATTCATCTTCGATATATAACGTTCTCCTACTTTTCTCTGTTTTTGGTGCCTTCACAATAACATTCTTACCTGCAGATGTTCTTACTTCTTGTATATGTATTACCCGCTGATCAAGATCTACATATTTCCATTTTAGTCCAACAATCTCTCCTCTTCTTAATCCCAAATATCCTGCCAAAAATATAGGCAATTCCAATCTCGTTCCTTTTACAAGCTGTAAAAGCTCGCGTAACTGTTCCTTTGTGTAAGATTGACCTTCAAACCTCTTTCTGCGTGGAAGCGACACACCATCTGCCACATTTCTATATACAAGCTGCTGTTTCAAAGCATATGATAGTGACTTTTTAGCACATGCATGATGTTTATGAACAGTATTTGGTGATAACTTTTTGGTTTCCATCAAATATTTATAATATTCCTGCAAATGACCTGACTGTAGCTTCTGTAACTCTACTTGACCTATATGGTCCTTCATATGCTTCAAAATATTTTTATATCCATACACAGTAGTCTCTTCACAATTATATTGAACATAATTGTCCATCCAGTGATCCAAAAACTCAGAAAATATCATTTGACTAGACTCAACTAACATACCCCTCTGTTGATTATACTCAAATTCAGCTAGGATCTTCTTCGCTTCGGCCTCTGAGATAGCTGTTGTATAAGTTCGTTTGCGCTTGCCACTGAAGTCTTTACCAGTTTCCATTGTTATTCTATATTTGTTGCCTACCTTTTGTATGCTCCCTGCCATCTATACAGCCCCTTTCTGCTATCTTTATAAGAGGAATGAGTAGTCCTTGTCATTACCCCATATCATTGGTCTAATGGAGCATCCTGAATGTTATTATTCTAGATGTTAATATCCTCTCCATCATTTCCATCGAAGTTTTCTAACCATCTTGCAAAACCTAAAGCCGGAATCAATATTCTATTCCCAATTCGCTTCTTCGGAAAGTCCTCACTATTTACCAGCTTGTATATTGCATTTCTTCCCAAGGGCAGCATTTCATATAAATCTGAGACGGTATAGCAAATATCACGATCCCTTAACACCATCTTCTTTTCCTCCTTCTAGTAATAATATATATTTTCAATATGAGCTTAAACGTAGCACCATGAAGCCTTAATGTAGACACCGCTGTCTACGTTTGAACTAACACAATTCCTTTAAAATAGGCTTGTTTCTCCCAAACGTAGACAATGTAGCCATCTAATCTTACTCTTCTTATATATTTTATAAAAATCCTCTTAGTCGCCTTGGAACTACTATACTTAAAGCCTTCTGGATCAGCTATTTAGTTTTATGAGGCACTAACTTAATCCCCTTATACCCTATTAATGGATTGCCACCAAGGCGAAATTTTGCCTGTAACACTCCCAGTTTCTTAATTTCAACATAGAACTCTTCTTTTGTAACAGCTCTTGAGCCATCGCTTCGAGTATGATAAACATATGCGTCATAAAGATTTTTTCTATGAATGCTATAGGCGTGGTTTCCAGGGTCAACAATGCATCTCTCTCTAATAAACTCTGAAACACTGTTTAGTTCCTCTGAGTACGATTCTTTAAACCGTATGGCATCCTCACTTTCTTCAAAAACCAAATCATTATCGAGAAGATCATACATACCCTGAACCGCCCACTTCACTATAAAATGCTTTTCTTCGAGTAGTTTCTCCATCAGTCTCTTATCTCTCTTTTCTTCTGGAATTGTATTATTGAATGTAAGAAACAATAACCGATCAATAAAGGCTGAGGTACCATCCATCTTACTAAGTAATGGCATACTATTCCCACATGCTACAAGCTTTGTCTTCGCATAAAAGCGGAAGGGGTGCTCACCTTTCCGTTCCGCTGTTAACAAATCTCCGCCAGTCACTGCTTTAATTATGTCTGTCCCTTTAAGGGCCGAACTTTCATCCATCTCAGCAGTTACATTGAGCTTAGATTTGAACAACTCAGCTGTCATAAACCTAGTCTCTCCTAGCTGTTTGAGGCTCATGGCTGTTGTATGATTTTCTCCAATCAGCATTCTATATAGCCAAAGCCAGACACTTTTCCCAGTGTGCGGAGCTCCTACTAAAACAAAGAACTTTTTTGCCCTCCACTCATTACTAATGATATAACCCATTACTTGCTGTAAAGATCTCATCTTTCTCTGATCTCCTTCTGTACAATCATTTAGAAATTTCTCAAAACTTCTGCCCTCAGCTCTTTTGCCACCTTTATAAGTTCTTATTCCAGGGGTTTCTTCAAAATCAGCATCAATATAGCTAGTAAACATAAACTCAGAGCTATGAGGACGCACCTCCCTCTTCTGAACATCCAAGACGCAATCCCTAAAGTTGATCAGATCCACATAACTATCAAAAGAATTAAGTTCAACATGCAAGTCTGGATTGCTCCTCAGGCGATGAATAACCTCAATTATTTTATTTTTTGATAATTTCATATCAATTTCTGGAGGTAGTGTTTTTCGAATAGCAACGTATACTTGAGATTCATTTATTTCCTTGTAGTATCCATGCTTTTCATCATAAATGTAAATTGTATCGTTGAAGCATTTAATCGCATTCTCATTGATGAACGTTTGCGTCACCATATAATCTAATGGAACGCTATTTTCCACAGAACAATCTATTTCCTTTGCCGGAGACGGATCTGCAATTATTTCTCCGAGTAAAATATTTTTTTCTTTCAGATCTGGAGTGCCCCTATGCTCCATTTCTCCAAACTGTCTGTTTTGATTATTTAGGTATGAATCCGACGGATTCCCACTCCCTGCAAATGATTCCGGATCCTCTGTATTGAAATCCATATCATGAGCACTAGCATATTCATCTCCTATGGATCCCTTAGAAAGTTTGTGAATTGCATCAGTTCCATTACTAAAGGGCATATCCTTTTCTTTTACATATGAAGTATTTAATTCATGACCCTGTGAAAATTCAGATTGCGAATACTCTAATGAATTTACACGCTCTTGTTTTTTCATTTTTTCCGACTCTCCATTTGGTCTAAACTATTCGAGAAGTTTTCAAAGTCACGGGATAATATACTGTATGCAAGTGTCCTTATATGACTCCTCATTTTAGCCGAAGCAGAAAAAATATGACTTATCTTCTCGTGTGTAAGAAATCCGTTATATAAGGATATCTGACAAAATCCTGGTGATTCCATAAAAATCATTAATTGCGTCGCTTCATCTTTACAATCATTTGAAAATAAATAATCTTCACCGTGACAATTAACATAATACTTAATCGATTCGGGCTTCCTTAAATCCGTTATTACTCGCAAAGGACGTGGATCTTTATCCGTCTCCTCGTTTCCCAAGGAAAAATGCTCATTTGCATAAACACCCTTGCAGATTTTCTTATTACTGTCTGAATAGGCCACAAATAAATTTACTGGATCAATTATTGTGCAATCTAAACAAGCAATAGATCCTAACGAATCACTAGCAACCAGTTGGATATCCTCATTTTCCCTCATCTTAGAGAGCAATCTTTGTTCCTTTTCTGTTAATTCGGCTAGTAATCTCTGTGTATTCATTTTTTACATCTCCTCATATATTATTTTTTGAAGCTTGGTTTGACTCTATTTCTAGTTGAATCTCAGTCTTGCGCCATCTCAATAAAAAACTGCAATTGTGGAATCAGATAATTATTTATTCATTTCCAATCACTCCTTGGTATTCGATTGTTAATCACATTCCAAGATTAGCATTAGAAAACTAGTAGTTGATCTTCACTTTTTTTTTTACTACTAGTGCAAAGCCTTGAAAATACTGAAAACCACTATCCTAAAAAAAGAATAGTGGTTTTCAGTATAAATTTTTTATTATATAAATATGGTTCAATACCAAAATCAGTGGTTTACTTCTCTTAAATGAATTGCTACTGGTTCGGAGGGTTCTTACGATCGCTGTTAAATCCCTACCGTTTCTTCAAAATCCCTCCGACCCTTCGCTCTGTTCACACTCATACAATCAACCACTGATTTCTAGATTGAGCCATAAATAAACTTGTGGATTCAAACTGTTGTTAACGTTATCATTGATTCTGTCCAAGATTCCTAAACTTGCCTAGCTCCCCCCCCCCCCCAAGTTCAATATTACTGTCGGTCAGCTTTTTTTCTATACTTTCTCTGTTAATTCTTCCAAAAAATCCAGTAACCTCCAGCAGTTCGTTTATTTCTACATATTCTTTAATGTCCTTATCGATCCAAAAAAAGCCCCCTACTTTATCTAGTTCTCCAATAACTTGATAAATCAAAGAGTCTATACTATATTCCCAATCATTTAAAAGTGTCTCCTTGGCTTCTCCCTCTTGTAATATTACCTTATTGATTACTTTATTTATAAAACCAAATATTGATTCATCTAAATTATAGCCCCTTATCTTTCTCAGCTTATATACGCATTTATATAAATCAAAATACAATTCTGAATATTCAGCACTTGATATCTCATGTATATTCAAACCGAATAATAATTCTTTGTCCGACTCCGGTACTTGATAATACTGAAATCCTTCCAAAAATAAATAGCTATGCATCTTAAGTATCACATCACGTCCCCTTTTATGCGGACCAACCTTTTCCTCACTTACATTCAATATTATGCGTTTTAGTAGTTCCTTTAAAGTAGGGATTTGGAAATATATGAATCTAAACAGATTAACATATCCCTGGGTACCTTTAAGCAGATTAAGTGGTGGTCTATCCTCTACGAATCTTTCAACCATATATAATTTTATATTCAGATCGTCTATCACTGAAAACAAACTAATTACCTTAAGATAATCCTTCTGCCGATCTTTTGAAAGCTTATTAAACCATTCGCTTCCTTTAAGTATTTGATATACTCTATGTAAGAAGAACAGATCTGTGTTACGCTCAAGTTCAAGCAAATCTTCCGTGATATCATGACCCTTGAATTCCTTTAGCATTTGAAAATACTTTGTAATGTGATGTATCTGACTCTGAATTAAATCTTTACCCTTTTTTTCATCTAAGTTATTTGGAGCTGTACTAATTGGCTTTTTAGCTCGTATAACTTCACACTCATTATATAAGCGATAAAATGAACCTAGCTTATTTGAATATTCAAGCCACGTGTCACGTATATGAGGGTCGTTTGCTGAAGGTTCATAATTTTTAAATAGTTTGGGTATTAATTTTGCACCTTCTATGATTTCCTTCAGGCTAAAATGCCCTCGGATTGAATTATTATACATTCCAAAGAATCGTTCTGGATCAGCGAAATGAGTTTTCTCTAATATATCAAACATGAAATCACCAGCTTTAGTCTCTGCGAAATTTCCGATTGTACGCTTTTCTCCTATACTAAACGTAGTAAATTCCATCTTTAGCTGATGTATTACATACTTAATAATAAAATCCCCTATCGCATCCGGTTCTAAATTAAACTGCCCGCAGGCCTTTTCAAATGAGGTTTTTAATTCAGTTTTTCCAACAATAGACTCAATGAGTTGAGTATAATCTTTAAAGTTACTCGAACTTACACTTATTCCTTCTTTTTTTGAGATCATATCTATATCGACTTTTACATTCTTCAATAAAAACACCCCTTTTTTATGAATATTCCGGAGCAAAAATTGATATCGTTCTAGAAAGCCAACATCCTAGCTCGATGATATTATGTCTCCCTTCAGGTATTGGAAGCCACAAACAAAATGAATAGCAACCATAGGACCAGCTCACTAATCACTGGAATGGTAGCTCTAAGACATCGAAATATTTACGCACTCTTATACTAATCATAGGTCGGCTTATTCACCTGACTATTCTTCTTTATTATAAAATCTACAATTGCACTTCGCTGAATACGGTAGGAATTTTTAATTTTGAAAGACTGAATTTCACCTGAGCTAACTAATCCGTAAGCGGTGTTCATTCCTATGCGTAAATACTCAGCAAGTTCTTCCACGGTAATTATATCATTATATTCGTCATACATACTGTTTCACCAACCTCTATTTAGATTAATTCATTGTTCACCTTTTGTCTTTATTTTACTTTATATGAAATTATATAGACTTATTTAATCGTAATAATAAACTCAATAAAACGATAATAAGTACAGAATATACCTGGTATTCTGCTCGCATATAAAAAAAGAGTAGGCCTAGTTTATGCGCCCACTCTTAACATTTAGTTCTTAACAGTCAACTTCTCCAATACATACCTAATTTCATTCTTATCCACTTTTATAACTACTGCCTCAACCTGCCCCTGTAATTCTGCTGTATCATCTTCAGGATTATAAAGTTTCCCACTCAATCTAAGCTTATTCTGCCCTAAGTCATATACCGTTTCTACTTTCACATAATTTATTTGTGCTCCATCGGCTCCGTCAAATGTATAGCCCTTTCCATTATACTTGTATCCATCTACCGACTTATGATTTTTAAACTGAATATTAAAATACTTATATATTGAATCCTCAACACTGTTTTTCGAAATAAATAATAAGCCCTCTTTCGTACCACTTATTCTTGTATCGTAATTATTCATATAATTATGCCATATTCCAAAATGAATCAGATCAGTATTATTAATCTGCTTTGAATCAAATCTATCCAAAAACACCTCTGTAAAATTACTTAAAAATACACCCATCTTTTTAGACTCTGCTGATGTTACCTTTATTTTTTTATAGAGCTTAAACGTCCCATTTGGGAAAGAATATTCCGAAGAATCATTCCCTTTCCATGTTATCTGAATATAATCCTTCTGTAGCTGAATATTCATTTTTCCATTATTATAGTCATCTTTAAAGTTAAACGACGCTTGACCTTTTGTATTAAAATTGACACTACCATAAACTAAGTGACTGCGCATTTTACCAATCCCATTTATATAACTTTCTCTTGTATCATCTCGTGGTATAAAAATATCCTCAGAAGCCTCAACACTCACCTTTTTTCCATTATCCTTTATGATAAGTCTCATTTCATCCATACCATAATCGCCAATATCACTATAGTTACTCCACTCCCCACTATAGTTAGTTGCTGCAATTACTTTAGTGTTATTAGTAACCTGTATTAAAAGCATCATGAGACAACATAGTATAGCAATACGCTTTTTCAATGTCCTTCTCCTCCATCTCTTTATTTGAAATGACTACCAACATACACCATTCAATAAATGGTATTGAAGCTATTCTAGCCTATCGCCAATTAACTGCACAATAAGAAAAAAAAGTATAGCATCAGCAGTAAACGCCTACTGAACTACACTCTTTCACTATTACTTTTTATTTTTCGCAATAAGAAACCCAATACCAGATAACAGCGCTGTGATTGATCCGATGATAGCTGCTATACCAATATCACCTACCATCATACCACCTAATACTATTCCAATAACTCCAAGAATCAACAACAATATCCCTATAACCTTCATTTTTACCTCCAATAGTGAATTATTTCATAAGCTCAATAGCAACTGCATCTACTTGTGGAATTGTAATATTCCCACCTATGGTTGCCTCATATGTAATTAAACCCTTTGATTCTCCCCAAATCGTGACTATATCATCTTCAAGAATACGAGACTCATCTTTATCTCTCTTATAGAATACGTAGATGGTATCTTCATATCCAAATTCATTACTAGTAACATTTATTCTGTATTGCGCCTTATTACCTGATTCCATAACTTGAACTACTTGACCAACAAAGACCAACTTCTTATCCATATACTCTTTTGGGTTTCTAGCCAACTCTTTATAAGGATATTGTTCTGCCTCCAATTTAAAATCCTCCAAATTGAACGGACTTTCTGTTGGCTCTGTGATCTTACTCTCCCCATTTGACTGGGAAGTACCTTGATTTGTTGTTTCATCATCTCCAGCAAATATCCCAATTAATAAGAAAATCACAAAAAGTACACCGATAACAATGAGCAAGGATTTTAGGCAGCCACCTTTTTTCTCCTTTTTCGGAATTGAAGCATTTATTTCTCCAACTCCACCTGAGTGTAAAGATAAGCTTGATCCGCAACTGTTACAAAATTTTGCGGCATCATCGTTAAGCGAATTACACCTTGGACAGTTCAATATACCCCCTCCTCCTTACCTATATTCTCCCAAAATAATTATATCTGTAGTCGTCGAATTATGTCAATCACTATAGTAACTATTATAAATATATACTATTGTGCGTTGTTGCCACCTACTTTAACACATATGGTTTCCTTAGTGACATGGTTATTGTAGGAGGGAAAGAATGTGAGTAATATTTCCATTACCGTCGGAGAGAAAATCCGCGAATTGCGTCAACAACGAGGATTCAGTCAAGAAAAACTTGCTTTTAAAGCAGGGATAACCCCGTCTTATATGGGTCAAATTGAACGTGGTGAAAAAAGCCCAACAATAGATACATTAGATAAAGTAACAAGAGCTTTAAATATCGAGCTCTCGGATCTATTTGTTTCTACTTCAAATGAAACTAGTAATTTGGAAACTACGCATATTGATAAAATAACATATCAACTATTAGGGCGTACTCCTTATGAACAAGAAGAAATCCTTAACTTTATTAAGCGACTGCTTAAATTTAGAGATAATAAAAACTAAGTATACCTTAGAGTATTATCACATTAGACTATTTTCTTTTAGACTATAAAAACGATGTCCTCCTATAATCAGATGATCAAGTAGCTCAATTCCTATTATACTTCCAGCCTCAACAAGACGTTTAGTCATCTCAATATCTTCTGAACTTGGCTGCGGATCGCCTGAGGGATGGTTATGCACAGCTATTATAGAAGCACTGCATCGTTTAATTGCCGCACGAAACACCTCCCTCGGATGAACTATTGCTGAATTTAAAGATCCTATTGAAATGACCTCTTTAAAAATCAGATGATTCTTTGTGTTTAGAAATAAACATATGAAATGCTCCTTCTGTAGGTATCTAACATCTGGCTCTATTAACTCAAAAACATCACTGGGACTTCTAATTACAGTATTATTATTAGAAGGTACTACAAAGGATTTTGCGAGTTTAAGTAATGCAATTATTTGTCTAGCCTTTCCCTTTCCGATCCCCTTAATTTGTATAAGCTCTTGCTCCGTCACATCCATCAACTCATTAGTTACTGGGAATCTCGAAAATAACTCCTCAATGATGTAGCTACCTTGTTTTTCACATAGAGAATCAGCTAACAGGGTTCTTAATTCGCTATTATCAGTGTAGTCCATATTTAATACCCCTTCGTATAATTATTTGGCTGCTAGAACGGTTCATCATCTGATACCTCTTCAGCCTTAAAGATCGAACTTGTAACTATCACAATCCAAACAATAGATACTACCCACCTTGAGACTTTATTTAGAATAATATTCAATACGCATCGCTCCCTAAATTACATAGAAAAGTCGAGAGTATAAATACTCTCGACTTTTCTATGTGTGAACTAACTCTCATGAAGACTACCTATCAGCATAAGTATCACATTTATAATATAGATTTATATAACGTAAAAAAACCCAGAATATTTATTCGGTCTCTCTGTCCCCGCTAAAGAATTATACCCGAAAATTCCAAAGAATACTTTAAAGTTTGTATGCCGAACACACTAGCCATCTCATTATCCTAACCGTAGCCATTATAACAGGATATGAGCTTTGAAGAAAATCTATAGTTCTGGAAGCGGAAGGGCTTAGTTGTTACACTGATATTTAGATACTAAACATTATCAAGCGTATTAAGTGGCAATGATGAATCCATAGGCACCCTTTGCGGCCTCAAAATACAACCCTATACTTTCCAAATTAAACTTGCTTTTATCAGATAATTTGATAGGCTATTATTAGCAAGTCTTTATGGGATTCTTTGTTACAGATACTGAGCCAAAATATTTGTAGATGAGGTGCTGAATGATACAGACTATTATAGCCCAAGGAATTCAAGATGACGTTACTTTTGAGAATCACATACGAGAGCTCTTATCAGATCCAACCGTTGTCAGTGCAAAAGCATTAATAGCTTTTGCAACCTTAAACGGTATTTTAGCTATAGGCGCAGCATCTAGCGGTGAATTAAATAATTACATAACTAGAAACGCTAATGAACTTAAATGGATAATTGGAATAGATAGTATTACAACTGCAGACGCACTAAGAACTCTGAAAGAAATCGATGATATACATGAAAATGTATATATTAGAGCATTTGAAAGCACTTCTGGTCTTTTCCATCCAAAGATGTTTCTCTTTAAAAGAGCGGATGGAACCGGAACTGTCTTAGTTGGTTCAAACAATCTTACAAGTGGTGGGCTCAAAATTAATACTGAAATTTCCGTGCGACTTGATGGCCTCAGTAGTTTAGAGGTTTCCAATTGGGAAACTGTATGGGATTCAACTAACAATAAACAATCTAGCATCAAAATAATCACTGATGAATTACTTGTAAAAATTCAGGAGATTAGAAAAAAAGAACGTAGCGCTAGAAGAATAACTAGAAACCAAGGGAATACCATTTCAGTTATCGAGGATAATGATATTGATCATGTTGATCCACTAATTAATAATCGTACTATTCTAATTAGACAAGTTCCAAAGGCCGGGGATAGAGTACATCAAGTGCATTTCACACTAGATATTGCTCGAATTTATTTTCATTTTGTTAATACGACCGATACCAGACAAATACGACTGCAACAACTTCAGCCTAACTCCGTCCCAAGACCAATTGAACAGAGGAGATTAGTTTTAAGTCCTCGTAATATGAATGCAAAGATTGAGGTTGGGGGAGCACGAGTTTTACTGAACAATTATCCTACTAATGGTCAAAGGCCGATCTTAGTATTTGAAGAAATTAACCCCGATTTTTTTAGATACATGCTATTACTACCTGGAGATGATGGTTTTTCTGAGCTAAACAACCACCTATCACGAACCCCAGTTCATGGGAATGCACTTGCTTATGATATATTAAATATAGATAATTTAATACATATATGGTCCAACTACCCAATTTAAATCATGACTACCCGTTAGTAAATGAACTGCAGTAGTTTTTTTTGTTACGCACGCTTCGCGTACTCAACTAGTTTAAGCCATAAAAAAACAGGCCCCGTACATAGCACTGCAAAAGTGGTCATTTGAAATTCCAATTTAATAAACTAAGAAAAACGAGCCTCTAGAATCGCTTCTAAGGCTCGTTTTGAGGTTAGAGAGTCATTTATGACCCCCTGGTAAAGTTGGATTTTTCAAAAACACGACTTTTACAGCAGTCTCCATACAGAGTACCTGTTCATTATATTAAAACCTTGTATGAGGATCGCCAGCAAACAAATCTGCATACTTTGGTGCACTAGATTTTTTGTATTCGGGTTTTTTTAAAATTATTATATACTCATGTAATGTTTTAAAAAGGAAGTTTGGAGGATGTGGATAGCTACCAAAAATCGGGCGCTGTTTACCCGAAGATCCCCACTTCCCACCTGTACCATCCTTTGACCAGATTATCTCATTTACCAGTAAAAATCCCAATTCTTGAGCCTTCTTAATTAAATCAGAAGCTATAGGAAAGGTCAATAACCCTTCGGTAGTATTTTGGTTTACATTTGCTGTAATTATAGATATTCGTCTCCCTGGTTTCAGTACACGATAACATTCTTTTAAGACTGACTGTATATTATTAAGAAAAATATCATACTCGGTTACATTTCCAATATTCCCTTCAAAATCGCCATAATTAGCTTTATTCCAGTAAGGAGGTGATGTTGTAATCGTACCGATCGAATTATCAGGTATAGCACTCATATCCCTACTATCACCATTTATTATTTGATGGAACTTTGAATTTGTAGGAGTAGAGGAGAGGCTCTCCTTTACAATTTCGACAAATTCACAATTGGTATCATACCCTATAAAATTACGTCCAGTTTGTAACGCAGCTATTCCACTATTTCCGACGCCACAAAATGGATCAAGTATTGTCTCACCCCAAAATGAAAACATCCTAATTAGCCTATATGGTATTTCCACTGGAAATACCGCTGGATGCACTTTATGAGATGTATTAGCTATTGACCAAACTGATTTGGTCCAATCTCTCCACTCCTCCTTTGTTAACTTTGATTTTTCCTTTATTTCTCCATTAATTTCAATTTTGAATAATTCCTCAGATAAATTAATCATAATTACCTCCAATTAAACTTTAAAAAATTGAGAATTCTTAAATTCACCTCTACCTGCCTGTATCATGTTTATATACCAATTATTAACAAAATTCAAGGTGTCAGAAGGCAACCCTACCTCTTGTATAATAATATTATCAATTTGATCTATGATAGCTCTACACGACAGAAAATTATAATTACCAATGGACTTACCAGAATTGACTTTGTTAATTGGATATTTGATTAACTCAATCCATAAGTCATCAGCTAAACTTATTAATCTATTATAACTCGTTTCTGAGAATAAAGATTTATTGAACGGGAGCTTTTTGAGTAATTGAGAAGAAAAATGAAATCCGTCACCTTGTACTGCCCATAGCCAATATGAAATAGTACTAGCAAGGCATGCAAAGACAAAGCGGGACTCCCTCATTGAAGAACAATTCACAGCCCATAAAGAATCAGGAACAATTCTCTTTCCATCTTTATCGTAAGATTCTGGTAATTTCAAAAATGTGGGTAACCAATTGTATGCCGTACTATAAAAATATACATTATTATTTGAATTCCCCAAAGCAGTAATCGATTTTTTTGGCACTAACTTAACCATATCATATAATGAATTCCCCTGTTTTAATAATGTCTTTAGAATTTTCAATTCAAGTTCTGAGGATATCTTTGGGATAAAATTGGCTATATTAAAGTCTCCAATATTAATTATATTAATATTATTAAAAAGCTTATCACGGTCCCGACTATTCCATCGAAGCAAAGAACTAGTATACATTTTTTTATTGACTATATCAATTGTTTGACGAAAAACAATTGTATTTCTGGTTTTAATATCATCGCCAAATAAAGAATCCGGACTCCTATCGAAATGAGTAAAAACCCACTCCGCAGAATCATTAATGAACATCTCCCTTATGTTTTTGTAAATTTGGCCCGTGTGATACGATATTGATAGCGGGATTATCATACCTGAAATTGAATTTTTCCCTGAAAGATATTTCATATTTTCAACAAATAAAGTATAAATGTTTCCCCCGAATGAGATATAAGTTGTTTGATTAGAATTTTCTTTTATATAGTGATCTGTATATGGCGGATTTCCAATAACACATGAGAAACCATTATTAGCGGACAAAAAAACCTCAGGGAAGTTTAGATAATAATGGAATGATGAAGATAAGTAATTTTCCTTATTAAAATTACCAAGAGTCTCTTTTAGAACTTTTTGAATATCAGGACAATTAACAAAACCATCTAATGTTACAAGGCTTCTTTTCTTCTCTAATCTATAATCAAACATTTTCTGTTTAATTCTCACATTAGTCTTATCCTGATCTTGAGGTAAAATACCGTTTACAGAATCACCCGTTCGTATATTCATAAGCGCTAGATTCCATAACACAAAAGGAGAGTGATTGGACAATAAAAATGAGTTGAGGTCTGATGTTAAAAGAATCAAAACGCAAGAGCGAACAGCTGAGGGGCTTCTATCAACTCCATATATATTATTCATTAACACTTCAGTTAATGGGAAATCAACGTTAAGGTCCTTATATTTACCAACAAGATAGACTAATGATTTTTTAAGAAAGATTCCCGTTCCACAAGAAGGATCTAAAACTGTTAAAGCCCTAAGATTATTAATATCGAGTTGAAAATTATTACTTTCAAGTAATTTCCCAAGTGTATTAGAAACCAAGTGATTCACAACATCATCAGGTGTATAGTAGATACCCTTCCTTTTCTTTTTAGAAGGTATCATCCCCCTTTTGGGGTCTATTAATGCAGTATTTAAGTCAATATCCTCATATTCAAATACTTCGAGAACATATGGTAATAAATCGAAAAATTTATCATCCATTGGTAACAATTTTAAATATTGATTAACTTCTCTAAGAGTCTCATCCGATACAGGAGGAATTCCCCATGTGAGCTTTATTAATTCTAAACAAAAAATATGATCATCACTTCTTACAAAAAACGAAGATATCCAAGACCAAATTATAAAGCAATCATCTGAGCACTTAGAATTACCAATATTTAAAGCTATTTTTACTTTCAAAGGTATTACTGAATTTTCATTCGCATCTATTAACTTTACTAATGTTAGTATAAGTAGAATTTGATGCGCTTGATCTGAAGTATTAAATTGTTTATCGTATTGATTAGATAACCATCTTTCCAATATAATTTTACACTTTTGATAAATATCAGCGTAATCTTTAATAAGTTTCTTTTCTTTAATACTTGCGGGGGTCGTATTCATAAGTCCTCCAGATAAAAAGAGATTACAAAAACATTATAGCAGAACAACAGTTCCTACATCACAATAATTATTTATGTTCCTTGTTGTTCTGAAGGATATAGTTCTAATAGTAATTGATATCGGAACTCCTCCAGTCCTGCTAATTGCAACTCGATTAGAACATAGCAGCCACGATTAATAAAAAATGTAGACTCTTCGTCTACAAGATTACAGTAAAACTAAACCTAAAGAATCCTCCGTCTACTATCCGTCTACAAAATCCCCCTATAGAAAAGTCCAGCCCTTATAAGGGCTGGACTTTCAGTATGGAGGCGAGGGGAGTCGAACCCCTGTCCGAAGGCAACGCCACAAAGGTGTCTACGGGTGTAGTCACGGTTTTGATGTCACCCGAGTATCGCCCCGTAACAGGCTATACGTTGGGTCAGCCTGATTATCTTCTTCAGCTCACCGCAGGCGGAGATGAGACAGCGTATTCCACTATATGTTAGCCCCTATCCTAGTCACATGGACGATGCTAGGTAGAAGCACGCCAACAGTTTCTTAGGCTGCTAAAGCGTAGTTTGTTTGTTGTTTGCCATTTAATAGGCTTTAGCGTTGATAAAGTGGACGCGTCCCCACTACCCGCTACCCCTGCTCGAACTACCCCCGTCGAATCCATAAACGCCCCCTAAATAAAAAGGGTGTAGGATTAGTCGGATCATCAAGCAAGATGATCTGTTTCTTACATGAATTAGTATACCACATTTTCAAACCTTAATGCTTGTAGACTTACTGGAAAATGAGGCAATCTAAGCTGTTCAGCTCAGTTTCAACCTACCGAGCCACTTTTTGCTTCTCACGCAACACACGTTGAATATCGCGCTGAGCATCCCGTTTAGCAGCAGTTTCACGCTTATCGTACTGTTTCTTCCCTTTACCAAGACCTAATAATAGCTTGGCATAACCATTACGGATATAAATCTTAAGCGGTACGATGGAATATCCTTCTTGCTTGGACAAACCAAGCAACTTGTGGATCTGTGCCTTGTGCATTAGCAGTTTACGCGTACGAGTTGGATCACTCGGATTGCTCCGGTTACCCTGCTCGAACGGACTGATGTGCATATTATGGATGTGGATCTCACCATTCCGTATAGTCGCAAAAGCATCACCAATATTAGCTCTCGCGTTACGGATCGATTTGATCTCCGTACCTGTCAGCACCATGCCTGCTTCAAAGGTGTCTTCGATAAAGTAGTCATGGGAAGCTTTCTTGTTCTGTGCCAATACCTTATTACCATCATTCTTCTTCGCCATGTTCATCCTCCTCGTAAACGATCCTTCACCGAGCGTTACGCTCCAGCATATCAGAGACTTATTGTACCAAACTTAGTCATGCAAAATCAAGGAATACGCGCACTGATTACGATTCCTGGGACCGACCATCCAAAGACGAGAGGTTGTGTGATGAGAAGAACTCAATCACACAACCTCTCCCGATGGTCCTACTTATCTTTAGGCTTTATCCTTAGGTACGAACACGGATGGCTCGTTGCCACCGCCACCTTTACCCTTACCACCCTTGCGCTTCTTGCGCGCTGGTGGTGTTTCACCCCCGACGGAGCTACCGCCACCGCCGATAAAGATCCCGCTCGGCGACGTCTTCTTCTTGCGCCGATTCTCACCACTGCCACCCGGAGGGGTGTTGCCGTTTCTGCTAAGTGATGCCGGTCCTGGGGCGTAACCGCCCTTGCCCGAACCAAAACCAAAGCTCACCGCTGGCGCCGCAGACTCTGACGCTCTACCTTTTCCGGCCCCGCTCCGCTTGCCGCGCTTACCGCCGCCAGTTGGCGCTCCGCTCTTAACATCTACTCCGCCTTCAGCTACCGCGCCTACTATACCATCAGGTCTGCCAGCCTGTGCTTTACCTGGCTTACTGCTTTTGCCATCAGGTCCAGCCTTGCTGAATTTGCCGCCTTTTCCATCCGTCATTGCCTTATCGAACTTCTTCCCTTTGCTCTTACTGCTAATGCCAGGTTTGCCGCCTCGGTCAGCTTTGCTATATTTACCGGCCTTGCCACCCTTGGCTTCAGACTTGCCATCTCTGGCACCGCCTTTTCCAGACTTCCCACCACCAGGACGTCCGCTAGCAAAACCGCCACGTACGTTGCCACCGCCATGTGGTCCGTCCTCACGACGACGCGGCTTCATATCGAGCATTTCGAAATCAATCGTATGATCATCCATATTTACACGAACGACCCGTATCTTCACTTCATCGCCGATCCGATAAATCTTCGAAGTACGCTCGCCTACGAGCGCCATATGTTGTTCATGGAAATGGTAATAATCATCGGTCATGGCACTAAGACGAATCAAACCTTCGACCGTATTATCCAGCTCAATGAACATACCAAAGCTCGTTACACTGCTGATTATGCCGGTAAATTCCTCGCCGACCTTATCCAGCATGAACTCCGCCTTCTTAAGCTGCTCGGTATCGCGCTCTGCTTCCACGGCAACCCGCTCCCGCTCAGAAGATTGTTTCGCAATATCTCCCATACGACTAGCTAGATATTCCTGCCGTTTCTGACTTAGCACACCTTTGTTCTCAATTACCTCACGAATCACACGGTGGATAATCAGATCGGGATATCGACGAATAGGGGATGTGAAGTGAGTATAGAACTCCGCTGCAAGACCAAAATGTCCCGTGCTCTCCGCATCATATTTCGCCTGTTTCATCGAACGTAACATCATAGTACTAATAACCGTTTGTTCCTTCGTACCTTGGATATCCTCCAATAACTTCTGAAGCGCACGTGGATGTACCTTGTCGCCTTTTCCACCTTTCACCTTATGTCCAAAATTAGCTGCGAAGGCCATAAAGTTCATCAGCTTCTCTTGATCTGGGTCCTCGTGAATCCGGTATATGAAAGGCACTTTAAGCCAGTGGAAATGCTCTGCTACGGTTTCGTTGGCTGCTAACATAAATTCTTCAATGATCTGCTCCGCTATCGACCGTTCACGTTTCACGATATCTATCGCTTTACCATTCTCGTCCACGATCACCTTCGATTCCTCGAAATCAAAATCGACAGCTCCGCGGCGCATCCGGTTCCCGCGTAGTCTCAATGCCAGCTCCTTCATCTCTTTGAACATATCAACTAGATCGCCATATCGCTCAGTAACCTCGGGATCCTCATCTTGCACAATTTTGCGGACATTAGTATACGTCATCCGTTCCTTTGTCCGAATCACACTCGAAAAGATATCATGATTCACGATCTTCATATCTTCGTCGAATTCCATCTCACAAGACAACGTGAAACGATTGACCTGCGGATTCAAAGAACATATTCCGTTAGACAATCTATGCGGAAGCATCGGTATAACGCGATCCACTAAATAAACACTACAACCACGGTTGTAAGCCTCTTGATCTAACTCCGACTTCTCCCGAACATAATAACCAACGTCAGCGATATGAACACCCAGAACGGTATTCCCATTCGATAATTTCTCAATATGGACCGCATCATCTAGATCCTTCGCATCTTCACCATCGATAGTCACAATGACCTTATCACGAAGATCACGCCGTCCCGACTCGACAATCTCTGCCTCTTCAATCACATCAGGTGCAGCAAGCGCCTCTTCCATTACCTCTTCCGGAAAAGCTTCCGGCAACTGATGCTTACGAATAATAGATAGAATATCAACACCTGGGTCATCCTTATGACCTAGGATCTCAATAACTTCACCTTGAGCCGCAGCACGGCCTTCAGGATATTGTACAATGCGTACAACGACTTTATCACCGGTCACAGCACCTAGAAAAGCCTCCTTCGGAATAAGAATATCCCGATTGATTCGCTTATCATCTGGCACAACAAAACCAAACGATTCTTGATTCTGAAACACACCCACAATCTGAGTCACTGCCCGATTAACAATTCGAACAACTTCACCTTCGAGCTTACCGCCTCCGGCACTCTTCGAACTAACGCGGACTAATACCGTATCCCCGTTCATAGCACTCTTCAAGTCGTTCGCATGCACATAAACATCAGGATGCTCTTTATCCTCGGGAATTAGAAATGCAAACCCCTTAGCATGTACTTGCAAGCGCCCACGTACCAGGTCCATTCGCTCAGGCACTCCATAGCGCTCCGTTCTCGTCAGAATAATCTGACCTTCCTGCTCCAAACGTGTAAGTAACTTAAGAAATTCCTTAAATTCCACAGCATCAGAAATTTGAAAATGTTGTTCTAGCTCTTGATACGTCATTGGTTTATAAGCGGTCTCCCGCATAAAGGACAATAGTTCGGTTTCCTTAATCATGATCTCACCTCTGCCGACTTGTTCCCAAGCCAGTATATATTTTTTCAATTAAATAATTTCCACGAATAACCTTCCCATATACCACTAGTATACACGAAATTCACTAAGTACATCCGTTTCAGACAAAATGACGTCGCCTTATCAGCGCCCATTTTTCTTATTACCCACAAAAAACTAAAACAAAAAAGCCCCCGTTCCTTAAAGGAAACGAGAGCTTTACTTATTAGCCTACTTCAATACGACCGCAACAACGATCGACAAAATAAAGAATCCCGACGCAAGACCAACTGTTACTCGTTCCAAAACGAGTTCCATGCCGCGAGCTTTTGATTTACCGAAAAGATGTTCCGCCCCTCCGGAGATGGCACCGGAAAGACCCGCGCTCTTCCCTTTCTGCAGTAGAACAACCGCAATTAGACCGATAGAGAAAATAATGAGCAACACTTTCAAAAAGATATCCATTCAATCCACCTCCTAAGACGGAACTTACTCAATCTATTGATTACACAAACAATGATTAAACTATTCAAAAACAGCACTATTATTGTACCATGCCTACCAAGGAATAACAACATGCTTCCTATAATTTGAAGGATATTTCGCGTAATTACCTCTTCTTTATCGTCACCAAAAATCCATTTCCACCCAAAAAAACGTCATATGTATAAGAAAAAACCCGGTCACCTAAGTGGTCAAGACCCCACTTAGTAGACATTGTAAAAACACCTAGGACACAAGCTGGTTCCTGTACTCTGATATTATCCCCTTTAAGTAGACAGTAAAAAGAA
>NZ_RZNY01000045.1 GCF_003994475.1 Paenibacillus anaericanus | reverse complement strand
TCGCCCGTTGCTCCAGTTTCACCTGTTGCTCCAGTTTCACCTGCTGCTCCAGTTCCTCCTGTTGCTCCAGTTTCACCTGTTGCTCCTGTGTCACCTGTTGCTCCTGTGTCGCCCGTTGCTCCAGTTCCACCTATCGCCCCTGTATCACCCGTTGCACCAGTTTCACCTGTTGCTCCTGTATCGCCCGTTGCTCCAGTTTCACCTGTTGCTCCAGTTTCTCCTGTTTCACCTGTTGCTCCAGTATCGCCTGTTGCACCAGTTTCACCTGTTGCTCCAGTTCCACCTGTTGCTCCAGTTCCACCTGTTGCTCCTGTGTCGCCCGTAGCTCCTGTTCCACCTGTCGGCCCTGTATCACCCGTTGCACCAGTTTCACCTGTTGCTCCTGTGTCACCCGTTGCACCAGTTTCACCTGTTGCTCCAGTGTCGCCCGTTGCACCAGTTTCACCTGTTGCTCCAGTTTCACCTGCTGCTCCAGTTCCTCCTGTTGCTCCAGTTTCACCTGTTGCTCCTGTGTCACCTGTTGCTCCTGTGTCGCCCGTTGCTCCAGTTCCACCTATCGCCCCTGTATCACCCGTTGCACCAGTTTCACCTGTTGCTCCTGTATCGCCCGTTGCTCCAGTTTCACCTGTTGCTCCAGTTGCTCCTGTATCACCTGTTGCTCCAGTATCGCCTGTTGCACCAGTTTCACCTGTTGCTCCAGTTCCACCTGTTGCTCCAGTTCCACCTGTTGCTCCTGTGTCGCCCGTAGCTCCTGTTCCACCTGTCGGCCCTGTATCACCCGTTGCACCAGTTTCACCTGTTGCTCCTGTGTCGCCCGTAGCTCCTGTTCCACCTGTCGGCCCTGTATCACCCGTTGCACCAGTTTCACCTGTTGCTCCTGTGTCACCCGTTGCACCAGTTTCACCTGTTGCTCCAGTGTCGCCCGTTGCACCAGTTTCACCTGTTGCTCCAGTTTCACCTGTTGCTCCAGTTTCACCTGTTGCTCCTGTGTCGCCCGTAGGTCCTGTTGGACCGGTTACACCTGGGTCTCCTGTTGCCCCAGTCTCTCCTAACAGTTGAATCGGTGTCCCAATCTTAGTTACAAAACCACTACCTGGTAGCCCAGGCAATGATGTCTGAAAGGCCCCTGGTGTTATTGGAAAATTGAGTGAAGTGGTAGATCCAGTAACATATAAGTTAAAATTACTATCTACCGCGATCCCAAGCCCTTCTTCAACACCAGTACCACCTAAGTAGGTAGAATATACAAGAGCATTTCCCGCAGTATTAAATAGCGTAATGAAAACATCTCTAACCCCCAGTAGCCCGGTTTGTATTGCGCCAACTGAGAGTGGATAATCACTCGACTCTGTATTACCAGTTAAATACGCATTACCCGCAGGGTCAACTACAATAGCACGAGCCTCATCACGAGCAATACCGCCCAGATAGGTTGAGTAAACAAGACCAGTTCCTGCTGGATTCAATTTCGATACCATAGCATCGCCAGCACCACCATACGGTTGAATTTGACCTTCAACCGGATAATTAGCCGAATCAGTAAATCCCGCTATATAAGCGTTACCCGCCGCATCAATCCCAATACTATAACCTATATCTAGACCATTACCGCCCAGAAATGTCGAGTAAATTAGTGGAGCAGTAGCCGTTGCATTCAATTTCGTTACAAAAGCATCTCCACTTCCACCATAAGTTGTTTGAACAGATCCAGCTACCATAGGAAAATCGGTAGAAGTTGTACTACCTGTTACGTAGGCGTTACCCAATGCATCAACCGCAATACCCTGCCCCACATCAGAAACAGTTCCTCCCAAATAAGTGGAATAGACCAACGGAGCTGTACCCGTTGCATTTAATTTAGTTACAAAAGCATTGGTAGCACCTGGTCCTCCAAGTGTGCCTTGAAATATACCAGCTGTAACCGGGTAATTCCCCGATGTTGTTGATCCCGTTACGTAAGCATTACCCGAAGCGTCAATCGCGATACCATATCCTATATCAACTGTATCTCCGCCCAAGTAAGTAGAATAGAGGGCCAAAGTACCTGTTGCATTCAATTTAGTTACAAAGGCATTAGTCGCGCCTACGCCTCCAAGTGAAATTTGAAATGCTCCTACTGTAGTAGGAAAATCATTCGAGTTGGTATAACCCGTCACGTAAGCATTACCCGAAGTGTCAACCGTGATTCCTTGACCAACATCAGTACCACTACCCCCCAGATAGGTGGAATAGATGGGTGCTCTACCTGTTGAATTCATTTTAGTTATAAAAACATCGGAATCGCCACCAAAGATCGTCTGATATGCCCCACTAGTGGTTGGGAAACTACCCGCAGTAAAACCCGTCACGTAAGCATTACCCGCAGTATCAACCGCAATCCCTTGACCTGCATCAGGACCAACACTACCACCTAAGAAAGTGGAATACATCAATATGGGGTCAATGACCAGAACATAATCTGGGTTATAATCCTGCCCCATTTCGAAACCATAAACCTGATCTCCTTGATCGGTTTCCTTCAATACAAATCGGCTTTCAACGAAAACCTTCTTCCCGTTAATTTCCTGATAACTTACGGGTTGCTTCTCGGTCCAGACACCAAGTGAGGTATGAACAAGAAGGTCCCCTTCCTCATTCAAAGATAAGTAATCCGAACCATGATAAGTGAGTTGAACATCATTTACCTTGGCATGAGGTTGAAGTATCACATCATATTTTAGCTTTCCTTCACCCTCGTAGAATACCAAATCAACGCCTGACCATAATTCTCGATATACGACCTCTTGATAAGTAGAAAGACCCGTATGCCATTTTGTCGGATCATTCCCGATTAGGAAGTTAACTTTCTCTGATCCTTTAACACGGCCCTCCAGTTTAACTTCTGGGTTTGCATTTGGAAACTGTAAGAAAAGTGACTGTTCAACATTTTCTTGGCGTGAATTATCTCTAAAGAAAAATGCCGCCTCGTTTGGAGTGAAATAAACTCCATAGCCTAATCTTTTCGTGTAGTATCTAATATTCGCTTGAGTCTGACCGCAATTCTCTACAAAAGTCAAAGGAATCTTCCCGTAACTGTCCATGACTTTGCGCTGCTGAGCGTCAATTGCTGACATCGATTTCCTCCCATTTCTTGGATAATATGGTTTACAAGGTCTGGTTATTAGACAGGTTTGTTGCAATATATGCCTATACCCTAGTCCAAGATTGGACGAATGACATCTGTAAAGCGCCTAAATTTAGACGTATGTCCACTTTTTTTTAGCTCTTCCCCCATAGCAAAAAGCCGCAACACACTAAATTCATGTGATTGCGACTTTTTTAGGGAAAACCTAGTGAAATGAGAATAATCTACCCAATTAAGAGTTTACGATAGATTTGAAGTTCTGTGATTGTCTAGTAAAATCATAAAAAGCAAAAGCATCCTCCCAGGTTGGGAATCCCGCCTGCGCCAACTTATCGCTGCCTCAACCTTTTCCATTATAAGAACCCAGGTTTGCCTTGAAATATGCACCACAGGATGGGTCAAAACTACCGTTATGCGCCAAAACAACCTTGTTCTCCACAGCGGTAGCAAGTAACACTGGAAGATTACTTTCTGTAGTTAGTTTAGTCGCCAGGTTTTGCAAATCTTTTAGTGACTTATCCTCAAAAATATGGGCAAGTAGATGGCCCTCCCGATTGGATAACAACTCTTGTATCACATAACCATCGTACTTCTCCTTAAGCGAATTTAACTCCGCCTGAAGTAACTTCTGCTCATTCTCCCACTTCTCAATCCGGTCGATAATCTCATCTTTACCCGTATTGAATTTGACGGACAATGCCCCCAAAATTCGTTGATTATCATTAAATTCTTCTAAAGCACGGTATCCGCACTTGAAGTAAATCCGCGTGTTCCCCTTTTGCTTGTCTGCTTTCAGTAGCTTGATCATGCCGATTTCACCCGTTGAAGCGACATGCGTCCCTCCACAAGCGTTGTATTCTACATCTTTAATTTCGACAATCCGGATATTTTCCGTCACTTTTGGCTGCTTAACTAGCTGTAATTGTGCCAATTCATCCTCTGCAACAAAATAACTAAGGATGTTGTGGTTCAGATAAATTTGTCGGTTCACTTCATTTTCGATCCGTGACAATTGATCAGCGCCTAGCTCTGGTTGGTTCACATCGATAGTGGCATAATCCGTGCCTAGATGAAAACTTAAGGTCGTGGCCTGATAGAGATCCTCGCACACTGCCGATAGTAGATGCTGTCCGCTATGGTGCTGCATATGATCGAACCTTCTAGTCCAATTGATCTCACAGTTCACCTTTGTCTCTTCGGGTAGACGTCCCAGCTTATGTAAAACTTCGTCTCCTTCGCTGATCACATCAAGCACAGAGATTCCATTAATAAATCCTTCATCAGAGGGTTGTCCACCGCCATCAGGATAAAAAGCCGTCTCTTCCAGAATGACATAATACCCGTCTTCTTTTTCTATGGTTTTGCTAATGCTTGTCTGCCATTCGGTCAAATAGGCGGAATCGTAATATAGTTTTTTGGTCATAAGTATCTTCCTTCCCCACAGTTGATCTTAATGCATCGTATCCCATATCGGGGTGCCAATCAATATTTTCAGCAGAAAAAAGCCGTCAAACACTTGATACCTCGTGTTTAACGACTCTTTTAGTTGCGCAGTGTCCCCATACTATATCGTAGGCTGATTCGGTTGCCCGATGCTAGTAGTTGTCGGCGTTTCCGGTGCTTTTGGCTTCTTACGATTCATCCCAATCCCAACACGTCCAACTACAAACGCCCCACCTGGGATACGATTTGCAATGTTCATTAAGATCGCTGAACCTATCACACATAAGATAAATTGCAGCAGCACACTGAACAGCCCTAGGTTTTGCAGCCCAAACGAGGAAGGAAGTTTGACAAACATCGCCAGTAACAATGGATGAAGCAAATAAATACCGAAGGAATACCTACTGCTCCACTCCAACACACGCGGTACTTTCCGCATCGACGAAGCGATACTGAAGAGGAATAAGATCATGCTCAATGTGAATAGAATCATATCTATTCGCTTGGAGGAATGTGCCGTAATCCAGCCTTGCCCGTTCACGAACAACACTAGCGCCCCAGTTAAAATCGGAAGCGTGTATACGGCTAATCGGTACTGTTTCAACTTTTCCCGGAACCAAGTCTCATTGCGACCTAAATAGTAAGCGACCGTAAAGTAGAAAATCCAACCTGGGGAGAATATCCAGTACATTTTATCCCAGATATATTGAGCGGCTACTGAATCTCCTGGTTGAGTAAGATTGAAAAATCCCAAGTACACTACGTTTATAAGGAACGATACAATTAACATAGTGCGTGGTGTAAATCGTTTCGCATACGTTTGAAATAAGGTATACAAAGCATAAAACTGAAAGATAACGAGGATAAAGTACCCGTGAAAATCTCCAAGTAATAGATGACGCCAGAGGTAATACCAACTAGCCTGTAGCAGCGGGATACCTTCGGTACTCGCCATATCCAGTCCTTTTAACACTGCGTATAAAGTACCGAAGAATATATAAGGTAGTAAAATATACTTGATCCGCTTCTTCCAGAATCCCGCTGGAATCCCATTAGGATAAGCAAATGACAATACAAATTGGGATATAAATACGAATACCGGTGTGCCGAATGTGAGTAATAGTCCAATTGACTCCACCCAAGGCGTATTCCCGTCGTCATAGACGCGATACAAGGCATGCAGCAGAGCAATACTTAAGCAGGCTATACTGCGCAGAACGAACATTTCCGTATTCATTTTGCGTTCCATGAAGAATGCTCCTTTCGATTGTTGCGATTAGTTACCCACTGCTTTTTTTACAGTCAATCGGGCCGCTATCGTCTTCTCTAAACCTAGGCTAAGTGCATGAGCAGGAGACCAATTCATCCATTCATGCGCTTTCGTATTGTTCAAATAACTGTGAAGAATATCCCCTGCTCGTGCCTGTTCATAGGTTGTTGGCACTTTCCAATCTGTTATGTCACCGATCATCCCGACTAGAGTATTAATCGATGTAGCTACTCCGCAACTTATGTTCATCGTCTGATTATCCACTCGTTCATCCGCCCTTGCCGCAGCTACAAATGCTTCCGCAACATCTTCAACATAGACGAAATCCCTTGTCTGTTCACCATCTCCATAGATGACAAGACCTTTGCCAATCTTCATTCGGTCTAGAAAAACCGAGACGACACCGGCCTCCCCATGTGAACTTTGCCTAGGTCCATATACGTTAGCTAGCCGAAGAATCGTATATTTAAGCCCATGCATTCTAGCGAACTGCCGAATATAAGACTCAGGTACACTTTTGGAAACACCATAGCAAGATTCAGGTTTCAAGGGATGTATTTCATCAATGCTCAAATATTCTGGGTTACCATATACGGCAGCTGACGAGGCGTATACGATCTTGTGGACGTGATGGGTCACGCACAAACGTAATACATTTAATGTGCCAAAAATATTCACGTTAGCATCGAATAAAGGATTCCTCTGTGATTCACTTACGTCGATCTGCGCAGCTAGATGTATAACCACATCCGGCTTCTCCCTGGCAAAAACAGCGTCAAGCGACTCATCCTGAATATCGTATATATATAGTTTCGCTGATGGATTCGTATAGAACGAGCCGGAGGCACCCGACAAATTATCAACGATTACAGTCTCAATCTCATCCCTTATCAGCCGGTCAACCACATGGGATCCAATAAAACCAGAGCCTCCAGTTACTAATACCTTCAAATTTAAAACTCCTTTCGACCTATTAGAGTGGTGTTTGTACCACACATCTTCTGCTAGATTGACATAAACTACTACATCACAGAATGAAGGAGTGAAAGCATATGGCAACTTCCCCAATCCCAGACGGTTCGGTGACATCGTCAATCATTGCTGACGGCGCAGTCACATCTATTAAATTGGACCCTGAGACAAACGGTTATGTGAATGTCCGATCGTTCGGTGCCAAAGGAAATGGTACCCAAGACGATACAGTAGCGATTCAAAATGCAATCAATGCCGGAAACGCTAGCCGCAAAGTTGTAATCTTCCCACCCGGTGTATACAAAGTCTCTTCCGGGCGCATGCGCAATCCTTCAATCTTAGACTGGTGGTGCCTTCGTATTCCAACCGGAACCAATCTAAGTTTCGAACCAGGATCCAAGTTGGTACTGGCCCCGAACCCACCATCAGACACTCGTGTTCTCGTTATCTTCAACGCTTCCAACATCACGATATCCGGCAGCCTCGAAATAGATGGAAGTGCTTCCACTGTAAAAACGGCAGTCAATGATCAGCTTCATGGCTTGTTCATTTCGTCCGCACAAAATATAAGTATCGAATCGGTGTACGCTCATGATTGCTATGGTGACAATATCTTTGTTGGTGGAACGGAAGACAACCCATCCATCAATGTACAATTCAGCGATGTGCGCTGTGAAACGGCCGGGCGAAAAAACTTCGTCATCCATTTTGTAGACCAGCTTCATGTCAACAGAGCTGTACTAAACAACAGCCGCGGTGGAGCTCCTGGCTTTAATGGAGCCAACTCGCTTGATCTAGAGCCTGACGAGTTCAGAGGAAGCCGTAGTTTTTATCAGCGTTTCGACTCATTAACCACTACTGGTTATGGTAATGATTTATCGGCTGGATTAACCGATGCGATTGCAAGGCTCTGGACACTCGACATCGGTTCACTCGATATGCGTGTAGGTGGTACAGTGAGCCCTGCACTATTGTCTTATGGACTAACACTGAAGATTAGCCACTTGACTATCAGTTCTACAGACCATAAGGCGAATTACGGACTGCAGACGATCTATTCGCAATTTATCGATATTGCAAGTGCAAGGTTCGATGGCATCGGAGGACCTGCGATCCACGCAGCATTCAATGCAGCCGGCGGTAAACCAAGGTTGCGTATCGGCTCACTAGCCATGTACGGATCCGGCTCTACTCTGGCTAGCGGGGCACGGATGGACGGCGGTGATCTTTATGTTGGGACAATCGATGCCCAGGACTTGATGGGTAGTGCCATACACGTTTTCGCTACGCAATCCGATACGATGGTAACCGTCGACAATATGAACATCCGTAACAGTGGAACCAATCAGGTTGTATTAGTCACTTCTTATGGTGCAGCTAAACCCTTTTTGCACCTTAATAATGTGGCCGTGTTCGATACTCGAGCCGTAAAGGTAAAACGCATTCTGGAATTCGAAACGTTATCGGCCATGCAAGGAACATCTCTTGGCACTATTTACAATCCGTATTCGCTAACGGAATGGTTCGCCACTTACGGCAACTTCAAACGGGCTCTTCGTCTTACTGGAGGTACACTACTTCCTGCTCTATTCATGGTAGAAGGTTCTCCTGAAGGAGTCATTACCGCTCCTGTCGGCAGTCTGGCTATGCGAACAGATGGCGCAGCGCAGACCGCCTTGTATGTGAAGGAGAGCGGCACGGGCGCAACCGGATGGAAGGCCAAATAATATACAAGACAAAATCTCTTCTAACTATTCAGAACAGTTCTTCCGTTCTGAATGCATGTCTCTATCGTATCTACTACGCGTCCCAGGTCTTCGTCGGATAAAGAACTCCCAGAAGGAAGGCATATGCCATTTGAGAATAATTGATCGGCCACGCTATATTCCTTCAAGTATGGATAATAGGTAGAGTTCGCAAACAAAGGCTGCCGATGTAGTGGTTTCCATACGGGTCTAGCTTCGATATTGTTATGTTCCAGACTTGCTAAGAGTTGATTGGCATTGACTCCAGCGACCTCTTCATCGATCGTTAACGCACTTAACCAGCGAGTACTACGGCAATTCGGCGCTTCTGGCATGAATTGAAGACCTGGAATAGATGCCAAACGATCCATATACGTCTGACTAATTTGTCTGCGTCTCTCAACTCGCTCTTCTAGTAACTCTAATTGGCCGCGGCCTATAGCGGCCAATAAATTACTGAGTCGATAGTTGTAACCCATTTCGGAGTGTTGGTAGTGTGGTGCTGTGTCTCGGGCTTGTGTAGACCAGAAGCGTGCCTGTTCTAATGCATCTGTATCATCCGATACGAGCATCCCCCCACCTGAGGTCGTAATGATCTTATTACCATTAAACGAATAGATACCAAATTTGCCCCAAGTACCGCTAGCTTTTCCATGGTAGAAAGCACCTAGTGATTCTGCAGCATCTTCGATCAGAGTAATACCATAATGATTGGCAATCTCGACAATGGGCTCCATATCTGCACTCTGCCCATATAAATTGACGACGATAGCTGCTTTAGGTAAACGTCCTTTATAAGCCCACTCTCGGCAAGCCCGCTGGAACGCTCGTGGGCACATGTTCCATGTCTCCGGCTCCGAGTCTATGAATACGGGCGTGGCCCCCAAATATAGAATAGGATTGGCGCTTGCTACAAATGTGAGCGTCGAACAAATCACGTAATCTCCTTGCGAGACGCCAGCCAAACGCAGTGCGAGATGAATCGCGGCAGTTCCAGAGCTTAAAGCAAGTGCACCCTTCGAACCCGTGTAGGCGGCCATCTCCCTTTCGAAAGCGTCGACTTGTGGTCCAATCGGAGCAATCCAACCAGATTGAAATGCTTCTTCAACATAGGTCTGCTCACGTCCGCTAATATGCGGAGGTGATAATAAAATTCGTGGTTGCATGACTGTTGGCTTAATGCTCTGTTGACGAATACTCATGGATAACTCCCCTCTCCATCTGGACATATTGTCCAGATGGATACATATCATTTCTATTTATTTAAGAGCATGATCCATGATGTTGTATTCCAATAAATTCGGGTGTCGATATAACGGGAAGTAATTTCCCTCCTGTCGGTTGTTGTATCGAGATAATATGTCATCATATAGTTCAGGAAAGATTATTCGCTTGCCTAGGTAATAATCAAGTGGTTCGAGCTGAGTTGCGAACCCTTGTTTGAACTGATATAGGTTATCGTTTCCTGTATATCCCCCACCAAGATGGAAACGTTCAAAACTGTTCTCCATCCCCCACATCGCTGCTGCGTGGATAAGCAACTTAGTTGGTGACCACTGCAGATAGGCTCGATCCCAGCCACACAAATGATAATGCATCCATGGATGCTCATGGATCACAATACAAGCGGCTACCGTTTTCTCCCCGTCCATAGCCTCGAATAGTTCTATGCGACTCTCTAGCAGCCTACTTGTCTCCGAGATAAAGTTCTGGGGGAAATAATAAAAGGAATCTGCTTGTAAATCTTCTAGCGTTCCATAATATAATTCGCTGAACCGCTCGATCCGACTGCTCAGATCCTCCCTTCGAATGGTAAGCGGCGATGACTTCATTTTGCGAATATTTCTCTTATGATTGCTACAATAGTTCTGAATAAGCTCTGACTCCGAACCAACCGTCAAGTCCATATAAACTGTATTCCGAATCAACTCCGTCTTTAACCCGCATTGGTATTCGGAGGCATTTCCTATCATTGGATGGAACCTTACAAACTCAGTCATGATCCGCTTCTCAATGCAGTATTTCTTGAACACTTCGTCAAATTGTCGGTACAACTCCGTCCGTTCAGTTCCCGGAGCCAGATTTGATATCGGTCCTCCATATCCATAAGGAGTGCTTATATCGTACCAGTCACCTTCCAATCCCAGATCGATTACAACTGGAAGATGCCCAATGGATCGAAGTAAGTAAGGATACATAATGAGCTGATCCTCCTGCTTATATACAAATAGCTCTGCACTCTGATTATCCTCGTCCTCAAACAACCGAAAATAAGCAGAAGAAAAATAGATATCCTTTTCGTACATCTGATCATAATAGGTATCCCATTCCTCAGAGCTAGAGCTATCCAGCACGATGAAACTACTCATACATCACCTCTTGATTCTCCAAAATTTTGATCATCCGAATGCTTTCACTGCTTAAAGTGAGTCGCGGATCTTTCTCACGCAAATATACATCCGGTGACAGTAAAAGCATCTTTCTTGTCGGATCAAGGTCGATTAACACATCCGTCAGATGATAACACCCATCCCACTCCCCGCTTGGAACTTGGATGCGAAAATACTGATCGCCAAGACGACCCACTACGGACGTCTTTTGTTTCGTTCTAATCCTAAAAGAAGAAAAACCGTACTTTATATGGTGTGCTTCAGCCATTGGATAATCATCAATGATATAGTCAAGCTCATCATTACTCTCCGGAAGAGTTATGTCATCCTTCACCTCTTCTGTAGCATCTTGTGATTGAACCAAATCCCCCTCGTACCAATATGTACGACCTTCTTCCGCGAAACCAATCCGCAGATACCAAGCATGGGCCTGTTCATTCCATGAGAACACATCCAAAGCCAACATCTTTATGCCTTCCTTCCGAGCTAACTCCTCGCCGTACGCCATGAGTTGCCCTCCGATGCCATCTTTACGATAAGCTGCATCAACGTTCAAGTTATTTAGAACTAACATCTGTTCCATTCTTCGCCATTCAGCGAATCCTATGAGATGATCTCCAGAATAGGCACCGATCAGTAATGTCGTTGAATGGCTCCCACATTTACAGGCCGCTTGAAGGTATGCGGCATATCCAGTACAAGCAAATATCGTTTGTTTGTATACCTGCTCGGGCAGGTAACTACGCAGGAGCCGGCATGCATGGTAAATATCTTCTTCAAGCAGTGGTCTAAACTGCACATTCATGCCGATCCCTCCTTTTTATATTGCCTATACGTATCCAAGGGTTGACTATGCTGACCTGGATTAGCTACAACATCATCTTGGCGAATCACTTTCAGAACTGTCTTAAATAAGATCATCATATCCAGCCGGAAACTTAAATTCTCAACATAGGTAATGTCGTACATCAGCCGCTCTTTCCATGACAAAAGATTGCGCCCAGATACTTGTGCGAGTCCGGTAATACCCGGTCTTACAGTGAATCGTAATCTCTCTTGCTCTGAATAATATGGGCTGTAACGGACAAGCAAAGGCCTTGGGCCAATCAAGCTCATTTCTCCCTTGATTACATTCACCAATTGCGGCAATTCATCTAAACTCAGCTTCCTGATTACCCCACCAAATTTGACATAGCGCCGATCATCCGGTAGCAGTTGCCCCTGCGCATCGTACAGTTCAGCCATGGTTCGGAACTTGTAGATGTAAAAGGGTTTCTCCCCTCGTCCTGGACGCTGCTGTTTGAACAAGATAGGGCTACCCAGCTTCAACCGAATCAATAGCGCAACTACAGCCATGACTGGACTTAACAGACATAACAGTACGGTCGCTCCCACAATATCGCAGCCTCGTTTCATATAGCGATACATGTTCGTCATCCTCCCGCCCTTCTTTTAATCCGTGAATAGACGTTCCTTAAGAGACTTTACCTCTTCGGGATCAGCGCTCCAGTAATACACCTTACTTCCGACCAACGGGTCTAGACCGAAGCTGTTTTTACCGGGAATTTGTTCGTATGTGAAATCATCGGATCCTATGCCTTTGAACAGCCAAGCGAGGCTGATCAAGTCACTGTCACTGAAACTTGTATCAATAATGTCCTTCTTCTCTTTCAGTAATAAACCAGCCAAGTCAGGAAGGTGCTCAGGCTTTAATAGCTGATCCGCCACGGCTCGAACGATGTTGAATTGCTCTCGCTGACGACTGAAGTCCCCATCTGGAGTTGAATACCTTGCCCTAGCTAGGTAGAGTGCATGCTCACCATCTAGATGCTGTTCACCCTTCTTGATTGTGATCTCCGGGGTAATCACTACATCCTGATCGATTACCATATTAACCCCACCGATCGTATCGATGAAATCACGTACACCGGAGAAGTTTGTCTTGATGTAATGATGTATGGGGATGTTCATAAAGTCACTGACAGCCTGGATAAGTGTAAGCGTCCCTTGCTTGTTACCACCTTTCAACTCACCCACAATATGAGCATGATTGATCTTGGTGTAACCGACCTTTTCTACATAGACTCGTGTATCTCTAGGCACAGAGACGATATTTACCTTCCGCTGATCTGGCATGACATGCGCAACCATAATCGTGTCTGCACGCGAGCTTTCACCACCCCAGGTATCGGTTCCAATCAAGACTATATTAAATGACAAGGTTTCTTTAGCCGCACCGGTTTGTGTTGTTTCAGGTGCTGAAGTAGCTGGTAGAAGTGCTTCTCCGTTCGAACTAGAAAGACCATTCGATGCACTCACTGACTGCTGTTCTTCCTCAGGCAACGAAGAAGCTTGTGAACTAGGGATCGTCAGGGGGTTAAGTACGGCCTTCTGGAATCGATGTTCAGGATGTAACACTCCCCAGATCCATATTCCACCAATTACTATTAAAATTAGAGAACCTAGCAGAGTGAATCTTCCGATCCGTCTCATGATTAATCGTTTACCTGTAATCTCCTTGCCCTGCTTACCCCGTAGTCTTCGTACCCATGCTCCACTTATTGACCTTAGTGACCCCATTGACTTCATTGCTCATATCCCCGCGTGAGCTTCGGCTTTGACCCGTTCAATCTCATGAGTTACCACCTGTGGTTCTTCCTGGAAGCCTGAATAACTCGGAATAAGCTGTTTTAATAGCTTTTTGATCTGATAACTGTTTGGCACAAAATCATACCTCTTGCACAAGTTCTCCAGAACACCGAGGACTAAATTCAGTTCGGATCTAGAAACATTTTGAGGGCGGCTGATCATAATACGATAGTTCTTAGTGACGATTAAACCTTCCTCTTCCGTCAAAAGCTCCTCGTATAGCTTCTCTCCTGGACGTATTCCAGTGACCACGATAGGAATATCCTTCTCAGGTTCTAAGCCTGATAAGCGGATTAAATCCCTAGCTAGATCATATATACGGACAGGTTTACCCATATCCAGCACAAATACTTCACCGCCTTGTGCCAGCACGCTCGCCTGAATAACTAGCTGAACCGCTTCGGGGATTGTCATGAAATATCGCACCATGTCCATGTGCGTAACAGTAACTGGTCCGCCATTCTCGATTTGTCTTTTAAATAAAGGGATGACGCTACCTCTGCTACCGAGCACATTACCAAAACGCACGGCTGCGAATGCAGTCTTACTGAAATTATTCTGGTCATTAATGATCATTTCCGCCGCTCGCTTCGTTGCCCCCATAACACTGGTTGGATTAACTGCTTTATCCGAGGAGATGAGGATGAAGCGTTTGACGCCATATTTATCACTCGCTTCAGCTACGTTCCTCGTTCCGATCACATTATTCTTGATCGCTTCCACTGGGTTCATCTCCATGAGGGGAACATGCTTGTGCGCAGCGGCATGATATACAATCGAAGGCCGGAAAGTTTGAAATACACTTTCGATTCGCGACACATCTTGAATATCAGCGATAATTGGATGAATTACCTGATCCGGATATAGCCGGCGCAGTTCTTGTTCAATGAGATAAATACTGTTCTCACCATGTCCTAACAGCAGCATTTCCTTTGGACGATACACGGCCAACTGTCGACACAGCTCCGAACCGATAGAGCCACCTGCACCTGTGATAAGAATGGTCTCACATTCCAAATTCTCGCGAATTTCCTCATTATTAATCTCTACTGGTGCTCTACCAAGTAGATCATTCACAGACACTTCACGGATCATATTGACTGCTAGTTTTCCATCTAAAATATCCGTCATACTAGGCAGTATCTTGATCTGCGCATTGGTAGATTTGCAGATCTCGATAATATCTAGGATGGAGCTTTGAGAGGCTGTCGGAAGTGCAATAATAATGAATGCAATGTCTAACTGTTTGACAGCTTCGGGTATAAAGCTACGGTTACCCACAATAGGCAACCCCATAATTTCAAGCTTTTGTTTGGCCGGATCATCATCAATGAACGCGACCGGGTTCATAAACTTGAACCTGGAAGACTTGATATCTTTGGTGACAAGGATCCCTGCTTTACCCGCCCCTACGATGAGAAGATTGCCTTCGAATGAGTCTTTTGTTCCCGATGACGATGGCACGAGTCCATCATTCAAGAGGCGACTGACTATCCGCAATCCCGTTACCCCTAGAAATACATATCCCGCTGCAGAATAAATAGAAATTGGCAGTCGGTAAGAATGGACGAGTAAATGCGCAGACAAATTGACCACAATAACTCCGACGAAGGTTAGGGCGCTCACTTTTAGAAGCTGCAATATCTCTCCCATACCGGTATACCGCCACATGCTGTTATAAGCTTTGAATCCAAAGGAGCAGGCCGCATGCACCACAATGTGAATTAATATCGCACACGGAAGCATCCGTATGTACAGCTGGGGGATTTGAAAATCAAAACGAAGCAAAAATACAAGCCACACTGAAGCCGCTACAATCCCCGCATCCAACAACACCAACCGTACGAGCCGCATTCTCATCATCACTTCTTTCGCCCTTATTAACTGAATGTTCACACACTCCCTGTACTTTCTTATGTCAATCAACTATCCCCTGAAATGGCAGTGAGCATTTCGGTCGAATCCACCTTATCTCCTTGCTCATTCAGTGCTTCCGTATAAATCAAATCCATGTCTCGAAGCACCGCCGGTAGACCGTAACGAACGATTCTCACCTTGTTCGCTTCTCCCATGGCGGTGGCCAAAGCTGAATCATCTCGCAATTGAAGTAATGCCTTCGCAGTTGCAGGTACATCGTTAACTGGGACCAAAATTCCTGTCGACTCATGATCAATCAAATCGCGTATCCCGCGAATATTCGTACCGATCACTGGTTTACCTGCTGCCATCGCCTCCATAACTGCTCGAGGTAGTCCCTCACGATATGACACGAGCGCAGCGGCATCACACTCTCTAAGCAGATCTGGAATATCTCGTCGGTACCCAAGTATATGCACTCGGTCCGCAACGCCAAGCCGATTCGATAGTTCCTCTAATGAAGTCTCAGAAGGACCCACACCAGCTAATACCAGATGAATGTTACTTGCACCTTCGCCCAACTGACCCAGAGCTTCAATTAACTGCTTTTGGTTCTTGTTGGCGTTCAACTCAGCAACACACAGCACGACAAACGTAGATTCTTCTTCATCGCTCTCTGGCAGATCGAATAACTGGCAACGCCGCGCTCTCTTCTCCTCATTGGATACGTGGAATTCCTCATGGTTACCGTATACTTTGAGATCGATCCCAACACCACAAACGTAGGTAGCTTTATTCCGAACTGGGAACTTGAGCGCACGCTCAAAATCTTCGTTATTTATTGTGATTAGCACATCCGTGAACCGTGCCATCAAACGTTCAAAAGGATAATAAAGCATCCAGTTCAAGAGGGGTGCTCCTTTGAAAAAATGGAAGCCATGCGCTGTATATAAGGTGTAAGGTACGTGGGCCCGACGAGCTGCGATTCTGCCAAGAATCGATGCGACAGGCGTATGCACATGAATGAATCTGAAACCTTCTTTACGGAAGCTTTCTGTTAAGATCCCAAGCGCTTTACAGTTCTGAACCTGCAAAGGGCTACGTTGGATTGGCACGTCATGGCACACGATTCCGCTCTGCTCCAGCCGTTGTCTTGCTTCCCCAGGCTGTGCATATGCATGTACTTCGCAACCCTTTTGCTGCAACAAGTCCATGTAAGGAAGATGGAAGTTAACAAAATGCCCATAAATGGAGGCGACGAATGCTACTTTAACTGGCTCAATGATTTCAGATGGAATACTCACGAGGCTCTGCTTGCTGAGTTTGCTGAGCTTGCTCCGTTTCTCGGTTTTCTTGGGTTTGCTGTCGTCGCCTTCTCCCTGTTGATCGTTCAATTCCTTGGGTTTGATACCGAATCTCTCCTTTCAGTTTAGAATCCGTTAACTTTATACATGCTGCGTTCATAGCCATCATGAACCACCAGTAACGCTGAAATAATGCTTCGATGCCCATCGAGAGTCCAATCATTGCTGCATGTGATAGCAGCAATGCCAAAATTACCGGTCGGTGAATAGCATCAGCCGCACGGTATGAGCGGAGACCGACAATGAAGAACCAAACCATGAAACCGCCGTAAACTAGTAAGCCGACTAATCCGAATTCTGTCATAAACCAAAGCGGCGTGTTATGAATGATAATGCGCAATTCATAGTTATAAGATCCGAGTCCAATCCCTAACAAAGGGCTTTGTGCGATCCAATCTAGCGCCTTCCCAATGATGTCGAGACGCGATTGAATCTGTGAAGGTCGGCTGGACATCGAGCCAAGCACATCCAGATAAGCTGTACCTTTGTACAGCAGTAACGCTACAAACGCTGCAATAAACCCCATGCCAATCTTGATTAATCTGGAAGGATTACTCAGCAATAATGTAAGTAATACCAGGATTAAACCAATCCATGACGAACGAGAAAAAGTCATCATAATGCCACCTGACAAAGTTATCGTAGCTACTATGCTTACCCATCCTCGAAGAAGCTTCACTCCGCTACCACTTGTCATGATATGAATAGCGAATGCCGTTACGAGTAGTCCTCCGTATGCATTCGGATCAATCAACATGCCAGACAACCGTCCGTCTTGCACCATAAACGGGACCTTCACTCCACTGAAAAAAGCAAACAGGGCCACGGCATTTAGCCATAATACACTCAGTAGAAATACCCGCAGCATCTTATATAACCGATCCCAACTGTCTACTGCCTGAGTGAGCATGATATATGTCAGCAACAGGAGTATAAATCCTATATCCTTTTGTAACAGGGCATATTGTGTAATGAACCCATTGCGCCAGATGGATACGAATGAGGCAAGGACAAAGATAAACAGCATCCCCCAATGCCATGAGCTGAATTGCCTCCGGTCCAATTTGAGGTGAAAACCTGCAGCGAACAAACCTAACATTAAAAAGAGGTCCGACGGTGCGAGTCGGAATGCTCCTCCGAAATCAAATTGAGTGGGAAGAAATATGATGTAACCCATGACCGCAAACAGAAATAACTTGCTCATGGTGTAGGGGGGGTGCAATGTTTCTTTTTTAATGGAAGTTCTCTTCCCTACAACTGATAAAGACGACATACTAGCCCCTACTTTCCTATGGGGAACCGACCACTATGCGGCCACTTCCCGTTGTACCTGTTTTCTTGCTTGGCCGATCACATGAGATAACACGACCACGCTCCCAATCATCTGTACAAATAATCCCAAGCTGGCCCCCATCGCAGCACCTATTACCCCGTATGCAGGTACGAGTAGAAGACAGGCTATCCCATTCGTCACCGCTGTGCATAGAAACAAAGGGATTTGCGCTTTGTAATTCCCCGTGGCTGTAATGGCGTACCACAAGTAAGAAGAAACAAACACCAACAAAGTCGAGACGAGCAACCACCGAAACAACCCTATTTCTTGCGCAACGTCAGTACTATATAGCAGGGTTAGCAGTTGCTTGCCGAACATCCAACCGATCACACATGCTATCGCACTCATCCCTAAACCCATAGCGATCATCCGACTGAGTAAAGAGACAAATTCCTTGTGCCTCCCAGCGGAGTGCCAACGGGCAAGGCGTGGTGTTATGGCTTCTCCTAGTGCGGTTACAACAACATTGCAGGCAACGATCATGTAGGATAATGAAGCGTATACCCCTAAGTCGTACTCCCCTTTAAAATAAGAAATTGCGTACATCGGAATATTCGTATTTAGCGACATCAACGCGAGCACAATACCTAGTGGCGAGCTGACGATCAACAACTGCCGTAGTGTGCTTTTGTTAAAGATGGGTACGAGCGAAGTGAACGCTCTCGCTTTGCGGGCATCATAAAAGGTAGTAATACCGAGCCATCCGAGTATCATCACAAATAATGAGAGAATGAGACTCTGCGTAGGGATGAATACCACCGTGAAAATTAGTATGGAGAACAAGCCTTTAGCAGCTCTTGAGATCGAGATTTGATCTAGCCGCTCCTGCTTTTGAACGATTCCTAGTAAAATATCGCTGACCGATTCAACGATCCTATACAGGCTGATGAAGAAAATTACCAATGCTGTTTTCCAGTCAAAGCCACTTATTATGCAGAAGCCTGCTGCGACTGTGAAGGCAATTGCCGTCGTCACAAGCCTGAGGCCAAAAAAATCTCCGAAAACGTATTTCCCAGATGTATCAACGATCAATACAGATCGCAAGTGTAGATGAGACAGCATAAAGATGGGCGCAGTCACCGCTAACCCAAGCGAATACTGCCCAACGATTTCCGGTGATCCGAATTTATTGAGCAATATCACAATGACGAACTGTGCGCCTGCGTAAGTGATATTCCCAAACAAGTAACGAAGAGAAGCTAATGACATATCGTGTCAACCTATTCCTGAGGAAGAAGCCCAAACCGCAAAATCTTCGCCGCGGATCTTTTGGCGTTTGTTGTTCTTTCCATGATTCAATACCGCTCCAAGTAAATGCGCTCCTTGTTGCTCAAGTAGCTGTTTCGCAGCAATAGCGTGTTTTTGCAGTACTTTCCCGGATTTCACAACAAGCAACACACCTTCGGTCATTCTAGCCAAAGTCAGTACGTCCGAGAATGGCATTAATACAGACGAGGAATCAATGACGATCGTGTCCCATCGCTCACTCAGTTCCGCAAATAATTCCTTCATTCCCTCGGATCCGAGTAATTCTGCCGGATTGGGTGAGACGGGACCTGATGTCAGTACAGAAAGTCCTTGGACATCCTGTATAGAATAAATGCATTCTTCCAACCGGGTTTGATCTACCAAAATACTGCTGAGTCCAACCCAGTTCGTTAAATTGAATGCCTTATGCACGGTTGGCGAGCGTAGATCCCCATCGATCAGCAACACCGTCCTTCCCGTTTCCGCCATCGCAATAGCCAGATTCATGGCGACTGTTGACTTCCCTTCCTCTGGGAGTGAACTTGTAACCAATATGGACCGGATTTCTCCACCAACACGGGTATAGCGGATATTCGACCTTATAGACCGGAACAGGTCTGCATTAGCTGATTTCGGTTGTTCCAGGCAATACAATCTTGGCGCTTTCTTCTTCATATATGCTGACTCCTTCAACTGATTTGGATTTCGGCTTAGCCCGCCGTTTACGAAGCTTCAATTTACCCACCGTTCCCAGAAGAGGAAGCTGCAAATCAAGCTGAATGTCTTTAGCGCTGTTCACGGTTTTGTCCATCAATTCACGAAGGATGGATATCCCGATTCCGGCAATCAGAGCTAATCCGAACGCCACGACCAAATTGAAGATTGGCTTAGGTGAAATCGCCTCGGTAGGAACTTTAGCTCGGTCAAGAAACACAACATTCTCTACCCCCATAATCGATTGGATATTTTCATTGAAGGCCTCACCAAAGGTATTGGCGATATCGGTTGCCCGCTTCGCGTTTGAATCCGTCACTACTACGGTCGTCAACAGGGACTCGCTATTGGTCCTTGTCTTGACATGTTCGAGCAGTTTTTCCGGTGTCATCTCTAGTTGAAGCCTTCTGACGACCTCTTCCGCAATCCTGCTACTTCGGATGATCTCCCCATAGGTTGTAACCAGCTTTTGTCCCGCCATAATGTCATTGATAGCTTTCTGCTGCCTGTCCCCTTGAATAAGAATTGAAGCTGTCGCCTCATATTTCGGCTTCATAACATAGTAGCTAACCACACTGGCGAGTCCCATTGCAGCAATACATAAAACAATAATGAACAATAACCTACGTTTCACTAGTTTCATAATGCTGCCTAGTTCGAATTCCATCGATTCATTTCTCCTAACTAATTGATGTATTGCTATCCTCTTCAAAAAGATTATTATTGTATATTCATATTCTCTTCTTTCAAAGATATGCCCATTTGCGCTGTGATTTTTAAGAGACCTGACATTTTGATAGGACAACTCTTCTTTCTTTATCAAGGCCCAACACAAATAGGCCACCCTACCAATAAGAAATAATTGGTAGGGTGGCCTGTACGATCTAGCCTTTAATTCTTTTTTGATATACTTCTCTTCGCCCTGATCACGATTCGCTTCGTTTCTATTGTATCCGAAGTCACCAACCACTCATCACAAATCTGTAGCACCCAATCAGGATTAGTTTTACTTACATCATTTAACCAATTTCCCACAGAGTCCTGAACGTATTTGGCCGGATCGGATTTGACTATTTCTAGAAGTGAGCGTCCCAAATCGGGATTCTCTTTTAACTCCGTAATATGTTTAGCCCAAACGCCTTGTGGGCGTGTTGATTCGATGGCAAATCTCCTGATATTTGCATCCTCATCACTTACCCAAGCGATTAATATCGCTATCGATTTCTTTAATTCCTTGGAGATCGATTCCCTCAGCGCCATCCAGGCAATCTCCCGCACACCAAAATGCGAATCTGCAGCAAATGGACTAATGCTTATCAATTTCTTTTCTAAACTTACGCCTTGACCTAGTCCGATGATATAAGCAGCCCAACAGCGAACACTGTCTGAAAGATGGGTAGACAGCGTATCGTAGATTCGTGAACTTTCCTCTTCTGATTTAAGAGCCATCAGATTGAGCCATTCTGCTGCTATTGCAGGTATTATTTTCATAGTCTTCTTTTCGTTTGACTCATTCAGCCTTTGTAATATTGGCTCAGACTCTTGCTGTTGCATGCCGAGTTCATTAAAAACGGTTTGTAGCAGGACTATATGATCAACAGCCAACCATTCTGTTAAGTTCACCGTTTGTAGCTGCCCCTTCTGGAGTAAATTGACCACTTCATCCGGAATATCACTTATCTTTCGAGCACCTTTTCGCTGTGACAGTGCCTCGCCATACAGAATACCCTGTTCCTGTTCATACTCCATAGATCTCTTCCTTCGCTTGTATGATAACCTGAATGAACTTACAATTTTCGTAAGTTTGCATGAGCCAACCTAGATAGCTGTACTTGATGTGGCATGAAAGTAATACTGTGTGGATAAATTAACAGGAATTTCTCAAGTTAATATGCATGTGAAATCGACAGTCGAACTCAGTTACCATGAATGTTACAAGACGAACTTTCTGTAGTCTGGCACTGATTATGGTTTTGAGCCCTATGTATACGATACTTTTACTTTCATTAGAAAGATGTAATGTGGCTTACAACTAACCAACTAAGTTATATTCCTTTCCAGGAGTTTTTCTCGATGGATGGAGATTGTTTTAAATCCTGTCTTAATGACTCCTTCTTTCACAAGTTCATGTAACGCGACAGTTATGGCTTCTCTAGTTGCTCCAACTAAATTAGCAATCTCTTGATGCGTAAGTGGGAAATCGATCCTCTGATACTCATCATCACTCTCAAGCCCAAACTGATCATACAGTTGAAAAAGTGCATGTAAAATTTTATCGTGTAGATTTCCTAAGGCTAGATTTTGCGTTAATTGATTCATACTAATAATTCGATCACTCAATACTTTTAATAAAGTCATCATAAATCGAGGTCGTTGAATTAAAAAAGTTCAAATCTATCTTTATTCATCAGACAAATATCGCTTTCTTCTATCGTTTCAATATAACTATCCCGCGTACCGAATGAGATAATATTCATTTCGCCAAATACATTTCCCTCGTTAAGTATATCTGAAGTAAATTGCTTACCTTCGGCATTTAGCTTGTACAGGCGCACCTTCCCTTTTTTCACAAAATAAAGCCCCTCAGAAAAAGTTTCAGGTGTTTGTATAATTGTATGTTTCGGAATAGTGGTAATCGAAGTTAGTTGATCCATTTCTATCAAATCTTCCATGGATAGTGAATGAAGAAGATTGAATTGTGACAAGTATTGAATTTTATCCATTTGTCCTCCTTTTATCTACAAGCCTGATTACTTCATTATACATTGCATAAAAATGAGCCATTAGAATTACTTCTAAGGCCCATTTCGTATTTAGGGAGACCACTGTGCTTCCCTTAAGTTATGTTCAAAATCTCTGCATGACCGCCACTCACTTTGCCTCTTTGAGTATTCGACGACCAAATGTCAACGCTACAATCAGCATAACGAACCCTACAACCGTCTGGAAACCAAACTGCTGAACCCAGTCCGGGAGGACCTTCATTAATTTAAATAATTGCCCACCAATCATCGGCCCAAAGAAAGTTGCCACACCTGTGATCGCAGCAAACATCGCTATAAACATAGGTCGTTCACTCTTCGGAGTATCCCCGATTGTAAAATTGAATACTAATTGATTAAAGCCCCCCGCGCCAATTCCAAACAAGATATGTGAAAGAAACAATACAGGAAGAACGGGAATGAACGATAAGAGTCCCCACGCGAGGCAAGAGCCAGCTATGATCGGCAATGTCCAGAAGAGTAATGTTCTATTGCTGTATTTAGCATTCAGGTTCCCCCATACATACAAACTCGACATCATGGAGAATGTCTGAACAACAGTTAATAATGAGACGGTCTGATAATTAATATGTAATAAATCGAGCATGACATAAGAGAATAACGGTACAACTAACGTCTGCAAAAATAACCATGAGGCAAGAAAAATAGTAGAATTTATAAATGATTTATCCCGAAACGTTTTCTTTATCATCGGCATGATCCGGTTCTCTGTCGATTTCTCGAAGGGGATATCCGGATAGAAGCAGAACGTAACAATATTCATAATCCCAAAAAACCATGCTAGGATATACAGGATTAAGAACCCTGTACTCTCAGGATAACTATCTAATAGTTTACCTCCGGCAAAAATCGCAATGCTTCCCAAAGCGCTTGTAATCGTGTTACGGATCCCAAAATATTTCCCTCTAACCCCCGCAGGTACTATATCGCCTAATAGCGAAGTCCACAGTACATTGATCACGGTATTCGACAAGAATGCAGAAGCATACAAAACAATAAAAACAGGTACCCACCATTCTTTACTCAATACAAAAGGAATAAGTCCTGTGGCACCCCATAGCGTCCTTTGAAGCGCGATAAATATTACAAGTGTCCATTTACGAGCCTGTAATTTCTGAACCAGAAATGCGATGAAAATTTGCACAATGTTGAACAAGGTTGTAATCGAAAGGACAAAACCTATGACACTTGAGTCTGCACCTAAATACAACAAATACCCAGTGAGAAAGGGGCCTCCAAGTAGCGCCTGAAAAAGAGATGTAGAGATCCCTTCTGTGGTTGCGATGTACAAATTTTTGCGTTGAGACGAAAGTTTTCGTCTACCCTTATGAGCAGTAATAATCTGGATGCACTCCTTTGGAAATCTATCTGTAGTCCCCATTTTACTCATAGGTAGTTATATGTCAATGTTATTTGAAATCCTTTTGAAATCCTTTTGAAATCCTTTTGAAAACACCATCAGAATGAAATGTCTCGGTCACCGCTTTCTTGAATGGGCGGAGTGTGATTTGCACAAAACGTCTCGTTTTATTGCCCTGGGCCATCTGCCTGGAGACAGCGTTTGAACATATTGAGCAGTTATCCCTTCTCACCGAAAGCCTCTATCGTTAACGGAACTAGCTATATAGCCCCCTAATCCAATTGGACACTCCAATCCACC
>NZ_RZNY01000044.1:10403-25058 GCF_003994475.1 Paenibacillus anaericanus | reverse complement strand
CTCTTCCTCGTTATCTCCCAGCTCAACGGCTGCTCCATAATTCGGTACTTGCAGCTCTTCCTCGTCTTCAATTCCTGCTAATTCCCTACGCCAACTAAGTTCAGTTAATGGATTCTCTATCCTAAATCGTAAAGAGTCTGCCAAGTCCGAAATCACTATATTTTGAGATAGCTTATCTATATTTTCCTGAATTTCATCTAAATCGCCGTTGTAGATGATATATGGAGTCTGATTAGCTTCTAATGTCTTAATCGCAGTGTCATACCAAAACAGCATTGGATCTACAATAAAAATTAAGTTTCTTTCACCGGTTGATATTTCTTCTAGTTGTCCTTTGCTACCAACGTTACTTACAACATCAATTTTTTTGATAAGTTTATTTACCAGGCTAGTTGACCGTAACAATGTATATATTTCCACGCTTAACTCCTTTCTATGGGAATCATTTATAGTAGGTTGACTCTACTAAACACTTCCATTTTTATTTGTCTGTCAGCGGTTAAAGAAATACTATTTACTGCATAAGTTTTCTCGTTTATCTCTATTGCTGTACCTTGAGTTATAACCGAGCGGTTTTTAAATATCTCACTGTAAGGAAATGAGCCTAAGAAGCAACTTGAAGAGAAGATTTCAATTTGTAATTCATCCTCTTTCGTTTCCTCTTCAATCACTTCATTGAGAGCAAGTTCCCCTACCGTCTTCAGCAGTGTTTTTTCATTTTGGTTCAAATCATTTGAATTTTTAAATATGTAGTCACTGGCAAGACCATAACTGACACCAACTAGCCTCTTCAGATGATCTCTTTGCGATATTTGTGACAAGAAAGCCCCTCCTTTCCACTTATTTAATTAACAACAAAGTCATACACCTGGAGCGCCGCTAATGATTCTGCCAGTTCCATATCATCCGGAATAATCACTAAAACTCTCTCGTACTCACGGACAAGGCGATAATTTTTAACTGCTTTTACAATGTCCTGAGGTTGACCTGTAATGTTAGTGTCCAGAATTAGCAAATCGACCTCATCCATATTTCTTATTCGTTGGATACATAACTCCAGATCCGTCCAAGTCAATTTCCCGTAGTGCTCATAAATAACCTTAGTCCCTATTAAAGCTTCATTAACTTGCTCCCGGTATGTTTCAGATACTAAGACCGCAATCATTGTTCCCCCTCCTTTGCTTTTGATTGAACCTCTAATAATTTCCGGCTTTTACCCATGAATCAGAATTAATACTAAAAAAAGACATTTAATTATTAATTTTAATAGTTTTTAAATTTATATTTATCAAAAATGATAACTTTAGCAAAAACAAGTGTCTCCTTTTTAGTTTTTTTGCGAAGATTAATTCATAAATTTATTAAATATTATTAGGAGGGAACCTCCCATTGAATCTCGGGGAAAGACTACGTGCAATAAGAAAAAGTAGAGATTTTACACTACAAAAAATCCATGAAAGATCCGGAATATCAATCGCAACACTTTCAGAGTGGGAAAATAATAACAGAAAGCCAACAATAAAATCATTAACTAGGTGGGCTACGTCTGTAGGAATTGATTTCTGGGATATATTTTTTGAATACCCTAGTGAATTCACTCCAACTGTAGAAGAAATTGATATGCTTGTTTTATTTCGACAACTAGCAATGAAAGATCAAGAACATATCTTAGCTATTCTAAAACTAATGGCTAAAAAACATTAATTTTCTCTTTGGTGGGGCGGCTTGAAATCGGTAGGATAAGCCCCCTCCATTTTTTCGGGCGAAAGTAATTCGTATCCCTGCAGGGAATTGTCTTTTACATATAGTTGTATAAATCCTGTAAATAACAAAGATGCAATAGTTGTTTCTTCACTCCATGCATCGAGTAGAAGGGGCATTTCATCTCCAAACTCCAAATCACCCTCTTGTTCATAATTCGAAAAAACCTTTCCTAATCCATCATATACATCTGCCCTTTGTCCGAATTGAGCTAAAGATATAGCATTCTGCCTTAAAATCAGTATCCACATTAAGGCCTTAGTACTAATATCTTCAGTCTCAGAGTATCCAGGATCGATAATAAGGTTAAAAATACCTGATATTCCTTCTGCTTCTCCACGCCGACCATTTTCGGTTTCAACATAGTATTTCTTGGATGGTTGGGTATTACCTACAAGCCATGTTCCCATCTCTATTCCTCCAATCTTTTCTAATTGTATTTTACACTATCGTGTAAAAATTTTCTACACTTTAGAATAAATAATTTCGTTAATGTGAAAATTCAAGCACGCCCACGTAAGAAAAGCCAAGTTGCCGCTAGTCGATCCTCTTGATTACCAACAACATCTAAGAACTTTCTGAAATGCTCCCTCTCTGTTGTTTCTGTACAATAATGTTCAAATCTAAGTTGGTTTGCTCGATCCGTCAATCCTGGAGTAAATCTGCTTTGTGGTGAAGTATTTTTAATAACAGCTGACTGGTGTACGATACTATTAGCAACTTGAATTTGAGCCTGCCATTGTAAATGATCTAATGTACTATTTGGATATCTCATTTCTATAGTGGGCTTAGAATTTACGTTATCTACATTTGTTGCATTAAATAAGGAATAACGTGATTCCGAGAGTCTTGCTCTAGCTTCTGCAGCATCTTCATTACCTCTAATACGTCTGATTCTATTATTATTCAGTGGTATCGTATACCTTGACCCCCTATGTCGACCATGAGTCCCATTTCGATAGGCTTCAGAGTCGGCTCCACCCATTCTGTAGAATAGTTTTTCATAACCTAATCCAATACGTGATAGACGCTGCCATGCATAAGTTTTATGATCAAGTGGACCAATACCAATATGAATATGCCCACCCGTGCGTTCGTTAACAGTAGCTCCCTTTTCTCTTAATATTCTTGTTGCCTTTTCAATTTGTTCCCATGTCTCACGTCTATCAAAAAGAATCGGAGATACTAACTCTAATCCATTTTGAAGACTTCCATCCCTTTCTAACTTCCAAAACCCTGGTCTTCCTCCTGTAGAATGATAGCCGTTGATTCTTGCCGTATCTAATATTCCAGCTTCATGTAGAGCATTTGCAATTTCAACCCTATCAATGTTATATGGAAGTTCAAATTCAATTTCTATACCAAACGAATTACCTGTTCCACCCAAAACATTTTCATATTTGTATTCCCACTCATTACCTGCTTTTGATAATAAATCTTCCCATGCAGCATTATCTTCTGAAATAAAAGTTCCATCAAAGGCTTTGTTTTCCCTCCATACTTCTAACACGCCTTCTCTCGCTTCTTGTTCACGCCAATCAACAAATTCAAAAGACCTTCTGGCTTGTCTCCTTGCTTCTTCATCAAGATGATCTCTGAGTAACTGCGTCGATGGTGATACAGCTTGGCCTCTAGCAATCCTATGGGCCTCCATGTGCCTACACGATTCACCTGTACCCTGCAATCGGTATCTAAAGTCCGGACAGGTACATGAGGTTTCAGTGACATCATAAGTATTACCTCGGCTAGTTATTACCTGAGCATGATTACCATCACAAACCTCAACACGCACCTCCTCCATTCGCCCTAGAGTTCGTGACATGACCTCAACATTATGTGTAGAAGGTAGTTGCGTCTGACCACGCAAGCGTTGTCTATAGGCAGCTTGTGAAGATAATATAGCAGCATTCTCTATCAGTCCTACATCTAACTGACGACCAAGACTCGAAGCATACTGTAATGCTTCTTCAAAAATCACTCCAAATCTCCTTACGCAAACGGGACCCATGCTAACACTAATTGATTTTGGATTCGTTAAGCGCCTACCGCAAATACGGCATACTGATATTCGTTGTGTCATCGTTTATCATCACCTAGACTGTCTTTATTTTTTGTCGTATTCCCAGACTCCTGATTCTTGACCTTTTTTGTGAGAGGAGCACTTCTAGTCAATCTTTTTATTAGTCCTGAACCATCACTCTTATCAGTTATATTATTTGAAAAGGGCTTCTTATCAGTTCTCTCCACATTAGTAGAGGTAGAGGATGATTGACCTCCCGTTACTCTAGCTTCTTTTGATGATGAAGAACTATCTTTTCTAACTTGATCGTTTCTATCAGATCGTTCACTACTTTTTTTAGGTGTTAAAATATTGGTATCTGAAGTTGGCCCCCTCTTTACATCTGCAGTTCTGTCTACGTCATTCGAATTACTTCTTCCTGCAGACGACTGATTGGTTCGATTTTCATTTTTAGTTAGTCTCTTTATTCTAGGAGCCGCACTGGAATCTGTAGGTTTACTCTTATTAGGATTTTTATTAGGAACCAGTTTTGCCTCTTCATTAGGAGTAGCCATACCAGGTGAACTCTTTGCATCATGTTGCTTATCTCTCTCTATTCGATCATTACTATCATTTTGATTTGTCGAGCCTACTATTTTTCCCGAATTCACCGGCTCTCTCTCTATTCGATCATTACTATCATTATGATTTGTCGGGCCTACTTTTTTCCCTGAATCCACCAATAATGTCGTATCTTTTCCCTTAGGAGCATCAGCTCTTGTTAATCTCCCCGCATTTCCTTGAGGTGATTCCTTTCCAAGTTTGTCAGGATTACCTGCTTTGTTTGAACGTTTTAGTGTTCCAGGTATTCTTGTTTGCTCTGGTTCTTGTTGAGTGGAAGTTTCTTTATCACCAGCGTCCCTAATTCTATCTTTGCTTGCTATTCGATCCACACTACGATCTCTGACCAGTCTTCTTTTTCCTGTTTCAACTGTCGCCTCTTTGTCAGGATTTACTCGATCGTTACTACTTTCCCTACTAACTACACTATCTTGCCATTTATCGATACGATCCCCTTTGACTATATTTCCTCGTCTCCGATTATTGCTACGATCGTTATTAAAATCCTTGTCTTGTTCTTCCGCTATATTTGATTCTTTTTTATTTCTCCGACTTCTTTTATAACTATCAAACCCTCTTCGTGCCTTTCCTCCAAACATCTTGTTACATAAAAAGAAAAACAGTACAATTCCGAGCAGAAAAATAATAGTTATTAAAGATAAGGAGAGAGCAAAATGCATATCAGGTACGGTACTAATTAAATCGATCAGGATAATAAAGAAAGTTACATAGACCTGGACTGAAACTGTAGCTACAAGTATGAACCCAAACATTTTTCCCCATTTCATTAAAAGAAATGAAGAATCCAAAGGAGTAAATGAAATTGGAATCATCACCATTGCACTTAATACAATCAGAACAAATGTTATGAACAATCCTAGAAATATGATGCCAAACACCAAAAAGAATACAAACCCTACGATACCAACGATCAGTATAAAAAGAGATATTAAGAAACGATTTCCCGACGAAAAGGCGGTTTTATACTCTTCTTCATGCCACTGTTCAAAACTAGCTACAATGTCTGATCTTTCGTCTGACTCTTGAGGAAATGATAAAATTAACGATGACCATTTAGTTCCAGCCTCAACCGTTGTTTTTGTTTTTGCTGATAATTCCGCTGCTTCCGCTGCTGTGACCGTAATATTTGGATCCCCTACTTCTCCTCTTCCGAACGGGGATTCAATCACGGCATTCCAAGCAGAGGTATAGAGTGATACTTGATTTGAATCGTCAGAGCCAAGTATTTTACTTGAAATCTGCTCACCGAGTAACTGAGTTGCTTCATTAGCCTTAATTATCACCGCACCGGAAAGGGATACAACTGCAGTTGCAATAATAAACGCTAAACCGAAGTTAACAACCCTCTTCCCTATATTCGCAAGATTACCACGTCGATAATCTTGAATCATAAAGAAGATGCCAATGACAATGAAGAATCCCAAGAAATACATAATGATATCCCAAAGTCTACTTGAAACCATCTCCATAGCCGTATCTAATAGACTATATAGAACCGTTGGGTTCTTCCCAAAATCAAAGAACATCAACCCGAATCTGTACAAAAATACTATGAGTAAAAAAAGTACTATTGCAAAAATATACAATGGATTAAGACTTCCCAATAAACCGCTGGGTGGATCCCAACTATAATTACTTATTGGTGAGTGATCAAATCCTTCAATTGGTGGAAACCATTCTTCAGCTGCAGCATGAGTGACTGTAGACATTAGAAGAGTAGTGAATACAAGTATCAAGCTGCTCCAAAATAACTTTGTTCGCATATTTTTGATGCTCCTTTAGTCAGGCGGTGTGGACCCAAGATATTTACTCAGTTCCTCATCCAGTGCAGTGATTTGCAATTCACCAACATTTCCTTCTGGATCACGTACCAATCCCATCCCATCTCGGTAGATCTCCGAGAAAGTTTCCATCCAGTCTTCTGGCCGTTCTTCTGGCATATCCATTAATTCATGCAATGCAAATTTCACTTGCGTTGGTGAATCCATACGGAGCATAAATTTCCATCCGAACATCCCCGTTATATCCTCTTCATCATCGCCTGTTGGCATTTTTGCATCTGTAGCATTTTGAGAAGCCATTATTACAACCATTTTCTCACTTCTAGACAGACGCAAGGCTTCATTATACAACTGGACCCCTTTTGAAAATGTCTTTAGAAACCAATATTCTTCCCAAGCTAACACTTTTAGTGTTGTCTGCGGAAGACTCGTCAGGTACCTCAACGCCAAAGTCATAATAGCAAACATCATTGCTACTGAAAGAGATTCCGTTAGATTCCAACTTTCACGTGGAATCCCCTTATCAGGTAGTGTTAACCCACGTGTGATTGTAACAACAAAGCGCTTATTCTCGAAAATGTGTTTTCCGTCATCACGTCCAAAAATCATTCTCCCAATACCATGAGAAGGAAGAGTTTTTAGAAAACGCATTATGTACTCTGCGTGTTCCCTATCTTTAGGATTCTTATGATTATTAGCTATATCCTTAATAACATCAAAATATTGATACATATCCCATACTTCTGTTCTGAATACCCTATTCAGCGCCTCAATAATGACCAAATTTCGATATTCGTCGTTTTTCTTATTAAGTATTACTTCCAATATCCCTAATGCTGCATCGTAACACTGTTCTTTAGTCTGACCGAGCCTAAAGGGAGTAAAAAATGTATTTGATCCTGGTGTGAATGAGATAACACGACTTATGGATCGAATCTTAGGATGCTCACAGAATACCTTCCAATCTCCTTTAGGATCATTGGTAAATCCATACGCTCCCCACATTAGAAGATAAGCCATCAAAAGTTTCATGAGATATGTTTTTCCTGCTCCCATAATTCCTGCAATTAAAACGGCACCTGATCGGTTCAGAGTTGTCATTGGTCTAACCGGGTCCATAAATACCGACTTACCCGTTAAAAGGCTTCCCAATAGAAACCCTATCGGATCTCCAAGTTTTCGAACCCCAAAGGGCACTCCCGATGCGAGTACACCAGGATCCATAGCCATTTCATAGTTTGTATTAAGTACTTCACCAAAGGGATAAAATGCCTGGAACAATTGTTTGGATTCAGCAGTAGGCTGACTTAATGTTACTTCCTTATCTTTTGCGTAATCTTTTAAATCTTTAATACGACTATTTAACAAATCCAAGTTTTCTGCCCCAACTGCAAATACTGCCTTGATAAAGCCTAACGGTTGCCTTTCTCTAAATTTTTTCCAGAGTTCATCAACTTGCTCAAGGTTATCCATCAACTCCTCTGGTATTTCATACTGCCCAAACATTTCACTATCTTCAGATCCACCTTTGCGCCATTCTTTAGCCTGTTCCTTCGCCCTCTTATTTTTCTTTTCGACTTTCGCTTTAGCCACACTATGCGCTTCCATACGAACGTGTATAGCACAATCTACAGGAAAACTAAGTCTTTCCATGACCCCATAAATCCATTCTCTTCCGGTCGGATTATCTTCATTAAAATCAGTAGGCACATCAAGTACTGGTAAGAAGGCTTGATATGAAATTTCGTTGTTTCCATGATGAACTTCTATGTGTTTGTCTAGTTGATTCATTTTCCCTTCTGTTAATGTTAGTAATACCGCACGATTAGGACGAATACGTTGGTCTCCTTGAGTCATAATATGACAAGGAAATGGATTAGGTATTATAGGATCAGGATCCTTGATACCTCGAAAATATCCCTTTTTCAAACACCATTCTGTTTCTTCGAATGTCGCTGGCCTTAGATTTTTAAAAGTCAGTAACTTGAGTAACTTTTCGGACTGTACACAAGCCTCATCTATATCACTTTTAGATAATGTAATCGTTGAGTCGAAAATATTTGCCTTATCTCTAATCGATTTAACGCCTTCCCAAACTCCCTTTAGAACTGGCAGCACACCGTATTCGCTCTTGAGGTCATTTTTCAGAGGGAAACAAATTACATTCAATCTATCAAAAGGTAACTCCTTTTCTAAGTAATCTTTTGTTAAATCAACTTGTTTTTTCCACCAAGATTCTGGAGAGTACTTTTGAATACTGTTACCGATCTGTTCCGCTGAGTATTGACGAGAAAGTAGAAATATATCGTACTCTCCTATTGCCGCCATTAGTGCAGTATCAGTTCGACGGATTTCAGATACTTTTCTTTGCAAAGATACAAAAGCGTATGAGGAGCCTTCAAGGATAAAGTAAGCGTAAGGATTTCCCTTATCATCAAATACTCTGTTTTCATCAATTAGACTAATTGGCATCATTATTCATGTTTCCCCTCCCGTCTTTTTTTTGGTAGGTCCGATATTCGAGAAATTCTATTTCCCTGTACTTCATAAACACCTGGTCCATAGTTTTTCCCCTCAATAAATTTCACCTTTCCCCGTTTGATCACAATATTGGCTGGTTTATATAATGCAAACTTCTTTATCCCTTGTCCTTCAGCTGGTAAACTACCACAGATATTTCTTTGTGTCTGATAAGCTTGAGCTTGTATTGAAAAATCAATTTTCGTTCTATCATATTTACACTTCGTCCAACCATCAGACCATTTGGGTTGAATAAAGTATTTGGTATAGTCCCAAACCCATTTAACAACTGACTTACCTTCCGGATCGTACCTACGCAGGTATACTGCAATTAAAAAAGATACGATAAAAGCTAAAACCCAGTTGATTGGACTTACTAGTGCTGGACCCAATGAATGAGCTCCCAATATCGATGATAAAATTGGTGCGATAGTGAACCGGATTATAGGGAGAATTACAAATGTAATTATCCCTACATCTGCTGTAATCCAATATTCCTTAGGCAGTCGTATTACTTTTGTTCCTGTACCCAATGTGGTAATTTCCGGTTTAACACGAAATAGTTTTACATAAGTTCTGTACATAATTTAATCACTTCGGCAAATTCGTTTTTAGCTGGCCTGCCCAACCAGCAATTATATCCGGGCCAATGATCAATAATAGCAAGGCTATTCCAACTATAAAATTAACGAAAAACTGGGCTGTGTTTCCCTTCTTATAATTGTCAATCAGCTTCCCAAGCATGATGACCAAAAAATATGCAAATAACAGTTTGATGACTAATGTGAAAATCGAATCTAATAAGGGTATTCCAGTGATTGCGTACTCTGAAAAAATACTCATTTAAATTCCTCCTAAAATTAGTGTTAAATACGGAACAATAAAGTGATACCATATATCTCCTAAGAACTTTAATTCGCCTACCTGTAGACATAATGTAAACAGTGCATGCAAGCAGAAGATCGTCCCAAGAGTTTGAAATACAATGAATAAGATATTTTGGATAATCGAATAAGGCTGACTAGATACTGATAATAAATTTGGTAACAAGGCAATACGGTAAGGTAGCGGCCAAAACAATTGAACGCCCTCTTCGTTGAACATATCCAAAATAATATGAGATAGAAATGTACCCACCCAAGTCCATATGATGATCGGCTTGAAGTGGCTATACCTAAGATAAAAAAATATCAAAGCAACAGCGAATAATGAATGTGTAAATCCCCTATGCTTAAACAACACTGAGATGAATTTTGATAAAATATTCATGCCTGGTTGAAGTGATAATGATGATCTACGGTGGTCAATGTCACATAATAAAGCGAAGAATGCGCCACCTACTATACTTGCTGTAGCCACTACAAAGGAGTCAGGTGGATATTGAACTAACAGATAACCAGACAAACATATCCCTGCTGATCCATGTACTTTCCCATTCATTTCAAAGGTCTCCTAGTACACATTTTTCAAATAATATTTTTCGTTATTTTCAACCATATCAGTTGTCACCTTAAGCCCTACTGTTACATCTGTAATCGGATCTAAAACTTCTACAAAAACTAAAACACGATAATCCTTTTTCCCAGACTTGAATATTTGTGTTGATAATACCTTTTGAAACTTGTATCCACCAGGAAACGGGTTTATTGTTGCATCATCCGTAAAGTAGTTACTTACGTTACTAATATCACCCCCTGCAAAGATACTCGGAAATGTCGCTTCAATAATCGGCAAAATTAACTGTTCATCAAGTACATTTTCATTTTTTGGAACCTCTATTTTTTCTAGAGGGATTTCTCTTATCTTCGGTAACCCTGACACGACATAACCTTTTAACGAATTACTAATAATGTCCAAGTCTATGGTGTATCTTCTTTGTATATAGGTTGGTGCATCCTGATTATCCTTAGCTGTCTTCTCTACCTCTCCTTCCTTCTTCTCCTCCTTCACTTTTTTTAATGCAACTGTCCATGTTTCAACAGATACAGAGTATCTACTACTGTCATACTGTTCTACCTTCCCAGCTTTGACTTCCTGAACCCACTGCTGAGTATCTTTTGATTTTGTAAGTAATTCTGCCATGCTTGGTGCTATTAACTGCAGTTGATCTTTCCTTTGTACAATATTTGAGTCTACAGTCATGTATAGCTTTGCTATATATTCAGCGAATGATTTTACATCTGCATACTCTTGCTCTGTCTCCCTGTTACCTCCTACAAGACTCCCTATTCCTCCAAATGCACCAAGGATTATGAGAAGTAAAATTGCCCAACTTGAGATTTTCTTTGTGAACATTCCACACAGTCCCTTTGCTATTTTTTATAAAATTTTTATTATTTTTTATTATTTTTAATAAATATCAGGCAAAAATTTTTCCGGATCTACCGGATCACCATTTGGCATTCTTATCTCAAAATGTAGATGTGGCCCCGTTGAATTCCCCGTATTTCCAGAAAGCCCTATCAAATCCCCCTTCTTTACTCGATCTCCTACCTTTACGTTCCTTCGAATTAAATGAAGATACCTCGTTGAAAAACCGTTGTCATGTTTTATATTTATGTAATTTCCTGCAGCTTTTGAGAATGTGGATTTTTCAACTATTCCATCAGCAGCGGCGTATATTTTTGTTCCTTCTGGAACAGCAATATCTGTACCAGCATGAAGTTTCCACTTTTTATCGATTGGATGATATCTCTCGCCAAATGTACTAGATATTCGATATTTACGGTCAATTGGCCATGCAAAGTAACTACCACTAATTTCTATTGAACCTTGATCGGGACTAATTCCGGAACCAGGTTCTATTGACTTCACAATTGATAGAATTAAATCTTTATCCTTTTTTAATCGTAACGAGCCAAGAACATCGTCGAGAATTTCAGTATTCTCCTTAAAAGAAACTTTTTTAACTTTACCCGTTGAGTAACTGAATTCGTATATTCCCAAGTAAGTTTTAATTCCTGTTAATACCTCATCACCTTCAATCTTTTCAAAAACTAGATCTCTTGGTGCTAATTTATAAGCAATATTTTCAATCCATTTAACATCATCTTTACCCTTCAAACTAGCAATAGCTATCAGTAATTCAGGTGGAATTAATAGATCTTCCTGTTGCATCATCGTAATAACATGAGCTGGAATCCCGACTTCCTTTTGGTCATTCTCCGGATTAATCCATTCAGCAACTCCGAGCCACTTGTCCGCTATAATTTGAAAATCAATGTTTGAAAGATCGACGTCACCGCCATATATCCATTCCTTAACCTGCTCAGCTGCCTCGCTTACGGCCCTTTGTGGAAGTGTTACAACTTGCATCGCCATGCTGATAATAACAAACATCATCAAAGCAGCCCCAAATACCTGAAGAAGAAAAAAGATTACTGTTATCTTAATCAGTCTTTTTTGCTTCATATAAACCTCTGACTAAAGTCTCTATCTTTGCTACAGATATAGAAACTTGTTCTACCTTATGACCAATATTATGATTTCGTATATCTCTTTGATTCTCCTCAACCATCGATATCCCCGTCATCACCAGATGAACAAAACCTCTTTTGCCAAGGGCCTCATTAATCATCAAAAGAAGTTCATTTCTAACTTCAATTTTTTCTCCAGTAATCCAGTCTTGATATTCACGTGGAATGGTAATAGATGTTGCATCTCCTATGTCTTTCTTATTCCTATTTCTTGTTGTTGCGCCCAATTAGATCCACCCACTTCCCGGCATATCCAAAGCCCCTCTCATTTAATTTAATCGACATTTTTTTTAAATGCTGCTAACAAAATACGTATTTAATATTTGTTATCAACTCCTTTCAAATGATATATTGGGAATTAACTTAAACAGCACGAAATTTAAGTTAGTTAATCTTTACCACTATTTTGCCACAATCTGCTAATGGAGGCTAGTCTTTTTTTACTAATTTCGATAAATTTATAGGTGTATTTTCTTATTTACGACAAATTTTTCACCATTTTATTACATTCCAACACATTTGAATAAAATCCCAAATTTAGGTTCTTATCAATTTTAGATTTAATATTTATATATAAATTTTATAATTAAATTTTATATTCAATTCTTATTCCTTATATCTATTTTTAACATCAATATTAAGAATTCATATTATTAATATTGATTACACATCTATATTAAAATTTAACTTTCACTATTATTTTTTAGAATCAATCTTCGATACTATAATTTAATATCAAAAAGTAATATTAACTTTTAATATCAAATTATAATAGTAATATTAAATATTAAATGTTAATTTTAGTTTTTACAATTGCTATTTTAGTTTAATAATAAATATTCATTATTAATATTAATTTTTCTATTGAATGTACAAACTTACTTTGGTAATATAATAGTTAATAGAACTTTAAAATAGGAGGTATTTATATGGCTATAAAAATTTCATTTGGAATACAAAAAGGTGGGGTAGGTAAAACTACTACAGTAGGAATTGTAAGCCATCTACTTTCCAAAGAAGCGAAAGTACTAGCAGTAGATTTTGACTCACAAGGAAACCTTACACATCTGCTCAGTAGAAGGAGTGTTTATGACTTTCAGGGGAAGAGTGTACTTGAAGGTTTAGTGGAGAAGAATGCTAGTAAATACATCTATAAAGTTGATGACAATTTAGATATATTACCTGCAGAAGATACTTTGATTACGCTGACTAGATATCTATATAGGGATTATAAGGGACACCCTTTAACATTATTAAAAGAAACACTGGAACCCCTCGAAGATCTTTATGATTACATAATTTTTGATTTACCTCCAAATTTAGGTGAACATACTCTCAATGCATTAGTGGCTAGTGACTTTACCATACCAATTTTACAAACTGAGCCATTCTGTTGGGATGCGTTACCAAGGTACTTAGAGACTATAGACTTACTCTGTTCTTCCGACAGTGTATATGAGAAAGCTATAGCCCCTGACTTGAAAATACTAGGAATACTCGCTACTATGTCGGATGTGAGAAGTACTACAGATAAGAACATTTATGAACTTGCAAAAGAAGATTACAAGGATTTGATGTTTGACACCATCATTAAAAGACGTAGCCGTATCAAAGATTTTTCCTTAACCGGAATCTCCGAACAATACGCCAATGACCGTGAAGGTTTAGAACAATACTACACATTTGTTGAGGAGCTGAAAAAACATGTCGGGAAATAGCGCAAGAAACAACAAAAGAGATTTGCTTAGATCAATGTCACAACAAAATGCGCCAACAAATCCAGGTGATTTGAAGGAAACAAAGAATGAAGATCCAGAAACGATTTTAAAAGTCGGGAATAATGAGGTAATTACTCACGAAAAGGTAACAGTAACCGAAGAAAAAGGTACTGATCTTCGAGACAGTCCACTCTTTACTATACAACCAAAGCAAAAAAAGTTACCGAAGGCAGTAACACATACAGTTATCACACCAGAAATTGAAACAACACTATTAAATGAATTTGATAACATCCGATCCCACCTGCAATACAGTAGAGCAGAATTGCTTGAATCAGTAATGAGGGATTACATTACTCTTGTTAAACAAACAAATCCAGAATGGGCCGAAAAGCCTGCTCCAAAATCCGGTCGAAGAAGACGTTAGACTTTCCACTTGGAAAGTCTTTTTTTCTGTTCATGAGATCCACCAGCTGCTCGATCGATCCATAGCATGAGAGCTACTGATTACCCTTCAATCTTTAACCTGGCTTCCAGGAACGCTCCTGGATCCGCTTCAGTCCTATCCATGTAATACTTAAAAACCTCCTGCAGCTCTCCACCGGCTGCTTGATCCATACTCATCTACGAGGGCTGCTGCTTTTCTCTTCAGGTGTTATCCTGGCTTCCATGACGCTCCTGGATCCGCTTCAGTCCTATCCATGTACTTTAAAAACCTCCTGCAGCTCTCCACCGGCTGCTTGATCCATACTCATCTA
>NZ_RZNY01000044.1:0-10398 GCF_003994475.1 Paenibacillus anaericanus | reverse complement strand
TTCTCTTCAGGTGTTATCCTGGCTTCCATGACGCTCCTGGATCCGCTTCAGTCCTATCCATGTACTTTAAAAACCTCCTGCAGCTCTCCACCGGCTGCTTGATCCATACTCATCTATGAGGGCTGCTGCTTCTCTTCAGGTGTTATCCTGGCTTCCATGACGCTCCTGGATCCGCTTCAGTCCTATCCATGTACTTTAAAAACCTCCTGCAGCTCTCCACCGGCTATTCGATCGATACTCATCTATGAGAGCTGCTATGAGTTGCTATTATCCCTACACGAATTTATATCGATACCTCAAAAGCCCACTAACCATAATTGGTCGGTGGGCCTTTTGTTGTTCTTATTATTAATGTTCAACGGGTGTAAATCTATCCACTGTTACACCCTCCTAATTGTAGTTATTCAATGTTTTCGATAACTTCTATAAGATTATCAATTTCCTCAATCGTTTCTTTGAAAGTCTCTATATCGTAGACAATATCTTCCCAGGTGCTTTGTTCTTCCTCTAAAGTGTTTTGACGTTCTTCTTGCTTTTCGGTTAAGCGATCCTTTTCTGATAGATTATCAAGCTTTTCTTCAATTGGTTCTAGTATTTCACTTTTAATCTCTCCAATAAGGTTTTCTAGCTCTCCGATTGGGAGTGTTTCTTTTATAGCATTCAGTTTCTTCAATACTGCTTTTAACTTTGCTTTTGTAGTCATATCCATTATCCCCCTTAGGGGGCCGAAGCCCCGGTGCTATATGTATTTTTCATACTGTTGGCTAATTCCGCTTACCCATTCGTGGTTGAATTTATTTAAGTAAGTACTCCATGCACCTACCCTTGCGTTCCACCACCAGCCCCGGCTTCTAAGTGCCACGATTAACTGACGTTTAGGTTTCATGACAAAGTTAATATAGTACCGATCCCCTTCTTTATAGGTAGAGAAATTGTCGTCTTGAAAAACAACTTCCTTTTTGATTTCTTGAACTTCACCAGATGTGGAACGAAGATACAGCTTATAAATGTTACTATTTTTTCTCCATTTATATTTGCTTTGAAGTTGTTCAAAGAGCTTTATAAATTTTGCATTATCAGCGAATGCCAGTTTCATTAGGTCAGATGTTGGGTCGAATCCTATCTTGCTATCACAGAACGTAATCATTTCGAGTAGACGGGAAACTTTTCTATTCTCTATTGTTTCTACATCATCCATCGTGCCGTTGTTTACTTGCTTCTTGATTATTTCAAACCATTTGCAAAATTCAGCGGATAGACGCAAAACTTGTTCGCTTTTATCCAGTCTACGTGCATTATAATTTGCTGGTCCAGCAACCATAACGCTGACATGTTGCGCTTCATATTTAATAATCTCAGAGTATCGTTTATGTGCTTCGTTGAGTAATTTTTCCTTCTTGGTTTCTGCAATAGGCCACTGGAGTATTTTCTGGCAATAAGCAAGATATGAAGCTTCACTATTTTTACCTCTAGTCCCTCCAAAACTGTTGGAATTCGATCGATGAATTAGCATTGTGTCCAATGGAATAATCTCAGTCATGTAACTCCCCTCCTGCGTAAGCTCGCCAGCAGATTGTATATAACAAACCATTTATGTTAAGATTGGGTGGAGGGGCGGTAACCCCTCCGAAGGAACTTTTTCACTTGCGTGGGCGCTGGTGTTTGGTTCCTTTTTTCTTTGCCTCCGTGATAGCCGTTAGGAGTGTTACCCAATCCTTCATGTTTCTTGTTCTCCTCCTTTCTATACTTTAATTATACATCGTTAAACGTTGTATGTCAACTTAAAACGATGAATATATTCTATTTACATGTTGAATATAAACGTTAAATGATGTATATTGTGATTGAGGTGATTGACGTGCTAAAACTTAAACTAAGAGAAGTAATGTTTGAAAAGCGTTGGAACGCTCGACAACTTAGCGAAGCCACAGGGATACGGTGGAATAGTATAGACGATATGATGGAGAACCGATCTAAACGGTGGTCTGTGGAAAATTTGGAGAAGATTATGGAAGTATTAGGGATCGAGAGCGTAAATGACTTAATCGAATATATAGACGACAAAAAGACCACCGAGGCATAAGCCAGAGTGGCTATTTTTTTCCATTGCATATAGAACTAACGTTCGCATATAATACAAACAAACGTTCGTACTTTGCGGAGGCGATTAAGTGAAAAAATCACGAACAATAATGCTTATCGACATGCAGTCCTTTTATGCGTCAGTAGAAAAGGCGGCTCATCCTGAGTATTTAAATAGACCACTTGCGGTAGCGGGTGACCCTGCCAGGAGATCTGGCATCATACTAGCTGCTTGTCCTTTGGCTAAAGCTTACGGAGTTACAACTGCAGAAGCGTTATGGCAGGCTCTTCAAAAATGTCCAGATCTAGTTATCGTGCGACCTCACATGCATAAATATATCCAAACATCCATGCAGATTAAAAGAATAATCGAGTCGTTTACAGACCTTGTAGAACCATATTCAATCGACGAACTTTTTGCTGATGTGACAGGCTCACTTCATTTCTATAATAACGATCCCTTTGCCCTGGCTAGACAAATTCAAACTAAAATATTGATTGAGACAAACGTCTACGCACGGGCTGGAATTGGTGAAAACAAAATCATCGCAAAACTTTGCTGCGACATGATTGCGAAAAAAAATGAAGAGGGTATTTTCTTTCTAAAAAAAGATGAGCTAGACCAGCACATATGGCATAAGCCGACCCGAGACATGTGGGGCATTGGATCTCGCATGGAAAAACATCTTTATAAAATGGGGATTCACACAATTGGCGACCTGGCAAAGACACCTTTAGGGCGACTAAGAAGCAAATGGGGTGTTAATGGTGAAGTGATCTGGAGAGTTGCAAACGGTATGGACGACTCCCCGGTTAGCACCGTAAGCCACAACACTCAGAAGGATATAGGAAACGGAATGACCCTTCCCAGGGATTACCTAGAGGCGTGGGAAATAGAGGTTGTAATTCAAGACATTTGTACTGAGGTTTGCAGGAGAGCCCGAAAAAAAGGATTAATGGGAAGTGTTGTCTCACTTAGTATATCTGGAGCTGACTTCGACCACCATACAGGATTCCATCGTCAGACTAAACTGGAGGATCCTACAAACCTAACTCAAGAAGTCTATGAAGCTTCAAAGAGGTTATTTTATATCAATTGGGATCGTCAGCCAGTACGCAGAGTCGGTATATCGTTATCGGGGCTCACTGCCGCTGAGACTTACCAAATCACTCTATTCGATGACAAAAACCACTTACGTGCAATTGATAAAGTTATGGACAGTATCAAGGATCGCTTCGGAGATACGGCAATTTTAAGGGCTGCTTCGCTGACATCTGCAGGACAGGCTATTGATCGGGCGAGCAAGATCGGAGGTCATTACAAATGAGCAAAAAACTACAAGGCAATGGACTCTGGGAATCGAGCCGTATGATGTTGCCCCAACATAAAGAGATGATTCAGGAGAGCAAAAAGGATTACTCGAAGAAAAAAAAGCCCGATCTAGACGAACAAGAGATACACCAGATCGAGCAGCTGCTTGCTAAGTCTTTCCGAGATCATCGTTCTATAACTATATGGCTGTTTGACGAGTATCAAAATATTGAGCTACGTGGAATTGTTACAGTTGTTCAGACGTATAGGCGAGAGATTAAACTGGCCATCGGGGTGGATGAATGGCAATGGATTAAGATAGACGATATAATCGTTTGCTTGTAAGCATTTGAAAGAGGTCTCGGTTTATTCCGGGACCTCTTTCATTTCAATCGAAATGATCAGGGAAGAGGGGACGAATCATGCTAGACACCCCCTACCCCCTCTTCAATGTAAATGTGTATTTTTCTTAGGTCCAATTCTTTGAATATTTATCGTTTTTTTAATATGCACAAGAGGAATATATAAAATATTTAAATTGCTTATGGGTTATTCTTTAGAATGAATGAGTAAGCACGAAGTTGAAGGTGAGCGCCAGATTTTTCAGTTTATGATGATATTGCTACTATGTTTGTTTGGTTAAAAAAATATAGTTAATAAATAATGTCTCTGTAGGAGACAAGTTGGTTCTTCTTTATGCTGTGTTGTCTGGTATTCCAGCTATTACCGTTAGTCTATTGTTAGTCATTTGTTAGTTCTATGTTAGTTCATTGTTAAATGATGATTATGTGTTCCTTTTCCGGAAAGGATAGTATTTTATTTCTTCTCCAGCTACGGCAAATAATGATTGAGGCCGGCTTTTTAGATGTGTGTATGACGATAGCAAACTGTGCCAATTTGATTCCAGAACCGAACATCTTTTTTTATGTGTTGCTATCCACAAGATAGGGTACTTAAAGTTAATTTTTCCATGTAGTTCAATATACTTACGATATTTTTCTTCAATTCTTCTAGGATTTTCCGTATCATTATCAAATTCGCAGAAGTACTGCATTTCGCCAATTTTTAGTTTAGCATCTGGCCTTAATTGTCTACCAAACCCAGGCTTATTAGCTTCTTCTGGATTAGTCTCCAGGAGTTCCATATAAAGCATTTCTGCACACATTTTTTCACCGAACCACTCAATCTGCGATATACGCTCACTATCACAATGATTTTTAGCTCTGAATAAAATATCATTCGTTCCAATATGGTGACTCATCATGGCTGATGTAATAACTTTTGCCGTTTCCGGAGCCGATCGCATCTGACAGACTAACCGAATAGCTTCTGCCCCTAGCGTATAGGCTGCCTTCTTTGGTACCCCTAATCTTGCCGGTAAATAATAAACTCTGAGCATATCCCTTCCGGAATTTTTTATTTTATGCAGATGGTACCTTAAATTATCATACTTCATTTCTGTTATCGACATTAGCTGTTCAGCAGTAGCAATTCCCATATCATAAATAATATTCTGAAGTTGTTCAATCCTGGTAAGTCGTTCATGATTTACCCATTTAAATAGCATCTTATCACTCCCAGTTTCTAACTTGTTTAGTTGGAGGAGGCGTAGGTTTATTCTGATCCGGATCCGAAGACTTAGGATACCCAGTTTTTAAATATGTTGAAATGCTATCGTCTACCTCGCTTACTAAAATACCATCCCTTTTTAATAGTGTCATACCTCTTTGAAGTCCCCATTTGAAAGCTTGTTCCATTTCTACTGAATTCTCATGATCAGCCCATTTACCCGATCCATCTGGTCTATAAACATACGGAGGAGCGCAACGAACAGTAGTAGTCGCTCTCTTTTTCTCACCATTTACATTGGACCATGTATATACCGCTATTTTATTATCTGGAAGGCCCTGCAATGTGTCTGTATCTAAGCTGCCACTTGTCATTTTTGCAATAACCTTCGCAGAATTAAGGCCTTGCCGTGCGGAAAATATATTTCCAACGTTCTCAGTGATGTTATCCACCAAGTATTTTTCTAGTTGATCAATAAACTGAGTACATAATCCCAAACTTAAACCATGCTTACGGTCTTTAGCTTGAATAGTGGCTTGAACAGGATATTGGGTTTCATGTGCCTCATCAAAAATCAGCAAATGAGCACGAGAACCAGTTACTCTTTTCTGAGCTTCCTTATGGTACTGCTGGGCCACGAATCCACCACAAATTTTTAGAGCACTCTTTGATAAACCCTTGATATCAAAGAGAACAATATGCCCCTCATCCATCCATTTTTTTATTTGTAACTTCATTTCGTGATGCCCAAACATTCTACGGGTATCGGCACTAGTTTGTATAGCCGATAGCCGGTTAAGTAGTGGCCCAATTAAGGATTTCGTATTCTGAGCCAGGTCAGGAAATTCTGAGGACCAAAATTGAGATACCATGTAGTCATCTGCAATATAACGTGGCACAATTCTATTTCGAAAGCGTTCATTCATAAGTAACGGAATTGTTCCAAGAATACTATGTGGTACTGTCGGATCGCTTAACAATGTTATAAGAGAGTTACGTGTTATCCTCTCCATTTGTGGTGCCGGTCCAAAGGCAGAAGTTATTAACTCCAAAACTTCTGCAGATAAATTATGAATAGACTCCTTTGGATCTTTATGCAGCAAATTCATAGGTAAAACATACTTTTCCTGTGAAAAATTAAAATAATGAACTTTTGACCAATCAACGGGTCTTCCTTGCTGTTCATAAAATCTTAATCGATTTAATACGCTTGCTGCAGTCTCTTGAGCTGGGTCAAATAAAGTAAAACCAATTCCACTCTTTGGTTGATCAATAAAGTCTTGAACTAATGCATCCATTATCTCCATTAACATCGATGATTTACCTGATCCCGTTTGCCCGGTTAAGACAAAATGCTTCAGCATTTCTTTTACTGGTATCCTCACTGATCTCTCTTTAGATTCAGCTGGATGATCAACATGTCCTATATGTATACCAGTCTGCAGCTCATTCTTTTTTAGTAATCTCTGGCCACGTTCAATATGTGGTACCCGAGAAAAAATACGGTGTTCCCCATTAGGCAGCCTAACAATATTGGCCAACTCTGGGCCAGTCATAACAATTTTATTCATAGGTTGAGGAATCGAACGAAATAGAAATTTACTCAAATTATTCTTCTTAACAACATGTAAAGTATTATCAAGCTGAAACATGTTTCGTACAGTTGAAGCCACTGTTTGTAATTGAGCATCCGGATGATTGCCATGAATTAATATCTGTATACTGCTGTGGAATATTGGCTCTCTTCCAGTAAATCTCTGACTCAAAGCTTTAAGTTTCTCCTTCTGCTCAGGCAATAAATCTACTTTTTTTCTCGATTGTGTAGCAACCTTTGCCGAGCGACTATCTTGGCCCTTAAAGGCTGCTGCAAAATCTCCAGCTGAAAGACCAGCCGACGCAAGAAACGAGGAACCAGTACTTTGTTCAAGTGATTTCATACTATCTCTAATATCCTTCTGAATATACTTTTGATGAACAGGTGACAGAAGTATATCCAACCATACCTCGGAAGTATTCTCATCACCCATCGAGTATAAAACATCCTCAAATCCAAAGGTCCCATCATAACTTTTAAAAGCAAAGCCAGTACGGTCTCCATCCAGTGACCGCATAAATCCACCAACAACTTTATCCTCTTTAATTCTGTCGTCGAGGGTAAAAGGTAGCTCAGAGTGGGAAACCTCAACAAGCTCTATACCTGGATATAACATATTCAATACTCTATAGATTCCGGTAGTTCTGTCTTCAGGAAATCCAAAATAAAACTTCAGTTTCCCCTCACAACTCCGATGAATCAATAGTCTGAACCAAACTGCCCCTTTCGAAAACTCCTCAAGCTGTGGCCTTTTAAAACCATATAATAACTCCATAAGTTGTTGAACTAAACTAACTGTTGACCTGGTATCTCTATGCGGTATCACCTGAAGGTAACGGTACAACGATCGTTCGGTAGTCATCTTCTTCAGAATCGCCATCCAACCCAACCTCCTAAAAATACTATTTTAAGATATGCTCACGAATCACCGACTTCATCCAATCCTCCGGATCGTCCAGAGTACTCAAATACTGAATTATTATAGAATCCTCAGGTAAATGAGAACTATCAAAACGTAGACTGTAGACAGCATTAACACTTTCTGGAACGGGGAATAAGAAATCACCTACTGCGGCAACAATATTCTCCGGATCCAGAGTCGGACAAACTACCACCGCCCCCAGGGTCACCAACTCAGCTTCAATTTTCCTACACCACAAGGGATGTTCACGAACACACCAGAACACAGGTACACCAACAGAAAGAAAATAAGACGCTGAAGCAAACCAAGAGTCCGAGGGTAAGATAGCTTCAGCGTCGGTAGAAAGATACACCACACAGGTAAACTCCCCCACCAAAGGGTCACCAGGAACTAGAGGGAACCAGGGAACACCAGACAACGAAGGATAACAAGAAATATCCCCAAACAACGCAACACGCATAAAACAACCTCCCAAGATATCCACAGTTCAACCAGGAGGACCTGTACTAAAGGATGTAAGGGCATTTGCACCATTTAAGCTTACAGATCCTAAGGACTCTCTAGCGCTCGGTTCGTCATTCGTTTCTATGAACCGTGCATGTTGATTTTGTGGTACGACTTTCTTATTTTTTGCCTTTTTCCATGTGCTATTAGCCAATTTATAGGATGCATTGTTACCAGGACCAGTCCCACCACCAATTTTCCTAATACGTTTTAGTTCTATTAGCTCTTTTATCGCCTTTTTTACTGAGCGGAGCGGTGCATTGATAGCTTTTGCAATATCTGATTGACTTAATTTTAGCGTACCTTCCTTACGTATTAGCTGCAGAATTCTATACTGAATATCATATAGCTTTTGGTAGGTCCTCTCTCCCTTGTATTCTCTCATAATCTGCAACTTGAAAGGAATACCTGTTAGATACTCTACATATTCTGATTTGGGTCCCTTATATTTGCCAGAGTAGGCACTTCTTAAACACTTTATAATTTGTTTTTTACTCATCTGCTCTGTGTTCCTATTGTTCCAATCCATAAGCTCATCTAAGGCTTGTTCTTCAGACCAATCTTGGGAATAAAATAACAGAGCTAATGTAAAACACGCATGATCACGCTGGCCAACAGAAAATCCTTGCATAAGTTTCTTTATTGCTGGATGCCCGAAAACGTCCATTTTTAGAATCTTTCCGTTCTTCCTGGTTGGTTGCTGATTTTTACTTGTGCTGAATTCGAAATTAGTTTCATACCAATCTTTAAAATATTGATAGGTATAAAACTTTGAACTTGGAGCATACTTATATATATCGCTATGGGGTACAGCAAACCATCTCTCAACTCCAACTGCTTGTACATCTGCCCCCATAGTATTGGCCATATACTTTGTAATTCGCTCAGTGTGTACCTTAACATTAGAGAATGCTGGGATAGGGTCAATAATCCAATATACATGCCAGTGTCCAGGTGTCTTAGACCTAATCAAGAAATGTGGAGGCTCCAATCCAGATTCCTCTATACGATCGATAACGTCTAATACACTTGGTAAGTAACAGTCAAATTCAATTACGAAAGCATTTATGTATTGGACATTTTTCTTGGTTCTACCGCAATGTTTTAGGTTAAATAGATTTGGAGTAAACCAGCGAGATTTATCAGCGAAGGATATTATTTCATCTTTGTCCTGGACCTCGAAATCTACGAGCCGGTTATTTTGATCTAAAGCACATAGATAACGAAAACCTGGAACTTCACTAGTAATTAGCGTTTCAAAAAATGAATTAACTGAAGCCCTCTCTAGTTGCATGGCTTGTCCTCCTCTCTATTAAAAATGACAATAAGAAAGTAGGCCTTCAGACATTCTATTTTTTTAGAATTTCTGAAAGCTATATTTGTTTTTCATTTTTTCTACATATTGCGACATATAATTTAAATTAAATTAAGTAACATTTACTTAATTCAGCAATTAAAAAAAGCCTTGAATCGTCTCCACATCCAGACGAATCAAGGCTTTATATGTACTTGAAAAAAACATGACGATATGGTAAATTTAATTTAAATATACCACGGTCATTGTTTAAGCACTGATTCATCGACTGGAGATCGATTGAATTCAGCTAACTAATTTAAGAGTCCCCACTCTAAATTAGCCGCTTTTTCAATGGCTATTTTTTTTTCAACGAACTAAATTAAGTTATCCACATCATAGCATAGTAAAACCAAAAAAAAAAGCATATTTTATCCACATTACAAAAAAAACATATATTTTTTTGTATATTTTTTTGCATACTAATTTAAGCAATTTACAATAAAGACTTTCAGTTAATATTTAATATTAATATTAACTGTTAATATCAATACTTATCCACAGTATTACTGGTTATTTTCTTATATTATCGTACTATTTTTATTAGTAAGATCTACTTCTACTAATGTTATTATTAAAAAAAATCTCTTCCCAAACATCCTCCTAATTCGACTTTCCATAAAGAACTTAAATAACCCTCAAAACTTAAATCATTTAATTTATCTTTAATTTATATTCGATTATTGCAGTCCTTTTCCTGGCCTACAGGGAGGCTCTTCAATCGATTCAGTCAGATCCATTTACTTTAAAAACCTCCTGCAGCTCTCCACCGGCTGTTCTATCGATACTCATCTATGAGAGCTGCTGATTCTCTTCAGGGGTTATCCTGGCTTCCAGGAACGCTCCTGGATCGCTTCAGTCAGATCCATTTACTTTACCTCCTGCAGCTCTCTACCGGCTATTCGATCGATACTTACCTACGAGAGCTGCTGATTCTCTTCAGGGGTTATCTTGGCTTCCAGGAACGCTCCTGGATCCGCTTCAGTCAGATCCTTTTACTTTACCTCCTGCAGCTCTCCACCGGCTGTTCGATCGATACTCATCTATGAGAGCTGCTGCTT
>NZ_RZNY01000043.1 GCF_003994475.1 Paenibacillus anaericanus | reverse complement strand
AGTCGGACGAAATTTTTCAATTGCTCCGAATCATCCGCTAGCCGATTGATCTGAGATTGTGCAAGCTGAGCTTGTCCTGACACGCGGGAATATAATTCCCCGTCCATTTGGTTAAGGAAGCCACTCATCTGTGTACGCAAATAATTCGTATCATCAGATATTTCTTGTAAATCCTTCTGTAATTTCCCCATCGGGCCCTCTTGAAACATCGATTTCTGAGCCACCTAGTTACTCCCTTCTTGCTCAGATGAATCACTCTCGGTGTAGTCAAAGAGCTCCGAAATCTATATTCGAAGCTCTTGTCTTAGGTGGGATGGATTACATCTTCCACAACCTACTATATTAAGGTGCACATTCTTGTACAAAGTAACCTTTGAGAACAGCTTCTTCCGCATCATACAAATTTTCTATATGCGTAGCGCCAGTTGTTGGAACACATTTCTGTGGATACGCTCGATGTTCACCAGAACCCATCACGACTCCAACAAGTGGTTTCCTTTGAATGACTGCACTGCCGCCGAACGAAAAGGTATTCAGACGTTCACCGCCTGGTAATGGGTAACCTTGAATAAAGGCCATAAATCCAACATTTTGAATGGATTGCTCATTCAAACCCCTCGGGATCGTAAACTGAATATTTAAACCTAACCGTTTCGCCACTTCTAAATGACCGTTAATAGCTCCTCCAAGATCCTGTTCAACAAGGGTTGTTATTGTGTTTTGTCTCATTTCACGAAACATTTGTAGATCATTTAAAGGTGCTGTAAATGCTGTCCCGTTATTCGCTTGTATCTCCGAAAAAGAACCTTGTAGAAAACGATTGTAATCTTTATCATAAATCGTCACTTGATCATCTAGTGTGAAATATAAAATACTTCCATTCTTCAAAGTATAGTTATACGCACGAATTGGCCAGAATACAGGCTTAAGTTCCATTTGCCCACTACTATTCAACTGATCCTCCAACGTGATAAGCACGTATCCGTTATATTGAAATAACACCAACGCTGGAATATGTACTTTCAAGTTTTGTATAGCGACAGGATTACTCTCAATCCCAAATTTTAGTGCTAGATTATCATAAAACACATTCAAAATATCCATATCGAATTCGAGTTGCTTCTCCCGCTGATAACGAATCCCCGAAGTAACTTGCTGCGCTTCGAATCGAGCTAGATAAGCACCCGTATCATCGACTGCGGCTTGAAAGGCATTGGCATATTCCTTTTGCGTCTGTTCATGTCGTTCATTAATTTGATGTCTCGCATCTTGGCTCATCCCTAACCCTAAGGCAATAATTAAAAACAACAATATAATACTAAGGGGCTTCACTTCTAACCATGCCCCCATATCGTTCTATGATTGGTATATTCGTGCCGTGGAATAGGAGAGAACGCATTCTTCCAGCCAATGTTGTTCCTTTAGACTCTATACGAACATTGAATAAATCTCCTGCATGCATATTGTATCTTCTAACAGGATCATCATCCGGACTGTTTGTACTTGGAAATAACACTTGAAGAATCTCCGATGTGAAATATCCATCATAACGAACCGTAAAAGTATGTTGGAACGTTGTATAATCCTCCGGATTCGTATATGTTGGCTGAATAAGCTTTTGATATCGCTCCAATGTAACCTCGAACACACCGCCGGATGCATCTAATGATCGAAGTAGTTGATTATAATCTCTCACATCGACGTAACCTTTTCCTCTTGTTGTATCCACAAATGTGACAACAGCGTTCCTTGCTATATTCCTGGTTGTTTCTTCATGCTTTTCAGCAGTGCGCAGCGTTGGATAGACGACAAAAGCAATGGTTAACAAAAGAATGACGAAGGTTGCTTTCAGTGCATCAACCATTGTAGCCTCCCCCTTGCCTAATGTGATGCATCGATCGTTTTGACAGTACCTAATAATGGATCTCTAATAATCGAAACCTTATAATTTAGTGTAGTCACACCTTTAAGATTAAATGTTGATATGTCTGTCTCTTGATTAATGGGCGGCCATTCATCAATATACAAATCGAAATCACCTGCTAATGCATAGGGCACTAGTCCAATGACTTGAGCCCCTGATTGTACGGTTAGGTCTGCTGGCCCAACATAGGGCGCAGCAATAACCTCATTTGAAATCGATTCAGGTGGCTTCACGAGTTCCGTTAATTCGGTTGTTAAGTAGGGAATCCCTGCCACCATGAACAAAATCCATGCAACAAGTGTAAATAGAAACTTTAGAAGATTACTCATGTTATTAACCCCAGTATATAATTACGTTTATTGTGTGTTTTGTGTGAATTCAATAAGGCGGACCTCACCATTTTTATCACGATAAATATTTGCTGAGAATACACCAGTTGGGTTGATATAATTTGCAGTATCTTTTGGATTTGTCATCTGTGTGGTAGTTATTCCTTTAGGTAATGTGGTAGAATCATTTTGAACAGCAAAATCATTAGAACCTATATTATAGAAGGATTTATCATAACTATTTTTTGTATAGTAACCACTAGCATTTAATCCAGTTCTTACAAATACCGAAAACTCCGGACGATCCTGATAACGTGTTGCTGCATCGATAACATCTTTACCTGTCACATTTTTGTTATCATAAATGGAATACTCTGCTTGGCTTAACATTTGCGATTGCGAAGTCGTCTGTTGTTGCGCTCTGGAGAAATACCCATTGGCTACTAAATACACACTAATCCCCGCTGCAATAATCAAAAGCGTTACGATAATCCCGATTGCCCATTTGAGACCTGTCGAAATATTTTCCATAATTTAAACCCCTCCATAATATAGATGATTATTGCTGTTTAAAATAAATTCCCGTGATTCGATCATTGTCGTCCCTCAAGAGTGTTGAACGAAATCTCCCTTGTGGGGGAACATAATTCGTGTCGTTAATATCCATCATTTGTCTTGTGGTGATATTACATGAAGTCGTACCAGTTACAATCGATCCATTCGTGTAGTCAAACCTCGGACATGATGTCGTTGTACCACTCGGCTTCACTATAAATTCACTCTTGGTAGTCTTCACATAGATATAAAAGACATCCTTCATCGCATAACGACGTACCGCCGTTAATACTTGTGAGCCACTCACTAGCTGATAGTCATAGGCTGAAAACTCATCATCAGCAATAGCTTGTGCCTGCTCAACCGCTTGTCGATTGGCCATCTGCAGCATAGGCTGCGTTTGATTCCAAATCATGATGCCTGCGGCTATGATGACTAACGTAAATAACAGACCTATAACCCATTTCAAATAGGTTTGTAAATTTTCCATCGTCGCAACTCCTTTACATCGTGTTCGTGATCACGCTTAATTCTCCAAGCTGTGTAAAAGCTAAGTATCCGAATGGAACCAACAAATACATCACGAAGGTTGCTTGTAAAGGAATAAAACCGATTAACTTCCCAAGATTACTCTTCCGACTCACCATAATCTCGTAGTGAAGTTTCCTTTGGTCCATTGCAAAGGCGCGTTCTTGCTCCATGTCATCAAAAGCATCTTTAATCGGAATGAGTTCGGCCGCAACCTGCAGACGGTCCACGATTCTTTCTAATGGAACAAAGTTACACTCGTCTTTAAGTCTTTCAAGCGCTTGCCATGCTCCTGCTTCATAATCTAGCAAACAACGTAATAGCTGAGATTCAAAAATATAACTATACCTGTGTAACCAGTCGATTATTTCATAGACGCTAATCCGTTCAATTTTGGATAACATCATCACAATCGAGTTAAATCCATCTACTTCATTTTGCATTTCCCATCGACGCATTTGACGTCGAATCGTTAGTATCATGTTCGGTATACGATAGGCAATCAATGCAAGAGCAAAAGCAAGGAGTAATTCGTACCAATGATAGTGCTCCTGATTGTATTGATTGAATTTGGCTCTTACCTCTTCCGCTAGTTTCTCACGATCAGCCGGCCGTGGCATGAAATTTTGTTGCTCTAGTTGTTCATTGATATAGGCAATTACCTGATCCTCAGGAAGCTCTTTCTTCCTCAATTCTTGTAATATATTAGCTTCGAAATAGTATTTTTGCTCCGCTACATACACTTGTGAGCTAGCCTGATTGCTACCCGTCACAATCTTAATGTTAGGGTACATAATATTATGTTTGACCGTAGAGTGAATATAGAATTGAACAATAATCACACTTATACAGACCAGAATCGCAAACAATAGCTTTTGTAAATAAAATTGACTTAAGGTTAACTTAGAACTTGCTTCCTTGATCTGTCTAATCGTGCGAAAATGAGAGGATTCTCGTTCCACCGGCACAAATCGTTTAACGATTTTATTTATGAATTCTATTCGCATCAGTCGTCGAAGAAATTCTCCCTCTTCCTTCACCGTTTGTGAATCCCCATCAATTCCTTTGATTACCCGTAGTCCAAAGAAACAACCAATGTAGATCAGATAAAGGCCAATCAGCGTGTACATCCCAAAGGCCGAATTGTAAAAGTTACTGACGATAGGAAATTGTGATTCCGCCCAACTTTTAATGGGTTCCAGCATAAATACTGGGGAAAGAGCAACAAATACGATGCCTGCTAGCAGATTATCCAGACGATCCCGCCGCGTAATATCCATGTGAATCTCTTCACGGATGTTACCGAGTGCTTGTAGATAGAGAGATTTCTCACCTTCGTGTACGTTCGCATCACCATACTCGGCAATGTTATGGCTGATCCCTGCTAATAACTTCAAGTAACGGTTGGGTGCAACATCATAATAGAGTCTCAATTCCTCATTCGTATCGACGGCATTCAAAACTCCATTGATCTTCCTAGCATGATTGGATACTACGGTTTTGGAACGTTCGGCAGCTTGTTCGATGCTCTTACCAACCATATAGGTTTGGTGATATTCATGACGAATATCAAGACATAACTCAGATAGTCCGCGCAATAGTTTTTTTTCTTCACGTGCGATGAACATATCACTCAGAAAACTTCCGATATAAATGGCCACCAAAAATATGGATAGACGCATGGACCATGAGCTTGTCCAGATGAAAGATACTATCGTTAGAACAAGTATCGAGCTACTAATAATTAAGGTAACACCGGCAGATTGACTACGAACGATACGTTCATCCCCAGCATGCAAAATCAAGAATCGTTTCCGTATCCTTGCTAAGATTGTCTTGATTACAGGAATTTTACGCATATACGGATACATCTTAGCCGTAAATATGAACCATTTCTGATTCTTCTGCTTCTTCGGCAACATTGCGATATATTTGCGTTGCTCTTGATATTTAGAATCTCGCAGACGATAATTCACGAATGCAAGAATCCCCAATAATATCGCTAATAATCCTACCAGTGATATCACGATGATTGTGATTAAGTGGGTAGCATTCAAATCGCATACCCCCAGTTTTCTTCCAGAAACGAAATAAACTCATCTGTATCGGCATCATCCATCTTATTGAGCATCGCCATAATATTCCGATCTGTCGGACAATTCTTCGCAACGTATTGATCATTTTCCCAGACGACAATATCTTGATACGTATACGTCTTACGATCCGTTTGACGATAGAAATACTCTCTTAACGTATCCGCAATGGCATCTAACTTCTGATTCAAATCATTCTGTTCTCTATATTCCATCGGATAGTCGTCATCATCTTCAAGCGGTATACATTCTGTGATACGTTCGACATACCGTTTACCTGAAGCTGTCATATCTAAATGAATATTGAAACCTAGAACATCCACAACCTGCTTCTCAGCTGCTTTCTCATTGGCAAAAGCACCGTCTGCGATTAAGCTATTTCTGAGCGCGTTCACAAGGTTCGGAAATGTCTTACCATGGTGCGAGAAGAACGTATATTCGGATGCCACCTGTGCAATTTGAACCATTAAACTTGCTACAGGATGATCGGCTACTTCCCCTAAAATGCTGACGCTACCATCCGTTTTCTTCTGTGTATCCAACCCTTTTTGACCACTAATCGTAGGAGTCTCTCGAAATGTCAAAATGTTACGATCGGGATATATTTTTCTAGCCCTCAACTCGAAAGACATCTCTTGCACCCGAATGTTGTGTCTGCGATTAATAAATCCGATTAACGCCATCATCAATGTTGTTTTACCAGAACCTTGTCGACCCGTAACCGCTGTGATCCGTTCCCCTTTGATTAAAAATTTACTCAGCATAATCGGTAAAAAGGCATTTTCACCTTTAATAAGATCTTCAATTTCTACGATGCGTACATCAAATTTCCGAACGAAAAACGCCCAGCTTTCCGACATTTTGGGTCTGACAACAACAACCCGGCTTCCATCGGCCATATCATTAACCATAAAACCTTTAGCTTCATTCAATTGACCTGGATTACCGAATGTATAAATATTCTGACATACACGCTTTAACTCCAGTTCTGAACCAAAGCTTAGAAATTCAAGATGAATAGATTTCCCGTGATAAAAGATCCAGACCGCATCATAGGTTTTAGGAATCGTAATTTTTTGTTCCATATAATGCGCAACATCCAGAGATTGAGCAATATCTGTCGGCACTCCACTAGTTCCACCGTTTACACCATCAATATTCTGATCGCGAATTTCATCAATCACGCCCAGACCTTTGAACGATTGGTATATCCGTTGAACGATAACATCCATCTTATCGCTGAATGAAAGTTCAAATTGCTCTGTCTGGTAGATCTGTCTAATCTCTTCCGAAGTAATCTTGTAGCCCTTAGACCCTGTAGCGTAGGGTTTTAATTCATCTAGATGATATTTTTGAATGAGTTGGTTAAGTGCGTCTCGATCATATTCTTTGATGTACTGTTGTAGAATGATATCGAAGCAATCTTGATCAGTTAAACGCTCCGCTCGATCAAATGGAATCACTTGATTCACATTGTATTCATTGAATCCATAGTGATCTAAAACGGTACGAATAAAGATTTTGACATACTTTTTTGTTGAGAGATTACCATGCATACAGCTTCGAAGTGATTTGCGCAATTCATTTCTTCTAGCCTTACGTCGATTATATTCTTCTGTGCTAGGGTTCCCCTCATATAGCGAGGACTCCATGAAATTCTGGAGCGCATCACTGACATATCGCTGAATACTTTCTAGATCGAATCTGGCTTCCTCAATTTGTTGAATAGCTCCTTTATTTCTTCGCATCCAAAAGAATAAAAATGAGATCATTCCCAGTAGTACAATTACAATCAGCAGGATCTCAATCATCGAAATCATCCCCTTGTAAAGGTACCATCCCCAAACCATGTAATATTTGTTGTCCTACGTTTCTGACGGATTCTGTAAAATACACTTCTTCATCATGCTGTAAGAACTTCTTCTCACGCGTTCTCGAACGTAAAAGAAAGTCAATAATATGCTGCTCATTGTGTGCATCCATATAACGATAATTGTTTGGAACCGCCCCAATATTCTTACGTGGCACACGATAGCGAGAAGCAATTCGTTGAATCGACATTTTCGAATTTCGTTCATATGAGCCTAAACAATAAATTATTGGTTTCTGGTCTAATACGGATGGCCAATCTTGACGATTAAAAAATGAATCCAACACCGAAGAATTTTGGTTCAAATTAACCACGACTAAGTCTGCTTGTTCCAACACATATTGTGAAATTTCATTCTTTGTTCCTGATGATACATCTATAAATGTAAGATCATAATATCGACGAGCCGATTCAAAAATAAAAGGTAACGTCCGCTTGAATGTCTTCACATCATGATTCATCAAGCCTGGGATAAGATCTAGACGATCCTGTACAATGGATTCAGCATTATCTTTAATACTCTCTGGTGTTAACATGCCACATTGTGCTAAATTTTCAATACCGTCCATTCCCGCCGCTACTTCACGATAAATATCCACCTGTCGCAATTTCGAATAGGCCATTTCCAGAGTTGAACGCTCTGCATGTGTATGTGTGATTAACATTCGCATCTGATAATCCAGAGCTAACATTGTAACGATAGCGATCATATTGCTGGTGGTACGTACTTGACCATGCACTGGTCCCCAAAAAGCAACTAACATCCTTTTACTTCCCTCTCTTCATCGCGAAAGACCATAACTTCCTCAGGTCTTTGCTTGGGATTTCAACAATCTCCGTCAGATACAACTCCACTGCTTCTTTGAAATCCTTGTCGAGCTTCGTCAATCGGATGCAACCATCGAAAACCCAATCAATTCTTCTTGTTGCATTGTCATAATAACCAAAATTGTCGACACGGATAGGTACATTGAGTCTGATATACTTCTCATTGATGCTACATTCAGAGCCAATCATCAATAGTGCCAATGGTGTTGTGATCTTCGCAAATTCAGTTGCAGATTCAATCGAACAACGCTCAAAGCTTGTAGCAAAAACGGTCTTTGTATCCTCACTCATAAGATAATCTGGAAGGTCGTTATGTAAATCATAGATAATAAAGTCTTCAGTTCGTTCAATCGATAGATCAAAATGAATTGGAATCTCCATCTGTTGAAAATAACCATAATGCCGCGGATTATCAGTCACAATCACAACGGACTGATCGGCATAATACGAATTGATTAAATTTGCTACAGTAAGTATGAAGTCATGCTTTTCACAATCTCCTGCTACGATTAGTCTCATACTTACCTCCCCAAAAGACTGGAATTCTGATCCTCGGAGTTAACCGTATCATCAGTGGAAGAACTGTTTGTTGTTCCAGTGTCGTAATCACTAGTTGTACTAGAATCTATCTCAGAAGATGGCTCATTAGTAGATTGTGAAGGTACTTCTGGCTGATTAACTTGTGGATTGTTGTTATTAACCGTACCTTCTACTCCTACAGCTGTACCGCTAGTATTTGGTTGATTTGCAGGAACAGCTCCATTATTTCCTTTGCGTTTCGATACAGCGCTGCCAGATGGTGCATCAGCACCTACACGAATACGATCCTGATCTTCGATCAACTTCAATCTCTCTTCCAAGCCCTCACGAATTTTTAGGCTTAACTTCCACTTTGCCTGATCTAAAATTTGCGGATTCATTTTTAACATTGCAATAACATCTTTATTTGGTGTGTAGGTTACAACCGGCTTAGGTTGCATTTCAGGTTCTATATATTCTTTCATATATAATTCAGCATTGTTTATGTACGCATCGACAAGAGCAGACTGTAATAATAGCGCCTCTTCTTCAACACTATTAAAAAATGCAAGTTGTTTCTCCTGATCGACTACATCCAACTTTGTTTTCGCTACGACGATGTAATCTTCTCCATTTGGATAAACAATTCGTATATCTACCGTATCTTTTTCCTTAAGTTCTAGTGGTAGCTTAATATATTCCACTTCTTCTCTACGAAGACTTGGATCTAATGGCCCATTTGCATAGACCATTTCGTTCGTAATTGCTGTATTAACATCCGCGTTAATCTTGATGACTTTGCCTACGATATTCTCTCTTGTAGCAATCAGATCTACAGGAGTGAAATAGTCAGGTAAATACATAGCAACAATATCTTCTTCGTTAATGATCTCTCCGGCTTTTTTACCGATCTGCAGAACATAACCTTGTCGACTCTTCAACTCATATACAGCCAATTGCTGCGATTTTTCAGCGAGCTTGTTCTCATATAAAGTTCTTTCCTTTATAAGCTTCGCATTAAAAAAACGATAACTCATGAACCCTACTGAACTTGTCACGATAACAGCAGTAATCCCTACGAGCAATAAATAAAAAATAATTTTCTTATTTCTTCTTGATCGCAAAATCCAGTCCCCTTTCTAGTATCAATGACATTTGTATTCTCATAATTAGATCAAAAGTCTCATATCCTCTTTCCATATTCACCGACGATTCAATAATTATATCATCCAACTATTGTAAAATACTGTCGAATTTTGGAGTGTGTGATGGTTTTTTTGGATATATTCTCTTCAATTCTTTATTTTGACATTATTTACGACATTGGGTAGAAATAAAATAAGCTGTCGAGAATTTTCTCGACAGCCTGTAATGCAATTACACAAATGCACAGTATCTTTGTGAAAAATTTAAAATCCTTGCGCTGCTCTCTTGACAGCTTCGTCAGCACTTTTGTAGTGTTCTGATGAAGTTTTTAGAAACTTAGCGTACTCATCTAACATTTGTGAAAATTTCTCAAATGTCGGTTGAAGTTCATCAAAACGTTGTTTATATTGCACTTGTGCATCACTTTGCCAAGCTTCCGTTAATCCGTTAATCGTATTCTTAGCTTGAACAATTAGAGTGTCAAAACTATCCTTATGCTTAGTCATTTCAGAAGACTTTGTATTAAGACTTTCATACGAGACCGATAAATTCATTGCCATTAATTCCATCCCCTTTTATTCAGATAGTATTTAAACTCTTCTTAGAAGAGATTAAACCAACAATTATTTCTTCGTTGCTGTCGTTACCACTTTTGCACGCTCTGCGTCCTCGCGTTCTGCTGCTGCTGACGTGCAAGTTCAGCTGCCCTACGTGCAGCTTCAATCTCCTCATTCAGAAGCTGTACACCATAAGTGTGAATACTGCTCTTTAGCGAACGAAGTGTTTGCGTGTAATTATTCATATTAGTAACCCATTTCCCAGTGTTCTGTTGAAATTCTGGTTGTCCAAAATTACTCCAATAACTTGAACTGTTCTGCGTTTTCAGCTTCATTTCACTGGAACCTTCTTGCGCTAGTGTAATTAAAGGAGTTAACTTCGCTTCAATTTCAAATACTCTACTTGAATGCATAGAATCACTCCCAACCTCAAAGGATTTGGTTTATCTCATGGACAACCCATTGAAGAGTAACTGGTTTGAACGAATAAGAAGATAGTGAATCTTCTAGTTCCTGTTCTACTTTTATTTGATAGAGCTTACGCTCGGAAGTAATATAACTAACTTCCCGCTCTGCTGAGATCTGCTCGTTCTCCAGATGACAACACTGTACACTACAAAAGCTAGAAATATTCTTCTCTATCTCTGCAGTAGAGAGATCTTGAATATTTCCTTGCTGTCCAAAATCATAATGTTGTAGAATTCCACTTCGTTCAATCATGGTTGCATTCAATTCATAAATAGCATGCATCGGATGAAGAATACATTGATCCTCTTCAAGCTGCAACTCCAGTATCAATTCACCATATAGATAGTACTGATAGGATATTGCTTCCTCCGATCCGTTCGTTTGTTGTAATATTACTCGATTACAAAAGGCAATAGTCGAGATCATATCATGCACATCTTGACTCATTTGAACGGTTCCATCAAAATTCACGTGGAGAATGTCCTTATTTTCTAACTTCTGTTGAATAAGTTCAAAATGTTGACGCAACTCTGATTCATTTGACTGATTGAAAGAATATTGGATTCCTCTAAGAGTTGTACCACCAACAAAAGCAACAAGATAAGCAAGCTCATCTAAAGAAAGTTTCATGTTATGTTTTTCATCTACTTCCAATAAAATCACTCCTTGTAACTTATTAGTATAATATCTAATTATATAATATTCGTCAAGATCTTCCATTTTATGATGGTAGTTTCAGCTTATACTTCTGATTATTACGTAGTAGCCATCCAACCTGTTCACCTATCTCCTTACTCTGCTCACTATAAGGAATAGTACTATATTCTTGGCTGAATACATTATGCTGCTGTAAAGTGCCTCCAGTTAAAATAGAACATTTACGGTCTATGAAAACACTCATAAAGGCATAAGCCTGCTTGAGTCGACTTATGTCTGAAGCATTCACACAAACAAAGAAATAAATGCCAAGACCCCTTCCAAATCTTGCGATCCGTTCTAATGCAAGTTCGATCTCATCATTGAACATACCACTGACTTGTTGAACATCCGTAATACAAATGAATAATCGAGGAAATGTGTTAGAGATATAAGCGAATTCATCAAACACTTCATCCTCAGATAGTAATGCGGCAGCTTTTCTGCTTGAATCTTTCCGAAGCTGCAATTCATTAATTATATTTTCCATGTATGTTTGTAATTGGTCATTAGTCGATACATAAGTGTGGACAGCATCTGATCGTTTCATAGTTGGTAACAATGGTTGCTCTCCACCATCAATCATGTGAATTTGAAGCTGGTCTTGAGCTATCGAACTATTCCATATCGTAACCAACGACTCTACCATCGGTTTTACTTGTTCCGTATCCGTATACGAATATATACAGCTAAAGAAATCAACTAATTTAAAATATACAGGTGCTGTAGTCTCTATACTCAGACCGACCGGGAAGATCTCTACTTGTTCTTTCTCCTTGATTCTTTCTTCTTCAACTCGATCAAAGAGTTCATCTGTGCTTAAAATGGTTGGGATGGTTGGTACTTTCCGTGCTCTCTTACCACGCCATTGTTCTCCAATTTGTTGGACTAATGCACGTAATCTAATCGTGACATCTTCATCTGTATCTCCTTCACATGGTAGAGCAGTTTGAAATTCTAGTGGAACATCAAACTTAACTAACCCTCTACCTGCTACATGCTCTGGCTCAAGGCCCTCTACACGTCCTACTAATGCATAATAATCCGATTTATCTGCCAATTGTAATGGGATAAGCTGACGAACGTTTTGTGTTAGTTTATATGAGAATGTATTAGACGCCGTACCTGTCATAATCAAGTGGATACCATAGTTACCACCTTCTCGAACGAAGGTAATAAATTGGGAAACCGCATCATTATAGTTTTCGGAAAATGCCGTATAGTTGTCCAATATCACAACGATCGATGGAATCGAAGCTTTCGTCATATTACGATAAGATAAAATATTCGCGATACCTAAAGAAGAAAACAGCTTTTTCCGTTCCTCTAACTCTTGCAATAACATTTTGATTAATTTGTTTAACTTATCCTCATCTTCAACAAATAAAATATCCCCAAAATGAGGTAAATCTTTAAAAATGGATAAGGTGCGAGAACCAAAATCTAAAATATAGAAATTCACTTCATCCGCTGAATAGTTGGTTGCCAAGGAGGTGATCATCGTTTTTAAAAGTGTCGTCTTTCCGCTACCTGGTGCTCCATAAATAAGAAAATGACCATCCTTCGTCAAGTCCAATTGCATAGAAAATTGGTTCTGTCTAGCAGGATCATCTACCATCCCTAATGTCAGTAGTAACCCTTCTGACCGTTGTAATGTCTTCTCCCCTACGGGGTTTGGTAGGTTGAAGCAGTCCTCAAGCAGCAATCGTTCAGGCAATGGCTCAGACCATAAAGGCTGTACCGCTTGAATGTGGTTCTTCTCTGCGGTGCGAGAAATCTGCTCTACAACAGCTTGTAATTGTGTAACTTGTTCCTTCTGTTGCTTACTTTCCTTCTGTTTCCAACGTGTTTCATGACGTGCACCATTCAGGCCGATTTGGTACACTTGCATATCGGTTTCTTCTTGTTCCATCTGATATGGAGCACCACTCCATGCGGATTGAAACAAAGAGAACACTTCGTTATTCCCAACCTGTAAGTAACCGCGTCCGCGTTCCTTAATTTCTGCTGCTTCTGGCCGCTTGAGCATCTCTTGACTATCAGAGATATCTTGAACCTTTAAGCACAATTTGAATCTTGAGTTACTCCAAATTTGATCATTGACTACACCAGAAGGCTTTTGTGTTGCCAGAACAAGGTGTATACCAAGACTTCGGCCAACACGGGCTGCACTAATTAATTCATTCATAAAATCCGGCTGATCCGATTTAAGTTCCGCGAACTCATCGACGATAATAATCAGATGTGGCAATGGTATTGTAGCGTCGCCCTCGCGATACCGTAGAATGTAATTATCAATGCTGTTCACACCTAATTGACTGAACAATACTTGTCGACGTTTTAGTTCACTGCTGATAGAGACTAATGCTCTATTGATTTGATTACCGCCTAAGTTTGTAATTGTCCCAATTAGATGTGGCATACCAATGAAGGCATTTGCCATTCCTCCACCCTTATAATCGACGATAACCATAGCGACTTCATGTGGATGATAGTTTACGCTCAATGAAAGAATTAAGGATTGTAACAACTCACTTTTCCCTGAACCTGTCGTACCTGCTACTAATCCGTGTGGTCCAAAGAACTTTTCATGCATATCAAACATGAATAGTTTCCCGCCCGCTGATCTCCCGAGTGGAACAGACATCGAACGATTAGCTTGATTTTTATTCCAGCGTTGTATAATATTCAGATCATTTACATCTTCCGCTTCAAAAATCTCTAAGAAGGTTACCATATTCGGCACCTTGTTTTTACCACCTGTTTCTTTAAGCCGAATTGGAGCTAATCGACGTGCAAACTGATCTGATTTCTGAACATTAACATAGTCCAGCTCAAGCTTCTTTTCAAAATCATCACTTTTCTTGGTCAGATCCCTTCGAATAAAACCGTCTAGTTCGCCGGCCTCAATAATCGTCTGACAGTTCAGGGGCAAATCTAGATCTATCCTTTCGGATAAGAACACACTCGTGATTCCTAAAGACGGATCGTTCGTAAGAAGGTAGTTGAAGAACTCTGTATTTTCCAATAACTCAGGTTCAATAACAAAAAAGATATAATGTGGGAGCCTTGTCTGGCTAGTTGCCTCAGAATAACCATTCTTACGAGATTCACGAGATTTCATTAATGGGTGAAGATCTTCTATGATTTTTAATAAACTCATTTGATCCGAAGCCATATAACGAACCGAACGATCTTCATTCCATACATGCGGGAGCCATCGTACCCATTCCCAATGTTCCTGCTCTTCTTGTGCAAAAATAAACACTGTTTTTACATCATCATATCCATGATGAGTTGTAAGATGAATAATCATGGCATTGATTAGTTCTCTTACCCTGGCACGATTTCCAACAACCCCTAGCAATCCAACCTCACGCATAGGAAGCGAGAATGGAATTCCTGTGACGTTGCTAACTGCATCGCATCTTTTCTTCAGATCTGACAATAATGCATTTTCTCCTTCAGCAGCAGTACTGATAGGCGGAAATTCGGCTTGGATTTTGAGCAATTGCCCCCCGACACCCAAGCGTACATGAAGAAAATCCTGTTCAATGGATGTTCTCTCCCAAAGATTTTTCCCCAAATTGACAACGCACTCAATACATTGATCAACAGTTGGATGAACTACCTGCGTGATTTCACGTTGCTTTACGTTCGCTTTTTCCAGCGTTTGAACGACAGCTGTACTGTACTCACGATATTTAGATTTTTTTTCATTCTCTTTTTTCTTATGCTTACGAATCGTAGATCGATAGTTCGCAAGTGATACAATCAAGGAAACGACGGTCATACCAATCGCAGAAAAAAGAATGGTTCTTGATTTCATGATCATTGCTGAGCCGAGTGTAACGCCTAGCATAGCAATCGGTGGAAATAATATACTAAACCAGGATATCGAAGGTTTTTCCATTTTCCCAGGAGCTGCTTCGATACTAATTACCCCTGAATCTATTGGCGGTATGATACGAGGTGTTCGCTGAATGAGTAGCCCCGGTTTTTCTTTCGTAATCATGATACAACCTCCATCTACTGTAATTTCTCCTATGGAACCTTAATGAATAGTCCAATTACGATCGAAACTATAGATATAAATGCTGCTGAACCTATGAAAATCCAGAGTCCTTTTTGACGAATAAGAAATCTTTTTTGGGCTGTAAGCAACTGACCTACCCATTTCACTGCATTCTTGTCTGGACGAAATGGATCATTACAATGCGGAATTAGTAGTGCATTTACATCCGGATAATGCTTGCTAATTTCCTGAATAACATCTTGTTGTGAATTATGTAAAAGCAATTTACTAATTTTTCGATCTAATACAGCCTTTTGCACAAATTTATGTAATCGATCAATCCGCCATCTTGCACCGTCAGCTAATAGTAACGGGATATGTGTTCTGGACCATTCAATAATTCGATCTTGTTCAGGAATATGATCATAATGTTCATACCAAAAAATGATATGTGAATAATGACTTTCCATTAAGTCATGATAAGTCCATGTCGTGTGTGGACGCATGTAATCCACACCATCAAATCCAAATACCATCGCCTCTGGATCCTCTTTTGCACCCTCAAATATTAATAGTTCAATGTTTGCGATATCCTTAGGCGATTCACTACAAACCAAGGGTGCATAACCTAAATTCACTAAAGATGAGGCTAGCACAAACACCGTTTGACTCGCGTCAACCTCCACATCGGCTGGACATAAACCCACAAAAATCGGACCATGCAATACATTCGTATTCGTAGCGATATGAACAGCACTACGATCTTGATTAACCGGAACCGGTGCTTTCTGCGTGCTTTCCATAATTCGTTTTATAACTTCCGAATCCGCAGGAATCGAACTCTGTTCCTCTGCTTGCTTCTTATTTCGACGTTCTTTGAATGACTTAAAAAAAGACTCCTTCGTAGAGGACTCTGCTGTTTTTCTTACTTTAGTCTTTTTAGATGTTTGCTCAACTGGTGGCTCAATCTCTTCTTGCTCCAGATGTTCGCTAATTTGAATATATCCGCCATCCATAATGGATGCTTCGCTAATAGATTGCGACATCATAAGTGGAATCCATTCCATGTCTGGACCCGTTACCATCACATCATAAATTATTGGGTTTCCCTCATCCTCTGTCCTTATTGTCTCCAAATCTAGCAAGTTCAATAATTGGGGGAGAAATTCGCTAATGGGAATATCATCCTGTAGACTGACATCGATCTTTTTATTCGGATTCTTAGAATCAAATAAAGTTAGCTCGACTTGCATTTGTATACACCCCTTAGATAAAATATTAAAAAATAGGAATTTATTATCTTATTTCTACAATTAATAGGCAAAAATCACCAATTACTCTTACAATAACAGAATTTTTTTATTCGGTAAATAATTAACATGGTTAATTTTGTGAGAAATTATCAAAATAAAGAACCTGACCTCAAGTCAGGTTCTTAGGCATATCTGCAAGATAGAATAGGGGTGCTTTGATCTCTCAATGGGATAGCTCTATTCGCTCTCCATCATACTCAACAAATACTTTAGGCTGATTCATTGCTGTTTCAAAAAGGAAAAGTTGCCATGACCCATCGATAACATTCTTATTAAACGGTATTTCCCGATTATATCTGGTTACTAAATAATCCAATTCACCCTCAAAATATGGCTTTTCTAAAGGAAAGTATTCTGAAGTATCATCCATAATAGATACATTTATAGAGTGTTGCTGCGTATCTCCCAATAGATCTTCAACGAAAATATCAATTGCAAAATATCCGGTTTCACTCTTATAAGAAAAAGAGTCAAGAGTTTCAAATAACTCAATCTCTTGATTATCTCCCCTTACAGTATGAATGGCATCTTTATATTGATTGATAACAGAAATTCTCACTGGTTGAACAACAGCCACAAAATGTATACCCTTTGACGTATAGCCATTTAAAATTGGTGATTCGGTTAAATATTGTTTGAGTTCATCTTGTTTAATCAATTCATCTTGAGTGCCATCCTCCAAAGATAACACCCTTAATCCATTTGCCCGGTCTGAAGCCATTACATAGTCATATTCTGATGCTTGTCCATTTTCAATCTTTTGAATATAGCCCTCATATTCCTGTTTCCATGAACGTAACAATTCATCTCGGTTATCTAATTCATTCGCTTGATCGTTTTCTTGTTCTGTTTTTACTGAGAGAACACTATTTTCCGTGGCATTTTTGTTTTCAGCGGAAGATCCTGCGATTTCATTTTGCTTCGTACAACCTGTAAAAATTATGGTCACTATCAATATAAGTATTAAGTGCATTATCACTCTCTTTAACATAAAGGTATCCTCACTTTTACAGAAATTAGTCAGAACTCTAAGTCCGTTGTATGCGGTATTCGATATATCCTTGATCTAAAGTTGCACCAATGCTATCTAAGCAAGATATCGTATATCCCCTTCGAAGTGATCATCACATATTCCGAGTCACGAACTTTATGGAATGTCCCCGAATCTATTTCTGCCGTCTTCCAAATGATATCCCCAGTTGATTTATCTAACACATTCACACCTTCTTCAAAAGCGGATATGAGTGCATAGCGATCATTTATTGTTGCGATGTCTTCAATAAGTACGAAAGGCGTCTTATAGATTTTCTTCAGGGGTTTTGATGAACCTGTCCATGAATAGTTAACAGTTTCCGTACCTTTATCTTTTGTATATAAATCCAATTGGAATGAATTAAGTTGATCTGACCATACTCTTCCTGAGGCATCTTGATGAACAAATTCTTCCCAAGACTTCGTTGCTGCATCAAACAGACTTACCCCTGTATTATCATCACCATCCCCCCAAATGACCATCAACTTCCCATTCAACCATCGTAGCTCATCAATTTGAGCACCTTGCATATATTTCGTAGTTTGCAACTTACCAAACCGCTGTGTTGTTTTATCATATGTTTGGATAGACCCGTCTCGTTTCCCGAAGTAAACCATTTTATTATTTCCAATAATGCTTGTTACCTGCTTAATTTCATAGCGTTTCTTAACTTTATTGGTAGCCAAATTGATGGTAATTACACCACTGTCAGATCCTACCCAAGCTGTACTCTCATCACTATATACCGTTATGCTAGGTCCTAATCGAAGGTCCTTGTCCGAATATGATATAAGCTTCTTATTCTGAGTATCGTAACGTACAAGAGGTTTCGATAAATTATTATAGTCACTCCCTTCTAGTTGCTGAAAATAAAACCAAATGTTGTTGTTATAGGCTCTTATCTCATTGAAACCCTTTGTTGTTGCTTCATGTTGAAGCTTGTTCGTACTCAAATGATATGAATATATTCCTTCCTCACCTACATACCAAAGCTGGTCTCCTGCAAGAAGACTATCCCACGTATAATCAGAAATATCCGTGCGTTTTTTTATTGTAAGGAAATCATTCTGCTGTGTCTTATTAGCGGGAAATGATTGTATGGAGCTCGAGTCTAGCGGTGGTTTCTCTACTGAAGCCGCTTGAAGTTTTTCCTGTGGGCCACTACATGAAGCTAGCGCAATAGATATCATACAAATTGCTATTATCTTTGAATTTGTCATTGTGAACACTCCCTCTATCGGCATAGAATCTGTTCGTTATTTCTTGAAATTAATATGAAGATGATTATGATGTCCTTTTGCAAATATTACTCTATCTTTAAATTCTTTTATCAATACAGGATCATTAAAATATATTGATTCCACATTTGGATCCTTTAAAATTATTTCGATAAGTTTACGAGTCGCATCACGATCATAACTTGAGCTTTCCCAGGTTATTCCCCCCTCGTTCTTATTATCTTTCCTGATAGGACGAATATCGATATCTGTACCGGTTTCATGCGATTTATGAGCCGGGTGATCTCCACCATTTTTTTGGCTTAAATCATTGTAGTAAATTAATTTATCACTTTTTTCTGACCAATTCTTAGCAATCGACATAAAACTCTCAATTGTACTCGGAGTTCCCCATGCAGTGATATTGCCACCCTGTCTTTTGAACCCCGGGCCGTCCTTTGGCAATTCAGTAAATCCCTTTGTTGATTGGGAAACACCACTTTGGTTATTATCTTTGGGTTTAGGATTTGCTGGGGTCTGTACTTGCTGATTATTAGAACTAGTTTCACCTTTTTTATTCTCAAATGTTAATTTATTTATTTTATCAAACGTTGTATTACGTCGAAGAACATATTTCCCCATCACAGAATTATCTAATGCAAATTTGTGTATTTTCTCAAGAGTGAGCCCTTTCCCTCCTCCGGCATCTTGTACAATCTCTTTAGCTCTTTTTGGACTCTGATTTTGTAGATCAGCAAAGTAGATAAGTGTTTTTTCATCCGTAATCCCTAATTTTTTACCTGCATTCAAATAGCCCTGCATATCGAGCTTAGCTTGTTCATCTTGAGCTTTCTTTCCAATATTCGTTGAAATAAGCTTGGATATAGCCTGCTTTTCCTCTACCGTCAGTACCCTTTCATACCAGCGATTCCCGCTTTTAGCTAGGATTGGATCGCATAATTCCTTATAAACCTTAGAGTTTTCCCCTAATAATTTCTTAGCGGTTTCCATGTCTTCCTTCATTATTTTTAGTAGAAGGTCATATGCTCTACTCTCATGCCATTGTAATTTCCCGATGCTCACTCCCCCAAGATAACCTGTCTTTGGATTCTTCCCATCGTCTCTAACTACCGTGTCATAATCACCTTCATTCCCAAATACAACCTGCTGCGCAATGGTCAATAAATCTAACGATTGCCCAGTTCCAATATTTGTATCCTGAGGCTTCAAAGCATTCCCTGCAAATCCCGTACCGGTCCACAAATACTTAAAGTCTACGTCATCTACCATTTCTGAGGATAAGGAGTATTTGTCTTTTAGCTGTGTTCGTAGTTTCTCCGCATACGCATGTGCTCCATCCATTTCCTTCTGCATGCCTTTTGCCTTATATTCGTTCCAAGCAACTTGTGCTCGGCCAATTTCGCTTAGTAGTTTATGTAATTCTTCTAGTTGTTTCTGTGCCCAGGCTCCCTGTGATCCACCCTTCATGACCAAACCCAATAAATATTGATATTGGTTATCGTCTGGCATAGGAACCTGTACGAATTTACCGTCTTTAGTCAGTTGAAAAGAGGGGTCATAGGAACAGGCCTGTAACGCAGTGCCTGAAAATAATTGACTTAAATTGAACTTTTCCCCGTAAAAGTCCTCACTCACACCATATCCTTTTAATTTTTCTCGTTGTTTTGCTGCTTCCTTATGAGCTTGCTCCATTAAATATTTGTTACCAAACGCTTTATATGTGGCATAAGCCACTTGTGCACGAGCAATCGTATCCCTTGCCATAAATATTGCATCCAATTTTTCTTTGGCTTCTAGTTGCTCTTCTTCCGTACCATTCTGTAATTGTAAATACAACTTCTGTACAGCAGGATCCTCAAATAACGGGTCTTCCACGTAGCTACTCGGCTCACGTTTAATCATAGATAGAGGTTGCTCTTGTAGTGGGCTCCCCCATAAATCTAGCTTCACGCTTCCTTCTATAAGCACTCTAGCATCCGCCATATTTTGTTGCTCTACTTCTTGGATTTTGGTGATGGCGAATAGGACGAAATCTTTCAATTGCTCGGAGTCATCCGCCAGGCGATTGATCTGTGATTGAGCAAGCTGAGCTTCTCCTGACACGCGGGCATACAATTCCCCGTCCATTTGGTTAAAGAAGCCTTGCGTCTTTGTACGCAAATAATTCGTATCGTCTACAATTCCTTGAAGATCCTTCCATAATTTCTGCATCCGATCGTCTTGAAACACCAATTTCTGAGCCACTTGTTTACTCCTTTCAAGTTCAGATGAATCACACTCGCCTGTGCCAAAAGAGCTCCGAATCTATATTCGAAGCTCTTTGTCATAGGTGAGATGAGGAATCATCGGATTCATTCTGCGAAAAATACCACAATATAACAATATGTTCTCACAATATCACTTTTCCACATTTCCTGTTGCCGAAATTTGTAATATTTAAAATTTTGTTCCTAATGTTAAAGAAAATAGCTCCTTTATAGCGTCTACGCCATAAAGGAGCTATTTTCTTTATTTTTATTTCCACTCCGATCATTTTCTGCGCTACTAAATCTTATACCCAACCTTTTTTCTTTAGAAAACACCGCTGATACTCTCATTCATATTGCCTTCTCTACTCCAACGCGCTTCTGTTGTATTGTACAATCTTGTTGTTATGATTGTTAACTAACTAATTTTACAAGGTTGTTCTTCTCAAGGTCTCTATCTTATCAATTTCATATTGATAACTACATTTTCCATTAAAACACTCCTCCATATTTCTAAAAAAAACATCTGCCCCTTCTAATAAAGTTTCAATAAATTCATTTTTCGGAAGTAAAACTTTAATATGATCATTAGCTTCTATCTCATAAAGTACTAAATCTCCAGATACTGATTTTAGGCGCAGCTTAACAGGTTGGTCTGGAAAGTAAGTTTCCCCTTCCCCAGTATTTAACAAACTCTCAATAACATTTAAAATATATGCCCATAATTGGTCAACCAAATCCCATATAGTAACATCAAGTAAAGTCTGCTCGCAATACGTTAATGTAATTGCTCCACTTAGATAGTCAAAATCCAACAAATTTTCAAGATCAGAAACCTCACGAGTATTATTAATCTGAACAAAATATTCTCCAACGTTAGACTTCAAAAGTGATAAGTCATTAATCTTTCTGTCTGGCCTGCTAATTAAGGTATTTACATAAAACAATTTGCTCACCTACTTATTCAGGATAAAATTGACCAACACGTCCTTTGTTAAAACCAACCACATATTCTACCCCATTATAAGTTCCCCTTATTTGATAACTAAAGGTTGTACCATTTTTCAATAGGATATCCCGATTTTGCTTCATAATAGATTCTATAGCATTTGCTACCTCATCAATTGACATATCTTTCTCTAAGAAAGTCTGTTTTGCTTTTATTGAGCCATCCGAATATTCTGGATGGTGCCTTTCAAGAATGTGCTTCATCCCCCGTTTGTCTATTAGGAAGTTTTGATTTAGTCATACGCCGAAAAAGCTAAAAGGTAACGAAAGAAAGAAAAAAGATCACTAATAATTGAAAGATTAACATTCGCAAATAGAAGGAGAACTACGATAACGTCGGAGGTGAGGGTTTACTTTTACCGCTCCGCAACCTCCTACTGGCTCGAACGTGACCTTCCCAACTTCGGTTCAAATCAACTAAACCACGTAGGTAACAAGGTGGATGCAGATAGTGTATCTGATAAGCCAAGCATTTTTAGTTTTTCATGAGCGCTATCGCATTCATGCGAAAAAGTTTTTTAGATTGCAAGCACACAAACTATGACCGTCACACATAGTGTTGTTACACTTGCAAGGGGATCGAGTACTCCTTATTATTGTAAACACCGGTTCATTCGACAATAATGGGTAGCACCCCGAAAACTTTCAAGGGTGATCTTCCAGTTACAGAAAATATTACCCTTGATTTTGAATATGCAAATAAGCTTATTCCTGAGTTTTTCAAGTATTTATAAAATTAACAAGTTTACATCCATAGTAATAATATAAACTTTTAACGCCCATCAAAATTATAACCGCCTTTTTTTGGAAGCAAGTCTTCAAAATCACACGATGCTACTGCTTTAAACCCAGCATCCCATAACTTTGTCAACAGATTAGATATTACTAATACATAGTTACTATCATTCACATCTTCAGTTGGCTCAATCTCAAGATAGTACTTGTAATGTAGAAAATCATCATTTCCTTGATTTCTTTTATCTTCATCAAAATCACCGTTATTGAAAATAAATATCTCTGCTTGCTCGGCCAATATGCTTGAACCACTAACAGCACCCTTAACAAACTCTGAGATTCTGTCCTTAAGCACTCCTTTATCGACATCGCTATCTAAAAATATTTTAGTAAACAAATCATATTGAGATTCCATTAAAATCACCTCATATCATTTAATTGGGGTAAACGGAGGATTGTCAAAATTGTTCTTTTGTTAATCCTTGCGGTATTGAAAGACCTTTACCCAGCCCCTCAATCTTCCCCTCCACCTTAGCAACACTCGGCCCATCATGTATAGTAGGCGGTTTCGAAGGGCCAAATTCCATCTTCCCCGGATTGGGTACTATCATCTTGAAGCCCTCTGGAGTCTTCACCATTTGTAAGGGGAATTTACTCGCAAAAGATTCTTGTAATCGAGAAACTGAAGCTGGATAATCGATCTTCCTTACCTTTTGAGCTCCGTTGTACATTTATTTACTAATTGTAAAAATCCAGCTATTCACATACCATAATATGACAATCTATCCTCATAATATATCACTATTGCACATCATTCGTTGTCAAATTTTATAATATTTAGAATTTTGTTCCTAATGCGAGAAACTAGCTCCTTTATAGACGTATACGCCATAAAGGAGCTAGTTTCATATTAAAAGGCACAAAATTTCCATCTAAGTCTATTATCCAAAATAAGTTCTTAAATCTGTCCTTATTTTTTGGGGCTTAGATACTTTTTTCCGCCAGTCACCTATAATAGATCATTGCCTATTTAATTATCAATTCCTTTATTCTTTTGTGAACCTCCTTGGCATCACTTTTGTTCTTAGAATTAAGTAGAAGATTATCCAAGAAATCTTCAATGAAACTTTTTATAATAGTATCAAATATGCCAATGGGTATATATTCAATTCCGATTGGATTAATAAAAGTGATCTCTTCCGAAGAGTATGTTGTCTCATTATTCCATGCAATCTCTATTTCACCGCTAACCCTCCTGAAAAATACATCCGGCAAAAAAGAGCCTGCTCTATTTGAAAACCATGAATGACTAAACTCCCATTCTTGCTTTGTATCGAACCATGCATCAAATTCATCGTCATTATCTGACTCAAACAACAAACATTTATCTAAAAGTTCAATAGAGTTTTGTCCTTCAACAGGAAGAGGAAATGCTTCATCACTCAAAATATGCTTAAGATTTTCACTAAACCAATCAACAATATAAATCAAGTTCCATTGAAAAGTTGTTACTATGTTCTCTCTCTTATATTGGCATACATCTATTCCGTGAACAAATAATTCAAATTTCCCCCATGTTTCACCAGTCAAACTATTTTCTTTAAACGGGTTATCTACAAATTCATATTGGATAGCAAATATATTTTTATCTCCAAATGTCTCCAGAAGAACGCACCTCACTTATTTTTTAATAGCTTATTGTACTCCACTTTCGTAATCTTACCGTCCATAAGGAATTGTCTTAACACATCGACAGGAACTTCCTTAGCAGGGTTCATAACTTCATATGGATGCCAACCCGTTTTGCCTTCTGGTTGAAATTTAACTATCTTCCCCTCGTAAATATTGAATAGTTGCTTATTTTTTGAAGATGAGTATGCCGTATCCAATAACTTTTGCCCTATTTCAGCATCTGGAATTGGGTTTGGACTCCCCCACCCACTAATAGGGTCATGTTTAGGGCTAGGCTCATATGTTCTTTTCGGAACATCTACCAGCCCCCCAAGCTTCTCTTCCACCTTAGCAACACTGGGTCCATCATGTATTGTAGGAGGTTTCAATGGGCTAAATTCCATCTTCCCCGGATTGGGTACCATCATCATGACGCCTTCAGGGGTCTGAACCATCCGATAGGGTAACATTCTCGCAAAAGATTCTTGTAATCGAGAAACTGAAGCTGGATAATCGATCTTCCTTACCTTTTGAGCTGCCGAAGTCACTACTTCGGTTACTTTTGAAGTCACTTTTGTGGTTACTTTTCCTACTTTGCCTACCTTCGTTATTTGAGTGCCAGGTACAAGCATCGATGCTACCCCGCCAATCATCTCCGCTTTTTGCTCCGGTGAGGCGTTCTCAAAGTCAGTATACATTTTTTTCGCCGCTTCAACGAGTACATCGGGGTGGGCTGCTAGATAACTTACGGTGTCAACGACTTCTTTCGTTGTCTTCTCAGGATCAACCACGAACTGATATGTAAATTTCACTGTTCCAATAACCCCGTTTACCGTCTCGGTGATGAGCCCCATTGTAAATCCTCGTAGCACTTCATCTGCCATTTCCACTTTTTTACGCCATTCGGTCCTGCCGTAAGTGTCATCCAACCAAGAATAATAATAGGTCAACGGGGCCGCCATCTTATCGTTTTGAATATGCTCTTGGAAATACTTGAACGTCGTCTCATTCTCTTTGTTATCTGGCGTAATGATGGTTCCGTCAGGTAACTTCGTAGGCGGACTATTCTCTTCAATCTGTTTCTGGATTTCTGCTAGAATATCTGCATTTCGAAGTTCCTCTGCAAATGAATCGTAATTCTCCTTCGCCCATTCCCTGTATTCCCTATCTCCCATGCTGAGTCGGATCATCGTGAGAAGTCGATTGTCTGTGGGTAAGATCGAATAATCATGCTTTAATGGGTTGTACAGACAGGCAGATAATGGCGTTCCGGTGTATTCAGATGTTAGTT
>NZ_RZNY01000042.1 GCF_003994475.1 Paenibacillus anaericanus | reverse complement strand
GAATTCTCTTATCGAGGTGTCCACTTTTTATTCTAGTTCTATTATTCCAGTTAAGTAGATCAAAATAGGGTTTCCTTTATCATTTAACTGGAGGAATTCCTGATAAATCTAGAAAACTGACCTTGACGATGCCTCATCGTCACCCGAAGATAACGCCACCCATAAACTTCACTCATATACTCCACCAATATACTTCACTCATACACTTCTACAAACTATATCTCACTTTTTCAAGAGAATCTTCTGCCCCGTTTTAGCAAACCCGACATTTGCAGGTAATCCATAATCACGACTTAGATCAATATCATGAGACATGTGAGTAAAGATCGTATGTTTAGGCTTCACTTCATCCAGTAGTTCTAGCGCCTCCGTGACATCATACACCGACCTCGTATGAAACTCGGCATGCTCTTTGTAGAAACTTGTTCCGAGTACAAGCAGATCAAGCCCTTCAAGCGGGATTTTCTGTTCCTCAGGCAAGCCAATCGAATCTGAACAATACGCCCAAATATATCCTTCCTTCTCCAAACGATATGCGTAGGAGTAACCATTCTTACCATGGAACACTTTCCAGCCCTGAACGTTCCAACCAGCTAAAGTAACACCTTCATCCACGCTATGAACATCTAAATTTCCAGTAAGCCAAGGATACTGTCGGTTAATTATATCCAGCACCTCCTGCGGTGCGTACAATTGTCCCCGCCGCCCCAACCAGCGACAGGCGTCTGCCCACTCTGGCAATCCTCCGATATGATCAAAGTGAGCGTGTGTAATCAGAATATGCTCTACAAACCGCAGTTCCTGACTCTCCATCCCACTACGCCAATCAGGACCACAGTCGATCAGGAACCCACCTTTTTCACCATCTAAAGACACAACAGAACGAAACCGTCGATTCACTCCACCACTTCTTGCCTCCCCGCAGACTTCACAGTCACAATAAACGCGCGGAACCCCCATCGCATCGCCAGTTCCCCAGAATGTTATTATGTCGTTCACTACTTAACCCCCGTTATTCATTCTGTTGTGATCTCTCTATAGTAAAGCAGTTAATATTAAGTAACCTTGCCGTAGTGTTATCGTATGATAAGAACATGCATCCTAAAAAACCAAGAACTTGTACCCATTTCCTATTAGCTTAACAAAAAAGGTTGATATTCAACAAGATCAACCCATAATTTTTTAACTTATTAATTTTTAAATCATTCGGGTATAAACCATCGGCATCTCCGATGTTTGCCATGGAGTGGCTTGTTTATGAACTAACCGTTACATCGCGGCCGCTTCATGGCCCTTCTAGCGGAAGTCCGCCTACTTGCTTTGGCGCTGCCACCCTGATCATGGGTCTGATTTGACAACTCCAGCTTTGGCATCTGTTCCTCGCCGCAGGGCTACAACTATTCAAAGGGCAAATGTGCACCAGCTAACATTGTATATCAACTTCCACTAAATTCTAACTTCTACTGCTCCTTTACTAATATCAATTTCTTCACAGATTGGCGTTGAATCTAACTTCAATATCTCTAGCTCATTTAAGTAACCATCAACAACATGTAATTGGAATAATATTGGAGATAAATCCCCTCCTAATTCGACCACCATTTCCACGGGAACTCTTCTATTACAAATATACTTGTCTAAATTGAACGGAACTCTTAAATCAACCGTTTTACACCCACAATCACACACGCTAACTACCCTTGCCTGATTTATTTGAGTAGTCAGAATATCATTATCTGGTAAATGTTTTATCATTTTAATTATTGAGGACTTTTCAAATCTATTAAGCCCTCTAGGTTGTTCTAATCTCCTCTTTAAGTTACTCATTTTGCCACCTCTACCTTACGGGAGTATAAGTACCAACATTTGCATTACCATTCCCTCGGTTAAACGGGCGATATTCTACCGATACACCATTTACAACGACTGTTTGATAAGGTAACTGTCCTACTGGTGCATATCAAGTCCACGGTTAACTACATCCCTTGCAATTGCTTGCTCCACTTGTTGTGAACTCATGCCCAAATCTCTCCGACCACCATGTCCGAAGGTTACAGTAATGTTACCAACTTGAATAGTATTTTTCATTAGCTTATCAAATTATCTTATTCAAGCTCTCCTCAGTAACTCCATCAGCTTGTAGGTATCTACTAAAGGCATACAATTCCTTTTTTACAGCTGATTTCAGTTCTTCAGAGATCGCAATACCATCTTCCCACCACCAGTTTTTAATAGCAAATGGATTGTTGCCTCTATGAATTTCCGGCTCAAATCTTGCTACTATTTGATCTCCATATAGCACAGGAAGCACGTAATAACCAAACTTGCGTTTCTCTACCGGAACGTACACTTCCCAAGTGTACCTAAAGTTAAAAATTTCTTCGGTCATTTTCCGATCCCAAATAAGATTATCCAATGGAGCTAATATGCGCACTACCTTTTCCCTTGGTTCATGTGTTTTACTTAAAATCGCAAAGTCCTCATGTCTTATATAGAAGATGTCGTCTATTCCTTCAATTGAGATCATTACAAGCTTATTATCTTCTACTAGCTCTGACAGGATATTAGCTCTTAGTTCTTTGTTAGAGAGAAAATATCCGAGCCAGCCCCCTCCATTTCGCCCCCATAGTAATCCGGTACTTCCTACTCTCCTTTTAAAATACCACTTCAAAAATTCCCGTTCATTTTTAAAGGGGTCAGCACAATGTAGCAGTTCGTGAGGTAAGAGCCTTTCTATTAAATCATAAACCTTTTGTGTGTTATTTTTTCTGAAGACACCTAACTCACCGCAATTAAACATAAAATCCATTGCGACTCCAGACATTTTTCTATGTCCCCATTGACCGATCCCTACCCCTCCCGATTCCAGTTGTATAGATTGAAGCGGTCCTTTATTAAGTATTAGATCTCGAATAACATCTACAAGAGTTAGAGCATCAAGAGACTCCCTTCTTTGTAAAGTCCACCTTAATTCTTCTTCCTTTGCTGCTCTTATTCGATGAAAATAAGGCCAGTCTGAAGTAGAGTAAATAGACATCATTTTATCCCAACCGTCAACCAGTGATCGTTCCTTATATAACAGATTCTCGAAATAGGCCGGAGAGTATTCTCTTATCCGAGCTTGAAGTACGAGGTCAGCATTTCGTCCAACTACATTTAGCGGGTCGTACTGTATACATCCTACCCTTTTTATGTATTCCACAATTCCCTGCTCACCAGAAAATACATTTGTGTTATCTAGACCGTGGTATGTAACTAGAAATCTCCTTGCTTCCGAATTTGAAATTCTTATTGTTTTCATAATGCACCTCTTAAATTTTATTAGATGGAATAATTGGATTATCATTTTCTTTTGACTCAACACCAAAATCAGTGCTTGAAAAGATGTAATACGTAGATCAATTACCGCTACGCGGACGGATTATCCTTTNATACGTAGATCAATTACCGCTACGCGGACGGATTATCCTTTCGATCGCTGTTGCCTCCAAATTTGTTTGATTATATCGCTATAGCGGTAAAAATTTGGAGGCAAAGGCGACCGCTCCGCTTCTTCAGGACATTTCCGTCCTCTTCACTATGATCTAAATATACTTCTTCAATTAAAAGCACTGATTTCGGTTTAGAGCCTTTCTTTTAAGTAGTAATCTTGATATGGAATTATGCTTTTATCTGGTACTTCAGAAAACTTACAGTTCTTTAAGGCTATAACTCGTTCAGTATCTATTTTCTCAGCCTTAGTTAAAATACGCTCTATAGCAAAATCATCAAAAAAATGATTGGTTACCATATTCAATATTTCACTGAATGTACTCTCATTTTCACAAGATGATATCATGTCAATTCTCAATATACCGATTTTGCATTCACCATCCAAGAATCTGGTAGTATTCGGAATAGGGGCAATCTCAATAGTTCCAATCACCTTATTGGTTGGTTTGTTTGTTATACTCCATCTGATAAAAAATTTTTCCTTGAATACTTTATTCCAACTTCTAATAGCTCCCAGCACAGGCTCTATTCCATGGATGTTCCAAACTCCTCCACAATTATCATTGTTCATATGACTTTTTGTGATTGGATCGGTATAGCATTCAAACAAATCTGCCGCGTCCTCTTCTTTAACTAGTGTAAAAAGCATAAATTCCGTTTCATATACTGGGCATGTTTCAAAAGGATTTACTCTTAGCAATATACTTCCTCCTAATGAGTTGATGCTTATATTTTATAAAAGTAATGGTGACAACTGTATGTCGTAATTTCTAGTAAATTTCTACGATTTCTCTCGCCTTTTGTAATATCCGCTGTTTTAATTCTTCAGGCTCTAACACAACAACTTTATTACCAAGGGACAAAATAGTTCCGAACCACAAATGTTCATTCTGTATTACATTCAATTTCATTATAAAATCTCCATTTACATACTCTTTCTCTATACTCCCGTTCAGATACTCCATTACAAATACTTTAACTTCAGCTTTGCATCTTATTTTGCAAGTTAGGTATTTACGATTATCATTGGCTTCGTATCTTGCCATTAATACATCTGCACTCTCATGTTCTTTTGAAATGTGCTTGTCTATAACATAGGTATTATTCATTCGCACTAATTTATAAAGCCTGTAATCTTGTTTTTCGATACAAAAGGCGAATAAATACCAAGCATACCACTTGTATGTCAGCAAAATTGGATCCACTTCTAGTTGACTAGTCCAATTTTCTGCATTGGTGTAGTCAAATGAAATCATCTTTTTTCTTGAAATAGCACTCTCAATAAGCTGTATTCTCTTATCTGTATCTATACCTTCGCGAAGCACACCAAAGTCCAAAGATATATTGTTTGTAAGAGATTTGTTGCTTGAGACTGACACTATTTTCTCTAGAGTCTTCTCTATGTTTGGATTACCGTAGGCAGTAATCAATCCCTTGAGTGCTGTCAGTATGTATGAATAGTCAGTGTCATTGGCAAGCTGTCGCTCCATTTTAAAACTATTCAATATACCATAACCACCATCTGTACCATAAAACGAAACGATAGGAATCCCCGACATATTTAATGTTTCAATATCCCTCTGAATTGTTCTATGTGATACCTCGAACTTTTCAGCTAATGTCCGTGCGCTAACCTTTTCCCTATTTAAAAGAAATATCACTATTCCAAGCAAACGTTCAATTTTCAAAATGTTTCACCTCAAGAAATCTATTTTTAAATAATTGCTCATATTCCGATGTTTAATCGACATTACATTTTCACCATACCTAATGTGAGTTCTTATGTAAATAAATATTATAACTTTCTATTTTGAGTTAGAATTCCTGTATTCCTTCTTTCTAACTTACGTAACTATATAAAAACGCTACTGACAACGGTATGTCAGCAGCGCTTCTTATTTTGTCACAAGTCACTATTAATCAAGACTAAAATATTGGTCACCAACAACACAGCTGTTGATAATTAATTTGTATTCGCAACTGGCGGTACAATTTCTTGTTTTGAGCAAGGAACATTAATCTTCAGTGACATCTCTCGAATGATCAACCTTTCCAAGTGATACTTGGAGTTTCTCATAAAACCTTTTTGCGGTATCATTGTCGGGTTCTAAATTCAGTAACTTATTTGTCCATTCAAGCGCAATTTCATAATTTTTAATTTTAGCATTATGATACATAATATCAATCATGCACTCCGTTTCATTCGGACTAATTTTGTGAGCCAACATAAATGACTCGAGTGCTAGATTGAAATTGTTCATACATGACAGCACAAGGCCTTTATTCCTAACCGCATCATAACAACTTTCGTCCAACAAATAGGCATTGTCAAAATGTTTGAGTGCTAACTCGTACTTTGATAATCTGAAGTAACACATTCCCAAATTTAAATGAGTCTCTGACTGTTTGTCATTTATTTTTAATGACTGGATATAATAGCTTTCAGCTTGTTCAATTTCTTCGATTTCAAAATAATAGAGACCTAAATAATATAAAGCATCTTCACTCTGATCATTTATTTCTAGTGCTTTATTGAAGTGCTTTATTGCTTTTTTAAACTCTCCCATCTTAAGATAGACTCTACCCAAATTGAATACGGGTCTCTCCCATTTTGGACTAGAATTGATAAGCTCTTTAAAACATTTAATTGCATTAAAAAAATCCCCAAGTGCTAAATGACAACACCCAATATAATTTCTGCAATCTGAAGACGGTTGATGGGCCATTTCAATTTCAAATAGAAATAGTGCTTTTGAGTAATTTCCACTAACATACTCTTCCTCACCTTGATCATAATAGCTATTTACATCCAACAGATACACACCTTCTTACTCTTAATATACATTTCATGATCGATCACCACACTTGTCTTTTTCTTTTGGTCAAAATAATTTGGAATACAACAAGAACTTTAAGTTTTAAACCAACCGTATCCTAGATCAACTATTTGAGCATCTTTATACTTAATTCCTCTAGTCTCAAGAAATGTAGTTAGATCTTGAAATCTATCCAAACTAACATCTTCATCTAGCCATGATGCATCACATTCATCGCATATATATATAATTATCTTCAGGTCTTCTACTTTATGCTTACCTATCAATCCATTCCCATCGCATCTCGGACAAACAACCTTACCATTATACAACTCCATATTTCCCCTCCTACCTAAGCATCTTGGGTAAACTGTAACTATCCCATTAGTTCCAAGTGTAACTACTATACGAATTGCTGTCCGCATTACGAGATATAAATTGTATATTTATTACATTATCGATCGAATGGACCAGATAATTAATCTTGACGCATACACCTTATTTTAAAAAAACAGGGATTTCTTCGGTAGCATCATTCTTCTATTTAACTCTTCGATTTATAAGTACCCACGCAAAAAAAGGAGTGTTCCAAGTTAATAGGAACACCCCTTACTATAAACCCCCATCAAAGTGTGGTGAACAGTAGAGCGGAGCAAAACGTTATGTGATTAACGTCGATCTATTGGAGGTGATATAGCGGAGAGGGCGAAATGATTCTGAAGAAGCGCAGCGTTCACCTTTGTCCCCGAATTTCCACCTTGTAAAAAGTTCAATAAAGAAATTCGGGGACAACAGTGATCGTAAGAACATTTCGGTATCATAGCCTTATCACAACCAAGACAGCGATCGAAAGATCAAACGGTTTGCATAGCTGACTCTTGTTCACCACACTTTTCCCACTCTAAATGATCACACTCAAAGGATCCCGCTTCAAAGGATTTTCCAGAATCCAATTGCTCTTATCATTAAATAGATAAGCCCGATGCACCAGTACACGAACTTCCTGACCGGTCTGTAGGGTCTCCTTCTCAAGCGAACGGAATGTCGTGAGCGTGTATCCTCCCACCTCTACTTCAACCAGCCACTCGCTGCCACGGAAATGCATATGCTTCACTTTACCAGGTGTGGTAGCTGACAGAAGTGTGAATTCATGCTCTGTCCCCACTTCGATATATTCGGGGCGAATGAGTGCACGGGTTCCAGGCCCCCCTGACTCCTCTTCAAAGCCCTTGAGATCGGATGCTTTCTCTACAAGTGTTGATTGTCCGATGAACGAAGCCACAAAAGGAGTATTTGGATTCTTATAAATATCCCACGGGGTTCCTTTTTGCTCCAATCGCCCTTGATTAATGATCATAATCTCATCCGCAACTTCAATCGCTTCTTCTTGATCATGCGTGACGAAGATAGACGTAATCCCAACACGTTCAATCAACTCTCGTAACCAGGAGCGAAGCTCATGACGGATCTTGGCATCAATCGCCGCAAACGGTTCATCCAGTAGGAGCAACTGAGGTTGTGGCGCTAACGCCCGAGCAAAGGCAACCCGCTGACGTTGTCCTCCAGACAACTGATGTGGATAACGTAGTTCGAAACCACTTAAGCCCGTCAACTCGACAAGTTCCATGACCCGCTCTTTTATCTGAGCCTTGGATATCTTCTTCACTTGAAGACCAAATGCAATATTATCATAAACCGTCATGTGTTTGAAAAGAGCGTAACTTTGGAATACAAAGCCGATGCCGCGGTCCTGAGGTGGGAGTCCACCTACACTTTGCCCATGAAACAAAATCTCACCCGCATCGGGCTGTTCCAATCCAGCTAGCATGCGAAGAATTGACGTCTTGCCCCCGCCACTCGGACCGAGTAAGCCGATCAATTGACCTTTCTCAATCCCAAAACTCACGTTATTTACCGCGTGAAAATCACCAAAATGCTTATCCAAATTTCGTACTTCCACATGCATCACAGGCCCACCCTTTCGTCGATCCCGAGTTCGGGTTTCATAGCTTCAATTCCCTTGGTTACATAGTAATAAATTATTCATATGAAAATACTTGGTTTTAGCTTCTGGAATAACTTTACCAAACCCTGCCTTTAACGTCAATCCAAACCTGCAACAAATACAGGAAAATATTGTATTACATAATGTTAAGAGGCGTGAATTTCCCGCAGGAGATCCACGCCTCTTCGTTACTCCATTAAAGTAACGTTCTAATGGGGTGCAGCTATACTAATGTAAATCGGTAAAGTGTGAATTTACAACAAACCGCTTTATGACGTCAGAGAGTAGTTTCTTTGACTTAGCATTTTGACATGCGCAATCGCAGCGGGCATGATATCTTCAAACGTCAAGCGATCCTGAATATAAAAAGAAATGAAACCATGCATACCTAAAAACATACTGAGCGGAAAAGATGGGTTGCTTTCCAGCGGATGACATTCTTGCTTCAAAAACTGACGTGCGATAAAGTCGAACATATCGAAGCATTTAGCTTGTTCGTTGCGGCAGTAAGAGAGTATTTCCTCATCTCGAAGCATGAACATAATCTCGTATTGGTATGGATGATCCAGACCAAACTTAATAAATTCCAGCATCAGTTGTTCGACCTTTGTTAAACCCTCTGAGGGAGCATCTTTGGTAACCTGCTGACAAAGTTGAGATAAATGATCGAAGTCCTGCACCACAATTGCATAGAACAATTCCGCTTTTTCCTTGAAATGATAATATAGAGAACCGTGGCTATAACCCAAATGCTGCCCGATACTCCTCATGGAAATTCCGCGATATCCTTTCGTGATGAATAAATGTCTGGCGGCATCCATAATCCTTTCCCTCGATAACTCCTTCTCCACTGCTCTTCTTGCCATAGGCGTTATTCCCCTTTAATTAAGTAAAGCTTCTCACCTTCCGTCAGTACAGCCTGCCCTTGCGTCACATCAATCATCCGGTCCTTGAAGGCTTCCGCCTCCCCATCATAAGGCAAACACAACAACGTTACCTTATCAGCGAACGTCGTCTCTCCTGTACGAACTCCTTCGGTTCTGAGCTCGTTCTCTACTTTGCCATGCCAGGTATAGTCTAGTTCTACAAAAACTTCGCGATGCAGCACCCACTCTATGACTTCCCCTGCTTCAATCGCTGCGACCGCACCATCAGTATATGCACGGATTAAGCCACCTGCCCCGAGCATGATACCACCAAAATATCTTGTCACGACAATCGCTACATTCTTGAGTCCTTGGTTCTTGATTACTTCTAGAATTGGTTTGCCAGCCGTTCCACTAGGTTCCCCGTCATCGGATTGCTTCTGAATTTCGTCCCGTTCCCCGATCATATATGCCGAACAGTTATGGGTCGCATTCCAGTGTTTCTTCTTGATGTCCTCAATAAAAGAAACAGCTTCCTCCTCGCTCTTCACCGGCATAATGTATCCGATGAATCTCGATTTCTTGATGACTATTTCCTTGCTACCAGCTGAGCGTACGCTTTTGTAAGATTCTAACATATGATCTCATCCTTATAAATGTGCCAAGAAGCAGTTCATCCGGTATACCGGTCTGAACTGCTTCCATGGCGCTTATATCTCCCCTGGAGGAAAGAGCTTGCTTATTATTCAGTAAGTCTGGATTCCAGTTCTGCTTTTTCTTTCTCGAAGCCTGGTTTGCCAAGTAAAGCAAACATATTCTTCTTGTAAGCTTCAACACCTGGTTGATCGAACGGATTAACACCCATGAGGTAACCGCTGATTCCACAAGCTTTTTCAAAGAAGTATACCAGATATCCGAAAGAATGAGGAGTTAAGTCCTGCACATTAACAACCAAGTTAGGTACTTGACCATCAGTATGTGCTAGCAATGTACCTTGGAAAGCCTTCTTGTTAACAAAATCAAGTGTCTTACCAGCTAAGAAATTCAATCCATCTAGATCAGCTGGATCGGATTCAATCGTAATATGGCTTGGTACTTCAGTAACTTGGATTACTGTTTCAAAGATATTCCGGTTACCTTCTTGAATGAACTGTCCCATCGAGTGTAGATCCGTTGAGAAGTCTACGGCTGCTGGGAAAATCCCTTTATAATCTTTCCCTTCACTTTCACCGAATAGCTGTTTCCACCATTCAGATACATAGTGCAGAGAAGGTTCATAGTTCACGAGGATTTCTGTTGCTTTACCTTTACGATACAACGCATTACGCACGGCTGCATATTGATAACTAGCGTTCTCAGCCACATTTGGATTGCTATATTCTTTAGCTGCCTCAGCTGCACCCTGCATCATTTCTTCAATGTTGATACCAGCTGTTGCGATCGGCAGAAGGCCTACAGGAGTAAGTACCGAGTAACGTCCACCTACGTCATCTGGAATAATAAAGGTTTCGTAACCTTCTTCGTTAGACAACTTCTTAAGTGCACCTTTCTCACGATCCGTTGTTGCATAGATCCGTTTGCGTGCTTCTTCTTTACCATATTTCTTCTCGAGTTCCGCACGGAAAATACGGAAAGCGATAGCAGGCTCCGTCGTTGTTCCCGATTTGGAAATAACGTTGATGGAGAAATCTTTACCTTCAATCAGATCAAGCAAGTGATTAACATAAGTTGAGCTGATGTTATTACCTGCGAAATAAACTTCCGGAGTTTTGCGCTTATCCTTAGGAAGGACATTATAGAAAGAATGAGACAACGATTCAATCGCTGCACGTGCACCGAGGTAAGATCCACCAATACCGATAACAATCAGTACGTCAGAATCATTTTGAATCTTGGTAGCTGCTTGCTGAATACGCGCAAACTCTTCTTTGTCATATGCAGTAGGAAGGTCAATCCATCCTAGATATTCCGAACCCGTGCCAGTACCGTTATGTAGCTGTTCATGAGCGATCCGAATTGATTCTGCAAGATAATCCACTTCGTGCTGGCCAACAAATTGCAGGGCTTTGCTGTAATCAAAAGTTACTGTTTTAGACATTACAATAAAAACCTCCATCTATTTATATTTATATGATCTCACTGCCTATCCTCGTTAGAACTAGAATACTGTAATTTTGAGGTGAAGACAAGGGCACAATATACACTATCTTTCCCCTTATGCTAAAATAAATAAATGCTGTTTAATTCCTAATAGAAGGTGACTATCATGAAAAAAATCGGATTTATTGGACTAGGCACCATGGGCGCCCCTATGGCTGCCAATCTCCTGAAACAAGGTTATGAAGTAATTGTGTATAATCGTACCTCCGCCAAAAGTGAAGCCTTAGCCGAGCAAGGCGCGACTATAGCTACTACACCAAGAGATGCTGCAAATGCTGTTGATACTGTCATCACCATGGTTAGTGACGACGCTTCAATTGCCGCTGTATACGAAGGCAAGGACGGTCTCCTTGCAGGACTCCAAGCTGGAACCACGGTCATCGACTGCAGTACCATTTCACCAGCGCTTGTGAAGCAGCTTGCGGAAAGTATTAAGTCCCTTGGATGCACCTTCCTTGATGCTCCTGTAACAGGAAGCTCTCCAGCCGCGATCAGTGGCACCTTAGTGTTCATGGTAGGCGGAGATGCTGAGGTATTAGCTGCTCAGACGGACATCTTCGATACCCTGGGTAAAAAGATCCTACATATGGGACCTAACGGTAGTGGAGCTGTTGCTAAGCTTGCGCATAATACGATTGTTGGTATTAACAATCTAGCGCTTGCCGAAGGATTCGCCATCGCTGCAAAATCTGGCCTACCTGCTGATGCATTTCTAGAGCTTGTTCAGCTCGGATCTGCAGGCAGCAAAGCTGCCGAACTTAAAGGACGTAAAATTATCGAACATGATTTCACCAATCAGTTCTCACTCGCACTAATGCTGAAGGACCTCAAACTTGCTTCTTCACTTACGGACGAATCCAGTATTCCATCCCCCATGCTGAATATGGCAAAGAGTTTGTTCCAAGCAGGACAAGCCGAAGGATTTGGTGACGAGGATCTCTCAGCCGTTGTGAAACTGTATGAGTCCTGGATTGGTAAAAAGATGGGCGACCCATCCATTTAAAGAGCTACCACTAAAATTTTAATAAAAAGGCAGATATAACGCTCATCCGCGGATATCTGCCTCTTTTTATGTTACTTGATATTCAACCTATAGTACGTTCTAAATTTCTGTGCTATAGGAGCAGCAATAATCAGTCACACTGCGTACTTCCAGCTTGAAGGAAGTGTGAGCGGGAACAGTGAAGGTTCCCTGGCCGCTAATCTCGATCCATTCTGTCTGTTCAGGAAGTAATACTTTCAAATCACCCGATAGAATTTCCATCACTTCCACCGTATCCGTACCAAACTCGTACTCCCCAGGAAGCATGATTCCAAGGGTAATCTTATTTCCATCCTGAAGCCAGACACTTCGGCTTGTTACCTTGCCATCAAAATAAATGTTGGCGGCCTTCTCCACTGTTACATTACTTAATTGCGTCACCGTCTCCACTCCCCTCAGAGCTTATTTCAATTGTTCTTTAACGTGATTCACAACATTTTCTACCGTAAAGCCGTACTCTTCAATGACCTTATCGCCAGGCGCAGAAGCTCCGAAGATATCGATTCCGATAACGGAACCTTTCTCACCAGCATAACGCTCCCAACCAAATGGATGTGCCATTTCTACAGCAACGCGAGCTTTAACACTTGGTAGAATAACGGAATCTTTATAAGCTTGATCTTGTTTATCGAATAGATCCCAGCTTGGTAAGCTTACAACACGAACATGAATGCCTTCTTCCGCTAATGCGGCTTGTGCTTTCACAGCAAGCTGTACTTCAGAACCGGAAGCAATGATTTGTGCTACTGGGTTACCATCCTTCGCATCAGATACTACATATCCGCCGCGTCTCACACCTTCACGAGCAAGTTCTGCACTCTTCTCAAGAATTGGTAGGTTTTGACGAGTCAATACGAGTGCTACTGGGTTGGCTTTATTCTCAACAGCGTATGCCCAAGCAGCAGATGTTTCATTACCATCAGCAGGACGAATAACCGTCAGACCCGGGATAATACGCAAGGAAGCAAGCTGTTCGATCGGTTCATGTGTAGGTCCATCTTCACCCACTGCAATACTATCATGCGTTAGCACGTAGGTTACAGGCAGTTTCATAATGGAAGCTAGACGAATTGCTGGACGAAGATAGTCTGTGAAGACGAAGAACGTTCCTCCGAATATTTTGAGTCCGCTGTGTAGTGCAACACCGTTCATTGCTGCTGCCATTGCGAATTCACGAACGCCATAATACAAGTTGCGTCCATCACGGTTCTCTGCGTTATAAACCGTCAAACCTTTTAGATGTGTCATCGTAGAGCTCTCTAGGTCAGCAGATCCACCTAGTAGTTGTGGTACACGTGCTGCTAATCCATTCAGTGCATTACCAGAAGCAATACGAGTGGATACAGCTTTATCTTCAGCGCTATATTTCGGAAGTTCAGCATCGAAATCTGCAGGAACATCGCCAGCAATAGCCGTTTCAAATTGCGCCGCAAGTTCTGGATACTGAGCTTTGTATTTAGCAAAAGACTCATCCCAGGCTTTGTTAGCTGCGATTCCACGTTCTTTAACTTTAGCGAAATGCTCGCGAACTTCTTCAGGAACGTAGAAATCTTCTTCATATACCCATTTGTAGAAGTCCTTCGTCAACTTAGCTTCTTCTGAACCTAGTGGGGAACCGTGAGTACCACCATGGCCGCCTTTACCTTGTTTGTTCGGGCTTCCGTAACCAATTACGGTTTTTACTTCAATCAATGTTGGACGTGTGGTGTCCGCTTTTGCTTCGGCAATTGCCGCTTCAATCGCAGCCAAATCGTTGCCATCCTCAACACGAAGTGATTGCCAGCCATAAGCTTCAAAACGTTTACCTACATCTTCGGAGAAGCTGAGGTTCAGCTTACCATCAAGTGAGATATCGTTGGAATCATATAGGAAGATCAATTTGCCCAGTTTCAGATGACCTGCAAGGGAAGCAGCCTCACTAGCAACACCTTCCATCAAGTCTCCGTCACCACAAATGCCGTACGTATAATGATCAACAACCTTGAAGTCGTCTTTATTGTAAGTTGCAGCTAGCTGAGTTTCAGCAAGTGCCATCCCAACAGCCATAGCCAATCCTTGGCCCAGAGGACCTGTAGTAGCATCTACACCAGCCGTGTGACCAAACTCTGGATGACCCGGTGTTTTACTTCCCCATTGACGGAATTGTTTGATCTCTTCCATTGGAAGATCGTATCCACTCAAATGTAACAAGCTGTACAGCAACATCGAACCGTGACCAGCAGATAGTACAAAACGGTCCCGATTGATCCAAGTTGGGTGATCCGGATTATGATTCATCGTTTTAGCGAACAATTGGTAACCCATCGGTGCCGAACCCATCGGCATACCAGGGTGACCGGAATTTGCTTTCTCAATAGCATCGATCGCCAACGTACGAATCGTAGTAATCGATAGATTGTCAATGGTGTTGTTGTCTGATAATGGCATGCTAATTTCCTCCTCAATATTGAAAGCTAACTGGTTCTAGATACATATTCACTCATTCATAAATCAAAACATTCAATTTGAATAGATCATTTCGACTTTATCCATTGTACCACTTCATTACCATCATTTCCATACGTTTTTCGATGCGACTTTCCTATCCTTTATTCTTACTTCTACCCCATCTGTATCAAAGTGAACATGATATTCCTTATCTCATACCCTGCCCTGAAAAGAAGTCATTTTATGCATAAGCGCTTAGTTTAGCATTGCAATTTAACTTTGCAATTCATAGATCTGAGATCTTCTATACAACCTTACCAATCCGTTCAATAGTTGTACAAACTACATTTATCTAGAGGGAACACAGGTGAAGTTGAGAAATAGATGTATATAGTGCAATTAAACTGATGCCCTGCATCAGTAGGCCAAATTTAGTTGTATTATGTGCACTTAGCACTTTAATGATCTAAGTTCATCTATGACCTTGGAATAACGTTAGCGCTCTTTCAAGTAATAATCTAGAACTGTCTTGAATGTAAAGAAAAACGCCGATTGGCGTTTTCCCTGATGCAATAGTTATAAAGCGCTGCAATAGCAGCGGCGCAAGACATGGCGGACGCTTACTAGATAGACTAGCGCTTGCCTCGGCGCTTGGCATCCAGCAGGCGGCCAAGCCGCTCTGCCCCCGGCGCGGCTTCCTCCTGCGGAGGGGAAGCCGGTGGCGGGGTCTTTGCTTGCGGCTGCGCAGCGCGCGCGGACCCCGCTGGCTCGCCCGCCGCCCCACCTTGTGGTGGGCGGGCGGGCGGTGCCTGCGCCTTCGGCGGAGCGGCGTCCCCGCCCGCGCCGCCGTAGAAGGCAGCGGCGCGGGACTTGCGCGCCGCGAGCCGGGCGAGCCCGGCGTCCGCCTCTGCGGACGCTCCGGGCTGCCCTGGGCCTGCTGCCGCGCGCGAATCCGCGCGGCGACGCCAAGGCATGGCGGCGAGTAACGCCTCCGCCATGCGGCCCCATGGCAACGCTAGACGTCGCACAGCGATGTCGGCGAGCCATAGCATCAACGCTGCGACCAGCAGCGCATAGTCCCAATCGCGAAGCGATTTGTACGGCTTGGTCGTAAACTCAAAGACCGCTTGCGGATTCTCCCAAGTCAATACTCTACCGCCCGTAAGCTCGGCAAGCGTCTGAAGCTTCTCTTGTGAATCTTCAGTGCGGAGGTGATATTCCGGTGAATAAGGGATAACAAACCCCGTACCTGTTCCCCCATCGATTGATTCTCCACCACTTTTACCCTGCAAGTTAATCAGGAAAGATCCTGAACTACTAACTTCCATTATTCCAGTGTAAACACCCGGAGAGCTCTGAACTAATGGAATTCGCGTCTCCTGAGAATCTTCTCCGGCTACTACCGCTTCCAATTCCTCCGGCACCAAGTCCCCTTCTGCCTTTACTTCAAAATGAACCTCATTACCCTGGGCCACGGTATTTACTTCATAAGGTGAAGCCGTAAATTGAGGGAACGTCCATTTCACCATCTCCGTAAACAAGTCAGAGAATTTCGCCCATTCCACCCAATCTCGTGACCATTTCCCTGTTAGATCACTTGTCCAAGCCACGCTTCGCCCAGATCCATATTGCCATCTTGCAAGTAGCGGGTCTGGCTCTGGACTAGCCAGTACGGTCTGTGCCGTGGATTTTGCCGTTGCTGCCACATAACCATAAATTTTCGGTAATCCTCCCGAGAGTAAATCTTGCCAATCTCCCGTTTGCACAAGTGCTGGCACAAATGGTTTGTCCACGATATACGTTCTAGCAATCATCGCCGCTTCTCGGCTAAAGATAGCCGGTAATGTCGTAGCGTCCTTAACGAGATAATATCGGCCTTTTGCACCTTTAGCTAGCGTTTGCAGCAACTGCACGTCCGCATCATCACCTACGGCGACAGTGGACATCGTTATTTTCTCCTCATTCATCGTAGTCAAAAGATCGTTATACCCCGAATTTAAAGCAGACTGCCCATCGGTGAGGAGGATAATATGTTTACGCTGTGCCGAAATATCTAATATTTTCTCAGTCGCACTCGCAACTGCTGGATAGATATCCGTTCCTCCCGCGCTCGGAATACTTCCAATCTTCGCGATCACGCTATCTTTATCATCCAATTTCTGCGGTTCCACGACCCACCAAGGCTGATCATCGAACGCCACGACTCCAACCGTATCCTTAGGTCTCAATAATTCAACCGTCCGCATAGCTGATTCCTTAGCAAGCTCTATCTTGTCACCGGACATACTGCCAGAACGGTCAATAACGAGAATAAGTCCCAGCGACGGAATCTCTCTTTTGCCTTCTAGCTCCATAGAGACGGGGAGCAGCTTCTCGATAGGTGTCTTATAATACCCACCCATGCCAAAGCTATCTTCGCCGCCAACCATCATAAATCCAATCCCATAAGAACGAACGGCTCCTTCGATCATCTCCATCTGTTTGCCGCCAACTTGATCACCCGAGACGTTGTTAAAAATAATGCTATCATAGGCTGCGTACTTAGCCATTTCCGAAGGGAGTAACCCCGGATCTATGACAGAATAATCGATTAATCCTGATTGAAGAACATTCTCCAGATTAGAAGAGGTACCACTCTTTCCTTCTACGATCAATACCTTAGGGCTTCCCGACACCCGGGTAAAAGCATAATTTGCATTATTAGCGGACTGCTCATCACCCTCGGCAAAGATTTCCGCCCGATAGCGATGAAGTCCCGGTGCTCGAGCCATCCCCTGCAGTGCAAAGCGATTCTCACCCTGTTCTAACGCTACTGTCTTTCTCCCGATTTCAGTATTATCTTCATACAGCCGAAGTTCTCCAGTCCCAGAATATGTACTACTAATCAATACATCAAAAGTGAAAGATTCAGCCAAATATAATTTCTCTGGTATCTGAAGTGATTCTACCGAAACATCCTTCCGATCGGGTTCGTCGTATGGCAATACATCTACCGTAATTCCTCGTTCCTTCAGTAGCTTAGCACCATTTAGAACTTCGCCTATATTTTCTTCCCCATCTGAAATGAGCACCACATGTCGGTTACCTTGCCCACCAAATAGGCTTGTTGCAAGCTGAAGACCTTTCTCCAAATGAGTAAAACCAGGATTGACCTTGCCACCAAGCGACCCTTCGGTGAGAAGAGATGTGTCCAGATTTTTTTCTACAACCGCATCGAGTCCTAAGGATACTGCCCCAATACTGTCTTTCGGTTCTTTCCCTTCACTAGCTTTCATCATCCACGCTGATACCGAGCTGGATTCTCTCATACTAGCGGACCGATCACTTAAGAAGACGACTTCTTTATCTTTGACTAGCGTGTAAGTACGAAGTCCAGCAAGTAGTAGAATAAGTAGCGTCACGATCGTAATTCGAAGACCTATAGCCCATTTCTTCCGACCACCAAGTAATCTGAAATCAGAGCGATACGCATATCGTGCACCAAAGACTAGAGGAATCAAGAGTAATAACAACCAAGGATGATCAAATTGAACGCCCACGTTGATACACCCCCCACTCCGCTAGAATAACAATCAGTGCCAGCCATGCAGCTAAATAAACCAAAGAAAAGCGTGATTTCGATGGCTGGATATCCCCCTGCAATTTGTCGCCTTCTTCACTATTTCCATCCACTACTTGCTGTGTACCATCAGCACTATTCAGCGGAAGTGGTTCACTTTCATAAATAACTGACTCCATTGAATCCGCAGCTACCTCTACATTAAATCCAGGCAGATCTGCCCCACTCTCATCACGCATTTCAAACTTCCATAATCCTGGCGTAGCTGGGCTCTCCTGCTGTGATGCAATATTCTGCCCTACACGCTGCACCGGTATTGAACTCGCCCCTAACGAAACTGCATAACCATCCTTTGGTACCCATGAAGCATCCACCGCTGATGCGGTAACTGGAACATCTATGATCGTTCCGGCGGTCACACGCCCAAGCCCAGTCGTGCGTCCTGACTGCAACCACTGCACAGCATTATTCACAAGAATCGGAAATTCGGGCCGTAGCGGTAAATCCCCTTCCGTCAGCGAGAAGAGAAATCTTAAACGTGGAACCCCAGATTCCATTCCGGCATACATCACCGGAAGTCCGTCCATTTTTAGAATTGGCTTAGCCCATGTTGGGACGGTTTCCTTCTGAAGCTCTCCAACCGGTGGCTCTGTTAGAGATAAATACCGGGTTACCGGATGACTCTCCGCCTTCATCTCTCCACTGGAAGGTTGAACTCGTTCTCCTTCGCCACCTAATGTCCAGAGCGGTGTCTCCCTGAGTAGTAAGGCCCATTCGTCTTCTTTAAGGAACGCCGGAGTCTCACCATCAACAATGACGATATCTGGGCTCTGTGTTGGCAATTTACGTGTCTCTGTATTGTCAGTTTGTCCGACACTAGCATGTTCAGAATCGAGATCCATCAAAGTCACGCGCGCTCCAGAGAGTTGCAATGCCTTCTCCAAAAATAAGTTTCCAGCAGATAATAGCAAGACATTGGGTGCACCCCCCTGTTCCCGAAATGCAAAGACTTCGTTATCTGGGGCATAGTCATCTTCTGGACTTAGTTTCAGCTTATAGACATCACCGATAGGTAACCCCTCGAAAGACACCGTAGTTCTCTTCCCGCCTTCAAGTACTGTTTGCTTGGAAGCAACTAATTTCCCATCACTATATAAATCTAAGGTCACCTCTATCGGAGAAGTACCATAATTCCGAACGACAGCCACACCAAGACCCTCAGTTGAAGACTCTTCATTCTTAACTCCGAATTGTTCAACACCTACATTTATTGCAGTCCCTTTTCTATCATTCAGAGACACCACCTCTACAGGAACGTCAAAGACGATATCTGCAGATGAATCATTCCATTGTCCATCTGTATAGAGAATTACATTAGCCTTCGGATCATCCTGTGTTAGTGCAGCCGCTAGAGACAAAGTCTCCCTGTAAGCTGCTTTGCCATAATCGACAGATAAAGATTCGATCACTTTCCGCAGTGACTTTCCGTTCGTCTCTCGGGATAGCAATACCTCAGGCTCACTTCCGAGCTTCACGAGTGATACCTCATTTCCCCGCTCAAGCGAGTCAGCGTATTGGATTAACTGTTCTTTCAATCCATGAAGTCGATTCTCTAGCTTATCGTGATTGCCTGGACTTGTGGCATCATTCCATCTTGCGCTCATGCTGGCCGACGTATCGACAATGATGACCGTATGACCTTGCGTACTTCCGTGAACCCACACGAAGGGCAGCATCAGCGCAAATACGAGCAGTGCGGCAACTAACAATTGTAACCAGAGCAACAGACGATTCTGAAGTTTTTGCCACGGACGATTCGCCTCGATATTGCGTAAAACTTGATTCCACAACAAATGGCTGGGAACGACCGTGTCGAGATATTTTCGTTTGAACAAATACATCAGTACAATAACCGGAATGGTTAGACCAAACCACAATCCTGCCCAAGACGAAATCCCCATGACGTCCCCTCCTTGTTTATTATTCCTAAGATCCGACTACCCCAGCGCCGCGCAACGTCTCGAAGATTCCCTTCTCGAGTGGCAAATCAGTTGTAACCTGTACATAACGAATTCCTCGCTCACTACAGAAGCGGGCGATCTCTGCTCGATATTGTTCCAGTGCATTACCGTATCTCTCCAGCACTTTACCCGTCAGCGCAATTTCTTTGCCCGTTCCTAGTTCACTATCAAGTAACCGTAAATCTCCACTAAGTTTAGGAAGGATTTCTTCGGGTGATAGCACCTGTACAAGTACTATCTCCTGGCCCGTAGCGAGTAGCCAAGATAGCGTTTCTCCTAAGGAGTCAATCCCGCCTTCCAACCAGAAATCAGAGAAAATCCAGGTCATCCCAGCCTGCCTTGGCATGGATTGAGGACGCCTTAACGCAGTAGCTAAGTCACCTACTCCACCTACCTTGGCATCCTGCAGGAATGTAAACAATCTAGCTGCTGAAGCCTTCCCCCGAATCGGTGGTAGTTTCCCGTCCACTTCACTTGCAAAAAGAGTAGTTTGGACTCGGTCGTATCCCGCTAATGCCATGTAGCCTACAGCAGCAGCCAGCGATTTAGCATAGTGTAATTTATTCTCAGCATGGGGAACTCCGGTTCCTTCCGCTCCAATAGAGCGATTCCCTCCGAAATCCATGGACGCCGAAACATCTAAATAAAGATTGACATGTAATTCTTGCTCATCCCAATATTGCCGGACAAATGGCCTGCCCGTTCGCGCATAAACTCCCCAATCGAAACGCCGGATATCATCTCCTGGTGCATACTCCCGGTAATCGGCGAATTCTAGAGAAGCGCCCAAACGACCCGAGCGGCGTTTCCCCTGCGTTGTTCCTCTAACTCTGCGTTTGGAAGCAATAGATAACCGCTCCAAACGAGGTATGAGAGACGGTGGAAGTAGCGGATCGATCATCTTGAACCCTCCAACGCCGATAAAATATCCTCTACCAATCGATCAGTAGACACGCCCATCGCCTGACCTTCAAAATTAAGAAACAGCCTATGACGCAGCGCAGGGATGGCCACAGCGGCAATATCACCTGTCGATATATGCATACGTCCCTTGGATATCGCTCTTACTTTCCCTACCGAAATCATCGACTGAATACCGCGAGGCCCGGAACCATATGCAACATATTTACGCACAGATTCCGGCGCAGAAGGATCATCTGGATGGGTCATCATTAAGAGTCGAACTCCATATTCCAGGACATCATCGGATAAGAGTACTTCTTTCGCTATCTGCCGGATTTTCAGCATTTCTTCTGAAGATGCCAGCTTATTAACAGTGGTTGAATTTACTGCCGTAGTGCGACGTACAATCTCCTTCAACTCCTCTGGGGAAGGATAGGTCACATTAATTTTGAGCAAAAACCGATCGAGCTGTGCTTCGGGTAATGGATACGTCCCCTCATTCTCCAATGGGTTCTGCGTCGCCAGTACAAAGAAGGGCTGTGGCAGATTCCGAGTGTCTCCAGCAACCGTTACCGTCTGCTCCTGCATCGCCTCAAGTAAAGCACTCTGAGTTTTTGGAGTGGCTCGGTTAATCTCGTCTGCAAGTACGATGCTGCTAAACACTGGACCTGGTTGAAACACCGTGTCAGCCGCACCTTGCGGTCCGAATCGAATCACATTCGTACCTGTAATATCACTCGGCATCAGATCCGGTGTGAACTGGATACGCGAGAAAGACAGATCTAGCGTATCGGCGATCGTGCGAACCAACATCGTTTTGCCAAGTCCAGGTATCCCCTCCAACAAGGCATGTCCACCTGCAAAGACACACCAGAGTAGTTCTTCTACTACATCTTGCTGCCCCACGATGACACGGGCAATTTCTTCCCGTACCGCTGATATTGTATTTTTGCAATATTCCATCTGCTCTTTTGGATCCAACATCTCTTGTCCTCCTCATCCATTCCTAACTCATGACCCGGGATCAATCTCAGTAAAATAACTTTCTACTAAGCTCTGCATGCTTTGCGGAAGATCTGTCCGCTCCAAGGATCGTTTAGCCTCCGATGCATAATCACTATATACCTCTTCGTAGGGTCGGCTTGCCCCATCAAATACAGGGGAAGTTCCCCCTTTTTGCACACTACCTCCACTAGTTGGACCACCATCATTCTGAATATTTCCATTGCCTTTGTAATCTCTAGGTGTCGTCACTAAGTTCCGTTCCCCAGTACCCAATCCGGCTCCCGAACCCGAACCAGCGCCGCTCCCAGATCCTGAACCTGAGCCAGAGCCAGAACCAGAACCAGATCCACTTCCAGATCCGGAGCCGCTCCCACTACCAGCACCACTCCCAGATCCTGAACCACTGCCTGCACCTTGTCCTTCTCCGGCACCTTGACCCTCGCCTTGTCCTGCTCCCTCTCCAGCCTCTCCTTGACCGCTCGCAGGAGTACTCGAAGTAGCTAACTGTTCCGCACTGCCACCCATGCTCCAAGTATTCGATACGGCAAGTCCTGATGCTGCCATATTCTCCGCCAAATCCAATCCTTGTTTGGCAAGAGCAGAAGCTAGCTCCGCAGCATTCTCGGCTTGCTGAGAGCTGTTTCCTGCAGCCTTCGCCGCTTGCTGCAATGCCTCATCCAAGTTCTGAAGCGCCTGCTCCATCCCAGCTTGTTCACCCTTAGCAATAGCTTCTGCAGCTTGCTGTAACGCTTCTGCTAGCTTCTGCGCATCCGGATCATCTATTGGCGCTGTCTCTGCTAGCTGCTTCAACTCATCCGCTAGTCGTTGCCGCTCTTCAGGAGTTGAACTGACCATTTCTTTGCGAAGCGTCTCCATTTGTTCTGTAAGAGATTCGGTATCCTTCTTCTCTAAAGCCTCACTCAATCCCTTGGAGGTCGGATTTGTCTTCCATGATTCAAGCCACTTTGACTGCTCCTGTTGTTTCAACTCAAGCTTGTCTGACATTTCTTTGAGTTGCTTCATGGCTTGCTCCATACTGGCTAGCGCTTCATCAGGTTTAGAGCTATCTTCCAGCGCTTGTCTCAAGCTACTTAGTTCTTTGGCCAACGGATCACTCACAAGCGGTTCCAGGTTACGTTCTTCTAATTCCTTGGCCAGTTTATCCGTATCTTTCTTCTGCTCATCTACCCATTGCTGTTCTAGCTTTTTCTGCGCAATAACCTCATTCATAGGGTTCGGGAGTACAGCAAGCAATATGACTACCAGTAATCCTGCCGCAATAGGAATCCACATCTTACGCTTGAACGGAAAAGGAAGGCGTTCCTTGAGATCACGGATATAAGCCCCACCGTATTCTATTGCCTGGTTTCGCTGTAAGGAAGCAGCCGGGACATCAGCAGCAGCAAATTCTAGTGATGTTGTCATTGCATCCAAACGCTCTACTCCACTTTCCGTACGATCCATCTCACGTGCAACTTCGATATAGGAAATTGGCATAAGTAATCCTCTTACCAGACCAGTGATCGTGAGGATAACGAAACTTCCAAAGGCATACCATAGAAGCCCTTCAACTGGCCACAGTCGTCCGGCCGCAAACCAAAGGATCGCAGCAACCATTCCTACCATCAGGCCGATCCTTGCACCCTTCCATCCTCGGAACCATCGTAACCGCGTACGAACCTTATTGAGTTGGCTATATATCTGCTCCACTTTTCCGCCTCCTTCCCGCAATCATTTAACGTCTACATCCCTTACTCTATTGGGTCCATTATTGGACTCGATTTCACTCTATTCCTTCTAACCGGACGGATATAACGGATGGCTAGCCACAGCGCAATAACGATCACTACACTATATACAATTAAAAACTGTTGCCATAATTCAATCGGCGCATCTGCATTTCCACCGTTCACTTGAAACACCGAATCTGAGAACGACGGCTCTAGTATACTAATCAATGCCCCAGCAGGATTAAGCCCTAGTATATAACCGATCCACGAATAACTAGAATAGCTAGAAGGTCCACCTGAACTATACATTTGCGTCTGCACAATGCCCATTGCAAAAATATAGGCTATCCCTGTTGCAAGAAAAATTACCAGCCCTACACCATATGTCATGATGACGGATACCATCGTTTTTTTGAAAATGGTGGAGAAGAATACGCCTAGCGCTCCCAACAGTAGCATAATGAACAAATAGAACAAGAACACGAAAATTAGCTGCTTTGGAGAAACCCCGCCGTATAGAAAAACAATGCTATAAACTGGCAACGTAGCTAAAATGACTAGTGTCATGAAGCTAAGTGAAGCTGCTAGCTTACTCAGAATAATCGTAGCTGAGCTCTGCTGTGTAGTCAGTAGCATGTTCAACGTCTGCTTCTCTCTTTCGCCGCTGATTACCCCGGCGGTCAACGCCGGCGTCATAAATGCAATCAGCACAAGCTGCGCTAGACTAAGTGCATAGAACATCAGACGACTGGTAGTTGGGTCTAGGCGTCCTCTACTCCCCATCCCGCTCGCTGTCATCACATAAATAATTCCCATACCAAGCAGCCCCATCACTAGAACATATATGAGTACCGAATAAGCTGCCCGGGGAGTCCGCATGCGTAGTACAAATTCTTTATCCAATACAGGATTGATCCATTTTCTACGCCAATTCATCACCGGATGTACCCCCTTTCGTAATTTCCAGGAATACATCTTCTAAATTAGTTTGAGCCTCATTAAAAGATACTACCTGATAACCCGATTCCATTATTCTACCTAATAGCCCCGACTGCTCAGCATCCCCGCCGCTAAAGTGAGCATGTATACCATACGAGTCACTCATAACCTGGCTGACATATGCCTCATCTCGCAATTGTTCAGCTAGTTCCTCCGAACGTTCTAGTACCCGAATATGGAGTACACGCTTGACGCGAAGACTATCTTGAATATCTGCCACCTTGCCTTGAGCTACCATGACCCCATGTTCGATTACACCGATTTCATCCACCATTTCCGCTAGCTCTGGCAAAATATGTGAGGAAATGATAATCGTCTTACCCATCAGTTTCAGTTCTTTCAATATTTCTCTCATTTCAATTCTAGCCCGTGGGTCGAGACCAGAAGCGGGTTCATCCAAAATAAGCACATCGGGATCATGTACGAGACAGCGAGCAAGACAAAGACGTTGTTTCATACCTCGAGATAAACTATCTACGTATGCATCTTTTTTATCATTCAAATTAACGAGTTCTAGCAACTGTGGAATCAGTTTCTCGCGTTCATGTCGCGGGATCCCATAACTGGCCCCATAGAAATGCAAATATTCGGTCGTCTTGAATTGATCATATACGCCAAAGAAGTCCGGCATGTACCCTATTCTTTTACGAACCTCATGTGGTTGTTCCGTCACTTCAAATCCACCAACACTCGCGCTACCTGAAGTAGGTAGAACTAGCGTGGCTAAGATGGACATTGTCGTCGATTTACCGGCCCCATTGGGTCCAACAAAACCAAATACCGTCCCTTTGGCGATAGATAGATTAACCGATTTCAAAGCTTCGAAGCTACCATAGGATTTCGTCAAATTCCTTATCTCGATCATCGGCTATTTCCTTCCTTTCAGGGAGATTTCCGGCAATGCAAAGTTAGACCAATCCGTTGTAGTAATCCGAATTTGCAACATTCCGCCTGCATTAATATAAGAATTAATATTTTCGTTGAACTCTACTTTACCATTGTTCCAGCTCAACACTTCCCACTCTTCACTATCGTTGTTCCAGAACTCCGTTGTCATGGCGCCGTTGATGTCACTTTGCATGATAGCTAGATAGGAATATTCGATACTCTCATCCTTAGGCAAAATATAATCAAAGACTGTCTCACCTTCGGACATTTGAACTCTTCCTGGACCATTTGCACTCAATTCATTAGCTGTTGTACTGCTAGCACTGCCACTGATTAGTCCATAAGGGATGTTCACATTACCATTCGCCTCAAACTTCGGTGATACTGATTGAACCCACATATTCAGGTCTTCCGATGCCACACTTTTTCCATCCACTTTATAATCACTTAATTTATCCTTATTCCATGCGAGAAACACATTATTTACCGTTGCATTGGAGCGTCCAAAATAATTATTTATAATACCTCTTTCCCGTTCCCACTCGTCGATATTACCGTAGCTAACACCGTAAGGAAAAAGAGTCGATCCATAATCACCATAGTTAGGCATACTCGTAGCTGCTGGTATAGACAAGCTCTTATTTTTTGGTAGATCTCCAAGTATAAACACTTTGCCACCTAAAATTAACGCAGAATTACTTAAATCTGATGTTGTATTGTTCGTTATATTACCCATTGGATTTCCCTGATCATCATAGCTAATATCGATATCTACTTTGCCGAACTCCCTAGTTTCTGGAGTATCGAGCCACATCTTAGCCATAGATCGATGGGTCATATCCTTCAATTTCAAAGTGGTTTTCTCATCCTGAACACTAATATATTGTCGATCTGGACCTCCAGTTTGACCCCCACTAAGTAGGCCATCCTCTCGTCCTACTAATAAATGAGTACCTGCTGCAAATTCCAGATTATAATCACCTGCACGAGGTACAAACAGGGCGGATCCAGCTATTCGATTGGCATGCCCTTTTCCATCCAGCTCCATAATACTTATATTATGTGCAAGAATTGATGATTTGCCAGATGTCCCCGCAATATAGATGCCCCCACTCGCAAGCACGGCAATCAAGGGTATGAATAGCCATGCCCATTCCCGCTTATCTAATTTCTTCAGAACATAGTACAAAATGGGTGCTACTAGAATGGCGTAAGCGAGAAGTAACCATACCAATAAAGAGAATGGTGGAAGCGTTAAGGATGGAAAATAATCTAGAATGTAATCCAATCCGGACATAAATCCACTTTGAGAGCCATATATCCCTTGAAGATTAGGTAATATGGAAAGTTTCTGGCCCAGCTCTGTACTCCATACTTCCCCATGACCACTCCATGAGTTCAAAGGCTCCATCGCCACATCATAAGCTGCATAATGAACTTCACCTTTGCCTACTAACCATGAAGCAAATAGCGGATCTTCTTCAGCTTGAAGCGAAACATTCGCTCCTTCTTTGGGTTTGGCTTGTGATATTGGAAACGGAGATTCAAATTTCAACGGCTTATCCCCGCCAATTATCGCTAATTGAGGGAGCGAAGTTACATCCGTTTGACCTATGTATTCAACTGGAGATATGTCTTCTAGTCCCTTAACCGTCTTAGCATAGCCAGAGCCACCTGCCAATACGAGAGTTCCTCCCTTAACCACCCAAGAACGAATTGCTGTAATTTGCTTGGAGCTAAGGCTGTCAGTTGAAAAATTATTAACTACAATAATATCTAAAGGATCCAGCAATGTGCTATCATCAGGAATTTGCTCCCCATTAAGCGGAATCACCGTTAAATCTCGACCCTGACTTTGTTGGTTTAGCGTTTTCAAGAAATTTAGACTGTCCGGATCTTGAGCAAGCACACCGATCAGTGTACTTGCCGTAGCACTTGATGCTAAATATGACTGACCCACTGTAAAAGGAATGTATTCACCTGACTGGGCAGTTCCTTTATAGAATCGGATCGTATTATTTCCTTTGTTAAAAGAAGCACCAGGAATCCCCAGTATCACCTTCTTCGACGTTCCGGCAGGTAGATCTACCTTTTTAACATAAGAACCACTACCATTTATATAGGAATACTCTGTCTGAACAACAATTTCCCCGGATACGTCAACATCACTTTTCAAGGTAATCGTAAGCGGGTTCCACTCACCATCTTTGATATACCCGTTATATCCCATTTCGCTTTGAATACTAATCGCTGGCTGAGCCGCATAAGCCGACTGTGGCAACACCCCAGCAAGAATTATCATGACTGCTAGCCAAAGTGAAACCAAGCTAGTTATCCGTTTTACATGAGGAAGAAACAAGTGATTCTCTCCTTTCTGAATTAAAAGTACCTTTGCCAACTATAACGACTTCTAAATAGGTAAAGTTACATAGATTGCTATTTTCCACAGTAAAACAAAAACCGCCTAGCGAGATGAACTGCACCCCAATTGTTAGACACAACTAACAATTGG
>NZ_RZNY01000041.1 GCF_003994475.1 Paenibacillus anaericanus | reverse complement strand
CCAATTGTTAGTTGTGTCTAACAATTGGGGTGCAGTTCATCATAAGATCCGTGGCTTTTTTAGGTTGAGCTATTTTGCAACAATGACCGTTTGCCCTACCTTAATTCATTTCTTATTACTTTACAACACGAACCGTAATGATCTCGCTTGAAGATACACCCGAAGCGTTGATTAATTCGGCACGGTATTCATATGTGCCTACGGCTCTATCTTTCAGACCAGTTACAGCACGCTGAGCATTAGGGGTAATTTCCGCAAGATTCTGGGTATCTACTAACTGTCCATTCTCGTAAAGTCGATACTCGGAACCATTGGTTCCCCACCACATATTCATAGAGATGTTGTAATTCCCATCACCATCCCAGTTATCTTGGGATAATACGGGTTTACCTGGACCTGCATTCGTTACCACGACAATAAGTGGATTCGATGCAGTCGTTCCTTGTGAATTGATCAATTCACTAGTATAAATATAGGTTCCATTCGCTTTGCCAGTAATATCTATTGTTAATGCCTGTGCAGTCGGCGAAGAATCAGTTAACTGTCTTGTAGCGATTAATACACCGTCCTCGTACAACTTGAATTCAGAACCGTTATTCCCCCACCACATATTCATGGAAATTGTGTAATTCCCATCTCTAATCCCTGTATCGTAGCCATTATTGTCAGACAATACAGGCTTGCCAGGGGCACCTTGCGCAAGTAGCTGGCCTACACGAAATGGAGTACTATTCTTGGATACATTACCGGCAACATCCACTACTGTATATTGCACGTTGTGATCACCTACACCAAAGTCTTTCGCATTGATCGGTTGGCCAATTGCAATTTCTTTCCCATCGACCGATAGATTTTGCGTAGCTATACCAGACCCTGTATCCGTACTAACAAGTTCAAACTTTAAGACATCCTGCTCTAGTACATCTCCAACTGCTTTGCCTGAATGGGTCAATGTGACGATTGGCGCAGTTTTGTCCAATTTCACTTCGATAGACTTTGTCGCTTCGATATTACCAGCAGCACTCACTGAGAAGTAGCGAACGACATTAACTCCTTCAGAATCAATTGATACAGGCCCGGCATAAGTAACTTCAGGTCCATCATTTATCGCGTATTTCGTCGTAACTTTACCCGAGCCTTGATCTGTAGCAGTTAAAGTAAGGTTGACAGCTTGATTAAACCAACCGCTATTGTTAGCTGCCGCTGACAGAGTAGCTGTAGTAACAGGTGGAACTGTGTCAGGGATAAGCGAAATATCACTTAATCCACGTACCTTTAATTGATAAACTCCTTTAAAGATCGAGGAAACTCCACTCAAGTTCACTACCTGACCTTCCTGATAAGGAAAACCTTCAAGCTGTAATCCTGTTCTCACATCTACACGGACATGATTACTGACGTTACCACTTACCGCATCAAATTCAAAAGAACCGGTAGGAGCAGCCGCTATAATATTACGAATCGTAACATCACGGAGTTCAATAATTTGCCCTTGATTCCCGTCATTTACAGTAGTAGCCTGCTTTGCAGTTGGTAATTGTGCTACCCCCGTTTTCTCTATAGATACAGGATTAGTTAACTCAAGCTCCGCATTATAAAGGGCAAGTGGTGCTGTAATTTTCACAACATCGCCTTGATGAAATCCACTTGTACTCTGGAATACATAAATACCACCTGTCGCATCTTGCAGATAGAATGATTGTCCGCCAAATGCACTGGGTTCTGTCGTTATCGTCCCTTGGAAAGTGACTACAGTCCCTTCTGCTTTGCTCCGTCCTTCGGCGATCGTGATTAAAGTAGGAGTAGGATTTCCTTCAGCCGGGAGTGGTTCTGCAGGCACATTCGCTAGCGTTACTGAATTAGTTATAAGGTTATTCCCATTCAGTCTTAATCTAAGATTAGCAGCGCCCGTTGTACTTGGTTTGACTCTAACGGTTAAATCTTTATAGGCACGACCTTGGCTATTCGAAGTTACACTAAAATTTCCGTATCCATAAGCTGCCGGCCAAGTACCATCTTGATTTTGAATCTTCGCTATTTGTGTACCACCGGAAGTCAGATAGATTCCTGTACTAAAACCTGATACGGTCGAATTGGCCGGTAGATTATCCACTACGACACGGATTTGGAAATCCTGTGCATTAGGAAGTGTGGCTTGATGTACGAAACTATAGGATGCATTAGCACTCGCTGTAGCACCACCATACGAACCAGCTTTAAAAGTGGACTGATCCCACCATTTGTAACCCGCAGCAGGAGTAGACCATGGTTCAGATTGTGGTTCAGTAGAAGCTTCTGGTGCCTCAAAAGGAAGTAACGTTGTCTTCTCATCCAATTGTAAATTAGGTACTTGATCTAGACTTGTATAATTTTCTTGCTTCGATAACCAATTCACCATATTCACGAGCAGAGTTGCATCATCTTGCTCTTTAAAGCCATCATATGTGGTCTTCGAAGTTCCTGTTTCCTCACGTACATATTTAGGGGAGGCATCCTCTACAGGTGAGGAATCGCCAATGAATGCAGCTTTACCTAATCCAACCTTGGATACAGCTGCGTAAGGACCTTCCGCAATGCCCCCGCCATTATAAACGCCTTGATCTACCGCATTCCCCCAAGCTGCAGTAGTCTTAGGTAGATAAACGATTCCTTTGGCTTTAGTAGGGTCAGTAATAGCTAGAGTAGAACCAGCATGCATGGCTACTTTTGATACCCCATCTGTTATGCCAAAAGCTTGATTCGACGCAACAATCCCATTTGCAGTAATATCACCTAGAGCATTATAACGGAATCGAATCCCAAAATTACTACCAAGCCAGTCTGAGCTAACGACATCTTGCATCGCAGCGGAATTTCTCTCCTCCGTGCTCATTCCTTTCGCGGGATCCACCCATGCCCCCCGCCGATAACCATTTATAGATTCGGAACCATCCCAGCGGTTCTTATTACGATCTGCATTATAGTGATCACCGATAAAGAAGATGCTTCCACCTTCCTTCACGTACCGTTCCATAGCGGCTTGTTCACTTTGTTTAAAAGGAATGTTCGGCTCCGCTACAATAAATACAGAATAGCTACTGAGGTCACTATAAGTAAATGATGAAGCCTTGCGAAGCTCTTTCACATCATATCCATTGTTTACTAGTGCATTGCCAAAATCCGAAAATCCACCGTCAATGACCCAATCAGCAGCTCCAGCTGTCTGTCCATGCGTGTTATCGAACAGAACTTTTTTACCTGCATTTTCATTGACTACTTTTGCCGCAATGTACGGTGCAGGATCACTTGGTCCTTCAGCATAAGTTGATGGAAGTGCGCCACCAAACCCCAACTGAATTGATAACGCTAAAGACAACGCAACTCCCGACCTCAACCATTTAGCTCCGATTCTAGCAAACTTATTCATTATTTCCCTCCAATTTATAATAGATAGTACAACATCCTCATTCTGCCATTGGAGTATTATTGGAAAACCATGGTTATGTAAAAAAATATGTAAATAGCGGAAGTTGTTTTAAATAAAATCGCGGATATTGTTACCTAGATTACAAACACCTAACCCTAAAGTTCTTATCAAGTATTTATCTTGACATATGCAGAAATTTAACTAGAATAAAGTTTATTAATCCAATGAGTTTAGTCAAGATTAAGTTTGAATCGTCTGTAGATGTTTGGCTAACCCTCTGTTATACACAGTTGCAAACATCTCGTTATGTACAAAGGAGGAGTCCGATTCATTCATGATTTTAGAATATGAGATTTACAACCGTGGTTTGCTAATTTTTATAATCTAGCTTAAGGAGAAGATCATATGAACAAAAAAACTCAAATCATTACTATAAGTGCATTGGCTGTAGCTATTAACGTTATAGCCGGTACCATTGTGGGAAGTCTAAAAATTCCTTTTCTGTTTCTCGATACCGTCGGAACTATTTTCACCGCTGCTATATTCGGACCTCTTTGGGGAATTCTAGTTGGGATTGTTACAAATTTGGTTCTAGGCGTAACATCCGGATATACCGCCATTCCTTTTGGACTTGTCAATGCCGTTGTTGGTCTTGTTGTTGGTCTATTGGCTAGAAAAAAAGGGTATCGCTTATCAACAGCACTCACATCAGGTGCGATTTTAGCCATCCTTTGCCCGTCTATAGGTACTATTATTGCCATTGGCCTATTTGGTGGATTAACAGGTGGAGCGCATGATGTAGCCATCCTTTGGCTCAAACAGGCTGGAAGTAGCTTGTTCACTGCTGCCTTTCTTCCTCGACTCGCTGAAAATTTAGTAGATAAAGTTCTATCTGCCGTTCTCATATACTTTGTCGTTAAAAACCTGCCGCAATCTCTGATCAAGACGTCTAATAGAAAGAAGAAATCATCCATTGAAGCGTAGTAAACAACTCCTTGTCGTCTCACACTGTGTCATTAATCAGAACGCAGTCGTGGACGGCGAAGCTCGTAGTCCAGGCATCATGAAAGCGGCAGTTGACTGGTCCTACAAACAAGGTTATGGAATTTTCCAACTCCCATGCCCCGAATTTACCTTCCTTGGTCCTGACCGCCCGCCTATGACGGTTGAGGAATACGATACACCAGAATTTCATAATCATAATCGCAAAATATTACTACCGTATATTGAGCAACTAAAGGTTTATCAGGATCACGGCTACGAGATCGTAGGAGGACTCGGTATATCCGACAGCCCTTCGTGTGATCCAGGAAAAGGCGTATTTATGCAAGACTTTATTCAGATCGCAACTGAATATGAAGTGAACATTGATTTCTTCTGGCAAATTCCAAATACCCCAAGTGGTAAGTTCGATCCGAATCATCCGAAGGGCATATTTGGACCTGTATCATCATCCATCAAGGTCAATGAGGCGGTGAAGGAGTAATGATTGAAATTCAGAACGCTTCATTCTCCTACACGGAGTGGGAGGACGAAGAGGATACTCAGTACACTTCTCGTGTGCTTCATCAAATCACTTCTAGCATTAAACCTAACGAATTTGTAGCGTTGCTTGGCCGTAATGGGTCTGGAAAATCTTCCCTAACCCGTCTGCTTAACGGAATTGAACTTCCATCTGAAGGCTCTGTTCAGGTGGAAGGAAGATTCACACATGTTTCTCAGAGCATCCCGCTGATCCGCAGAGCTGTACAGATCGTATTCCAGAATCCAGAGAATCAACAGGTTGGGATGACTGTTGGTGAAGACATAGCCTTTGGTCTGTCAAATATCGGCTATCCCCAGCATCAAATTCAGGAACGTATTGCCTGGGCTATTGACCTCGTAGGCTTGGATGCCGATGAGGATCGTCCTGTTACTCATCTCTCAGGTGGAGAACAGCAAAAGCTCGCCCTGGCCTCTGTGTTAGCCTTATCTCCAAGGTATCTGATTCTAGACGAAGCCACCTCCATGCTAGACCCCGTGGCCAGAAAACAATTTGTTCGTACATTACATGAAGCGCGTAAGCGGCAGCCTTTCGCCCTCATTTACATTACACATCATCTAGAAGAAGTTCTGGAAGCAGATCGTTGGATTTTGTTCCGTAATGGGCATCTGTATCTTGATGGCTCCCCAGATCAATTTTTGACCAACGAAGCTCTCCTGTCAGAATGTGGCTTGGAATTACCATATTATCATGCTCTGGCTCTTTCATTACAGGGCAAAGGGATTCCAGTCTCAACCTCTCTAGGGATAGAAGAATTGAGGGAATTGTTATGCAGATTCAATTGAACAACGTCTCCTTCACTTACGAGAAGAAGAAAAGGAAGACAACTTCTTTCCTTGCCCCTCCCGTTCTAAATCAACTTCATATCACGATTAAGAGCGGCGAAATGTTGGCTATTGCTGGAAAATCAGGTTCCGGTAAATCCACTTTTCTACAGCTACTCAAAGGATTTCTTGCTCCAACAACAGGAAACGTGTTACTGGACGACATCGATCCTAACTCTTCGCGAAAACCTGAGTTGTTTGATCAAGTCGGCTATATTTTTCAGTACCCCGAACATCAATTATTCTCAACAACAGTATTTGATGATATTGCATTTGGACTGCAAAGTGCCAAACTACCTAAAGAAATTAAAGAACAGAAAGTTCGCAAAGCAATGGAAGTCGTTCAATTGGACTATGAGGAGTTCAAAGATCGCAGTCCATTTGAGCTAAGTGGTGGTGAGAAGAGACGGGTTGCAATCGCTGGAGTTGTAGTGCTTGAACCTAAGCTGCTTATTCTTGATGAACCAACTGCCGGCCTGGATCTACCATCCAGAACTGCATTATTCCAGCTTCTGCATCAAATGAATGAGGAACAGGGACTCACGATTATCTGGGTTAGCCATCAGCTTGACGAAATTGTAAACCATGCATCTAGACTGCTGGCCTTGAAGAACGGCATCTTCATTGCAGACGGTTCACCCGTCACAACCCTTTCTGATCCTGAATTATTGGAGTCCTTCGGGTGGGAAGAACCTTCTGCACTTGTCGTATCGCGCATGCTTAGACAGTTTGGAATCACTTCTAGCAACGGTAAGTTATCACCGGAAGAGGCTGCTGATGCCATTTCATTAATACTTAACCAACAACAAATTCTAGTTAAATGAGGAACTATCATGGGAAATAACAGCTTTCTTTTGTATCGAAAACAAAATACGTGGCTGGAACAATGGGACCCTCGAATGAAGATTACTGTAAGCCTCATATTCGCTGCAAGCTTACTGCTGAACCATAACTTGCTACTAAAGACCGCTCAAATTGTGCTACTGATCATTCTTTGGTGGATTGCCAAATTGTCATGGCGGGCTCTCGTATTCACATTGCTCTCCTTAACGATCTTCTTCATTTCGACGATGATTTACCAGTCGATACTGATTACAAATCCCGGAGATTCCATGATTCACCTTGGATTTCTGACGTACTCCTTACAAGGAGCTATTAATGGGATCTTGATGTGTGAACAAATTGCCGGAATTGTTCTACTCTTATCTTTGCTCGTTCGTACCACATCACCCATCATTCTGGCAGAAGGATTGGAGATGATTCTGAAACCGTTCAAGAAGCTTCGCATCCCCGTCCATGAAGCAGTCATGATGTTCACAATCGCCCTTCGATTTCTACCCATTCTAATCGAAGAAATCGACAAGATCCGAAAGGCTCAAATGGCGCGCGGCGGTGGCTTTCATCGTAAGGGAATATCCTCTCGCTTTCGTGGCATATTCCCTATGCTCATGCCACTATTTGTTCTATCGATATTACGAGCTAAGGAACTCGCCGTTGCTATGGAATCCCGCTGCTATCAAGGAGATGAAGGGCGTACTCCGATCCGATTATATCGGCTTCATCCCCGAGATTATTCCATACTGGCCTTCTCAGTCTTCAATCTATTACTCATTTTTATTGTATGAGGACGGACAAATGTCACTAGCACATAGGCAAATTACCAAGAAGAGCAGGCACAATGCCTGCTCTTCTTGGTAATCATTACGTTTCTATTCGACCTCAATACGAAATTATAGGAATACAATCATGGATAATACGAACATAAACACTACACCAGCAATCATTGGAACCGATGTTCTTTTTACAAGCTCAATTGGATTCTTCTTAACTGTTCCAGCAACAATGAGGATAACCGCAGCTACAGGAGATACAGCTCTGAAGAGGTTACCTGCTAGACCAAGTGGTACTGAGATAGCAATTGGACTAATTCCAGCTGCCACAGCTAATGGAACGATTAGAGGTACCATGGCAAAGAATAGGGCCGTACCACTTCCACTCAATATTACGATCAGAGCCGTTAAGGCTACCATGATGAGAGGTAGAATAAAGTCTAATCCATTACCTTGAATACTTTGCATAGCTGATTGAAGTTCGTCAACCAAGCCAATCGATTTCAAACCGGTTACAAATACGGATGCTGCAACCAACAGAGCCACAATAGGAACTGCTCCGCCCATTCCTTTAAAGAATGCTTCCGTCTTTTCCAAGACACTCTTATTACCTTTATGTCTAATTAATTCACACACAATAGCAAGAACAAAGGATACTAATGTAGCAATCTCAACGCTAATTTCGATGGTGCTACCCGTAATAATCTGTGCAGCATAAGCGCCTAACAAAAGAATAATAGGGAAGATCGGGAGAATCGCATATACCGTTTTGTATAATTTACCTCCAGTAATTGCAGCGACACTATCCACTTCCACATGCTCATCTTTACCAGCTTGTCCAGTTAAGCCTGCTTTTTTATCCAATCTCTTCTGCCAGAAGTAATGAACGAAAGCTATAAAGATCAATGTTGGTATTGAAATTAAAGCATGATAGTTGAACACATAGTCAGTAACTGTTAAACCTGCAAATGATGAATGTTTCGCCAATTCCTCCGCGATCGCCACGTTGTCGCTTCCTAGAGGAGTCGGAACTATGGTGGCTGACGTAGCTATTACCGCACCCGCAGTTAATGCAGACATACCCGTTTTTCTTAAAATCGGATATAGAGTAGCAAGTAATATAATAGCCAAGTTTGAGGCACTTGGAATAACAAGTGAAAGTGCGTTTCCTAATAAGAATACCAAGGGAACTAACACATATACTGATTTAATCTTCGAGATAGGTTTCGTTAGCGCGTTGACAGTAACTTCATTGGCACCAATCGATGACATGTAAGCTGTATATCCTCCCAATAGGAGAATAATAAAACCTGCCGCAGTAAACGTTTGTTTAAACTGAGTGACAATCACTTGGAGCGGATCTAACCATACGACTCCCGTTGAGACAAAGTCTTTGACGGCGATTTCTTTACCCATAGCAGTACTAACCAAGATCAACAGGATCCCGATAAGGAATAGTGAGATCTTAATGTCCATTTTTTTAATTAACATGTAGATTACTACTGCTACACCAATAATAGCCGAGGCATACATTACTAAATTAGAACTCATGATTGAACCCCCTTCTCCTCACTGTTAGTTACATTTCTTCAAACTATCCATGAACCATTGCTTAAACATTTGAGGATCTATATCCACACATACTTTTGCGTTATTAGGCTTCCCTAAATATCCCTTTAAATCCACTACCGTACATCCTGTTGTCATGGAACCGTTCAATTCTACATCCACGAATGTATCTACTACTTGGAACATTTCCGGCTTGAGCAGATAAGCAATTGCAGTGGCGTCATACATTTTCAATCCTGTCTTCATGCTACCGCCTCTGTATTTCTGAAATAGCTGATAGATCATATTTCCTGTTTGATTCATGACTTTAAGTTGCTCACTATCTTCAGGATACACTAGGGCTTTCAAACCAACATCGAGTCCCACCATAACAAGTGGTAGATTGCTCTGGAACACGATCTTTGCTGCTTCAGGATCGGCATAAATATTAAACTCCGCCATAACACCGGCATTCCCCCGACCTGTTGAGCCGCCCATTAAGACAATTTCAGCAATGTTTTCTTTGACTTCTGGATACATTTTTAATAAAAGAGCAATATTCGTTAATGGACCAATCGGAACTAAAGTAATAGGCTCTTTACTGTCCATAATGACGCGATACATCGCATTCACGGCATTTTCTTTGAGAACAAGATCTTCCGTTGGCTCTTCAAAATCAAAACCATCCATTCCTGTAGATCCATGTATATCACTGGCATCGATCGGCTCTTTGATCAGTGGTCTATCCGCTCCAAGAGCAACCGGTACATTTTTATTGAAAAACTTCAGCAATCTCAAGGCGTTAATTGTCACCTTATCAAGTCCAACATTTCCGCCAACAGTAGTTATTAAGCGAACATCTAATTTCTCACTGAATAGTGCTATTGCAAGTGCTACTGCATCGTCGATCCCTGGATCTGTGTCAATAATAATTGGTCTAGTCGTTGTCATTGTTTTGTTCCTCCTTGAATGTATGAAGTAAGCGATTTCAATAATGGTACAGACTTTGTAGTCTGATCACCCCCGACTCTTAATAAACAATTCAACCTCTTCACCCGTAGGCATACCTGTTTGGGCTCCTAGCTTTGTCGTTGATAAGGCAGCAACCGCATTACCGTATTTACAAGCATCTTTTAAACTAAATCCTTTGCTCAGTGCATATGCTAATCCTCCATTAAAAGAGTCACCGGCTCCGGTAGTATCAACAACAGCTATCTTATAAGCAGGAATTTCTACTTCTTGATCCTGTTCATAAATACAAACTCCCTGACTGCCCTTAGTGACAATAAGTTTCCCATTCAACTCTTCAGCACTTCTTCCTTGTCTGAGCAATGTCTGTTCATGTTCATTTGGGGTAAGATAATCAATATCTTTAATTAAATCAGAAGGCAATTCTTGAATAGGTGCCGGATTAAGAATGACCTTAACTCCATTTTCCTTGGCAATCTGCACTGCTTTTCGTATACCTTCAAGTGGTGTTTCCAACTGAACAATCAGAATATCACTATCCGCGAAAACATCCCGTTTCGATTCAACGAATGAAGCCGTTACATAATTATTTGCCCCAGGTACAACAATAATACTGTTATCTTGATCAGAGACGATGATTGTAGCCGTGGCAGTTACATCTGTAACCGGTTCCACATTACTCACATCTACACCTTGTTCTTGAAGGTGCTCTAGAATATCCTTGCCAAATCTGTCATTCCCCACGCAACCAATCAGTTGAACATGCGCTCCAAGTCTAGCCGCAGCTACTGCTTGATTGGCACCTTTTCCGCCTGGATTCATTTGAAAATGTTCGCCGAATAGCGTCTCCCCCCTCTTCGGTACTTGAGAAGTAATCGTAACTAAATCCATATTTATACTTCCGACAACAGTAATTTTGGGTCTCTGCTCCATTTCTATCTACTCCTTACGTTGAATTTCTCTCTATAAGTTCAACATCTAATCTATAATAAGTTTGCCCAACTTCTTCCCGATTCATTAAACTAACTAACATCGTTGTAGCTTTTTCGCCCAATTCGTAGATCGGCTGTACGATGGTTGTTAGTTCCGGAATCGTTACGGAGGACAATTTGATTCCATCAAATCCGATAATTGAAAGTTCCTCTGGTATTCTTTTGCCAAGCTGATAAGCGGCTTTCATTGCTCCAATTGCCATAATATCATTTGCTGCAAAAATACCGTCAATTTCAGGATGTATCGTTAAAAGTTCAAGTGTTGCTTCAATCGAAGATTCCATATCATAATCTCCGTTAATAATGTAGCTCTCATTAAACCACGGTTCCTGATGAACTACTTCTCTATACCCTTCACAACGCTCGTCCGCATTGACAACCCCTTGGGGACCTCTGATATGTGCAATTCTTCTACAGCCTTTATTTATCAGAAAGTCAGTAGCAACACCAGCCCCTTTCGAATTCTCTACAACAATCGTTGGAAGGCCTTTGCTGATTTCTCGGTCAATACTTACTACAGGAATATTAAGTTCTTCAATCTGTGTAGCGGTCATCGTATTAGAAGAAACAATGATACCGGTTACATAGTTCTGCTGTAACATGTCTAGATATGTCTGTTCTTTCACTTTATCTTCATCTGAGTTGCATAGAATAACGTTGTATCCAAACTTAGAAGCCGTATCTTCGACAGCTCTAGCTAGCTCGGGAAAGAAAGGATTCATGATATCCGGCACGATTAAGCCAATCGTATTCGATTGTTTCTTGAACAAACTTCTTGCTACTTCGTTAGGCTTGTAGTTCAATTCTTTAATCGCTTGTTCTACCAATTCCCTTGTACGCTGTCCCACATATCCTTTGTCGTTCAACACTCTAGATACTGTGGCCACAGATACGCCAGCAAGCTTTGCAACATCTTTAATCGAAGCCATATCTTCACTCCACCCTAATAGGTAACCGGTTACACATAGAATATACTACTTATTTATTCGCAAGTCAACTCTACTTGTTTGTCCTTATTTGCCCATTTATACCAAATGGGGTTTGCAGGGGAATGGAGGCTTAGTGGAGGCTTGCAAAATGAGGGCTCGATGCTGAATTAGTGGCGGCTCAACCAAAATAAGGATCAACCAAGTGAGGGCTCAGCGCAATATTCGACTGTTTGGACGTGCTCAGACATCAGTCACATCAGTCTAACGGAACTGAGAGACCTTATTCTGAGTTTCCAGGGTCAATGAATATTCTAACGGAACTGAGAGACCTTATTTCTTCTAAATGATGCTCTAATGCACCATAATGATGAAATAACGTCTCCTGGTTCCGTTAGAATGCAGAACAGTAGAATATATCGCAAATAAGGTCGCTGAGTTCCGTTACAGCGGTTGGAGAAAGCGGCTTTGAGTTAGATAGCTGATTTTTGTTTAAGATAACAAAAAGAACTATACTGAGTTAAACGATTCTTCAGGAGGTAATCCGTGATGAAGAAAGACGATCGGCATTTAGGTGCAGAACTGACAGCAGATAATATGCCTTATAGCAAAAAGAATGAGGACATCGTAACGAAGAACTTTTGGGCCAAGACCAAGAAATTTGCTGGAAAAATACCATTCACCAAAGATGCGATTGCGATGTATTATTGTGCGGTAGACGCGAAAACCCCGTTATGGGCAAAAGGTATCGCCTTCGGTGCACTCGCTTATTTCATCTCTCCCCTCGACGTGATTCCGGATGCGTTGATCGGACTTGGTATAACAGATGATGCAGCCGTGATTGCGGCAGGGATCAAGGCGATTGCAGGTCAAGTTACGGACGAACACCGGGATAAAGCGGATACATTCTTTAATGGAGACAACGAACAGGCGCAGCCCTAAGGCTACGCCATAAGAATCATCTGGACAGCTCTCTGTGGAGAGCTGTTTTGCTGTACATACCTCTCCCCATTTCTTAGAACACAAATAAGCTGTCCAAACCGTCATCGACATGACTACTTGGACAGCTTATTTTAACAGGGTAACCCCCATTAATTATTCAAGACTTTACGCAGCAGTGTCTCCACGTTCTGCGGACGTCTGCGTTTCATAGGCTCAACGACAACGACTTTTGCACGTTTTTGTGCTTCTTCATTTAGAACTTCTGCGGTATCATTCGATTCGATTAATCCAATGAGATTCATGATACGATCCATATCTAAATTCGGAAATAGCAAACCTTTTTTGTTTCTGCTAATGACGCCCACTCCAATGTTTGATATTCCGCTCACAAAAAAAACGAGACAATAAACACTGTAATACATTTTCCGGAAATATTCCACAAAAAATCGCCCATTTCTGTCTTTTCACTGAAATTTAGATATCTCCCTTAAGGCTTGTCACCCTATATAGCGAAATCATCCTCACTCCATGAAATACACCTGATGATGCTTGCGATACTCTCCAGGCGTGAGTGAGGTCTGACGTTTGAACAAACGTATGAAATAATTATTGTCATGCAGTCCGCACAACTCACCGATCCGTTTCAATGGTAGCTCGGAATGTGCCAGCAACCGCTTGGCCTTCTCGATCTGCTGGTGATGACGGTATTGTAGCGGACTCATCCCTGTATACTGCTTCAGGCAGCGAGCTAAGTGATCGAAATGATAGAGTAGATCACGCTCCATCTGCCCGGAGTCAAACGGTTGATCCAGGTGCTGGTTCAAATACGCAGCAACCTTCTCACTAAGAAAATAGGAACGGGCTTGTGGACTGCTGCGTCTCATTCCGTTCTGCACTTGCAGGAGGAATTGACCAAACAGAACTTGCAACTCGAAGGAACGCTGCCGGGTAAGCATATGGTGCAGATCAAGCATCTCTGCCAGTATGGGCTGGATCGTACGCAAATCCACGGCAGCGAATTTAGGGACTTCAATGAGTCCAGATGGAGGCTCAATATCCTGATCTGTCTGTTGAAGCAATGGCTGCTTCCAGTCGGTCTTCTCCTTCAATATCGGCGCTACTGAAGACGGATACTTGAAATGAATCCAGTATACCTCAGTCTCCACCTCAGTTGGCTGGTAGCCGCGATGTATTTGTCCGGGTTCAAGAATCAGCATCATTCCTTCCACAACCTCGTAGTTGTATCCGTCTTCCTCCATATACAGCGCCCCTTTGGCGCAAATAATGAGATCAAATACTTCAAAGCAGCGCTGGGCATGTTGCACTCCAGGTTGCCATACGGCATGGCCGATTGCCGCTAGCAGCGGGTACGGTGGAACTTGAAGTTCAAGAACTTTCATAATATGACCTCCATTAAAAAATGCAGAAAATGTACTATAGAAAGTCGTAATCGTCGGCTGTATTCAAGCAGCCTCTCTATTAGAGTGGTAGATATAATACGATTCTAACATTTAATGACCAGGGGGACGCAAGCATGAAATTTCGTCAGGTTCATCTCGATTTCCATACATCTGAAGCCATTGAAGGTATTGGCAGTGGTTTTTCGAAGCAGCAATTTCAGGAAATGCTCAAGATTGGGCATGTTGATTCTATCACCATATTCTCTAAGTGCCATCATGGCTGGGCTTATCACCCAACAAGTGCTAATGAAATGCATCCACATCTATCCTTTGATCTCCTCGGTGCACAAATCGAGGCTGCACATGAAATCGGTGTAAAGACGCCTGTCTATCTCTCCGCTGGACTGGATGAGAAGCTAGCACGTAGGTATCCGCAGTGGCTCATCCGTAATGAGCAGGAACAACTCAATTGGGTGAGCAATTTCATGACGCCGGGATATCATCAATTCTGCATGAACACCCCTTATCTTGATATTCTGGCTCAGCAAGTGGAGGAAGTTGTGAAGAACTATGATGCAGACGGAATCTTCCTCGATATCGTCGGCGTCCGGGAATGTTACTGCCAATATTGCATTACCGACATCCGCAAGCAAGGTTCCGATCCACGTAACATACAAGACATGCGCAAGATGTGGGAAGAGACCTATACAAGGTATGCCACAAGGATGAACGAGACAGTCCACGCGATCAAGCCTGGCCTACCCGTGTTCCATAACAGCAGCCACGTCGACCGCGGACGGCGCGATCTTGCACATCTCAACACCCACTTGGAGCTAGAATCGCTACCGACAGGGGGCTGGGGTTATGACCACTTCCCGCTCTCCGCGCGTTATGCGCAGACCCTCGGCATGGATTTCCTCGGGATGACCGGGAAGTTCCATACCTCCTGGGGTGAGTTCGGCGGCTATAAACATCCGAACGCATTGCGCTATGAAGCGGCACTGAGTCTAGCCAATGGGGCTCGCTGCTCCATCGGAGATCAGCTGCATCCTGGCGGCATGATGGACATCGCCACGTATTCATTGATCGGTGAAGCTTACCGCGAGGTGGAAGAGAAAGAAGACTGGTGCCGGGATACCACGTCCATAGCCGATATTGCGCTGCTGTCGCTGGAGGCGACTACATGGGAAGCTGGATATGAGGATATCGAGCTGCGCAACAGATATGATCATGATACCGGAGCAGTAAGAATTTTACTGGAAGGCAACTATCTCTTCGATGTGGTGGATATGCAAGTTGATCTGGCTAAATACAAAGTCGTTATTCTGCCAGACGCCATTCTAATCACAGAGACCATGAAGGCCAAACTAGCGGACTTCCTTGCAACTGGCGGTAAGGTTCTGGCTACTGGACGTTCGGGACTATCTTCCGACGGAACCCGATTTGAACTAGATTTGGGTGTAGAATGGCAGGGAGTTTCCACATTCAATCCTTCTTACTTCAGACCAGATTTCGAACTTCCTTCTCTCCGCACTGCTTCCTTCGTCATCTATACCGAAGGACAGAATGCAGTGTCAACACCGGAAGGTATCGTGCTAGGCCACAAGGAGAATTCATACTTCAACCGCGACTTGTTCACCTTCTGCTCGCACCAGCATACCCCTTCCGATCTGCAAGAGGCCGGAGTTGGCATGGCCGAAGGATCAGACGGAATTTATATAGCGTGGAATGTGTTTGAGGATTACGCCGTGAAAGGAAGCCTTCCAGTCAAGGAAATCGTCTGTTATGCATTAGATCGCTTGCTAGAGAACAAAACTCTAGTCACCAATTTGCCTGCGCAAGGTGTTGCTACATTGCAAGTGCAGACGGCATCCAACCGTTGGGTGAACCATTTGTTATATGCTTCTCCAGTCCGCAGAGGGAAAGGTGTCGAGGTTATCGAGGATCTGCCTACGCTCATGAATACGGAGGTTACCATTGCGGCAACAGAGCAGGTAAAAGACGTATATCTAGCACCTCAGAACGTGAAACTACCATTTAGCCAGGTGGACGGTCACGTTACTTATACGATACCGCTATGGTCATGTCATCAGATGGTTGTACTACAATTCTAGTAAGTAGTTGAATAGTGATATCGATTAGTATAGGGGTGTTCCCACAACCGTTGAAATGGTTGCGGGAACCTTTTTTTGCGGAGTCATGCTGGATGTAATGCAAGGGAGATATCCATTCCTAATTCCACACTTATGCACCAAACGCCACAACGATCAACCTCGATTCTATCCTCAAATTGAGGTGCGAGGTGCGAAGTGGAGGCAGAGACAGAGTGAACTCGCGGACATAGAATCCGTTATTTATTACATTCCACTATGTATTGCGAACCTCACGGACATAGGTTCCGTTATTCGCACATATAAGCCCTGATTTCATTCAATTCATAGGCAATAACGGATCTCCTGTCCTCATAAGCACTCAAAAGTGGCAAATACGAAGGAATAACGGAACGTAAGTCCTCATAGCGCAACATAGTATGTTTAAATCACTACAACTCCCCCTACGCTCACTTAGACAAAACTGCAGACTCCACTCCTCCCTAACTCCCCAACAGTAGTAAATACATCTGTAACATCTGCAAGTATTGATATTGACTTTCGGCTTAAAATAGCAGACGCTAATGGGAATAAAGGAGGGAGATTTATGACGACGCTGTATCAGGAACGACTCGCCTTATTTGCGAGCAACAGTCGGCAGACAAATAAAATATTTAAATGGCGAAGTGTGCAGGTGAACCGTCTCGCTGCTCTGCTATTTGCGCTAGAAGACAGAGCTGTTGAAGGGGATGAGCTACATAACAGTTATGCCCTGATTAAGGACTCTACGGGGCCCTTCTCAATGTTCAGGGGCAATTCGGCAATCAGCATTTCGGCTTTACTCTCTTTAACACAGGATCCGAAACACATACTAACGCAAACTATGGAAGTCTATGACCTTATGAAGGCGATCAAATTCAGAACCTCCGATTACCTTGTTGTCGCAGCCTATCAGATCGCTGCTCACACGCAGCCTGATCAATATAAATATACGGTAGAAAGAGCAAAGGCCTTCTATGACCGGATGAAACAATCCCGCCGTTTCCAAACCTCGCAGGACGATTATATTTATACCAGTATGCTAGCCCTGTCTGGGGTTGATGTAGAAAGCTGTGGCGACCGGATGGATCGGCTCTATGAAGCACTAAAGCCACAGCTCCCTTTCCGATCCGGGAACAGCATACAGGCACTGACACAGGTATTAGCCCTTGGTGAATCCGACGAGTCTACCTCGGTATCCCGTGTGCTCGAACTTAGGGATATCTTCCGTGAGCAAGGACTGCGTATGGATAAAGAGTATACACTGCCATCACTAGGCATATTATCCTTACTTCCATCAGAGATAGAGAGTATCACCACAGATATCGTAGAATCCTATAACTATCTTCGGACGGAGAAAGGCTTTAGCGGCTGGTCCATTACCCAGCCTGAGTTGCTACTACTCTGCGCTGCACTGGTAGCATCCGAGCATTTGAAAAATGCCCGTGGCGAAACACTCCTTACAACAGCTGCCGCCACCAGCATAACCAACATAGTCATCGCCCAGCAGACTGCCCTAGCCATGGCTGCAGCAATTGCCGCATCTTCAGCGGCTTCTTCTAGCTCGCATTGAAGAAGCCGGGCAATACCTGTGCTAATCGAAGGTAAGGTGGGACATATAAAAAAAGGTAATCCTCTTCACTTTCGAGGATTACCTTTTTGTTCAGTCACAATGTTAGATTAAATCTGATTTTTGCAAGAGCCTTTGAATAAGCGTAGCAACCTCTGCCCTTGTAATGAAAGCTTTTGGAGCAAGCTGCGTTCCGTTCCTACCTGTGACAATGCCAGCCTGCAAGGAGTCCGTGAAGCTTTCCTTCGCCCAAACCGAAGTGTTGTTTGCATCTGTGAATTGGCTCAATAGTTGCTCCGCACTAATAGATGAGAGCTTCTCCTTCAGATTGGTGATGCTCATTGCTCTTGCTATAATCACCATCGCTTGTTCACGGGTAATTTTGTCATTTGGACGGAATGTACCGTCATTATAACCATCGATTAGTCGGTACGAGAGTGCCGTATGAATTGCACTGTTGTACCAAGATGATGACTTAACATCCGAGAATGAAGTCGCTCCCTCTTCCAGCTTAAGTCCTAATCCACGAACGATAATCGCTGCAAATTCAGCACGGGTTATCTCTGTATCAGGGCTGAACATACCATTACCCGTACCATTGATGACCATCCGCGATCCCATGTTATTGACCGCATTTTTTGACCAGTGGCTCGCCACATCACTGAATTCTAGGGGATTCCATATGATAGCGTACGTACTGTTAGTCAAACTGCTCACTTTAGCATAATGCTTGCCATCGATGACAATAATCTTGGTTGGAACATGGCGAACCGTTCCGTTCGGATCGACCACAATACCCGTCGTTATCTTGTTCGGATCAACTCCATCCGGAATGGCAATGGTACGTTCTATATACGCAGCGAATTTCGATAATTCAACTGTTTTACCACCGTATGTTGCTTTGACTGTGAATTCAATCGCCGGTACGACAAGCGTGAACTTTCCTTGCTCTGCCGCATCTTCAACAACTTTCACCATTTCCGATGTCGGTGCAGCCATTTCGATCTGAATTGTGATGTCTTGCAAAGCTACCGATTGTCCAAATAGATCGGATAGACCGCTGATATTGATTTGCTCTGCAAGCAGGGTATACGTTGCTCGATCGGTTATGATTTCTAATACCGCTTGATAGTCTTGTAGAATTTGGAGAATTTGACCGGACAATTCTGCAATGACAACATCGTCCTCGGTATTCACTGGAATCGAAACGACTGCATGCTGACCTTTAGACGCAAGTATATCCTCCAATTTCTTGTGGTCGAGAACAACAGTTACCTCTGTCTGGTCATCTCTTGAAGATGTCGTTACCTTGCCCATATTCACAACTTCACCATTGACCAAAATATCAATGCCCGTATTAGTTACCTCAGGAACGGTTGGCACGGTCGGAACGCTTGGCGTGCTTGGTCCACTTGGAGTCGATGGTTGTGTTGGCGTAGTGGTTCCGGCAGCATTTACAGTAATTTTAGCTGTATTGCTCGTTAGAGTTGCTACTTTTATACCTGTTACACTGTTATTCGTGTTCGTCACGATGACGTAATAGTATGTCGTTCCCTCTGTTGTCGTAGGTGCATTATATGTGGACGTTGTGGCAGTATCGATCAGGGTTCCACCACTGTTGCTATTCACACTATTGCTATACCACTGGTAGCTCAGCGTTCCTCCATCACTCACCGTTGCTGCTATGCTCAGCGATACGCTACCACCTATATTCACCGCTTGGTCCACTAGCTGGTTGCTAATAGTCGGCGCAGCCGCATTCGTCAGACCATTCACCGTTACCGTCGCTGGATTGCTCGTTGCCGAAGCTATTTTTACACCTGTTACACTGTTGTTCGTATTCGTCACGACGACGTAGTAGTATGTCGTTCCCTCTATTGTCGTAGGTGCATCATATGTGGAAGTCGTAGCACCATCAATCAAGGTTCCGCCGCTATTGCTATTCACGCTATTGCTATACCATTGGTAGCTCAGCGTTCCCCCATCACTCACCGTTGCTGAAGTGGTCAAATTCGCTGGGTCGCTTAAGCTTACTAACTTATTAGTAGGCTGCGTGTCGATGCTTGGCGGTGCTGCGTTCGTTAGAGTATTCACGATCACTTCCGCCACTGCGCTCGTTACCGAAGCTACTTTCATACCTGTTACACTGTTGTTCACATTCGTCACGACGACGTAGTAGTATGTCGTTCCCTCTATCGTCGTAGGTGCATTATATGTGGAAGTTGTGGCAGTATCGATCAAGGTTCCACCACTGTTGCTATTCACGCTATTGCTATACCACTGGTAGCTCAGCGTTCCTCCATCACTCGCTGTTGCTGCAACGGTCAAATTCGCTGGGTCGCCTATGTTTACTGTCTTATTAGCAGGCTGCGTGTCGATGTTTGGCTCTACTGCGTTCGTTAGTGCGGCAGTTATAAATGTCTGACTAACTCCATAGGATGTTCCTACAATGTTTACTGCCTTCACACGATAATAATAAGTCGTATTTGGCGTCAAACCAGTCAAAGTTACGGCAACGGTAGTATTCCCTGTTCCTGCAGTAATCGATCCCCCTGTTGTTGCCGCAACATTAGTTCCATAATTTGTATCAAGCCCATATTCAAACGTAACCGTCGTTTCCGCCCCTCTATCATTAACGATGCCACTTAAGATGGCAGAAGTGGGTGATATGGAACTAGCCGCTCCAGTTACTACTAATGGAGCAGTGGCATTTACCGTTTTGAAATTGAGAAAGCTCTTGCTGTCAATTCCTGCACGAATAAATCCATTTAAATAACCAAATCCTTTGGAATCTGAATCTACAAAAGCATCTAAGCTAAACGTTATATAATAATCTGTATTTGCATTTAATGAAGTGTCTGGATTGATAGTTACAGTTGAACCTGTAATCGTAACTTTTGCAGAATTGGCTGCAATGGTTTCTACCACACTATCATCAGATGACTTCCTGATATATATATTTCCAGCACTTGCAAATACATTCTTGGAAAAATTCAGATCGATATTACTATTAACACCTACTCCAGTAGCATTATCAGCAGGAGTCGAGCTTAGCAAAATAGGTGGTGAACCCGCTGATTTTAACACAAAGTTCTCGCCAGAAGTTAATGATGTAGAACGACTAATGACATCTAAATCGCCATCGCTATCGTAATCGATAGTATGCATGTTGGTGCCATTCAAACCTGTTAAACTAACAGCTGAAAATGGGCTATCCGGAATGGAATCCCCACTCTGATTTTTCCTTGTATAACTTCCATCAGACTCCCTTTGCATATAAAAATATCCAAAACCGACCATATTACCATCTTGTTGAAGAGCGTCCAGATCACCATCGTTGTCAAAATCTCCAAATGAAATCCGAAGACCAGCAGCTGTGCTGGCAAATACATCCGCGATTTTTGTGAAAATGCCATTATCATTTCTTAAAATGAAATTAGTTCCTGATCTGTTGATTATATCCTCGTCACCATCGCCGTCAAAATCAACTGCAATAAACATTGTTCCGCTCAATCCCGTCAAATCTGCAGATGCGAATGGACTCCCTGGAATAGACGTTCCTAATTGTTCAAGGCGCGTATACGTTCCATCGGCATTTCGTTGAACATAAATGTAACCTTGGCCGACTTCAGTACCCTCTTGAACCAAAGCATCTATGTCTCCATCCAGATCCATGTCGGCAAACTTTATACGAGTGTCAACTTGTACATCTGGAAAAGGGTCAGTAATGCGAACCATAGTGCCGCTATCATTTCTTAAAATGAAATTGGCCCCTCCTGCCATATGTCCAGAACGACTAATAATGTCTGTGTCCCCGTCGCTATCATAATCCAAAGAAATAATATTAGGAACGAAGTATCCGCCCGTACCATTTAATCCCGTCAAATCTGAAGAAGCAAAGGGCGAATTAGGAATATATGTGCCAACTTGATCAATGGTAGTGTATGTCCCATCTCCATTAGCTCTTACAAATTTATACCCTTTACCGATTACATTTGACTCCTGGACCAAAGCATCAATATCTCCGTCGTCATCATAATCACCAAATGTAATACGTTGAGCCGCTGCTAAATCAGGAAAAGGGTCCACTTCACGAGTAAAAGAAGTTGATCCAGCTGCTGCAACTTGTCCAACATTCCAACTAGTAAACGACCAAACAAAGCTACATAGAACAAACACAGCTAAGACAGCTGAACCCCATCTCTTTAACTGTCGATATGGTTTACCAAACTTCCTTGTTACCATTCTATCAATCCCTTCCAATTCTTCTCGTTTGCAATATATCGATCAATATCCTCACTAATATCTACTATCTAAATCAAAAACAAGAAGATTATAACACGAATATCAGACAAAAAGTTCCATCTTTCGATATATGTCTATGAAAAATATCACTCAAACCTTCTTGGACTAAGAATAATAGTTTAATAAATGCCGATTTCCTACAAATAGAGCACCGCGATAAACGAAGACGTACTTTAATGGAGACAACAAAAAGGCGTAACCATGCGGCTACGCCATAAATCATCAATAGAACATAAAAATTCGTTTACTTCTTCATTCGCTTCCCGCTCCTATGTATCTAATTCAGTAACCCAACTATTCGGTAGCTCTTTATCATGAATCCATGCATCAACAATCATATTAAATAACTCAGGTTGAGCCAAAGATACACCGTGACCTACACCTGGTATAATAACACCCTTACAATTCGGATTATTCTTGACGATGTCTACTAAAGACTTCCTCATTATTTTTTTCTCTTTAGCTCCAACAGTCACTAATATGGTAGATTGAGATTTAGCGAAACCCTCCGGTATACTGAACGCCATATTTTCCTCTAAAACTTGAATGAGCAGGTCCCGCTCCATCTGGCAGGTTTCTTTATAATAGGTCTCGAACATTTCTTGGTCTATGTATAACTGTTTGGATTGAAGCTTCGAGAAGCTTCTATTCTTGGTTAGTCTATAAGTCAGCTTGATTGAAGGACCGATGATCTTGTTCGCAAATGGAATAGGCCTTACAAGTGCACTATTAATGATTGCGTAATCTACCAGATCCGGACTCATACTTAATATTTGAAGAGCTATTTGTGCCCCTAGAGAAAATCCGATCACAATAACTTGTTTACCTTGTTCCTTAGCCTGAATCAAATCTATGATTTGTTCCGCGCTGTTACGAATAGTGAAATTCGTGCTTGAACTAGAACCATGCCCAGGTAAGTCAGGAACTAAGCAATGGTAATCACTGAAATGTTCGATTTGCTTATCCCACATCCAACCACTTACCCCGCCTCCATGCAACAGAACGATAAGCGGAGCCTCTAAATTACCTGTTTCTCTATAAAATAGTGCCAATAGCATACCCCCCTTTACTTGTTCGGTTATTGAGTTACCTACAGAATTAATACATGAATGCATTCTTCTACTTATAGAAATTCTGTTTGTACATCTCTAAGATTCGGGTGAACTCCTCGTCCATTTCATCAATGCTCTTATTATGTAATGTGCTTCTCATGAAACCATCTGAACACCATTGTATGGATTGAAAAAGAAGTGGGACATCTACGCCATCTTTAAAATTACTTGTATCCACCTTGTCGAGAAAATGTCTGAAATTACTTGCTATCCACGGCCTTGAATATTGGGCTATCTCTTCTACCATTTCTAAGTCATTTTCCGTATATACTTTCACAAGAAAATCATACATGTATCTATGTTCCTTCATCAATTTGCACTTAGATCGCTGAGAATGCATTAGTATTTGAAAAAAATCCGTTTCCTCTATATCTCTGTTCCCCTCTATTTCGTTGATCGCTAAATTTATACAATATTCATATAAGTAAAGATAGAGCTCTTTTTTATTCTTAAAATAATGAAACAACAGCCCCTTGGATATCCCTGCTTCTTCGGCAATATCTATAGTAGATGCCTGACGGTAGCTTGAAGCCGCAAAAACTTTCAGCGCTCCATTAATAATCTGTTTCTGCCTGTCTAGTGGCAAATTATAAAATTTATTATTCAACGTACTCCCTCCTTGCCTGTTGACCTAAACGGTCAATGTATGTTGCCGTTATCCTACATCTATTGACCATTTCAAACAAGGGGGTCATTATAAATAATCTGCCGCGACAAAATTACTTATTTATTAATGACGTGTACGGAGCATTCGTCCGACAATAAAAAGCATTTGTTTTCTTGTAAAGAAGCGAGACATTTGCGCAGAGATATAGTTCTTAAACCCCGGGATAGCATATACCTTTTTAGCTTGAAGCGAGCGAAGAGCAACTTGGACCACATTTTCTGGAGTGTCTCGTTTCCCGACAGACGCTTCATCGGCCCCCACAACGTTGAAAAATTCTGTTTCCGTTGATCCAGGACATAAGGCAAGAAATTGTACACCGCGTTCTCGATTTTCCTCCCATAAAGCCTGTGTAAATGATAATACGAAAGCTTTAGTGGCGCCATATACGGCCATATTAGGAAGAGGTTGAAATCCTGCTGTTGAAGCTACATTAATGACCACCCCGCTTTTCCTTTTCAACATTTCTGGTAAAAATAGATGGGTAAGGTCTACAACCGCCAACACATTGAGCATCACTTCTTCATGCTGCCTTGGGCCAGACAGTTGTTCAAAAAGCCCATACGTAGCGAATCCTGCATTATTAATTAGAATATCAACGATCAGACCACGTTCCACACATTGTTGATAGAGCTTGATTGGGGAACCTTCTTGAGATAAGTCAGAAACAATAACCTGCGTTTGAATGCCATGTTCTTTTTGCAGTTTCTTTGCTATAGCACTTAGTTTGGCTTCCGAGCGAGCGACTAAGATCAAGTGGCTCCCTTTTGCTGCAAATTCATGCGCGAACGCTTCACCTATACCCGAAGAAGCACCTGTAATCAGCGTCCATTTGTTTTGTGTCGGTATCACTCTATCATCTCTCCTCTTAATTACTCTCCAGAAACACTGTTTCTATAAGAATCATTGTATCCAGATAGCATTATGATGTCAAATAGAGGTGCAAACCATTTATAAATTGGCATTTTGCTATCCAAAACAGTAAAATAAGCTTTAGATAAGAAGACTATTTTAGAAAATTAAAGTTCTAAGGGTGTGAAATCACATGCATAATTCCTCAAAAATGCCTTCTATAGATGATCGTACAGTTACAACCTACCCCGAAGCCAAACTTCAGCATACCGAACTATTAAAACTTAACATTATAGAAACTGCTGCATCGATTATGCAGGAATATGGTCCCGAAGCCGTAACCATTCGCAGGGTTGCTGAAAAAATGGAATGTTCTACAAAAATTATTTATAACTTGTTTGGAAGCAAGGAAGGTTTGGCTAAACAACTGTTTCTGGAAGGCTGCAAATTGTTAGCTGTTGCCTTTCAAGCAGTTCCAGAACAAGACGATCTTAAACTATATCTTAGCGACGTTGCACAAGCTTATTGGGATTTCTCAAGAGATTATACCAGTTACTATATGGTGATGTTTGGTGGAGCCTTTAGTGAATTCAAACCTGAAGAGGAAAGTTTACAGGCTATCGGAACAGCTTTACAACAAGTGATCACGATAATTACAAAGGCCATTGAGCAAGGGTTTATTTCCGAGAAAGACCCCCTACTTGTTGTTAATCTTGTTTGGGCATCGCTGCATGGTACCATTCACCTATATTTAGGGGGACACATCCTAAATGAAGAAACAGCTAAAACATTGTATGATAGATCTGTATCGAATTTAATTCATACGTTCTTTCGTAGCGATAATTAAATCCAAAAAGCTTCTATATAAAAAGAAGTGACACCATTGATATTCCTCCGGTGTCACTTCTTCTGTGTTAGTCTAGTGCAATCTCTCCAATAAGCCTTATCTTTTTTATTTGGTAATGGTCTTAAATAATACGGTTTGTTCCTTAATACCTTTCTCCGCAGCAAATCTTTCGATACTGGATGCCCCAAAGAATCCATCGATGCCTTCTGTTCTTTCAATTACATATGCAGCATCTTCCGGTTCGGCGATAGGTCCACCGTGGCAAATGACCATAATATCTGGATTCACTGCTTTACCTGCTTTAATAATCGCTTCAATCTTCTCTACACAATCATCTAATGTAAGTGCGGTCTTCGCTCCAATTGTGCCTTTCGTAGTCAATCCCATATGGGCTACCAAAATATCGGCTCCTGCTTCGGCCATGGCTTTGGCTTGCTCAGGGTCAAATACATAAGGTGTTGTTAGCATGTCTAATTCATGTGCTGTTCTAATCATGTCAACTTCTAGATCATAGCCCATACCGGTCTCTTCTAGGTTTTGTCTGAATACCCCATCAATCAGACCTACGGTTGGGAAGTTCTGAACGCCGCTAAATCCTTGCTCCTTGAGGCCTTTCAAATAGACTTCCATCACTCGGAAAGGATCTGTTCCGCATACACCTGCTAATACCGGAGTATCTTTGACAACGGGTAATACTTCCGAACCCATTTCAACCACAATTTGATTGGCATCTCCATAAGATAATAGCCCTGCCAGTGATCCACGTCCCGCCATTCTATATCTTCCCGAGTTATAGACGATGAGCATATCCGCTCCGCCAGCTTCACTGCTCTTAGCCGTAATACCTGTACCGGCCCCTACTCCCAAAAGAATCTTTCCATTCTTAACTTCTTCTCTGAACTTCGCCATAATTTCTGTTCTTGTATTTTTGTTCATTTGTAACGCCTCCATCATCATTTGAGTTTGTATGTCGTTGTACTATTCTTGTGTTTTACTTACTCATGAGATCGATTAGTTTCTGCGCCGCTGCTTCGGCAAACTCAACATCATTAATGGCACAATCCATTTCGATGACCTCTACAACATTGCGGTTTATACCATTTCTTAATGTATCAAATAACATCTTATCTTCCAGGGCACCATAGAAAGCTTCACCTTCAACATCAATACCGGATATGCCTTTGAGAGGTAACATAAGCACGGTTTTCTCTCTGGCCATATTCAGTTTTTCAACAAGCTTGTTGCCGATGGCTTCATTCTCTTCTACCGTTGTTCTCATGAGTGTTACCGTAGGATTGTGTTTATAGAACTTATGTCCAGCAAATTTCTCGGGTACCGTATCGTAAGGTCCAAAGTTACACATATCAAGTGCACCTACAGATACAACCTGTGGAATATGATGTTTGCTAGCTGCCTCCAAACGATGAGGGCCTGCATTCAGCACGCCGCCAATAATTTCATCCGCCCACTCTGTGGTGGTCAGATCTAATACCCCTTCAATAAATCCAGCCTCAATCAATGCTTCCATGGACTGTCCACCTACACCTGTTGCATGGAACACCAGCACTTCATATCCTCTAGCCTCAAGATAGTTACGGGCTGCCGTCACACAAGGAGTTGTTACCCCAAACATCGTTGTAGCAATCAATGGTTTTTTCTCAATTACTTGTTTATTTTCAAACTTCACCATACCTGCGATGGCAAATGCGGCATTCGTAAAAATCTTAGTTGAAATCGAGTTAAGCCCTGCAACATCCACTACAGACGGCATCATGACAATATCACTAGTGCCTACGTATGGAGCTGTGTTCCCTGATGCTACGGTCGAGACCATCACTTTGGGTACACCAATGGGTAATGCCCTCATCCCCGGTGTCACCAGTGAAGTTCCTCCAGTTCCACCAAAGGAGATAATACCATCAAATTTACCCTGCTTATATAACTCAGGTACTAGTTTCTCCATCCCTTTGGATAATACTTCGGTTGCTAAAGCTCTGTCTTTCTTAGCAGCTAGTTCCTTCATATCTACGCCTGCAGCCTCTGCTACTTCATGATTCGATACATCAGGTGTAAATGTAGGCTCAAACACACCGGTGTGGATGGTAAAAGTATTCAGTCCCAAATCTTCAAGCAATTTTTGTATATATAGATACTCGTCACCCTTGGTGTCAAACGTTCCTGCAATGGCAATCGTCTTCATTTCGCTAACCTCCTCTTTCATTTTGATGACCTAGCCTGTACAGTGCTAGACCATGATTACGAGAACGCTCTCCACAAAAAAAAGTATGATTAACTATATATTAATCATACTGTCTCGGCTGATTTATGAAAACGCTTTTATGTCTTATGTTTTTGTGTTTATGTTAGATTTATATTGTTTAGGCGAACAACCCTTGTACTTTTTAAACATTTTGCTAAACTGTGCGTAGTCTTGGTACCCAACTAAGGGTGCTAACTCAGATAATTGGATATGTTCTCTATCTAAAATCTCGGCTGCTTTATCCATGCGATATTGCACGATATACGTCTGGAAGCTGCAACCTACTTGCTTTGTAAACAAACTACTTAAGTAACTTCTGGATACATGTGCCACCTTGGCTAAATCTATAAATGAAATCTCATTCATGTAATTCTGGGCAACGTATTCTTTTACAAATTCAACATAGTCATAGTGCTTGGTAACTCCGTCTAACATTTTGACCATGAGATCATCTTCATCAAGCTTCCCCGATACCTTAAAGGCTTTCGTTATATTGGTGATGGACTTCTCCGATGGAATTCGCTCAAATGCAGATCCTCCGATATACCCCATTAAGTTCTCATTATTACTATACATATACTGAACATCAATTGGAGTTTTCACCGGACCACCATACACTAACTTAATCAGATCCGGCTTCAACTCATTGCATCTTTTAAATATCTTGTCCGCTTTAATCTTGGCAGCTTCTAGGGAAAATACTTTCTTGGCTCCTAATAATCCGCCTTCTGTTAAGCCTAAATGCGCGCATATAATATCAGCTCCCGCCTCGATCATCTGAGCCGCTTGAATTTCGTCAAACACAAAGGCCACGGTAAAGAGATCCTTCTCATGGGCTATTCTTATGGCTTCTACTTCAAGTAAATAATGATTCCCGTCTTCTTGAAGCGCCTCGCTAAATCGGCCGTCTATGAGTCCAACCGTAGGATAGTTATTTATACCGGAGAATCCCTTAGCCTTTATTTCACTTATGTAAGTTTCCATATCCTTTGTCGGATCGGTTGCGTTCAGACCAAATATAATAGGCATATCTCTTACTAAAGGGATGATCTCTCTAGATGCAAAGTCCATGACCATATCATTGCTATTACAAAATGGCAAAAAACCAGCGAGTGAACTTCTCCCCATCTGCCGAAATTTACCGGAGTTTAATGTCAGAATGAAATCCGCTCCACCCTGCTTCGCATACTTTGCTGTTATTCCAGCACCTGTACCAACTCCAATAATATGATTACCCATTTCTAATTGTGATTTGAGATTGTCTAGGATCTGATCTCTGTTCATACTTACGGAACCCCCTATCCCTAATAGTGAGTAGGCTACGATAGTGAAATGTTCTTAGGATCAACTTATATAGTTCAGTTCACAAATTATTATTATTGTAATAGATAGATTACTATACTTCGACTAACTAATATAAGGATAACCGATAACAACACTACTAATCCTGTATTGCTGTGAGTTTAGACAAACAATACCCCTGTTCCATTGTTGTTGTAGGGTAAAACCAACGATGCTTCTATTGTACTCCTTTGATTTTGGGCATACAAAAAAACTCATTCCTAACTCATGGTTCAAGTTGAAATAAGCTATGAGAAAATGAACATAACAAAAAACAGCTCAATCATGGCGGTATCTGACCATAATCGACCTGTTAAATGTAACTGTATAGTGTTATTAAGATATACTATTCAAGCATTTATGTGCGTACAAACGAAATAACTAAATCTTTATACGAGTATTATATCGGTTAAGTGTGTGATTGGTTGAATGATTGGTTCATTTGGCAACGCGTAATCCCCACAAAATTTATAAATTAAGCAGATAATTAACAGCAAATGAAATCAATAAACTTAGAGTCTCTCGAAGGTCTGAATCAGTTTATTGGATTATTATTTCTTTTACAGCTTTCAATTCTTTTCTATTGTACTTTCCATCTTCAAGAGGTTCGTATACCGAAATTAAAATTTTTATTTCATATTCTCCTTTGGATAGCTCCGTTTCATCATAATCAGCCACATTAATAATCATATACTTTGGAGTGTTTTCTGATATTGTATAGGTATACTTAGGCAGGCTTAATGTAGAAACAATAAATGAACCAAAAGTTGCCTCACCATCTTTATATAACATAATTTCTTTATAATCTATTTTATCAGAAATAATTCCTTCTGTTTCAGATGTTATTTCTAAAACAACTGGAATTGATTTTTCAGAAGCCCTATATACGAAACTTTCTAGCAAATGTATCTTTAGCTCCATTAACTATTGCCCCCTAAAGAAGTCATAATATTGTTGAAACCATTGAAGATCCTCGAAAGAAAGACCTAACCTTTTTCCTTGCCAAATATTTGTGGACGTTGCATATATCTCCGCTTGTTCAACTGGTAATGCCATAAATTCTTTACTCCCTAGCTTTACTGATTGTCTAAGGTGTTTTACCTCATGCAAAATAGTATTAGCCATCATTTTTGCATTACCAAAGTTTTTATTCAAATCCAAGATTGGCTCACCTTTTGGATTAAACTTAAACATTCCTAAAGTATCACCAGTTTGAGTAAATCCACGGTTTGTAGACTCATAAAGTTTTTTAATTTCATCTGCATATTTCTTACCAAATGCATTTTCAATCTCCTTAAATGCTAGTTCAACTTTTTTCATATTCCCCAAACCTGCAAAACTTTCATCAAATGTACCTGCAAAATCAGATGGGTTAAGTGGCTTTTTAGCATACCAAGCACCTTCACCCGTCCCATCAATAACATCATTCACCTTACTACCCAAAGAGTTTTTTAAAGTTCCTCCTCCTGGCTTTACCAATGATTTATATCCTCCAGTAAACATAGCTGCTAAATTAAAACTATTTAGCCAGTGTTCTTTAGAAAAGGCCTCTTCAGGAGCGAATGCACCTTTCACCATATCTGGAATACCTGCTATCCCCCCTGGGATACCTATGGCTAACCAATTAATAAAGTCATAAGGAGAATTCAACATCTTATTTGATCGATCACTTGCTGCTGTAATGATTCCACCCGATATTCCACTTGTTAAGTAATTGAAGAAGTCATACGTCGAATCCCACTTCTTATCTTCCAGTTCAACTGCTATATTATTGATATCTTGTACGATCTCCTTAAAGCTGTCAAACGATTTTTCAAATGGATTCTGTGTGTCTGGAACAACACACACTCCTAGTGGCTCTACCAATGCTGTTTGTTCTAACTTTTGTGCAAAATCATCGTAGTTCTCCTTCGCCCATTCCCTGTATTCCCTATCTCCCATGCTAAGTCGGATCATCGTGAGAAGTCGATTGTCTGTGGGTA
>NZ_RZNY01000040.1 GCF_003994475.1 Paenibacillus anaericanus | reverse complement strand
GGCTCTTTTTCAGAACTGTCTACAAATAAGGTCACAGTTCAGAAAACTCTACTGAAGGGACAGCTCTTTTTCATTGTATAATTTGTTAAATCAAATCATGAATAATATCAGGTGAAACTGTGCAATTATTGTTAACATCCTTAATGATCTTTCTGATAAGTTTGCCATTGCGCAGTTCATCATCGCTCAATTCAGCAATTTCATGAGGGGACAACCATTTTGCATTTACTATTTCCTCATTATCAAATTTTAGTTCTCCGCCTATAACATCACCAGTGAAGCCAAACATGATAACTTGTGTATCTGCTTCGCTAACAAAATTATAAATACCGGTTAATCCAGAGAGGGTAATCTGATACCCTGTTTCTTCAGCAACCTCTCTAACAACAGCGTCAGCTAATCTTTCATTATTTTCTAATCTACCACCTGGGAGATTCCATAATCCGTATATGTGATCTTTGCCTTCTTGAATCATTAGAACTTTATTGTTATGTATAATCAGACAACTTACTACTGTAATCAAACGGACCACATCTTCCCTATATATTTAAAATAGTCTCGAAAATTATATCATGAAAAGTGGTGCCGATTGCCTTTCTATATATAGGGACAGTATTTTAAAATTTGTAATACATGGATTGCGTCAAAGCCTTATGTTATAATTTTATATTAGCAAAGTACAAAATTGCAGAGCTCTATCACATAAAGGACGTGAACAAATATGACTAAGGAGAACCCAAACTCACCGGACTTAAAATCCGGCAAGAGTTCGAAGGATTACTCCAAGTATTTTGATTTTTCGGATGCAAAAGTAATCTCAGAAGAAGACGGCAAGACCACTTATCGGATTAAGGGACGTACGGTACAAATCAATTCGAACCCGGATTACAAAGAGGGTAAACGAAGAGGGAAGCAAGAAATTGAAGTGATTAACTTCGAAGATACCGATACTCACGAACTGATGGAACAATTTAGACAAATGAACCTTCAACGTCAACATTATTATTCTATAGCGACCTATGGTTGTCAGATGAATGAGCATGATACGGAGACAATGAAGGGTCTACTAGAACAAATGGGCTATCAGTCTACAGAAGATCGCAAAGAGGCGGATATTATCCTGCTTAATACTTGTGCGATTCGGGAGAACGCAGAAGACAAGGTGTTTGGCGAACTGGGTCATCTTAAAGTATTGAAGACTGAGAAGCCAGGTTTGTTGCTTGGGGTATGCGGATGCATGTCACAAGAAGAAAGTGTTGTGAATCGGATACTGCAGAAGCATTCATTCGTCGATATGATCTTCGGAACGCATAATCTGCATCGTCTACCACAACTAATCCAAGGGGCATTATTTAGTAAGGAATTGGTTGTTGAAGTATGGTCCAAAGAAGGCGATATCATTGAGAATTTGCCGAAGAAACGTGAAGGCATGCGTGCATGGGTTAACATTATGTATGGCTGCGATAAGTTCTGTACATATTGTATTGTTCCATTTACCCGTGGTAAGGAACGCAGCCGTCGACCTGAAGATGTGATCGCCGAGGTAAGGGAACTGGCGCGTCAAGGCTTCAAGGAAATTACCTTGCTTGGTCAGAATGTCAATGCGTACGGTAAGGATTTTACGGATATTCAGTACTTATTCGCCGATCTAATGGATGATATTCGCAAGATAGATATCCCGCGTGTTCGTTTCATGACCTCACATCCACGTGATTTTGATGATCATTTGATTGAGGTGTTAGCTAAAGGGGGCAACCTCGTAGAGCATATTCATCTACCGGTTCAATCAGGTAGTACTGAGGTGCTGAAACGGATGAGCCGCAAGTATACACGGGAACATTATCTGAATCTTGTGTCAAGAATCAAGGCAGCTATTCCGAATGTTGTGTTGACGACGGATATCATTGTAGGCTTCCCTGGTGAGACAGAAGAACAATTTGCAGATACATTGTCCCTAGTACAAGAAGTCGGTTTCGATTTTGCCTATTCTTATATTTACTCACCGCGTGAGGGTACACCTGCTGCAGTAATGGAAGATAACGTACCTATGGAAGCTAAGAAGGAACGTCTTCAGCGGTTGAATGAGACGATCAATCAATATAGCCGGAAGAGTAATGATGGGGTACAAGGACAAATCGTTGAAGTGCTGGTTGAGGGAGAAAGTAAGAATAACTCAAATGTACTCGCAGGCCGTACTCGCAGTAATAAGCTTGTTCACTTTGAAGGAAGTAGCGATTTAATCGGAACCTTCGTCAAAGTAGAGATTACTGACCCGATGACGTGGTATATTAAAGGTAATATTGTACCGGAAGCGGTCACGCTGGCTTAATTATTAATTATGATGCCCAGGCCGTAAATCCGATTAATCGATAAGGGGAGAAGACCTTGGAACAACATAATGATCATACAGATTGCGGTATTCCAAAATTTAATTCTCGTGATCTAGTCATTCGCGGAGATATCATGTCCAAAGCTAAGGAACTCGCCGAATTGATCGGAACGAGCGAAGAAGTTCAGCATTTTCAAAAGGCAGAGCAATTGATTCAGCAGCATGAACGTGTACAAGCTCTGATCAGTACGATCAAGAAGAAGCAAAAAGAAGTAGTTGCATTTGAAAGCTTTCAGAATAAAGCGATGGTAGAGAAGATTGAAGGTGAAATGAATGAGCTTCAGGAGGAATTAGAAAGTATTCCTGTGGTTACTGAGTTTCAACAAAGCCAGAGCGATATTAATTATCTACTCCAACTTGTCATTTCTGTAATCCGAGATACCGTCTCGGAGAAAGTTAATGTGGAAGCTGGTAGTGCTCCTGAAACTACATCAGGATACGGCGAATAATAAAGGGGTGCGGAGATATATCTTCCGCACTTTTTGATGATTAACATCATGAATAAAGTAGATTTCTATCTACCTAAACAACATAGGGGGAACCTATATGGATATGGATTGGTCAGAAATTATAGCTCGAAGTGAGAAATCATTTTGGGGACTGCTTGGCTTGCGGATGTTGTCAGCAGACAGCAAGCTTGTAGAACTAGGATTAACGGTGAATGAATCGCATCTGAATTCAATGGGAATCGTACATGGAGGAGTTCTATCTTCCATGATGGATCAGGCTATGGGGACACTGGTCACAGCGATTAAGAATGGCAGCCAAGGAGTTACGACTCATTTGAATGTCAACTTCTTAAGTGCGATGCGTAGTGGTGAATTGATTGCTTCGGCCTATCCACTACATGAGACACACCGTACGATGACACTTCGCTCCGAGGTTCGTGGTGAAGATGGAACGTTAGCGTGTATCTCGACAGCAACATTTCGCCTACCTCGAGATTCGAAGTAAAAACGCGATAATGATTAAGTAAGATGATTTTGTATAACATCTTTAAGGTTTTGAATATAAGGGAATGCCCAGCACCTTTGGGTGCGGACGTTATCAAATGACTGATGTGGTGATTGTTGATGAGCAAGGAACAGGATCAGAACAAACAAAATTATGATGTGAAGAAATACCGGACACCTGATGGCATACCAGCGGATATTGTTATGTTTACTCTGGCGAGACTCGAGCGTAAGGCAGCGACTAAATCGTTGCCTCGGTTTGAGCTTAAGGTCATGTTGATTCGGCGTAGAAGCTGGCCTTTTGCTGGCGCATGGGCGCTTCCGGGCGGATTCTCTCAGGAAGATGAATCGCTATTCGAGACAGCGAGAAGAGAGCTGAAGGAAGAAACAGGCGTTGATGATGGTCATCATCTAGAGTATCTTGGAGTCTATAGTAAGCCAGGACGAGATCCACGTGGGTGGATTATCTCTCACGCCTTCTCAGCACTTGTTGAGGAGTCGGTTCTAGAGAAACGTCAATCTGCGGATGATGCGCAAGAGGTTGGCTTATTTACCGTTAATGAGGCGCTTGAAGATTTGGATCTGGCATTTGATCATCGCGAAATATTGCAGGATGCTTACAAAAGAATTCAACAGCAGATGCTGCACACGACGATCGCTAAGCAATTTCTTCCTCCACATTTTACATTGGGTGAATTGTACCAAGTTATTCAGACGGTTGTACCCGACTTTGCTGAGTTGAATTTCATCCGAAAAATTACCTCAACACGTAGTCGTCAAGGAATTTTGGAAGAGGTTCGTGACGAGAACGGAAAGGCTTTATTATCTAATCAGTACTCACAACGACCAGCACAGTTATATCGCTTTACGGACTATACACCGCAATTATCTATTTATACGTAGGTTGTTCTTGTCGTTACGCTTAGCACTTCATCTAAATTAATTAATGGGGTGAAATTCATGAAGGCACTTATCGTGATTGATTTCACGAATGATTTTGTAGATGGTAATCTTCCTGTAGGCGAACCCGCAATCGCGATTGCGGACAATATTTGCCGATTGACTGAACTATATGTTGAGCGTGGCGATTTTGTAGTCATGGCTGTAGATCTTCATGAACGAGAAGATAGTTGGCATCCCGAAAGTAAGCTATTTCCACCTCATAATTTACGCGGTACAGAAGGCCGGGAATTATATGGAGATCTGGCTGAGGTGTATACTCGCCATGCTGATAAGGTATATTGGATGGATAAGACCAGATATAGTGCTTTTTGCGGTACTGACCTGGAATCGAAACTCCGTGAGCGAGGGATAACAGAAGTGCATCTGATCGGTGTTTGTACGGATATTTGTGTACTACATACAGCTGTAGATGCTTACAATAAGGGCTTTGCGATTACGGTTTATAATGATGCCGTAGCTAGTTTTAATCCAGAGGGCCATGTCTGGGCGCTGGATCATCTTCGTGGAAGTTTGGGTGCAAAGGTGACAGATAGTCACGATTGTGGCTGAACATTTTGCGTTATATAAGATGATACTAGCTACGAGGGCGAAATGATTCTGAAGAAGCTAAAAGCTTTCCTTGAGAAAGCTACATCGGAAGCTTGAGCTACGTTCGCCTTTGTCCCCGAATTTCAACCAATTCAACCATTCAATAAAGAAATTCGGGGACAACAGCGATCGTAAGAACATTTTGCCCACGTAGCCTAATTATACAAGAAAATATCAGGCAGCCAGAGAGGATGAGAGACGATGCAAAGTGAAAACTTGGCGCTACATACTGATAAATATCAAATTAATATGATGTACGCTCATTGGATTAATGGGACACATCTTCGTAAAGCGGTGTTTGAGGCTTATTTTCGTAAGTTACCTTTTGGTAATGGATTTGCTGTATTTGCTGGATTAGAACGGATCGTAAAGTACATCTCTAACTTGCGTTTCACTGAAGACGATCTGTCTTATCTGGCTAAGCAGGAGGAAAACTATAAACCGGAATTTTTGGAGTTACTACGGGATTTCCGTTTTAGAGGAACGATGCACTCCATGCAAGAAGGAGCTGTGGTTTTTCCAAATGAACCTTTAATTCGTATAGAGGGAACTATTTTGGAGACGCAACTGGTGGAGACGGCATTACTGAATTTTATGAATTTTCAAACACTAATTGCTACCAAAGCGTCTCGGGTCAAGCGTGTAGCAGAGAATGATGTTCTGCTAGAATTTGGTACTCGCCGGGCACAGGAAGCCGATGCAGCGATTTGGGGAGCACGTGCAGCTTATATATCGGGATTCGATGCAACATCTAATATGCTAGCTGGTGAGATTTTTGGTATACCCACGAAAGGCACACACGCTCACTCTTGGGTTCAAATCTTTGATTCAGAGCTAGAGGCATTTGAAGTCTATGCTAAGGCCTTACCTGATCAAGTCTCGTTACTTGTGGATACGTTCGACACTTTGCAAAGCGGAGTACCCAATGCTATCAAGACAGCGAAGAAACTTGAAGCGATGGGCAAACGTTTAGGAAGTATCCGCTTGGATAGTGGAGACCTTGCCTATCTATCGATTAAAGCCCGCAAAATGCTGGATGACGCCGGTCTACCTTATGTAAAGATTGTTGCCTCCAATGATCTAGATGAGAATACAATCTTCAACCTCAAATCCCAGGGTGCTAAGATTGATATTTGGGGTGTTGGAACACAACTCATTACGGCTGCAGATCAACCTGCTCTTGGTGGTGTATACAAGCTAGTTGAGCGTGAGAAGGATGGCAAGATGGAACCGACGATTAAGATTTCGGGTAACCCAGAGAAAGTGACCTCACCTGGCAAAAAAGATGTACTACGGCTTATTAATCGAGATAGTGGCAAGGCAACCGCTGATTATATTTGCTTCACGCATGAGCAACATGCGCGTAGTGGAGGTAAACTTCGACTTTTTGATCCAGTGCATCCTTATATTAAAAAATCCGTAACAGATTATGATACGGTCTCCATGCTCCAACTTGTTTTTGATGAAGGTAAGTTGGTATACGACCTTCCAACCCTGGAAGAAATTCGTGAATTTCATCAACAGCAGCTTAATTTGTTCTGGCCTGAATATTTAAGAAAACTCAATCCAGAGAAGTATCGCATCAACTTGAGTCAGGAAGCTTGGGAATTGAAGCAAAAAATGATCGAGGATTATATGAACCTGCAAGAGGAATAATCTTAAGTAAATTAAGTGCACCTATAAAAGGTTGGTTACTAGGTCTAATAAGCCTATTAACCAACCTTTTATTATTTGAGCACATTTCCATTTTTCGGAATATACAAGCCTGGCAGACATAGACTAGTGTATCATCTAATCTTTTATATGCGGTGGGGGATATATGAGCAAAAAAACAAGGTTGATATTGCAAATTGCCGCAACTTATATAGGGACGGTAGTTGGTGCTGGTTTTGCCTCTGGACAATCGATCATGCAGTTTTTCACTATATACGGAGCAATCGGTGGAGTAGGTATATTTATAGCTACGTTACTATTTATGTGGATTGGTACTAAAATGATGATTCTGTCGCATCGAATCAAAGCTAATTCATATCAGGAACTAAACAATTATTTGTTTGGTAGTTTTTTTGGAAAAGTTGCTAATGTACTGACGTTTATAATCTTATTTGGTGTAACATCGGTCATGATATCAGGGGCAGGTTCCATCTTTGAGGAACAGTTGGGATTACCTTATCAACTTGGCATTATCATCAGTATTCTACTTTGCTTTCTTGTCATGACTAAAGAGATGAACGGTATATTAATTGTGAATTCGTTGGTCGTACCCATGATGCTCATTTTCTTAATTATCATTGCCACAAAGGTAGTTGGGTTTGAAAATATCTTGCATACAACGGATTTGCAAAGAGGGCATTTGCAAGATTTTAAATGGTTGATTAGTCCATTTGCTTACGCTGCTTTAAACTTTGCTTTTATCCAAGCGGTTATGGTCCCACTCGGTAATGAAGTTAAGGATGAAAATGTGTTAAAGTGGGGCGGGATTTGGGGTGGCATTGGACTTGGCTTTATGTTATTGATCAGTCATTTTGCGATAAATTCTAGGATGCCGGAAATTGTACAGTTTGATATCCCCATGGCTGAGATCATTCGTAGTTTCGGAATGCCGATGCATATTTTGTTCTTAATCGTGATATACGGAGAAATTTTCACAACACTGGTAGGTAACGTTTTTGGAATAACTCGTCAGATCCAGAGCTTATATACTTTCCCGAAATTAGGGGTAGCTCTATTCATTCTATTGTCTTGCTTCTTAATCAGCCAAGTGGGGTTCAGCTCACTTCTCTACTACCTTTACCCTATCTTTGGTTACTTGGGTATGATTCTACTATTTTTCTTAGTTATTAAAAAATATCCGAAAAAAATCATCTAAATAAAAGCTATGATACTGCTGTGTGAAACTGTTCCTTTTAAGGGATGGTTTTTCGTATTTTAATTATTTCTCGGGAAAGCGCAGGAAATGATATGTTCAGCGATTTTCCTGCGTTAATTCGACAAAGTGTGGATTTGATGACAACCAAGTTGAATATGTCAAAATGAGTTTGTCCTTATGACAATTGTTACATTCATCACACTAAATCTATGATAAATTGAAAAATTAATCGGGGTATATTTTACTGTGACATTTTACTCAAAAATAGGCTTCGAGATCCGGTTATTTTTCCAGTTATATGCTTTAATTTCCTTGAATTAGATCGTGAGAACTCATATTTGCAAAGAGGGGGGTCAAGAAGTGGTACTTCTACCTAAATTAAATGAGCTTGGTTTTTTTGAAATCCGCTTGGAGTCAATCGGGGGATTAGGTGCCAATTTGGCGGGTAAAATGCTCGCTGAGGCAGGTGTAGAGGGCGCAGGATTAAACGGTGTAAGCTTCTCCTCATATGGTTCAGAGAAGAAAGGTTCACCTGTTAAAGCACATATCCGTTTCTGTGATTTGGACACGCCAATCCGTGATACCTCACCAGTTGAACGTCCACATGTCGTTTGTATCTTTCAAGAAGCACTCGCGAAGACCGTAAACGTAATTAGTGGTATTTATGAGGACAGTACGGTTCTGGTGAACTCTCGCAAAACTCCAGAAGAATTGAAAGAAAAAATGAAGCTCATCGGCGGAACTATTGCCGTTATAGATGCAACGGGCATTGCGCTTGAACTAAATAACCGCGTCAATATGGCGATGTTAGGAGCTATGTTCCGTTTATGTCCATTTCTTGATCCAGAGACCATGAAGGATGTCATTACTAAATCGCTGGAGAAGAAATATCCACAGACAGTTGCCCCAGCTTTAGCTACATTTGAACGAGGATATAATGAGGTAGTATTCCATACCTTTGAATTGCCTGAGGGTGCTAGTATGCCAGAATTTGTTCGTACAGACACTCCGGTGCTTGGTTATGAAACTCAACATATGGGAGGAATCATTTCGAATCCTGGTAATAGTATTCTGAAGGATCTTAGCATTTCCCGTTCGGGAATGATGCCTCACTTTAAAGAAGAAACCTGCATACACTGCGCGCAGTGCGATACCGTATGTCCAGATAATTGCTTCGTATGGGAAGAGAGACTTGATAAAAAGGGCAGACCACAAATGTTCTTAAATGGGATTGACTATCAATATTGTAAAGGTTGCCTGAAATGCATACATGCTTGTCCGACGGACGCATTGTCCGGCGAACGTGAGGAAGACGGCTATGCGGATGATCATCGTGTTCCGCACCTCTTCGATTTGGCTGTTCACTAATATAGAGAGGCGGAACCGATATGGCAATTAATATGGAAAAAGAACGTGGCGTAGCCAAAGTTGAACAACGTGTCGTATATGAGTCCGGTAATGAGATGGCAGCTTATGCTGCTCATCAGATTAACTATCATATTATGGGGTATTTTCCTATCTCGCCTTCAACGGAAGTGGCTCAATATTTAGATTTGATGAAGGCTGACGGGCAGCATGATATCAAGCTGGTTCCATCTGACGGAGAACATAGCTCTGCTGGTATTTGTTTTGGTGCCTCAACAGGCGGCGGACGGGTATTTAACGCAACGAGTGCAAATGGGTATATGTATATGTTGGAGCAGATGCCTGTACAGTCAGGAACACGTTTTCCGATGGTTATGAACTTAGTTTGTCGCTCCGTATCGGGACCACTTAACATTCACGGAGATCATTCCGATCTGTACTACGCTCTCAATACGGGGTGGCCGATTCTGATGTGTCGTGATCCGCAAGCCGTATATGATATGAACATTATGGCGATAAAATTGGCTGAAGATCCAGAAGTACGTTTGCCGGTGCTTGTGGCGTCAGATGGTTATTTCACATCCCATCAGAAACGTCGTGTCCACACCTTTGCTAATCGCGAAGATGTGCAAAAGTTTGTTGGAGAACAACCCCCAGCAGGATTCGCACATACATTAGATCGCAACAACCCCATTACGGTGGGTCCTTATATGAACGAACCGGATTATATCAACAACTGTTACCAACAATCCCAAGCAATGTACAATGCTGAGGCTGTTTTTGAGAGAATCGCTGGAGAATATGCTGTATTAACTGGTCGGGAATACAAAATGCTGGATGAGTACCGGATGGAGGATGCGGAAGTTGCCGTATTCTTAATGAACTCGGCTTCGGAGATTATTAAGGATGTTGTAGACGAGCTGCGTCTGAAAGGGATTAAGGCAGGTTCCATCGCACCTAATATGATTCGTCCATTCCCACAACGCCAAATTGCTGAGGCCTTGAAAAATGTGAAGGCGATAACCGTAGGAGATCGGGCTGATTCTTATGGTGCCTATGGCGGTAACATGGTGAATGAAATTAAAGCCGCGCTGTTTACATATGGCAATCAGACAACACAAGTTGTTAGCCGTATTTACGGTCTTGGCGGCAAGGAGTTTTACGCAGAGGATGGTCATCATTTGTTCTCGCTGGCGATTGAAGCGGCAGAGCAGAATAAAGTGAGCGTTCCGTTTGATTATTATGGACACACACCTGGAGATAAAGAGAAGACACAAAAGAGAGTGTTAAACCCACTTAAATTTGAGGATTTGAAAACTGGACTCATTACGGTGACTCGCAATGAGGAAACAGGGAAGCTTGGTGTGCGTATTCCACCACTTCGTGCTCTGACTAAGAAACCGAAACGGATTGCACCAGGTCATGGAGCTTGTCCGGGATGTGGCATTTTCTCAGGACTAGAGCTGTTCTTCAAAGGAATTGAAGGTGACATCGTCGCATTGTTCCATACAGGCTGTGCGATGGTTGTAACGACAGGCTATCCTTACTCCTCCCATAAGGCAACTTATATTCATAACTTGTTCCAGAACGGTGCTGCAACGTTATCCGGTGTTGTAGAGATGTTCTGGGAGCGTAAACGTAGAGGCGAACTCGATGATCTTGGTCTACAGGATGACTTTACGTTCGTAATGGTTACAGGCGATGGCGGGATGGATATCGGTATGGGACCAGCGATTGGAGCAGCCCTTCGTAACCATCGTATGATCATCGTAGAGTATGATAACGAAGGATACATGAACACAGGCGCGCAAATGTCTTACTCAACGCCGATCGGACATCGTACTTCCACATCGAACATTGGCTCAGTACAAAAGGGTAAAGCGTCTCATCATAAGGATACAGCGCAAATTATGGCAGCGACCAACATTCCGTATGTATTTACGGGTAGTGAATCGCATCCACAGGATTTAGTGAAGAAAGCGGCTAAGGCGCAGTGGTACGCTCAGAATGAAGGACTCGTCTATGGTAAAATATTAATAGCTTGTCCGCTCAACTGGATCAGCCCGGATGATAAGGGTACGGATATTATTGATGCGGCTGTTCACTCCTGCTTCTTCCCACTGTATGAAGTGGAACATGGCCAAACAACAATTACATTCAATCCAGAAGACAAGGACAAACGGATTCCGCTGGTTGATTGGCTGAAGACTATGGGTAAAACTCGCCATTTAACCAAACCAGAAAATGCGGAAGCACTAGCTTCGTTTGAGCGCGAAGTACAAAGACGTTGGCAAGTACTATTAGCCAAGAATGAAAATCCTTATTTGTAAAAAAGGCATTGTTGTCATAAAAGAAGGAGGCGGACATCATAGAGGAGTTATTCCGAGCATTTCGCGTCCATCAGGATGACTTGGGGTTCCGGGCAGGTATCGATCAGATCAGCTTAACAGATCTACCAGAAGGCGAAGTGACAGTGAGAGTACATTACTCTAGTGTGAACTATAAAGATGGACTCGCAAGCACGGAGGAAGGGAAGATTGTAAAATCATTTCCCTTCATTCCAGGAATAGATTTGGCGGGAGAAGTAGTAGATTCTCGGGATGATCGATTCCAATCTGGAGATCTTGTTCTTTGCACCGGATACGGACTGGGTGTTACACATGAGGGCGGATACGCTGAAGTAGCGCGAGTTCCTGCCGACTGGCTAGTCTCCTTGCCTGAAGGACTAACCCCGCTTGAAGCGATGGCGATAGGTACTGCTGGATTTACAGCGGCTTTATCGGTTGAGCGCTTGCTTGCGAACGGCTTAACGCCTGAAAGTGGCCCCGTACTTGTTACGGGAGCGACTGGTGGTGTAGGAAGCATGGCTGTAGCGATATTGGGCAAGCTTGGATACGAAGTGACAGCGGCTACTGGTAAGAGTGATATGCAGGACAAATTACTCGGACTTGGTGCTCAAAACGTCATCTCAAGAGAAGATATCTCCCAAGGTAGTAGAGGCGTACTAGGTAAAGAGTTATGGGCTGCTGTTATTGATCCGGTTGGTGGCGCAACCACTGGAGAACTGCTTAAATCAGTTAAATACGGTGGATCCATCGCTTTGTCAGGTCTTACTGGTGGTGGGAAGTTCGATACGTCGGTATTTCCGTTTATTTTGCGGGGTGTAAATTTACTTGGAATCGACTCTGTATTCTGTCCGGCACCGTTACGGTTGAAGCTTTGGCAACAGCTTGCTGGTGATTGGAAACCAGTTACAGCTTTAGAAGATGCCGTTACGGTATACGAATTGGATGGACTTCCGGTAGCTTTATCCACCATTCTGGGAGGTAAAGCCGTTGGCCGTCAGGTTATTTCACTAATTAGTAAATAAACTAGTCGCACGAGGTCAATGTCAAGACATTCTCCACATAATATTGTGGGGGATGTCTTTTTTGCTGCATACATGGATTTATGAAGCATACATATTGGTATAAAATGGGGGACGTATAGGCAACCTATCCACAGAGAGAATGGAGTTCAACCTTACAAAAAAGGAAGGATTTTACCTATGAAGTGGTGGACGGTTAGCCTGTATACCGTGATTGCATTATCGATGACTGCGGCGTGTAGTGACGGGATGCAAAGAACGGCAAAAGAAGAAGTGGACAGATACAATATGAAAAGCTACCAAGATGGAAATAAAAATCAGCGGATCAATGGCACTACACGAAATACTACGTTTCTTCAATCGTTAAAAAACGAATGTGTACAGCGTGGAATCCGTTTGTCCCACGAAACTTATGCTGAAGGGTTAGATGGCAATATCAGTTACAGCTATTTCATCAATGGAGATGCGCGTCATTTCGTTATCGTGCATATATATCCAAGTGAGAGCGACCGGGTTCGTGAGATTACGGAAATATACGGTTCTGAGGATGGGAAAGACGAAGTAGATTCTTCTGAAACTGCTGTTATTTCAGCCAGGGATAACACCGCTCTAGTCTATGCCTCTAGTGGTCAGACGAAAAGTCAGTACCGTGATGATATGGAATTAGTATTTGAGAATTTGCTAGATAACTTAAAATAATAAGAACTAAGATTATAGGCGAAAAATCGCTCCTTTTAATGATGGTTGGTGGTACTTCCAATTTATCAAAAAAGGGGCGATTTCTTTGTGTTATTTCTTATAAATTTCACGCATGACATGCCGTAATTCAGGAAGAACGATCCGCTCCATAGCAAGCTTAACAGCCCCTTGAGATCCCGGCATGGAGAATACGGCCATATTGTTGATGGTACCAGCGATCGCTCTGCTTAGAATGGCTGCAGAACCGATGTCTTCGGTAAAGCTGAGATAACGGAATATTTCGCCAAATCCGGGTATTTCCTTACTGAGCAGGCTACGCACGGCCTCATAAGTCGTATCCCTCGGTGCAATTCCAGTACCACCGGTAAGTAGAACGGCCTCCACACGGGGATCGGGAGCAGCTTCTCGCAATAGTTGGCGTATCCCGTCATAATCGTCCTTTACGATTTGATATTTTACAACTGTATAACCGTTCTCCTCAAGTAGGGTACGTATCAATTGACCACTCGTATCCGTTTCCGTTGTTCGGGTGTCTGATACCGTAACAATCATACAGGAGACGTTGTCCGGCGCTTGACTACGGTGCTCATCTACTGATTTCATCCATGTTCTCTCCTTTTCCAGACAGGTTTGAGTCCATTATATATATTACCACATGTAACGTCATAATCAGATTTTGGACAAGAGGTTGCATCTAACGGCGGCTTGGTGTAAACTCGCTTTCATACAATGGGTATTGGAAGCGAGGATTTGTATATGGAAAGAGTTACACCAGTATATATTTTATCCGGATTTTTAGGGAGCGGTAAAACGACGCTGTTACAGCGTTTATTGTCTTATTGGAAAGATAACGGGCTACGTCCTGCTGTGATAATGAATGAGCTTGGAGACATCAATTTGGATGGTCTGTTGGTGACTGAGGAAGTCCCCATGGCGGAAATGTTAGATGGATGCATCTGTTGTACGGTGCGAGGTGATTTAGGACTTCAAATGTCGGAGTTAGTTACACAGGAACAACCTGATTTGGTCATCATTGAAGCGACAGGTGCAGCTAATCCGATGGAGATATTTGATGCGGTTACAGAGGTTTCCCTGTATTTGAAGCTGGAGATTAAACCGATGATTACAGTCGTTGATTCTGCGTATTTGGCGGAGTTATATGAGTCCCAGAAGGGGAAAACTTACCGCTTAATGCTTGATCAGATCCGCTGCGGTTCTGTGTTGATTCTGAATAAGGTGGATCGAATCAGCGAGGAGAAGCGAGAGGAAATCAGGGAATTGCTTATCAAACTGAATCCTTACGCTGAAATCGTTGATGCGGTGAAATGTGATGTAGATCTTGGAGTACTTTTGCGAGACAAATTAAAACAGCATTCTAATGGTGGGGTTAGTTCAGTTAAGGAAGAGTACAATCTTGAGGATGATCATGAAAAATGTGATGAGAATTGCAAACATGAGCATGGTGAAGGCAATGAGCACCACGAACATGATAAGGATCATCATAACCACCCGCATACTCATGTATCGCATAATCATGTTACGGTGTATAGTCATTATTTTAATGGACCGGTGGATAGTGTAGAGTTTGAGCGGTTTATTGCTGAGTTACCACGGGAAGTATACAGGGGTAAAGGCGTGCTAAGTTTCTCGGATACGGCTAGTCGCTTCCTGTTCCAATATGCCTACCGTGAAGCTGATTATCTTAAAATTGCACCGCAAGGAGACGTTCCTGATGTTGCTGTATTTATTGGGGAACATTTCGATCAAACCTTGCTGGCACAGCGATTGAGCGATCTGGAGAATAAGCAAAGTAAAGCATAACTATGGATTAGAAGTACCTAGTGGCGTTTCAACGTGGACCATTCATGGTAAGTACATAAGAGCGTGTTAGAAAGAAAATCAATATTCGGGAGGATACTAACTATGATGAATGAAAAGAATCGCGAATATATCGAAGCTTGTCTCAAATGTATGAATGCATGTAATTATTGCTATGTGTCTAGTTTGAAAGAATACGATCTTGGTATGCTAAAAGAATGCATTCGACTTAACCGAGAATGTGCCGATATATGTACCTTTACTGCGGAGGCTTTGTCACGGGATACGGCGTTTGGAGATGAAATTCGCGAATTATGTGCTAAAATATGTGATGCTTGCGCTGAAGAATGTGGGAAACATGAGCATGAACATTGCAAGAAGTGTGCTGAGGTATGTCGACGTTGTGCTGATATTCTCCGGGACCGGAGAGCAGCAGCATAGAATCTGAACTTAGATATTTAGGTGCTGGTAGCTATACGTATGAATGGAAGGATGAGTCAGAGGTGGAGGTCGGCGAGGTTAATGAGTGATGAAGTAGTGAAAGATTTGAACGATAACCAACAGTCCAGGGAGTTGTTCATGTACTTTGGTCTGGCGGTTTATTATTCACAAGCTTTGGAGCAACAACTCGCCAATTTGATCATGCTGATGAAGTTGTCTCAAGGAGAAATGGTCTCGGAGCAGCAGTTTACGGAGCAATTTCAGCGGAAACTAAGCAGTTCACTCGGGCAGCTTGTGAATGAGATTGGCCATCATTTCTCTTTTTCAGACGAGGAGACAGCACAGCTTAAAGCTTTATGGAAGCAACGGAATTATATTGTACATGATTATTTCAAAAAAAGAATCCATGATACGTTCAACGTAGATGGTAGGATGATCATGATAACGGAGTTACAGGAGTTTAGTTCCCAGGCCCAGAAGCTTGAGGAGAGGTTGCAGAGTTATACCAAGGAGTTATATGACAATATATAAATGGAATAATATGCAACTTAATGGAAGCCTACTGCGTCAGTAGGGCAGAGGTGATATCCAATGACAATGAATAAAATGAAAATGACAGCCGCTATATTGTTAGCAGGATCTTTATTGATGGGCACATCGGCTTCAGCATTTAAGGATGTAAAGGGCCACGATGCTAAGATTACCGAATCGTTGCAGGAGCGGGGAGTAATTCAAGGGAATTCACAAGATAAGTTCGTTCCTCAAGGCAAGCTTACTGGTGCGCAGAGCGTTCAAATGATTGTAAAGGCTTTGGGACTAAAAGCTAAGGAAGAGTCTTACACCAAGCGTTCTGGCCCGAATAACTGGTACAAAACTTCACTACAAATCGCCGAGGATAATGGAATTAAGCTACCCAAAAATTTTGATCCAAAAGCAGAGTTGTCTAGAGAGGCATTTGCATATCTACTGATGCAGGCTGTCGATTCAACTACACCCTCTGGATATGCGACCGTTACGATGCTAGTCATACTTAATGATTCAGACCAAGTAAATAAGGTATATGCGAATAGCATCCAAATGATCCTGCTCTCGAAAATTGCGACTTTGGATGACAAAGGTAAATTTTATCCTAAGCAATCTGTCACTCGGATTGAGGCAGCCAGAATGGTCTATAATGCAGCTGAATTTGTAGAGGAGCTTAAGAAGTCAGAAGTGAATAACCAAGAGGAAGTTTATCTAAGTGTGGAGAAAGTGAACGATAAGATCAATAAAGTTGTTCTAACCCGTCTAAATCAACCGAATCCTGGTTACGGAATCGCTGTATCCAAGATTGAATTTACGGAACAGGGCAAAGCGATCGTTTACTACAAATTATTGTCGCCGAAACCTAATTACGGCTATATTCAAGTGATTAGTGATACGAAGACTGAGACATATGTATCAAGTGAATATACGGTAGAAATCGCGCCACAAAAATAAAGGCTGAGCTGGATGAAAGAGAAGATATAAAGATAAAGGCTATCCTAAGTGTGAAGTAATTTCACGATAGGATAGCCTCTTTGTTATCTTGCATTAGCTTAAGTTTGTTAAATAGTAGTCTACACTGTAGCGGGATTTCCGGCAGATACCAGGACCTCAGAGGAACCGAGCTGCAGACGGTACATTTGATAGTAGCGACCGCCATGCGCGAGCAGTTCTTCGTGTGTACCTTGCTCCACGATTTGACCCCGATGCAGCACGAGAATCTGGTCAGCGCTACGGATTGTCGATAAGCGGTGAGCGATGATAAATGTTGTCCGTCCACGTTTCAGAACTTCCAGTGCAGATTGGATCAGTGCCTCAGTCTCCGTATCAATGTTAGCTGTGGCTTCATCGAGAATGAGGATGGCCGGGTCAAAGGCTAGTGCCCGTGCAAACGAGATGAGTTGTCGTTCCCCAGCTGAGAGCGTACTCCCTTTCTCAACAACGGGTTCATCTAGTCCTTTCGGAAGGTGAGATAGGATCCGGGTAGCCCCGACATCTTCCAACGCCTTCTCTATTGTAGCCCGTGAGATTTTATCATCACCAAGACTGACATTTGAGGCAATTGTTCCGGTGAACAAATAAGGGTCTTGCAGTACAATTCCCATATGCTCACGAATCCACTGTTTAGGTAGGTCCCGTACATTCTGACCGTCGATCGTGATCGTCCCTTTCTGCGGATCGTAAAAACGGAACAATAAGTTGATGATGGAACTCTTACCTGATCCCGTATGACCAACGAGTGCTACCGTCTGACCTTGCTTAGCTTTAAAGGTAATATTCTTTAACACGTAGTCTTGTTTATAGGCAAACGATACGTCTTTAAATTCCACGTTTCCTTTGTAACGAGGCATGGAGCCATCGGTAACATCCTCACCTGGTTCGTCCATGAGGGCGAATACTCGGCCAGCGGATACCATGGAGGAATCCAGCGCAGCAAGTTGATTCACCATACCTGTCATTGGTTGGAACAGTCGTCCGAGCACGTCAACGAAAGCGTAGAGTACCCCAAGTGAGATGATTCCTGTTCCATTCAATTGTGCTGAGCCAAAGTACCACAGAACAACTGCGAATGAAAAACTGCGGATTACGTTGACGAGATTATGTGAAGTAAATGAGTTCAGGTTAAGCATTTTATTCTGATGTTTCATGTAGTCATTGTTCAAGTTCTCGAATTCTTCTTTGGTTTGTGGTTCTCTCCGGAAAATTCGGATGATCGACATTCCTTGAATGGATTCGTTGATAATTGCATTGATCTCACTTAAGCGCGAACGAATGATGGTGTTGTACTTCGTAGCGAATTTCCGGTAAAGAACAACCCAGATCCAAATGATCGGCACAATGAAGAGACAGATGAGCCCAAGTCTTACATCAAGTAAGAACAGAGCGATATATACACCAATCATATTAATGATGCCGGAGAAGAAGTTTGAAAGCACAGCAATGAACAAGTCTTTGACTGCTTCCGTATCATTTGTTACCCGGGATACGACTTTTCCTGCGGGTAAATTGTCAAAGAAATGAACGGGCAGACGTTGGATATGTGCATATACATCCATGCGTAGCTTCTGAATGACTTTATTTGCTGATGATTGTAGCCAATACGTTTTACCAAATTCCATTAGGATTGAGATGGCAAGAAAACAAAGGTACCAGCCGACCAACGTAAATATTCCAGGTATCTCAGGTTTGTAGAACGAGAATAGCTCGGTAGCACTCAGTTTTTGAGCTGGATAATCAGTTATAACTCCTTTTTTATCCAAGGTCATTATACCGTCTGCATAGCTGCGCTTGCCCGTTATATCTGATACTGCACTGTCAATGAACACAAAGGAAGATCCTACCTGAAGGATTCGAACCTCATTACCTTTGGCTTCCCCGTCAGCTAAGCGGTCGCCTCGTTTGAAGTAGCGATTGTCGAAGGAAACCGTCTGCTCTCCCTGAATGGAGGTCTCATTGAATGGTTGTTCGATCGCTAGCATATGGTCGTCGATCATGGAGCGAGCGATAAACGGTCCCGCTAGTTCAGCGGCAACACCGATAGCTAGCATAACGAGTGCTAAAATGAATGTATTTTTCGCCGTCATGGCGTATTTGAATAGTGATTTACCTGTATTACTGTGCATCTTAGGACACCTCCCCGTCACTTAGGCCAGATTCTACCTGTTGACGTTCGTATTGTTCACGGTACCAACCACCGAGTTCCAGTAGTGTTTCATGAGTACCTTGTTCGATCATCTTGCCTTTCTCCAGCACGACGATCCAGTCTGCATGTTCCACACCAGATAGTCTGTGTGTAGAGATTAGCGTAGTTTTGCCGGAACGCTGATTGCGAATGTTGTCAATGATTCGCGCTTCAGTCCGCGCATCCACAGCGGATAAGGCATCATCTAGGATTAAGATATCTGGATCGGCGATGAACGCCCTAGCAAGAGCAACGCGTTGTTTCTGTCCACCAGAAAGGGCCACGCCTTTTTCACCTACTAGTGTATCAAGGCCATCCGATAATGTACCTAAATCCTGATCAAAGGCAGCTGTCTTGATCGCTTCCATAATGATGTCATCAGGAGCGTCTTTCAAACCGAATTGGATATTCTGCCGGACTGTCTTGGAGAACAGAATTTGTTCTTGTGGAACATAACCAATCCAGCTGTAGAGCTGATTCAGAGAAATGTCTTGAATGAGCACGTCTGAAATCGTAAGCTTACCTGTTCCGGCAGGGTATTCATTTAATAGTTGCTTCAATAGTGTTGATTTACCGCTTCCCGTTTTACCGACGATACCGAGTGTTTGACCACGTTTGACTGTTAGGTTAATTTTCTCTAGGTTGTTAATCGATGAAGTAGGGTAGCGGAAGGTGAGGTCTTTGAATTCAATAGCTTCAGGACTTTCGACATGAATGGGATTAGCCGGATCTTTCACGTCAGGAGGAACGTTAAGTGTCTCATTAACACGATCAAGTGAGGCGCCACCGCGCTGCATAATGTTGATTAATTCTCCAATAGCAAACATGGGCCAGATCATCATACCGAGAAACATGTTAAACGTTACGAGATTGCCAAGGGTCAGTTCATTATGAAATACGAGATATATGCCGTATGTAAGTCCGATAGCGTAGCTAAGTCCTACGAATAGACGAATAGTAGGTTCAAAGTAGGCATCGACCTTAGCCACCGCAAGATTCTTCTTATATACATCATTAGTGATATCAGCAAATTTTTGCTCATCATGGCGCTCTTGAACATAGGCACGAATGACGCGAATACCGGCTACGGATTCAAGTACCTGATCATTCATATCTCCAAAAGCATCCTGAGCGAGTGTGTAACGCTCGTGAATGATCTTTCCGTAAATCTTCATTGCTAATGCGATGAAGGGGAGGGGAATAATCGCAGCGAGTGTTAGCTTCCAACTGATCATCGTTCCCATTGCGATCAAGATCACCGATAAATAGGAGGTGGAATCGGTTAACGTTAGCATTCCGAAACCAACAGTTGTAGAAACCGAACGCAAATCGTTGGTCGCGCGGGCCATTAGATCACCTGTGCGGCTTCGCTCGAAGAATGGTGGTGTCATTCCAAGTAGATGATTCATGAATCGTGTACGAAGTAAACGTTCTACAAGATTGGATCCGCCAAATATTTCGCGCATCCAAACATACGTCGTAAAGTAGATAAAGATAAGGACGCCAATGATTAGTAAGATATAATTCGTAAGGGATGCCCAAGTCACGGAGCCTGTTACGATTTCATCAATGGCATTTCCTAACAACTTGGGTGGTGCCAATTCTGCGATACCACAAACGATTAATAAGATTAAACCAATAAAATAACGCTTTTTCTCTCTCTGAAAAAACCATCCTAAATTTTTAAGAACTGAAAACATTGAGGGTTTTCCTCCTTCTCCAAATTGCTCTAATTGTGAATAGTAATGAACCTCTACAGGTGCCGGAAATCGCAAAAAAGACATATCGTCCGTAAACGATATGCCTTAAAGACAATACATATATCGCACGTTACTTGATAATCAAGCAACCTATGCGAATGATATCGCCGATTCCCACAAAAAATGGCGGGACGCGTCAGCGTTAAATTCCATCCAAGCCTGCAGGGGTTGCTTCAGTATTTAATTGTTGTTGTAGTGCCGCATATGGAAATGCGGAATTAAAATGATTAAACACATTGCTCACCCTTTCTTAATGAATTTGGTAATTCATTGAAATTTTCTAGTACGTTTTCGATCTTAACACCAGATTTGTGAATGTGTCAATTTATTTTTTTGGAGAAAACAGGATGTTAGTGTTTGGCTTTCCTAGCGGATTGGTCTAAAATATAAGCAGATAGGAGGGAGAACAATATGATCAACGTTTCTCATGAGGCAGCAGAATGGTTCAAACACGAGCTTGGTTTACAGGAGGGACAATCGATCCGTTTCTTCGCCCGCTATAGTGCAGGGGGAGTTATACATCCGGGATTTTCACTCGGTATTGAAGTGGATGAACCGGTATCCATGGGGGTTTCCTCTGTTGTGGATGGCATTACGTTCTACATGGAAGATAAGGATTTATGGTATTTGGATGGTTATCGGCTGAACGTAGCTTTTGATGAGGCAGAAGGCGATATCGAGTATAAATATGAAACGGCAGATTAATTAGACCATGATCGGTCTGGATATGTAAAAAAGGCCCGATATCGGGCCTTCTCTTACTTACTTATAGTTTCGCATTATAAAATGACACTGTCATCCATAGCAAACTCAAAGTCCCCAATATCGAATACCTGTACAGGGACCTCGCATTCAATAATACGACGGATAAGTTCTAATTGATCCGTGAGTACAGGCGCGTTTTCACGTTGTGCTGTGAGCACGATCTCCGTTTCAATCGGATCCAGGAATTCACCGTATTGTTCGTTATCCACAGCATTAACGACAGTCCAGGATATATTATCCCCGAATAGAATCGATGGACTCTTGGACCAAGGTACATTTAAAGCCCGTTCTAGCTTTTTGCGATTAAGTGGCTCTTCCAAATAAGCGATTAATTCGCTTATTTTATTTTTGACGTGTAGTTCGTCAGCAGAATCACTCATAAGAGTTTCTGGGCTGTTATGAAATTCGTATAACTCCATGATGGTGGTATAAGGCACAATATATTCTACAGGTGCAGATGGCACCATGAGTTCACCGTAAATCGCCACCATCACGGCTTCTATAACAAATCGACGTGACATGGTTATCCTCCCAAAGCTATAGTTGCTCATTGATCATTATGGAGTATATCATATCAAACTGACAATTACAGCATGGGGTCGGGGAATAACGATGGGGAAGTTTATTTTGTTACGTTTAGTCACAGGTTGACTGAGTAATATAACACGAGGGATGTGCACAAGTTTTGAAACAATGGAAGTCCTATTTAGTTTTTGTCAAACCTTATACGAAGTGGATTATTTTAACCTTAATCATCGGTATTCTGAAATTTGGTATTCCGGCATTACTCCCGCTTGTCCAGAAATATGTAGTTGACGATATCTTATTAAATACAACGATGGGTATGGATCAGAAGATATCCAATTTAGGGATCGTTCTAGGCATAACACTCTTTCTGTTTGTGATTGTGCGGGGACCTGTAGAATATGCCAGACAATATTTTGCCCAATTAATTACCGCAAAAATATTGTCGGACCTACGTAATAAACTGTACAGTCATCTTCAACGTTTGTCACTTCGCTATTATCAGAATACAAAAGTGGGGGAGATTATCTCCCGATTCATAAACGATGCAGAACAGACGAAGAATATCGTCGAAGTCGGATTGATGAATGTTTGGCTAGATGCTTTTACTTTGGTATTCGTACTTGGCTTTATGTTTTATTTGGATCCTACGCTGACATTCGTATCGATTGCAATTTTCCCACTGTATGCGATTGCTGTTCAAATATTATATAAACGTCTGAAAAAACTAACGAAGGATCGTTCTGCAGCTTTAGCTGGCATTCAGGCTTATTTGCATGAACGGATTCAGGGGATTTCAGTTATTCGCAGCTTTGCCCTTGAGCGGCATGATCAGAGCAAGTTCGAAGGGATCAACGGCAAATACTTAAGTAAGGCGATGGCACACAGTCGCTGGAATGCCTGGACATTCGCGATTATTAATACACTGACTGATATCGCTCCTCTGATGGTGATCGGTTATGGGGGGTATGAGGTTATTCAAGGTAATCTGACACTTGGGACATTTATCGCCTTCTTCGGTTATCTTGATCGTCTCTATGCTCCGTTGAAGCGGCTGATTAACTCATCGACAATTCTAACGCAAGCCTCCGCTTCTTGGGAACGTGTGCAGGAACTCTTGGAAGAGCCTTATGATATGGTAGATGCGAATGACGCCGCTATACTTGAGCATGGTAGTTATGGGGTTGCTTTTCGAAATGTCTGGTTTAAATATCAGGATCAAGGGAATTGGGTACTCAAAAATATTACGTTTCAGGCAAATCCAGGTCAAACGGTGGCTTTTGTTGGGATGAGTGGTGGCGGAAAATCATCGCTAGTCGGCTTGATTCCAAGATTTTATGATGTGCAGAAAGGCTCCATCTTGATCGCAGGCAAGGAATCCAGCCATTGGACAATGGAGAGTTTGCGTAGTCAGATTGGTATGGTACTTCAAGATAACTTTTTGTTTAGTGGCAGTGTTCGGGATAATATTTTATTAGGTAATCCAGGAAGTGATGATGAGGCCGTCTATGCTGCAGCTCGGGCTGCCAACGCTCATGATTTCATATTGGAACTACCACAAGGTTATGATACGGAAGTGGGAGAACGGGGTGTGAAACTGTCTGGTGGGCAAAAACAACGGGTTGCTATCGCACGGGTCTTCCTAAAGAATCCGCCTATACTGATTTTGGACGAGGCAACATCGGCTCTTGATTTGGAGTCGGAAAGCCTAATTCAACAATCCCTTCGGGATCTCTCTAAGAGTCGCACCACCCTTATTGTTGCACATCGGTTATCTACCATCACTCATGCCGATCTCATCGTTGTGATGAAGAACGGTTCTGTTGTAGAACGCGGGACGCATGAAGAGCTAATGGGAAAACAAGGTGTCTATGCACAGCTCTATAACATCCAAAATTTAAATCCATAGGTTTTCAAGAGCAAGAAGGGGCTACCCCCAAAGGTCCGTATCATCGACCTTTGGAGATAACCCCTTTTTCATTATTTGCTAAACCTTGCCGATGAGCAGAGAAAGAATACCGGCTGCGATCAGTGGACCTACAGGGACCCCTTTGAAGAAAGCAACACCAAGAACTGTTCCAATGAGCAGTCCCGCAACCATCGTTGGCTGATTGCCCATTAACGTCGCCCCGCGCCCGCCTAACCAAGCAACGAGAATTCCGATGCCAATGGCTAATAGGGATTTCCAGTGAAAGAAGGAAGTCAGCAGAGTCTGGGGAGAAATTTTGCCGCTAGCAACCGGAGCCATCACTCCAATGGTGAGGATAACAATCCCGATGGTAAGGCCATATTTCTCAAGCCAAGGGAACAAATGCTGCAGATGGAGTACTCTAAGCAGGAGCAATACGATCATGGCTACCGTAATTGGCATATTGTTGCTGAAGATACCAAGTCCGGCCATGAGTAGTAGCAACAAGGAAGTAATGTCGACTTGATTCATGTGTGTTAAATTCTCCTTTTCCAGACGATAGGTGAAACGTTATTGGTCCTTAAGGGAAGTGAGGATATGCTCTGCAATAAATTTACCGTGTTCACGGCCTGTTTCAATAAAAACTTCGTTGGCATTACGGCCTGAGGCGATAACTCCTGCGACATAAAGACCTGGCACGTTACTCTCCATTGTGTCTGGATTAAAAACAGGCTTCTCCATGTCTCCAGACATTTCGACGCCAGCTTGAACCAGTAGCTTACGGTCTGGACGGAAACCGGTTAATGCGAGTACGAAATCGTTAGGAAGTCGCTCAGTTGTTCTATACTCTAGAGATTCTATGAGTACATGAGCAGGCTCTATTTCGATAACTCTTGAAGATAGTTGGAGCTGAATTTTACCCTTGTTCACCATACTTTCAAAGACGGGTTTGACCCAAGGTTTAATGGATTCCGATAGTTGTTCACCACGATATACAACCGTGACTTCTGCACCTACACGAACCATTTCCAGAGCGGCATCTACTGCAGAATTGCTTCCTCCGATGACCGCCACTTTCATTCCTGTATAAGGATGGGCTTCACGGAAATAATGGGACACCTTGCTCATATCTTCCCCAGGAATACCAAGAAGATTAGGATGATCGAAGTATCCTGTTGAAATGACAACATAACGGGTCTTATATTCCCAGGTCTCTCCATCTCTAGTGATGGAGGAAACGATAAACGTGCCATCAGCTTGGCGCTCAATGTTGGTTGCCTCTTCATAGGCAGCAACTCCGAGCGAGTAGAAATTACTGACACCACGGTAATAAGCGAGCGCTTCATGACGGAATGGCTTATCGTTTGATGTAGTAAAGGGGATATCGCCGATGGAGAGCGTTTCTGCTGTACTGAAGAACTGCATATGGGTCGGATATGAATAAATGGAATGAACTAGACAGTTTTTCTCTAATACGAGAACATGAAGTCCGCGGCGCTGACATTCTATGGCAGCGGATAGTCCACACGGACCCGCTCCGATGATGATAACATCTTGCAATGTGAGTCCTCCTAAATAATAAATTTGATCTAATTTACTGAAACAATATCATCCTACAGCAAATGCCAGAGAATATCCAGCCGTTCACATCTAGCGCAGATTGAGAGAGAAGATATGGCAAACCTATGACAATTTGCAAATGTAGAGTTCAAACCGCAATAGGTTGGATATAATAGTATTGTAAGCGCTTCCTAGTTAAAACATGAGTAAGGGAGGAACTAGTCATGCTAGCATGGTTCAAAAATAACCGTAAGCATAGCAAAGTAAGTTCACCGTCCGTCGTTCAGGTTACATTGGAAGAGATGAAGCAAGCGGTATTACGATATGAAGCAGACATGCCGGAAGGCATTAATCGGATATCACTCATGTTATCAGATGGCAGTCTAGATACATCTCGTCTGACCCGATATTTGGGTGGAATCAGTACTAGAAAGTTCTACTTGTCGCGTGAAACCTATGAGATCTTCGAGGAAGAAGATCGGCAGATTCCATATTATCTTGATTTGGTTCAGGTTGCCGTGGATGACTATATGGATGATAAGGGTAAGCTGCCTATAATTGCGGATTCACCCCAACATCAGGTCGACTTTTCATTGCTTCTCCGTGAACATTATATTAAAGTGACACCCCCGTTTCCCCTTTATGTGACGGAACAAGAGCTTATGCTAACACATCGATCCAAAATGATTATCTAAGATTATCTAAGTTAATGATTGACAAATCTTATTGCTGTCTAATATGATGTTATCAAATATTTGAAAGGAGCTGGGTAATATGAGTGGAATAAAAATGACTTTGAATTTGAACCTATTTGTATGCACGGTCTCCTTATCGGCGAAAGATTGTCGTTAGTTCTTGTAAGTTGCGGAACGAACGTATTGATCGATCAATTTACATGATGCCGCAGGGACCGTTATTGTCCTGCGGCTTTTTCATGCCTTCAGCGCTGGTGCGCGCCTGAGGGTGGAAATCGGACCAGAAAATAAAGACATGTGGAACCTTGCTTTGGAGGAGGGGTGTCTTTGTTAGTCCGGTAATGGGGAAGCGTAGGGCGGATGCTCTGCGCTTTTTGTTGTACTCTTTTGTCGATGAGGAGAGAAAAGGAAGTAAAAATTAAGTTAAGTTATGGAACGATCTTAAGGAGGAAATTGAGTTGAATTTAGAAACTTTAGTAACGATAGGTTGGAATAGCAAGCGGGAGACCGCTTTTAAGCAATTAGGATTGGAAGATGTGTGCCCAGCTAGAATAGTGGCGGATCACGGACAGAAATATCGGATCATAACAGAGCGCGGAGAAGGTTGGGCCGAAATGTCGGGGCGCCTGTTACATGAGCTTGAAGAACATAGTGCTTATCCTGCTGTCGGAGATTGGGTAGCGATTCGGTTACTTACTAGTGATAGTCAGGATGGCGTTATTCATGGAGTACTACCGAGAAGCAGTCAAATATCCAGGAGAGCGGCTGGGAGTATCCCGGTTGAGCAAATTGTTGCAGCTAATGTAGATCTCTTGTTCATAGTGGTCGCACTTAATTTGGATTTCAATCTTCGCAGGTTGGAGCGATATTTGATCATGGCCTGGAATAGCGGGGCATTACCGGTTATTCTACTCAGTAAGGCTGATCTGTGCGATGATCCGCAGCGGTATATCTCGGAAGTAGAGGAAGTGTCACCAGGTGTGCAGGTGCTAGCAATTAGTGCGATGGAGGACTGGGGAGCAGAGGAGCTTCACCATCTATTAAAGCCCGGGGTAACAGTTGCTCTAACCGGATCTTCAGGTTCAGGTAAATCAACCATTGTGAACTGGATGTCGGGGCAAGAGATGCAGCGAACCCAGGATATTCGTGAGAGCGATAGTCGTGGTCGGCATACGACGACTCATCGGGAGATGTTCATTTTGCCGCAAGGTGCAGTGATGATCGATACGCCAGGTATGCGTGAGCTTCAACTGTGGGACGACGAAGGTGGTTTGGCAGAGGCCTTCAGTGATATTTCTGAGCTCGCCCAGGGATGTCGGTTTGGAGATTGTCGCCATGAACGTGAATTAGGTTGCGCGGTTAGAGCGGCTTTGGAAGAAGGGTTGTTAGATTCTAAGCGGATGGATAATTACCGGAGAACACAGCGTGAACTGAAGTTTCAGACCGCTAAGGAACGAAGAAGAGGGAAGCCGAATAAGGCACCTTCTGATAAAAAGGACGCTCCTCGGGGTAAGGGTGAACAGCGCAGACGGTTTGAAGTGGTGGAATGGGAGTGATAAACACTCCCATCACATTCTAGTTCTTGTTTAGCGGGAGCCAAGCGAGTACATCTTGAATTTTCGCGTCCCAGTATGCCCAATCATGAGATCCAGGGCTTTCGTTATATGTTAAAGGAAGTCCTGAAGCGCTGCAGGCATCACGGAAGATAAGATTGTCGTTATAGAGAAAATCTTCAGTCCCGCAGCATTGATATAGTAAAGGTTTGGGACCATCTTGATGAACAGCCTCATCAATAAGGGTTAACAAGTCGTTATTTGTACCTGCAGGTCCTTCCGTTCCAAAGACACGCTTGAACAGTGAGGTAATATCGCGATCTCCCCTTACTTCATCTACGAGATTTCTAGATATGTTGAGCGCTCCAGACATACTGGCTGCGGCTGAGAATTGTTCTGGTTTGCGTAATGCCAATTTGAACGCTCCGTAACCACCCATCGATAAACCGGCGACAAAGTTATCTTCACGTCGGTCCGATAAGGGAAAGAAGGAACGGCATATACGGGGTAGTTCTTCACTTACAAATGTCCAATATCGACTACCTTCGGCCATATCGGTGTAGAAGCTCAGATCACATTGTGGCATAACTACGGCTAGACCAAGATTAGAGACATATCGTTCGATCGATGTGCGGCGAATCCAAGTGCTATCGTCGTCGGACATCCCGTGTAGTAAATATAAAGTGGGGTAAGGTCCCGAGGTGACGCTGCTCCCGGGCATACCGATTTGAGAAGGTGCGGGTTCTGGCAGGATAACCGACATAGATGTACTGAGTCCTAAAACTTCGGAGAAAAAACGACATTGAATGAAAGCCATTAGTAGTTGCTCCCTTGCGATTAGTAGGTAGGATGAGAGATACAATTGATATGAAATTCATTTAATATTATACGCTTTCATAGAGCATGATGAAATGATTCTTATTTAATTCAAATCTTGGTTTACTCTAAAGTGGTACAATAAGTAAATGAGTATAGAATCCAGGGTTTATGAGAGACAACAATGGGGGTGGAGTGATGAATTTCCCCTGGAAAAGAAATCTATACGTGCTCTGGATCGGTGTTTTTTTCTGTAGCATGGCATACTCTATGGTTATTCCATTCATGTCGCTGTTTATAGCACATGATCTGGGAGTCAAGGATAATTTAACAGTATGGTCTGGTTTTGCCTTCGGAATTACCTTCCTTGCGGGTGCATTGATCGCACCGTTCTGGGGGTCCCTTTCAGACAAATATGGGCGTAAACCGATGCTTCTTCGCTCAGGCTTCTCGCTCTGCGTCGTCTATATTCTGACCTCATTTGTTCAGGATCCTTATCAATTAATAGCAGTACGTATTTTATCGGGTCTGCTAGCAGGGTATGTGCCTTCGGCAATTGCATTAGTGGCAACGAATACGCCAGAGAAACATGTGGGTTACTCGCTTGGGATCATGTCAACAGCAGGCGCTGCGGGTGGAATTATTGGTCCGATGATCGGTGGTTTTTTGAGCAAGTACATAGGATATCGCGAATCTTTTATAGCTGCAGGAGCAGTAGTGCTTCTTTCTGCACTGATTGCTTGGTTTTTTGTGAAAGAGGAGAACTTTGATCGAAATCGTGAACGCTCGCATGTGCTTGACGATTTGAAACAGGCTGCATCGAATTCTCCATTCATGAGACAATTGATTATCGCACTAATTGTTACTTCTTCAGTTATGGTACTTGAACCATTACTCTCACTGTATGTTCTTGACTTAGGAGCATCCAAATCAGATGCTTCGTTCAGTTCGGGAATTATTTTCTCAGCAGTTGGAATATCAACAGTGATTGCTGCACCCATCTGGGGGAAAATTGGTCAAAAGATAGGTTACCGGAATACGTTAGTTATCGGTTTGGTCGGTGGGGGTGTGGGTAATTTCTTGCAGATCTTTGTGCATAACCTGGTTGGCTTTGGAGTGCTTCGATTTGTGTACGGTCTGTTCTTCGCCGCAGTCTTTCCAGCGCTTAATGCATTGATTGTAAAAGTTACGGAACCCGAGTTCCGTGGTAGGGCATTCAGTCTTAACCAATCGGCTAGTCAGTTGGGCAATATGGTCGGGCCCATGTCTGGTGGAGCTTTAGCCGGATGGATTTCTATTCCTTTCGTCTTCATCTTAAATGGATTACTACTAGTCATTACAGCGATTACACTACGGTTGAAATTTGGTCAGTCTAGTAGAAGTTCCAGTAAACGGGAGAAGTCTACCTCAAGCTTGTCCTAAGTTCTCTACAAGGCTTAATACAATGAAAAGGTCCACATAACGGCAATGTAATTAGCCGTAGTGTGGACCTTTTCATATCATCGTTATATTCCAATTGTCTGGGCAACGAAGTGACTCTCAATTATTAGTAGAGAGAAAGTGCCAGAGAGTCGAATTCGCTTTTACTGTGAAGAATCGCTTCGGAACCTTCGATCTCAATACTAATAAGAGAGTTCAGGCATTTCTGTAAAGCTTGCTTACCATTGCGGAACTTATTCTCAAGTGCGCTTGTCAGCAATTTCAAAGTCCGCTGTATGGGTTGCTTGTTGTCGATGTTAAAGTACACTGGCACAAGACTGTTTTGGAAATTAATAAGTATTCTCATTTCTAATCACCTCTATAAAGTGGTTTCATATTACACATTCTAATTTAGAAATCTTAAAAATAGATTAAGAAAAGATTATAATTCGATAAATGTTTGTTGACTTATGACCCTAATACGAAAAAGAATTCTAAAAAGTTTCAAGTTTCTGGATTTTTTTTATGATAGTTGTGGAAATGAAGTGTAGATATGTAAGATTGTTTCATAGTTATGGAAAATTATCACATACAATGAATCGAATAAGAAACTATAATAGCAAAAATGAAAGGGGAGATACCGGATGAGTGAGGTTGTACGCAATTATTATGAGAATAATGCGGAATATGAATGGGAGAGATTAAACAACCCTTACAGTAAAGTCGAATTCCTAAGTACAATTCGATTGTTTGAAAAGTACTTGCCAGTTACAGGACATGTTTGCGATGTAGGTTCGGGCCCCGGTAGATATTCTACTTGGCTATTAAAGCAAGGCTATAAAGTGACTTTATTTGAAATCTCGCAAAAAGAACTCGATATAGCGGCTTCCAGAATTCTAGAATTAGGATTGCAAGCCGAGGCATATATTTGTGACAACGCTACGAATATGCATGTGCTTAGTGATGAAACTTACGACGCTGTCCTAGTAATGGGTCCACTCTATCATATTCTGGACGATTGCGATCGTAGTAAAATTATTCGTGATACCTCTAGAATTCTTAAAAAGGGTGGGGTAGCCATCTTTGCATATATTAATTCATGGGGAGCTCTAAAAGCTGGAGTAACTGAATTTAGTGAGGAATTCAGAGACCTGAATCATTTGAATAAGTATTTAGGAGAATTGAAACTGGATGAGAATCAGGGCTTTACAGAGTGTTATTTCAGTACACCTGTGAAGGCGCTGGAAGAAATCACGCAAGGTGGATTTGAGATTGTATCGTATGCCGGAACCGAAAGCTTCTTGGCAGGTATGCGGCCTGAAATAACAAGGTTGTACAAAGAGGATCGGATCGTTTATGATCATCTATTGCAAGTGGCAAGTGAGAGTAGTGAGTTGCCCCAATATCGTGATGCTACAGAACATTTACATATTGTGGCGAGAAAAAAATAAAATTAGATAAGAAGCAAGGCCGTAAGATCGCTCATGTACCGTCACAAAACGGTCAGGGAGTGATCTTTTTTTTACAAAAAAAATTTATGTAAGATTACCTATTTTATCTAATTATGCTATAATGCAATAAATGAAAAGTTTTGCATTATAGTATTTATGGTTAATTTAAGGAAGCCGTATTCTAGTAGGAGGTGAGCAAATGTTAATTGTTGAGTGTTCGCCCTTAATCACACCACCGCATATATTGTCCCGATTGGCTGATGCATCACGAAGTAAGCTAGCATGCTGGGTCAACTATAGTATCGGAAGAGAAAACTTCGAGGAATATTTGCAAATTACGAATGGACGTGTTGTCAAAGTAGAGAGGTTACAGGAGCAGAATTTGCTATGCCAAGTTGATGATATGGGCAGATTAAATAGCGTATGCAGCAGTTTGGCTGAAAGGATGAAATGGAATAGTCGTTCATCTGGATCGGGAGAACTTCCTGCTCTCATGTTGTCGAAACGTAAGTTCGAGCAGGTAATGAGTCACTCAGATGATCTGGGTATGGAAGAGATTATGGCTGAGTTGTTGGGATCAAATGATGATAAAGCAGGTGTTGTTGCCCTGGCTAGGTGCTTGAAGATGAAGCGGTGCCAAGGAAATATTACGTTCTATAACGCTAAGAAGAATAAATGGGAAGGTCAGAGTGCTCAATTTATTAACGATCATTATATGAGCTGGCTGATTCGTTCTAGCACAAAAGATGACGAGGATTGGTTGATTGCAACCCCCATGCCTAAGGAAAAATTTCAGGATATGATGATGACGTGGTTCCGTCAGAGTCAGCGTTCCGAGGCTCTCCCTAGCGGTCAAAGTGTAAGTTAGTCAGTTAATCCAATAGAATAGGATACTATGTTGATAAACCGCCCTAAATGAACTGCACCCCAATTGTTAGACACAACTAACAATTGG
>NZ_RZNY01000004.1 GCF_003994475.1 Paenibacillus anaericanus | reverse complement strand
GCAACGGGCGACACAGGAGCAACAGGTGAAACTGGTGCAACGGGTGAAACTGGAGCAACGGGCCACACAGGAGTAGCAGGTGAAACTGGAGCAACGGGCGACATAGGAGCAACAGGTGAAACTGGAGCAACAGGTGACACTGGTGCAACTGGAGATACTGGAGCAACAGGAGATACTGGAGCAACAGGAGATACTGGTGCAATCGGAGATACAGGAGCAACAGGTGCGACAGGTGGAACTGGAGCAACGGGTGACACTGGAGCAACAGGAGGAACTGGTGTAACTGGCGACACAGGAGCAACGGGAGATACTGGAGCAACAGGTGAAACTGGAGCAACAGGTGAAACTGGAGCAACAGGAGCAACGGGAGATACAGGAGCAACAGGAGAGACAGGAGCAACAGGAGAGACAGGAGCAACAGGAGAGACAGGAGCAACAGGAGAGACAGGAGCAACAGGAGAGACAGGAGCAACAGGAGAGACAGGAGCAACAGGAGAGACAGGAGCAACAGGAGATACTGGAGCAACAGGAGATACTGGAGCAACGGGAGATACTGGAGCAACAGGAGATACCGGAGCAACAGGTGACACAGGAGCAACAGGTGAAACTGGAGCAACGGGAGATACTGGAGCAACAGGAGATACTGGAGCAACAGGTGAAACTGGGGCAACAGGAGGAACTGGAGCAACAGGCGAAACTGGAGCGACAGGAGGAACTGGAGCAACAGGAGATACTGGAGCAACAGGAGCGATAGGTGGAACTGGTGCAATCGGAGATACGGGGGCAACAGGACCTACCGGAGATTCAGGAGGACCAATGGGGCCGATGGGACCAACCGGGCCAAGTGGAGATACAGGAGCAACCGGGGCAACAGGTGCGACAGGCGTAACCGGTGCAATCGGAGATACAGGGGCAACAGGACCTACCGGAGATTCAGGAGGACCAATGGGGCCGATGGGACCAACCGGGCCAAGTGGAGAGATAGGAGCAAGAGGAGCAACAGGCGACCCAGGGGTAACTGGAGCAACTGGAGCAACTGGAGATACAGGAGCAACAGGAGAATATGGAGAAGGACCGACGGGACCAATGGGGCCAATGGGACCGACGGGGCCAACAGGAGAATATGGAGAAGGACCGATGGGACCAACCGGGCCAGCAGGAGCGAAAGGAGCTCAAGGCGCGAAAGGAGAGCGAGGAGAGCAAGGCGCGAAAGGAGAGCGAGGTTCGAAAGGAGAAAGAGGAGAGCAAGGAGAGCATGGAGCGAGAGGAGAGCGAGGAGCAAGAGGAGAGCGAGGAGAACGAGGAGAGCAAGGAGAGCGAGGAGAGCGAGGAGCGAGAGGAGTACCAGGAGTGCCGGGAGTACCAGGAGTGCCGGGAGTGCCGGGAGTTCCAGGAGTACCAGGAGTACCAGGAGTGGAGGGAATACAAGGGATTCCGGGAATACCAGGACCGCAAGGAGTACCAGGACCGCAAGGAATCCCCGGTGTGCCTGGAGCACCAGGAGCCGAAAGTCGAGGAGGGGCTCAAAAAAGTAAAATAATAAAGAAAAGCACAAGCAGCGGATTAAGAAAAAAACCAAATCATCAAAATTTACTTGAGAACAAAAGACCAGTGAGAAAAGGGAAGAAGAAATGATTATGAATTTCTAATTCACTCAAAGCCTCGAACCTCGTTTAAAAGGTTCGAGGTTTCTTTTAAATGATGGCAAAAGTTGACATAAATTAGTTGATTAATGTAGCTTAGAATTAAGTTCCTATATTTAGGAGGTAATTATGAAGAGAAGACAAATCGCCCTACTAGTCTTTGTCGCAGTAAGCACAATAGTTGTTATCGTCTACTCATTAAATTCTAATGCATCCAAGGAATCAATCGAACATAACGCCAAGGAAATTGTAGCGAAAATGACTGACAAAGAAAAGATCGGTCAACTCGTTATGTATACACCTACAAACGAAACAGATCCATTTTCCAAAAGTATGATTAAAGAATACTTTGTGGGTAGCGCTCTCTTAAATCGTCGATATGAAACAGCAGTTGAGACAGCAAAGTTCATTAACCAATTGCAGCAATGGGCATCCGAATCTAGATTAGGAATACCCATTTTCATTTCAGGTGACATGGAGTATGGAGTGGCCCAAAGAGTTCCTGGTGAAGCTACGGTTCTTCCAAGACAAATGGCGATTGGGGCAACACAAAATGTAGAATACGCTGAACGAGCTGCGAAACTAACGGCGATTGAAGCTAAAGCTATGGGATTCCATTGGAGTTTCTCGCCGGTAGCAGATGTAAACTCCAATCCTCTAAATGCAGTTATTGGCGTTCGCTCATTTGGAGAAGATACGAATTTGGTTAGCGAAATGACGGCTGCAGAGATAAAGGGCTATCAGAGTGAAGGGATCGCATCCAGTGCTAAGCATTTTCCAGGGCATGGGGATACGGGGTTCGATACACATTTTACTTTGTCCACTATATCTTATAGCGAAGAAGTTCTGCGGGAAGTACATCTTCCTCCATTTAAAGCGGCTATCGACCAAGGAATCGAGTCTATTATGACATCCCATATTATCATTCAAGCTATTGATCCAGATTTACCTGCAACTTTGTCAAAAAAAGTTCTAACAGGACTTTTGAGGAACGATCTCGATTTTCAAGGAATCATTGTTACCGATGCTATGGTTATGGAAGCCATTTCGAAAAATTGGGGAGCCGGAGAAGCAGCTGTTATGGCTATTAATGCTGGAGCAGATATTGTTATGGCTAACGGATCCGCGTCTGATCAACTAGATACCTTGAATTCTCTATTCCAAGCACTACAAGCAGGCAAGCTGGAGAGAAGTCGTATAGATGAATCTGTGGAACGGATTATTACATATAAATTAAAGATGAACATGTTTGAACATCGATTGGTAGACATCGATAATGCCACAGAAGTGGTAGGAAACAAGGAACACAAGGAGTTAGCAGAACGTATTGCTATGGATTCTGTAACACTAGTCAAGAACGATAACATTTTACCATTTGATCCTCAAACCGAAGAATCCACTCTAGTAGTGAGTATGGCTTATGCAGATCAGATAGCTGAGACTGTAAGAAAAGTTAGCAAGGGTAAAGTAATCTCGTTTCAAGTAGCCCGAGCGAAAGGAGAAAAGCTGGATGTAACGCAAGATAGTATTAACACCGTGATTAATTTGGCCCAAAGTATGGATCGAATTATGATTTTCACATATTCGGATCGAGAAATCACGCAAGGACAAATTGATTTGGTTAACAAATTAAGTGATATCGGAAAGCCTGTTGTTGCTGTTTCGCTCGGAAATCCGAATGATATTGTAGGATATCCAGATGTAGCTGCATACATGGCAACCTATGCCTTGGATACCTGGTATTGGCTGACTCCCGTTCCTGTATCCTGGGAATCAGCCGTTCGTGTTATATTTGGCTCAGAACCCAAAGGGAAATTGCCAGTAACCATAGACGGTAATTATCCGCAAGGTTTCGGGTTGAGTTATCCATAACTTGGCAGGGGTTATCAATAGAGTACTCATTATTAAGCATTGATTGACATTGATATATTATTTCACTATACTGTTTTTAATCTAATATAAGATATACGTTGAAAGAGCCCAGTAGCAGCTTAATCCCTGTTCTAGAAAGCCGGGGGTTGATGAAACCCGGTACACATTAAGTTAGCGAATTACACTCTGGAGTGTCTCAGGTAATGCTGAGCGGAATGGCGAACGATAACTCGCCGAGAGTGGCATGAATGGTGCGCATAAGCGCGTGTAATCCATTGGTGCAATCTGGGTGGTAACACGGTTATTCAATCGTCCCTATGTCTACAATAGACAAGGGGCGATTTTTTGTTGTTCAAAAAAGGAATGATATTTCGTTATAGGATATCTACTAAATCTAAGGAGTGGTATAGCTGTGAATATTATCGATGAACTAGAATGGCGTGACGCCATTAATCAACAAACAGATGCCGAAGGGCTTAGAAAATTGACTGAGCAGAAAGCTGTCTCGTTATACTGCGGCGTGGATCCAACGGGTGACAGCATGCATATCGGTCACTTGATTCCATTCATGGTGCTGAAACGATTCCAGCTCGCTGGCCATCGTCCGGTTATTCTAATTGGGGGTGCAACCGGTACGATCGGTGATCCAAGTGGACGTCAATCAGAACGCTCGCTGCAAACCTTGGAACAAGTCCAAGCCAATGTTGATGCACTTACCGCACAAATGAAAAAGTTGTTTGTGACCGATGGAGATAATAAAATTCGGATGGTAAACAACTATGACTGGACCCACAAAATTAATGTTATCGAATTTTTGCGTGATTATGGTAAAAACTTCAGCATCAATTCGATGCTTGCAAAGGATGTTGTGTCTAGTAGGCTAGATAGCGGTATCTCTTTTACAGAATTCTCCTATCAAATCTTGCAATCGTTGGACTATCTGCATCTGTACCAGAATGAAGACGTGCAGTTGCAAATCGGTGGCTCTGATCAATGGGGCAATATCACAAGCGGCCTTGACTTGATTCGTAAAAAAGAAGGGTCTGAGGCAGTAGCATTCGGACTTACGATCCCACTTATGTTGAAAGCCGATGGCACGAAATTTGGTAAAACAGCGGGAGGCGCGATTTGGTTAGATCCTGCTAAGACAACGCCATTCGAATTCTACCAGTTCTGGGCGAACACCGATGACCGTGATGTTGTAAAATACCTGAAGTACTTTACGTTCTTGTCTAAAGAGCAAATTGACGAGTTGGCTGAAAAGGTACAGACTGAACCACATAAACGCGAAGCACAAAAAACGCTGGCCGAGGAAATGACGAAATTCGTACACGGTGAGGAATTGTTGGAACAGGCGAAACGTATAACTGCCGCTTTGTTCAGTGGCGATATTAAATCACTGACAGCTAACGAGATCGAGCAAGGCTTCAAAGAGATGCCGACGTTCGAAGCGTCGCAGGAATCGAAGAATATCATCGACTGGCTTGTCGATCTTGGTATTGAGCCGTCTAAGCGGCAGGCACGTGAGGATATTACAAAAGGTGCACTTTCGATGAATGGTGAACGCATTACCGATTTAGAGTTGGAAGTGACAGCTGATCAAGCGATCGGTGGCCGTTTCATCCTTATCCGCAAGGGTAAGAAAAATTATAGCTTGGTGAAATTGTCCTAGAAGAAAGAATAAGAGAAGCCCCCAGAGTTCAAATGGGAGGCTTCTCTTTGCATTAGGAGTGGAGTTAGCAACATACTATATGGGTTATGAGCGCTCAGGCAACCTTCTCATCATTTACTTCTGTTAGACTCATCGATATTCTTGTAATATCGTTCACCACTTTTGGGATTATACCAAACTTGTTGTTTAATACCGGTCGTAGGATCAATAAAGATCTCATTCGTTTTTTGAAAGCCGGAGGGAGGTTCATTAATTTGATGTTTTAATCGATTGTGACGATAAATAACTGTTCCAATGATCGATAATATGATAACCGATAGGGAGATAATTAAGAATAGTTTATCTTGATATGACATGGTTACACCTTCTCTATAACAACCGCTGTACCGTAAGCTACGATTTCAGACATGGTCTGTCCGATTTCACCAGAATCGAAACGCATCATCACGATGGCATTTGCACCCATGTTATGTGCATTTAGAATCATTCGGTCGATAGCGGCTTTACGCGCGTCTTCGATCATCTCCGTGTATTCTTTGATTTCTCCGCCGAAGAGACTGCGAATGGACGCCGTAATATTTCCTCCAAGACCACGACTTCTTACGACGACGCCAAAAGCATGACCTAATACCCGATCAATACGATGTCCTGAAATATTTTCCGTTGTAACGACTAACATAACAACATTCACTCCTCGCATTTTCCATTATATTCAAATAATAACACAGTAGAAAAAAGGTAGTGCAGTAATATTACGATGATTTATAATAGAAGATTGAAAAAGAAGATGATTATTAGTACAGTTGACTGAAGCGCTATTTGTGTAAAATTAAGATGGTTCATAACCAAAATCAGCGCTTGTCCTTAAAGCGATACCGAAGATGATAACGAATCGTTGTAACGGAACTCAGCGACCTTATTCATGGTAAACTCCGTTCTTCTGGATTTTAACGGAACCAGCAGACGTTATTTCATCATATTCATGCACTAGAGCATCATTTGGAGGAGATAAGGTCTTTCAGTTCCGTTAGAAATTTTTGTGACCCTCAAAACTCAAAATAAGGGTTATTAGTTCCGTTAGATTGATGTCCAAATTAGCCAAGCCCTCATTGTGGGGTTGATCCATGAAAAATAGGCTCCATTTAGAAATCAGTTGTTACTGTACGAGTTGATTTAATCATAATATTAAGTTTGATTATAGGAGGTTATTGGAACAATGATTAAAGTATTGTTTGTATGTTTGGGTAATATTTGTAGGTCACCGATGGCAGAGGCTGTATTTCGCAGTCATGTAGAAAAAGCTGGTCTATCGGATCGAATTGTTGTTGACTCTGCGGGTACGGGGGATTGGCATGTCGGACATCCTCCACATGAAGGGACTCGTAAAATACTAGAGCAGTATGGTATTGATTATACGGGTATGTTTGCTAGACAGGTTAGTAAGGAAGATTTCTATGATTTCCAATATATTATTGCTATGGATGATATGAACGTCACTAATTTAGCACCTTATTTTCCGGCAGATCGTAAGGTAGAAGTGAAAAAAATGCTTGAATTCGTCCCAAAACATGCCGGTGGAAATGTTCCTGACCCTTATTTCACAGGTAATTTTGAAGAGGTATATGAGATGGTGAACGAGGGCTGCGAAAATCTACTTAATTATATTCAGGATGAGCAAGAGTTGGGTTGAACCTAAAGGAGCGATAAAATGACCTTAGTTGCTATGAAACGGGAAGTATTTGATTCATTGGCTGATGAAAGACTGGGGTGGGCCTGTATGGAGCCGACCTTTATGCAAATACGAGGAAAAGATATCTCAGTGAAATCAGAAACCATATCAAAGCTAACCGAAGGACAACGGGCTTTATGTATGTTCAGAGTGATGTATGATCATGCCAAGAACTCTGCAAGTGAGTACTATGCTTGGATATGCTACCTGTTGGATATACCGGATTTTTGGTCTGGGGTGATGAATGGTTTGAACTTCTTTAGGGATACTTCTATGATCGGCTTGCTTAATCAGACGAAAGAGGTTCTCGAAACAAGGAACCTCAAGTTGGGCAGACAGTGGAGTGATGCAACTCTGTTAGACTTAGACCGTGATAATGAACTTTTAAACACTATAAGTCGTTTATTTGGGTCCTTTCAAGAGATTGCCCCAGCTAGTCTTAAACAAATAAGCACCTATATTCGATCCAATCCGCAGGAGTTTGTAATACTTGAAAACTAAAAGCAATAATTGCAGCTGGTTAGAATAAGGAGATCTTAATGACACTACTTCCTATAGATAATGTGCTTCCAGAGTTACAGGAGCATTTAAGAAAAGGCTGCTCAGCAGTATTGTTGGCAGAACCTGGAGCAGGTAAGACGACGCGGACTCCGCTGAAATTATTGAATGAACCGTGGTTAGATGGTCAAGGTATTCTTCTGCTTGAACCCCGGCGCCTTGCCGCCCGTTCCGCTGCGACCTATATGGCGAAACAGCTTGGAGAATCGGTTGGTGAAACGATTGGTTACCGGATTCGGTCGGACAGTAGGGTATCTAGTCGCACTCGGATTACGGTCGTAACGGAAGGCATTCTGACTCGGATGTTACAGAACGATCCAGCCTTGATTGGAACAGGGCTGATTATTTTTGACGAATTCCATGAACGTAGTATTCATGCCGATCTAGGTTTAGCGCTAGCCTTACAAAGTCAGCAGCTACTTCGTGAAGATCTACGTATTCTAATCATGTCTGCCACACTGGATCCGGAGCCGATTGCACAGCTATTGGGAACTTCATCGGTGATTCAGAGTTTAGGTCGTAATTATCCAGTTGAAACAAGGTATTTGACTACGTCAATAAAAGAACACTTGGAAGTAACTGTAGAACGTGCGATTACGAGCGCACTACGAGCACATCAAGGAAGTATACTCGTATTCCTTCCAGGTGCTCGAGAAATTCGGCGAGTAGAGCGTAGATTAGCGGGGATTATTCCAAGCGATGTCATTGTGACACCGCTCTTTGGAGCGTTATCGCAAGCGGAGCAGCAACGGGCGATTGAAGCAGCGCCGCCTGGCAAACGCAAGGTCGTGCTGGCGACGTCTATCGCAGAATCAAGCCTCACGGTTGATGGCGTGACCGTCGTCATCGATAGCGGCTTGCGGCGCACTGACTTATTCTCTTCACGTACCGGGATGAGCCGTTTGGTGACGACCCGTGCGGCGCGGGACTCGGCTGATCAGCGCCGTGGACGTGCCGGGAGAACTGCACCCGGCGTGTGTTATCGGTTATGGAGCGAAAGTGATGATCACGCGCTTGCGGAACGCACGCCACCAGAGATGCTAGAAGCGGATTTGACTCCGCTTGCACTGGAAGTTGCCGCATGGGGCGCTTCTTCGACTGATGAGCTGGATTGGTTAGATGCACCACCAGTCGCACCTTACAACCAAGCGGTACAAGTGCTCAGGCAGCTCGGTGCATTAGATGACCAGCATCGGATAACCAATCATGGGATTAAGATGAGCGAGCTGGGTTTGCATCCGCGTTTGGCACATATGTTACTCCGGGCCGATGCACTTGGACTTGGCCGGGTTGCTTGTAGGCTAGCCGCGCTTCTTGAGGAGCGTGATTTGTTTAAAGGACAATTGGCTGGTCGTGATTGTGATATGGTAAGTCGTCTGTCTCTTTTGATGGAGTATGATCGTTCACCAAGCCAACTAGGGAAATCCCACTATGACGTGGACCAAGCCGAACTTCGGCGTATTCTAGATGTCAGTCGACAGTGGGAAAAGGGACTTGGTCTAGGGAAATTCTCCGAAGAAATTGAACAAGATTGGCAACGTTACTGTGGATTGTTGATTTCTTTTGCTTATCCTGATCGCATCGCTCGTCGCCGTCCGGATGGGCGATACTTACTCCGTAGCGCTCGTGGTGCTGTATTTACTCATCAGCAGCCTCTTGGGATGGAGGATTTTCTCGCGATTGCTGAAGTGGATGATCAAGGAACGGAAAGTGTTATTCTTCTAGCAGCTTCGCTTACGGAGAGCGATCTGAATACTTATTATCGTGAAGATATGAGCGATGAGAAGAGTGTACAATGGGATGAAGATGCAGGGAAGGTAAAGGTTCGTCGTCGACTAACCCTGGGTGCGATTGTTCTTAAAGACGTTCCCGATCCTAATCCTACTCAAGAGGATATCACGCAAGCACTACTGCAAGCTGTTAGGGTGCAGGGGGTGTCCATTTTGCCCTGGAATAGTAAATCCCGTCTATTACAGGCTCGAATGCAATTCATGCACAAGCTTGATGAACGTTGGCCTGATGTATCCGATGAAGCTTTGACTACGGATTCGGAACAGTGGCTCGCTCCCTATATTTCGAACTTTCGAAAACGCGCGGATCTGCAGTCCTTGTCGCTTTATTCCATTCTGGAAAACTGGCTAGGTTGGGATCGTACCCAGCAATTAAATACAGAGGCACCTACACATCTTATTATACCCAGTGGATCAAAGGTACAGATCCATTATGATGATGCGCAGGCACCTTATGTTGCCGTCAGACTTCAGGAAGTGTTCGGTATGATGGAGACGCCTCGGATCGGCTATGGTCAAGTTAAAATCACCATGCACTTGTTGTCTCCTGCTAGTCGTCCGGTTCAAGTTACCTCCGATTTACAGAGCTTTTGGAAGAACACTTATTTTGACGTGAAAAAAGACTTGAAAGGGCGTTACCCCAAACATTACTGGCCGGATGATCCGCTGCAAGCCACTGCGACACGCAAAGTCCGACCGGAGGCTGAAGGAAAACGATAAGGTTTAGGTTAATGAATCAGATGACCTGATTTGGCTTTACGCACCCATTTTGCAGAATACCGGTTTACGACTTGTTTTAAGCCGAGACCTACAATCAAGGCCAGTCCAGCATAAATGAACATAATACAGATATCGCGAATTACAATGTCACCGACACTTCCGCCCACTGCTTCTCTTAAAAGGCTAATCCCATAAGTAAAGGGGAGGAAGGGATGGATCGCTTGGAAAAAAGGCGGTGTCACTTGGATGGGGAACGTACCGCCAGAACCTGCTAATTGCAGTACCATTAGTACGATAGCGAGTGCTTTGCCTACATTCCCAAATACCGATACCAAAGTATAAATCATGAGCATAAACACCGCACTAATCAATAGTCCAAATACAATAAATTTAATGGGTTCCACCGCGTAGGTCCCCAGTAGATACACATCACCTATAGTCACGAACAAGGATTGGAGCAGTGCCAGTGTCGCAAAGGTTAGAAAACGTCCAAAGTATACTTGGTAACTCCGGTATTCGGCATTTTTGTCATGCACTTCTACCGTAAGCATAGATACTAGCAGCAGTCCTCCTACCCAAAGTGATAAGGTGGTAAAGAAGGGTGACATGGCTGAACCATAATTCGGAATCGGGAATAATCGGTTCTCTTTCAGAGTGACTGGTTCAGCGAAAAACTCGCTTTCTTTGGCATAGTTCAGGCTGAGCAGTGAGATAAGATCCTCAAGAGTACCTTCTTTCTCAAGCTTACTGATCTGATCTGTCAACTTAGATATTTTCTTCTCGGCTTCGGGTAAATCACTACGAACGATTTCAGCTTCTTTGACGACCGCTGATAATCCCCGACTAGCGTCATTTAAGACATCATTCACTTTGGGTAAATCTGAGAGTGCCTCACCGAGAAGGCTGTTTGTATGGTCAACGGCTGTCTTTGCCTGCTCAAGAGCCAATTTCATTTGCGGGATAATCTGTTCATCTAACTTTCCTGTTAGCTGATCGAGCCGGTTGGTTAAAGAATGGGCGAGAGTACCGAACTTATCCAACGTCTCCCCAGCAGATAGCTTGCCTTCAGTCAGCGTCAGGTTAATTTCCTCTGCGAACTTATTCAATTGCTTAAACTCTGAACTTACCTGCGCTAACTCTGATGCAGACTTGGACAAGGATCCGCTCGGATTCAGACCTCCGAGGCGTTCAAGCATTTCGCTGAGAGAATCCGCTGCTTTGGCAGCTGTGGCAAGCAACTGAGTATTCATTTTTGGCAAAATGTTCTCTTGGGGATTTTCTTGATTTACTTGATTTAACGCTGATTGGATCAAATCTGCCGTCTGAACCACCGCCTTAGCTGTCTGCTGTAACTGCACAATCATCTCTTTGGCGACCGGACCTGAAGAATCAATAACTTGCTGGCTATGCTCCAGAAATTGTACAGTACTTGCGGCAAACTCCTGTCCTTTAGTAGCTAAATCGGTGGCACGCGGGATTTCATTTTGTACTTTAGATACAACTTCACGGCTCGTTTGTAGATCCTTGATCGCCGTGTCTGCTGCCCGGTTAATCTCGGGAAAGAGTGCCTCGATTTGCATAACGATACTTTTTGTTTTGCGAATAAGTGGGAGTTCCTGCTCCAACTCAACTCCGATTTTATTGAATATTTGAAAAATTGTTCCGTTCGCCGTTTTGATAAAATTTTGGTTGACCTCTTCAATGATCGAATTAGCTCCCTTAGATGTGATTTTCGGGGCAATCGCATTGATTTTCTCGTTAACAAAATATTCGATTTTTGCCTTCACTGGATTCGTAGATAGTACTGTGGCAATGCGGGCTGAGAAATCGGACGGGATAATGATGACTGCATAGTAATCGCCATGGTTTAGTCCAGTTAAGGCTTCGTCTTTACCCGTAAAAGTCCAGCCGATATTGTGGTTCTCTTTTAACGAATTCGCTATTTCATCACCAATTTTGAGATCCTTACCACGTAAAGTAGTTCCTTGATCTAGGTTGGTTACGGCAATTGAAATGCCGGAGGTTTGTCCATAAGGATCCCATGAGGCTTTGATATTGAACCAAGCGTATAAAGAGGGCAAAACGATCAAACCGATAATCATAACTGCGGCTACCCAGTTGGTGATAATACCTCGAAGATCCTGAAGATAGATGGAGAAGATCTTGTTCATCGAAATCTCCTACTTTAACGTTTTTTGAGTTAGTATTCCGCGAGTCCTACAAAAAAATCCATCAGCCTGTTATTAATAGGACTATGGATCTATAGACTCTTAGGATTCAGTTGTCGACAAAAAAAGTGACCGCTTTCAATTTTTCTATTGACGAGATAAGCAAGCTTGATTTATTATAGTCACATAACAAAAATAACCTTTGCATTTGGCGTGTTACCATTACATTTATGGGCATGAGCCAAGAAAAGCTGACCTATTCATTAGGCTTCTTTTCTTGGCTCTTTTTATTTAAATCTTTTAGTAATAGGTGGAACCCTACCCGAATAAATGTAATTAGGTACATGCTGGAAATGTAATCGGTATCATTACTGTGATGACAAGGGAAGCTACAAGAAAGAGTTCTTATACGATTGCCCTATGTGTAATCAAGGAAGAAATCGCTTGAAATTTCTCAAGGATGGGTATTATATACTTCAATCACAGGATAGGAGGCAAAAATTATGTTTTCAAAATGGAGAAAAAAATCTACTGAAAGCCAAGTTGTAGAAATCTATTCACCTGTAACAGGTAATGCGGTTCCTTTAGCGAATGTGCCGGATGAGGCGTTTGCGGGGGGACATATGGGCAAAGGGGTGGCAATTGAGCCCTTAGTTGGTCAACTGATCGCTCCGTTTGACGGAACGGTTGCTCATGTAATCAAATCCAATCATGCAGTTATGTTGGAACATGCCTCAGGATTACAGTTTCTGTTCCATATAGGTATCAATACGGTATCGCTCAAAGGGGACGGGTTCACATCTCATATTTCTACAGGGGATAAAGTCAAAGCAGGGCAAGTATTAATCGAGTTTGATATTGAAAAGATTAAAGGTGCAGGTTATCCAATTATCACCCCAATCATTGTTACAAACGCTGATGAAGTAACCAACAGCATAGAGTTATTCAACGGACCTGTAAAAGCAGGCAGTGATGTTATTTTAAAAGCGGTTATCAAGTCATAATATTACACTATGAAAGGATGATTTATGAATGTTAGCTTTTCTCCAGAAAATCGGGAAATCGCTCATGCTTCCGGTCGCTACGCTACCTGCAGCGGCTATTCTACTTCGGTTTGGTAACATCAATTACATCACGGAATTTCATCTAGGAGATACTGTAGGGGGTTTCTTAAATACTTATGTTGCACCGTTTCTAAATGCGGGCGGGGGTACAATATTTGATAACCTCCCACTTATATTTGCGGTTGGGGTTGCAATCGGATTAGCCGGTGATGCGGTTGCTGCATTGTCAGCAGTCATCGGGTATATGATCTTACTTAAATTGCTTGCAATTGTACCAGGAATATTCCCTGGAATAATGCAATCCGCGGATACTAAATTGAACATGGGTGTTCTCGGGGGTATCCTTGTAGGTTGTATTGCAGCAGCACTCTATAAGAAATATCACAATATTAAGCTTCCGGATTGGCTTGGATTTTTCGGGGGTAAACGTTTCGTACCGATGGTTACAGCCTTCACAATGGTATTTGTTGGTTTAGTTTGTGGTTTGATCTGGGGTCCGGTTCAAAACGTTCTCGATACATTCGGCAACTGGGTTGTAAGTCTCGGCGGTATTGGATCTGCGGTTCACATTATTGCAAACCGTCTCCTCGTACCATTTGGATTACATCATATCATTAACTCTATCGTTTGGTTCCAAATTGGTGATTTCACTAACGCTGCAGGCGATGTAATTCATGGTGACTTGAATCGCTTCTTCGCTGGAGATAGTTCGGCTGGTATGTTTATGACAGGGTTCTTCCCAGTTATGATGTTTGGTCTTCCAGCAGCAGCTTTCGCAATTATCCACACAGCAAAACCTGAAAGACGCAAAATGGTTGGATCTATCTTCATGGGTGCTGCTCTTGCTTCGTTCTTAACTGGTATTACTGAACCATTAGAATTTGCCTTTATGTTCGTTGCACCAGTACTTTACGGTGTTCACATCGTCTTGTCCGGTATCTCAGCGTTCGTCACTTATGCGCTAGGGATGAAACTTGGTTTTGGATTCTCGGCCGGTTTGATTGACTATGGACTCGGTTGGGGGCTCTCTAGCAAACCATTGCTCCTGATTCCAGTTGGTTTGGTCACAGCAGTACTATACTATGTGATCTTCCGCTTCCTCATCGTCAAGTTGAACCTGAAAACTCCGGGCCGTGAAGACGAAGATCCTGAAGAAGAAGATATAGCTTCTGGTCCCGTATCTGCGGATAGCCGTCCAGCTCTGATTTTGGCTCAACTAGGTGGACCTAGCAACATTACATCTGTTGACGCTTGTATCACACGCCTTCGACTCATCGTTAAAGATGAGAAGGCCGTTAATGACTCAGGACTTAAGAAGCTTGGGGCTTCTGGTGTTATGAGACTCGGCAAAGGCGCAGTACAAGTCGTGTTCGGACCACAATCCGAAGCGATCAAAGATGATATTCAAAAATTGTTGTAGAGCAATCAATATTATAAAATAATTAATTCGTTATTTCAAGCAGGACGGATCTTGATCCGTCCTGCTTTTCTATTGTTAATTCGCTATTGAAATGATCTCAGGCTCAGGTCGCCATACCTTTACGAGATAAGTTTTAAGCCAAGCGCAGCTCCTAAAACCATAGCAATAAAAACAATTCTTCTCCAATCTTTTGATTCCCCGTACAAAAGCATACCTGATATCGCGCCACCTGCGGTTCCAATTCCTGTCCAGATAGCATAAGCAGTTCCCATAGGTAGTGTTTTCATCGCAAATGCAAGTAGTACAAAACTAATTCCGAATCCTGTAATTAAAAGTACTAAGGATTGCCAGTTCCGGTCCTTATGCAACTTGTTGATCATAGTAACACCCAGCATTTCAAATACTCCTGCAAAAATCAAAGAAATCCAAGCCATTAGGAAGCAGCTCCTTCCTGATCTTTATCTTTCGTAACTAGCTTCAAACCAATCACACCAACTAATAAAAGTAGAATAAATAGTATTTTTGCCACTTTAATCGGTTCTCCAAAAAAGATAATTTCAGATAAAACAGTTCCAGCTGTACCCATGCCTACAAAAACAGCGTAAACGGTCCCAACAGGAAGTTTTCTTCCAGCCATAACCATTAAATAGAAGCTGAGGATCACAGCAACAACAGTTCCTGCCCAAGTCCAAATATCATTCGCGTGCTTTAAACCAATCACCCAGAACACTTCAAAAAATGCTGCAATATAAACCTTTATCCACTCTTTGTTCATAACATGCTCACTCCTTAATTTTTTTGCGTTATCTCCTAAAAAAACAAAATAAGCCTAGGAGATAACTGTTATTATACAGTTCCTCCCAGGCTTTTATCCCTCCGTGACACAGCCGTAGCTGTGAGTTTTCTCTCGGACCAGACCAACATGTGTTGCGGAACCCTAGAAAACATTTAATATACAATTACGTATGATTATACCTATATTCTAAATTTAAACAAGAACCAAATAATGGTAGATACGAAGAGAAGGAGAGATGAGCAGCAAAGTTGTTTCGAGAGGGAACATTTTTTGCGGGCACGATAGACGAAAACTTACGAAGACCCCAAAAGAACCCTTTAAGATGAATATTTCAATATATGAAAAATTCACAATAGAAAAGATATTTCAGTTGTATCTACTTCACACGTGTTTTTTCATCAGTTCACGCTGTTTACTTACAACGGATCAAGTTATAAAAGAAGACCGAAAAACCCTATTGTGAAAAATTCATACCTTATATATACTAGGTAGAAAAGGCGGGGTGAAACGGATGGCGTTCATGATAGCACAAAGAGCATATCTTAAATTATTCCTGATAGGAATGGTAGAGAGAAGACGGGGATACGGTTATGAAATGTTGGATGAGCTGAAGGAGCAGTTCAAACCATTTGGTTATGTTCCTCCACAAAGTGAGATTTACAGAGCGCTACATGAATTGGTACAGGAAGGTGTATTGTATCGTACTAAGAAATTGAAGGGGAACGATCCAAAGGTTGATTTTCAGGAAATCGTGTTATATCACTTTACTGAAGAGGGTTACGAGAAGGCGGAACTGTACAAGAAACAGGTCAAAGCTGATTTGGATCGGTGCATTGGGATGTTGAATAAAGCGGTTACGGATCACTATTTATGAAGTTACCGCGTTAAATTAATTAATCCGAGTTGTTTGGTGTTGTATTATGAAGTGATATGCAGTAACATAAATAACATATTCATAGAATTGTAACCAAAACTGAATAATGTGGAGATAGGTGCTTCAATCATCATGGCTGAAGCTTAAAAGGGAAGACCGGTGTAATGCCGGCGCGGTCCCGCCACTGTAACAGAGGAGTCGAATAACACAATGCCACTGGTGATGCATCACTGGGAAGGCTGTTGTTCGGCAAAGATTCTGGAGCCAGGAGACCTGCCTATTTTGACAGCACTGTTGTACCTACGGGAGATAGGGGGGTGTTAAAGATGCAAGCCATTGATACTAATTTCAAGGGTCCTCTTTAGCTATTTCGCTATAGGGGGCCCTTTTTGATTTCGTTTTATCTTACGAAGTAACGCTCACAAAACTTTAAAGCATATGCTTACGAAGTAGTTTTGTACGAAGCAAATTCGTAGAAGTAACGTTCACAAAACTTTTAGGAGGTTATCGATTTGAGTAAAATTATTAGTGGTAACTTGGGGTATCCAAGAATTGGGCAACAACGTGAATGGAAGAAGAGTATTGAAGCATTCTGGAGCGGTAAAATTGAGGAATCAGAACTTCATGAGCGTCTAACAGACATCCGACTTCATAATCTGAAATTGCAAAAGGACAAAGGTATTGATATTATCCCTGTGGGTGATTTTACGTACTATGATCATGTACTCGATACTGCCGTTATGTTCGGACTTATTCCTGCTCGTTTTGAATTTGCAGGCGGTGAAGTGCCATTAACTACATATTATGATATTGCCCGGGGGAATAAAGGGGCAGCTGCCAGTGAAATGACGAAATGGTTCAATACGAACTATCACTATATTGTTCCGGAGCTCGGATCAAGAAAACCTGAAATTACGGTTAATAAGCCGCTTGTGGCTTATCGTGAAGCCAAAGAAAAGTTGAATATCGAGGGTAGACCTGTGTTGCTTGGCTTATACACTTTCCTGAAACTTTCGAAAGGTTTTGACAATGCTGGATTGGACGGCTGGATTGAACAACTATTACCCCTCTATGTGCAGGTACTGCGTGAACTTCAAGAAGCTGGAGTGAAATGGGTTCAAATTGATGAACCTGCTCTGGTTACATCGGTTACAGCTGAAGATCTTGGACGTTTAACGTTGATATATGACACGATTAGTCGTGAAGTTCCAGAATTATCTCTTCTATTACAAACTTATTTTGAAGCTCTTAGCAGCTATGAAGGGATTGTTTCATTACCGGTTGCCGGAATTGGACTTGATTTGGTACATGGACTGAACGAAAATTTAGAGGCATTACGCCGTTATGGATTCCCATCAGGTAAGACGTTAGGTGCTGGGGTCATTGATGGACGTAACATTTGGAGGGCGGATCTCTATCGCCAGTATGAACTTCTTCAAGAGTTGACGAAATTGACGCAGGGTGCGGATATTATCGTTCAACCATCTTGTAGCTTATTGCATGTACCCGTGTCGGCAGCCGCCGAGGTATCGCTACAACCTGAACTGAAGGATGCACTTGCATTCGCCGAAGAGAAGCTTGAAGAAATTGCTGCGTTGAGTCGCTCAGTATCAGAGGGGAAACTAGATGAGCTGTTTCAGAAGAACCGTAAATCTCTTGAGAGCTTGAGTGCTGACCCTGCACGCAACCGGGAGAATGTTACTTTAGCGGTAGAGCAAATCCTGCTTCAACCATCGGAAAGAAAAAGTGAGTTTTCCGTACGTAAGTCCCTGCAAAAAGAGAAATGGAACCTTCCATTCCTACCTACTACTACAATTGGGAGTTTCCCTCAAAGTTCAGAGATCCGTTCAGCTCGTCAAAAATGGCGTAAAGGTGAATGGTCCGAGCAACAATATGATCAGTTCATTTCGGAACAAATCAGTCAGTGGATCACACTTCAAGAGGAGATCGGACTTGATGTGCTCGTACATGGTGAATTCGAACGGACTGATATGGTCGAGTTTTTCGGTGAGAAATTGCCGGGCTTTGCTTTTACAAAAGGTGGATGGGTTCAATCTTATGGAACACGCTGCGTGAAGCCTCCGGTTATTTATGGGGATGTTGATTTTGACGCACCGATGACTGTGAAGGAAACAGAGTATGCTCAGTCTCTCACCGACAAACCAGTTAAAGGTATGCTGACTGGACCGATCACGATTCTGAACTGGTCGTTCGTACGCAGTGATCTACCTCGTGAGAAGGTTGCCTATCAAATTGCACTTGCACTGCGTAAGGAAGTAGAGGCACTTGAGCAAGCGGGGATCGAAATGATTCAAGTTGACGAACCTGCACTACGTGAAGGACTTCCGTTGAAGCGGGAAGACTGGGAAGGATATCTGGAGTGGGCTGTGAAGGCATTCCGCGTGTCAACTTCCACCGTACAGGATACTACCCAAATCCATACACATATGTGCTACTGTGAATTCCACGATATTATCGATTCGATTCAAGCATTGGATGCAGATGTTATTTCTATAGAGACATCAAGAAGCCATGGGGAGTTGGTGCATAGTTTCGAGGAGCACACGTACCCACTAGGTATTGGCCTTGGCGTATATGATATCCACAGTCCTCGTGTCCCGGCTGAAGAAGAGATGATCTCGATGGTTGAACGTGCACTCAAGGTTCTTGACCCCGAGCTGTTCTGGATCAATCCAGACTGTGGTTTGAAGACACGTGGGTTGGAAGAGACGGTATCCTCTTTGAAAATCATGGTATCAGTAGCAAATCACTTCCGTGAGAAGGTAGCGAACTAGTAAATATGTTAAACTAAATACTGCGAGAACTTATGGGCCATACCAGCTTATAGGTCTCGTAGTTTTTTTGTTACAAACTGTACTTGACAAAATTATAGATTCATAAGATACTAAGCATTGTTAAGTAGCAGAAATAAATACCGTTCATCACAAATAGTAAGTGCAAACACAACAGGAGGGAACTACCAATTATGTCTACCGTTTTATTTGTAAAAGCAAACAATCGTCCAATGGAGCAATCCGCAACAGTTAAGTTATATGAAAGCTTCTTGAAAACTTACAAGGAAACTCATCCTAACGATGCCGTTACAGAATTGAACTTGTTCGAAGCTGATCTTCCATATTACGATAACGATATGTTAAATGGATTGTACAAGCTTGCTAATGGTTATCCATTAACTGCAGAAGAGCAAAAGGCTGCAGATCTAGCAAATACTTATCTTGATCAATTCTTAGGTGCTGATAAAGTCGTATTTGCATTCCCACTATGGAACTTTACAATTCCAGCACAACTTCTAACTTATATGTTCTACCTTAACCAAGCTGGCAAAACGTTCAAATACACAGAACAAGGTCCAGTAGGTTTGGTTGGAGATAAGAAAGTTGCATTGCTTCACGCTGCTGGTGGTGTTTATTCTGAAGGACCAATGGCTGGACTTGAAATGTCATTGAATTATGTGAAGAATACCCTAGCATTCTGGGGTGTTCAAAACCCTGAGACTGTTGTAGTTGAAGGCCACAATCAATTCCCTGACCGCGCTGAAGGCATCCTTCAAGAAGGTGTGAAACAAGCAGCAGAATTGGCCGCTCGTTTCTAATTAGGAATACAATAACGAACTTATCTTTTTATAGAAGCTACTCCATAGGTCGATTTTGGACCTTATGGAGTAGCTTTTTTTATTGACCAAAACAAGTATATAGCCGAATACGCGAGAGTAACACATATAGCTGTGGGGCACTTACATTTAAATGGACCGTAACTCTTCAAGCCTTAATCTCGTCTAATATTAGAGTAGTATATTTTTGAGTAATGGTAAGTAGGAAAGTGGGTAAGGAATGAATAAAAAAAGAGGTATACTTTTATTGCTAGGCTTGCTCCTATTTTTAGATATTGTATTTATATTATTACGAATGAATCAGTACTATATCGTTCCTTTTACTAAACCTCCAGTAGCTATGATTATCTTATGTAACATAATCGTACTTGGAATAATACTTGTACTTAAGAAGAAAATTTTTGTGGCTACGTTTACAACTCTAATTTTAATATCGATTTGGGTTGCATGTTCCTTATGGTCTTCTTTCATGGGATATAACTATGTTGATTTTCAGTCTCCCCAACATAAACAAACCATTGTTGTTAAGTATCGTGTAGCGACTCTAGGTGAGAGTCATTATTTTTTTGAGTTTTATCAAAAGTCTAGCTTGGGTTTTTTTATGAGAAAACTAGAGGGACAAGATTATAATGTCATGCTTGAATGGAGTCAATATGCATCTCCTGAGGATGTACTTGGTACAAACGATGTGAAGTGGGCAAGTGAGAAAGAAGCTGTTTTTGATACGGCCGAAGGGGAATGGAGAGTAACACTGAAATAAAACTAATAATACTAGTTGTTTGGTAACTTTTAATTCAGTAAGTATAGAATGGTGGTTAATACAAATGGATATATTTATTGAAAAATTACATATTAGAGATGCTGAAGACTTGTTAAAATTCGAACTCGAAAACAGAACATTTTTCGAAGAAATGGTACCTACTCGAGGAGCTGACTATTATACTCCTAACATTTTTAATAAAAAACTTGAAGCTTTACTTGATGAACAATTTCAAGGAGTGTCTTATTACTTTTTAATTAAAGATAGAGATAATTCCATTATAGGAAGAATAAATTTAGTCGATATTGATGAATCTCGAAAAGTAGGACACCTTGGTTATAGGATTGGACAAGTACATACTGGAAAAGGTATAGCTAGCAAAGCATTAACATTACTATTAGAATCAATCTCTGATAAAGAAATTAAACTGATTGAAGCGAAGACAACAACAAATAATGTAGCTTCACAAAAGGTATTGGAGAAGAATGGATTTAAAAGGTTAGATAGAAGTGATAAACAGTTCGAAATGAACGGTCAAAAAGTAAGTTTTGTATACTATCGATTCGAATATACTTTGAAGTAGTAACTTATGTTGGAAGGATGATTCATTCATAATGAGTTTAAAAAAATGTCTGGTTGGCGGTGCCATACTGCTTATGTCAATTTTAGTCGCTTGTAGTGGTGGACAATCGTTAGATGGAAAAGTGAAGCTGCAAATTGTAGAAAAGATAAAGGAACTTGAAACTAGCGAATACGATCTTTATTACTTCAAAATAGACTATGATACATATTTTCTTCAAGTGGACGGAATTGTTAGTGATTCATATTTAGTTGCTGAGAGTAAGCGAGTCATATTTGGTTATGACGGAGTTAATTACACAAGTAAAGAATTGAAGGGAATGCCTCAAGATGAATGGAATAAACATAAGGATTATATGCTTAGGTTGATAGAAAAAATAGGGCTGGATGGTCAAAAAGAAACGATTCAATTTTCAGAACCATATGATAGTGAGCAGGAAAACGAAGTATTCATTTATACGAGCCATATGAAAGAAGTACAAGATAAGCCGTTCACAAAGACGAATAAGAAATACATACTGAACCTGATTGAGGGTCAATGGTTGGTAACGAGCGTTGAGTTTGATCGTTTTACTTATGGTAGCGAGAGAACAGAAGAAGAAATCAAATCCCAATTAGCTGAGATGGAATATCAAATGCATGAAGATCAACCTGTCGAGTACCTTGATGATACAATCGTTCTCCAAGGTGTCGCAGAAAAGTAAATTATGTTCCTTGGTGAGCAATAGTTCATTATGAAGAGGGCTCTCGAGTGGCAGCCCTTTATTAAGCTAACAGGCTGGATAGGTTAAGATTATACGGGGAGAACCGTACCATAGTAGTGGCATTTTCTCTTAGGTACCCCAGCAAAACTGTGCATGAGATGTCGGATGGATACCGACGAAACTTGCTATATTGTTAGTGAAGGGAGGTCATTCGAATGGATTTGCTTGCCAATCTGAACGGGGCTCTACAATACATTGAAGAGAATCTTGATGAAGATATAGACCTGAAGGAAGCGGCGAGGTTGGCTCGTTGTTCCGAATATCATTTTTCTAGAATGTTCTCATTCCTTGCAGGCATCACGCTATCGGAATACATTCGCCGGAGACGCCTAACATCTGCGGCATTTGAGCTTCAAACCGGAGAATTGAGAGTTATGGATGTGGCGGTGAAATACGGATATAGCTCAGCAGACGCGTTTTCTAGAGCTTTTCAAGGCTTGCACGGTATTCCGCCCTCTTCGGTAAAGTTGCATGGCTCATCATTAAAAGCCTATCCGCGCTTGACCTTTCAATTAACCATTCAAGGGGGAAGTGCAATGAATTATCGTATCATTGAAAAAGAGCCATTCTATATCGTAGGCATCACGAGAAGGGTGCCTATCCAATTTAATGGCGTAAATCCGGAAATCGTATCTATGTGGAAAAGCTTAACTAGTGACGACATCTACCAGCTCAAAAAGCTCTCGAATGTCGAACCTCAGGGACTGATTCAAGCATCGTTGAATTTTTCTGAGGGGAGAATGGAAGAAGAGGGTGAGCTTGACCATTATGTTGGTGTGGCTACAACCAAGGAATGCCCCGAACATTTAACAAAACTAGATGTCCCTGCAGCAACATGGGCTGTATTCGAAGCTGTTGGACCATTTCCCGATACATTGCAAAATGTCTGGGGACGCATCTATTCTGAATGGTTCCCTACCGCTAATTATGAGTTAGCAATAGGCCCGGAGATTTTATGGAATGAGAGTAAGGATGTATCTTCACCAACCTTCAGAAGTGAGGTTTGGATACCGGTTTTGAAAAAATAATAAACGGTGATTACTACTGTCGTTCTGATTTGTCAGGCCATCCCACAAAGGGATGGTCTTTCCATTATAATACAATTTGTAATATGACAGAATTCATGACAGCGATCACTATTTATTAGGCGAATATTATTGTAAAATCAATTAATTATCGAAAACTCCTTTTAATACATTTGTCGATTAATGAGGATAAAGTAAAAGATTGGGAGAGGCTAGGAATTTATCGTGCTCAATTTGTTATGTAAAAATTATTAAAGGGGGTTCTAGTTTTGAAGATAAGTAAACGCATTATAGCACTGAATGTTATTATTGCTATGATTTTGAGTTTGATACCTACTTCTATGATTGCTGCACAACAGAATGAATACGATGTTAATTTAGCTTTGGGAAAGACGGTTGAAGTTTCAAGCATTTCAGGGAGTGAACCGTCGCTAGTAGCAAGTAATATTACAGATGGCCTTGCCAATACCCGGTGGGAATCGGATGCCGATGATAAGGGAACTGTAACGATTGACCTTGCTGACATATATGAATTTAATGAAATTTCAATTAATTGGGAAGGTACTTACGGAAAGGACTACACGTTGCAAGTTTCATCCGATATGACAGACTGGGAAACTGTTGCCACGATAAGCAATGCGTCAATCGGGTTAAATATACATAAATTTTCTGCAACAACTGCTCGCTACGTTAAGCTAGAGAATAGTCAATTTGAATCATCCACATTAATTAGTATTTTCGAGATAGAGGTATATAAGCGCAGAGTGCTTCCGGCTGATCAAATGATGACTAATATTATTCCTAGTGGTTCTAGTATTATCGGTGGATTTAATGCTGATCAAGCCATATTTGATGTCAATGTAGGTAAAGAGACAGCATCAATTGCGTTCACTCCTATTCTAGCAGGCAGCTCTGCAGTAGCTTTAGTAAATGGCGAGTCTGTAGTTAGCGGTGAGGAATCAGAGCAGATTGAGCTTACTGTGGGGTTAAATCCTATTCAAGTTGTAACGGCGGATCCTAGTGATGCAGACAACAATATTGTTTACACAATAAATGTGCACAGAAAGGATTACAACTTTAACGGTGAGCAATATGCTAATGTCGCTACATCGGTAGCGGCTGCCGATACGCTGGATCAAACATCAGGAGCAGGGGATCCGGGGAGCTCATATCGGGCGAACGGACTTGCACAAAGCTTTACGGCGGGTAAATCCGGCTATCTGAATCAAATTGAATTGTACATGGCGGATTACGGGAGCTCGGGAATTGTGTTTACGCTCAGTATCTATGCAGGAGAAAGCGTAGCCGGATCGGTGCTTGCTTCTGCGACTTTTGGCAGCAGCAATATTCCTACCAATCCAGGAGGCTGGACGACTGTTTTGTTCGATCAGCCGGCACAGTTGCAGGCAGGACAACAGTATACGATGCACTTAACGTCTTCCATCGGGGAAACGCCACAAACGACATGGAAGCTCTATGCTACCGACGTATATGCAGGAGGAAGAGCTTATACTGCTTCCAATTGGTCCAATTATGACATGGGCTTTACCACTTATGTTGGTGACTCTCCAAGGGATTATACGACTACGCTAACCGTGGCTCCCATAACCGGTACATATGGCCAATCTGTAAATATATCGGTGACACTGACAACTCCGGAAGGGCCGCTTGCAGGAAAGAGAGTTAATGTCTACAGTGACGGAAGCGCTATAGGATACTTGACGACGAATTCAGCGGGGTATGGTTCAGGCAGCTATTCTCTTAGACAAGCTGCGGGCAGCTATGAACTTAAAGTATCGATAGCAGCTTCATATCCTTACCCTGCGGCGGAGCAGACAACGACGCTAACGGTCAACAAAGCCCCGCTCACTGTAACGCCTAACAATGCAACTAGACCCTATGGAACGTCTAATGGCAATTTCACAATGAGCTATGGGGGACTGATGGCATGGGACACGGCCTCCTCGCTTGGGCAACCGGTGTATTCTACTCCCGCTGACGCATCCAGCCCAATTGGAAATTATAACCTAACAGCCAGCGGTTTGACATCAACGAAGTACGCAATCACTTATTCGCCAGGCACTTTAACCGTAACGCCAGGAGCCTTAACCGTCACTACTGCGGATCGAGCGCGGGCATATGGACAAAGCAATCCATCTCTATCTGGTTCGATCACTGGTCTTGTTAATGGAGATGCTATTCTGGTGTCCTATTCGACAGCAGCAGCCGTATCAAGTCCAGTGGGATTGTATTCGATCGTTCCGGTCTTATCTGATCCGGGAGGCAAGCTGAGTAACTATCATGTTGTCATCAAGGAAGGCGAACTGACGGTTACGAAGGCAGAGCTACGCGTTGCACCGGATTCGGCGTCTAGATGGGTCGGCAAGACGAATCCGCAGTTAGACGGTAATCTTACAGGTGTTGTTGCCGGCGACTCCATTACCGCACAGTATGAATCGACGGCGACAGAAGTTAGCCCAGAAGGTGTTTATGATATTACTGCACAGCTTCTCGATCCGTTGAACCGTTTGTCCAATTATGAGGTCATAACCGACACTGGCAAGTTAACCGTCTATGCTGCTCCAAAGCCGGTGTTTGTCACAGGAGAGACGGCGGATGCGGTGAAATCGAATGTTGGGCTGCCGAGCGTAGATGCTGCAGGCCGTCCGATCCGCTGGACGTCTTCGGACAACAGCTTACTTGATGCAACAACAGGAGCCGTGCATCGGCCAGCTTACTCGGCGGGCGACTCAGCCGTAACGCTGGAAGCAGCGGTTGATGCGAATCAGACAACATATAACGTCTTATATAACTTAACGATCACCACTGCCGATATGATGGATGAAGAGGCAGTAGACCGAGACATAGCGCTGCTTGCGATCGGATACGTAGCCGGTGATGACGAAACGCACGTGCGCAATGGACTGACGCTCCCAGCTGCAGGAACGAATGGCTCTGCCATTACATGGGCTTCAAGTCGAACGGAGCTGATTAATCCCACTAACGGTTCGGTATCACGGCCATCGTATGGGGCCGGCGACCAAAAGGTTACGCTAACGGCTACAGTAACGAAAGGGTTGGAATCGGACAGCCGCCAGTTTCAATTGATTGTTTTAAAGAATAATCGAATTGATGAGGGGCCTGCGCAACCTAAGGAACCCGATCATCCTAAAGAGCCTGAGCAGCCGCAATCGGATTTTTATATCTCTTTCATCGGCGAGAATAATAAGAAGGAACGAATTAAACTTAAACAGTCTGAAGTGAAATCCGGATTGATTGAGGTCGTTAAGAATGCAGCAACGGGATACTTCGAGCTGAGCGGAGAAACGGCACACAAGCTGCTCCGGTTGAATCCTTCGTTTGTGATTCAAGTGTCAACGGCCGGAGGCACAATGAAGTTGCCTGTCTCCGAGCTGGCTGCTGCCGCAGATAAGCAATATGCAGGCAAAGACGGAGATAAACTCAACTTTGCGATATATGCTGGAGAGAATGAGGTTGCTGCTCCTTTATTGACAGAGCTGAAATCCCGGGGTGCAGAATTATTGTCTGGCCCTGTTCAGTTTAAGATTGTTATGAGCATTAGCGACGGGGCTGAAATCGCCATTGACCAATTAGCTAGCAAAGTAAAAAGGCGCATTGCAGTTCCAACTAACGATGAAGATACATTTGTAGCGGTATGGAACGAGCAGGTTCGACAGCTGCAATATGTTCCGGTCCGATATGAAAATATCGGAGGGAAAGCCTATGCGCTGCTTCCCATCAGCAGCGACGGCTTGTACGTGAATATTGATAACCGGAAATCTTTTGCCGATATGCAAGGACACTGGGCAAGAAACGAAGCGGAGAAGCTTGCTTCCTTGCTCATCTTTGAAGGAAAAGGGGAGGGCATCTTCGATCCGAATGCCGGCTTAACGCGAGCGGAGACAGCAGCGCTGCTGGTCAGGGCGCTAGACATTCCCGAGGCGGCTCAGCCCGCAGCTATATCCGATATTGCCGGGCAATGGTACGAAAAGGTGGTTTCCTCCGCAGAAGCGGCCGGATTGGTGACCGGGTACAAGAACGGAAGCTTCCGCCCGAATGATTTTGTTACAAGGGAAGAACTGGCGGTCATCCTTGCGAGAGCGATCGCATACGATAGCGTCTCCGCCTCCAATGCCCTGGAAAACGGTTCGACGCTGCTGAATGATTCGAGTGAAGTGTCGAAATGGGCTGCTGAGGCAGTGCAGCAAATGCTTGCATACGGCATCATCAAAGGCGACCATGCCGGAAATTTCAAACCGCATCAAACCACAACCCGTGCTGAAATGGCACTTATGCTGAGCCGTCTGCTCATCAAGCTTGGATATATGTGAAAAATTGCTGGTGCCTGTGTTCAACAGTCGCCAGTTTTTTTGCATTCGATTATAACATACAGTTTTCTTATATAGTTATATTCCGCCCCTAATGGCAAAACAAATGAGCGCTCTCGTCATTTCTTCATAAGAACAGATAAGCGGGTCATGAAGTAGTAATCTAAAAATAAGTTTTTTTCTATCAATAATAGTTGATTACTCATATATATAACAATTTTAATGCTGACTATAATTGGGATTATGGTAACATTTCCAGAATTGGAGGATGAACATGAAAACGAAGATGACAAACAATAGGTTTATTTTAATTAGCGCCATTGCACTGTCTGTCTTGTTAGTGTTTACATATTTAGGTTCATATTTTTTGACTGATTCTGTGAAAATGAAGCCGCAAGTTCCATTAACCACCTTATCTGAAGTGAAAACTGGAGGGAAAAGTGAAATGAAATCTGAAGATTTAGATGAATTAATTGTTGGTCAAAGTCGCGTTCTTACCGATTCCCAGGTCACATCCTTATGGGGTACATTAGATCCACAATTTTCACCTGATAATGCCGTTGCCGCCGTACAAAATGCACTGCCACAAGAGGAATATGATCAATTGTTCCCTTACCGCATTGGCACGTCGGAATGGCATAAATTTGCCGCTGATCAACCAAATTACAATGCAGAGCAAACCGACTATTATTCCTATAATAACTTGATTGCTGCCGTTAAGGATGTAGCTAATATCAAATATAAGGTGGAGTACAGACAGGACGATTCTAACAACAGTCGCGTATTTCGATTAGATAAAGGAACAAAGACGGAAACGCTCATCTACCAAAATGCTAATTTTAAAAAAGTAAAGAGCCCGATTCTATCGAAAACGGTCGATTTTGGTTCTTTTATTAAAGAAGGCTCTGATTTGAAACGAAAGCATGAGTTGGCAGCTTTTCTTGCCAATATTTCTCATGAAACGGGCGGAGGTATGCCAACATCTCCTAGTGGCCCGTTTGCATGGGGGTTGTATTGGAATGAGGAAATATCTTATATCAACATCACTACGGTCAATTACGTTGAAGCAAATGACAACTTTCCGCCAGTTGCGGGCAAATCCTATCATGGACGTGGACCGATACAGCTAAGTTGGAACTACAATTACGGGTTGATTAGTGGAATTATTTATGGCACCAAAGATAAGCTGCTTCAGCAGCCTGAGATTATTGTTAATGACGGCAAGTTAGGCTTTATGACGGCGATCCTGTTCTGGATGACACCACAACCTCCGAAGCCTTCCGCTCACGATGTGATGGTTGGCAACTGGACACCTTCAGAATCGGATTTTTCTAAAGGATTAACACAGCCGGGCTTTGGTATTACTATTATGATCATTAACGGCAATCTTGAAGGCAACTTAGACGAAACCGACCGTCGTATCGGTCGCCGCGTTGGTTTTTATCGTGAAATTACAACTCAAATGGGAATTTCGATTGAAGGAGAGAAAGTAAATACTTTAGGTATGAGTCCATTTTAAAGCTGTACGCCGAGAAAAATAAACGGTATTGATTGAGGATTTACTAAACTATGTTTCGCTGTATAACCATTATTAATGGAATCAGGGCACCTCTTAATAAGGTGCCTTTTTTCATAAATGATGTATAAATTTTTGGACAAAAGAGTGTAGTGCCGTATCAAAATTAGCTTGTGAAGATCAGAGCTATAAGATCAACTCCGCAAGACGATAAATCCCTTGCTCAATCGATGTTTCATCTACCTTTGCAAACCCCAACACCCATCCCTTTCTTTTACTTTCCAAGCAATAAGGTCCAAGAGGGTATATACGTATTCCCTGTTGTAGGGCTAATTTTGTCACATTTTCTTCGTCGTATGACTCTTCAGCTTCAAGTAACATATGCAATCCCGTTTCTACTCCACTTAGTGTGAAACGTTCTCCTAAACCGCTAGCCATAATAGCCTTTGTCATGGCTTCGTGCCTGCGTCGGTACACATTTCTGACTCTTCTCATATGTCGCATAAAATGCCCATTCTTAATGAAGTGGGTTAGTGTTAGCTGATCCATAATCGGAAGATGACGGTAAGTGAGTTCCTGCACCTTCGCTAGTTGAGCAATGGACTCGACGGATCCAACGATAGCCGAAATGCGAATGCCTGGAGCAATCATTTTAGAAAAACTCATGAGGTACAAAGTATTATTAGATGCCTGACTAAACAGTGTTGGAAGCGGCTCCCCACGATAGCGAAATTCACTGTCATAATCGTCCTCAATGATCCAAAATTTTTCTTGAGCGGCCTTATGTAGCAATTGTTGCCTACGTGGCTCCGACATAACGACTCCGACCGCGCACTGGTGCGAAGGGGTCGCAAAGATCAGTTTGGATTGTGGGTGAATATGCTCAACCACTAGACCATACTCATCAACGGGAACGGGCACCACATTCATACGCCGGTATTTCATCGCCATCCAGGCAGATGGAAAACCGGGATCTTCTACAGAGACAGTGTTCCCATCAGCTAAAAGTGCTTGTGCGATTAAGTCGATACTATGCTGAGCTCCCGAGGTCAATAAAATCTGATTGGTTTGGATATGGATGCCTCGTTCAAGTGATAAATAACGCTGAATTTCCTCACGTAATGGTGTGAAACCATAGGGATTACCGTAAGCCCAGCTTGATAAATCCATTTCAGCGGATGCGTGGAGAAGCGATTGTCGCCAGTTCTTTTGAAATTGTCCATCCAAATAAGGTTCATGGGGACTAAAATCAATATCGACCTCACGTTGTTCTTTGCCTCTGAACCAATCATGTAATTGATCGACAGCCGAGTTTAACAATGGAAGTGAGGGGGGGAGGGGGCCATCTGTTATGATTTCCTTCGTTGACTCCGTGACTTGCCTCCAATTACTAACTCGCGTTCCTCCTCGGCGAGATGTAACTGTATAACCTCGACTTAGCAATTCCTCATAGACGATCTGTATAGTTGAGCGAGAGACACCTACCATGTGAGCAAGTTCACGGGTAGGAATCAGCAACTCTCCTGGCGCCCAGATTCCACTAGTAATATTATGAATAGCTTGATCAAGCAATTGCTGCCAGATGGGTCTTTTATCATTACGAATTACTTTCATCATCGTACACACCTCCAAATAGAAGCTCCAATCATAAAATTTAATTATGGATTGTTCAAAAATGCAATGTTTGGATGTTTTAACCCAATCCAATCATTGATATACTACCGTAACAACGTTAGTATTGGCAATCTAGTCGCTGCTGCATTCTAGAAGACTATCGGATTTAAGTCAATTGGAGTGGGATGAATATTTTATGAATGAAGGAGAGATTTCGAAATGGATAGAGTTCGTTACAAGATCAGGGAGTGCCAGGATCAAGTGAAGATTGAAAGTTTCCTTCACCGATCGAGAATTGGGTATCTTGGGTTGGTTGATGGAAACCGCCCCTATGTTGTACCGCTTAATTATGTATGGACTGATGGGAAGCTCTATTTTCACGGGGCTGGAGATGGAAGACGTAATCAGGTAATGAGTGAAAATCCAGAGGTATGTTTTACGGTATGTGAGGAATACGGAACCATCACGGATCCGGTACCTGCCAAAACGGATACGGCTTATATGAGCGTAATGATATTTGGAAAAGCAGAGCCAATCACAGATTTGGACGAAGCCACTCATGTACTTCAGGAAATGATGAATAAATATGTACCCGGCTATCATAACCGCCCCTTGTCGAAGCAGCATGTGGACAAGTATAGGTCGGCTGTATTCGGTGGACCGGTTCAAGTTTGCCGAGTAATTCCGCACCAGGTGACAGCAAAAGAAAGCCCTATTGAAGCGGAGAAAATGTATAAAACGAACTCGAATGTCGAACGAGGAATTTAAATAAAAGTTAACGTTACAAGCGAATGCCCTATGACTATGTAATATAGTATTGGGCATTTTTTCGTTATTAATTATAATTATTTTGCCTGAGTTACTTAGTGGAGATATAATACTAAAGCTAACTGACCCTGCTGAAGACCTCTCAATTGCAGGAATAGATCTATCTGTCGTGGAATATATCAGTAACCGCAGTATTGAATATCAGGCGTATTCCGGGTACGCCTTAGTGCAGGAGGAGAACTACATGAAGGTGATTACCGTTCAAAGTCTTGTGGAGACGTTCAAATTAGAAGTGCTTGCGGGAGCCAGCCACATGGATCATGTGATTACCCGTCCACGGACGCACAGACCGGGGCTGGAGTTCGTAGGGTATTTTGATTTTTTTCCTATGGAGCGGGTGCAAGTGCTCGGCCGCAAGGAAATTAACTATTTATTGACGCTAAGCGTAGAAGAACGCAAGCTGCATATCGGAAACATTGTCAAATATCATCCGCCGTGCTTTATTGTGACGTCGGGGCAGCAAGAGATTCCCTATCTGATCCTGTTCTGCAATCAAGAGGGCATTCCGCTATTGCGGACGGAAGAGACGACCACGGAGTTTATCGCCAAGCTGGATAGATATCTAGTAAAGAGTCTGGCTCCAGAACTGTCAATCCATGGGGTATGCGTGAATGTATCGGGCATTGGGGTTCTGCTTAGAGGAAAATCTGGGATTGGAAAAAGCGAGACGGCCCATACGCTCATTCGAAGAGGTCACCGGTTCGTAGCGGATGATATAGTGGTGCTCAAGAAGCTTGGTCCGACGACACTTCTCGGCACGCATAATGAGACAACACGCGAGTTCCTCGCACTGCGTAGTATTGGTCTGATCAATGTTGTACGCCAATATGGACGCAAGGCATTTCAGGACGAGACAAGAATTGTGCTCGATATTGAACTGGCCCCGTGGCAGGATAACTCTCTGAACAACGAGTTGGAGGTTGTTCCTCAATTCACAGAATATCTCGGCGTCCAAATTCCACATATCGAAGTCCAGCTTCAGCCTGGACGCGACGTAGCCGGTTTAATCGAGGCAGCGGCCAACAATTGGTATCTCAAGCAGCTCGGCTACAGCGCAGCCGAAGAGTTCATGCAGCGGATCGAAAATGAGATGCAGTAGGGAGCGACTTAAACAAGTATTTAACTATAAAGAAGGAGCCGGTATCATCGCCGGCTCCTTCTTTATTTGATTATTTAATAGCATCCAAGGCAGCATTGAGTTGTGTTTCTACGGAAGTATTTACATATTGCATGCTTATGGTGTAACTGCTATCCGTTTCTTTTATTAAAGTCTTGATTTTGGTGTCTCCAACCTTCCACTCACTCGAAATGTAGCCTTCGTTGGAAAGGAGCGTAAGATATTGATCAAGTGTCTCCTTATTAATATCAACGGAACCTTTGGTTGGTTCCCCGTAAGCTTTAACTACAGTATTGAACATGCCGGAGTAAACACCGAGTAAGAAGGTTTCGTTATCTTCATTGCCTGTAATAATCGGAGTAAATACCAATTTGGCAAGTTTGTTTTTGTGAAATATATATAATTCTTCAGCACCTTTAGTAGAATCTTGGTACATTAGGAGATAAATATCGCCTTGTCCTCCCTCATCGATAGGCAGATTCTGACCAGCAGCGGCTTTAACTTCGTCAGGGGTTACTCCCCAAATCTGAATAGGGTCAGCTACTGTCGGCTTTTCCCCAATCCAGGCCATACCCTGAGAGGCATCTACGCCGATAGATTTTCCAGTTAATTGTTTGATTGCCGATAAAGGTATGTACGTGGTTCCGTTCATCGTCTTGACCGATGCGGGGAGGAGCATATCAGACCCGTTGATTTTGGCTTTTTTGCTTCCAACCTTCACGATTATAATGGAGCCAGCTGAATTTTTAGCTGTAATCGCCTTCGTCTGGTTATTGACGGTGGTAGTGTAGTTTAGTTCGGTTAGAACCGATTTCATTGGAACTAGAGTGCTGTTATTCTCCATTACGATTGGGAATTTTGCCGGCGAAACCTTGCCGTCAATATAGAGTGTGTAAGAAACGGAAGCAGCGGCGGATGTTGAGGAAGCGAAAGAAAAAAGGCCAGTGAAGATAACAAGACACCCTATAAGCATTAAATAAACTATTTTTTTCATAATATCTCCTTTGATTTGATTTCAAAATAATAGAATTATTTTCTTCAATATAACATAGTTGGTCCTATTGATTAATCCAAAATTTAACAAATGTCGACATTTTTTTATTCCAAAAATTCACTTTACATCTGTCGGTAACTCTGTTATTTTTGATAGTAACAAAATGTTATTATCACAAAGCTACTAAGTGGCATTTGAGGTTGCACTCTGAAAATGAGTGGAGAAAGCTGAGGGGATACAAGGTGAAGAAGTATGCGAATGATTGGAACTTGTTCGAGATAGTCTGGTTAGTTTTGTTTACCTCGATTGCTATCGGTTTTACGGTGATTTCTAAGGATTCTTTATTCGGTTTTACGGTCTTTATCACCGGGGTGCTATGTGTGGTGCTCGCGGCGAAAGGAAACCTGATGAGCTATGTTTTCGGTATGTACAATACTGTAGGCTACGCATATTTGGCTTATGTCAACGGTTTGTTTGGAGAGGTGATGCTAAATCTACTTTTCTTTGTACCTATGAATGTCATCGGCTTCTACATGTGGAAAAATAACCTTCAGGGTGGCAAACTGTCCATGCGCCAAATGCAGGTTAAGAGTCTGGTCCTCGTGGGGGTAATATGTGTATTGGGCTGCCTGCTGCTGGGGCTGGGACTTTCGTTCATTCCGGGGCAGAACTCGCCTTACATCGATGCTATTACAACGGTGTTATCCATCGTGGCTACTCTTTTAATGGTCAGAAGGTTCAAGGAACAATGGTTGGTCTATATCGTGCTGAATATGTTCACGGTGCTGCTGTGGGCGATTCGGATGTTCGAAGGTAGCGGCGAAGGTTTGCTGATGATCGTCATGTGGAGCGCGTATTTGGTTAATGCGGTATACGGCTATTACAACTGGAACAAAGGGGCCAAGGAGGTGTCCGCATGAAGACGCTTGGATTAACACTGGGGAAGTTCGCCCCGCTGCATAAAGGGCATCAGTTCATGTTCGAGACAGCACTGCAAGAGGTTGACGAATTGATTGTGGTGATCTACGAGACGACGGTCACCCCAATTCCGCTTCATATTCGGGCGAACTGGATTCGCAAGCTCTATCCGATGATACGGGTGATCGAAGCCTGGGACGGTCCGGACGGGTATTCGAACGACCGAGAACATGAGATCCGGGAAGAGCAGTATATTCTGGGGTTGCTAGAGGGAGAGCAAGTGACCCATTTCTACTCCAGCGAGTTTTACGGGGAGCATATGAGCATCGCTTTGGGTGCTATGGACCGTCGAGTAGATGAAGCTCGCGAGCGGGTTCCGATCTCGGCGACGATGGTCCGTTCCGATCCTTATAAGTACCGGGAGTTTGTAAGTGATATCGTGTACCCGGATTTGATCACGAAAGTGGTTTTTGTGGGAGCGATGTCGACCGGCAAATCCACGATCGCCAAAGCGTTGGCGGATCGTTATCGTACGACCTTTGCGAGTGAATACGGACGGGATTATTGGACCGAGCATCAGGTGGACCGCAGAATCGGCCTGGAAGCGTTCGACGAAATCGCGGTGGGGCATATTGAGCGGGAGGAGCAGGTTGTTCTGGAAGCGAACCGTTATCTTTTTGTGGATACCAATGCGATTACAACTTATATGTTCGCATTGGATTACCACGGCCGAGCCCCCGAGCTCTTAACCCGGATTGCCTTGGAAAACGCGCAGCGATACGATCTATTTTTTCTGTGCGACGACGATATTCCTTACGATGATACGTGGGACCGCAGCGGGGATCAGAAACGACAAGTTTTTCATAAGCAGATCATCGCGGACTTGCATGAGCGACGGATTCCCTTTATCACGCTGCGGGGCAACTTGGAGGAACGAATGCGCAAGGTAGAAGAGGTATTGGCGAAGTTCGAGCCCTACCGGAACTATTTCGGGGAATTGAACGGCTAGAATGAGATGCAATAGTGGGAACATTTTACGTACAGGCAGCGACATTTGTGCTTAGAATAAAGAATCAAGGAGGCGAAACTGATGGACTTGTTGGATCGTGATGGACTTACAGAAAGCGAATTTTTGGATCAGTACCGGGTTGGGGATTTCGAGCGGCCTTCGGTTGCGACGGACATGATCATTTTCACCGTGACGGACGCGGAGGCGGATAGCTACCGCAAGTTACCGGAAAAAGAGCTGCGGATGCTGCTCATTCGCCGGGGAGGACACCCTTTCCTGGGCAAATGGGCACTGCCGGGCGGATTTGCCCGCCCAGACGAGACAACGGAGCAGGCCGCGGCTCGGGAGTTATGTGAAGAGACCGGCGTGGAAGATGTTTATTTGGAGCAATTGTACACCTTCAGCGATGTTGGACGGGATCCCCGTACCTGGGTCATAAGCTGCAGCTATATGGCTTTGATCAATAGCGATCAGGTACAGTTGCAGGCCGGAGACGACGCTGCCGACGCCGCCTGGTTCAAGGTTTCCTATCGACTTCTACGGGAACGGAAAGAACTGATCGAAAATGGATACATCAAGACATTGGAATATGAGCTTAAGCTCAGTTGCGAAGAGGAAGAACTTACGGCGATTGTAGATCGGACGGTGACAGCAAAGGCGACTTCGACATCAACCGCCTACTCGATCGTATCGAATGACGGATTGGCATTTGATCATGCGAAGATAATAGCCTGCGCTATCGAGCGGCTACGGGGAAAAGTGAATTATACCGATATTGCGTTGCACTTGATGCCACAGCTGTTTACATTGACAGAGCTGCAGCAGGTTTACGAGGTGATCCTGGACAAAGAGCTGTTGAAGGCTGCTTTCCGGCGTAAAGTGGCTGATCTCGTAACGGAAACCGATCATTACACCGAAAATGCGGGGCACCGTCCTTCTCGCTTGTATCGGAGAAATTTGGAGGAATACTGATGATATATAATATTGAGGAGCTAAGAAAAGCATATAACGCGGGAAAAACATTTAAGTATATGTTCTTTTGGGGCCATACGCCACCAAAGGACGGCGGAGTCGACAAAAGCTGCTTCAGCCAATGGTGGATGAGCCCATTCGAGGTAGAGGGGACGGAATACTCATGTGCCGAGCAGTTTATAATGGCGGAAAAGGCAAGGCTGTTCGGAGATTACGAAATGCTGGATGCAATCCTTAAGGCCAAACACCCTAAGGAGATGAAAGCCTATGGACGCGCGGTTCGAAACTTCAACAATGACATTTGGGATAAGGAATGCTACGACATCGTCAAAAGAGGCAGCATGGCCAAATTTTCACAAGACTCGAAGCTTGGCGACTATCTCAAGTCGACGAAAAACCGTATTCTCGTCGAAGCCAGCCCACAGGATCGCATATGGGGGATTGGTATGGTCCAGTCCAATCCGGATGCCGAGAATCCTGTGAAATGGCGGGGCAGGAACTTGCTGGGATTCGCGCTGACCGAAGTCAGGGAAGAGTTGCTGCGGGATTAGCTTTTGCAAGCCGTGAACTATGGGTAAGTTCTGCTCAACTAATAAATAGTGACCTAAGCAAAGCGCAATAATATACTATATACCCTTAAATTTAAGATGTATATTTCTATGAGATTACCTTGAAAGGGAGTTTCCTCATGAATATTACATCTTTTTTATTGTACTGTTTTATTGTAACTTTCACTCCAGGACCTACTAATATCGTTATATTATCTACAGTACAAAAATTTGGGACAAAAAAGGCAATGGAATATACGTATGGTGCAACCATAGCTTTTGCTTTATTACTTGCTATTTCTGCTATGTTAAATACTATGCTAATAACGATAATGCCAAAAATATTATTTGCAATGCAGATCATCGGAAGTTTTTATATGTTCTATCTTGCTTATCAAATCTACAAAATGGATAGTTCAAAACCAACTGTATACCAAACTGCTAGCTTTATGTCAGGCTTCATTATGCAGTTTATAAATCCAAAGGTGTTAGTATTTACGATGACTGTAATTCCTAGTTTTATTATGCCTCACTATTTCACAAAGTCTGCAGTAACAGTTAGTGTTATAGTTATTACGCTTGTTGGTTTTTTAGCATTTGCTACATGGGTTCTTTTCGGTACAGTATTCAAGGAGTTTTTACTAAAGCATAAAAAGACTGTTAATGTCATGATGGCATTATTTTTAGCTTATGCAGCAGTAATGATATGGATATAGTTAAGCTAATTAAGAGGTGAGTAACATAGAAAAATTTATATATAAAAAATTGGCAGGTATTACTGCCTTGTCAGCAAGTATTACTGACTTTACTTATAAAAAGCACTCCCACCAGGAGTATGCTATGGGTGTAACATTGCGTGGTATTCAAGAGTATAACTTGGATGGCAGTTCACAATTATCCTATCAAAATGGTGTTATGCTTTTTAATCCAGAACAGGCACATGACGGAAGGGCACATGATGAGGCAGGACTTGACTATATTATGCTATATATTGAGCCACAATTGTTTTTAGAGGTTATTGAGAAAAAGGAGATAGTTCGTTTTTCAACCCCGATAGTGTATGACAATAAACTTAAACAAAGAATATTAAGTCTGTCTAATGCAATATTGAGCGAACAAGATGAGGCTTTGTGTAGTGAATTACTCTTATCACTCACAGAGATCCTTATTCAAACTAATCTCTCAACAGACTATAAGAAAGATAACACTATAATTAAAAAAGCAAAGGATATGCTTCACAGCAACTTAGGAAATGTACTTAAACTTGACGATATAAGTAAGGAGCTTAATTTATCGAAATTTCAGTTTATCAGATTATTCAAGGCACATACTGGAATTTCACCTTACCAATACTTTCTTAACTGCAAGATAGAACGCGCAAAGCAGTTAATAGACAAAAATGGAGATATCTATTCAGCTGTAGTTGAATGTGGTTTTGTTGATTTGACTCATTTAAATAAACACTTTAAAAGCGTATATGGAACAACAGCATTTGGATATAGTCACATTTAATATATTACTGAGCTTGTAGTTATACTCAGGGAGGAGCGTCTTAGTATGCCAAAATACGTAGAAATCGGTTACCCAATTTATGAAGGAATGCCTGTTTATCCAGGATTGCCAGAAGTGAAAATAGAGCCTAGAGAGCGTTTGGACAAAGGGGATGACTGGAACGGAAGTGTGTTAAGCATGTATCTTCATGCTGGTACCCATGTCGATGCCCCATGGCATCATATGAATAACGGTAAGGGAATAGATGCAGTTCCAATTGAAGACTTCATCTATCGAAAGCCGCTATTAATCAACTGCCCGGTTGGCCCGAACGGCTTTATCACCATCGAAACGCTCGAGGAATATGAAGACCTGTATGAAGCGGATATTCTGATCTTTAATACGGGCCATTGGAAACACCGGGAAACGAATTTCGAGAAATACGCTAATAATTTCCCAGCTGTCTCTCCAGAAGCTGCAGTATACATCCGTACGAAGTTGCCAAACTGCAAAGCAGTGGCCATTGATACCTTGAGCATTGAGAATTTGACAGAAGCAAAAGGAAACGGATATTTTGTCCACCATGCCTTCTTAGACCACGAAAAGTATGAAGAGCCGACAATGCTCGTTTATGAAGACATTAATCCAGCACCATTGGTTGGAAAAAAGCTCATTTCTGCTTTCACAGCACCACTCCGCATTAAAAACCACGATGCATCTGTCGTTAATGTCATCGTTGAAATTGAAGAATAAAAGGTTGTTCTTGACATGTTTAGTAAACGAACTAAGGAGAACCTGTTGTAATATCATCTGGAAAAGGGGATTTGAGGACAGGACAAGAAGTACAGTCTGTCCTTTTACTTTTTGAAAAGGAAACTTTTGATATCAGACGATGAGGATAGTAAGAGTTTAAAGTTAGAAACTCTGTTGAATCAATACGTTAACGGGCAGGACTTAGGTTTTGTTATCCTTGATTGTTGGTTATTTGCCAAAAGAAAAACCGCCAATAATTAAACATCGGAAGGAGTTAATTCGTACAGGCTGCGCACCTCGCACTGAAGCGTATCGGCGATCGAAATCGCGAGCTTAAGAGACATCACTCTTTTATTGTCGATAAAGTCATCCAGCCGCTCCCGTCTCACACGCAGTTCCAGCGCCAGCCGTTCCAGCGGCATGCCTGCTTCCTGAAGTCTTTCCTCTAGCAGGCAACGGCCAAGTTCGTACTTCAATATGCATATGCCCCTCTCAGAAAAAATCGTCCAACGAATCTTATGATTTCCTTTCCGCTTTAGCTTTATCCTCGGGTTGGATCTCGTGAATCGTGAGCGTAAACAGCGTGCTCGCCCAGGCACTCTTGATGGATACCTCTTCGTCCAGCGCCCGGGTATTACTAAACATTTGGTGTTACGATTTGAAGGATATTTCATGGTACGTTCAAGAGATTCACAAAATCAGACAACTAAATTGGCTGGATTTTGATGAAAACGAACAGAAATCATTAAATCGAAACTTTGACAGTCTAAAACGGCAACTGGAGAGTTGTTTAAGTACAGTAATGAAAAGAGAACCATTAGATAGGATAATTCGTCTAGAAATAGAACAGTTTTTTATGCCTATAGATACAATGTTTAAAATATATCAAAGGTTATTAAAGATTGAGCCGAAAGATTTTAGTGTCTTCGTAGATTTCGCAGACTATTTACTGTTATATGGTCCCGATTGGGAAGAAGAAGCTAACGACACTTTAATGTATGTTACATCAAATGACCTGCAAGGAATGTATCGTGTAGCTTTAAGCGTCAATTATGATAAGTATAATGAATAAACTCTGGTTACACGCTAGTTTAATCATTAAAGCGGCAGTCAAGGACTTTGTTAACGTCTCTTGATCTGCCGCTTTGACTTAGCATTTATATACTTTTTAGTTCAACACATAGTCTCCGGATCCCTTATATTTATTAGTTTTTGGATTCCACGTCATGATGCCTTCAGCAAGATCCCATCCACCTTCGAGCTTATAGTTTTTCCAGAGCTGATGAACTCTACCTTTTTTGTCAATTTGAACATCTACATCACCCATTAGTTCTAGAACCTGCTTCAAAGTTCCATCTTTAAGTCGATAAACGTACAGTTGAGTATTTGATGGTAGATAGTAACCTTTAACAGCGATATGTTTTTCTTTACTATTTACAGCGTAAATTTGAATGTCTACTTCATCAAAACCTCCGTCGGCTGAAAAACCGGTATTAATTAAAACAACCGTTCTCTTAGCATTAATCAAATAAAAATTTCCTGATTCTGTGATAATAAAAGATTCCATTTTCTTATCTGAATTAACATCCGCGGTTTTGATAATTTTAATAATTTCATTAGGATATTTCTTGTTTAAGATATCTTGTGGCTTTAAAGATTGGGCATTTGAAATTGAAAAATTTGACCAAGATACAAAACATATGAAGATAAGGGTCGATACTAGTACTTTTACTTTCATGTGAGCCTCCGTCTATCTGTTTATAGTTGCTGTAATTAATTTCGAGATAAAACAAAGTAATCCTTCTTATCTTTGCTATAATAGCATGGACAACTTAGAGAAATTCGGAGGATTTATTATGCTTCAAAAGACTCATAGCATCGCTGGTATTGTGGCTGTGGAAACTGTTATTATGCATTATCATCAACCGCTGCTATCATGGGAATCAGGTGCAGCGCTGCTTATTGGGTGTCTGGCAGGGCCACTCGCCGACGTTGATAAGAAGGGATCGACCATGGCGAAGATCTTTTTGCCTATTTCTTTTATCCTTCAATTACTTAGAGTGAAGCATCGGACATTTACGCACTCCTTGTTTTTCCTTGCGGGATTGGCTGCATTACTAACTCCGTTACCTTTATTTTTCTTCTGGAGCTTTTTACTAGCTTATGCGTCGCATCCGTTAATCGATATGTTTAATGAGCAGGGGATTGCATTATTTTGGCCATGGAAAAAGAAGTTTCGGTTGTTACCCAGCATATTTTCGATTAAAACGGGTTCCAATGCGGAAGATTCATTCCGACTCGTTTTATTGGTTGTAATGGTCATGCTTCCGATCTTTTATATGCTGCCTGAAGGTATTTTATAGTAAGTAAAATTAATCTGGGGTGAATAAATCGAATGATTACGAATGAACAAATAAGAGCGACAGAGGTGCTTTTGACGGGTGTAAATGGAGAGAACTTGGGAGTGGTGCCCACCAAAGAAGCGCTGCAAATGGCGAAGTCGCTCAAAGTAGATTTGGTATGTACATCGCTTATGTCCAGTCCCCCTCCATGTAAACTGGCGGGTAAAGGTGCATCCAAAATGGAAAAGAATAAGGCTCAACAACAAGAACGCAAGGCATCAACCGGAACGAAGTTAAAGGAAATCAGACTTACTTCGCTGATCGAAGAGCATGATTATGATACAAAGAAACGGCAAGCCGAACGAATTCTAACTGCGGGAAATGATGTGCAATTAACGGTACTTGTTGATAAGAAGAAAACCGATCCGGCCAAACAGTTGGTGGAACGCCTCATTCGCGATCTAGAGCATTGCGGTAAGCAGGATAAAGGAATTCAGGTTAGTGGGAAGCAAGTGATTGCGATTCTGCGTGCCAAATAACTTTCGCAACTTCCTATCTATTATCGCCGTCTAGGATGTAGAGGGGGAGTTGGGGTGAGAAAGAAATCATGGATATCCTTGCTAATGTTAGTTTTGCTTGCGATAACGTTCTATATAGGATATACAGTGGGTATTAAGCACAACTCAGACAATACTATTCAATCAAAATGGATAAAGGATGGGAAACCACCTCTACCAGAGATAGATATTGATGGTGTGGCAATTAAAGTCGTTCAAGGTAGTTACACTTGGTGTTCCTCATCATTGGGTAACGAATCTAGTTGTGAAAGTGTGGATATGTCTTTGTCCGAGATACCTTCGACCCTTGTCCCTGCGGGTGCACAGATAAACATTAAAGCGCCTAAAAGAATCAAAGAATTTTCATTAATAAACACAAATCAAGATTTAGATAACGAAGATCCTTATTTCGTGCCCATGGATAAAGGAGTATATTTGTACAAAATTGAATGTGATTGGTTCTTGGATCAAGGGCATTCCGATTATTTGTTCTCCGTCGAAGTTAAATAAATACGAAACAGATGGAATGGTGGCCAATGAGGTCGCCATTTTTCTATTTGCACAAAATCAGTGGTTAAAATATACTCACTCTATATGCAATAAGGAGAGAGAGACTACTATGGAAATTGATTTGATTATGGTATTCAAATTAAGTGCGGCTTTATTATTTGGATTGTTTATTGGTATTGACCGTCAATTGAAACAGAAGCCTCTTGGCATCAAGACAAGTATGGTTATCTGTATTGCGAGCTGCCTAGTGACGATTGTATCGATTGAAGCGTTCGAGAAATTTTCTGGACCTGACCATCCTAATATGGACCCCATGCGTCTTGCGGCACAGGTCGTTAGTGGGATTGGTTTTCTAGGTGCGGGTGCCATTCTACGTAGAAATAATGAAGGAATATCCGGATTGACCTCTGCTGCGATGATTTGGGCGGCATCAGGGATTGGGATCGCAATCGGAGCGGGATTCTTTGTTGAGGCGTCACTTACTGTTATTTTGCTAATTATTGCAGTGAACTTTGTTCCCTACATTATTAAATGGATTGGACCGTATAAGCTTAACCAACGCGATGTTTCTATTAAGATTGTGATGGCTGACCACGGCAATGTAACGGAACTGATACGCGTTATTGAGCGTAAGGAGGCGATGGGACCGGGGGCTAAGCAGCAACGACATCACATCCGTCGATTGAAAATAAAGGACTTGGACGAAGGCCGTCAACGGGTGGATATGGTCATAGCTGCATCTGAGAAGGAATATACGACGGAAATTTATCATTTTCTCCGTGATATTGACCATGTCATCAGTGTAGAAGTTGAAAATCTATAATTCTGGTGTCTGTTTAACTTCAGTTTAAAATCTTGGTTTATTCTTTACTTAGCAAAGGAAGTCGAAGCTTTCTAAGTAGAAAAGGGGAAGAGGAACCATGAATTTAAATAACTCTAATAAACCAACCGGAGCAAAGACGAGTACCGGGACGTTCTTTACTTTAATGCGAGAAACAAAGCCATCCATTTGGATGTTGAGTGTAGCTATATTACTCAGTATTGTGTCCACATTAGTTGGCCTTGTAATACCCATGTTTACGAAAAGTCTGGTGGACGGATTTTCTTTATCCTCAATTAATAGTTCTCAGATCATTGCAATTGGGGCTGCATTTATCAGCCAAACTATCGCAGCGGGTGTCTCTATCTATTTATTGAACTATGTGGGTCAAAAAATGGTTGCTGGCCTGCGTGATCGATTGTGGAAGAAGATGCTCGTTCTACCAGTTCCCTATTTCGATAATAATCGTACTGGGGAGTCTGTCAGTCGTATGACGAATGATACCGGAGTCATTAAGAGTCTCATTTCAGAACATGTGGCTAGTTTCTTCAGCGGGATCATCTCGATTGTAGGTTCAATCGTAGTTCTGTTCTATTTGAACTGGAAAATGACACTCATTATGTTCACGGTGATTCCTATAGCGGCTTTGATCCTCGTTCCGCTCGGGCGGAAGATGTATAAAATTTCTGTAGGCATGCAAGATGAAACGGCAACTTTTACTTCAACACTAACCCAAGTATTATCAGAAATCCGGCTCGTGAAATCCTCCAATGCGGAGCACAAGGAATACGAGAACGGAAGTACAGGTATACGTAACTTGCTAAATTTCGGGATACGCGAAGGTAAAGTGATGGCGTGGATCAGTCCGATTATGTCCTTTGTACTGATGATGCTGCTAGTCATTGTAATTGGTTATGGTGGGATGCAAGTATCCTCAGGTGGATTGACGGCGGGTGAGTTGGTTGCTTTTATTCTGTATTTGATCCAGATTGTGATGCCGATGACGCAACTGACTACCTTCTTTACGCAATTGCAAAAAGCTAAGGGAGCAACGGAGCGGATCATGGAAACACTGGATGCTGAAGAAGAAGCTTTTGGCTCTGGTGTGGAAGTCTCCAATTCGAATCAGCCCGTAGTGCTTGATAATGTATCTTTCGGTTACAAACCTGATGAACCCGTATTACAAAATGTCAGCTTTCGGATGGATCCGGGAACGATTACGGCTGTGGTTGGTCCAAGTGGCGGCGGTAAAACTACCCTGTTCTCGATACTAGAACGTTTTTACCTCCCACAAGAAGGTGTCATTTCACTTGGAGAAGAGCCGATTGATGCCTTTGCACTCCGCTCCTGGCGGGGAATGATCGGTTATGTCTCCCAAGAAAGTCCCATGATTGCTGGAACGATCTCGGAGAATCTATGTTATGGAGTTCAGCGTGAAGTTAGCAGGGCTGAACTGATAAATGCGGCTAAGATGGCTTATGCGGACGAATTCATCGCCGAATTACCCGATGGCTACAATACGGATGTTGGAGAACGTGGTGTGAAGTTGTCAGGGGGACAACGGCAGCGGATTGCTATAGCTAGAGCATTGCTGCGTGATCCCAAGATCCTGATGTTGGATGAAGCGACTTCAAGTTTGGATAGCCGTTCCGAAGTTGTGGTTCAGAAGGCACTGAAGAATTTGATGGAAGGCCGGACAACGATTGTTATTGCCCATAGACTGTCTACCGTTGTGGGGGCAGATCAAATTATTTTCATCGAGAAGGGTCAGGTTACAGGAAGAGGTCGTCACGAAGAACTGTTAGAGAACCATGACATGTATCGTGAATTTGCAGCGCAACAATTACAGATTGCGGGTGCTGTAGAAGATGAAGATACGTATAAATAGGAGAATCTAATTACGATGGCTAAAATACTTGTAGTTGACGACGATATGCATATTCGCGAACTGATCAGAGTGTTCCTCGAAGAAGCAGGAATGGAGGTGCTTGAAGCCGCTGATGGGCTTGAAGCGCTGTCCATACTGGCTGAGGAGCGAGCTGATCTAGTAATCATGGACATTATGATGCCGAACATGGATGGCTGGGAGTTGTGTCATGAACTGCAGCGAGATTATGATATGCCACTCCTAATGCTTACCGCCAAAGGTGAAACCAAGCAAATCCTGAAAGGTTTTGAGCTGGGTACAGATGATTATCTAGTTAAACCATTTGAACCCGCTGAACTGGTGGCTAGGGTAAAGGCTTTACTTAAACGCTATCAAGTTGCTGTATCTCAAATGGTCAGTATTGGACAAATAAGTATGAATCGCAAAACCTACGAAGCTTCCACATCAGACGAGAGCTTCACACTACCACTTAAGGAGTTCGAGCTTTTATTTAAACTCGGTAGTTATCCGGGGAGGACGCTTACAAGAGAACAATTGATTGAAGATATTTGGGGATATGATTTCGAAGGAAACGAGCGTACACTCGACGTGCATATTAATCGACTCAGGGAGCGTTTTCCAGAAGATAAATTTGATTTCAAAATTACTACAATCCGAGGTCTCGGTTATCGTCTGGAGGTTTGTGAACGTTGAAGATGAGAGAGGTTTGGAAGAAGATATGGTTTGTGCTACTCCATGTATTGCAATCTATTGGTGTCCTGGCCTTTGTGGCACTCTCCTGGATGGCAGCCAATTTCTTGACGAAGACACTTTATAAGGTTTATGGTACTCCATCTTCCCCCTACCTAGTGCAAATGATCGATGCACTGTTAGGGGTTATTCTCTTTATTCTAGCGATGATGGTCCTTGGTCTATTTATCCGGCCGAGGCAAATCGCTATGATGACGTCAATCATTGATGCGATGCGACGGATAGCAAAAGGCGATTTCAAAGTAAAACTGGATACGAATGGGAAGGGTAGAAACGAATTCGATAAAATAATTCAAAGCATTAATGATATGGCCGGTGAGTTGGGTCAGCTCGAGAGTATGAGGCAAGATTTTATTTCCAATGTATCGCATGAGATACAATCTCCACTAACGTCAATCCGCGGATTTGCTAAGGCGCTACGTAATCGGGATCTTTCGGAGGAGAAGCGAGAACATTATCTGGAAATCATTGAAGGGGAGAGCCGGAGATTATCACAAATGAGCGACAATCTCTTAAAGTTGTCTTATTTGGAGTCGGACAAACCGTCCTTTGAAACATGTCGCTTTAGGTTGGATAATCAGTTGCGCACCGTTGTGTTGGCGGGTGAACCACAGTGGCTTGCCAAAGGAATCCAAGTAGATCTAGATTTGCAGGAAATTGAGATCGTTGCGGTTGAAGAATTATTGAATCAAGTGTGGGTAAATCTACTTCATAATAGTATCAAATTCACGCCTGTAGATGGAGAGATCTCGTTAAGACTAATTGCTACTGAGCATGGTGCAGAAGTGACCATAGAAGATACAGGAATTGGGATTAAAGAAGAGGATCTCGTTCATATATTTGAACGTTTCTATAAAGCGGATAAATCTAGAAACCGTACTGCTGGAGGCAGTGGTCTCGGCTTGTCGATAGTGAAGAAGATCGTGGATATACATCAAGGTGATATTTCAGCGGAGTCTCGAGTAGGGCAAGGAACTCGGTTCGTCATCTCTATGCCGTATTCTTTTCAACAAGAATGATAAGATCGTAATCCTTTTTTAACTTTTTCTTAGTAAATGGTTGTATCTATCATGCTATGATAGAATGGTGTGCATACTAGCCTCTAAATAAAAGGATGATCAACCTTATGAGTAAACAAATTTTAATTGTGGATGATGACGATAAAATAGCTAAATTAATAGAGATTTATCTTCATAATGAAGGATATATTGTCTTTAAAGCGGATAACGGACTATTGGCTTTGGATATGATGGAGCAGGAAGAAATTGATTTAATCATTCTTGATGTGATGATGCCCGGATTGGATGGTATTTCTGTTTGTTTAAAGATACGTGAGACACGGACAACACCTATTCTGATGCTCAGCGCTAAAGATGGAGATATGGATAAAATTACGGGGCTAATGACCGGTGCAGACGATTATATGGTGAAACCGTTTAATCCACTGGAGCTGGTTGCACGGGTTAAATCGTTACTGCGGCGCTCCTCTTATGCTGCGACTCAATCAGCGCATACTACCCAAGATCACATCATTAAATTTGGTTCACTACAAATTGATAAAGAAACACATACTACAACCATTGATGGGCGCCCCGTAAAGTTGACACCTATTGAATTTGGAATTTTGTTCTTGCTTGCTAGTCATCCAGGCCGAGTATTTGGCTCGGAGGAAATTTTTGAGCTAATATGGAAGGACAAGTATTTCGAGAGCAATAATTCAGTTACAGTGCATATTAGCCGGTTACGCGAAAAGCTAGAGAAGGAAATGGATGGGGAAAAGCTGATCCACACGGTATGGGGGGTAGGCTACAAACTTGAAAGCTAGTTTACGTTTTCTGGCTTGGTTGTTCTGGACGATTATAACTACGGTTGTCTCGCTGTTGTTTCTTGTGCTCTTAAGTAAGCTGTTCTATAAATTTTACCCAAGTGTATCCTTATATACAGTCATGGCATGGATCAACTTGAATATTGGCTATCCGACGGCTTATTACATAGTTGGGGTACCGATCCTGCTGTTATTCGCATTATACTTCTATAGGCGGAGCGTCAGACGTCACGAAGAGAAGTATTTGAAATTATTAATTGAAGAAGTTCATAACATGGAAGAAGACTCTGCGAATAGAATTCCGGTGGAAAATGTAGGTCAATTAGGTCAATTAGCTACGGATATTAATCGAATGGTGGACAGGCTTAGGACTTCGATGGAGGAAGAGCGGCGTGCTGAACGAACGAAAAACGAACTCGTCACTAACGTTTCTCATGATTTGCGAACACCACTGACTTCCATTACAGGATATCTAGGTTTGATTGAACAGGATCGCTATAGGGATGAAGTAGAGCTGCGATACTATGTTAATATGGCATATGAGGAATCGATCCGATTAAAGCAGTTGTTACAGGATTTGTTTGAATATACTAGACTCCAAGATAAGGAAATGAAACTCTATATAAGCAAAATTAATTTAGTGGAGATGTTACATCAAATCGCTGCACATTTCGCCTGGCAATTCCAAGAGAGTGGTATGGAATGCCGACTCTTAATGGAAGAACAGCAACTGTATGTGATGGCAGATGGTGATAAACTGAGACGGGTGTACGAGAACCTGATTTCAAATGCCATTCGCTACGGTCATGATGGTAAATATTTAGATATTCGTGCACGTTTCGATGGGCAAGAGGTGGTTACGGATGTGGTCAATTATGGAGAACCTATTCCTAAGTCAGACTTACCTCATTTGTTTGATCGTTTCTATCGTGTAGAGAAATCACGCGCTAAGAATACAGGTGGTTCGGGGATTGGTTTGGCCATTGCCAAGCATATCGTTGATCTGCATCATGGGAGTATTGGAGCAGATAGTGATGAATACCGGACGGTATTTACGGTTCGTCTTGGACGCAACTATAATTAGGGAATAAGAACTATTTTTTAAAAAAGTGTAAATTATTAAGAAGAAAACGCGTTATTCCTTTTGATGGAATAACGCGTTTTTTTATCCTACAATCCTAAAATATTGTTGTTTAAGGCAAATCTTAATAGAATCTTAAGGTTTTCTTAGTGGGGACTTAAACTCTCCCCCTCATAATGAATTTAGGTTAATAAGTTTAAGATGGAGGGCTATCCAAATGAATAGAAAAAAATGGATATTGCTTGCCCTCATTGTTCTGCTGCTACTACTAATTAGCGACAAATCTCAGATCAGTACACTGCGGAAACAAGCTGCTCTGGCATTAAATCAAATCGAATTAAAATGGCGCTAACAAAAGGGTGCTGTTTACATAGCCAATATGGATTCTGGTGAGCAGATGAGACTAAGGCAAGCATAGCTTATTTTAAGGGGGATTATCAAAATGAAGACGAATGGAATAGACATTATATATCGTAATTATAGTAAAGATGTGTACCGCTATTTACTCTATTTGAGTCGAAATCATCATACATCTGAGGACTTAACGCAGGAAGTGTTCTGCCGGGCATTGAAACATGTAGATGCATTGGATGGTAAGCAGGCGAAATCGTGGTTACTACGGGTCGCCCATAACGCGTATATTGACTTGATTCGTAAGGAGAGTCGTTCATCCATTTATGATAATGATTTCTTTATTGACTTTGCTAGTGAGGAGACTCCAGAGTCAAATGTGATCACGCAAGAGAATCGAAATGAGCTATATGGAATGTTGTCCTTACTACAACCGAATCAGCAACATGCGGTTTTATTATATGATGTGCAAGGATTCTCTTATCAAGAATCAGCCGAGCTCATGGGAATCACGTTATCACACTTTAAAATTATCCTCTATCGTGCGAGACAAAGACTCCGTCAATCTAGAGAGACCGCCTAAGGCGCTTAATGACCAGAGTGTATTTATCAACACTTTTCTGGTCATTTTTGTATTTTTCATGTAGGATATATAATACCATAAAAAGTAATTTTCATACCGGGTTACCTTGCATTCTGTATTTACAAATACGATTTGGGAGGGAAAAAACGTATGATACCGCAACGAGTCACGTTGGTCACTTTAGGTGCACTGGATTTACCCAGTTTAAGATCTTTCTACAAAAGATTAGGCTGGGAAGACACGCCCACAAGTACGGATGAATATTGTGTTTTTACGACCGCGGGAGTGCTGCTTAGCTTGTTTCCTTATCATGAATTAGTAAAGGATGCAGGCCTGGATGAGCAGGTTGTGAGCGATACGAAACCCTCCTTTCGAGGAATAACGCTGGCGGTGAATGTGGAAGAACCGGAACTGGTAGATGATGCAATTGAGAAAGCTAGGGAAGCCGGGGCTTTGATTCTTAGGGAACCAGAAGAAGCATTCTGGGGAGGTCGTACGGCTTATTTTGCAGATCCTGAATATAATGTTTGGGAGATTGCTTGGAATCCCTCGGCTGTATTTGATGAGACCGGGGCGATGATTTCGTTTTAAAAACGTGTGGTTGTAGAATTTGCACTATTAATATGTTGGCGGCCGGAGTCATTCTCCGGTCGTCTTTAAATTCGTGTTCTCTTTTAAAATACCGATCGGTCCTTCATAATAGAATAGTAAAATATAATTTTGAGGAGGATATAAACTATGCTAAACCATCTACAGGATACTGTAACACTTAACAATGGAGTTAAGATGCCGTGGCTCGGCCTAGGCGTGTATAAAGCACAAGAGGGCGAAGAAGTTGTATCTGCTGTCAAAACTGCAATTCGCCACGGGTATCGTAGTATCGATACGGCTGCTGCTTACAATAATGAAGAAGGCGTTGGTCAGGCTGTTGCAGAAGCAATACTTGAGAACGGGCTGGCTCGTGAAGATATATTCATCACGTCGAAAGTATGGAACAGTATGCAAGGATATGAGACCACACTGGAAGCATTTGATACGAGTCTGCGTAAATTAAATGTTGATTATCTTGATTTATTTCTGATTCACTGGCCAGTGAAAGGAAAATATAAGGATACTTGGCGAGCTTTAGAGAAAATATATAGAGAAGGTAAAGTTCGTGCAATCGGGGTCAGCAATTTTAATATCCATCATTTAGAGGATCTATTTGCCGATGCTGAAGTCGTTCCTGCAGTCAACCAAGTTGAGTTTCACCCACATTTGTTCCAAAAAGAGTTACTCCAGTTTAATCAAGATAAAGGGATTCAACTCGAAGCTTGGTCACCGCTTGGACAGGGAAAACTGCTCGAAAATGAAACACTGAAGGCCATCGCAGCAAAACATGGTAAGAATGTTGCTCAAGTCATTCTGCGTTGGGATTTACAAGTAGGTGTTGTTACGATACCTAAATCAGTAAATGAAGGACGAATTGTTCAAAATGCGAATGTTTTTGATTTTCAATTGGATATTGAAGATCTAGCTGCTATTGAAGCTCTGAATCAGGATTTACGATATGGATCGGATCCAGACAATTTCAACTTCTGATCATAACAGAGATGGATGGAGAGAGATAAATGAATCAAACTGCTACAAAAGCAGCTTCACCGGCAAAAACTGTGTACCCCATTTTATTTGCGATCAGTATGGTACATTTGCTAAATGATACGATGCAGTCTGCTATTCCTGCACTATTTCCAGTACTTCGTGAATCATTATCCCTAAGTTACGGACAAATTGGATGGATTGCTTTTGCCATGAATATGACGGCATCGGTATTCCAGCCGCTCGTCGGATTATATTCAGATAAACGTCCAAGACCGTATATCCTTCCAGTGGGTGTTTTCTTTACACTAATTGGCGTGCTCTTGCTCGCATACGCACCGACCTACGGTATTATCCTACTTGCCGTGACTTCCGTAGGCCTGGGTTCTTCGGTGTTTCATCCAGAGTCGTCACGCGTTGCTTATTTAGCGGCAGGTGACCGACGTGGGCTGGCCCAATCGATCTTTCAGGTTGGCGGGAATGTTGGGACCTCACTTGGCCCACTAATGTCGGCATTAATCTTCATCCCACTGGGACAAACCAGTGTTGCTTGGTTCGCACTAGCTGCGATTGTGGCTATCGTTATTCAGTTCTACGTTGCGAAATGGTACGGTTCGCAAGTAATACAGCCTCGCAAGAAGCGTACCTCTGTTGGAGCTGATCAACTGAATAGACCTTCCCTTAGCAAGGGAAAGATCGGTCTTGCGATTACTATATTGGTGCTACTTTTATTCTCTAAAAATGTATATTCGATAAGCATTTCTAACTTCTACGCATTCTTTCTCATGGACCACTACGGAGTAGCTAAAGAAGTGGCTCAGTATTATGTATTTGCATTCTTAGCTGCTGCTGCGGTGGGGACATTCTTCGGGGGACCACTTGCCGATCGATTTGGTCGCCGAAATATTATTTGGGTGTCAATACTCGGTACAGCGCCTTTCTCACTTTTACTTCCTTATGCGAACTTGTTCTGGTCGGGGATACTTGTCGTTGTGGCAGGTTTCATCATGTCCTCAGCTTTCTCCATTATCGTGGTCTATGCTCAAGAATTATTACCTGGTAAAGTGGGACTTGTATCGGGGTTGTTCTTTGGACTTTCTTTTGGGCTCGGGGGACTAGGTTCAGCTTTCCTCGGGAACTTCGCAGACCAAATGGGAATCTTCTATATTATGAAGATCTGTGCTTTTCTCCCATTGATCGGATTATTGACCGTTCTATTGCCGAAGGATGAAGCTTTACGAAATAATTGAGTAATGAATTGGTTATTACATACTTGTAGATGATAATTTCGGACCTGGATGCAATTCTCGATGTAGATGTGGATCTAGATATGCATCTAGATCGAAACCCAAATCCAGACCCAGACACAGACCCAGACACAGACCCAGACCCAGACCCAGACCCAGACCCAGACCCAGACCCAGACCCAGACCCAGACCCAGACCCAGACCCAGACCCAGACCCAGACCCAGACCCAGACCCAGACCCAGACCCAGACCCAGACCCAGACCCAGACCCAGACCCAGACCCAGACCCAGACCCAGACCCAGACCCAGACCCAGACCCAGACCCAGACCCAGACCCAGACCCAGACCCAGACCCAGACCCAGACCCAGACCCAGACCCAGACCCAGACCCAGACCCAGACCCAGACCCAGACCCAGACCCAGACCCAGACCCAGACCCAGACCCAGACCCAGACCCAGACCCAGACCCAGACCCAGACCCAGACCCAGACCCAGACCCAGACCCAGACCCAGACCCAGACCCAGACCCAGACCCAGACCCAGACCCAGACCCAGACCCAGACCCAGACCCAGACCCAGACCCAGACCCAGACCCAGACCCAGACCCAGACCCAGACCCAGACCCAGACCCAGACCCAGACCCAGACCCAGACCCAGACCCAGACCCAGACCCAGACCCAGACCCAGACCCAGACCCAGACCCAGACCCAGACCCAGACCTGTACACTTAGTTGGAATTACTCCATCTAATTTGCAGGTCAATTCATACTCGCTTCAAATAACTGGAAAACCTCCAGCTAATTTACCTACATTGCGCCTAAATGAGGCTTATATGGTGGATTAGCTCCGGTTTTTCCAGTTAATTTAGGTATCATGAGTATGAACACACATTTAGCAGGAGTAAATCCCGTTAGCACTCGAAGTGTCGCTTATTAGTCCATGTGTTGCTAACTTGATAGATTACGATTGGAACCTTAATTAGCAATTCTAATTAAAGTTGAAGAACTTATCTTCATATTAACCAGTAAGGGTGGGGGAATAATGATAAGAGAAGCGGAGATTCATGATGCGGCGGTGATTGAGGAATTATACCGGGTGCTTTTGCCCAATAATCAAGAGATTGCTGTCTGGCCCGAGCGAATTCAACAGGTTAGAGAAAGTGCTGATAGTTTCTTGTTAGTTTATGAGGAGGACGGGTGCATACTAGGTACACTACACTTACATATTTGTCTTGATGCGCTTAGTGGGGATCGACCATTCGGAGTTATTGAGCGTGTTGTTGTTTCTTCCGAACAGCGAGGTAAGGGCATAGGGAACCAGATGATGAAGTTTGCTGAGGAATTAGCTAAGGAGCGCAGTTGTGTTAAGTTGATGTTAACAAGCGGCTCAGCAAGAGTAGATGCACACCGTTTTTATTCGGCACTTGGTTTTGATGGCGAATCTAGCAAAGCGTTTAAGAAGTATTTATAGGTAGAGTAGGGGACTGGTGAGTATGAATACAAGAGCAATACGATTGGATGCCGAGGGATTGCTTCATATGATTAGAGAGAATTCTGACATGATGGCCGATTTGGAGTCAGTGTCTTTACTATCGTTACCACAAGCATGTATAGCTGCAGGATATCTACGTAATTATGTCTGGGACATCCTACACGGATATGAGCTTAGAACTCCTTATAACGATGTCGACGTCCTATATTATGACCCTTCATGTTTGGAGGAAGAGGTTGAGAAAGAGTATGAGGCCAAATTGAGGGAATTAAATCCTACACATAATTGGTCTGTCAAAAATCAAGCGCGGATGCACATGAAGAGTGGTGAGTCACCTCATTGTTCTGTAGAGGATGCCATGTTGCGTTGGCCAGAGACCGCCACGGCAGTTGGTGTACGTTTGAATAGGAACGGAGAGGTCGAACTCATTGCGCCTCATGGACTGGATGATTTGTTCTCTCTAAGGGTACGTCAAAGTCCTTATTGTCGAGATAATGAGTTATTTATGAGAAGGATAGCTCAGAAAGAATGGTTACGAATTTGGCCGCAGCTACTTGTGGTTGAGGATGTTATTTAGTGGCTTGCACTACAAATTCGAATTGGTTTTCTAAATTACGTACAGTTGATATTTTTTTAAAAAAAGCTTGACGCATGATATAGCAACATGATAAGATATATCTTGTCGCTGATGCGATACAGAGTACACGCGCGTGTGGCGGAATGGCAGACGCACCAGACTTAGGATCTGGCGTTTCACGACGTGGGGGTTCAAGTCCCTTCACGCGCATCAAGAAGAAAGCCTTGGATATCAAGGTTTTTTTTGTTGTTTATTCATGATTATTCACATAAATTAACTACCTGAAAGAGTGGAGAGGCTGAGAGCCTCTCCAAGCTTGTGCATGCTACAATTTGATGTCGAGATTGCCACCTAGATTAGGCAGAACGCTTTGCTCCATCATTTTGATGAGGGCTTGGCCTTCGATGACAGCTTGATCTTTTGACATTTTAACAACAGAGATACTTACCTCTTGCTGTAAGTTGGTTTGTGCCATTCTAGTTGAAAGTGCAACAATATCCATGGTGTCTACCTCCTAATAAGTTAACTACATATATTTTATCGGTAAGATGTTATTGAATGATAAGTCAGGGGCAATCGCGATAATTATTATTCGAAAATAAACCTTGACTTTCGTAGTCCGGATTTGTTAATATATTAATTGTCGCTGCTGCATTATGCATCTAGGACAGATACGGTGAGAACGCCGTAATCATGCGCGCGTATGGCGGAATTGGCAGACGCACCAGACTTAGGATCTGGCGTTTCACGACGTGGGGGTTCAAGTCCCTCTACGCGCATAAGAATAGGTAATAACGAAGAAACCCACTGGTTCATCCAGTGGGTTTTCTTTGTTATCCTCCGTGTTTAACCTGTGACTTTCACTTCAGTTTAATGTTGAGTTAATGTATCGCAATTTCAGGTGAGAGGTTTAGCCTTTATATTGGAATCTATCAAGGATAAAGGTGAATTTTCATATGAAGACAAGAATTACAATAGTAACAAAACTTCTCGTATGGACCAGCGTAATGCAATTGTATGAACAAGGCAGAGTGGGTTTTTATTATTAAAAAAGGCTCTATCGACAGGAATCTAAGCTCATATCTATCACTAGTTCCATGGTTCAAGTAACAAGTTGGATACAAAAATGTCCCTACCTTCAAGTCACTTTATGGTAAAATCTGAATGAATCACGGCGCGCTAGTAAGGTGCTGAATATCCGGCATCTGTCCGGTTACTTACAGTGGAGGGAAACATGACGTTTGTACGTAAATTGTTACTATTCGGTTGGCTAGAGGCGTTATCGTGTATTTTTCCAGTTATAATCTTCTTGACACTCGCGTTAACTAAAGTAGTTGGGATACCAGGATTGCCGAGATATGATCTAATTCTTATTATTTGTCTGTTAGCACAAGTGGGTATGGTGTTGTTTAAGCTGGAGACCATTGATGAACTCAAAGTGATCTGTATGTTTCATGTGATTGGCCTAGCTTTGGAAATATTCAAAGTACATATGGGGTCATGGTCATATCCTGAGGAAGGGTGGATTAAAGTATTTGGGGTGCCTCTATATAGTGGGTTCATGTATGCCAGTGTGGCAAGTTATATATGTCAGTCTTGGCGCAGATTCGATCTGCATATTACAGGTTGGCCGAGAACGATATTTGCGGTCGCACTGAGTACGGGGATTTACCTCAACTTCTTCACGCATCATTTCATAGGTGACTACCGCTGGGTGCTGATTGGGTTACTGTTGATCGTGTTTATCCGAACGTGGGTTCACTTCACCATTTCAGGCACTATTTATCGGATGCCACTCACATTAGCATTTTTGCTGATTGGCTTCTTCATCTGGATTGCTGAGAACATCTCAACTTTTCTTGGAGCCTGGCGCTATCCGGATCAAGAGCATGTTTGGCGTTTGGTCCATCTCGGTAAAATTAGCTCGTGGTTTCTACTGGTAGTCATCACCATAATTATCGTTGCTCAGCTTAAGCATGTTAAATCCGGTGACAAAGCTGTAAAACAAGTTAACCATATTAAATACTAGGGGAGTTAGGATATGAAAAAAGGATATTTTTATTACTTCTTGTGGATTGTTGGTGCGTTACTGCTTGTTTATTACGGTAATCAATTTATGGATATGATGGCGAGAAAAAATGACTCTCTGGGCAAAGTGGACTACACCTTAATTGGCCATATCGTTTATGCATTTGTATTTGGAGTCTATTTGAGTCTGCTGAATGGGGTGCCAAACCGACGCAAGTTTCATAGACCGCTGTTTTTCTTCGTATTCTTGCCGTGTTGTCTGCTGCTGATATACCCTGTTATTTCGCAATATGTTACCTTACCGTACTATTCACTTTATAACGAGCACATGGCTAAATGGAGCGGCTACTTCTTCTTTGGTTTACTTACTGGGCTCGCTTTTATGAAAAGTCTGTTTATAACTAAATAATCTGCGGGTAAATATATGAATTGAGGTTGATGTGATGAGTAAAATTTTAGTGTTAGGTGGGTCTCGTTATTTTGGGAAAAGGTTAGTCAATTTGTTGCTTCGAGAAGGGAAACACGAAGTGACCGTTGCGACGCGTGGTTTAACTGAAGTAAGTTTTGATGGACCTGTTCGAAGTCTCACCCTGAACCGTACGGATGTGCAAGATTTAAAAAAAGCCGCCGAAGCCGGCCCATGGGATGTTATTTACGACAACATCTGTTATTCGCCTAATGAAGCGTTGGCTGCTATAGATGCCTTTGAAGGTCGAGTTGGCCAATACATATTAACCTCTACGTTATCCGTCTATGATTTCTCTGAGATTGCGACAACAGAGTCTGCTTTCGATCCATATGATTACCCTTTACGTACAGGTAATAGAGAGGATTTTGATTATGGAGAAGGCAAACGCCTAGCTGAAGCTACTTTCTTCCAGAGGGCAAGCTTTCCAGTGTGTGCTATGCGGATTCCCATTGTTCTTGGTCCAGATGATTATACCAAAAGGCTCCATTTTCATGTTGAACGAGTACTGAATGAGACTCCAATTGGCATACCAAATCCGGAAGCGGCCATCTCATTGATCACTTCTGCGGGGGCGGCATCTTTTCTGAATTGGCTGGGAAGCTCACCTATAACAGGGCCGGTTAATGCCTGTTCAAACGGGAAACTTACCATTAGGGAGATCATTTCCTTGATTGAAAGAGAGACAGGAGTTGCTGCAGTTATTCAGCCGGAGACGGAACAGGCGGATATGTCACCGTTCGGCGTACCGTCGTCTTGGTTCATGGATACGTCCAAAGCGGAGCGGGCTGGATATCAATTCGATGCTATCGATGATTGGCTCCCTGAATTAATCCGGCTCCTTGTGGCAGAACGAGCGTAATGTCGTGATCATTGTTAAGATAGAATCGCGTTAAGCATAGCTAAATTTTCAACTCGAACTTTAATCCGTTAGGGAGGTAATGCGCATGTCGTTCGAACATCATACGGTAATCGTTACAGGGGCTGGAAATGGTATAGGCAGAGGAGTGGCGGAAGCCTATGCTCGCCGAGGGGCATCTGTTGTGTTAGCAGATATCAATACACAAAATGGTGAACAGGCTGCTAACGAGATAAGTCAGATGGGTGGAGAGGTTATTTTTGTACCTTGTGATGTCAGAAAAGAAGCTGACATCACAAATGTTATTTCAATTACCTATGAGAAATTCGGGAGTATTGATATTTTAATTAATAATGCGGGTGTATCTCGCTTCAAATCTCCATATGAACTAACAATAGATGAATGGGATGATGTGTTAAACACCAACGTACGAAGTTGCTTTCTAGCTTCTAAGGAAGCTGCTAAATATATGAAGAGGAACAAGAATGGGGGCTCTATCGTAAATATTTCATCTACGCGAGCTCTCATGTCAGAACCCGGATCTGAGGCGTATGCTGCTTCAAAAGGAGCCATCGTATCCTTAAGCCATGCGCTCGCAGTGTCACTTGGTAGCGATGGCATTACGGTGAATTGTATTAGCCCAGGCTGGATCGAGACAGGTGACTATAGTGTTCTTACAGAGATTGACCACCGTCAACATCCGGCGGGACGAGTAGGGAGGCCTTCTGATATTGCAGAAGCCTGTCTTTATCTAACCCATCCCGATAATACGTTTGTGACGGGGGCTAATTTGGTTATTGATGGTGGAATGACTCGAAAAATGATCTATGAGCCTTAATATTCTTAGATCGAATAGAATTAACTACCCAATATTCCTAGGAGTACTCCTCCAGCAGCACCCGCTAAGACAACGCTCCAAGAGGGAAGCTTCCAGTAGATTAGCATGCCAAACAATAGTAGTACTAGAACGAAGTCCAAGGCAGTGTTGACGGAAGTCGTCCAGATTGGATTATATAGAGCGGCTAGCAGGATGCCGACAACTGCGGCATTAACACCTTGTAATGCACCCTGTACATTGTTATTGTGTCGCAAACTGTTCCAGAACGGGAGAACGCCAACAATGAGTAGGAATGCGGGCAGGAAAATGGCTATTGTAGCAATAATAGCGCCAGGAATGCCGCTAATTAGTACTCCCAAGTAAGATGCGAATGTGAAGAGAGGTCCGGGGACAGCTTGGACCAGCCCGTATCCGGCAAGAAAATCAGACTCCGTAACCCATCCGGTATGAATAACTTCACCTTGAAGTAGGGGGAGAACAACATGACCGCCTCCAAAGACGAGCGAACCCGTTCGATAGAAGCTATCAAACAGCAACAGTCCGTTTGTCGTTCCGCCGCCGCCAAATATACGAACTAGCAGCGGAAGGATTAGAAGAAGGCCGAAATAGAGCACCAAACAAACGACCGACCATTTCCGAGAAATAGGGACGAAGAAAGTAGATTCGGCCTGGGAATCGGTTGATTTACGATACAACCATAAGCCGACTATACCAGCGATGGCAATGACGAACACCTGTATGAAGGCGTTTGGCCAGATGAGGGAGATTGCGGCTGCAAGTATCGCGATCGTGGCCCGACTGCGCCCCGTCGCGAGCTTTCGTCCCATGCTCCATACCGCCTGAGCTACGATGGATACGGCTGTAAGTTTCAGTCCATGAAGCCAAAAGGCGCTTCCGACATCCATCCCTTGCATGAATAGGGCAAAGACAATAAGCACAATGGCAGAAGGTAACGTAAATCCCAGCCATGCAGCAATGGCGCCCAGAACTCCGCCACGGCTAAGACCAATACCAATGCCGACCTGACTACTGGCTGGACCGGGTAGGAATTGACACAGAGCCACAAGATCGGCATAACTTCGTTCATCCAACCATTTGCGCCGACTCACGTATTCTTCATGATAGTAACCAAGATGGGCGATAGGGCCACCGAATGAGGTCATACCAAGTTTGGCTGACACGCCTAATATTTCTACTGTCTGTAGAAATCTACTCTTTTGTATTGGCTTATTGAGCGGTTTCGATGTATCCAAATTAGGATCTCCTCACTTCGTGATACTCTAATAAACGTCTATAAAAACTTCCTTAGATTAACATAAGATTGTAAAGAGAGAATTAGAAGATGGATATTCTGAAAGTCGTCAGTTTGTCCATAACCCTATATAATGAATGGTAACGTTATATTAATAACGATCCTAGGAGGATGTAAAATGCGAATTGGAATTATAGGACTCGGAAGTATTGCTTGCAAGGCTTATTTGCCGGTGATTACAGAAGTTGAACATATTGAACTTGTATTTTGTACCCGGAACCGTGAGAAGTTGGAGCAATTAGCGAACAAGTATCGTGTTAAGGAAACGGTGGAAAGTGTTGAAGAACTTATTCAAGCTGGGGTTGATGCCGCATTTATTCATACGAGCACAGATTCACATGTGGAGATTGCGGAACAGTTGATCAAGAACGGAATTCATGTGTTTGTAGATAAGCCGATCTCATACCATTATGAAGAATCGAAGAGAATTGTTGAATTAGCGGAAGAGTATGGCGTCACGCTCATGGTTGGATTTAATCGACGATTTGCACCGATGTATGCGGCAATGAAAGAGAAGGATGACCTACGGTTGGTTCATTTACAGAAGAATAGAATGGCTTCTCCAGATTTTGCTCGCCGCTTTGTATTGGATGATTTCATTCATGTAGTCGATACGATTCGCTTTCTGGCTCCTGGAGAGATTAAGGAAACATCCGTTTCCTCCTATATTCAGGAAGGCAAGCTCCATTATGTTATGCTTCAATTACAAGGTGATGGATTTACCTTCACAGGACTGATGAATCGTGATTCGGGAACGAATGAAGAAACATTGGAAGTGATGAATCCAGGCAATAAATGGGTCATCGAAGGGCTGAATCGGGAGGCTCATTTTATCGGGGGAGCAGAAGGTAGGCTTACATTTAAGGATTGGGATCCCGTGTTATATCGCCGAGGGTTTGAACAAATGATTACTCATTTTATCTCCTGTATCAGGGATAATACACAACCGATGATCTCTGCACGTGATGCGCTAGAAAGTCACCGCTTGTGTGAATACGTTGTACAGAAGGTAGAAGAGAAAGGTGCCCTAGTCTGGGGTGATTAAATAGTTATGTCCTGATCGTTTCACCATAACATAGTTGAGAGAGGAGTGATTGTTTTGTTTGAGGATCTGAACGCACGTCTGATCGAGCTTAAGGAACTTGGACGTAAGAAAGAGAAGTGGGAGACTCGCCTGGGTCAACTTCAGGAGGAGCTTGCCGAGTTGGAGTCTAAAAGGGATATGTGGCAAAACAGACTTATTTCTGAGGAGAAGGATGTTGAGAAGCTATCAGGCATGTCACTGACTTATTTTTTCTATACGATTCTTGGTAAAAAAGAAGAGAAACTTGATCAAGAACAACGGGAATTATTTGAGGCTAAGCTTAAATACGGAGAAGCCGAACGTGCAGTTACAGATACACTTGAGCAAATCAATCATTTAGAGCTTCAATTGAAGGAAGTTCGATTCTGGAAGATGGATTATGATCAATTATTCCGGACTAAAGAGGAGCAGATTGTTCGGGATAATGTAGAGCTTAAGGAATTAACTGAACGCCAAGCAGATTTGAAAGTCCAATACAAGGAGCTAAACGAAGCTGTACAGGCGGGTCAGTCGGTGATTTATGATTTGGGTCGTGCTGAAGACGACCTGAGTTCCGCCAAGAACTGGGGAACCTATGATATGCTCGGAGGTGGGATGATCTCCACGCATATTAAACACAGCCGCGTTGATGAGGCTATGGAACATATCTATACTGCACAGAATAGTCTTCGTCGTTTCCAGAAAGAACTAGGTGATGTGGGCGAGCATTTGCCAGTGGATATGGAGATTAGTGGGGCGCTAAAATTCGGTGATTATTTCTTTGATGGACTGATTACGGATTGGCTTGTTCAGGGGCGGATTAATGATACATTAGACCAGGTGAGAGAGAAGAAATCCAAGATTAATATAGTGCAGTCTGGACTCGAATCTGCAAAACGTAAGGTAGAATCTGAACTTGCTACCGTAGAGAGAAAGTATGTACAAGTGGTTGAATTATATAGCTAATCTACATGATAGAGTAGGACACAAAAAGCGGAGTGCCATAACTGTTGCCAGTTGGCACTCCATTTTCTTTGTCATTTTGTATATCTCAATGCAAAGCGTATACGATACCGTCTTTTGTAGCAAAAAATACGACCCCATCCGCAACAACGGGACTTGAGAGAATCGGTGTTTTTGTTCCTTCAAAGCGCCATAGCTCCTGCCCTGTCTCCAAGTTTAAAGCAAAGAAGGCGTCCCTTTCCCTTCCACCACCATTTGTATGACCAGTACCGAAATATGCAATTTGATCAACTATGACAGGCGAGGAGAACACTCGGCTAATTAATTCGAAATCGAAAAGATTTTTACCACTTTGGCTGTCGAAGACATGTAGTAAATAGGAATCGGATGAACCTATAGCGACATACTGATCGTTGACCGCGGCAGAAGATGTGACCCATGAGCCTCTTGGAGTAAGGTGAGTCCATTTTATTTCACCTGTTTTGGCATCGAGTGCATAGACATAGTTATCACGTGATCCAAAATATAAGACGTCGTCCTTAAATGCCAGACTTGATTGAATAACGCCGTAATTCTGTAACCATATTTGTTCCCCGGTTTGTTGATCTAGAGAGACCACAGAGCCTGACATATCAGCAAAATAAACCTTGCCGTCAGCTATTGCAGCCTTCCCATGAACGAAAGACGAAGTCTTAAATTCCCATTTGATGGTTCCGTCTTGGCGGTTAACAGCATAGAAGAATGGTCCTTCACCACCTACATAAATGATATCCTGATCGACGGTTGGTGAACCAATGAAATAATCCCATTCATCGCTTTTGTCTCCATTACTGAAACTATCATCGAGTTTCTGCTTCCATTTCACGCTTCCATCTTCTTGATCTAATGCATACAGAGTGGAGGTTGTATCTGTAAAATAGAGCATATTTTCGTAAATAGCAGCGCTTGATCTTATTTTTCCATCGAAAATGACATCCCAGACGATCTCTCCATCGGTGGCATTAACCGCATAAAAGTGTCCTTCCTCGGTGCCAAAATATAAAGTCCCATCTGCCAACACTAGAGAGCTATGAATTTCTCCAGGGATCTGTATCTTCCACTTTTCTCCGGTAAGTTCAGGCAATCCTTGGGTGACAGAAACACCTGTATTGTGAAGATCCCCACGGAATGGAGTCACCCCTTGAAAATTTTCCTCTGTAACCACATTACAACCCACAAAAACTATCGCCATACAAGTGAAACTCATCAACAAACGATTTTTCATTTTTACCCCTCCGTTGTTTATGGATTGACTCTTTACAGCCTCCATTAGTATCGATGCCAACGGTCAGGAAAATCTTACAACAATTTATATTCAGGTTAACGACATAAGATTTGTAGCATGCTTTTTAGTGTGTTAAGCCCTTGTTGTTCTGACATTTTTACTTGCTTAAGCAGTTTAATACCAGCATCTCTATTATTCGTTAAGTGGGGATTTCCACCGTTAGGAAAAGGAAATAGTTTGCGTAACTCATAAAGTGCTTGTAAGGCCACGACATAATGGGAAGAGGCTTGGGTCGCAAGAGTAGAAAGCTCCAGCCCTAATGATCCGTATACATCATCATCATGGTGCTCGGCGATGGTGTTGAGAAATTCCACTGCAAAAGAACGAGCATTAGATATAAACCATACATTATATGCATTTGCAAGGTGATCAATATGTCCTTGAGAGAGCGCGGAAATCCAAGCATCATAGGCGGGAACTCCTTGGATATATTCGGGATGGATACTTCGTTCAGCACCTTCAGCGTGCGTAATAATCATACTTAATGCCCCGCGTAAAGAATCGATAGGTTTGATCTCATACGCAGTTCCTAGCGTCAATACGAACAAATCGGCACTCCATTCCCGTCCAAATTGTTCATAATCAATAGTCTTTTGTTGGAAGAATCCTTTGATTCGAAATGATCTCTGTCGATCGTCATACCCATGAATCAAACTGAAAAAGGGCTGTTGAATGCCCCATACAATAACAGGATTTCCTTGATCTATAGACTCGTGGACAAACGAAAATGCATCGATTAGAAGCTCGTTCGTTTGGGGAATCCGCAGTCCTTCACCAAGTGAGCGTGGTGCATAACCGAGATTCAACAATCCTTTGCTAAACGTATTTCGCCAATTATATGTGGTTACTCCTGCTAGATCCAATTGATTACGATGAATTTGAATGCGGAAGGCTTGCCCAGTCAGACCCATGATCTCGGCCATCGAAAATTGTGAGTCTTGGTGGTGGGTGCTGTATTGTAATGCATGCATCACACATAGCGAATAGGTATCCCATATTTCTCCTATGTAAATGCCGTGGTCTTGAAGTTCATTATTAATGCTAAAAGGATGATTACTGCGTGTATGTAAATAACGTGTCAGGTTACTTTGGAATTGTGTCTGTTGAATTTTCCGTCTGGAGCGGGATAGTGTTGTATAAACATTGCTGGAGGAGGTGGAACACATAGCTGCGATTTCCTGAGGTGAATATTGCTTGAAAAAGTGGGCTTCGAACATTTCGCGTTCCTTAGGGTTTAGGCAATGAAGTAAGCTTCGTAACATGTCATTTGTCTCTAGTCTTATAGCTGAGTCTATGGGATCTTCGTCCTCATGTCGTAATAGATTAGCGTTTCTAGCTAAAGTATTCAAGATAAGGTCTATCGGAAAATCATCTCCTTGATTGTGATTATCTTGATCAGAACACATAGTGTAGGCGGAGAAAGGTTTCTCTTTAGCATAGGGACCACCACGTCTGACGTGCATCAAGGCTTGATTTGTAATAATACGCTGAAACCATGGAACAAATCGTTCGATATGTTCAAGTGATCCGAGGTGCAGAAATGCATTCATCAAAGCTTCTTGTACGACATCCTCTGCTAAATGGGGATCATTCGTTATTTTTGTTGCTATGTGGAGTGCCTTCTTTCGATGACGGGTCATTAATTCATTAAACGCTTGGCTCTGACCATCTCGAGCTTGAAGCACCAGCATATCGTCTGTAAGTGAATTTACATCAACAGAATCTTGATCCATATATCGCATCGCTCCTTACAACTATTATAACACTCGTAATTAGTACTAAGTTCCAATACTTTATGTATTTCGTAAGTTAAGAAAATTCTCCATAATCCAAGGGGCACATGGATATATGGATACTTAATTGTTAGCTTCACCTGCTACGACATTATATGTCGTAGCAGGTGTTTTATAATTGTCCTTGTAACATATCAACGAGGACAAAGGAGAATAAAAACTGTGGCAAAAACAAAAAGAGGGCATGCAATATGGAATCTTCCTTCACGTGGACGGGGAACTTGTCCGATTTGTAATAGTACTAGAATAAAATTGTTATATTCCTGTGCCAAATCAGATGGTTCTGTGGTAAAAGTATGTAAGAGATGTTCAAAGGCGGATCAGGTCAAAGTAGATGCTCTAACTACATAAGATGGCTTGAACCGTACGAAAAGGGAACGATAAAGGAGTTTTAACCTGTGAGTAGCTTGCATCGAATTCAATGGATTGATCAACAGATCAGAGCGGAGAATTATCCTAATAGTACTCTCATTGCGAAGAAATTTGAGATTTCCAAACGACAGGCACAACGGGATATAGAGTACATGGAGATGTCTATGCATGCTCCATTATTCTATGTAGCAAAGAAGCGAGGATATTGCTATGAAGATGATACTTATGTATTACCAAATGTCTATATCACAGAAGAGGAGCAGAAGATACTTAAATACCTAGCTCACCGTTATCGTAATCATCAATATGAGAGTAGTCGTTCAATTAGACGGGTGGCGCATTTATTGGAGCATTTCTCCGAATCTGGGGATGAAAAGGTAAATGAGCGGTTGCCTGTGTTTGATGTTCTGCCTTTAACGATTCATAACATGGAGTTATTATCCCACGCTATTGAGGAGTGTAATACCGTTTATATCACATACCGGAATCGTGAGGGGGAGAAGGAATATTATATCTGCCCATTGCAAATGACGTCCCGGTATAACAGTGACTATGTGATCGCCTATTGTGATCAGCAGGATAAGCAACTTTCTTTTCGACTGGATGATATCTTGCATGTAAGAGTTACTGCAATTCGGTTTGAACGTACAGCTGATATGGAGGTCGAAATAGAGCGTGGGAAATCACCTCTTCTTCAGCCTTTTGTGGCTAAGCTTAAGCTACAACATGAGGTAAATCAAGAGACGTGGATGGGATATCGCATTATTTCCAGAGAAGGTAGTTATATTGATGTTGAATTCTATGATACGGCTTCTTTTCTTCAACATTTGCTGATCTCAGAGTGGGAAGCGCTACTGTCACCGCATTGGCTGAGAAACCAACTATCTGCAAGATGCCACCGAACGTTGGCTTCTTTGGACATATCAACAACTAACCAAGATGAATCAAAATCCTAGAGTAATACAATTTGGGGAGGCATGAAATTGTCCAGTATTTATCTGGAGAAGCTCGTGATGAAGCGGGAATCAAAATCTTTTATTGATAGTTTGTATGCAGTGCTAAGCGCTGCGGGTCAATTTGACGGACCTAAGTATCTGCTTTCTGGGCTAACAGGTATGGCCTTTAAGTTGAGTATACATGAACGCCTGCTACCGATGTCGGTGACAGCCTACGGACAATGGGGGACTGAGCATCAGCCTGCAGTTGATAATTTGGGCTATTTAACCATTACAGATTCAGGGCGTGTCAGACATTCAACATTCCGGCATTTCCAGCAAGCTGCCATTCAAGATACTAGACAAAACCTTGATCAAGGAATGGGTGTTATATACTGGATTCCAGAGTTTGGTGTCATTCATGGGTATGATGATGTGGATCGTGTGTTTTTTGCTAAGGATGGAATATCAAGTGACGACCAGATTATCTTGTATGACAACTTTGGATTGAATTTTACCTCTTTCTGGTATTATCAAACCATTGGGGAGAAGGTAGATATTCCGATAGAGCAATCCATTCTGGAGTCATTGCGGCTGGCTATTCATGATTGGGACACTCCTTTTAAGTTACTACCGGGTAAGGAAGTAGCCAATGGTAAAGAGGCTTATACTTATTGGATTAATGCACTTAATAGTGGTGATTACGATGCTGGTGGGGCGATGTATATTTTGGATTCGCACATTGTTTCCCGGACGGAGATTAGAAACTATTTGCAATATATTCAGGGGACATGGGCAGGATTAAAGGATGTTGTGGGGCTCTTTGAGCAACTACTCCAGCACATGGAAATCGCAGCGACTTGTATTGTTAAGGATAGGGAGGCACGGAGAATTGATCCCACATTCCTTCAATTGTTTATTCAGTCACTTGAATCAGCAAGGTTGCTTGAGGACCAGGCCATGGGAATATTCAAGCAAATTTCAGCCGGATTCCCTGACCCAAAACGTACAACCCTACCTAGATGGGGAACACATTCGGCGCGTTAGGGTTGGCGGAAGGAGTGAATGAAATGCCAGCTGTCTTGTTGGATGGTCTGAGGATGACCAATGCCACACAATCATATATTGATGCCATGCACGCCATATTGTCACACCGGGGATGGATCACTTGCTCAAAATCTATGCTAACGGGGATGACTGTAGCCGGGTTTCGTTTTACAGTACAACGCTCTTTACAGGTGGAGTCTACTACAGCATATAACTGGATGGCAGAGAATTTTATCGCTGCTGATTTTATTGGGATTGCTGCTTCTCAAGGAGCTGGATTTAATTTTGAAAGTACATTCCCACTCTATCAGAAACAAGCAGTTGGGATGATCAAGGAGTCCATAGATAACGGAATTGGGGTTGTCGTTTGGAAGGACAGATTTGTTGTGGTCGCGGGGTATGATGACGATAAGCAAGTATTATATTACTCTGATGGTGAAGGCAACGAGCAGGGGATTCATGATGGATTAAAGAGTTTGGCTTATGATGATTTTGGCCGTAATGAAACACCGTATTGGTATTATCAATTTTTCGAAAATAAGATTGAGCTAGAAGAGATAGAGATTTACAGAGAGTCACTTATACAAGCGATTTATAAATGGGAGACACATGATCCCATGCTTCCTGAAGGAGAATATGCTTGCGGTCGGTTGGCGTATGATGCGATCATTTCTGCAATACAGACAGGTGATTACATCGCTAAAGATGGAGCGTCTGTTATTGGGTATTATGCAGGAGCTAAGCGGGATATCAGTTTATACATAAGGGAACTATCTCGAATGTGGCCAGAGATTGTTCAAGCAGCAGAGGAATATGGTCGAGTTGCAGCTATTTTTACAGAGGTAGCATGTTTGTTAGTTGAATGGCGACAAGAAATTAGCGATATTGCGTTAAACAATCATCCTCAAGTAACTCTACTAGTTGCTCTTGTCCAAGAAGCTAAAGAAAAAGAAGCGAATGCCATAGAGAAACTTAGATGGTGGATGCGTGAATCTCTTGATAATCGTTTCCATGACATTGGTCTGAGGTAGAATTTTTGTTGTAATAAATGAAGGATTATCGGGGTGAATTATGCAGGTTGTTGTGCGAAAAGTAAAGTTACCACAGGATTATCCTTATATTGCAGAAGTTTTGAATACATGTCTGCCGGAACCCATAACTGCTCAAGATCTAGAACTAGATGACTCCAAAATTCCATCACAAGGGCATTTGTATCGGGATGAGAATAAGTTGTTAGCTGGTTTTGATCGGTATGTTATTGTAGCTGTTAATGCTGCTGATATTCCTATTGCGTATGGTATATCGTGGAGAGCGCCGTGGACGGCTCATGGTGAACTAAATCATCGGCTTGTTGTTGATCCACGCTATCGTCATATGGGGATAGGGCAAGAGGTGTACCGCCATTTGGAGCAATGGGCACATTCGATTGGTGCAAGTAAATTGAATTATGAAATACGGGATGAAGATAATTCTGCCCTTCAGTTTGCAACTCAACTTGGATTTAAGATCAATAGACATGTATTTGAATCTGTCCTGGATTTATCGACATTTAAGTTGGAGGAATATCTTCCTGGTATTTCAAAGGTAGAAGAGACTGGAGTGGTTATAACTTCTCTGGATAAACTGGATGGAGAAATCGCTCTGAAAGAGCAGGCGCTGTATGAGTTGTACAGAGACACAAGTTATGATATTCCTGGTTTTAGTGGTGAATATTTTGATCAGCAAGAATGGAAAAAGTGGACATTGGACCTTCCGGGTTCAAGCCCTAATTATCTCTTTGTTGCGATAGAGAATAATCAATGGGTAGGAGTTGCCCATGTACTTTATAAGGGGGCTACCTCTAGCTTCTACCATGAATTTACGGGAGTGAGAAGTTCACATAGGGGCCGTGGTATTGCCCAAGCGCTAAAAATTAAGAGTATTGAAGCCGCTTTGGAGAAGCAGCCCCAATATATGCGAACGAATAATGATTCCATGAATACCCCGATGTTGAAAATTAACAGAGACTATCTGGGTTTTAGAGCAGTTCCTGGACTGTATGTATTAGCAAAAAATATATAATATCTTCTTAAAGTATTAGAAATATTTAATCAAAAACAGGAGCTTGCCACAAATATGGCAAGCTCCTGTTCTGTTCAGTTGCATCAATGGAGTAACATGGTACAAGCTTTACTCTAGAGCATTTTTTATATGTGCTAAATGATGATTGCCATGCCAAGCGTAAATGCCAATGTTTCTTTCAACACGGACTAATCCGGAATCAGGATGATGAAAGGTTCTATTTAGTTGCTCTTCAGACAGACTTTGAAGCAAATAACTCCAGCGTTCATGCAAACTTTCAATGATGCTAAGAGATGTTTCAATTGGAAGTTTACAATCTGCTAATTTGGCCCATTCATCTTGATCATATGGTTTAATCGTTGGATTGTCTTCGGTTAAGGCTAATTTAAACCTAATAAAAGCGTTCATATGGCTATCAGCTATATGATGTACAACTTGACGTATCGTCCAACCATTCTCGCGATAGGTTTTATTTAGCTCTACATCTGTTAAATTACTTACTACCTCTACTAGCCTACTCGGAAATTCGCGTATTTCATTAATCCATTCTGTTACTTCTTCATGTGAAATTATTTCTGAACACTTAAACTCACCAATCGGGTATCTATCATTCATTCGGTATGTCCCTCCCAATTAAATCAAATTATGAAGCGGCCTTTAATTTAACCTGAGCTCTACGAACAACAAACAAGTAGCAGATAACCGCACTGAGGTTAGCTACAATAATGACGATACCCATTGGGACTGCCGTTTTGTCGCCACCAAGACCAACGAGTGGGGCGACTGCAGCACCAAGAATATAAGGAAGTAAGCCAAGCAGGGCTGACGCACTGCCTGCTGATTTACTTTGACTATTCATTGCTAACGCGAAAGTTGAAGTTCCTACGATACCGACGCAAGATACGATGAGGAATAATGGGATCAGAATGGCTATTAAACCACCACCCGTCAATATGACGGTAAGCAAGGCGATGGAGGATACACCGGCTAGCCCTAGCCCAAAAGCAAGTAGGGAAGATTCTTTGAATCTTCCAGCAAGTCGGCCGGTTGTTTGACTGGCAATGATAATGCCGACCCCGTTGATAGCGAAGATGAGACTATACATTTGCTCTGATACATGAAATATGTTTTGAAGGACAAAGGAAGATCCTGATATATATCCGAACATCGCTGCTGTGACGAGACCTTGGGCTAAACAGTAGCCAATAAATATTCTATCTCTCAGCAACCGTCGGAAGGTTGATAACGTCTCGTTCATACCACCGGATTGGCGCCGCTCCTTAGGTAAAGTTTCGGGAAGACCGAATAGGACAGCCAGCAACATTGCTACGCCAATCAGACTGAGGACAACGAATACACCACGCCATGACACGAAATTCAGCAGTTGACCGCCAAATAACGGGGCCAGGATCGGAGCCGCCCCATTGACTAGCATTAGGAGCGAGAAGAATTTCGTGAGCTCCGTGCCTGAATACATGTCACGAACGACCGCACGTGAGATAACGATCCCCGCAGCTCCTGCTAAGCCCTGAATGAATCGAAACCCAATTAGGAACCATGCGGAAGGGGCGAAGACGCAGAGAAGTGAACTAATAGCATAGATGATCAACGCTACGATTAGCGGTGTGCGTCGTCCGCGCACATCACTTAGAGGACCTGCAACTAGCTGGCCGAGAGCTAGTCCGAGCAAGCAAGCGGTCAGGCTTAGCTGTGCCATGGAGGCGCTGGTATTTAGTTCGTTCGCTAAATTTGGCAAAGCAGGTAGATACATGTCCAGACAGAGCGGTCCGAAGGCAGATAGACTACCAAGAATAAGCGCTGACTTCATACGCTTTGAAGAAGATATTGGACTTTTTGAGTTAGGAGGATTACTAGTGTTTGAGCTCATACGTTGAAACATCCTTTCTACTTGGATCACAGTTTGACGCAGATTTGAACATTATACTATACAGGGTGCTGAAGAGGTAAGTGTACATTCGATTTTTTTGGAGATGAATTGAGTTATCTATCATTTGATTAGGAGGTTTATAGATTGGTTACAATCCATACGGACTATTTGGTTCCACGAGGAATAAATGTAAAAAATATCTATAAATAGGTTGTTAAATATGACATATAATGTTAATATATGTGTGACAAATGATACGAGTTTAGGAGTCTATTTCGTAATTACATGTGAAAGGTTTACATATAGTTTCAAGCACTAATCACTTATGTAATCGGTTACAATGAGGTGATTTGTCATTTTAGTATAAACTCACTGAGAGTTTATATACACAATCTTACTGAAGGAGGGTAGGGCGGGTGTCACAAGGATATTGGTTCTTAGGTTGATCATGGACTGCGAAGATGAAGGGAGGTCGTGCTTGGGTATTTGCTGCTAACATGTGGAGGTAACTTAGCTCTAACTTTTACCACTAAAAGGAGGGGGTTTATAATGACAACTCTACGTTTAACTCAATCACGAATGATAAAAGTACTAGTCGCCGGCGGTATGATGCTTATGTTGACTATCGCTATGCTCTTTGTGTTCGAGGGGAAAGCCACAGCTCATGGTTACGTTAACAATCCATCTAGCCGTGCAGCGCTATGTGCCAGTGGAATTAATAACAATTGTGGTCTCATCATTTATGAGCCATATAGTCTTGAGGCACTGAAAGGGTTTCCTGCAGCAGGTCCGGCTGATGGTAAAATTGCCAGCGCCAACGGTGCATTCGCCGCACTTGATGAGCAATCGGCGACCCGTTGGACAAAGGTAAACATCAGCCCGGGTACGACTACGTTCAACTGGAATATAAAAGTTCCACACTCTACATCAAGTTGGAAGTATTACATGACCAAGCAAGACTGGAATCCAAATGCTCCGCTTACACGTGCTTCATTCGATTTAACACCATTTTGCAGCGTTTCCTATAGCGGAACACCTGACAATACTTATTCTGACACTTGTAATGTTCCTAATAGAACGGGATATCAAGTCATACTGGCAGTGTGGGAAATAGCAGATACAGCCAACGCATTCTATAATGTCATCGATGTTAATTTTCCTGGCAATCTCGATACTGTAGCTCCAACAGCTCCTACAGGTCTGGTCGTATCTAATATCGCAACGACAAGTGCTACAGTTACCTGGACGGCGGCCACGGACAACGTTGGTGTAACTAGCTACCGGATCTTCAATGGTTCAACACAGATTGCTTCCACTAATGGAGCTCTAAGTTACAATTTGACCGGCCTGACCTCTAATACAGCTTTTAATTTAACGGTAAGAGCTGTCGATGATGCTGGCAATGTATCCGCTGCGAGCAATACGGCCTCAATCACGACCCTTGTTGTCACAGGACCGGATGTTGATCCTCCATCAGCCCCAACGAGCCTGCATGTAATGGGTAGTACAACCTCGACTACGGTACCTTTGATGTGGAACGCTTCAAGTGACAACATTGCAGTGACCTCTTATCAAATTTACCGCGGGACCACGCTCATTGATACGGTATCTGGGTCGATCCTTGCCTATTCCGTCACCAATCTAACGCCTAGTACGGCCTATGCCTTTACAATAAAAGCAGTTGATGCCGCGGGTAATGTATCAATAGCGAGTAATACGTTAAATGTTACAACACCAGCAGCTCCTACCACTTATACAGCATGGAACGTGTCTACGGTCTATGTGGGTGGCAACAAGGTGACGCATAACGGAGTTAACTACGAAGCTAAATGGTGGACACTAGGTGAAACGCCTGGTTCAACTGGGGCCGATGTTTGGAAAGTAATTCCATAGATTCTGATATCCTTTGCCGTTATTAAATAGATGACTTCTGATTTCATATAGGAGTCATCTTTCTTTATTCCTATATTAAGCACGAACTCAATAATTCCGATTGACGGATAATTAACCACCATTTAATATAGGAATAACATATCGAATGAGAAGATGTGGGGCAAACTCACATGTATATGCTTTAACGAATAAAAGCGTTAAAGCGGCTGTGCTCTATTTTGAAATAATAGAGTTGATACTTTTAAGGGGGGCATTTCAAATGAAGAAGAAAATCGGTTTACTGTTAGCGGTATCAGCGATGTTGATCAGTGTTGTAGGATGTGGCAACAACAATAACAAAAGTAGTGGTAGTGGTGATGGGGGAAGCGCAGCAGAGAAGGATTCTTATAAAATTGCTGTCTCGCAGATTGTGGAGCATCCCTCACTAGATGCGACACGTGAAGGTTTTCTAGCAGCGCTTAAAGATGCCGGTATCATAGAAAAAGAAAATCTAACGCTAGATTATAACAATGCACAAGGTGATCAGAACAATAATAATACAATTGCTCAAAAAATCGCCGGTGAGAAATACGATCTGGTTCTTGCCATTGCTACACCAACGGCTCAGGCAATTGTTCAGAATGTTAAAGATTCACCGATCCTATTTGCGGCTGTTACTGATCCTATCGATGCGAAGTTAATTGATAATTTAGACAAACCAGGTGGTAATATTTCCGGAGCTTCGGATACGAATCCAGAGGCTATCTCGAAGTTGATGGATTTCCTAGCCGAGAATGTCAAAGACGTAAAGAATGTAGGTATCGTGTTAAACCAAGGCGAACCCAATGCAGTGATTATGGCTGATTATGCTGAGAAAGCTCTCGAAAAACATGGCATTAAGCTTGTGAAGGCATCTGTAACGAATACATCGGAAGTAAAGCAAGCAGCAGAGTCTTTGGTAGGACGTGTAGATGCAATTTATATTACTTTAGACAACACAGTTGTAGAAGCTGTAAGTACAATTATTCAAGTGGCGAATGAAAATGATCTGCCTTTCTTCTCCAGTGATCGGGATTCAGTAGAGAAGGGTGCTTTTGCCACAGTAGGATTCAAATACTATGATCATGGTTACCAAGTTGGTCAAATGGCTGTTGAAGTGCTGAAGAACGGTAAAAAAGTAGGAGATATGAAAGTAACTGTACCAGAGAAACTCGATTTGATTCTTAATTTGAAGGCGGCTGCCGAACAAGGAATAGAAGTGACGGACGCAATGAAAGATCAAGTTAATGACAAAGAGAACAACATTCTGGAATAGCGTATCCACCAACATTTAGGAGGTATGCATCATGATGAACTCGTTAATCGGAGCGCTTGAATCGGGAATGATCTATGCCCTAATGGCGTTAGGGGTATATATCACATTTCGAATATTAGATTTCCCAGATCTGACTGTGGACGGTAGCTTTACAACGGGTGGTGCTATTGCTGCTGTTATGATTACAGGTGGCGTAGCGCCTTGGATTGCCACAATTGCTGCATTTGGTGGTGGGATGGTAGCAGGCGCGATTACTGGGCTTCTTCATACAAAAGGTCGGATCAACGGTCTATTATCAGGGATTGTAATGATGATCGCACTGTACTCCATTAATATGAGGATTATGGGCAAGCCCAATGTATCTTTATTAGGGGAAAAAACGTTATTCAGCTCGGTATCAGAACTACTATTGATGCCGTTTATTGTAATCATTGTGAAGCTATTACTGGATTTATTCTTCCATACAGATCTTGGTTTAGCACTCCGAGCAACGGGTGACAATCAGCGGATGATCCGTAGTTTCGGTGCACATACCGATCATACAATTATCCTTGGTCTTAGTCTCTCTAACGGTCTGGTTGCACTGTCCGGTGGGTTAATTGCCCAGAGTTCTGGATTCGCGGATATCTCCTCCGGTATAGGGATGATTGTGATTGGACTGGCCTCTGTTATTATCGGTGAAGCGATCTTCGGAGCAAGAAATGTAATCTTTGCTACCCTTGCTGTGGTGCTTGGTGCGATAGTGTACCGCTTCATCTATGCACTTGCGTTGCGGATTGAATGGATCGAGCAGACCGATTTGAAGCTAATCACAGCTGTTATCGTTGTGGCGGCATTGGTGCTTCCTACGATGCAAAGGTCCCGTAAGGCGAAGTCAATGGCGCAAAAACGCTCAAGTGAAATTACTACTGGAACCGATCATACAAGTCTGGGGGGCGAACTCTAATGTTACAACTCTTACATGTAACTAAGTTGTTCCACCCCGGATCACCAGATGAGAAGATTGCACTGGTAGATGTGAATCTAACACTGCAACCTGGGGATTTCGTAACCGTGATTGGAAGTAATGGAGCAGGAAAATCAACGTTGATGAACATGATCTCCGGTGTTCTTAGACCGGATGTTGGTCAAATTATTATCGACGGAAATGATGTAGGTCACCTGCCGGAGTATAAGCGAAGCCGCTGGATTGGTCGTGTCTTTCAGGATCCGATGGCTGGAACTGCACCGCATATGACGATCGAAGAGAACTTGGCCATGGCCTACACTCGTGGCAAAGGTCGCGGATTACGCATAGGGGTTACGTCTCAGCGTCGTTCGCTGTTCCGTGAGCAACTTAGCCGTCTTGGAATTGGTCTTGAAGATCGTCTTCGTGCCAAAGTAGGTACGTTGTCCGGCGGAGAACGTCAGGCGCTTAGTTTACTTATGGCCAGTTTCACCGAGCCTCAAATATTGCTACTTGATGAGCATACCGCGGCTCTAGATCCGGCCCGTGCTGAACTTGTAACACAGCTTACACAGAACATTGTGAGCGAGTTGAAATTGACGACTTTGATGGTCACCCATAACATGGAACAAGCTATTCGTCTAGGCAATCGCTTGATCATGATGGATAATGGACGTATTATCCTCGATGTAAATGAGGATAGAAAAGGTCATTTGACCATGGAGCAGTTGCTTGGAGAGTTTGAAGTGATCAGTGGTCATAAGCTCTCAGATGATCGCGTTATGCTCGGTTAAATAATCATCATATTGTGCTAATATTCATAAGCCTATTGTGGAGAAAGAAATCCCTCTCTGTAATAGGTTTTTTCATTTAATTGAGATATAGAACGTTTGTTCTTGTTGTTCAGTCGGCTAGAATGGTATAATTATAAAATTAGATTTGGTGTAGAGATGCAATATAAATGAATATACGGAAAAGGAAGGTGAGGATAGAAGATGATACTTGAAGTAGCCGAATTACATGTTAAACCAGGTACAATTAATGACTTTGAGAGCAACTTCAGAAAGGCATCCAAGATCATTTCGCAAATGCATGGTTATATGGAACACGAGCTACATAAATGTGTTGAGACCGAGAATAAATATATTCTACTCGTCAAATGGAGAACGCTAACGGATCATGAAATTGGCTTTCGTCAGTCACCACAGTATGAAGAATGGAAGGCGTTGCTCCATCACTTCTATGAACCTTTCCCGATTGTGGAACATTACGTGCAGATCAGGCATGAAACAGATTAATTGATAAAGATATGGATGAGGTAGTTCCAAGTAAGTTGAATTTGGGGGAAAACGTTATGATGAACAATGAGAAGGAGTTTAGGGATTTCCTAGTTGAAGCTAAACGTAATTCATATGCTTCTGGTAATAATGGAGTTGCTTCTAGCAGACCTGGAACGAAGGATATCCTCTATACAAAAGGAAATTACAGTTATCTAGATAGTTATTTTGGAGGGTTACATTTTTCCGGACAAGAGATTGTTAGGCTGAACGAGACGGCCGTATGGGGAATGAATTATCATGGCAGAACAGCGAATCCAGTACAGAGATTTCCGGAATTTCTGTTAGAGTGTTTAATGTTGGTTTGTCAAGATGCACCCTACCGAGGACCTGCCAGCCATCGAAATAAGGACTTCGAATATGAATGTTCATGGAATGGGGATTTAGTACAATTTAGCGGTGAAGAGCGGATTATGTATAAGGGAGAGGAGATTTATCATCTCTTTTTTCACGGTGGAGAAATTGCATATGATTGAATCCTACATTATTGAAGATGCACGTATCGACGATTTAGAGCGAATAGTAGAAATATACAATGAGACGGTTGCAAGCCGGATGGTCACGGCCGATTTGGAACCAGTAACTGTAGAGAGCAAAAAACCTTGGTTTCATGAACATTCCCCGGAACTCCGCCCTTTGTGGGTGATGAAATCGGGTGACAATATCATCGCGTGGCTTAGTTTTCAATCTTTTTACGGTAGACCTGCGTACAATGCAACTGCAGAAATTAGTATCTATATATCCAGTGATTATCGTGCTCGTGGTATCGGACGTTTGTTAATTGAGAGAGCTATAGCCGCGTGCCCGGGACTATCGATCAGCACCTTACTTGGTTTCGTGTTTGCGCATAACGAACCTAGCCTAGCTCTTTTGCGGAAGTTTAGTTTTGATCAATGGGCACATCTACCCAAGGTTGCAAATTTAGACGGGGTAGAGCGAGACTTAGTTATTTTGGGGAGAAGAATAGAATCTTAATCTAGGAGGAACCTATGGATCATAGAGAGCCAAATGTTGCTTTGAAATTTTGGAACCCGAGTGATCAGGAGATCCTTGAAAAATTTCATCTAACGGATGAACAATTAGCATTTACGTTACTTCCGAAGGTAGCGCTGAAGGAAGCGACGGATGATAGAAATCGTTACCCTGTTGTAATCACACGTGATGAAATTCCAGTGGGATTTTTTGTATTACATTGTGGTAGAGATATCAGTGAATATTCTCCCAATCCAGAGGTAATGCTGCTTCGATCATTATCAGTAGATTCCCCCTATCAGGGAAAAGGAGTCGCCAAGCGAGCGATGATGTTAGTGCCTGCGTTTGTGGAGTTGTATTTTCCGGATATCCGAGAAATTGTGCTTGCTGTTAATTATCGAAATACCGTTGCTAAAATGATGTATTTAGAATCAGGTTTTATAGATACGGGGACTACTCGAGAAGGGAAATCGGGGCCTCAATATCTTCTTCATTACAATCTATGAGATATCAACAAGTAATTATAAAGAATGGGGAAGCGGATCGTGAACGAATGGATACAGCATATTACAGAATGGTTAGTTGAGATAACACAACTTGACGGCTTTTCAATTTTACTACTCACGATTCCACTTGCAATTATTCAAGGCGTGTTTGGCATTTTTCCGTTTGCCACTCTACTTATGCTCCATCTTTCAGTTCTTGGCATTGCAAAGGGTTTATTCGCTAGTTGGATCGTCGGAACCGTAGCGGGAATGGTGGTCTACCTGCTTTGCGAATATTTTCTAGCCGATTGGTTTAATCGTAAATGGTTTAAAAAAATAAAGAAATATCATAAGTGGCAAGAAAGTATTGATCGTTACGGGGTTTGGGCAGTTATTTTTCTACGTACGATTCCGATCATACCTAACAATGTTATTTCTTTCATGTCCGCCATATCTAAAATGAAAAATATTTCTTATGCTTGGGCGAATATGGTCGGAAATTTATCTAGCATTTGGTTATTTGGTATCCTTAGTGCCCCGATTGTATTTCCAGGTGTGAATTTGAGTAAGCTAATTGTGCCATACGTGGTATTTTTGTTCATCCTTATGGTTGCCTTTATTATCAGACACCGTAAAATGACGAAAAAGAGCGCGAGTTAAGTAAATAGATAGAGATGAGAATTAAATGGATATTAAGGGGAGAACACGGTGAAAGTGCCTGAAATTGTACGTAGTCCAAAACAACGAAAATTATTGATGAGCGCTGGATTTAGTTGGATGTTTGATGCTATGGATGTCGGCATTATTTCCTTTGTAGTAGCTGATCTTACACTGAAATGGAGTCTAACACCGCTCCAAGTTGGATTTTTCAATAGTATCAATTTAGTGGGTATGGCGGTTGGTGCAGCTGTTGCTGGGATAATGGCTGATAAATTTGGTCGAAAAGCTGTGTTACTCTGGACGTTACTTATTTTCTCAATTGCGAGCGGGTTGTCTGCGGCGGCGACTGGTTTTGCGGTATTGTGCGTATTGCGCTTTATTGCCGGATTTGGACTAGGGGGAGAACTGCCCGTCGCCTCAACATTAGTGTCTGAATCCGTAGCTTCCAAAGACCGGGGAAGGGCAGTCGTACTCTTGGAAAGTTTCTGGGCTGCTGGTTGGATTGTTGCCGCATTGATTGCCTATTTTGTAATTCCGAAATACGGTTGGCAAATTGCGTTCCTTATTGGGGCTCTTCCAGTTTTCTATGCACTCTATTTACGGAAAGCTATAGATGACTCTCCGCGATTTACTAATCAAGCATTGCAAACAAAGGTACAACCCATCTCCTTGCGGCACAGATTTCGCACCTTATGGGCTAAACCACATCGACGTTCGACAATCATGTTATGGATCCTTTGGTTCACGGTCGTGTTCTCCTATTATGGTATGTTTCTATGGTTACCTTCCGTCATGGTCCTAAAAGGATTTAGCTTGGTAAGAAGCTTTCAATATGTGTTGATTATGACTTTAGCTCAGCTTCCAGGATACTTTACAGCTGCTTATTTCATTGAGAAGTTCGGTCGAAAGTTTGTATTAATTGTATATCTGCTCTTAACGGCAGTTAGTGCGGCTTGGTTCGGGAACGCTTCTACAGAAGGTATGTTGATTGCTGCAGGTATTTGCTTATCCTTCTTTAACTTAGGAGCATGGGGTGGAATGTATGCCTATACACCAGAGCTCTACCCAACAAGTATTCGTTCAACGGGTGTTGGTTTAGCAGCTTCCTTCGGGAGAATAGGTGGCGTAATTGCTCCCCTTCTAGTAGGTATCCTGGTGGGGCGAGATGTCGCGATTGGTTCGATCTTCTGGATCTTCTTCGTTACGATAATAGTAGGGGTTATAGCCGTGCTGGTACTGGGTACGGAGACTAAAGGCAAGGAATTAATAGACTGAATTATTAATGGCATGAATTAAAATTGCCTTGAAAAAAGAGCCTCCGTTCCTCATGAGTTTAGAGTGAATGGAGGCTTAGGCTTGTACTTCATAATAGATTTAATTTAACTCATTCAGATTGAGATATTCTCCTGGCTTTAGAGCATGTCCTGTAATTCCGAGTGGTTGCAAATTAGCTACAAATTGTTCGCCATCCTGATTAATGGGTGGAAACGTATTATAATGTACTGGAATTACATGTCTTGCCTTCAACCACTCTGCTGCAAGTAAGGCATCTTCGGGCCCCATAGTGAAGAAATCACCAATGGGGAGCAGGGCAAGATCAATTGAATTTCGATCTCCTATTAATTTTAGATCGCTGAAGAGCGCGGTATCCCCGGAATGATAAAGGGTATGCCCGTCTATATTCAGCAAGATTCCTGCCGGAGAACCTAAAAATACATTTACCCCATCTATTTGCACGGAAGAACTGTGTAGAGCTGGAGTGAATTGTAGCTTCCCGAAGGGGAAGGTGCAAGAACCGCCCAGGTTCATTCCAATAGTCTGAAAACCCTTGCTCTCGAAATAATAGGCTAATTCAACTACGGCAATAATCGTCGCACCGTTCCGTTTGGCGATTTCCTCTGTATCACCAATATGGTCGGAGTGACCATGAGTCAGCAGAATATAATCGGCCTTGATCTCATCGGGTTGAAGTGCTGCATTTGGATTACCACTTAAGAACGGATCAATAATCAATTGAAATTCACCTGTATTGATGTGTATTGAAGAATGTCCTAGATAAGTTAGTTTCATTAGTATCCTCCCATGTAAAAGTGGTCATTATATTTAAGTATAGCGGATTTAAATGTGTTTAAGTCACAACTTATTGTTTGGATCTTACATATAATAGTGTAAATAGGTCAGGTAGCCTTATATGGGGACAAACATTAGTCTAGGGAGTTGGTTATGTATGAAAATCATCATCACGCAAGGTGAAGCGGTTGAGAAGGGGATATGGGGGGCGATAATGCTCATGTTTGGTATAACGGAGGATAGCGATGATATATGGATTAATGAACAATTCATTCTCACGGAAGAGCAAGCTAAGCAATTGGGGTTGATCCACTAATCATATGTTAGTGTGGAAATACTAAGGAATCAAAAAAACTGACCCTCGTAGAAGAATCAGCTTTAGGTACCATATATTAGTTTATAAAATTAACTTGTATTAAATTGTCGTTCGTGATAAAATAACGGGTAGTCATTATAATATTAATTATTTCTCAATCGCCTCTATAATAGCATCATTACAGTGAAATGTCAATGTAAATATACAAATGTTAGAGGAAAATGTGAGTCTTTAGCATTTTTTATTTTTTTAGGGTGGGGGTCAAATTCATGTCAGAAGATCTGAAACACGATGAACCGAGCTATACAGATGACTTAACGTTGCCACCAGGCATCAAAATCGATGACCCAGTACGTATGTATTTGAAAGAGATTGGTCGAGTACCGTTGCTGTCTGGCGAAGAAGAAGTAAAGCTCGCTAAACGAATTGAACAGGGTGATGAAGAGGCCAAGCGTAGACTAGCTGAGGCTAATTTACGTCTCGTAGTGAGTATTGCCCGGCGTTATGTTGGTCGTGGCATGGTATTCCTCGATCTAATTCAAGAAGGCAATATGGGTCTAATTAAGGCTGTTGAGAAATTTGATTATTCCAAAGGTTTTAAGTTTAGTACTTACGCAACATGGTGGATTCGTCAAGCCATAACGAGAGCGATCGCGGATCAGGCCAGAACGATTCGTATTCCAGTCCATATGGTGGAGACCATTAATAAACTGATTCGGATTTCGAGACAGTTACTTCAAGAGATCGGCCGTGAACCTACACCGGAAGAAATTGCGAAGGAAATGGAACTTTCGCCGGAAAAAGTGCGAGAAATTATGAAAATAGCTCAAGAACCCGTTTCATTAGAAACGCCAATTGGCGAAGAGAATGATTCGAATTTGGGTGATTTCATTGAAGATAAGGACGCATTGGCTCCAGCGGATGCTGCGGCTTACGAACTTCTCAAAGAACAGCTTGAAGAGGTGCTCGACACGCTGACTGAACGTGAAGAGAATGTACTTCGTCTTCGGTTCGGGATTGATGACGGCCGGACACGCACCTTGGAAGAAGTAGGTAAAGAATTTGGTGTTACTCGTGAACGGATTCGTCAGATAGAAGCTAAAGCATTGCGGAAGCTCAGACATCCAAGCCGCAGTAAGAGACTTAAAGATTTCATGGAATAAGATATCGTAGACATAACTTCCGGAGCAGAAAGATGGTTGAGTAGCAGTAATTGCTGCTCAATCATCTCTCTGTGTCTAGGGAGTTATTTGCATTTGCATCCTTTTCTACTCGGGCGTAACACCTTGATTTTTGATAAAATTCTAGGGTTTAAAGGACTGGTGAAAAGGTAATTCTTCTTACTTTTTTTACGTGGTCTTACAATACCACGACTCCGAGAATGAGCAACTCTGTCTCCAAACACTTGCATAAACCATTCTACGGGGTAGGAGATAGATAAACGTCCGTCTCCAGAACCGGCGAAGTTTACCGCCGCAGCTAAATTACCTCGACGAGTCAGCCAGACGGAACCCGAGTCTCCTGGAAGTGAAACAGGACGTTGGCCGCGTATAACACTTTGGTTCTTAAATGTAATGGTACCTAAGTTTCCATATCCTCCGTATCCAACTTGAATGTCGGTATGAATAGAGTCTACAATGCCTGTTACAACTCCGCTCGTTCGCCCTACTTTCTTGAAGCGGTCTCCGACCCGATAAGAGCATACGTGTCCGGGTACGGTTCCAAAAACGGCATAGCGTGGCTTCAAGAGATTGCGTCGTAATGGCTTCGAAGTTGCTGCGTCTAAATAATTGACTTTTCTTTTATGCAATTTGACGAAGCGGTTCATATGTCCGATAAGGTCTCTTTTTAATGTGCCACCATCAGCTCCCCCGGGTTGCAAGGTAGGAGAATTACGACACGAATTTTCATTTGCAAGTACATGATTGTTACTTAGAATATTTCGAATACGGGGGCAACGTTTTGGGCTCACAATGAGACCTGCAGTACCGGATTCTTCCGTAGTACCGATACTGTATCCGCCAATTAACGGCCGAATTCTACCCTTGAAGTTTTGTTTAGAAGGCGGCGTTCCATTCTTATGGAATTTCGCTGTTCGGACGATACGAATGGGCACTCCTGCTGTTGATTTCAATTTAAGAAAATGAAGAGAATTGCGGTGGCCTTTCTTGGTACGTTTCTTAACTCCTGCAGCGGAGAGAGTATTGACATAGACAACAACCGCGGCACCTTTCTTCGGATGAGCCGGGTCTTTCAGACCGATCCCGATGCCATGGACCCCTCGCTTTCTCAGCATACTTCCGGCAAGACGCTTCTTTATTTGATACGCTTTATGAAAATTGGTCATATGGAATCACCTTTTCTCCGAGTTTGCTTCATTCTATGTCATGGGTGATCAGGTTGCGTGCCTAAATTTCATATTAATCGTTTGAACTTGATGATAATATATTCAATAGATACATAGAGTGAATCGAATTTTATCCATTTGTGTCCGTCATATTTCAGGGTTACACGAAAAAGGGGAGTTAGGTCATGTTTAGTACAGCGCGGGATCATTGGCAAACATTTACTCAGAAGGTTCCATACGCTGCGGTTCTGGGATTCCTCGTCAAATGGCTGTTGTATGGTGGAATGATCGGCTTGATCGTGGGAAGTGCCTCGGCGTTCTTTCTAACAAGTTTGGAATATGTAACGGGCCTTCGCGTAGAGCATTCGTGGTTGTTATTTCTACTACCGGTCGGTGGTGCATTAGTTAGCTACATCTATATAAAATTGGGGAAAAATAGTTCGAAGGGAAATAATCTGATCATAGAGGGAATTCAGAATGGTCATGAAAGTATTCCGCTTCGGATGGCTCCGCTCGTCTTATTCGGAACACTTGTGACGCATCTATTTGGAGGGTCGGCAGGTAGAGAAGGTACTGCCGTTCAAATGGGTGGAAGTTTGGCAGAGGGTTTCGGTAAGTTGGTAAAAGCGGGTGGAAGTGATCGGACCATTCTACTTATGTGCGGGATTAGCGCTGGATTTGGTTCCGTGTTTGGTACTCCGCTGGCTGGCACGATCTTTGGACTTGAAGTGATTGCGATTGGTCTTATGAGCTATCAAGCATTAATCCCGTGTTTCATTGCAAGCTTTATAGGGAATTTGGTTGCAACTAAGTTGTGGGGAATCGGGCATATTCATTACGCTGTGGGACAGATTCCCGTCTTAACCGTCAGTGTTCTTGCCAAAGTCGTACTGGCATCCATTCTGTTTGGTCTTACCAGCCTTTTGTTCAGCAAGTTGACTCACTTCTTGAAAAAGTGGTTTACCCGTGTTTTTGGAAATCCTGTATTGAAGAGCGCGGTTGGTGGAGTGATTGTCATTGGGCTCGTATATCTAGTGGGGTCACGGGATTACCTTGGATTAGGTGTACCCCTGATCGCAGACTCATTCGAAAAAGATGTATCCCCGCTAACCTTTCTGTGGAAGCTGATTTTTACCTCTACAACTTTAGGTGCAGGTTTTCAGGGAGGGGAAGTGACTCCGTTATTTGCGATCGGTTCTACTTTAGGGAATGCTCTCGCGGGGCCCTTACAGTTATACGGACCTTTCCTTGCTTCGTTAGGATTCATTGCTGTGTTCTGTGGTGCGGCTAATACGCCAATTGCCTGTTTTATCATGGGGATCGAATTGTTCGGTAGTGAGGGAGCAGTATTCATGTTTATCGCGTGCATAGTAAGTTATTTGTTCTCTGGTCATAGTGGGATTTATACTTCTCAACAACTTGGGGTATCTAAAAGTGGCGTGATCATGGCTACACAGAAAGATAGGAATCAAAAGGATCAACGTTGATAGTAGAGACCTCAATTAATCAAAACGAACCGTGGCCTTCGCCGCGGTTCGTTTTGTTATTGTGTGTTCCCAGCCTAGGTAATAATCGTTATAACTGGTGCTGAAATGTCGACTTGAGTTGTTATAGTTGATGTTGCGTCTTGGAAGTCTGCTACTTCTAGTAGAACAGGTACACCTGCATTTATATCTGCTGCTCCGGCTGCTAGAACTAAGTCGGCTGTTGTTAAGGTAGAAAGCCCACCTTGCTGAAGAGTCCCATTTAGATAGACATTGAAATAATCTTCACCTGTGAGTAAAGGCAAAGTGACAACTGCACCATCCGTGTCATTAGTGAAGCTTGCTGCCGGAATAGTAGTAATTGTTTCACTGATCATCCCTGCCGTAATGATAGCTAAATAGCGGGTAACGACAGGGGTTACGTTCGTAGTTATAGCACCTCCCGATGCAAGAGGCGCACTTGACGTTGCGGTATAAACAGGTTTGATGACGGCCATGCGATCAACTTCTTTCTATTATTTTATAAATCGAATATAGCTTCGACTTACTATATTTAATGAAAAAAATTACATATTGAGACGGCTTATGATCGAGAAAAAGATAAGTTGGGTTTATTAGACTAATGAGAAGGGATATATGTCCAACCCGATACAGGTTAAAGGTACATATTATAGGACTATATGAGATAGGGTTTTGATCATGAGAAAGGAGATGCTTTAATTTGAAACATCGTTCTCTAGGAAAAAGAAAATGTACAAAGAAAACGAAGCTGAAGTTGAAAAAGCGACAGGGCGCAAGGTGCTCATGTAAAACAGGAAGGCGCAAATTAAAGCAACGTAATACGTTATGCAGGTGGAAGAGAACTGGTGGTAAACAAAGACTTCGCAAGGTAAGAAGATGCCGTGGCCACCGCGGTCAGCAGGGTATTCCGGGTAGACAGGGAGCGCAAGGAGTACAAGGTGCACAGGGAGCACAGGGAGCGCAAGGAGCACAGGGAGCGCAAGGAGTACAAGGTGCACAAGGAGTACAAGGTGAACCAGGAGCAGAAGGTGCTCAAGGGATCCCAGGGATTATAGGCCCTCAAGGAGCGCAAGGAATTCAAGGTTATCGTGGATCTCAAGGTGAGCATGGTACCCGTGGGCAACAAGGGATACAAGGAGTCCCAGGGAAACGTGGTCATCAAGGTCCACAGGGAATTCAAGGGGAACAAGGATTGTTGGGGCCAGTGGGTCCTGAGGGAGCTAGAGGAGCTCAAGGAATCCCGGGAACACAAGGACCTCCAGGTACACAAGGAGCTCAGGGGGTTACTGGAATGCAGGGGTCTCCAGGTACACAAGGAGCTCAGGGAATCCCAGGAACACAAGGCATACCGGGGGAACAAGGAGCTCAAGGGGTTACTGGAATGCAAGGCACACGGGGTGAGCAAGGAGTTCAAGGGGTTACTGGAACACAAGGAAATCAGGGAGCTCAAGGAGTTACTGGACCTACAGGACCACCGGGTTCAGGGGGGATTACAGGGGGAATAGAAGTTAATATTACTCCTTCCGCCTATAGATACTTTTATTTCCCACCAATGAATCTCAGTTCTACGGTTGAACTTCCAAGTAGTCAATTTCTAGACGATGCGGGGAATTTAAGTACATTATTTGATGGAGTCGGTACTAACAGTTATACGAATGTATTTATCAATGGTATGTTACAGGAAAGTAGCTTGTACAACATTACTAACAATGTTCTGACTTTGTACCTCGAGGGTGACACGATCTATGCAGGTGTTCCCATAATTATTGAGAACGTCGAATTTAACACCCAAGTAATTTATAGTTGAACATTTTCCAGCGGCTTACTTTGCAATTATAATAAGGATACTACAAAGTTACTCCAGCAAATTTGTTGACGTAATAAGTGAAATAGAGTTTAAAGTAGCCGCTGGAAACGGTAAGAATCGTCAATGATTTGTTATTACATTAATCTGAAGTACAATAAGGGAGGCTATATGAACATACAAGGAATCAATCACTTCTGTTTCTCCGTTGCAGATTTAGAGAAGTCTATCGCTTTTTATGAACAAGTGTTTGAGGCGACTTTACGCGTAAAGGGTAGAAAACTAGCTTATTTCGACATGGGAGGCATCTGGATCGCTCTGAATCAAGAAGAGTTGAAAAGGGATCGGGCGAACCGTACATATACACATATTGCATTTACTATAGCCGAAGAGGATTTCGATGCTATTATGGAACGGTTACATCGCTTGCAAGTTGAGGTACTACCAGGAAGAGTCAGAGACATCAGGGATCGGCAATCGATATACTTCTTGGATCCCGATGGACATATGTTTGAATTTCATACGGGGACACTATCGGACAGGCTTGACTACTACAGGTCGGAGAAAAGCCATATGATTTTTTATGATTAGACATATTGTAGGATTCATAGATTGAGACATATTGTTTAAGGGGGAATGCAGTATGATCAGAAAATGTGCAATGGATGGTAGCGAGGATGTAATTATACAACAAATAATTAATGATGCGGCGCAAGCCTATAAGGGAATTATTCCTCAGGACCGCTATGTAGAGCCCTATATGTCTTTGGAACACTTGCAAAGTGAGATGGCCGATGGAGTTGTCTTCTGGGGATACGAGGATGAGGATGGCTTAGTAGGCGTGATGGGAATCCAAGATAAAGAGGAGGTTGCCTTAATCAGGCATGCTTATGTTCGAACTGATCAACGTGGTAAGGGTATTGGAAGTAAGTTGCTTGTTTATTTGATGGATGCCAGTGCCAAACCATTATTGATTGGGACATGGGCATCTGCATCTTGGGCAATCTCTTTCTATAAGCGTAATGGATTTAAATTAATGGAACCGATAGACAAAGAACATTTACTTCGTACATATTGGAGTATACCCGAGCGGCAAATTGAGACGTCCGTTGTGCTCTGTGATCCAAGCTGGATGTAGAGATAACAAGTATAACGCTGCTTCCCACTATAGGGCCTGCCCACCGCTGATTTTGGTTTTGAGCCAAAAAATGAGTAGGGACTACCATCGATTTTGTAAATAGCTTAAAATATAGATTAGCTCTGTAAAAATTCATGCGATGAATAAGCGCAAATTTAAATAGATGAGTAGGTCTATAAAGTGAAAAAAAAGTTTAAGAAATTCTATATAGAAACGACGAGCATTTGTAATCTAGCCTGTAGCTTCTGCCCACCAACAAAGCGGGAGTACCGGTTTATCAAGGTTGAGGAATTTACGAAAATATTAGATGATATCAAACCCCATACGGATTACATTTATTTTCACGTCAAAGGCGAGCCATTGCTACATCCCAAAGTTGGTGAACTACTTGATATAAGCCATGAGAAGGGATTTAAGGTGAATATCACAACCAATGGGACGTTAATTACGAAGAATAGGGAGAAGCTCCTTGGCAAGCCGGCGCTTCGCCAAATGAATTTCTCCTTGCACAGTTTCGATGGACATGAAGGCTCAATTGACCGTGAGGGATATATCACTAATATCCTTTCTTTTGTTAGGGAGGCCGTAGCGTCTTCTAATATGATTATCTCATTTAGGCTTTGGAACTTGAGTAGAGATAATGAGAGTAACCAGGAACGAAGTAGAAACCGTACAACGCTTGCGATGATCGAGAAGGAATTTGGCCTAGATTTTCATATCGAGGAGAAAGTGATCCCGGGAAGTGGTATCAAGTTAGCTGAGCGGATTTATTTGAATCAGGATGCTCAGTTTGACTGGCCAGATTTGAATGCGGAAGAGGACGATGGAAAAGGTTTCTGTCATGCTCTTCGTAATCAGGCAGGAATTCTAGTAGATGGTACCGTCATTCCTTGCTGCCTTGATGGAGAAGGGGTAATCAACCTAGGCAACGTACATCAGACCCCATTCTCAGAAATCGTAGACGGAGATCGTGCGAATCAATTGTATGATGGTTTTTCGCGCAGAGAAGCAGTGGAAGAGTTATGTCGTAAATGTGGCTACCGTAAGCGCTTTGGTGGAATGGCATAAATGAAACAACCGTCCGGATCATGTCCGAACGGTTATTTTTGCGTATGAGTGTAATTTAGTGATCTAATGAGTAGTTCTTTGGATGAATTAGTGATGATCGAGAATTTTACTCGTTTTGAAAAAATGAATATTAACTACCCAAAGTAGTCAAATCCACTTGGGGTACGAGTCCTTCCTGTGCAGCACGACCAAGTAATGCCTTAACCGCATTATAGCCGTCATCACCTAGGTCCTCGGTATAAGAACTGACATATAATTCGATATGCGCTTGTGTCACTTCAGGAGACATCTCTTGAGCATGACTCGCAACATATTCAGCAGAAACTTCGGGTTGAGCCCAAGCATATTGCACGGACTGTTTAATCCATCCTGCAATAGCATTTAAATCGAGTGTGCGGCGAGCAACAATCGCTCCGAGTGGAATTGGAAGTCCCGTGTCGGATTCCCACCAGCTTCCTAGATCTATCAATAGATTTAATCCATAGGATGGATAGGTAAATCTGGCTTCATGGATGACAAGCCCTGCATCTACTTCCCCACGTTGTACCGCAGGCATAATCTCGTCAAATGGTAGAACGACGATCTCACCAACTCCACCAGGCACCGTGCTTGCCGCCCAGAGGCGAAATAGCAAATAAGCAGTGGAACGTTCGCTCGGTACAGCCACTCGCCGACCTGATAAGGCCGCTGGACCTGCGGCCCCGGTGTGATCGTTAGCTGTAAGGACAAGTGGACCGCAGCCACGGCCAAGCGCACCGCCGCAAGGTAGTAATGCGTATTCATTAAGCACATATGGCAGTGCGGCGTAGGATATTTTGAGTATATCAGGACCTTTTCCAGAGGCTGCTAGACCATTGGTAATGTCGATATCCGCATAGGTAACGTCAAGCTTAGGAGCGCCAGGGATCAGACCATGTGCCCAAGCATGAAAGACAAAAGTATCGTTCGGACAGGGTGAAAAGGCAATATTCATTTGTGTAGCACCTCCGGTAATTTAGCAAAAGCTCGTTCTAATGTTTTCATAGCGTCATCGATTTTCCATAAGTCACGCTGACGTGGTCCAACCACGTTAGAGATCGCCCTAATTTCTATGACTGGCAACTCCAACTGTTGTGCGGCAATTGCGACGCCATACCCTTCCATGGCTTCAGCTGCAACGCCAGGAATACGTCTCGCTAACTCTGTAGTTGTTGAGGCCGTACCCGTTGCAGTAGATAAAGTCACTACGGGGCCGATGCAAGCAGGAATCCCCGAGGATTCCAACAATTGAAGCATCTTATGAGGTAGGTGGGGGTGGACAGTCACACGAGCAGAACCAAACCCAAGCTCGTCCACACTAGCGAAACCTTCAGCGGTTTCTACCCCAAGATCCGCGGCGATGATCTCACTGGCTATCACCAGAGATCCAACGTCCGCACGTTCTCGGAACCCACCGCCAATTCCGGCGCTGATCACGAGATCGTATTTACCACAGGCTAATGCTGCCGCTGTTCGTGCCGCAGCCGATGCTGGGCCAACCCCTGCCAAACATACATCAAAACCTGTTGCTCCGCCCAGGCCACGCAATACGGCGTCCTTTTCTCCCTGAACCGCTGTCATAATTAGTACTTGAGGATAACGAGAATCTATACTTGTTTCTTCTCTCATAAATATATAAGCCATCTCCTTAAGGAAGCCCACGCAAATTACGTATGTAGATTCCGAATTCCAATCTTAGTATGCACTTTCAATTATATAGTGAGTGAGGAGGAAAACCAAGTCAGTCGATGTAATTCTAATCCGGCGGTCTAGCCAGTATTTTAATAACAAGCAACGTATTTATAGCCGGATTGGAAAAATAGATTTCAAGCATTTAATATCATTAAAAGTGAATATTTTCACATTAATCATGAAATTCTCACAATGTTGTGGAGGAACAACTGGGTAAAGAGCGAATGTTTTAACCAATTAAGTTCGCAAAGGAGGGTCAGAATTTTGATTGATGTTAAGCAGGTTTCGAAGTATTACTCGAATAACAAAAAGGCCGTAGATGATTTGTCCTTCTCCGTAAGGCAGGGTGAATTGTTTGGATTTCTTGGACCTAATGGTGCCGGAAAAACAACTACCATTCGGATGATGATTGGTCTGCTTCAGCCGACAACCAGATCTAAAATATGAAGTAATCGACAGACTTGACCCAGATAAGGGTTCAGGTCTGTGGTATATTGCGAGTAGAGATTTCATTTTCTTCCAAAAAGGGGTCGCTTTCGTGAAGGTAACCATTAAGGATATTGCTAAAGCTGCAAATGTAGCTAAATCGACAGTATCCAAAGTGCTCAATGACTCTCCCCATATTTCAATAGCAACTAAGGTAAGAATACGCGAAATTATGAAACAAATGAATTACATTCCTAGTAGTTTAGCGACTGGACTAGCTAGGCAGAAATGTCACAACATATCACTCATTATTGATCTAACTCGTAGAAACGATTTTCTGAATTTCTTTTTTTATAATATTATTGGGGGGATCGAGAGTGTTGTAGGTCCTAACAACTACGAACTGACCATTAGTAACGTGGGACGGGAAGAAAGTCGTGATTATTTAACCCGATATGTATTAAGCCAAAAAGCTGATGGAATCATTATAGATAACTCAATTCTGACGAAGGATTCGGCTGAGGATTTAAGAAATTTGGGGTTCCCTTATGTTCTAATCGGAGAATGGAGTGGACCAAAGATGGTCCCCTGTGTAGATATTAACAATCGTCTCGGGGCAACAAGGCTAACCCAGCATCTGTTAGAACAAGGATACCGGAACCTGGCGTTTATTGGTGGGGGGGAAAATGAACCCTTATTTGAGTCTAGATCCGCAGGGGTTATAGATGCATTGCTTCAAGAGGATGTGGAAGGGAATCCGTTAAGGATTTATCCGGATGGGAACACCGAGAAAGCTGGTTATCACATGGTTTCTACAATATTAGAACATGGGGAGATACCAGATGCTTTGGTATGCATGAATAACTTTGTTGCATTTGGAGCTCTGAAACGTCTTAAGGAAAAAGGGATTTCTGTACCACAGGAAATAGGGGTCGTCACGTTTGATAATGAGCCATTAGCCCCATATACGACACCTGCGCTAACTTGTCTCCATATGGATACATTTGGTTTGGGAGCGGGGGCCGCGGAGTTACTCATGTCGCAAATACAAGAAGAAAGTCAAGCTAATCAAGACAAGTTTCTACAACAAAAATGGTTGATGCCAGAATTGATAGTGCGAGAATCGAGCACAAAAAGATAAAAAATGCATTAAATGGATAAAAAATAAATAATTACTAAAGTAGGATTGACGTACCACCTATGCAGGTGGTATTTTTTATCCAAGGAAACCGGTTCCCTAAATTTAACTTTATCTCCACAAATTAAGATTATTTAAGGAGGGTAAATTTAATGGCAGGTACTTTCAAGAGAAAATTGAGTTTAGTGACGATTCTAGCGCTAATTATGTTCTTGTTGTCCGGGATTGTGGCACCATCTCAGAGAGTGGAAGCTGCTAGACTAGGGTTTGATGAGAATGATACGATATATCAAATTATGGTAGATCGATTCAATGACGGTGATACTTCCAATAATGCAACAGGATCTGCTATCCGTTATGGGGAGAGTAGTGAAGAAGATTTCCGCTACATGAAGGGCGGCGATTGGCAGGGTGTCATCGATAAATTGTCATATATCAAAAAAATGGGATACACGGCAATTTGGATCTCCCCTGTGGCTGAACCGCAAGTCGTAAGTCGTGACAATAATGGTACGGGTAGAAATACGGCTTACCACGGTTACAATGTTAAAGATCCTAACAGTGCTAATCCTTATTTTGGAACAAAGGAAAAGTTGAAAGAATTGGTAGACAGTGCTCATGTTCTAGGCATTAAAGTCATTATCGATGTAGTTCCTAATCATATCGGAGATTACATGTTAGGGACGAATGCATACTATGACATTGCGGGATTACAACCTGCGGCTCCGTTTAACAATCCTTCTTGGTATCATCACAACGGTGATATCAACTGGTCTTTGGTGGATGGGAACTATACACAATGGGCGCAGGATTATATTGAGAATCATGATTTGGCTGGTCTGGATGATATCGATTTTGACAACCCGCAGGCCAAACAAGCCATTTTCGACTCCATTAAAGGTTGGTTTGATTATACAGGGGCGGACGGTATGCGTGTGGATGCCGCAAAATTAATAAAACCTTCTATAATTAGAGAACTTGAACAATATGTTGGAGTAAAATCATTTGGAGAAAATTTCGACGGTAATGCTGAATTTGTATCTCGTTGGGTGGGTAGCAACGCAGAGTGGGGGATGTTGGATTTCCCATTATTCTTCTCGGTGTTGAATAGCTTTGCTTATGGACAATCCTTCGAAAGTAATATTAAGTCCACGTTAGCTCAGGACTCGCTCTACAATGGATCAGAGAATCATATGGTTACCTTTATTGATAACCATGACCGTAACCGCTTTCTTACAGAGGTTGGTGGTGACGTTCAGAAGCTTCAGAATGCGCTGACCTTTATCTTCACTGTTCGTGGTGTTCCTGTTGTGTTTCAAGGAACAGAGCAGAATAAAGGAAATGGCAATGGATCGATCATTACGGGCGGGATTGCCGATACTTGGAACCGTTGGTCGATGGTGAAACGGGATAGTAATGGTAATGTCCAAACGGATTACTTCAATGAAAATACGAATACGTATCAATATGTAGCTAAATTGAATAAACTTCGTCAGGATTACCAAGCCCTGCGTACAGGTAAACAACGGGAGATGTGGTCTGCGACAAATTTATATGCCTTCTCACGTAGAGTTGATTCAGGTACCAACGTCGGACAAGAAGTCATTTCGGCATTTAATAACTCAGGGAATTCGATTACACAGACTATTCCGCTTCGTTCGGAAAGTTCATTAACGGTAGGCACGGTGCTAACAAATCTGCTCAATACCTCAGAGAAAGTAACGGTTCAATCCGGAGGGGTTACAGGAAAGCAAATTACGGTTAATGTAGGTGGCAACTCATCTAAAGTATATGCTGTTGAACTTACTGCTCCATTGGATACAGTAGCTCCTACTATCCCAGGTAATGTGACAGCAGTCTTGAACGGAACAACTTCGGCAATTATAAGCTGGAGTGCTTCTACTGATAATGTGGGAGTTACGGGATACGATGTTTATAGAAACGGAGTAAAGGTAAGTACCGTAACTAGCACTACATTCACAGATACAGGACTGGTGGCTGGAACAACTTATAGCTATACAGTAAAGGCAAAAGATGCAGCGCAAAATGCATCCGCGTTTAGTACTGCAGCAACGTTTACCCCACCAGTCGTCATTCCAGAGACAGAGCCACCAACGATCCCAGGCAATGTGACAGCAGTCTTGAACGGAACAACTTCGGCAATTGTAAGTTGGAGTGCCTCTACTGATAATGTAGGAGTTACGGGATATGATGTTTATAGAGATGGTGTAAAGGTAAGTACAGTAACAAGTACAACGTTCACAGATACAGGACTGTTGGCAGGAACAACTTACAGTTATACTGTTAAGGCAAAAGATGCAGCGCAAAATGTATCTGGTTTTAGTACCGCAGCAACAGTTACTACACCCGCCGTTGTTCTTGACACAGAGCCACCAACTATTCCAAGCAATGTGACAGCAGTCTTGAACGGAACAACTTCAGCAATTGTAAGTTGGAGTGCTTCTACTGATAATGTAGGAGTTACGGGATACGATGTTTATAGAGACGGAGTAAAAGTAGGTTCAGTAGCGAGTACGTCATTCAACGATTCAGGATTGATAGCGGGTACAACGTACAGTTACACAGTGAAGGCGAAGGATGCAGCATTGAATGAATCTGGCGCGAGTAATTCAGCAACGGTTACTACACCTCAAGGTAATGAGGTCGTTATTTACTATAAAACTGGATTTACTAACTCCTATATACACTATAAAGTGGATGGTGCTACAACATGGACGACATTGCCGGGTACTGCGATGAGCCCAGCGACTCAACCAGGTTATTTCAAGGTAACATTACCTATCGGAACAGCAACTGGAATAACAGCTGCGCTAAATAACGGAAATGGTACATGGGACAATAACAACACGAACAACTACCATTTCAATGTGGGTACCTCAACTTTGGTAAATGGGGTCATCACACAAGGTGAACCACAACCAGATGGATTGACAGTCACGTTATCCGTTCCTAGTAACACGACAGCGAGCGATAATGTTTATATCTCCGGTTCGTTTAATAGCTGGAATGCGGCGGATTCAGATTACCTGATGACAAGGAATTCTAACGGGACTTATAGCATCACTTTGCAATTGACAGCAGGAACAAATTATCTATATAAGTTTACTCGTGGAAGTTGGGACAGTGTTGAGGCCAATAGCAATGGCAGCGATACCGGCAATCGCAATTATACAATACAAGGTGGGGCGGAAACAGTGAATGCTTCGGTAGTACGTTGGAAGGATCGATAAGAGCATAAACAAAATAGGTGCTCAATAGTTAAACATAAATAAAGCCGTTCGCGATCAGCTTTCTGATCGACGAACGGCTTATATTATTATCTTATGCACGCTTTGTAGCTTGAGCAAAGCGGTCTTTAATTTGTTTATTGTTGTGTTTCATCGCGATACGTTGCTCACGAAGAATCTGGGAAGAGTTTTTCTTGGAAGGGGCGAACAGCAATGCTTCTTTGGGTTGAACCCCTACCGCTTTTGACACCACACCGTTCTTGGACACGAATGCTCCCGTTCTCATGGTCTCAACCCTCCTATGAATAATTTGATGAGTTCGATAATTAGCGGATTTTTACTCAGTATAGCATGATTAGCACATTCTTTGTAGTGGATGAACTTCCTATAATCCCAGTTCGGATCAGAAGGGAAATGCAGGGTTAGAATATATTTCCCTATACGAATGCAGTAATAAAATGTCGCCTTTGCTTCTTTGAAGAATACCTGTTCTTGATTATCACCCAAATGGTAAGTCAACACCGCATAAGAACTTTGATTATCTAACAAATAAAAGGGTGGCCCAGTGGCATCACCAACGTTGGTGATGATTTGGAGTTGCTCTTCGTTAAAAACGTATAGTGTAGCGCCGCTGCAATCCTCGTAGTAACCAACCTTTTCGGACATATATTGCCCGTAACTTTGCTCAATGATTCCACCTGATAATCGATTCATGATGAGTTCAAGAAAATGTTCAGCATCCCGGAGTCCACTAATACGTAATTCAGGGATGAGTTCCCCAAGCATATCAAAGACTCCATCAAACTGTTCCAATCGGGAACTATTCTGCTCAATGGAAGACTCGAGCGGGAGTAGAAGGGAACCTCTTCTTAATAAATCACTTAGATAAGAACGCCAATCAATCGGTACGCCCAAACTTAGATCATCGATATACACTTTACGCATTGTCATATCGTACAAGAAATACCAGACGTACGGATCGACATGTGAGGTAATGTTACGATTTGCTCTTATTGTGTTAATTATATGTGTGGGGGAAGGGAATCGTTCTTCTTTCACGATATAGCGATCAACAAAATGCTCAATTATCGGCTTTACTGTGCTAAAGAATGTCGCCTTGATCTCTACATCACCAAACACAAGAATCGTCTTACCTTGTTCGTAAGCTTTAATAAATTCCATGTGAGTTACGGTTCTTTGCGCGATCTTGTCGTAAGTTCCTGCCTTACTTCCAATGAACAGCAAGTAAATGTCACAATGTTGGACGGCCTCTAGACATTTGACCACAGGGTCTATGCCTGCAGGCCAAGGTCCGAGGTTCACCTCCCACATTAGCGGTTCGTGACCAAGGGTCGTTAGTTCCTGGATTGCGTTTCTACGCAGAGGTTTTAAACCATCCTCATTCACGGAACTGATGAATACGTTCGTTCTCGCCAATTCGAATACACACTCCCAAGATCCAGATTACTTCCATTATAAACCAAAGTTTACGATATTTCAGGAAAATATAAATAGTAGAAAGCCTCTTATGAGGATATTTTAAGATTTTGAAATGATTAACTTGCATTTAAAATAAAACTCATGTAATGTACAATGTATATTAAATGAATAATAGTAAGTAAGTATCATAATGTGAATTGATCGACTTGTTTAGCATAGTTCGTAAGCGAACAGGTCAAAATAAATAAAAAACAGATAGGAGCCATCATAATGAGCCAATTTTTAAATGCAATTAAAGAAAGACGTAGTATTTACGGTATTAGCAAAGAGTCCGTCATTTCAGATCAACGAATCGAGGAAATTATAGGGGAAGCTGTACTCCATACGCCTTCTTCCTTTAATTCACAAAGTGCGCGGGTTGTTGTATTATTCAATGAGCAACACGACAAACTGTGGAATATTACGAAAGAAACTTTAAGAAAGATCGTACCAGCAGAGAACTTCAGTTCAACTGAAGAGAAATTGGCTTCATTCCAAAATGGTCGTGGTACAGTATTATTCTTCGAAGATCAAGCTGTTGTTGAAGGACTACAAGAGCAATTTGCTCTTTATAGCGATAACTTCCCGATTTGGTCCCTAGAATCATCTGGTATGTTGCAATTGGTTGTTTGGACAGCATTGGCAGCTGAAGGCGTTGGAGCATCTCTACAGCACTACAATCCACTGATTGATGAACAAGTAGCAGCGGAGTGGAACATCCCTTCCACATGGAAATTGCTCGCTCAAATGCCTTTCGGTAAAATTGTGGCCGGGCCAGGAGAGAAGCAATTTGCTCCACTAGATAACCGCTTGAAAGTGTTCAAATAATACTCATTAAATAATCAACATTGAACATCAAAATTGCATGTTAATAGAGCGCTTGACAGCAACTGTCAGGCGCTCTTTAGCGTTTTTATTTGCAGAATGTGAGGGAGGATATAATTTGTACATACGAGTCATGACCTGAAAACAATGGCCTTTGTGGATTGGAGATGATATCTCTTTTCATGTTAAGATAGGACGAGGCACTTATAGCAGATATTAATTTTACTTAGTGGGGAGCATACATATGTACGAGTATCATGAACAGCATTATGAGGACGTAGATTTTAGCCATAAAGATTTGAGATACGGAGAATTGACGCGTTGCACCTTTCAGCGTTGTAAGTTTCGAGGAACCTCAATGGAAGAAATTACGACTTATTCGAGCCAATTTATCGAGTGTGATTTTCATGGGGCACATTTGAATGCGTCTATTCATAATGAATCCGCATTTGTTAATTGTCGTTTCAGTGAGGCTAATTTTTTTGTTGCTAAATTTAATCATTGCAAAATGACAGGTTCTGATTTTTCACAATCACAATTGGATGGGATAACGATATTCCAAGGGGATTGGTCATATACCAATTTCAGACAAGCACAATTAGGTAAGCAAGACCTGCGTGGAGTTAAGTTTCACGAGGCAGATCTTTCCGGTGCAAATTTGATGAAAGCAGACCTTAGAGATGCGGATTTCACTCAGGCCGTGCTAGCTAAGGCCAAATTAGCTGGTGCAGATTTACGTGGCGCTACTGTGGATGGTTTAGATTTTCAGACGATCGATATAAAGGGTGCTCGGATGGACGTTGCTCAGGCAGTTGTGTTTGCGCGCTCTTTCGGAGTTAAGATTCAGTAGAAATATGGGGGATATTTAATTACATTAATTATTAATTGGACAATAAGAACTGGGACCCAATTTCAACACGGAGGTATTATAACAGCATGAGTGCAACTAAAATTACACGCCCAGTATCAGCATTATTATTAACAAGTATTGTTTGTGCTATCTTGTTTGGTTTGATAGCAACTGCAATTGGTAACTTAAGAATTGAAGGATTTGACCATACGATTATCACATTTATTCAAGGGTTGGAATCACCCTTATTAACGAGCTTAATGAAATTTTTCACTTGGATCGGTGGAGGGATTCCGGTAGCTACGATCACCCTACTTACCATGGTTGTTCTGTATGTATTTCTACGACATCGTAAAGAGCTCATCTTTCTGAGTTTGGTCGTAGTAGGATCAGTGCTAATTAACTCAGTCCTTAAACTTGTGTTCAGTCGTTCACGGCCTACGGTTTATCGAATCATCGAAGCCACAGGTTATAGTTTTCCAAGCGGACACTCCATGTTTGCTTTTAGTTTTTATGGGGTTCTTGCATTTCTGCTCTGGAGGCATGTACCTGTCACATGGGGACGTGTGCTCTTAATTATATTTAGTTCTCTATTTATATTGCTTATCGGCATTAGCCGTATTTATTTGGGTGTGCATTATCCTAGTGATGTACTTGGGGCTTATCTTATGAGTGGATGCTGGCTTACGTGCTCGATCTGGTGGTATCAACGCTGGATGAAACGTGGTACCTATGAGTGATCAGGTAGATGGGGACAACCGTCCAATAATTTGATATTCGTTTGACATATAATGTCCAGAGAACGTGAGCATTCTCTGGAGGTGAGGCGAATGTCAATACAGCGATTCATGTTAGCCGAAGATTCGTCCTATGCTACCCCATATTATGTCGTAAAGGGTAAGAAGAGTGGTCCCAATATGATGATTGTTGCCGGGATACATGGAGATGAGCTTGGAAGTATTTTGGCTGCTCAAAAGCTAGTTCATTCCTTCCAAGCCAAGCAAATGCATATTCATAAAGGTACTTTAATCATTGTTCCAATTGTTAATAAAAGAGCTTACTTAAAGCGCAAAAGAGGGGACTCGGTAGACTTAAACAGGACTTTTCCGCAGACTTCTGCTCAATCAGCCAAACATCCCTTATCTTCGGCCTTATTTCAATTAGCAAAGCGTTATAAACCGACTTGGTATTTGGATCTTCATGAGGCTAACGGATTATCGCAAAAGAATCCCAAAAGACTTGGTCAAACCTTGATCACGAATCCCGGAAATCGATGTGTGCCTAAGCTACGATATATAATCAACCGAATGAACAGTTCTATTGAAAACCGGTCCCATCATTTCAATCTTCGACTCCGCGAAAAGAAAGGCTCTTCACGTACGGCAGTTGCTCGCATTTTGAAGGCACAGGCCGTAACGGTAGAAACTTGTTGGAGCCTTAATCGTACACTGCGTGTGAACTACCAATACGAAATCATTACCCGTTTTTTAACAAAATCCGGTTTGCTATAATAGGAACACAACAAATCCGCTCAGCCATTGGCCGGAGCGGATTTATTGGTTAGTTATGGTGTTACAGGAACTTATTTAGTTGAAGAATCCGGGTCTACATAGGCAGATGTTTTAGCTACCCAGTCATCAGCTTGGGGCTCGATATCTACGCCATTCTCCATCTTTTTTCTCTCAGCCAGAGAATCGCCATCTTTATTTTCTTTATTGCGTACTTGATCTTCTGTTTGGTGATCCATTATGATTCCTCCTCATGATGTGAATTGGTGGGTGTTCCTTATGTATAGTTACCTAATAGAGCTAATTAAAAACATTAAAATTAGTCAACCATATTGAGTTATGTTAACCTAATTCGGATTCAGAATATTTGGATAGGCTAAATGTGGTATAGTTAGTGATATTAAAGTTTTGTATTGGAAAGGATAAGCATATGTTAAACATTAGTGCGTACAGCAAAGAATTGATTAGAGATCCGTTTGGAATTTTGGAAGGTGAGCGTTATGAGTTCATTCTCGACATTGAAGTACCGGAGGATGATGAGTTATATTCCGAAAATGGATTATATTTAAAAGTTCTTTATGGTGTGTCTGAAACCAAAACAGGAATCATTAAATATGAAATTTATGAAAGATCATCCGAGCAATATTTGGAGTTTGAACTCGAAGAGGATGAACTTAAAGAGGTCGAGAATTTTTGCGTAGAATTGTTAAACGGAACAACTCCCCAGAAATAGGAGGGACACATATTGGCACGGAATCCTCAAAAAGTTCCTTATGGGTATGAACCCCCAAAGCAAGAACGTAGGGGGACTTTGATTTACTACGATGAGTTTGAGCATACGACCAAAGAGGAATTAGAGACAGCTTTGCGATATGGTGAGGAACATTCTTTTACCAAACTTGTCCTATACCCATTGCATGAGGAAACTGTGAGGCGCATGACTAAGGAATCGATTAGTGCGTTCTACAAAAGAGAGGACCGTCTCCACGAGTGGAAACAGGAGCACGGTCAATCCAAGGTAGCGGTTGAAGGATGGGAAGGAAAGCGGAAGAAATACACGCCGATTGAAGCGGCACTACGGCATCTCACAGAGAAGTATCCGTCTCCACATTTCCTATATCTGACTCCGGAAACGGCCAATCTCTTTGCCTCGTTCTCTTCATTCGAGGAATGGATTGTGAAGCTTAGACTGGTCTTGTCAACAGAACCGGAGAGGCTTCATCCGAAACTAGAGAAATTCCAGCACCGTTGGAGCTTGAACACAAAGTAAACGGATAATATCAGATTCATATTGAAGCGGTCTACTTAATGCAAATTAAGTGGGATCGCTTCTTTTTGTTGACCATTTCGACAATTGCTGTGATAGTGCGAGGTTTAGAATAAAGGGATATTCAGGATAAATCTAGAATATTCTTAAAGTCTTGTGAGACTCAACTAAAGACTAAGAATGCATAAAAGGGGAATTTGAGATGAAATTAAAAAAAGGTACCAGCCTGTTATTAAGCTTGTGCTTAGCACTAGGACTGATCACTATTCCTACACAGGTGTCTGCATCAACGCCAACCAACCCAGAAGATACAGGTGCATCCATTAAATCGGTGATCGATCGGAATACCTATCTGCTGGATGACGGTTCGGTGTGGTCTTATGATGTGACAGATGGACCTATCCATGAGCAGTATAATTTTACTGGAATAACGTCGGTGTACAACAGTTCCTCCTTTTATGGCTGGACAGAGGATGGACAAGTTATGGGATGGTCAGCAGCTGTAGGTCAGCTTGAGGAACTGCCACAATATAGTGGGGTTGCCGAAGTCGTAGGGGATGCACTATTTCTCAAGAAAGATGGAACTGTTTATCAAGGGGATGACCTTGTAGAGAACATGTCAGGGGTTAGGAGTCTGCATGCGTATAAACATAGTTTTGCAGCGCTCTTAACATCAGGAGAAGTATGGTATAACTCAGGATATCAAGGGAAATCACGAAAGGTTGGAACTGTACAGGGAGCTACCTCTTTAAAGATAAATTCCTCGTTCGCGGCAGTTCTACAGAACACAGGGAAGGTTATGTTGTTGGATATGCAAACTGACGATCAGCCGAGAGAAATTGTAGATAATGTTACATCAATGGCTTGGGATGGTGATACGCAGAGTCTCCTTACTGTGAAGAAGGATGGTACCGTATGGAGATATGACCGGGGAACGGATCGAGCAAGGACATATAAAGGGAACCAATTAAGCGGGTTGAGTAATGTAGAACAAATCGTGTATTCACCTACCGAGTTATTCGTACAACAGAAGGATGGACCATGGTTGGGATACAACAAAGGAACGATCACACCATTGACGATTCCAAGCATGATTAGCATAGCTTTGATCGTCTCTCAAACAGATGCGGCTGTGGGGGATCTGGTGAAATTGAACGTAGAAGAAGCCTATTCTAACGGATACAAACTTACACGTCTACCTTCTGCTGATGAAGTCATAGTGGATCAACCTCAGGTTGCTGAGCTTCAAGGACCCGATACGCTAAAGGTGAAGGGGATCGGGAGTGCGAAGATTTCACTTCAAGTTGGGAATTTTAAAGCGGAGGGGCAACTTAACGTTACTTCGCAAGAGCATCTGACGGGAGCAGTTATGCTAGAAGGTAAAGTGTATTTGCCTATTCAATCTGTATTCAAAATTTTGGGAGGCACCGTTAATGTTGCTAGTAATGGAATGTTTACGATCCAATTAGGAGAGAAGAGTATTGTATTACAGAAGGATAATGCTTCTGTGATAATCAACGGTGAGTCGAAGCCTCTTAAGGGGAAAACTCAGCTTGTCAACGGCGTGACCGTGATACCTGCAGACCTGCTTATCGATGAATTAAGTGTTGGAGTTACTTGGAATACGGATCTGAAGCAGGCCGAATTGCTGGTTGGAGGATCCAAGGTGGTTATCGAATCGTCGGAGACTGCCAAGATTATTAAAGCTGCAGATATTGGTAATCTAGCAAGAGTCATCGGCAAATCTTACTGGGTAAATCGTAGGGGTGAGGGAGAACGGTTTAGCAAGGTAACAATTAGTGATATTATTGTGAAAAAAGATAAGTTCGGAAAGTCCTATGATATCGAGTTCAGAACCGCTAATGGGAAGACATATATAGAGCATTGTGGTGCTAGTGCCTCTAGTGTTACAGATCTCCTGAATAATCCAGTATATTACTTCAACTATAACCCATACCAGAAATATAAATGGTCACAATCCACTTGGAATAAAATCAAAGCTGGAAAAGTGGATTACGGCATGACGCCAACGCAAGTAGAATTTTCCTGGGGATCACCAACGGCTAGATCTAAGGAGGGAAATGTAGAAGTTTGGGTTTATGGGGATAGGAACTTTAATTTTGAGATCGTCTCATTCAAAAACGGTAAAGTAATCAGCTATACGTGAAATTTAACTACAAGGCGTTTGGTAGAGATACCAAGCGTCTTTTTTGTAGTGAGTAAAGAGGTTGCCATATGTAGGAATATCCTGAACAGGATGACCGTTGCTTCATAATGGGCAACTGACTATGAGTAGACTCGACCAAAGTCCAGTTAATAAATTGACTTAGGTCCATTCCATGGCTCCGCCAATATCGTTATTATTATAACAGTTCACAGAAGCTAGCAGGGGAGGGACATATACAGTACTTTATCAATTTGTATTTATTACATAGAAGAGAGTGAGTGTTTTTATAATGCAAAAAGGTTTATCAACATGGAAAGCAATACTTGCTATATTTCTAGGGATTGCAATTCTTGTTTTTGCACAAGGAACAAGTGGATTAGTGAAGTTGCTACCTTTGCCAGAAGGGATTGCAAATGCGATATTTAGCTGCTTATATGTATCATTTACATATCTTTTAATAAAACTATTATGCAACAAAGTGTTACATACGACTATGGCTGACTGCCGTATCACCAAACCTAAAGTTAATCCTTATTGGATAGCATGTGCAATAATATTACCTGTAGGCGTTTCGGCAATATTATTAAGTACGCCAGGGAATTTAGTAAACAATCATTTGACTGTAGGACAAATTTCGAATGTTGTTGTTATTGCTTTATTTGTTGTTGGTTTAGGTGCTGGAGTTGTCGAGGAGATGGTATTTAGAGGTGTAATCATGCGTGCGTTAGAACGTCGATGGGGAAAGCCTATAGCGATTCTTGTCCCATCTGTCATCTTTGGTTTAGTACATGCTATCGGTGCAAATATGAATATACTTGATTTATTGTTACTGTTTGTTGCTGGAACAAGTGTTGGTATCATGTTTTCACTCATTGTATACCAAAGTGGATCGATCTGGCCTAGTGCCGTTATGCATGGGATTTGGAATGTTATGATGATAGGTGGAATTCTAGATATTAATGCTGAGTATAATGCGGATGCCATTTTCTCATATGAGCTTTCTTCAGATTCATTCTTTTTAACCGGTGGAGCCTTTGGCGTAGAAGCTTCTATTATTGCGGTATGTGGTTATATTTCAGTTGTTTTTCTTATATTATTCTTATTGAAAAGAAAATCAAAGCAATAACAACACCAGTGCTTGACCATTGCGAATCGCTGTAACGGAACTTAGCGACCTTATATGTGGTTTATTCCAGGTTTTTGGATTCTAACGGAACCAGCAGACGTTAATTCATCATTGTTCATACCTTTAAGCATCATTTCGAAGAAATAAGGTCTTTCAGTTCCGATAGAATTTTTAATGACCGTCAAACCCCAAAATAAAGGCTACTGCTTCCGTTAGAATTAATGTCTGAGGAAGTCAAACTTTGATTATGGATTGAGCCTCAATAAATAAAAATAGATCATTTAAGGCGTTTGGTAGGGATACCAAGCGTCTTTTTTTTGCAAGTTTAAAAGAGGCTATTTTGGGGCATATCCTTCTAAAACGAGCAATTAACGATAGAGTTTAGCCTATTTGCTCTCTGTTTTGGGCAAATAGCTAGGATTGACAAAGTACTATATATTGCTATAGATTAATTAATACACTACTACATATTGATGTGATAATTATTATGATATACAATCAAGAACTGTCATTGAAGGAGAATAGAAGAATGTTAATCGCTTACGATTCTAAGACGGGAAACGTGAAAAGGTTTATAAATAAGCTGAATTTACCAACGCTACAAATAGACGATCACATGACGGTGGATGAACCATTTGTGCTGATTACGTATACGACGGGATTCGGTCAAGTGCCGGAGAAGGTCACTTCTTTTCTAGAGCGAAACTATCAACATATGCTCGGAGTAGCTGCTAGTGGAAATCGCAACTGGGGAAATAAATTCGCTAGAAGCGCGGATCTAATATCTGAACGTTATCACGTGCCAGTGATTAGTAAATTTGAGATGGCGGGAACAAAGCGCGATGCGCTATATTTTGAGAACGAGGTGAGCCGGGTTGCGTCATATTGAACTGAACAATCTGCTGATGCAGCGAGACTCGTCCGGGTTTTTCCAATTGGAGAAGGACAAAGAAGCTGTCGAAGCGTTTATGGAAGAGGTAGGACGCAAAAGTATGACTTTTGCTGATATTCCTACACAAATCAAATACATGATTGATAATGATTACTATGAAAACTTGTATGAGCGGTATTCAGAGTCTGAGGTCGAGGAGATATTCGCTTTTACACGGAGTTATAACTTTCAATTCCAATCGTACATGGCGGCTTCGAAGTTCTATACAGACTACGCGCTGAGAAGTAATGATCGTACTCGTTATCTGGAGCATTATTCTGATCGTGTGGCGGTTGTGGCACTACATTTAGGAAGAGGGAATATCGATACCGTTCGTATACTTGCGGCTTCGATGATGGATCAACGACTTCAGCCAGCGACACCAACGTTCCTTAATGCAGGAAAGAGCCGTAGAGGCGAGATGGTATCCTGCTTCTTGTTAGAAATGGATGATTCACTTAACTCTATCAACTATATCATTGGTACCTGCCTACAGTTATCCAAGATTGGTGGCGGTGTGGCAGTCAATCTATCGAAACTACGTGGACGCGGTGAAAGTATCAAGGGTGTTGAGGACGCAGCTAAGGGGATTATGCCTGTACTTAAGCTGATGGAGGATGCATTCTCCTATGCGGATCAGATGGGACAGCGCAAAGGATCTGGAGCGGGTTATTACAATATCTTCGGTTGGGATCTACTAGAATTTCTAGATAGCAAGAAAATTAACGCTGATGAGAAGACACGACTAAAAACATTATCCATCGGACTCATTGTTCCGGATAAGTTCTATAAATTGGCGGAGAACAACGAACCGCTGCATGTATTCGCTCCATATAGTGTATACAAAGCTTATGGCATTCATATGGATGATATGGATTTGGACGAAATGTATGATGTGTTATTGGCTGATCCGCGAGTACGCAAGAAAGCAATCATGAGTGCACGTGATATGCTGACCAAGATTGCTACAGTGCAGCTAGAATCTGGATATCCTTATATTATGAATAAGAGTAACGCCAACAAGGGACATGCGCTGAAAAAAATCGGCCCAATTAAAATGTCCAACCTATGTACGGAAATTTTCCAACTCCAAGAAACTTCGGAAATTAACAATTATGGCCAAGAGGATATCATCCGTCGTGACATCTGCTGTAATCTAGCTTCCCTAAATATTGTGAATGTAATGGAGCTTAAAAAGATTCGCGAATCCGTCCATGAGGGAATGCTCGCACTCACTGCAGTTAGTGATATGACGAACATCGCTAATGCTCCTGGCGTAGCCAAGGCAAACCGTGAGATGCATTCTGTGGGACTTGGTGCTATGAACTTACATGGATACCTGGCGAAGAACAAGATCTCATATGAGAGTGCAGAAGCTAAAGATTTCGCTCGTACCTTCTTCATGATGATGAACTATCACTCACTTGAGAAAAGTATGGAAATCGCTAAAGAGACTGGCGCTGTGTTCGCAGGATTTGAGCAGTCTGATTATGCGGATGGTTCTTACTTTGTGCGTTATGAAGAAGTCGACTATCGCCCTGTAACGGCTAAAGTACAGGAATTGTTCCAAGGAATTGATATTCCTGGTCCAGAGCAATGGACTGAACTGAAGAATCATGTGCAAAAGCACGGCCTGTATCACGCCTACCGGCTCGCAATCGCACCAACACAAAGTATCTCGTATGTGCAGAATGCGACTTCAAGTGTCATGCCGATTGTAGAGCAGATCGAGACACGTACGTACGCGAATTCCACGACGTTCTATCCGATGCCGTATATGAGTCAGGATAATTTCTTTTATTACAAATCGGCTTATCAGATGAATCAGTTCAAAGTACTCGATTTAATCGCTGAAATTCAGCAACACATCGATCAAGGGGTCTCCACTGTTCTTCACGTGAATAGTGATGTGACAACCCGTGAACTGGCTCGTTATTATATCTATGCTGCACGAAAAGGCTTGAAGTCATTGTACTACACGCGTACGAACCGCCTGTCAGTAGAGGAATGTGTTAGCTGCTCTGTATAATGTGATGAACTCTATAAGTTAGATTACTGAAAGTGATCCAGCGGATAGAGCGAAATGATTCTGAAGAAGCGGAGCGTTCGCTTTTGTCCTCGATTTCAACCTTTAAAAAATAATTCAGTGAGAAATCGGGGGACAACAGCGATCGTAAGAACATTTCGCTCTGTAGCCTAATCACATTCAATAGTTCAACTTATAAGTGAAGTAAGTGAGGGGAGACTTTTTAATATGAGTGCAATCCAAGCCGTCAATTGGAATCGGCCTGATGATGATTTTACAAATATGTTCTGGTATCAGAACATTCAACAATTTTGGACGGATGATGAAATTCCACTTTCCGATGACAAAATGTCATGGATCACTTTAAGTGATGTGGAAAGAGATTGCTATATGAAGGTGCTTGGCGGGTTAACATTGCTCGACACAGTACAGGGTGGCGTAGGGATGCCCAAAATTCTGGAGCATGTAGACGGCTTACAACGTAAAGCGGTGCTGGGATTTATGGCGATGATGGAGCAAATTCACGCTAAATCCTATAGCAGTATTTTTACGACACTAGCGTCAACAGAAGATATTGATCAAGTATTTCGCTGGGTTGAAGAGAACCCGATCTTGCAACGTAAAGCACAGACGGTATCCAAGTACTATAATGGCATCAATTCACCCAAAGATTTGTATTTGGCGATGGCGGCTTCGGTATTGTTGGAGAGCTACTTATTCTATAGTGGGTTCTTCTACCCGCTTTATCTAGCAGGTCAGGGTAAGATGACATGTAGTGGTGAAGTGATTGATTTGATTCTTCGCGATGAGAGCATCCACGGTGTATATGTTGGATTGCTAGCTCAAGAGATTTATAACGAGCTAGAGCCTGAAGAGCAGCGTGAACTGTATTCGAAGCTGGAAGAAATGGTCCAATATCTGCATGTAAATGAAGAAAAGTATACGGAGGAAATCTATTCATCGATCGGTTTGGTTGATGAAGTGAAGGCTTTCGTACGCTACAACGCCAACAAAGCGATGATGAACTTGGGCTTTGAGCCTTTGTTTGAGGAAGAAGAAGTGAATCCAATTGTGTTTAACGGAATTAACACGCGTACGAAACAACATGACTTTTTCTCTAAGAAAGGCAATGGTTACGTACGTGCATTGCATGTGGACTCGCTGACGGATGAAGATTTCAAGTTTGATTTTTAAAAGTACATGTATAAAGGCAATACCCTCTAGTCATAATTGTTCACGTCTCTGAGATAGAGATAGACGAGTTCTAAAAAGGGCGAAAGGGAAGATGCTCGTGTTAAAAAAGAAGTTATTGATTGTGGATGATCAGTACGCCATTCGGAAATTGTTAGAAGAGATGTTTCGCTCGGAAGATTATGAGACATTCGAAGCTTGCAACGGCGAGCAGGCCCTTCAGTTGCTGGATCAGGAAGCTCCAGATTTAGTGCTTCTGGACATGAAGATGCCAGGTTTAAGTGGACTAGAGCTGATAGACATGATTGGACAAAGAGAGAGAAAGACAATTGTTGTGGTTATTACGGCGTATAAAGAGTTGGAACTGGTTCAACGGACCAATCAGTTTGAACCAACTATGGAATTCGCTAAGCCTTTTGACATATATGAAGTGAAGGATGCAGTTCGTGATTTATTGCATATGGATGCAGTAGTAATCTAGATAGATTGAAAAAGACATATAGGAGGCACACTGGCGATAGCCGTGTGTCTTGTTTTTTATCAAATTTCGTTGATTAATCATCTTAAAAGACCTCTTCATTCGAAGTATAATAGGGTTATTGTGCGAAACCCAGGAGGAATCAAGGATGAAATTACATTTTGAAGGGGATTTAACTACATTATTGCCCGGTATTCGGGCGCTGTCAGAGGAACTTAAGTTCACGGAAGCGGAAGATGGCATTATTGTTCGTGTCGAACCTTCTGATGGGGAACTTGATGTAGGACTTGAACAAGAGCAAGGACAAGCATACATACGTTATGGACAAAGACATCATTTCTTCCGTGGCCTCGGACTTCTAGTACAGCATGGTAGCAGTGGTGAATCGTTCAACATTCGGGAACAGCAGCAGTTTGACACCATCGGACCGATGTTCGACTTATCAAGAAATGCTGTATTAACGCTGGATAGCTTCAAGTTTATGCTGCGTAAAATGGCGTTAATGGGCCTAAACACCGTTATGTTGTATTTGGAAGATACTTATGAGATTAGCGGAGAACCATACTTCGGATATATGCGAGGTCGTTATTCACAAGCCGAGCTACAAGCAATTGATGATTATGCGGATAAATTTGGTATCGAGGCGTTTCCAAGTATTCAGACCCTCGCTCATTTGGAAGAGTTCTTGAAATGGGAGCCTGTAGGGTTTTATAAGGATACCAAAGGGGCGCTCCTCGTTGGGGATGACAAGGTAGAGCATTTAGTTGAGAAGATGATCGATTCCGCAAGCGCTCCATTCCGCAGCCGCAAGATTCATGTGGGCATGGATGAGGCAGAGGAGCTGGGTCGTGGTAAGTATCTGGACCGAAACGGTTATCAGAGCCGCTTTGATATTATGACAGGCCATTTAGAAAAGGTACTTGAAATTACCCGCCGCCGCGGCTTAAAGCCGATGATGTGGAGCGATATGTTCATGAAGCTTGCTTCAGCCGATGGGACGGATCAATACAATACGAACGAGCAAATCCCAGAGGAAATGGCGAAGCGCATTCCGAAGGATATCGATATGGTGTATTGGGATTACTCCCATACGGATGCTGATGATTATGAGAAGTTGATTGCAAAGCATCGTCCACTCGGCTGCAATTTAGTGTTCGCCGGTGCGGTTTGGGTGTTCAATACCTTCGGTGTTAATTACGGCTTATCGCTTAATGCCACTGACACAGCGCTTACCGTGTGTAAGAAGGAAGGGATTCGCGAGGTTTATGCGACAATGTGGGGCGACGATGGGATGGAAAGTAACCCCTTCGCAGCGCTTCTAGGTTTACAACTCTATGCGGAGCATGCCTATACGGAAGGCAAACCGAATTGGGAGCAATTGGCGGAGCGCGTAAAGTTCTGTACAGGCACGTCTGCTGATGCATTCTTGAAGTTCAAAGATCTGGACGAAACACCAGGTCAGGAGCCGAATAACAGGAAACAAAGTAATCCATCCAAATTCCTACTGTACCAAGATGTGTTACTCGGTATGTTTGATAAGCAAATCGAAGGTCTTGAATTGAATGCTCATTATCAGCAATTGGAGCAAACTATCAAGAATACACGTGTACCTGTTGCAGAACTGGATTACTTGTTCGAGGTGCCTGAGAAGCTCTGCGGTGTACTTAAGCTCAAGAGTGAGATCGGTATTGAACTGAAACGGGCTTATGATGCTAAGGATGTGGAGTCGCTAAGACGAATAGCTACAGAGGTGTTACCTCAAATTTCGGATGCGGTTAAAGCTCTTCGTGCTGCTCATCGTACACAATGGCTCGGGATGTTCAAGGCATTTGGTTGGGAAGTAATTGATATTCGCTATGGTGGTGTAATTAACCGGCTTGATACAGCATCGATGCGTCTTCTCGATTATGTGGAAGGTCGCATTGAAAGTATAGAAGAATTGGAGCAAGAGCGTCTTATATATAGCTCATCTAATCGATTCAACAATCGTGGAATCGGCTGGTGTAGTTTCTATTATCGGATGGCGTCACCAAATGTCTTCTTCCACGTTATGAATCCTTTTTAAATGAGTAACCTTTAATATGAAAAGGCACCTTATGGTATCGTTAAGCACGATACTAGAGGTGTTTTTTTTTGCTGTGGTTAATTACATGGCTTTGCTCTTTTATCACGTTTATTTTATAGAATGCAGGGTTAAGCTGATAAGAGATACTAAACTGTTTAGAGAAAAAGAGTGAAACTCGAACATAGCAGTTCTGTGTTTCTTTGCATAGCTATTGCTAATGGTTGAAGGGGGGGATTTCTGAAGATGAAATGGATTTTAATGGTTCTGATTGGGATGGTAGTCATAGCGATAATGATTATAAAATTCTGCTCATTTCTTGGTAGAAAGCCTTCGCCAGAGAAAGCAAAGACATTTCATAAATCTCAAAACTTTCGGAATGGAAAGTTCGTAAATCAAACTCCCGTAGATACGAGTAAAAGTATAAAAGGTGTGTTCGCTGTTTTATGGGGAAAGGTCTCAAAACAACCTAGATTAAGGCCTGATTATGAGATCCCAATCAAGTCTATAAACGAACGGCTTGTTAATCCCATTGAAGGAACCACCCTAACATGGTTTGGTCACTCTGCATTCTTATTAGTTATGAATGGAACAACTATATTGCTAGATCCGATGTTCGGTAAATACTCCTTTCCAATCCCACTGTTCGGCAGTAAACGATATAATGAAAAACTCCCTATGGAAATTGAACAATTTCCACATATCGATGTGGTTCTCATATCTCACGATCATTATGATCATTTAGATGAAATCTCAATTAAAAAGCTGAAAGATAAGGTAACACTCTTCTGTGTTCCACTAGGTGTGGGAAGCCATCTGGAAAGATGGGGCATTGACCCACATAAGATTAAGGAATATGACTGGTGGGACGAAATGAACATGAAGGGGCTCGTATTGGCAGCCACTCCTGCTATTCACACCTCGGGAAGAGGGAAGTCCGATTCAAACACAACGCTGTGGTGTTCATGGGTAATTAAGGGGAAGCAAACGAAGTTGTATTTCAGTGGGGATAGTGGTTATGGTCCGCATTTCAAACAAATTGGACGGCAGTATGGACCGTTTGATATTACTCTTATGCAATGTGGACAATATGATGAACGCTGGGCAACGACTCATATGTATCCTGAACAAGCCATTCAAGCGCATTTGGATGTGCAAGGGAAGGTCATGATTCCAATGCATTGGGGAACATTTACGTTAGCATTTCATGATTGGACAGAACCGATTGAACGTGTACTGCTAGCAGCTAGAGATCAAGGCGTTGAAATCTCCACCCCCAGGATCGGTGAGATGGTGCGGGTCCATGCAAACATGTATCCTGATTCGCCTTGGTGGAAATAAGAATAGTGTACTGAAAATATAAAAAACCTCCATATTCATATGGAGGTTTCTTTCAGTTATTACTCTTTAAATTCTACAATGGGCTTGATCACTTGCATGATCAATTTGATCTTGTCTGGAGAGCAATCCTCAAGCATTAGATTAATTTCATTTCTCAGGTAATCACGTGTGGAACTATTGGCTCCACTTAGAATGTATTCAGGTGATTCTTCGAGAATGACACACAACTGAGACAGCCTGTCCAGGTTAATAGGCGTTTTCCCTCGTTCAATCTTACTTATGTAGGCATTAGAGACATCCAGTTTCTCGGCCAGCACTTCTTGTGTAATTCCTTGTTTATCTCTAGCAAGTTTAATCCTTTTGCCAATTAGCGAATAATCAAAAGCCATATGCATCACCTCAATAAATTGTAACAACCAATAGAAGGGGATTACATGCACAAAAGGTTAAGTTGAACTTATTGGTTAACCGTGTTAAACTATGATAAACTTACTTTGTTGTATCAAATTACCTTATTTGTATGTATGATACTAAAGAGGGTGTGTAGTAATTATGATGTCATTATTACCTTCATAGGGAGAACTAATACTTTTATAAGTGGAAGGAGGGGGTAGTCTGAAACACATGAACAGAATTTCAATAATCATCAAGAAGTATCTGGATGAGAATCATCAGTCAATTGAAATATTCTCAAATGCTTGTGGTATTGGGCGGGGAGCATTAAGGCGAATCGTATATGGTAACAAGATGATTTCGATTGAACAATTGGACCGTATTACGGATGCGTTGGAAATGCCAGTGGGAACATTATATGAATCATATTGTGAAGACTGCATGACATGCAATCGTGGATGGAAATGGCTAAGACCCCTCTTTTTACGGTGCGACGAATTAGAATTGTATAACGATTTGAGAAAGATATCTCATATTATTATGCAAAATAGTAAATTCATACAAGGTACTTTCGAGATAGCAGAATCATTTTTTGACCAGGACAAGCATAATTCAGCAACTATATTATTTGAAAGCATTGTAGATGTTGACAAAGGTAGTCATTTTGAGAGATTAGCCATTAGTCATTATCGGCTATTTAAAATCGTCCTATATCATAACTTTGGTAGTCCTTATGTGGCACATCGATTTATTCCCTTTCGAGCACGTCTTCCAGAAGCATATGCGTTGGATGGCTTAATGCTACTCACTGAGAACTTTGCCGCGTTGGAGAGATGGGAAGATGTCGAGAAATATGCTGAGGAAATGCATCTATTAGCCTATGACATATATCAAAGTAAACTTAAGAACACTAAGAAATTCAGAAACTCTCTGCGCCATCCCTTGGTTTATTACTATGGACGAGCCTTATTATTAAAATCGATTGCATATGAATATCAGGGAATGTACAAAGAATGCATGAGATGTATTACGGGTTATGTCGATTTGAGTTGGTTTGAGGGTTTAAATGATGAAGGCCGTAATGAAGTGGAGCGATTAAGTTTGTTTGCTCGTGGGAATATGCTTTGTGTTCAAGTGAAGATGGGTGATCAAGAAGTTATACCTGAATACGCCTCCTTTCTTCGGGAGAATCCACAAGAGATCGTAGCGGGTCTAATTACGATGTTGATCTCAGCAAATGAATATCATTATTCTATCGATCAGACGCTACAGTTATTTTCTATTGAATCTATTAAATCTATTGATTTCGTTGATATAGATAATTCTGATAGCTATTACAAGAAATTTTTTAGCCGCCATCGGTTTTGTAAGTTTTTCTATCATTATGCAGAGTATTGTTTCGTAAGAGGCCATTATCAAGAAGGAATTAGGAACATATTATTAAGTCTAGAAGTTGCCATTGAAATGAAAAATAATCGTATTATGGTTCTGTGTATGACCTGGTTTGAGAAATATCGTGAGCATGCTAGCCTCGAACAGACAGAAGTATATGATCTGCTATGTAAAGGGGTACAGAATAATACGCATGAGGAGCGACCTGAGTCTCTCGAGTCTTTTTGGAATTTTCTAATGTCGACGTTGTGATCGGTGTCCCACAATTATATTAGTATTGTTCAACTATAGATGAATTAATTTGTCTTTATAACGTTCCAAGCATGATTAGAGCTTGGCGTTTTTTATTTTCTCCCTCAGAGTTGATCAGGGGGTTATTTACAGTTCACCATTTTTAATGGATAATTTTACACATCTGATGTCAAAGGATGTGAAGTGAATTACATGAAAAAGTTTAAACTCAAGTATATCGTGATACCATTAATACTAATACCCTTTGTATTAGCAGTGGCGTACTTCTGTTCAGAATTTTATGGATTACCCTGGGAACATGCAGCAGTTAAAAAAGAAGCAGTTCAATATATGAAAAAAAAGTATAATCTAGATGTTGTAGCATCGGGAAGTTCCTTTAATTTTAAATTCGATTACTATACAGCTAAGGTGTACAACGTTAATGATGGAGCCAAAAATATAATACGTGTTGAAAAACAAAGGTTTTATGACGAACAGAATCAAGCCAGCGGAAAAAGATTAGAAGATAACTATAGTGAAATCTATTGGGGTAAGAAAAAAATGGATGAACTACAAGCGAAGTTCCCTACTTTTTTTAAACTAGATGATATAGAAACGGTAAGAATTGATACTGATTTTCTTACAACTCCATTAGAGAAGGGTGTAAGTTCAGATAAGGATGAGCAGGGGGCTTTTATTCCAATAAGCTCAGATTATAGCAATATGTTGGATATAAAACTTAACACTAATGAATTCTCAGACGAGTTGTTACAGGAGTTATTACTTGTAATTAGGGAAATCAGAAATACACAGTTGAAAGTTGATTTCATCATAAGAGGGACAGGTAAAGTAAGTGATTCAGATACTACAGCGGTGAAAATAAAGATTTTAGGTTTAAAGTCCGAGAATATAATGAACATCAATAGTGTTGAAGACCTAAAAAGAGAAATAGTGGAGTATTAACTTTTCTGGGAAGTTTGATTATAAGGAGAGTGGCACTAATGAAAAAAGGATATTTTTATATAGCCGCTATACTTGTAGCTCTACTTCTATTACCATTTCATCATCTTGGCTATTCCTTAGGTGACAGTATTTTTAAAGCAGTGGGGCTTTCTCCATGGACCAAAATAAACAACACAGGTTTTCATTTGCCCGCAATTATTGGCATTATTTTATTAATCGTGGGTACGAGTGGAACAGTAAAATTTTACAAACCTAAATATCCTAAGATTTTAAGACGGATCATTATTGGATGTTGTGTATTTTTCATTGTGGTTCCTTATGTCTCCGAAGGTACGATGTACTTACTTAAGCATAACTCAAATGAAATCGATTCGATTGATGTTGCAGATTTGAAATGTCGCTATAAAACGGATGAGGGGAATTCAGTAATCGCTGATTGCACGTTCGAACTTTATAACTATGGTAAAGCAGAAAAAATCTCGCTTAAACCAGTGCTTAATAATGAATTTAAACAGTTTGAATTTCAAAGTAACACACTTTCACTCGATACACACAGCAAGTTAAATATGAGCATGCAATTTAATGGAATACAAAAAGATGAAAGTGTTGTTGTTTCAGGATCACTAGGAGAAGTCTACTTAGATCTTGAGATTATTGAATAAAGACGGGGGGGCTTCGCAATGGGAAGTTATCTACGAGGACAAATCGCTGAGATGGCGAATGTGAACATGGCCACTTTGAGATATTATGAGAATCACGGACTTATTCCATCTCCTCCACGATCTGAATCTGGGTATCGATTGTACCCGGCAGACGTACTGACACGAATCGAATTCATAAAAAATGCTAAGCTTTGCGGTTTTACTCTAAAGGAGATCAAAAAGGCACTCACAAATTCTGCAGATGGAAGTATTAGTATTCAACAATTCATTGATTTTATTGATAGAAAAGTGGTAGGAATCAACCAAGAAATTGCCGCGAAAGAGCAAACGAAGCAAATGTTGGCTGAATTGAAAAACAATCTGCAATCGACACATAAGCAACCTGAGGTGCAAGGTGTACTGCAGATTCTCCATATGGATTCATGACTTGACCCTGTTCTATACTGCAGGGTTTATATTACGTTATTAAACCTTGAAGTAGGAATGGAGGAATGATCATGGAACGAACACCGATAGAGCAACTAACAGCGATCAAGAGTTTTTTGAAGCAAAGTAACAATGTAGAGGGTAGATCAGTGGAACAAATCCGCCAGCAAATGAATGAAGCTGTATCACAACTACCACCACTACCAGGTAGAGTAATTGAACCGATGAAGATGGGTCATTTGAGTGGGGAGTGGGTCAGCACAAAGGGTGATATATCCCAACACAGTTCTGAAGCCGCCTGTGAGACTGAATCGGAACCTAAAGTCATTCTTTATTTCCACGGTGGCGGCTTTACTGCGGGTAGCTGTTACTATTATCGTGATTTGGCAGCCAGAATTTCGCAAGCGAGCGGTGTGAAGGTGTTGCTGGTGGAATATCGACTTGCACCTGAACATCCATATCCGGCAGCCAATGAGGATTGCTTGTTTGCTTACCGATGGTTACTGGAAAATGGATATTTGGCTCAACAAGTTATTATAGGTGGGGATTCCGTTGGAGGAAGTCTCGCACTCATGACATTACTATCGTTAAGAGACCACGCGGAGACACTTCCGGCGGGTGCTTTTCTGCTATCACCTCACAGTGATCTTGTGAATTTAGATGGTGAATCTTATAAGAGTAGGGCAGAGCTTGATCCTACAGGAAGTTTGAAAGGTAATCAAGAGATATTAACTCATTATCTGGGCAAATACTCGGGAACAATACCTATGTTGTTGTCTCCGCTGAGAATGGACTTGAGTGATTTACCGGATATATTGATCCAAGTAGGCGATCATGAAGTGCTGTTAAGTGACGCTACACGGTTTGCTGAACGAGCGAGCGCAGCAGGTGTTAACGTCTCTCTAGAGGTTTGGGACAACATGTGGAGCGTGTTTCAATTTTTAGCCTATATGTTGCCTGAGGCCCAGCAGGCAATTATTCATATTGGTCAATTTGTACGAAAGAGGCTCAATTAAGACGAACCATGCTCTGAGTGTATTTCATCGCATTATCCGAAAAATTAACTAATTTAAGAAAATCTTTATAATTACCCCCACTTCTTTTTAAACAGTTTTCCCTATCCTTAATGAATAAAGGATAGGAGGAAACTGAGATGAAGAAGTGGGGTTTTTTGTTTGTCAATCAAAAGATGGCTTCGTAAGGATAGTTCAGCGGCATTGATGTTTCTAGTACCCAGTGGTATAGGATTTTCGTTGTTCTACATTATCCCGTTTGCCATGGGTGTTTATTATTCCTTTATGGATAGTTCAATCGACAGCCAATTTGTTGGCTTGGACAATTACCGTGAGTTGCTCGCAAGCGAATCCTTCCATAAGGCTGCATCCAATACGTTTAATTTTACCGCAGTTAGTGTTCCGGTGATGCTTGCACTGTCACTAGGTTTGGCGATGTTGCTGAACCAAAATGTATATATTCGCAGTTGGCTCAGGACTGCTTATGTACTTCCGCTTGTCGTTCCTGTAGCCTCGATTATTCTAATCTGGCAAATACTACTCGATTGGAACGGTTCTCTTAATGCTTGGCTGAGCTACTTCGGATTCGAACGTGTGGATTGGATGAAGACAGATGCAGCGAGAACGGTGGTGATCGTCGTTTATTTATGGAAAAACGTCGGTTATAACATTATTTTGTTCTTAGCTGGGCTACAGCAAATTCCGAAAGATTATTATGAAACCGCCCAAGTTGAAGGGGCGGGGCGCTTCCGACAGTTTGGCAATATTACACTCGTGTATTTAACGCCGACAATGTTTTTTGTCATTATCATGTCCATCCTCAATTCGTTTAAAGTGTTCCGAGAAACCTATTTAATTGCAGGTGACTATCCGCACGACAGTATATATATGCTGCAGCACTATATGAACAATATGTTCATGTCACTAGATATTCAGAAACTGACGGCGGCGGCAACGATAATGGTCGGCTGCATTCTACTCATTGTGAGCGTGTTGTTTATGTTGGAACGCCGTTTTCGGCAGTTTATGGAATAGCACATGCTTATGCATACGAGGTATTTTCTATGAAAAATTTTAGGGAGAGCGGTCGATTGCAAAGTACAAGAATATTACAAAAATTTGCGTTAACTGTCGTCATGACCGCCATCGCGGTACTGTTATTATTCCCCATGGTGATTACTTTCACAAATTCGATCATGACTGAACGAGAAATTAGTATCAACTATGGGCTGATCGGAACAATGAACGAAGTTACTGCAGGGGATACGAATCGGTTTGTTAATTTAAAGCTACTGCCAGATCAAGTCTCGCTGGAGCAGTATGGCAAAGTGTTGGTTAATAGCTCAAAGTTTCTAATGATGTTTTGGAATTCAGTATTCATGGTCGTGCCAATCATTGCAGGGCAGACCCTGGTAGCCGCGCTAGCTGCATATACGTTCTCCAAATTGCAATTTCGCGGTCGGGAGGCACTGTTCCTTGTCTATCTTTTGACGATGCTCATGCCGTTTCAAGTGACATTAGTACCGAATTACATTATGGCGGAAAAGCTGGGATTGCTGAATAGTCCAAATGCCATTATATTACCTGGGATTTTCGCAGCTTTTGGTGTGTTTATGCTCAGGCAGTTTATGCTACCTATTCCGTATTCTTATATCGAAGCGGCTAAGCTTGATGGAGCCGGACATTTACGGATTTTCTCCACGATTATTGTCCCTATGATCAAACCAGGCATGGCTGCACTCGTTATTCTATTGTTTGTCGATTATTGGAACATGGTGGAACAACCTCTTATTTTTCTGGATGATCCTTTAAAGCAGCCACTTTCAGTTTATTTATCAAGAATTAACTCAGGCGAGCAGGGGGTTGCTTTCGCTGCATCTATGCTTTATATGACTCCGATGGTGCTGTTATTTTTGTATGCAGAGACCTATTTCATTGAAGGAATTCAACTGTCTGGCATCAAGGGGTAGATCGTGAGGGGTTGATGCTTACGATGCAAGTTTCTTTAAAGCAAGAGTCTTAGGGGGAAGAGGAAGTGGAAATAGATTTAAGAGAAGTGCCTAAAGATCGTGGGCGCAAACGAAAAATTCAAATTATTTTCAGTATATCTATTATATTGTTAGTGTTCTTCACACTATTTAGTAACACATTCCAGTCTCTGACTTTTCCAAAAGTGAGGACGGAAAATGCAGTATATGGAAGTCTCGTACATACGCTTGAAGGAAACGGAATACTACAGCCCATCGCAGAAGCAAAGCTAGTGAATTCTGACCATTGGAAAGTAGCAACGATTCTCGTGAAAGAAGGGGATCATGTGAAAAAGGGACAAAAGCTAATTACCTATGACAGTAAATCTGCCGAAAGAGAATTGCAAGATGAAATCACTCATCTGGAAAAGCAAAAAATTGAGCTGCAAAATATACAAGATCGTTTCATTACATCAACAACAGAAGGGGATGAGATGGGGATTCGGACTGCAAAACGCGATATTGAAACGTATAAACTTGATCTTGGCGTGCAGGAACGAAAAATTAACGTATTGAGGGATCGACTAGACAGCCAAAAGGAAATTTCAGCTCCATTTGATGGTGTGATTACGAAGCTGAATGCCATTGAGGGGATGGTGTCTGCGGGGGAACCGGATGTTCTTGTCTCCAACAGTAGCCTAGGTTATCGATTGGATATTTTTGCTGACTCAACGCTGTTGTCAAGCTTAGGAATTTCGATCGGAGAGAAGATAGATGTCGAGGTAGCTACTGCCCAAGAACAACAGACCCTTATGATTGTCGGTACGGTTGAGGAAATGGTGAATGAACAACCGCGTACTAATGAAGAAGCGGGCAAGACCATAACGATCACTCAGAAGGTCCTACGTATAAAGGTTGTTAACTCTCAATTGATAGGGGGTGAACAGGCAAGGATTAAACTCGAGAAACGCTCAAGCAAAGAGGGATTTGTCATTTCAAATGTGGCTATTCATGAGGAACGAGACGGAATGTTTGTTTATAAAGTTGAAGAACAGAAAGGGGCATTAGAAAATGTCTTTCTCGTTCGTAAAGTCCAAATTCATTACAGTGAAACGATGGACAAAGAAACGATGATCCAATCGGATAACATCTATGATGATGACCTGATTATTCTGGAAAGCAGTGAGCCTTTACAAGATGGAAACCGTATTCGTATGGAATAGTTAAGCAAATATGAGATAAAATTATTGGAGGAACTTATACAATGAAAAAGTGGCTGTGGATGATTTGTATTGGTATTTTAATTACGACAACGACGGCATGTGGTTCTGGAGGTAGTAAGGATTTAGAAAGTAAAGAGGGGAAAACAGTCGTTACTTTGTCTGTACAACAGCCGAGTTCATTTTTTCAGGCGGCAGAAAAAAAGTTTGAAGAAAAGTATCCGGATATTGATCTTCAAATTCAGACTACAGATGATTATGAGAAATACCAAAAAACGACGAATACAGCACTGCTATCAGGGAAGGGTCCGGATATCTTCGAAGTAAGCGGCTTGCCCATCGATGATTACGTGATCAAAAAGCTTCTCCTGAACATGGATGATTCCATGGAACAAGATAAAACGTTGAATAAAAGCGATTTACAAATGAACATATTGGAACTATTGAAGCTGAATGGTGGTATGTATACCATGCCATTCGGATTCTCCTTACGGGCGTTCGTAGGCGATGGGGACATTCTTGGGACCATGAACATCGACGATAAGAATTGGACCTGGAAGGAGTTTGAGGAGATTTCAAGGAAATTGGGGGAAAAAGGCACGGAACACCGTTACGCTTTAGCAAATGATCCACCTGATTTCCTCCTTACAGAAATTATTCTAGATAGATACACAGAGTTCGTTGATCATTCAACGAAACAGGCAAAGTTCGACTCTTCCTTATTCGTAGGAGTGCTGCAGCAAATAAAAAAAATGTACGATGATAAAGTTATGACTTCGGAACCGGCGGATATTGGCAAGCAAATGTTTTATTCTACCGTTTTGCGATCGCCGGCAGATCTTATCAATGATATGCATCAATTTTTCTCCAATCCGAAGCTGCTGCAGAAACCAGAACAAAAAGGTGGACCGAGGATTATCCCTAGTTCGCAGTTGGCGATTCAAGCGAACTCTCCTGTTAAAGAGGAGGCTTGGAAGTTTATTGCTTTCCTGTTATCCGAAGATGGGCAATCCCTGCAAGATAGAGATGGGTTTTCACTGCTTAAATCTGTGAATGAGAAGCAGCTGAACGACATTCAGACACAAGTTAAAAATGGAACGTACAAGCTTCTAGGCTCTGGGTCACTTAAGGTATCGGTATCGGACGAAGAATTTACTCAGTTCAGACAATTCATTAATACAGCGGATAACTATACTGACCTGGACGGTAAGGTGATTTCCATTATGGGATCTGAGGCCATTTCATTCTTCAGTGAACAAAAATCCGCGGAGGAAGTGGCAAAGCTAATTCAGAATCGAGTGAAAATCTACTTAAACGAATAATCTATAATGTCTTGATAAACTCTAGTAGAGCAAAAAGAGCCATTGATCTTCACATATTCTTCTCTGTAATGAACTTTGACGGTACAGAATGCGGATCATTTAACACCAAGCCGCATTCTGTAGTTAAACATAATATCTAAGTCTCTACCGTCAAAAAATCGCTCCACATTTTGTTGGAATGCTTCGATATCATCATCTAGATTCTTCAAATTGAGTTTCAGTACGTTTTGAACCGAACCCTGACTAAGTGCTAACCCAACATAGCGCTCTGCGTTACATGTCTCTATATTGTGAAATACAATTTCCTTGGTGAAACGGAAAATACCACTTTCACGGAAGTTATCTAAATGTCCGTCCTTATTCCATTTATGAACGAGATCAAAGGTGTCCACATTCTGTTGAATAACTGCATCCGCTTTTTGGATCAAGTTTAAATACTCTGCCTCTAAAGTCCAAAGAAGGGTAGGTGGCCAATCACAATCGTATACAGCAAATACGCCATTCTTTTTAAGAATACGATTGATTTCCTTGAGTGTACTTTCGGGTTCCATCCAATGGAATGATTGAGAACATGTAACGATATCAGCAGACGCGGACTTGGCGGGGGTTTGATCTGAATACCCAGCAACGAAAGTAATGGATGGAGTCCCGCCCAGCAGTTGTAACTTTTCTAGCGCTTTATTTCTCATGTCTTCATTTGGCTCTATACCTACAACTTGATCCGCATGTTCCTTCCAGATTATCGTGGATAAGCCTGTTCCACATCCCAGATCTAGGACAAGGGTTGGTTTGTGTCCGACATACTGAGTTAATAAGTTCACTACCTGTAATGGGGCCTCGGGGCGATATTTATCGTACAGATTAGCGTAGCCAGTAAATCTCGTTACATTGTTAGACAAATGGTTGGATTCGGTCATGTGTAAACCTCCTTAATAAGTTAGATATTACTAAACTATACCAAAGAAGTACTTACAAAGGGTTACTGGACTAAATAGTCTAATCTTGCTCAAGAGAAGGTGCCGTGTTACGCTAGGGATGCTTGGTAAATTCTTGTTTGCCATTCAAAATATACCCTAAAGAAGCTGAGGTGACTTATCCATGAAAGAAGAATTAGCATTAGCATTAAATAAACAGATGAATTTTGAGTTTTATTCAGCTCATGTCTATCTTGCGATGGCGGCATATTGTTCGGGTGAAAGCCTGGATGGGTTCGCGAATTTCTTCACTGTTCAGGCAGAGGAGGAACGTTTTCATGCGATGAAAATATATAAGTTCCTGAATGACCGTAGACAACGTGCAACGCTTGAAGCCATGCCGGAACCTAAGAATGAATATACCTCTATGCTGGATGTGTTTGAACATGGTTATGCACATGAGCAGCAAAACACTAAGAAATTTTATCATTTGGCTGATCTAGCTACAGATGATCGTGAATATGCGACGATTTATTTCTTGAAATGGTTTATTGATGAGCAGGTTGAAGAAGAGGCTCTATTCGATAGTATCATTCAGAAGCTAAAACGTATTGATAAAGACAGCAACGCTTTCTATATGCTTGATGCGGAATTCGCCGCTCGCTCTTTCACACCTCCGGCGGAATAGAGTAATCAGTAGCTAATCATAGTTGTTGTAACGAAGAACTCCACAACCCTCCCTCATCCTTAGGATGGGGGAGGGTTGTTTATTTGTTCTATTTTAACAAAACCTTTTCCATAATGACCACGTCAATCAAATGATTTCCAATAACTCCTTGTTTCTCGAACACTCCGACCTTCCGATAACCCTTCTTATTATATAATCCTTGACCTTGAGCATTAAAAGGAAGTGTAAACAATACAATCTTTCGAAAGTCATGCTGGATGGCTTTGGCTTCGATTGCGGAGAGTAGAGCACTGCCAACACCTTTACCCCGGTATTCTCGGTCTACATAGACGGAGAGGTCCGACACCCCATTGTAAGCACATCGGTGGGAATAAGGATTTAATGAAGCCCAGCCAATGACTACACCAGCTCGTTCCGCTACCAGAATACTATATCTAGCTTGATGATCTTGAAACCATTGGTTCATATACGGCAAATCCTTAGGCTCTGTTTCTAGCGTAGCTATGCGGTCCATGATTCCCTGATTGTAAATTTCAAGAATTGCTGCGACATCAATATTTGTAGCTTCACGAGTGGTTACTGTAATCATATGAATCCCTTCCTTCCGAAGCTGTCTGATTAAGGTCTATTGGCTTTAATTACTGCAGATACGATGTAATTGTCCACGTTCGCACCAGGAACCCAATCTTTGATAAAAGATTTAGACTCATCTTTAGGTTCGATGGAGATGTCAGTAAACCCGCTCAGTTGCAGCAAAGTAGTAATCTCTTCTATTGAGGAAGCACCTGAAACACAGGCGGAATATAACTCGTTCATATCATTCTTAATCTCAGGTGGTAACTCCGTTGTGGTTACAATGTCGGAGATCGCAAGACGTCCACCTGGTTGAAGTACACGGAATGCTTCGCTAAATACCTGCGCTTTGTCTGGCGACAAATTGATAACACAATTAGATATAATGACGTTTACAGTACGATCAGCAAGCGGAAGATACTCTATTTCGCCTAATCGGAAGTCGGTATTTGTATATCCACCTTTTAGTGCATTGGTCCGAGCGCGACTGACCATCTCTGGCGTCATATCTACCCCGATAACATATCCCTCGTCACCAACCTGACGTGCAGCTAAGAAACAATCAAAGCCTCCGCCGCTCCCCAGATCTAATACAACTTCTCCTGGTTTCAACTCAGCTATAGCTTGAGGGTTACCGCACCCTAGTCCAAGATTTGCTCCATCTGGAACAGCGCTTAACTCCTCGTCTGAATAACCTAATTTCGCGGAGACGACACTCGCATCAGGATGTACATCGCAGCAACTATCCGTTGAGCAACAAGAAGATGTAGCCGTTGGTTGTATTTGTTGAATGGCAACTTGTTTATAGCGACTCCGAACATTTTGACGAATCTCATCATTAGTTAATTTGGTCATTTGAAACACTCCTTATTTGATATTTATACGTTTCTAAAAGTTGCATCGTGCAAATTAATATGAAGAATATAGGGCTCAAAACCGTAATTAGTGCTTACTAATAGAAGTATATGCAGATCATAGCGGAGAGGGCGGAATTGTCCTGAAGAAGCGAAGCGGTCGGCTAAAAGCTTTCCAAAGGAAAGCTACTTCGGAAGCATATGCTTTGCCTCCGAATTTTTAACCCTATAGCGATATAATCAAACAAATTTGGAGGCAACAGCGATCGTAAGGATAATCCGTCCGTGGAGCGGTCATTGATCTAGTTTTACCTTTTTTTAGCGCTGATTTTGGTGTTGAGCCAAGGGAAAAAAGTTATCTTGATAACGGTGCACAACACTTACTTGATTTAGCCATAGCCTCGTTCAATAAAATTACTGACTTCATTACAGTCTCTTTTTCAAACTCTGTCATATAAGAAAAGACTTCATCAAGATAAGTATTCATCTGTTGATCAATGGTCGTTGCTACAAATTTTCCTTCGGTTGTCAGTGTGAGGGTATTGACCCTTTTGTCGTCAGGATGCGGAGTTTTGGACACTAAGCCCAGTTTAATAAGCGACTGTACCTGACGGCTAAACGTTGTGATATCCGTGGCCAGTGTATCGGCAATTTGCTGCATAGACGGATTCGTTTGTTGGTCTATCTCATATAGGATATGACTTTGTACCAAGGACAGATCGCAACCCCCAACACTGCAACAAACTTTGTTGAGTAGGCCGAACCGACGAGTCATCAATTGAAACTGTTCACGTGCGTTATTCATAAAAATCACCTCATGCAATAGTTATAATCTATTTACTTGTAAAATGCAACTAAATATCAGTGCTGTTGATTTCATTTCAAGTTCTATTTAAAATAGAACATATGCTTTTTTTCACAAAGATAAATAGTGATAGGATAGAAGGACGAGATAGTTACTATATATTGTTTATGAACCACACTGAGAGGAAGGCAACAAATGAACCCGCTGCAAATCGAGAAAATAAAAGGTATGAGAACTGAAATTACCCGGTTTATGATGATGTATAAATTCGCTATAAATGAAATAGAGACTAAGATTGATATTTTAAAGGATGAATTTCATTTCTTGCATGACTATAATCCGATTGAAAACAGTAAATCCCGTGTTAAATCCTTTGAGAGTATTATGAAGAAATTATACAGAAAGGGTGGAGAACCTTCACTAACCTATATTAGAGAAAATATTAGAGACATCGCTGGAATACGTATAACGTGTTCATTTGTCTCTGACATTTACCGGATCAGCGATATGTTGAGTAATCAAAGTGATCTAACCATAGTAGAAGTTAAAGACTATATTAAAAATCCAAAACCAAATGGATACAAAAGTCTGCATGTTCTAGCAAAGGTTCCTATATTTATGTCTGATCGGCAGGAAGAAGTATATGTTGAGATTCAAATCCGCACGATGGCCATGGATTTCTGGGCAAGCTTAGAACATAAAATCTATTATAAATTTAATCAAGAGGTACCTGTAAGCTTTCTGGAAGAACTAAAAGAGGCAGCTGATTCTGCAGCTTCCCTGGATCAAAAAATGGAACGACTTCATCATGAGATTAATGCCATAAAGGTAGAGAAATCAGAGGAGGGAGATATCTTAAAAGAAATCAATCAGTTGCTGGTTAATAATCAGCAAATTTCAATACCGAAACAATTATTAGAATTGCTAAATGTGGAACAAAAGTAAGCTATTAAAGTGAAGCAAGTTGTATAATAGAAATATTGTGTGGTTAGCTCGATTTAATACAAAATTGCTTTAATAGTAGGAGGGCAACGATGCCGGAACCTTTAAAGGCCATGTACAACGAAGAGTTTCTGCGGGAATTTAGCAAGAAGATAGTTTCTGTCTACAGTTCCTTTGAGACGGACAAATTCATCGCTACGGTGATGGATGATACATGGGATGAGCTAGAGCTAAAGGCACGGATGCGGAGGATTGCGCAGACACTTGGAACACATCTGCCGGATCGGTATGAAGAGGCGCTGGACGTGTTGTTTGCGATTGATGAGAGTTGTGTTGGATTTCCATATTTGTTCTTTCCCGATTTCGTAGAGGTATTTGGTCAGGCGGAAGAGCACTGGGAACTTTCCATGAAAGCACTGGAACGATTCACTTCGAAGTCCTCTGCGGAATTTGCTGTAAGATCGTTCCTGCTGCGAGATCCGGAGCGTATGATGTCACAAATGATGATCTGGGCGAAACATTCAGATGAGCATGTACGTCGTCTAGCAAGTGAGGGATCAAGACCTCGTCTACCTTGGGGACAAGCACTTCCGATGTTCAAGCGTGATCCAGCGCCAGTACTTCCCGTACTGGAGTTATTGAAAGCAGATCCATCACTTTATGTCCGAAAGAGTGTTGCCAACAACCTTAACGATATAGCGAAGGATAACCTTTCGGTTGTTGTGGACATCGCTCAGCGCTGGAAAGGCGAACATCCGCATACCGATTGGATCGTGCGACATGGATGTCGAACCTTAATCCGCAAATCCGTGCCAGAGGTTATGGCGTTGTTTGGTTATGCGGAATCGGATGGTGCGACTTCGCTTACATCCATGGCTTCATTGACTGTGGAGCCGTCTGTACTTACGATTGGCGGGAGCTGTGAGCTACACTACGAACTTCGCATCCGTGAAGGAGATCAAGCGCATCTGCGTATTGAGTACGGGATCGACTTTGTGAAAGCAGGAGGACGTACATCACGTAAATCATTCTTACTAAGTGATAAGACTGTACCCGGCGGATCTCTGCTAAAGGGAACACGGACACATCGCTGGGCGGATCTGACGACTCGCCGTCATTATCCAGGTGAGCACCAGATTGTGCTACTGGTGAACGGGAGAGAAGTTGCTAGCACGATACTTCAATTAGAGGAATAGCTAAAATGGTTATTTCGATAGAAATTGATGATTAGTTGCAGCATGAGTTCTATGAATGATAATATTAACGATATATTGTTTGAATCATAAGGAGCGTATATGAATGGCGATCAAGATTATTACTGACAGTGGTTCCGACTTGCCTATTGAGTACATTAAGCGGTTTAATGTTTCCGTCGTAAATTTATCGGTACATTTCAATCATGAGAAGATGCCGGGAGATATGGACGCCGAAACTTTTTATCACAAAATGCGGGAATCAAAGGCTTTACCGACTACAGCTAGTCCAAGTCCGTTGGATTTCCTGGACAAGTTCAAAGAAGTAGAAGAAGGCACTGATATCTTGGTAATTTGCATGTCCTCTAACATTAGTAGTACGTACCAAACAGCTATGATGGCCTTGGACATGTACAGGGAAGAAGGACATACGAATCGAATAGAGATCATTGACTCCAAGACTTTCTCCGGGGGATTATCCTTAGTTGTTGGCTTGGCAGCCCAATGGGCTGAGTCGTGTAAAAACTTGACGGAGTTAAAAGAAAAGGTTGTGCACCAATGCAAGGAGGTCAAAGCCTTCTTTACGTTGGAAACCTTGGAGAACGTCATCAAGGGCGGACGTTTGAACCGCTTGTCGGGTGCAGTCGCTTCCGTGCTCAATATCAAATTACTCTTGAAAATTAGTGAAGAAGGCACGGTAGAAGTAGTCGAGAAGACGCGGGGCATGCAAAATGCGCTGAAAGCTCTGTTGGCACGTCTAGAAGAGAAACAACATGACTATGAAAAAGCGGTTATTGCCATCGTACACAGTAATTGTGAGAAACGGGCGCTTGAAATCAAAGATCGTATTCTTGAGAAGCATCCCTTTAAAGAAGTTTTATTCTCCAATATGGGACCCATCATGGGCACGTATGCGGGAGAAGGCGGCGTTGGTATCGCTTTTTAAATAAATTTTATATTTTTTAGAGAGTCGTACATGGGGGACATAACCTCTGTGTACGACTTTTTTTATGTAATAATATTTATAGTATCGATATTTTACCTAAAATATGGTTTGATGTCTGGAGGGGAAGGTGAAACATTATGCGATCTTTTTGGATTTGGTTTTCATTTCTAGCGATGGCTTGGTTTTGTGCCTTTGTAAATTTGACCCTAAGTGGAGTTGAACTGCCGTGGCGTATCGCTGGATGTGCAATGTTCTTCGCTGTGTATTTTATCTCCCCACTGTTTCGGCAACATTCTGTTGGACTTACAATCATTCTAAGCGTAGCTTCACTTATTGCTATAGTAACTCTGTGGCCTGCAAAAGACGGCGTTCCCAATCTCTATATTCTGCTTGTATATTCAATTATTGCCGGGGAAGCCGTATATCGGTTGTCACACCCTCGGGCTATAGTGATTGGACTTATTCTTATGCTAGGAGCATTGGGACCGTATTATTTGGGATATCCTGCCATTACTCCAATGTTTATCGTATTGTATAGCTTATTACTAGCTACGGCCTTGATCGTTTTTCATAAAATGTCGTCAAAGGAAGTTGAAGTATCAGCGTGGAATGAAGCACTGCTCAGCGAGTACCGTAAAATGAAACGTCGTATGATCTCAAACGAACAAGTGGTAAGGCAAGATGAACGTGCTCAAGTAGGACGAGATATTCATGATTCTGTTGGACATAAGCTAACGGCTCTATTGTTACAATTGGAAGTATTTCGCATGCAAGTGGACGACGAGGCCGCAGCCAAGGTGCAGGACTTGAAGGAATTAGCGAGAGAGAGCCTTGAAGAGACACGAAATGCGGTTAAAACCTTAAAGCATGAAGAGGTTGGTGGATTACCTGCGATTCTAAATTTGATTCGTAAGTTAGAGGCGGAGAACATCTTACGAGTGAACTTTACTGTCAAACACGGTGCACTTTCAGCTCCTATTAGCAATATACAATCCATTGCCGTCTATCGTGCAGTTCAGGAGTCTTTAACTAATATTATGAGACATAGTACCGCACGGGAAGCCGACGTGTTGTTCGAAGCCCCTGGTGGTGGTGTTTTTCGCTTTGAGGTTTCTAATGCCTTGACTGAGAGTAAGCCTTTCCGCGAAGGCTTTGGATTGCGATCTATGCGAGAACGTATGGAAACGGCAGGCGGACAAGTAGAAGTCATTCCCTATAAAGACCGATTTGTTGTGAGGGGTACGTTATCGATGGTGAAAAAGGGAGGTGCTGAGATATGATCCGGATCTTACTAACTGAGGATCAAGCGATGGTACGTCAAGGGTTGAAAATGATGATCGAAACAGATAGCGAAATGATCGTTACCGGAGAGGCCAGCAATGGGAAGGAAGCCCTTGAGTTATGTGAGCGAAATACCTTCGACATTATCGTACTGGATATCCGTATGCCGGAAATGAATGGTCTTGATGCAGCTAGAGTGATTCGGACACGTTGGCCACAGAGTAAGGTGCTCATGCTCACTACATTTAATGATTATCAATATGCGATGGAGGCGCTGAAGATAGGCGCTAATGGTTATATGCTGAAGGATGCCGATTCTGAGGCGCTTATTCGCTCCATCAGAAGCTGCTTGTCTGGTGGGCTTTCTTTACAGGAGGAGGTCGCAGCTAAGGTGATTCCTCAGCTACTTAAGCAGACGGCAGTAACTTCAGTCGATGCTTCGATTACCCCACGTGAATTGGTAATTATCCGACTTGTTGGAGAAGGACGAAGTAATCAGGAGATCGCTAACGAGTTGGCATTATCACTTGGAACGGTAAAAAATCATGTGAGTCAAATCATGGATAAGCTGGAGCTACGCGATAGAACACAATTAGCGATCTACGCCATCCGGCATAACGTGGTTTGAGAAAAAATGACTGAAGTCATGGTTTACATACAAAGAAGTGACGGAAGACAGTGGGAGCACTGTCTTTTTGTATATAAACTTTATACATAATCGCTAATCGGTTAAGGAGGTATGAAATATGCTGGAAACGATCGAGTTACGTAAGGTGTTCAAAGGGAAAACCGCTGTTGAAGAGGTGAGCTTATATTTGGAGAAGGGGGAATCCGTGGGGTTGCTCGGACCAAATGGAGCTGGGAAGTCTACAACGATTTCGATGATCTCATCCCTTTTGCTACCTACGAGTGGAGATGTTCGCTTAAATGGAAAAAGTGTAGTGAAAAATCCGCAGGACATTCGCAAGGTTCTTGGCGTGGTACCGCAGGAAATTGCCTTATATAATGAGCTGTCTGCTTATGAAAATCTTAAATTCTTTGGTCGAATCTACAAGCTGAAGGGGAACCACCTGGAATCTAAAATTCAAGAAGTGCTTGAAATGGTGGGCTTGCGAGAGCGGCAGAAAGAGTTGATCAAAGCATTCTCCGGTGGCATGAAACGGCGGATTAACATCGCCGCAGCCTTACTACATGACCCGCAAATCGTCATTATGGATGAGCCAACCGTTGGGATCGATCCACAGTCACGTAATCACATCTTGGAAACGGTCCGATTGTTGAACCGTGAGAAGGGGACAACAGTGCTGTACACGAGTCATTACATGGAAGAGGTTGAGCAACTGTGCAATCGGATGTACATCATGGACCATGGTCAGATTATTGCATCGGGAACCCAAGATGAGCTGCGACGCATTTTATCAGGAGAAGATACACTACTTATCCAGCTAAATGAACCATCTCCCGAATTAGTCCAAGAGCTCCTCGTATTGGACCCGGTTAGGCAAGTCGAAGAAACGGAATCAGGACTCAAGCTGATTGTCACGAAACAAAGCGGAATCCTTGCTCATGTTGTTCAAGTGGCAGAACGGCTCAGCGTGCAGATCGTGAACATTAATGTTTATACACCGAGTTTAGAAGATGTATTCCTGCAGCTGACTGGTCGTAAATTGAGGGATTAACCACTGGTAACATTGAGAATTAACCTTATGAATGGTTTGAGGAGGGGTTAAATTGGGACCGTTTTTCAAAAAAGATCTCTTAATTCTATGGAGAGAACGCTACGATACACTTGTTATGACGATCATATTTCTTATTATGATTATCATTCTAGGATATACGACATCAAGCTGGGTAGAGAAGAAGAACGAATCGCTGCAAATGACGGTTGCTATAGTTAATGAGGATAATGATCCGTCAGGACTTATTGCATTTAAGAATGCCATTGCATCATCTTCTTTAACCAGTGAAGCTCAGGCTTCGCTGGGACTCCAAGCGGAGCAACGACTTCCCGCGAAGTCTTTGATACAAATACTGGACAGTATCGATTTCGTGAAAAGCATACCGATGGATCAGGATGCAGCAATGCAAGCATTGAAAAATAAAGAGATCACGGCAATGATAAACATCCCTGCTGGTTTCACGCTGGCAACGTTAAATAAGATGCTCTTGGATGATGGAGAAGGCGGAAGCAAGATTACATTGACCGCAGATCAGCGGGGTTCGATGTCTGTAGATGTGCTACAGGATGTTGTCAATGAATTCATGCAACAGGTGAATCTTCAAACGGCGATTGATCATGCACTGGTTACAAAAGTGGATCAGTATAGCAAGATGGATCAAACTTTAACGTTAGGTGGTCGGGAGCAAATTGCCGGAATCGAGCCACTAGGCTCTTTTCAATATTATACATTTGCGATTAGTATTATCGCTTCACTTATATTAGCTCAAACCGTAGCCTTGAAGGCGATAACCGAGAAAAGAGAGCATGTGTTTAATCGCATTCTGGTGACGGGTAGTCATCCTGCTAGGTATTTGTTCGGTAAGGCAGGTTCAATCTTCTGTGTGACGTTCGTGCAATTTGCACTATTGATTGTTGCATCTCAATTTATATTCGATTTATTTCCGAATCGATCCATAAAGTTTTGGTTTGGTATGGTATTCATTTTAGTGTTGTATTCACTTTGTGTGGCTGCATTAACTATGTTGTTCACATCATTAACCTTCCGGATAAAAGAATCGGCAGCAACTGGAATTTTAACACTGATTATTATGGTCATTGGCTGCGCTGGAGGAAGCTTCACACCCATTTACATCTTACCTGATTGGATTAAGTACGTTGGAGAATGGACACCTAATGGCTTGTCATTATCCATCTTTATTAGTTGGATCCAGCATGATAACCTTGCTTCATTAACTGTTCCTTTCTTGAGACTTGGACTGCTCTGTATTGTAATGATTGTAATGAGTAGCTTGTTATTTCCAAGAAGGGGGCGGATCTAATGTTCACTGTTTTCTGGGCCCAATGGAGAAAAGAACGTCGTTCCCCGTTCATGCTCATCATCTTTTTAAGCCTAAGTATTGTAGGGACTGTACTTATGAGTATGACAACTAATAACAAGATGCTTATAGATGTGTTTGGTGTTCCAGAACTGACAACGGCGGAAGAAACAGCATGGATACAATTATTAAATCAAAGTGAAGCTTATCAATTCAAGATGAGAGCTGAACAGCCGTCGCGTGATGCGGTACGTGAAGGTCGGGCAGATGTAGCAATTAAATTATCAGAGAATAACTACAAGATTATTTCAGCGATTGAAAGTCCCAATGTGGTGCTCGTAGAGCAACATGTATTCCATGTGTTCGCGAAGGAAATGCAGATTCGGGAAGCATCTACGCATTCGGGAGATGAAAATCAGTTTAGAGCAGACGTAGAACATAACCTACAGAGACCTGCATTAACTTTACAAACACAGGCATGGGATGGTAATCCTATCGTCAAGTATGATATAAACTTACAGTTTCTTTTTGGGCTTACTTTATTTCTGGTTATCTACACCATTGGATTTAAGGTGACTGGAGTATTGATGGAGAAAACTACAGGTGTATGGAATCGAGTTATTTTGTCTCCGGTTCGCAAGACGGAAATGTATCTAGGGCATCTGATCTACAGCTTTTTGATTGGTTTTATACAAATTATTATTGTCTTCCTCATTTTCCACTATGGGTTTGGATATCAGCTGATGGAACATTTCGACATGATTTTGGTCATCTGCGCGACTTATATGTTTACTATGGTGGCCTTTGCAATGCTACTTGCTGGTGTAATGAGAACACCTGAACAGTTTAGTTCCCTCTTATCAGCAACCGTACCCATTATGCCTATGCTTGGTGGGATTTATGTCCCACCTGGGACAATTACGAATAAGTTTATTCTCGGGATATCTGAATTATTTCCACTGACACATGCTATGAAAGCTTTAACCGGAGTAGCGATGTTTAACGAAAGTTTGACCGATGTGGCTATGCCTATAGCCAAACTGCTATTCATTGGTGTAATTTGCATGGGTGTTGGGATCAATTTAATGGAACGGCGGAAGGCGTGACGTTACGTTATTCTATCCATAAAATGCATTACTCATAATGAGGATTCATTGCCCAAGGTCGCTTCTTTAGCGGCCTTTTATTGTTTTATTGTATCTTATGCTAAGTTATGGAAGAAAGCTTGAATTCGTATCTGTTTTGCTCCATATTTAATAGGAGTGGTAGAGAAAAAGGTAGAGTGGAAGGAGAGTTGGGAAGTATGGAAAAAGCAATGTTTGCTGGAGGATGCTTCTGGTGTATGGTTACACCCTTTGAAGAATTGCCGGGAATACTTGGCATAGAATCCGGATATGCCGGTGGAAAGAGTGAGAATCCAACCTATGAAGAAGTCAAGACTGGGACAACAGGTCACTATGAAGTCGTGCAAATCAGTTTTGATGCTACGCTTTTCCCATATGAGAAATTGCTTGAACTATACTGGCCTCAGATTGATCCAACCGATGCGGACGGACAGTTTCAAGATAGAGGGACCCAATATCGGACAGCTATATTTTATTATAATGACGAACAGCTTAACGCTGCGATTGAATCTAGGGATCAGCTTGCTGCAAGTGGAAGATTTGCAGAGCCGATTGTAACAGAGATTCTTCCAGCGCCTATCTTTTACCGTGCTGAAGAATATCATCAAGACTATCACAAGAAGAATCCTAAACATTATAAAGAAGATCGTGAGCAGTCCGGGAGAGATGGTTTTATTGATAAGCATTGGTAAGCAAGGATGATTCAATGAACATAAATGGGGGGAATTACAGCAGTGGAAAGACATATTAACAATATTTTATTCGATTTGGATGGAACCTTAACCGACCCTAAAGAGGGGATCACAAAGTGTGTAGAATATGCCTTGAATAAATTTGACATCCAGGTTGATCACATCGATCAGCTTATTCCTTATATTGGGCCTCCTTTATATGAATCTTTCGTAGAGCTAGGAGGATTATCTCCGGAAAATGCACATCTGGCTGTAGATTACTATCGGGAACGCTTTCGCGAGGTGGGGATGTTTGAGAATAGTGTCATTCCAGGATTTCCTGAGTTGCTTCAATATTTGCAGGACGAAGGTTATACCTTGTATGTCGCCACTTCCAAACCTACAGTGTTCGCCGAACAGATCTTGAAGCATTTCGAGATGGATCATTACTTCAAGCACATTGTAGGTAGTAATCTTGATGGGACACGTACGAAGAAGCAAGAGGTAATCCAATTTGTACTTGATGAGAATATAATCTCGCCAGAGAGTGCCATAATGATCGGAGATCGTGAGCATGACATTATCGGAGCTAAAGGCTGCGGTGTAGAGTCTATTGGTGTCTTATTCGGTTACGGTTCGGAAGAAGAGTTAAGAAATGCAGGGGCAGACCATATCGTAGGTAAGGTCGATGAAATTCGCGAAATCATATTGAATATTGGAAATGGAGATTGTAGTTATGGCAATACGAAGTAAACAACAAGTCATTGATTTTCTAATGGCTTCTGAAGTTGTGGCTGTTGGAACCTCGAATATGGGGTCACCACGTCAACGGATGATGCATTTTGCAGTGGATGATGATTTTAATATTTTTGTGACGAGTACAAAAGGCGATCCTAAAGTTATTCAATGGAGCAATATTCCTGAAACTGCACTTCTGATCCATCAAGGTGAGGAATTTATGAAGATGGAAGAATGCGAAATTCTAGGTAGAGCAGAAGTGTTAAGTGATCAAGCGGAGCGTGAACGTGCGGCGCTTTTGCTACAACATCGTTCTCCGATTGTGGCACAATTTATGGCGATAGATGCCATAGATCGGCTGGAATTTATCGTGATTAGACCGTTTACAGTTAAATATCGCTTCGTTCCTGAGATTCTACAGGGTGAACCGCCAACGGTATTTGAATTTGAAGAAAATCGGCTGAACTTCAGCTCATGGGATGATGTAAAAGCAAAAGCTAGAGTTTGGAAAGAGGCTATTCGTCCACTGTCCATGACAGCTTCCCTGATTCCAATCCTACTGGGTGGAGCACTTGCCTTATCGATCACGCATACCATTAACGCAGGACTATTTCTGCTCACCTTAATTGGAGCTTTAATGATTCAAGCAGGAACAAATATGATTAATGACTGGAAAGATGCTGAGCGGGATAGTGATAATAACACGGGGATGCGGCCTTTTACAGGCGGCTCAAGAATGATTCAGCTAGGATTAATATCTCGCGGGGATATGGGGTTCTTTGGACTATTGTTATTTGTCATAGCAACCTTAATAGGCGTTTATTTAGTGTTTATAAGTGGATGGGGGTTAATCCCACTTATTCTGTACGGAATTATTGCGGGGATGTTCTATACGAATGAAAAAGGAAAGTTCTCCTTTCTTAATATGGCACCTGGAATAGCGGAGTTATTAGTTGCAACTACCTACGGCGTATTTATGACCATGGGGGCTTATTATGTCCTGACAGGCCATTATTCGATACAGGTGTTCCTGATCTCGCTCCCCGTTGCTATATTCGTCTCGAATGTACTGCTAATTAATCAGTTCCCTGATGCTGAATCAGATACGAAGACGGGCAAGAACACGTTAGTGGTTCGCATAGGTAAACGTAAAGCTAGAAATGTATTGATTGCCTCTTTCATCGTGGGATATCTTATTGTTGCTATTCTTCCACTCGTGAACTACGCACCATACACACTATATATTTCGTTCCTTTCACTTCCGTTTGCATGGCAGGCGATTCGATACGCTTGGAAAAATTACGACAAAAATGCGGGAGATCTCATTCCAAGTAACGCACATACAGCAATCAATCATCTATTTAACGGACTATTGTTAGTCTTGGCGTTTCTATTGACTGAAGTAAATATCTTCGCTTCCATCGTTTATTCTATCGTGTCGCTCTTATTCGTCTTCTGGATTTGGAATTACATTGAAAGACAACGCAAAGTGATGAATGAATTCCGTAATGCATTTAAGAGGTAGTTACTGAGAAAGTGAACTTTACAATATGATCATATCAAAAAATACCAATACCGCCCTGAAGGCAGTGTTGGTATTTTTTTGATTATACGGATAGGTGTCTAATCATAAATAACGCGCTGTAGGACGCCTGAGATTCAAAATCACTATTTAGGAGTTACTAGGATTTTCACTTGATTCTTTTCCTTCAACAGCGCTTCAAATCCATGTTCGACCACTTCCGAAAGTTGGATTTTCTTCGTTACTAATTTGTCAGCAGGGAAGTAACCTTGTTCCATAAGGCTAATTACGGCAGGGAACACATTACGATAGCCGATAATTCCTGTCATGCTGCGTTCTTTGAGAACAATATTGTTAGGGTGAAGTGCAGCTTCCTTCTCAAAGATACTTACGATCATAATTTGTCCACCCAAATTCGTGGATTCAATAGCTTGTTTGAGAACCGGTGGAACCCCCGTTACTTCGAAAGCAACATCAACTCCGCCATTTGTACGTTGTTGTAGTTCTTCAACTACATCGTATTGTTTAGGATCAATCACAATGCCACCTAGTTCAGCAGCTTTGCTCTTTCGTTCTTCAGATAACTCAACCACATAAATTTCTGACGCACCAGATGCTTTCAGTGCCTCTATAACAAGCAGCCCGATCGGACCTGCACCAAAGACAACCGCTTTGTCACCGACCTTAAATTTACTTTGGCGGACCGCATGCAGTGCAACAGCAGAAGGTTCGACAAGCGCGCCTTGTTCATAGGATAAGCTATCTGGAATTTTGTGAACCATATGTTCGTCAGCAGCTACGTATTCAGAGAATCCGCCTCCGCCACCAGCGAGTCCAAGGAAGCCCATCTTATCGCAAAGGTTATATCTACCTTGTCGACATGCCGTACATTCCCCACAGGCAAAAATAGGCTCTACGACAACACGGTCGCCAACCTTTAATTTCGATACACCTGCCCCGATTTCGACGATTTGTCCAGAGAATTCGTGTCCCATCACGACGGGAGCTTTCTCGTCTGTTAGTGGATGTTCTGTATTTTCAGGAATAAAGATAGGGCCTGCAACATATTCGTGCAAGTCGCTCCCACAAATTCCGCACCATTCAATTTTGATTTTCACTTTACCGTTTAAAGCAGTTGGTTCTTCAATCGTTTCTAACCGTAGGTCTTTGACGCCATGCCATCTCAATGCTTGCATATATTCCATCTCCCGTTTATGAATTGATTTCTTAGTTAGATTCACGCAGAAAGGGAAACGTTTCCGTAACAAATATGTCACATTAATAGAGGAATGTCAAATCTAAATATATTAAAATGTGATATTTAATATAGTGAAAACCTTCACTAACACTGGGTTTATAGAGTAGAAAAGAGAGAATGCCTACAACTTGCTATAAAATTGTGGTATGATGTCAATAATAAATATCCTTCAAATTTAAGATTCAATATGGAAACGATTCCGATTAGGAGAGGACGTTAATTGTGCCTAACAAGAAGAAGGTTACGATCGAAGATGTTGCAAAACGGGCTGGGGTAGGTATCGCTACCGTATCTAGAGCCCTTAATGAAACAGGTGGAATTAGTGCCAAGACAAAAACACTAGTACTTCAAGTGATCGAAGAGATGGGATTTACCCCAAACACTTCGGCTCAAAGTTTGAAAGTACGTCATACCAAACAAATTGCCCTCGCGGTTCCTGATATTCGCAATGCGATTATTCCTGATATTGCTTGGTCCGTGGAACAAGTTGCCAAACAATTTAATTATCGTGTGATTCAAATTAATACCTCTGGAAATGCCAGAATGGAACTGGAGACGATTCGAGAAATTAAGAAATTACATGTAGATGGACTCATTATCATGCCACTAGCGTACCCGAAAACCATCGTGGAATTCATCAATAAATCCAGTGTTCCTGTCTCCGTTATTAACTATGGTAAGAGATTGGGAGATGAAGTGAAGGCAGACATCGTAAGTCTATCCAGAATGGAAGGTAAGATCGTGATGGAGCACTTACAACATATCGGCAGAACCCGAATTGCTTATGCCGGAGCGCAGAAAGAGGTCATTGAAGATCGATATTTCGCGTACGAGCAATCCGTCAAACACTTAGACGTCTCCTTGGTCTATTTTGGTGAGGATTTCTCCATTCAAACGGGGGTTAAAGCAGCCGATTACTTCTACAGTCTAAAGGATATGCCGGATGCTATTTATGCGGTGAACGATATGGTTGCGATCGGGATTGTAAATCGATTTAAGGAACTGGGGGTTTCTGTTCCAGAGGATGTCGCTGTTGTTGGGATTGACAACAATTTGTGGACTACATTAACAACCCCTCAGATTAGTTCTGTCTCCATTATGGGGAGCGAGGTGGCACGCGTGGCTACGCAACTACTCTTGAATCGGATTCTGGAGAACAAGGTGGGAGAATATGAAAGAGTACAGTTGGAACCCCGCCTTATTGTTCGAGAATCGAGTGTTTCCATTACCCGTAATAGCGTTCACCTTTAAAGGAGGATTTCGCCTTCTGATGTCCATTCAGGAAATCCTCCTTTAACAGTGAGGGTAACATCTTCCAAAACATAATGCTGCTTCCCACAATAGGTTCTGTCAATCACTGATTTTGGCTTTGTGCCTTATTTGATTAGACATTCTGTTGTGTTATTCAAAGTATGGTTGTCACCGCGGATGTCTCTGATGCGAATATTACTACTCAAGAGATTAGAGTCACTACTCAATTTAAAGGCAGGGTAATTCTCTTCAGCTTCAAGGCGCATGGTCTCATCAAGGTTGTGTTGCTGTTTAGGGTCGACTAGAAAAGGAACCAAGTTTGTTTCGATTTCTATATCGAACTGATCGGGCTTATCCGTAATCAGAATAACGATCACTCCGTTACAACCACAGCCTTCAGTATCATAAAATAGTTTGAAAAATCCAGGTCGATTTCCCAAGCTTTCCACTAATCTTTCCTTCGCCAAAGAGCCAATCTGAATTTTCATCTGTATTTCTCGCCCCTTCTAGAGTAGTTTTTACTTTGAAATTTAATTATACAACACATTGAAAAAAGGTGTATGATCGTAAGCACAGATAATATTTTATTATTCTTATTGGATAAGTTGGTAATATATATTGAATAATGTAATTTGTCGTGCTATTATCTGAATGCGATAATTCATTACTTGTATTTGAGATATCATTTTGAAGGAGGAGGAATTGAATGTCTAACAAGAAGAATCTTCAAGCAGATTTAAATCCAAGAAGAGTGCATGTGAAATTCGGTGGAGAAACGATTGCCGACAGTAAGAACGTCATTACGCTCCATGAGAGAGGTCATCTTCCGGTGTACTACTTTCCTGAATCAGATGTTCGCAAAGATCTATTTGTCGAATCCGATCACTCTACTGAATGTGGACTTAAAGGGACGGCATCGTATTGGAGTATCAAGGTTGGTGACCGAGTGGCTGAGAACGCAATCTGGAGTTATCAGAATCCGATAGCGGGGAGTGAGGCCATCAAAGGATACTATTCATTCTATTGGGATCAGGTGGATGCTTGGTTTGAAGAGGAAGAAGAGATCTTTGTTCACGCCCGTGATCCTTACAAACGTGTGGATGCGCTGCGGAGTTCGCGCCATATTCTAGTTGTTATTGATGGTGTAACCGTCGCAGAGAGCAATCGTCCTGTCATTGTATTTGAAACAGGTGTACCTGTACGTTACTACTTGCCGAAGGAAGATGTAAGGCAAGATCTTCTAAGCGAAACTACACTTCAAACAAGTTGCCCGTATAAAGGAACGGCTTCTTATTGGTCGGCGACTGTAAATGAAAAAATCCACGAGAATATCGTATGGAGCTACTTGAATCCTATCCCTGAGATTCCGAACATTAAAGAATATCTTTCATTTTATAATGAGCGTGTTGAAACCTACATCGATGGCGTAAAAGAAGGGGAAATCTCCTGGTATCGTTCCGCTCTGGATTTCTTTAATGCGAATGAGATTAAGATCCCGACAGTTACAGCATAGTATAAGCAGAATATGAATGAAGTATGGCTGACCTGAACACAGGAGGTCTTTTTTTTATTTGAACAAAATTACTTAGAATATATCGTGTTTATAAGAGAACACTTCATGTTATATATGGTTATACTAAAGTTTTAATTGGAGGGTACATACATTATGAATGGAACACAAACGCTGAGCAGAGCGCTTGACATATTGTTTGCTCTGTCTGAAGCCAATGATACATTGTCAGTCAGTGAAATCGCTGAGAAGGTATCTATTCCAGAAAGCACGACCTATCGGTTCATTCAAACGCTGGAACAGAACGGGATTGTGGAGCGGAAAGGGAAGAGTCAAATTGGCCTAGGCATGCGTATATTAGATTTGGCTAGAAGCTTAAGCCATCAAGCTCATCGTGAGTTATTACCGCTAGCGTTGCCTATTATGGAGCAATTAACAAGGCAAACGCGAGAAACATCGGTTTTGTTCGTCCGTTCAGGAATGAATTGTGTCTGTATACAAAATGTGCGCAGCCAAGGCCTTCTTCAATTTGCTGTTGAGAATGGCAGAGTACTGCCTTTGAATTCAGGGGGATCAGGGAAGTGTATCCTTGCTTATGAGAATGAACGATTCATTCAACGGGTTGTAGATACCCTTGAGACTTCCGAGGAACAACGTGTTCTAACTGAAGAATGTAAGGCTATCCGGGATCGAGGTTACAGCTTTACACACGGGGAAGTGGATCCAGATATTTTTGCCGTTGCTGCACCTGTGCTTGATGCGCATGGATTAGTTGTTGCTAGTTTATCGATCGCTGGGCCAAATTTCAAATGTAACGCAGATTATGATCAAGAAATATCGGGTTATGTAGTGGCTGCCGCTAACCAATTGTCACATAAACTAGGTAGATCATGACTAGGGATTAAGAGGAAATTGTATGAAGTTAATTCCGATAGGTTTACTCATAAATAATGATTGACAAAAGAAAACCCACACTATAATATTACATTACAATATTAAATTATCGAATGTTAATAATAAACGAGGCTGACCAAACAAATGGAGGTCTCATTTTCCTTGAACGAGGGAAATGAGGCCTTTTTTTGTCATAAATTCATACTAAAAACATGTGCATAGTCAGTTAAATTATTCAGGAGAAGAGTGATTGTGATGAGTGATCATGCAGCAGCAGTGGAATTCAAACAGGTTTCAAAGAACTATGGTTCAGGATATGTGTTGCAGAACTTTGACCTCATCATACAGAGCGGAAAAATCGTAACGATCATTGGACCTTCTGGTTGTGGGAAAACAACCCTACTTAAAATGATAAATCGATTAATTGAGCCAGAGGACGGTACCGTGCTAGTCGAAGGGAAAAATGTAAGTGGTCTAGATCCTGTTGAGTTAAGACGAGATATCGGCTATGTCATTCAACAAATCGGGTTATTTCCGCACATGACGATAGAGCAGAATATATCGATTGTTCCGAGACTTAAGGGAGAGAAGAAAAAAGCGCTACTTGCACGTACAGAGGAACTGCTGCAATTAATCGGACTCAGTCCAGAGCAATTCCGTTCCCGTTATCCTCATGAGTTAAGCGGAGGTCAGCAGCAAAGAATCGGAGTTGCACGTGCGCTTGCTGCGAATCCTTCGATCATTTTGATGGATGAACCATTTAGTGCTTTAGATCCCATCAGCCGCATTCAACTCCAGAAGGAGTTAATTAATCTAAACGAACGGGTTAAGAAAACCATTGTTTTCGTTACGCATGATATTGATGAAGCACTGAAAATAGCCGATCAGATCGTGTTACTAAAGGATGGACAGATCATTCAAACCGGTTCACCAGCAGAACTCCTTGATAAACCAGCGAATGATTTTGTGCGTGAATTTCTCGGGGTAGAGCGTTTCAATCAATATAGCATTTAATTCTTGGGCGAATAGGAGCTGCTTCATATGGATCAATTTTGGAATACCATTCAAGCGGATTGGCCGCTGATACTTGAAAAGACGGGTGAACACATCAATTTATCGCTCATTTCCGTGCTAATCGCCTGTGTGATCGCCATACCCGTTGGCATTGTACTTACTGCCTATAAACGACTTGCGAATACAGTCATTACAACCGTATCAGTTATTCAGACGATTCCTAGTCTTGCTTTATTCGGATTCATGATTCCGATCCTTGGTATTGGTACAAAGCCTGCAATTATCGCACTTACCCTGTATGCGTTACTGCCCATTCTTCAAAATACTTACGTAGGAATTAGTGGTGTGAATCCAGCGCTCATTGAAGCGGGAACCGGGATGGGGATGACCCGTTGGCAGATTTTATGGATGGTACAGCTCCCGATCGCTCGCAGTATTATCATGGCGGGTGTTAGGCTGGTCGCGGTACAAACCATTAGTTTAGCCACTATTGCTACTTATATTGCTGCCGGCGGACTTGGTGACATCATTACTCGCGGGATCTCGATGATTAATACGACAACGATTCTGGAAGGTGCTGTACCCGTCTCTTTATTAGTCATTATTGTTAATGTTCTTCTGCTAGGACTCAATCGGGTATTAACGCCGAAAGGCTTGCGTCAACATACAAAAAACTAAAGGTAAATGAGGAGAGGGGAAATTATTCATGAATTTATTTAAAAAGATCACAACGATTCGCCCTGGCGCTTGGTTACGCAGTTCTATCATCGCAGGACTATCTCTAGTATTGGTGTTGGCTATGACGGGTTGCGGCAAATCAGCATCATCTAGCGATACCATTACTGTAGCGACTAAAGGTTTTGCTGAATCAGATATTTTGGCAAATGCTATAGCCTTATTAATTGAGAATGACACGAAGCTCTCAACTAAAATTACTACACTGGATAACAATCTGCTATGGGAAGCGATTAAAGCGGGCGATGTTGATACCTATGTGGAATACACGGGAACCGCTCTACTCAATATTCTTAAAGAGAAGCCGGAGTATGATCCTCAGAAAGCATACGAAATTGTAAAAGAGAAATTGAAAGAAAAGAATCAAGTCGAAGTTCTTGAGCAAATCGGATTTAACGATACGTATGCACTCGTCTTACGCAAAGAGATTGCGGAGAAATTGAACATCAAGACAACATCCGAACTAGCTGCGAACGCTGGGGAACTTATATTTGGCACAAGCCAAGAGTTTCTGAAACGTGAAGATACATGGCCGCTTGTGCAGAAGGTCTATGATCCTAAATTTAAAGAAATCAAAACGATTCAGAATAATGCACTTGGCTACAAAGCTATTGAACAAGGTTTGATCGATGTGACCGATGTTTATACAACGGATAGCAAAATTCCAATTAGCAATTTTATCGTTTTAGAAGATGACAAACATGTGTTTGTTCCATACTTTGCGATTCCTGTTATCCGTGAAGAAACACTTAAGAAGCATCCTGAGTTGAAAGATATTATTAACAAGTTGGCTGGTAAAATTGATGACGTTGAAATGCAAAAACTGAATGGTGAAGTAGAACAGAAGCAAAGACCGGCGATAGATGTAGCTAGAGAATGGTTGAAGAACGAAGGCCTTATTAAGTAATAAGACGAAGGGGAGAAACATAATGGGAAACAATAATAGACAAATGACACTTGGAGCAATGATGTATTTCCCCGCAGGCGAACATATTTCAAGCTGGCGGCATCCGGAATCGGATGCTGCTGGGTTGCTTGATTTTAATTACTATAAACATATCGTACAAACAGCGGAACGAGGCAAGTTCGATATGTTCTTCTATGCGGATGAACTATATGTGTGGGATCGCTTTGAGTCCGGTATTGTCCAATCTAACAGTATCCGTCCTGAGCCTTTTACTTTACTCTCGACGCTTTCTGTCGTTACAGAGAAAATTGGACTCGCGGCAACGGTGTCGACTACCTATAACGAACCGTACCATATCGCGCGTAAACTAGCGACACTCGATCATTTGAGTGGGGGCCGGGCGGGATGGAACATCGTTACCTCACAGACGGATGAAGAAGCACGTAATTTCGGTAAGGATAAGCATTTGGAGCATGAGAACCGTTACGGACGAGCGGGTGAGTTCGTCGATGTTACTCAGGGGTTATGGGATAGTTGGGAAGATGATGCACTTCTTTTTGATAAGGAGTCAGGTAACTTTGCCGATAAAGACAAACTACACAACCTTGACTACAAAACGAGTGAGTTCTCTGTTCGTGGCCCGCTGAATGTATCACGTCCACCGCAAGGGTATCCAGTGCTTATTCAAGCAGGCGCTTCTGAGGCTGGGAAAGAGCTAGCAGCTGCATCAGCAGAGGTAGTATTTGCACCAGGTTCTGCCTTTGGTCCATTTGGAACCGTGGAGGACGGGGTTCAGTTATATGAGGATATTAAAGGGAGATTGGCTAAATACGGCAGGTCTCGTGATGAGCTTAAGATATTGCCAGGGTTTATGCCGATTATCGGTAGGACAGAAGAGGAAGCCGCCGAACGGTTGGCGATTGTTGAAGACTTGACCCCTGAGAAGCTTGGACTTGATCTGCTCTCTCATTACCTTGGTCAAGACATCTCGGGATATCCGCTGGATGAACCCCTTCCTTTTGTTCCACAGCTAGAAGGATTCAATCAAAGTAAAAGCAATCTTGCCCGGATTATTCAATTACTTGAACGTGAAAATTTGACGATACGTCAATTGTATAAACGCATTAATTCACGTGGGGTGGCGGGAACACCATCGCAAATTGCTGATCAAATGGAAGACTGGTTCGTTAGTGGCGCGGCAGATGGCTTCAATATTATGTTCCCACACCTTCCAGGTGGGTTAGATGACTTCGTGGATCTGGTTGTCCCAGAATTGCAGCGAAGAGGACTATTTAAGCAGGACTACACAGGAACCACGCTTCGTGAGCATCTAGGACTAACACGTCCCGTTAATCGTTATAGCACTGTTCAAACAAGCTAAACTGAGGTGATGAATGTGGAAAGAATTACAGCAGCAAGAGGGCTCACGCTTCGTTGTAAAGGTTGGAGACAAGAAGCACTCCTGCGCATGTTAGAGAACGTCTTGGAGAATGGGGAGAATCAGAAGGAACTCATTGTCTATGCCTCTCTAGGTAAGGCAGCTAGAAATTGGCCTTCCTATCATGCGATTGTAGATACGCTTAAGCAGTTGGAGGAAGATGAAACACTCGTTATTCAATCGGGCAAACCAATCGGTATATTCCGGACACATAAACAAGCCCCCTTAGTTGTGATGGCTAACTGTAATTTAGTAGGGAAATGGGCAACTAGTGAGAATTTCTATGATTTACAGGAGAAGGGCTTAATTATATGGGGTGGCTTAACGGCTGCAGCGTGGCAATATATTGGGTCGCAGGGTGTGATTCAAGGCACTTATGAGATTTTTCAAAGTATAGCTCGGATTCATTTCGGTGGAGATTTGCGAGGGCGTTTCATTCTGACGGCGGGTCTTGGTGGTATGGGCGGCGCACAACCGTTAGCAGGAACGATGGCGAATGCAGTTATTCTATGTGTTGAAGTATCGGAAGAACGAATCGACAAGCGGATTACGAATGGTTATTTGAAGCAAAAGACGAAAGACCTTGACGAAGGCTTGGAGTGGGTTACGGAAGCCATACACGATGGTCGAAGTCTATCAATTGGTTTACTAGGTAATGCCGCTGAGGTTTATCCAGAGCTAGTAAGCAAAGGGATCATTCCTGATATTGTGACGGATCAGACTTCTGCCCATGATTTGCTCTATGGATATGTTCCTAAGGGGTATACGCTTGACCAAGTGGTCGAGGTTCGTCAAAAAGCTCCAGCCAAATTACAAGATGATGCCGGGGCTTCGATTGCTGAAGAGGTTCGTGCTTTGCTTGCTTTCAAGGAACGGGGTGCAGTCGTCTTTGATAATGGGAATAACCTACGTACGCAGGCTGTTAAATATGGAGTGGAAAATGCCTTTGAGATTGATATTTTCACAGAAGCATTCCTTAGACCACTCTTCGCACGTGCCATTGGACCATTTCGGTGGATTGCTCTTAGTGGTAATCCCGAGGATATCCGAATCATTGATGACTATATTCTGCAAGAGTTCCGTGATAATGATGTCGTCACGAACTGGATTAGACTCGCTAATCAATATGTACCCATAGAAGGACTACCTGCTAGAATCGGTTGGTTCGGCCACGGAGATCGGACGAAATTGGCATTGGCCGTTAACCTAATGGTTAGAGAGGGGAAGTTATCAGGTCCGATTGCATTCTCTCGTGATCATCTGGATGCAGGTGCCATGGCTCATCCGAACATTATGACGGAGCGAATGAAGGATGGAAGCGATGCGATTGCCGATTGGCCGCTCTTGAATGCCATGATGAGTTGCTCATCGATGGCGGATCTAGTAGCGATACACTCTGGTGGCGGGGGATATGCCGGTTACATGACAAGTGCTGGAATCACGATTGTGGCGGATGGAACGGAGAACTCAGATGAGCGGATTCGTATCGCTCTTCATAATGACACCGGACTTGGCGTGCTTCGTTATGCTGATGCGGGGTATGAGGAATCATTAGATGAAGTTGCTAGAACAGGAATCCGGCGTATATCGACGGAGCGTTACGGAGGTAACTTATATGCGTGAATTAACGAAAGAGGATGTACTAGCAGCTGTTAAGGGGGGGTCTGTATTCGCTTCAGGTGGCGGGGGCTGGGTAGAGCATGGATTAGAAATTGGTGGAGCAGCTATAACACTTGGCAAGCCGAAACTCGTCTCCGTGGATGAATTGCCGGATGACGCCATTATTATAACCTGTACGGCAATTGGTGCTCCCGCCGGGACACAGTGGCAAATGCTTGGGAAGGATTATATTAAAGCAGTTCAATTAATCATTGATCACTATGAGGGGAAAGTCGTTGGTGTCATGACACCCCAGAACGGGATGTCTAGCACGATTAATGGGTGGCTACCCGCCGCAGCACTTGGATTGGTCGTAGTTGATGCAACGGGAGACATCCGTGCGCATCCGACAGGGAAAATGGGGTCACTTGGAATAGCTTCAAGTATCGATTTTGAGACAATTCAAGCGGTTGCCGGTGGGAAACCAGAGAATGGCAGCTATATTGAACTCGTTACGAAGGGCACTCCTGCTAGGACCTCGAATATTCTGCGGACGGCATCGGATATGGCCGGTGGGTTTATCGCAGCGGCGAGGCATCCACTCCCAGCTAAATATATTAAAGAGCATGCAGCTATCGGCGGTATAACGCTGGCAATTGAGCTTGGTCGCGCTATTCTAGAGGCAGAACCTCTTGGAGCGGACCATGTTCTAGAGACCATCTGCCAGAAAACTGGTGGCACCATCATCGGGAGGGGCAAGGTCGTGAGCAAGAACGTGGAATATTCAGGTGCCTTTGATATCGGTACGATTGAAGTAGAAGTTTCAGGTGGTAATTCACTGATACTTCATGTGATGAATGAATATATGGCGGTTGAGGACCAGAACAGTGTAAGGCTAAGCACTTTCCCCGATGTGATCACAACCTTTTCTCTAGAGACGGGCTTGCCCGTAAGTGTCGGGCACATCTATGAAGGACAGGAGATAGGCGTATTCGTCATCGATAGATCACTTATTCCACTAAGCTCTAGCGTGAAGGATCCTTCGGTCTACCCAGAGGTGGAACAGGCATTAGGGATTGAGTTGTATAATCTGGCATTTCCCGAGGCGGAAAAGATCCATGTCTAGTGTTCTCGTACTCGATGGACGGAGTCTGACTGTGCAAGATGTGTACACCGTTGCTTACGGGGGAAGACCTATTCAAATTGCGGAAGAAGCTATGGCAAGGGTAAGGGCGTCCCGTGAACTGATCTTCGAACTCGCAGATCAGGATGTTCCTGTATACGGTCTTAACCGTGGAGTAGGTTGGAACAAAGATAAAGTAATTGATAAGGAATTCTTCGAGCGATTTAATCGTAATCTGATTTTGTCACACTCGACAGGGGTTGGAGCGGAAGCGGCAGAAGAAGAAGTGCGGGCCGTCATGCTGGTCAGATTGAACTCACTGTTGCTAGGTTGTACAGGTGTGCAACCTGCGATAGTAGAGCGATATATGGAATTCCTTAATCTTGGGATTCATCCGGTACTCCCGCTTAAAGGTTCTGTTGGAGCAGCAGATATCACTACCCTATCACATATTGGGCTTGCCTTTATTGGCGAGGGTGAGGTGAAGGTGAACGGAGAGCGATTCACTACAGGGAGTGCGATGGATAAGGAAGGACTTAAGCCGCTCATACTTGGGCCTAAGGATGGGCTTGCTATCGTAAGCTCTAATGCACTTTCAGCAGGTACGGGTGCCCTAGCACTGCATGCATGCGAAGAATTGCTCGAGCTCGCTGATATCGTATATGCTCTATCACTCGAAGCATTGCGCGGCAATGTAAGTCCGCTTGATGAAGCCGTTCATCTAGTGAGACCTTATCAGGGACAGTTGAAAAGTGTAGCTCATGTAAGAGATATTCTTGAACAGAGTGATCTATGGGAGTCGAATCAAGCTGATTCTCTACAAGATCCTCTGAGCTTCCGTGGTGGATGTCAGATACATGGTGCTGCATATGATGCATTTCATTATACGAAGGAGCAACTCCAGATCCATCTGAATAGTTCCGATGATAATCCCTGTGTGCTACTTGAGGAGAAAAGGATTTTGTCCTGCGCTAATTTTGAGTCTGTATCTTGGACGTTGGGCTTCGAAATGCTAGGAAGTGCGCTACATCATGTGTCCAAAAATGCCTGTTACCGGACGATTAAACTAGGGACACCTTCGTTTACAGGATTGAGTCGGTTTCTGACGGCAGATGAGGACAAATCCATTGGCTACTGCACAGTCCAGAAGACGATAACAGCACTAGATGCGGAAATTCGCCATTTGTCTAATCCGGCTTCAGCGGATTATTTCTCATTAGCGGGTGATATAGAAGATCATGCGGCGAACTCGCCTTATGTAGTTGCAAAGACAAGAGATATTATCGATCGACTGTATTACATTATCGGAATTGAAGCTCTACATGCAGTGCAGGCCATTGATCTACGTAATGGATTAAAACTTGGAAGAGGGACAAAGGCTGCTTATGAATCCATTCGATCAGTTGTCCCGTTTCTAGCGGAGGATCGAAATTTAAGCATAGATATCGAGCAAACTTACCAGTTGTTTAAAAGCGGTAAGTTGTTAGCTAAAGTGAGAGATTCGAGCGTTTCGTTAGTGAATTAAGTATAAGAGGTTCAATAGTTTAAGTTTATTATATTTACTGCTCAATACTGTAATCATTGTTTGTAATTAGAAAAAGTATATGCAGATCATAGCGGAGAGGGCGGAATTGTCCTGAAGAAGCGAAGCGTTCGCCTTTGCCTCCAAATTTATACCGCTATAGCGATATATTCAAACAAATTTGGAGGCAACAGCGATCGTAAGGATAATCCGTCCGCGGAGCGGTTATATCTACGTTATATTTTTTCAAGCACTGATTTTGACATTGAGCTATATATACCAAATTAAATTAAGGAGCGATTACTATGGCTCATCATGATCCCCAATGGAATCTTAGAGATCATTATAGTGAGGACTGGCAGATTAGAGCTGAACGAAGTCCGAAATGGATTCGCGTGAAACTCGGTGATGTATATATTGCGGATAGTAAACGGGTTCTATCTATAACGGAGACGGGAAAGCTGCCTGTATACTATTTTCCAAAAGAAGATGTTCGAAGTGACCTCTTTGAAGTATCGGATTATCGAAAAGAGGATTCTAATAAGGGTGAAGCCACCTATTGGTCGATTAGAGTTGGCGATCGGGTTGTGGAAAATGCGGCTTGGAGTTATTTAAACCCACCTCAACTTAGTTCTATTCTTACAGGGTATGTCTCCTTCGTATGGAATAAGGCAGATGCATGGTTCGAGGAGGAAGAGGAGATATATGTTCATGCAAGGGACCCCTATACTAGAATCGATGCTCTTCCAAGCACGAGGCATATTAAAGTAGTTGTAGGTGGGCGGGTAATTGCGGAGAGTCGTTCATCCGTAGTCCTATTTGAAACGGGCTTGACTCCGCGGTTCTATTTGCCACAAGAGGATGTTAACTTCGATCATCTTGTGCCGTCAGATACGATAACTCGTTGCCCTTATAAAGGCGTGGCTTCCTATCATTCGATTCAAGTGGGTGGGAAAGAATATAGAGATGTAGTTTGGAGTTATGCCGAAGCTCTACCAGAGGTTCATGAAATTGCGGGTAGACTAAGCTTTTACAATGAAGAAGTAGATGCCATCTATATCGATGGGGAGAAATGGTCATTACAAAGTAAAGACCGTTTGCCATACAAGAAGGTTGGAGATAAATAATGAATTCGGTTTTCTCTAGCCTAGTGAAATGCGTCTAATGTCAGTTTATAAATCGGCTCGACTAGGACTTTTTGGAGTTGCAGTGCTTTGGGGTTGTAGCTATATCATGAGCGCTTATCTATTGAATTTCTTCTCTCCGACCTTCCTATCCTTCGCTCGCATGGGTTTGACTTGGCTTATCGTGATTGCTTTGCTCTATAGTAAAGGTGTGTTAAGAAGACCAACGAAGAAGGAATGGCTACTTATGGTGGCATCCTCCGTATTCGGCACTTTGATTCAACAACCTTTATATTTTAAAGGGCTTCAGCTATCATCTGCGGCAAATGCTTCACTTATCTATGCGGTAGCACCACTAGTTGCTGTGTTCATGGAAAGGATATTTCTCAAGACACCTTGGACGGCTGGCAAGCTTGCCGGAGGCATTCTTGGTATGATTGGTGTGGTTATCATCATCAGTTTTGGTGGTGGGAAATTCAGTTTATCGTCTGGAGACGTATATTTATTAATCGCTATGCTAGGTATGACGATTAGCATGATGTATACTCCGATTATAGCCAAGACGCTGTCACTGACCTCTATTAACATCATCTCAGGAGGACTAAGTATTGCCTTGATGGCGCCTGTTGCTGGTCTAGATGTGTTTAGCGGTAACTTAATCGTCAGTAGCAGCGTCACAATATGGCTGATATTGCTGGTACTGGCCTTGATCACGGCAACCTCTAATATATGGTGGACACGTGGTGTAGCGATTACGGGGCCTGGAACAGCAGCTATGTTCATGAATATCCCACCCTTTATTTCCTTGGTCGCGGGTCACTACCTATTAGGAGATGCGATTCATGGAGCTCAATTAATTGGAGGGGTTCTAATTCTGTTTGGCGTTTTTGTATCTAACCGAAATTTTTCAGGAGATAGTGTACAAGTTAGTCACACGAGATAACCAGGAAATAAACAAATCGATAATTTCTATACATTAAAAGAAGCGAAGAAGGGTTATTTCTATCTTTGCTTCTTTGTCGTTTTCTAGATTATCTTTCCTTCGTATCGGTCCAGTTGATTTTCAGTTTATGTAAGGTGTTATGATAAAAGGTAAATATTCATCCTTACTTTGCTTAAGGGGAATATCTAGGGAATAGACTATGAAGGAGCTGGAATAAGTTGAATTTAACCTACTCATAGTAGGGGTTACTCTTGATAGTAGTTTATTGGTTAAGTATATTAGAATGTAATAGTTAATGTGATTAATTATATGGATGTAGATGGATTCGCTGTGTAAGTAAAAGGAGGGGACTTCAATTCGCAAAAAATCATTACGCATGATCTCCTTTGTCATCCTAATAATTGTTCTAATTATTTTATTTAAATCAGATGGTTTTTCGACTTTACTTCAGGTTGATTTAAACCAGATCCGTAAAATGTCCAATGGGAACCTTTTTCTCATTTTGCTCATTATGCTGGGTATTATGGTTGTCCAGAATTTATTTACAATCATTCCTTTAATTCTAGTGATCTCAGTTAATATCTCCTTGTTCGGATTCGTAAATGGTTATTTGTGGAGTTGGGTAAGTAGTGTAATCGGAGGAATATTGGCTTTCTTGATGGCGCGTTATTGGTTTCAAGACCTACTACTAAAACATCTTAACCCTAAATATCAAAAGTGGACCAAGGTTGAAAACAAGGGCTTTTTATTTGTGTTTTTAGGCAGAGTATTTCCCTTTGCACCTACTAGTTTGATCAATATTGCGGCGGGTGTTAGTGCGGTTCCTTTAAGGCCATTTATAATAGGTACAATAACCGGAAATATGATTTTTTTCTTCGCTATCTCTTTGATTGTCAAAGGGCTATGGTCTGTCCAACTTGAAAATAATGTCTTACTGATCTTAGGTGCTATCATTGTTCTATTGGTATTGATCCTATGGAGAATTAGATCGAAGCGTATCAAGAGGACTAGGGGAGAGACAAGTGAATTTGGAGGTTAAGGAACATCGGAGTCTATAAAATAATAAAAAGATCAAAGGAATGGGGAAGATCTCCATTCCTTATTCATATCTTAGACCTTTCGAAAGTACATCCAAACGTTTACTCCTTTTTGGACATCTGTCCTTTTTATTATACTGGAAGCTGTTATGATTAGATAAAAAAGAGGAGGCTAATCCGATGAAAATGGTGTTTGATTTAGATGGAACAATTTGCTTTAAAGGTAAGCCTTTAAGTGAAGATATGGTACAGGTCTTAGACTCCTTGGTGGGTCAAGGACATGAAATAGTCTTTGCCTCAGCCAGACCTATACGAGATTTGTTACCAATATTACCGGCACATATGCAACAGTTTCCGATGACAGGTGGGAATGGTGCATTTGTGGCAACGGGTGGAGAGATCATTTCAACGATTCATTTCGATAAACAGCTAGCTGACAAGATCGTTAGGTTATTGAGAACTTACGAGGCCGATTATTTAGTTGATAGCAAGTGGGATTATGCTTATACAGGTCATAACGAGCATCCGATATGGCGAAATGTGGACCCTGAGCAACGTGCGAAAAATGTACCTTTAGATGAGCTAAATGAAATTGTGAAAGTAGTAATTCTACATAGCTTAAATGAGCAGCAATTGCTAGAGGAGTTGCAGCAATTACCGCTCGTAATCTATATACACGGTAATGAAGGTATTATTGATATCAGCCCGCAAGGTGTCGATAAATGGGCAGGACTTCAAGAGCTTAGCATCGAACCGCAACAATATATTGCCTTTGGTAATGATGCAAATGATATGTCGATGTTCAAACATGCGATGCGTTCCGTTTGTGTTGGAGAACATCCTGCCCTCATGCAAGTCGCTACAGATAAAGTGGTTAATGAAGAACAACAAGTCATTCTAAAAATTAAGGAACTTATGTTAGAACTTGATTAATATAGTAGTTGTTATGGAATCATACATAAAAATACACATAATGGAACCCACTCCCGAGCAGAGTGGGTTTATATGTTTTAAATAAATATTTCAGGGTCCACAGTATAAAGTTGGTTAAAACAGTATAACTCTACCAATTAGGTTAACATAATAAAAGTTATGGTAACCTAATCGCAAAAAGAGAACGATTTTTCATTAATTCTCCTTTTGAATAAAAACAGGTAGCGCCGGACGAACATTGCCCATCGCTTTTCTTTTAGCTTCATCGAACACATGCGTGTAGATTTGCGTAGTAGATATATCTTCATGACCAAGAAGTTCTTGGACCGCCCGTAGATCTGCGCCGTTGCGTAAGAGGTCTGTGGCGAAGGAGTGTCTTAATTTATGTGCGGATAGCTTCATTCCTTGTAATTGAGGAAACTCTTCAATTAATGAGTTAAATGTTTTCTCAGAAATGGTTTGTACCATACGTTTGCTAATTCTCCGACCAAACTGCGAAATGAAGAAGGCCATCTCATCTTTTTTTCCCTTAGGTGGAATTCGCTCAGAAAGACAAAGTTGTAGTAGTTGAGTCAACTCCGGGGGGAGGGGGATATAACGCCACTTTTCGCCTTTTCCTAGTACACCAATCTCCGATCGCTCAAAATTAACGTCTATAGTGTTTAATCGGACGATTTCACTTACTCGAAGCCCAGCATAAGACATCAAAGCGATGATGGACACATCGCGCACTAAATATTTGCCTTTCACTTGCTGCATAGATGCATCCAGGTATTGCTTCTCGAGAAACGTTGGTTTTCGTTTCTTTTCGACCTTTGCCTTTTCAATGTCCATCGTAGGGTTATGTTTGGTTACATTAAATTTAATCATCACTTTGAAAAAGAGGCGGATAGCCGATTGACATCTATTCCGGTATCTGGCACCTGCACCTGATTCTCTCACATTAGAGAGATGCTCCATAATATCGATATCTGAAACCTCTGGAATAACTTTTCCATGTAAATGATGTAGAAAATGTTTCAGATCATGCATATATGCTTTTTGGGTGTCTTTCGAATATTCACGGTCCTTCATGTAAATCAAAAATAGGTGAATTTCGCGCTCATATGGCTCTAAAGTTGTTGGATCTATCATCGAATCCCGCCTATTCAATCGATTTGAAGTTAAATTGCATTAAATATAGATTTAATGCAATTATATCAGCTATTAAATTATAAGAATACCCCGTAGAAGAGAGATAGGCATGAATGCCCATGGATATAAAAATTCAACCCCTAAAAATTAATTCTCAAGACTTGTACATTAATGAAATGGGAGGTATAATCTGGAAAATACTTTTTGTAAGTTTGCTAGTGTTGTTGATATACAGCCTATTAAAGCCTACTTAGACTTGCACAATATAATAACTCTGGGGAGGAATTGTAAAATGAACAATACGCCAAAAGTGTTATACCTTTCGACGGAAGTATTCCCATTTGCCAAAACAGGGGGATTAGCGGATGTTTCATCCTTTTTACCGAAGTCGCTTCGGGAACAGGGATATGATGTGCGAATCATGATGCCCAAGTTCCGAGGTATTGAGGAGAAATACGGTCATGAACTTAAATTTATTCAATCTTATTCAATTCAGTTTGCTGGTAAAAAGGTAACCTATAGCTTGGAACGTATCGATTATAATGGGAACATTATCTATTTTATCGACAATCCGTTTTACTTCAATCGTGAGCGAATCTATGATTACGACGATGAAATGGAAAGGTTTGTTTTCTTTTGTAAAGCAGCGTTAGAGTCACTCCCCATGTTATCATTCACGCCTGATATTCTACACTGTAACGATTGGTTAACCGGATTTATACCTTTTTTCTTAAGAACTCAGTATGGCCAATTGGAATTCTATAAGGGTATGAAATCACTATTTACGATCCATGCGTTATTGTATCAAGGTGTCTTCAATAAGAAACTGACTACGGAAATTCTGAATGTGGACTGGGATTTCTTTGTTGAACAAGGACTAGACTACTATGACCAGGTCAATTGTATGAAGGTAGGGATCATGTTGGCTGATGTAGTGAGCACGGTGAGTCCAAGTTACGCTAAAGAGATTAGCAAAATTTCGCCAATGAATATCGAACCTCTAACAGAGACGTTGCATAAGCGTAGAAGAAATCTGCATGGCATACTGAATGGTATTGATCTGGATGAGAATAATCCGGCTGCGGATAAGCGGTTATTTGCAAACTTTGATGCACAGCATATGGAAGGCAAGGCAGAGAATAAGAAGAGATTGCAGGAAGCGTTTGGCCTTCCGGTTAGATCGGATGTACCTATCGTAGCGATCATTTCTAGATTGGAAATAACCAAAGGGCTCTATTTGATCGAAAAATCATATCATGAACTTCTGAAGGAAGACTTGCAATTTATCGTTATTGGTGATGGCATTCCATATTATGATTATTTGTTCAAGCACATAAAGGAGTCTTTTCCAGACAAGATGTATTATTCAACCTATAGCGACGATATCGCCTACAAAACCTATGCAGCATCGGATATATTCCTAATGCCTTCATACACAGAAGCCTGCGGCATCAGCCAATTGATTGGAATGAGATATGGCACCGTACCTATTATACGGGAGACCGGTGGCCTGCGTGATACAGTACAACAATATGATGAATCCACAGGAGAAGGGACTGGATTTACGTTCAAATACGCGAGTCAATGGGTCATGCTTGATACTATCCGCAAGGCAATCGAGCTTTATCATAAGAAGGATATATGGAATAAGCTAGTGAACAGGGTTATGACTCAATCGGTAGGGTGGGAGGACTCAACAAAAGAATACATCAAGCTTTATGAAAGTATGGCTACTGTTCGAATATAGCATGTATAGTGAGGCCAATTAAAAGTAGAAAGACAACATTAAAGTTATGATAACGGCACCTGTAGAGGTGCTTTTTCTCTTATCGAGAGGAATTTTTGAGATTTATTTTTTGAATACCTGACAATTTTATTATCTAAAAGCTTGCGATTTCCAAGCATTTAGATATCCTGAAGGAAACTCGCCTTGTGATCGCAGAAAGAACCGGTTAATCCGTTTATTATCTGAAATAGTTGGAGAGTAGATAAAAGATTAACTTGACAAGATCATGTTAATTATGATCTTAATCTGCGAATATCTAATTGTTAACATAACTAATATTATGTTAACTAGATCGATTCTATCTAAGATATTAAGTTTCAATTTGAAAAATAGGTGTTTAGTCTATGGGTAACAGTTTATTCCACCCCCTTTAATTATCCAAAATGATGTCAAAACTAAACTTTGAGCCATAAAAACACAAAAATGAACATTTTTCGAACAGACTATGCTAGGGAACGAATGTTTGATAATCTATTATGTAAAATAGTGGGACGGAGGTGACAGTTATGAGTGTAAAGGAAAAGGTTCTGGAAACGATGAAAGCTGCAGGAAAGCCTGTCAGTGCAGGGGAAGTGGAGCAACTGTCTGGACTAGATCGCAAGGAAATTGATAAGGCATTCAAAGAACTGAAGAAGGATGAAGCGATTACTTCTCCAATTCGTTGTAAATGGGAGCCTGTTCAATAAACTTAATAGTAGAAGAAAAAGGGACTGGAGTTTGAAAAATTCTCCGATCTCTTTTTTTAGTTACTCGTGGGGATAAATAATGACTCACACACGCGGCAAAGATTACAAACGTTATTCGCGAATGTAAGTATTGGAATTTGAAAGACATTTGGAAATCATAACATAGATGGATTCTGTAGCATGGGATAAGGGGGAACTAAAGTTGATTGAAGGGATGCAGGATCGTCGTGAACACCAACAAATTCTTTGTATCGGAGAATTGTTAATAGACTTCTTCTGTAGTGATATAGGTGTTAATTTGGCTGAAGGATCACATTTTATTAAACAAGCTGGTGGCGCACCAGCTAATGTTGCGGCCGCGATTGCTCGCCTCGGTGGAGTTGCTGCTTTTGCCGGTAAAGTGGGTAGTGATCCATTCGGTGATTTCTTAATTCAGACCTTAAATGGAGTGAAAGTAAACACAGATCTGATTGTTCGAGACACATCGGCGCTTACGACAATGGCCTACGTTTCATTACAAAGTGATGGTGAACGTGATTTTATGTTTAATCGCGGTGCGGATGGCAATTTTGTAACGCAAGATCTTCCTCTTGCTAAGCTGCGTGAAGCAGCCATCGTTCATTTCGGTTCAGCTACGGCGATGTTAGGTGGAGATTACTTAGAAGCTTACTTTGACTTCATGATCAAAGCCCGTGAAGAGAAGCAGTTTGTTTCTTTCGATCCGAACTACAGAAGTAGCCTATGGGGTAACAGGATGGAAGAATTCATCAATCTAGCTTCCAAGGGAATCTCTCTTGCTGATTTTGTAAAAGTGAGCGAAGAAGAGTTGCAGCTCATTAGTGGCTCTGAGGATCTTAATGTAGGCGTAACGGAACTTCATCGTCTGGGAGCGAAGGTTATCGCAGTAACATTAAGTAAGAACGGTACGTTGATCTCGAATGGGACTGATCATGCTACGATACCTAGTATCTCTATTAAATCTATTGATTCTACAGGTGCTGGTGATGCGTTCGTTGGCGCGGTTCTTGTACAACTCTCTCAAATCTCTAATCAGGGCATAGCGCATCTTACCTTTGAGGATTGGAAAGTCATGATTCATTTTGCAAATCAAGTAGGTGCGATCGTGTGTACGAAGGTAGGTGCCATTGCCGCATTACCAACCTATGATGAAGTAGTGGAATGGAATCAATAATATTAGAATTCGATGAAGTAAAGCAAATGATAAATGTAAAGGTAAATAGTGTATAATTAAAAAAGAACATAAGAACCATTCGATTAGATAACATCAGGTGCGGGTTGCTTGATGTTTTTTTTGTAATATAAGGATTAAGTATAAGTTTTATTATAATTACTATAATGAGGGTGTGAAAAAGATGGAATATATGCACATAACGAGAGAGAACATCGATCATGAACATATTTGCTGTGCATTGGGAGCAAAACAATATGAACATGCCGTTCTAGAGAAGAAGCAATGGTTATGTGAACGTATGGAAGAAGGATTGGTTTTCTATCGATTGAATGAGCGTGCGAAGGTATTTATTGAATACTTGCCTGCAGAAAAAGCATGGATTCCTATAGATGCTCCTAATTATATGTACATAAATTGTCTATGGGTCTCTGGTAGATACAAGGATAACGGACATGGAAAACAGTTGTTAGAAAAGTGCAAAGAGGACGCGATGGCGCAAGGAATGGATGGAATTGTACATATCGTAGGTAAGAAAAAGATGCCTTATTTGAGTGATAAACCGTATTTTGAGCATCTGGGTTTTCAAGTTGTGGATCGAGCAGAGCCTTATTATGAGTTGGTTGCTCTAAAGTGGAACGAACAGGCTCCGCTGCCTGCTTTTAAAAGTTCAGTAAAGAATGCTGTTGCTGCAGGAGAAGGAATTCATGTATATTACACTGCTCAATGTCCTTTTGCGGTTGGAATTTTGGAGGATCTAAGGGGAGTTGCCAGTGAAAAAGGAGTTGCCTTTCATACTCATCATTTGAGAACAAGAGAAGAAGCACAGCAGGGACCAGCCATTTGGACTACGTTTAGTATGTTTAATAATGGTAAATTTCTAACGCATGAGATAATGAGTCCCAATAAATTTGAAAAGCTACTTCATAACTTGAAATAAGTCAAAAAGCATAGTCAAAAAGCCTTATTACTATAGAAAGTAGTAAGGCTTTTTGACGTGGTTTCTTATTGCCAATAAGTCTATTGGGTACAGGTAGATTAATTATTGTTGAAAGCGTTCGTTGTTGTAATACTAATGTACTCCTCGTTATTCAATGATATTTCTGTATAAAAAGTGGATAATGGAACAGCATATACATATTAAGCACTTTATGGATTAGGTTGGTGATCTTCATTCATACGAAAAAAATGGGTCTGTTTCTGCTGATGATACTGATTGTGGTATTTGGATGCCAAAGACAGGAAATAACACATAAAGAACAAGATTTAGTTAGAGTAAAATCCATAAACGGTGAAGATAAAAAGAAAGTCATCTTACTTGTGGTCGATTCTTTAATGGCTCAAGCTATTGATAAAGGTATAGCGCAAAAAGAACTTCCTACCATACAGTTTCTGATCGAACATGGCCAATATTCTAAGGATATGGTCAGTTCTTTTCCTACCATGTCCGTGACGATTGATAGTTCTCTACTAACGGGAAGATATCCGGATGGTCATCGTGTGCCTGGTTTGACATGGTATTCGACAAAAGAAAAGAAACTCATCAATTATGGAACTGGACCGATGGAGGTCATCAAACATGGAGTAGACCCGGTATTGTTTGATGCGTTAGTCAACTTGAACGGCAGTCACTTAAACCAACAACTTCCCACCATCTACGAGGACTTGGCCCGACGCGGGATGAAATCCGGTAGTATTAACGGTTTGATTTATCGGGGTACCGTAGATCATACTTTAACCATTCCACCCTGGATACAAGTTCCTACTTCTTTACCAAAAACGATTCCTGTAAAAGGACCAGATTATTTAGCGCTGGGTTCATTATCCGATCCGCTAGAAGGTATAAAAAAGTTGCCTGACGGTTTAACCGACCGTATGGGTTTAAATAATCAATTTTCTATATCAACTGTCAATTATTTGGTGAAAGAAAACAAGTTACCCGATTTTTTATATGTTTATCTACCTGATTTAGATCAAAAAATTCATAAAAATGGCCCTTCAAATCAAAATGGAATGAAGGAATTAGATAGACAACTTCAATCTTTATTACAAAGTTTTGGCTCCCCGGAAGAGGCTTTGAACCAAGCGATTTTTATTATCGTTGGAGATAGTGGAATGACACAAATCTTGCCTGCCCGAGATAACCCGGTTATCGATTTGCCTTCCTTATTCAACGACTATAAATTGTTGCGTCAGGGCGAATCAATAACAGACGAAACGGAAATCGTTCTCGCCGTCAATGAAACCATGGCTTATGTCTATAAACTTAAAGCGGATAAGCTAAAAGACATTGCGTATTTATTAAAAGAAGAACCTCGCATCGATTTCATTGCATGGAAAGAACAGGAGTGGATTTACGCCATTCAAGGTAAAACCTCCAAAGAAATCAGATTTAAAACCAATGGAAAGCTGATCGATCCTTATCAACAAAAATGGGTGATCGAACAAGATGCAGAGGTGTTGGATTTGAAAATAGACTCTCAGCATCATACATTGAACTATGGTCAGTACCCTGATGTATTGCAACGGTTATCCGGAGCTTTACATTCTCACCCCGGAGAGTTTTTAGTTGTCACCGCAAAGCCTGGTTATGAACTGGCAGACAGAAACTCACCAACACACAAAGGAGGTGGGGGTCATGGATCTCTAGGACAATCGGAATCGCTGATTCCCCTTATCGTTAGTGGAACTGATCAAAAGCCGCAATACTTGCGGATCATTGATTTAAAATCATTTCTGCTTAAGCTTCTAACTAAATAGCGATTAATGACATTGTTTCGGACTTGGGCTGAAGCAGAGCTCGTTAAAATGCTCACGGAAAGAGCGAAGCAGTAAGTATATTAAGGTTTAAACTACAAAAGGAACTGTGCTGTTAATTTCCACTCAGCACAGTTCCTTAACTTCTAGATCTACTTCACATAGTTTCCTATAAATTGGGTTACTTCACGATCATAGCCTACGGGGTCAACTCGTCTGGCCTTGCCGTGGCCTGCTCCTGGTACGACAAATAACTTCTTGTCCGTTGGACCGTTCTCATATAGTGTATACACCATTTCGGATGGGACGAATAGATCGGAGTCGCCATGTATGAATAGGATCGGTGTTTTAGATTTTTTGATTTGATCAAGGGCAGAAGCTTCGTTAAAGGTATAACCCGCCCGAATTTTGGTTAATAAACTGGTTAATTGAACGATCGGGAACGATGGTAGATGATACATACGTTTCAATTGGTAGCTTAGTTCATCTGTAACTGAAGTATAACCGCAATCTTCGACAATCGCCTTAACGTTGGGAGGGAGGTTTTCACCACTAGTCATCATGACTGTCGCTCCTCCCATGGACACGCCATGAAGTACGATTTGTGAATCGTTACCTGTATGTTCGATGACTTTATTGATCCATTTGACGTAATCCTTACGTTCTGGCCAACCGAATCCGATATAATTTCCTTCGCTTTTCCCATGTCCGCGGGCGTCTGGAAGAAGTACGTTATAACCTAGCACATCTCGGTACATTTTAGTATATCCGCTCATTTGTTCAGGTAGCCCAGAGTATCCGTGGGCAAGTATGACGGTCCGATCTGTCGGCTGCTTAGCTTCCAGATAATACGCATGAAGCTGAAGCCCATCACCCGATGTTATGCTCCAATCTTCAAAAGCTTGTTCAGTCCACCATGCACTAGTGTCTTCTAGTGGTTGCCCTACATCCGAACCAGCTGCTAGATCTGGATTGCCATCTAGGAAAGCCTTATCCGCACTAGCAATAGCTACATGATAGAAGTAAAAGCTGGCTGACCCAATAATGATTAGTAACAGTACAATTATTGAAATAATTATGATGAACACCCTTTGATTAATAGTATGAATTCAATCATTATATAGTAACAAATTCCACATAGAGTAACAATAAAAGTTACTAGATTCTAATTAGAAGGGTCAAGCGATAACTTAAGCTGCGTGTTCTCTTTGTCACTATTAAGCATACTTAGCACATAACTTTTCAGGAACTGTGAATTTGCTTTTTTCCATAGTTCTACACCCTCTGAATTTTTGATTGATTCTCCAATTTTACTCGCGTTACCCGAGAAATATAATAGATTCAGCTCTGCCATGGATTTGGCCATTTCTGTTTTCTCAGCTTCAGTATACCCTTGGTCACCTAGAGCTTTATATGCTTTTCTATAGGAATCTTCATAAAAGAAATCTTTGGCGTACGAGTTAAAGTGGAGTAAATCCTGATTATTAATTCCTACTTCCGCACTCCATTTTTCCACATCTACTTGTTTTGTCTGATACTCTACAGCCGCCTCGTCAGGGGAGTAATGAAGGACCCCATACTGGTGTGGATAAACAGTAAAGGCGCTTGTAGCGATATCATAGACATTCTGCTCAGACTGAATATCCTGGATGTGAATATGACCTGATAACACTAGAGATAGATTAGACTTTACAAGGACATCAAGTACCTCATCGGCATTATTTAATGTGAACCCTGCACTTGAAATGTCACTATGATCAATCAAGTTATGGTGCATGACGGTGATTATATTAGCATTTTTATCCTTTGCTAGTTGGCTGTTTGTTTCAATCCACGCCAGCGTTTCCTTGGAAACTTCGCCGTCTGTTTGGGGGATTTTCATGATCACGTTGTTGTCATATTTGCTAGTATCCAGCATTAACAGCCATAAATCATCAGATATTTGCGCGATATAGCTAAGTGAATCAGGATCTCTGGATATCGCTTCCTCATACCCAAAGTTTTCGTAAATGGATGTGAATTCCTTAGGGGTTATATAGTCTGTTACGTACTGACCATCTGTTTTAAAACTCCGTGCCCACGGATTCAAAATATCATGATTGCCTGGAATGACATATACGCTTGTTCCTGCGTCTTCAATTCGTTTAAGTTTATTTGCTAACTCAAGATGACTCTTCTTTTCACCATTGTTTGTTAAATCGCCGCTGAGAATGACGACATCTGGCTTCGCATGGATGACATCATTTACAAAGGAATCGGCCAATTGATCTGAATAATTGAGTAATTTGGAATCTCCATTCTTAATATAGTCCTGAAAGGCTTGCCCATTATCGTGCAGGTCAGGGTTCAAATAGTGGAGGTCTGTCGCTACAAATAGATCTAATTCCCGCGATCCTTTGGACTGCGTTAAATCAGCTGGGTTCCTATCGTTGTTGCAACCAGTTATAGCAAGAAAAGAGAGGGATAATAACATGGTTGTTATAAATTTCACTTTCATAATGACCTCCAAAAAAAGTATGTCTTTAGCATTACTTATGTACCATTATATCACTTGTAATCTAACTAGTTACATCAGATAACACATTATAATCCATAGGAGAGAATCGTACCATAATAAAAGAGATACTAAGTCTCTAAACCGCTATCAATATGATCGAACAAGTATTCAGAAGACTTTTAAGCTAGTAACTAAAGGGGGATTGTGAATAGAGTTTGGAATAAGAGGGAATCCTATTTTATAACTTTTGGATTTTTGGGGAAGGGTTGAAAAGATTGGATTTTTTCGAAAGTAAAGAATCGTTAACAAACATGGAATGGATCTTAAGAGGCATTGTTGGTTTTGTCTTTTTACTCCTTGTAGCTAAACTGATGGGGCAGCGTTCCATTTCTCAATTAAGGTTTCTCGACTTCATTATAGCGTTGACCCTTGGAAATATTATAGCTCACCCTCTTTCCGATGAGGAATTAGGATTAAAAGGATCCATGATCACTACCATTGTACTAATCGTGTTATATGTAACAGCGACGTGGTTGAGTCTGAAAATTCCAATTTTCAAACGATATCTTGATCCATTACCTATTACTCTCATCAAAAACGGACTCATTCAGTTTGATAACCTATCTAAAGCAAGGATATCTATTGATTTTTTATTCTCTGAGCTTAGAAAGGAAAAAGTAGAGGACATACAAAAGGTATCCCTTGCAGTTTGGGAGCCAGGTGGAACAATATCCGTGTTCATGGATACTCAATACCAACCGGTTACTCCGGCAGATATGAAATTAAAAACCCAACCATTTTCTATCTCAAGGCCGATCATCATAGATGGAATAATCGATATGTCTCTTCTTCGGGAAATTGGAAAAGATCTTGAATGGCTTAATATCAAATTAGCACGCACAAACGCGGATATCAGCGATGTGATGTTAGCAACAGTTAACGAAAATGAAAACGTACGGATCTATTTAAAACAAACGAAGAGAAGGGGAGCTCCGTTTTGATTAAAGCTTAAAATCTATTGAGAATCTCATGCTATTCAAATACTTCTAAGAAACAAAGGCTAATATACAATCCGACCTCTCTATTCCGAATACATTAGAGTATCGTAAAAGAGAGGAGTGAAAACTTATCAGAACCTTTAGAGCTTTCTTAAATGGACGCAACGAGGTACCACCTGTGAAAACTATTGCAACGGGGAATGCGGTTTTTAAGCTAAGTGCTAACGGCACTCAACTAAGATTCCAATTTGTCGTCAATAATATCAATCAGATTACTCAAACTCATATCCATCTTGGACGTAGGGGGAAAAACGGTCCCGTTGTCGCTTTTTTGTTCGGACCGAGTAATTTCGGCATTTCAGTAAAACGTGGCGTTGTGAGGGGGGTCCTGAACAAAAGCGATCTGGTTGGTCCTCTACAAGGAAAAACTATCCTTGATTTAGTCCGGGAGATCGAAAGAGGCAACACTTACGTCAACGTGCATACCGTGCAGCATCCGGACGGTGAAATTCGGGGACAAATCGTCAAATAATTGAAAGATATCGATACAAAAGAGGACATTATACCCCATTTACGGATTGGGTTACGATAGAAAGAAAATTGGGTCATAAAATGTTGACATAAAATAATCTAAATAAAGAAGCTGACACTGGTAATCAACCGGCATCAGCTTCTTTATTTTTAGGCTCGATGATCAAATTCGTGTATCCACCTATATCGATAACATTGAAATCACTATATAAGATAAATTCCGTATCTCCGCCGCGCCAAGTAAAATTAGGCCAATAGTATGAGGGATCCGGAATAGAATAAATTGATTAGACAAGAGTAAAATGATGATTTATAATGACACTTATTAAATCAATTTAATAAGTAAAGAGGAAGGACATACAACCATGACTACAAAATCAGAAAAACAAAAAATGTTGGATGGAGAGTTGTATTTAGCCTCAGATCCACAATTGTCGCAGGAAAATAAACACGCAAGAAAATTGACACGTTTGTATAACCAAACTACAGAAGAAGAAAGTGAGCTTCGAATCAAAATATTAAAGGAACTTTTCGGATCGACGGGTGAATTCCTGAGCGTGGAGCCAAATTTTCGTTGTGATTATGGGTACAACATCCATGTTGGAGATAAATTCTTTGCTAACTATGACTGTACAATCCTGGATGTATGCGAAGTGCGTATTGGAGATAATTGTATGTTGGCTCCTGGTGTACATATCTACACGGCTACACATCCGCTGAATCCTTTCGAACGTATAGCTGGGCCTGAGTATGGCAAACCCGTAACCATTGGAAATAACGTATGGATTGGTGGGAGAGCAGTGATTAATCCAGGGGTCACCATTGGAGACAATGTTGTTATTGCTTCAGGAGCGGTTGTGACCAAGGATGTTCCAGATAATATGATTGTTGGTGGAAATCCGGCGCAAATAATTAGAGCTATCGAACTTTAAGAGGAGGAAAAGAAGAGGTTATGGCAACTTGGTTTCTTATTATTATATATCTAGCGTTTATTAGTCTAGGGCTTCCGGATTCTCTACTTGGCTCGGCTTGGCCAGTAATGTGGCCTGAAATTGGAGCTTCTTTTGGATCAGCCGGAATCTTGTCTATGGTCGTTGCTGGAGGCACTATCGTATCCAGTCTGGCAAGTGGAAGTATCACTCACAAAATAGGAGCAGGCAAGATTACGCTCATTAGCTGCTGCTTGACCGCAGGTGCATTACTTGGATATTCGTTTGCACCTTCATTAGTATGGCTTATTATCTTTGCCATTCCGCTTGGTCTTGGAGCGGGTGCTGTTGATGCAACACTCAATAATTATGTGGCAGAGCATTATAAGGCACATCATATGAATTGGTTGCATTGTTTTTGGGGTGTTGGTGCAACAGCAGGACCCATTATTATGTCTTATTATATTGCAGACCAGAACTCTTGGAGAAGCGGTTACGCTACCGTAGCGTTGATCCAGTTCGGACTTGTTATTATATTGTTTATTACACTACCCTTATGGAAACGTGTTGCTTCAATAAGAGAAGCCGACTTAACTCAAACCAAACCGGACGACAACCAAATGGATAGTATTTCTGTAGAGGATGGGAAGAAACCCGCGCAAAAAGTGCTAAAGATTAAAGGTGTTAAACACTCGCTAGTTGCATTTTTATTTTATTGTGGTGTAGAGGCTACGGTAGGATTGTGGGGAGCTAGCTATTTGGTAGGGGCAAGAGACATAACAGCTGGAACCGCTGCCGTGTGGATATCCTTATACTACGGTGGAATTACGATAGGCAGGCTAGTTACTGGCTTCGTGACTCTTAAAATAAGAAATCGTGTCCTAATCCTGATCGGTCAGCTTACGGCTATACTGGGTGGAGTCATTTTGGTTCTTCCGTTACCCATCCCGTTTTCATTAGCCGGATTAATTCTTATTGGTTTAGGACTTGCGCCAATCTATCCTGGACTTCTTCATGAAACTCCAACTCGGTTTGGTAGAGAAAATTCCGCCAAGTTGATGGGATATCAAATGGCATTGGCTTACACAGGAACGACATTTCTTCCTCCCATTTTTGGGATGTTAGCTTCACAAATCAGTATTCGTGTATTTCCGATTATCGTACTTATTTTCCTTCTATGTATGATTTTAAGTTCAGAGAGAGTGAACCGAATTTTGAAGAAAAGGGTTTTAAAAGGATAACCTAATGATATCAACGCATTCTATTAGCATTAATTTGATTTCAAGGCCGTATTTTACGGTTACCGTTGGTAACCCCGAAATACGGGCTTTTTTCGTTTTTAACAGGTTAAAATAACCGTTTTATTTAGATACGCGTGTTCTATTTCTTGTCGGTTTTTCGTATTTTAAGAGGTAATTGCAAATAAATGTGGAAGTTAATTCTTATCAAAACTATAAGTGAGAGGTAGAAGATGAATCAAATAACAGAGTCCTATGTAGACAGTCTGGCACTGAATAGCAATGCAATTAAGAATGGTAAGGATTTAGTCAAGAAGGACAAATTGTCCAAGTTATGCAGCTCCCCTGATCAGACCTTTATGTTTGGCGAGTGTAAAGGGAGTGGAAGTACTCCATATATCTGTTCCGTTGACTTCATTAAAGCAGATGCCCCGGTATTCCGTTGTTCTTGTCCTAGTCGGCAGTTTCCCTGCAAACACAATTTAGGATTAATGTATGCCTATACAATGGGCAAACCGTTTGAAACCACAGACATTCCTCAAGATATTGTGGACAAAAGGGAGAACGCCGAGAAGCGTGAAGAGAAGAAAAAAGAAGCGGTTAGCGGGGACAATGTAAATGTAAAGAAACGTAAACCGAATAAAGCAGCTTTGGTGAAAAAAGTAACTGCTCAACTAGAAGGAATCGGCATATTGGAGAAACTGATTCTAAAGCTTATCCAGTCTGGACTCGGCAGCATTGACAAAAAGATGATTCAAACGTTGGAAGAGCAGGCGAAGCAACTGGGTAACTATTATATCCCTGGTGCACAGACAGCATTACGAGAAATGCTCTTGCTGCTAAAGTCCGACGTTGACAGAGAAACAACCTATTCTCTTGCGATGGAACATTTGAATATCCTTTATTCACTTGTGAAGAAAAGCAAGGACTACCTACAGAGCAAAATAGATAATCCAGATCCAGAGGTAATGATGGATACTGACTCCACACTCGAAGAATGGATCGGGCACGCCTGGCAATTGGTAGAGTTACGAGAGTGTGGCCGGGTTCAAGCAGATGCCGAACTTCGGCAGTTGTTCTTCCGCTCTTATACGGATGAAGCCCGGGGTGAGTATGTCGACGAAGGATGTTGGATGGAGCTTCTAACCGGTAACCTTCGCATGACACGCACATTCCGACCTTACCGTACATCTAAATTTATCCGGGAGGAAGACTCCTTCTATGATGTGCTAAAAGTCAAAGAACTCTTCATCTATCCTGGAGATTTGAATCCCCGCGTGCGTTGGGAAGATGCGACGATCCAGCAGCCAGAGGAGCTGGATTATGATAGAATGCGATCGCATGCATGTAAATCTATCCCCGAGGCGGTCAAACAGGTTAAAAATCAGATCAAAACCCCGCTCGCTGATAAACATCCGGTTGTGCTTTTAGAATATGCGGATATAGCATGCGATGAGGCAGGATTCTTGCTTGTAGATAAACAGGGTAAGCAGCTACGACTTGCAGATATATCGTGGCTGAATCATCCGACAACACCCTTACTATCGTGGATAAACCAACAGCATGTTAGTAATCACGCAATGTTGGTGATGTTTGAGCATGACTTGGAACGTAATCAATTATTGGCTCAGCCGTTAAGCATCATTACAAGTGATAATATAATTCGTTTGTTGTACTGATTAACAAGATTAGGAGACATGTTTATGAGCATAAATATACTGTTTGAACTGCAGCATGAGCTGCGCCGGCTGTACATTGCGGGAAGTGGCATGGCGGAAGGAGATTTGAGACTCGCTAAAATAGTACCACAGCTGGAGAAATTGGGAGAAACCGCTCCCATATTCAATAGATTTGCACAAGCTGTAAATGAGCTTATAACGTCGGAAAGAACGGATGCAGCATCAAAGCTGCTGGAACTAGGTACGCTACTGCATTCCGTTCTATACACACAGGGTAAGACAGAGGGTGCAGGAGAAGTATCTCCTTTGGTTGGTACGAACATCAAAGCGGATACCTCCGTTCCTTACAAGAAGATTGCTCCTTTGATCGAAGCATTAACACAAAAGGGTCAAGGCAGACTGGAGCAGATCCACCAAGCATATAATGAAGGATTGTTCCACGACTTCCGTGTGATTTCCGCGGCAGTAACTGCTCTGGATGACAGTTACGCAGAAATTCCAGAGTTTCTTTTTCACAAAGTGATTTCCCAGTATGGAACCGATGCTCTTCCTATGCTGAAACAGCAGTTTCAGTTGCAAGGAGGCAAAGGACACGCTCGCAGACTTCAGTTAATTCACAATATAGAGGGAAAAATTGAAATTGATCTGTATCTCCAAGCTGCGACTATAGGATCTGTCGAAGTTCGTACCGCCGGTATTGAGATACTGGGAGAATATCCGGAACAGGAACAGTTCTTGCTAGACCAGGCCGGTGATAAGAAGAAAGAAATTCGGCGAGCTGCTTTGAACGCTTTATCCAAGCTTGGTTCGGATAAAGCACAGGACTGTCTGTTCGAAGCTTTGACATCCAAGGATCATGAATTGGCAGCTGAGCCGATCCGGCTGTGCGGATCGGATAACTTGATCCATCGTGTCATCCGTCATACTGAAGATGTGCTTGATGGAGTTCTTGCAGGCACGGAGAAAGACGAGCCAGAACAACGGCTCATTTCATACATGACAAGTTTGGAAGAGTCTTCATCGAACGAACTGTTTGTACTGCTGCAGAAGATCCTATCCGTTCCCGCTGAGAGAACAGCTGAGTTGGATCGATTACAAGAAGTGGCTGTGCAAATGCTCTTGAATCTCGGCCATTCGGAGGCTTATGCATTCACCGCTGGGCTGCAGCAGGCATATAACCGCAGATTTATTGGTTATAGCTTCCGTGCAGCGGTATACAGTCTTCCACCGGAAGAGGTATACGAGAGGTACGCTCCCGAGTTACACAATAAACGAACTTCGGCTGCGAAGGAACTACTGCGAACGCTGGGGATGATTACGGCAGATATCACGGATCAGATGAGCGGTAATTCTTCCAAAGAAACATGGGACCCAAGATGGGTTCATTTATTGATAAAACTGGATGAGAAAGAGCTTGTCACCCGGTTCGCATTTCATTCCGATGCTGCAGTCATCTCGTATCTTTCCAAGCAGTGTGCTGCTCATCCGAAATTCCAGGATTATGTTACGGTCGATATGCTGCTGGCGCTCTTCAAACTCAGTGATGATCATGTACCAGAAATGGTGATGGATATTTTGGAGCGAGATAAAACGAGTCACTTTTATTACTTAAACCGTGCTCAGACAGCGCTTCTATCTCAACTACCTCCCGTCTATGCGGATAGACTGCGACAGTTCGCTGAAACAATTAGGTACGAGAGTGTCAAACAACAGGTGTTGGATATCGCGGATCGTGTAGTAGCAAACAATCTTAATTGAGTAGGGAGAGGAACGCGGAAGATGACAAGGGATAATGATCAGAATGTGTTAAGGCTTCCTTCGGAAAAATTGTACAGTGAGGAACTAGAAGCGTTGAAAAAAACGGATAAGGACCCAAAGCCTGCGGGTTGGCAGCTTTCACCTAAGGCTGTTCTTACTTACATAACCGGAGGTAAGGCGGGAGATAAGGAAATAACACCTAAATATATAGGAAATAAAAGACTGGTTGAGATAGCGATAGCCACGCTACTAACTGATAGGGCTTTATTGCTCATTGGTGAGCCAGGAACAGCCAAATCGTGGCTGTCTGAGAATCTAACAGCCGCCATTCATGGCGATTCTTCTAAGGTCATCCAAGGTACGGCCGGTACAACGGAAGAGCAGATCCGATATTCCTGGAATTATGCCATGTTGCTAGCGCAGGGTCCATCGGATCAGGCTCTGATCAAGAGTCCTATTTTTCGCGCAATGGAAACCGGAGGGATTGCCCGGTTTGAAGAAATTTCTCGCTGCGCGTCTGAAGTGCAAGATGCACTCATTTCCATTTTATCTGAGAAGACGGTGTCTATTCCCGAACTTGGCCTTGAGGTGCCAGCAGCACGGGGATTTTCGATCATTGCCACGGCGAATACACGCGACCGTGGGGTGAACGAAATGTCTGCAGCGCTCAAACGGCGGTTCAACATTATCGTACTGCCAGCGCCAGCGGATATTGAAACTGAGATTGATATCGTACGCAAGCGTGTGAGTGAAATATCAGCGAATTACGCTTTGACAGCATCCATGCCTGAAGATGAGGTAGTGCGTAAGGTTGTCACTATTTTCCGTGAACTTCGCAGTGGTATGACGATGGATGGCAAGGAAAAGGTGAAACCGACAAGCAGTGTTATTTCAACGGCAGAAGCCATTTCACTGTTGACCGGAAGTATGGCGCTGGCAGCCAGTTTTGGCAGCGGGACCATCCAGGAGGAAGATATCGCTGCAGGACTGCAGGGAGCCATCGTGAAAGATGAAGAGAAGGACCGTCTTGTATGGAAAGAATATTTGGACAATGTGATGAAGAAGCGAGGATCGTCATGGCGGAGCCTGTACAACGCTTGTTCGGAGATGAACGGATGAACGACCGGCAGCCATTCCATGTTTTCGGGATCCGGCACTTATCTCCTGCTGGCGCTTATCATTTACGCGCTTTTCTAGCAGAGAAGAAGCCGACCGCCGTTCTTGTGGAAGGTCCGGGAGATGCCAGCGAATATATTTCACAGTTGGTTGCCCGCAATGTGGTACCTCCTGTTGCCCTTTTGGCTTATACGGATCAGTTGCCGGTACGGACACTTTTGTATCCCTATGCGGTATATTCCCCTGAGTATCAGGCTTTCCTTTGGTCAGAACAGAACGGTGTCCATGCTGAGTTTATCGATTTACCTTCAGATATTTCGCTGTCTTTGTATGAAATGCGAAGAGAGGGATTAAACGGTAGTTCAAACAATGATCCAGGTAATGAAGACGAAAATGACATAGACAATGACTCTGTACACAATGCTAACAACGGAGAAGAAGAGGTCCTCCCGGCAGGTGGCGACATCCGTAGCTATGCGAGAAGGCAGCATGACCTGTATGAGCAAATCGCCGCTCTTGCGGGGGAGTCGGATTATGAGTCATATTGGGAACGTTATTTCGAACATGAAACGGGCGGGGAGACTTATCGTGAGGCGATACATCATTATTCCGCACAAATGAGGGAAATGACGGAACAACATGAATGGGAACTTGCACCAGCGGAAGCTGCGTATAACGAAATTCGTGAAGCCTATATGCGTCGCAGAATCAATGAGGTTCTGGATGCTGGACATGATCCGGATAAAGTCGTTGTTGTGACAGGAGCACATCATGTATCCGCTTTGCGGGCGGATTTGCCTTCCATGAGCGACGCGCAGTTGGCAAACCTTCCGCGGAGTGCTACCAAAATTACACTCATGCCATACTCCTATTACAAGCTGTCAACACAGTCAGGTTATGGGGCGGGAAATCATGCGCCCGCCTATTATGAACTGTTCTGGAGATGTCTGCAGCGTAATGAACTTAACAAGCTGTCTTCGCTATATCTCACTCATGTAGTCACTCATATGCGTAAGCATGGAACGTATCGTTCAACCGCGTCGGTTATTGAGGGGGTTAGGCTAGCTGAGGCGCTTGCCTCGCTGCATAACGGTAGGTTTCCAACGTGGAAGGACCTGCGGGATGCGGTGATGATAAGTCTCGGTAACGGCGAGCTGTCCACTGTCGCTGAGGCTTTGGCCCGGACCGATATAGGTACAGTAATTGGTAGTCTTCCAGATGGCGTAAGTCAGACACCGGTCCAGGATGACTTAAAGCGTGAATTGAAACGGCTCAAGTTGGAGAAGTACAAATCAGTGGTTGCCACTGACCTCGCACTTGATCTGCGTGAGAATCATCGGGTCAAGTCAGATAACGCGGCGTTCCTTGACTTGAACCGTTCTGTATTACTTCATCGGCTTGAGCTTATGGGTATCAGTTTTGCCAGGAAACAAAGAAGCCGACAAGATTCCGCCACGTGGGCAGAACAATGGGTGCTCCAGTGGACTCCGGAGGCTGAAATTCAGACGGTGGAATCCACATTAAAAGGGGAGACCGTCGAGTTAGCGGCTGCCTTTGTACTACATGAAAAATTGCTTGAGTGCACCAGTATAGTGGAAGCATCACAAATTATCCGTATCGCTTGCGATTGCGACCTATCTTCCATCATGGAGGAGGCTAGAATGACGCTGCAGCGACTGGCTGTCGATGTGGGTAATTTCTCCGAGATAGCCACTTCAGCTTATGAGCTGTCCGTATTGATTCAATACGGCTCGATACGCCTCATTGAGACGGGGACATTGATCCCGCTTCTTCAGCAATTATTTCTACGCGGAGCACTGTTGCTAGTGGACACTGCATTATGCAGTGAAGAAGCGGCTAAGAACAATATAAGTGCAATAAATGCATTGCATACGATTGCTCAAGAGCATTTTGAGGTGGTTGACGATCAATTATGGCGTCAGAAACTAGAAGAACTATCCTCGCGTGATGACCGGAACGCTAGGATGTCGGGTTATGCTTTCGCCATATTGCTCGAACGAAATGAAGTGTCAGAGAACCAATGTGCACAAGAGGTATCTAGGCGGCTATCTCCTGGTATTCCTGCTGATCTTGGTGCAGGCTGGTTTGAAGGCTTGGCTTTGAGAAACCGATATGCTTTACTATCCCGTATCTTTCTGTGGAAGCAGCTCGATGAGTATATTCATTCACTTGAGCATGATCAATTTCAACGTTCCTTGGTGTTTTTACGCAGGGCATTCAGCACTTTTGAGCCAAGGGAAAAGGCATCTATAGCAGAACTGATGGGCGATCTGTGGGGAAGCGGAGCGTTGGAGACAGGGGAATTGCTTCAGCAGCCGCTTAGTGAGGAAGAAAAGGAGAAAATCGATGAACTCAATGATTTCGATTTTGGGGATTTGTAAGTTATGACGATGAATCATGAGGAGCAGGTAAAAAGATGGAGGTTGATTCTTGGGGCAGATGCTGAGCCGAAGCTACAATCCTATGGAACAACTATCGGCCCTCTGCTCGATGAGGAATCAAGGTTAATGGATGAAGCGCTGGCAGCTATTTATGATGGAACATCTGGGTTAAGTGGTATGGATTCTAGCGGTTCAGGATCCGCCGGGGGCCGAAAGTCAGCAAGCTTGGGGGCATCTTCCCCCAAGCTCGCCAAATGGCTCGGTGATATCCGGTCATTTTTCCCGCCAGATGTTGTATCTATTATTCAGGCAGATGCCATTGAACGGAAGGGGTTAACTCAGCTCCTGTTCGAACCTGAACTACTGTCTCAAGTGAAGCCTGATATCCAGATGGTGGCGACATTGATGTCATTAAAAGGACATATTCCTGAGAAGACAAAAGATACAGCGCGGCAACTCGTAAAAGCGGTGGTAGAGGAAATAACCAAACGACTCGCCGATGATATGCGCCGGGCTGTAACGGGGGCATTGAATCGGAGGCAACACTCGCCGCTACCGTCAGCTTCTGGACTCGACTGGAATACGACCATCCGTAAAAATTTGAAACATTATAATATGGACCGACAGCTACTCATACCGGAAAAGGTTTACTTTTTCGACCGAGCGCGCAGAAGTAAGGAGTGGACCGTCATTCTGGATATTGACCAAAGCGGCTCCATGGCGAATTCTGTTATCTATGCATCGATTGTGGGTTCGATTTTTGCCAGCATGCCTTCTTTAGACACTAAAGTCATCGTATTTGATACGGAAGTCGTTGACCTTAGCGAGCAGTGTGCCGAGGATCCGGTTGACATGTTATTCGGCGTACAGCTTGGTGGTGGAACAGACATTAACAAATCGGTAGCTTACTGTGAACAGTTTATTGCAGAACCAAAAAAGACTATTTTCATTCTCGTTTCTGACCTATACGAGGGAGGTAATCGATCTGAACTGCTACGCAGAATGGCAGAGTTGCAGCAAGCAGGAGTGAAGGCAGTTTGTCTGCTCGCTCTATCAGATCAAGGAATACCAAGTTACGATGATGCTGTAGCTAAGAAGTTGGCGTCCTTTGGCATTCCATGTTTCGGTTGCTCGCCAGATCGGCTTCCTGAATTAATTGAAGGAGCATTGAAGGGATTAGACCTAAATGAGATGGCAAATCGGATAGGCGAAGCGAAAAACCTATAAACAAGGTAGCTTAACAGCCCGGAATATTCCATCGGAGTCACTTGGAATTTCCGGGCTATGTAATTTACAACGACTGTCCATTTGGATGAATAATCCTGCTTTGGATGTACATAACATTGACGCTATTCCTATTTATCGTTTATATTAACCTATGCTTCAATGCGCAAAAGCCAAAAAGCATAAAAGCGAAAAAGATGATTACCCTATCCTACAAGATATTATCGAAGCGATATATAAGGATTTGAATCAATCTTCAAAAGCTACAACAATGTATAAGGAGCCTCATGATCATGGACCGACAGCTTAGTTTCTCAAAAAGCATCATTCTTATTGTCTTTATTCTAGCATTTCTATTTGTATCTATCTTTCTCTTAAAAGCGGAACCGCATCTCCCGCTTCTCGCAACAACCGTTGGCACAGCCACGCTATTACGCCTATTCGGCTTTACTTGGCAGAAGCTCGAATCCGCCATCATTCAAGGCATTCAAACGGCCATTATGCCGGTTCTCATCCTTTCGCTCATCGGTATACTGATTGCCGTGTGGATGATGAGTGGTACAGTGCCGACGCTTTTATACTATGGTATGGATTATATTAACCCGCATTATTTTGCGGTGAGTGCGTTATATGTCACGATCGTCGTCTCTATGTTCACGGGAAGCTCCTTCACTACAGTCAGTACGATTGGCGTCGCCTTCATGGGGATTGCCTTAACGACGGGGGTTTCTCCGGCCTTGGCTGCAGGAGCGGTCGTTTGTGGTGCTTGTTTTGGTGATAAGATGTCACCATTATCCGATACAACGAATTTTGCCCCTGCGGTGGCGGGTATATCTTTATTCACACATATTCGCAACATGGTGTACACAACGGTTCCGGCGCTTGTCGTGACTACGGTCTTTTTCCTGCTCGTGCCAACAACCGATACTATCGATTTATCATCATTACAACAAATTAAACTTGCCTTACAAGATGGATTTCATATTCATTGGTTAACGTTGATTTCGCCGCTTGCTGTTATTGCCTGCTCCATCAAGAAGGTTCCGATTATCCCAACGCTAATCGTTGGTATTGTCACTGGACTTCTAGTGACTGCCTTCATTCAGCAACAAACGGCAGTGGATGTCTGGTTCAGCGTGATGCAGAGCGGCTACCAGAGCTCTATCACCAATGAAACAGTCGCTTCCATCGTAAATCGCGGTGGCTTGCAATCAATGATGTGGTCCGTATCTCTGATTTTAATCGCTTTATCATTAGGAGGACTGTTACAGCATTGCGGCGTTATCGAAGCCTTCTTCCATAAAGTCATTCAACCACTGAAGCGTAAAAGTAGCATTGTACTGATGACAGGTGCATCATCTATTGCGGTTAACGGTATGACAGGAGAGCAATATCTCTCGATCCTTCTGCCTGGTCAAATGTTCAAGGATGAGTACACCCGTAGAGATATTCCAGCGAAGACACTATCTCGTACACTGGAAGATTGCGGGACACTCGTTAATCCATTGATTCCATGGGGCGTCAGCGGTGCTTTTTTCGCAGCTACACTTGGTGTTCCGGTAATCGAATATGTACCCTATGCAACCTTCTTGTGGTTAAGCCCGTTATTTACGTTTGCCTATGCATTGATACCTAGATTGCAAAGGAACTCGTTAGGTAGGGATAAGTGATTTAATTGAGTTTAATACAAAAAAGACGTGATGGTTTCCACAACCATCACGTCTTTTTTTACACTATCTTGATTTAGCGACTTTTGCATAGGTTCAACTGTTTTACTTCATAATTAATAGAAGTGATAAAAAAATTGTGTCAGTGATAATATACCTTGAGTTAATTCGCAGTACTAGGTAAGATCAAATATTAGATAATTGATTAATGTGCTGAACCATTAATAGAGAATGATACATAGTAACTGAACTCTATAACAAGAAAAGGATTTGCTAAATGAAAAGATTCTTTGCATTATTATTAATGTTGACCATCATTTTTAGTTTCCAAAAGCAGGCTTATGCTATGGAAATCAAGGCGATTCAGCCGCTTAATAGTGAATCAGTAATTTTGATCGATGGAACTACAGGAACTATTTTATTTGAACAAGATAGCGAAAAGTTGATGTATCCCGCAAGTATCACCAAAATTGTTACAGGAATCATCGCGATTGAAGAAGGAAATATAAAAGATATTGTAACCGTTAGCAAGAATGCGAGAAATATTGACGGTACAAGAGTGTACTTACTCGAAGGTGAACAGGTTCCAATGTTAAAGCTTATACAAGGCATGCTAATTAATTCAGGCAACGATGCAGCAACCGCTATTGCCGAACATATTGATGGAAGTGAAGCGCAATTTGCAGAACGAATGAATCAATTTATTAGGGACAAGATAGGTACTCGAAATACTACATTTCAAAATCCGCATGGGCTGTTCGATGTAAACCATGTAACAACAGCTTACGATATGGCGATTATCACACAATACGCGATGAATAATCCATTGTTTCGATCTATAGTCGGTACCAAGAGTCTGGAGTGGATAGGCGAGGGATGGGAGACAACAATCTTTAATCACAATCGACTTTTGTGGCGTTATGAAGGGACAACTGGCGTGAAGAATGGTTATGTTCTTCAGTCCGGTTATACATTGGTTGCCTCTGCCATGAGGGATGGCTCGGAATGGATCGCGGTTACTTTAAATGCGGGTTCAGCAGAGTTAGCCTATAGCGATATGGAGAACCTCTTTGATTATGGATTTAACAACTATCAAACCAATCAGTATACAGTAGATCCTTTATTGATTCAGAAATACCAAGATCGGTTTCAGGTTCCGGATCAATTAGTTTTTACAAGTAAGAAATCCGAATCATTCAAAGTTGAATTAAATGAAAATAATGGTCAGCTCGTAGTGATGGACTCGAACGATAATCAAGTTTATTCCAAACAATTAATCCCGTTAATTACAAGTCAACACATAATAGACAAGCTAAGAGGTCCATTGAACGAGGAGAGCAAATCCTTTCTCGCAGCTAAAAGTATTTCCATAGCGATACCTGTGTTACTAATCCTTCTATTTGTTAGAAAAAGGAAGAGGGAGAAGAGGTAACATTTGCTAAAGCTAGCATGGCTACAAATAATATTTCAGCACCCTCTAGATTCTTAGAGGGTGTTTTTTTTGCTGCATAATAGGTGTTTACAGCTCATCTGGATTCATACCATAGACCTGTTTAAGCTCTAAGAGTGGGCTATCTGCAATACTTCTTGGTGTGATAAGCCTGCCACCATTGCTGTCCAAGTCGTAACCAAACTGACGGTAAGCTTCCCACACCAGGTGAGCACAATGTGTTTCCTTTAACATATTATCAGGGTGCTTGGCAGTCCATATCCCTGCTCCAAAACCATAGGGTACGCCACTGAGCCGTTTGACCGCTTCCTGTGCAATTGTACGCCTATCTTCAGCAGAGCTGTCTTTTAAGCGAAAGACAAGAAAACTCGGGTATTTTTCCCATTTCCCAATGGTTTGGATACCGGAATTCTCCCCCAGGACGGCTGACTCCAACGTCTTTCCTTTGTTCGCATCTACCACGATTGCCGCATGTCCATTCCGCCAGCCAAAGGTGAGTGAGTTTTGAGTGATCAAGATGTCTCCATCTTCAAGTGCAATCATCTCGGTTCCCGCTATATATTTACCATTTTCGTCTACTACGAATTCTTCTTTTGATATCGGACTATTTTTTTCGCGAACTAGTAGAGGAGTGGTGAAGAATTGATTTTGCATTCGATAAATCGTATTCTCATTTCCTGTAGCAAGAAGATTGTCAACCACTGGACGACCAAGTCCAGATTGCTTGAGTAGGATCTCGTAGTCATTCTCACTCAGAACTTCCTTCGTTAGAATTGTAGATAAATCGACCTTAGTGTAATCGGGCGTCCAATGGGCGGACGGTTCAGCTGCAAGTGTCCAGCGTTGCAGGGAGACTATCAACACAAGTACTACGCCCATTCCTATCAAAACCCTCATACGCCAACGCCTTTTCTTTCGCGGAGTCTTGCTCAATTCACTTCCCTCACTCTCTAGCTGTAGCTTTCATCATTATCATAGGCCAAGAACAAGGGAAATAATCGTATTTTTAGTCTAGCACGTTTAAATATTCCCGATCTCGGTTACAAAAAGAGAAGAGTGTTACTTTTGGACAACTACTGAATACAAACTTAGAACCAAGAGGAGGAATTGACTATGCGAGATCAAGACCAATACTCGATGCAGGATCCAACAACACAATTTCCGAAAGCAACAGCAGAATGGAAGCAGAAACAGCCGGAACCAGGACTACAAAAGAAAATGTCCCCCGTACCTGATGCAGGGGAGACAAGCTACAGCGGAACTGGAAGATTAAAGGGACGTAAAGCTGTGGTTACAGGGGCCGACAGTGGAATTGGCCGTGCGACAGCGATTGCTTTTGCACGTGAAGGTGCAGATGTGCTACTGTCATACTTGCCGGAGGAAGAGGCGGATGCTCAAGAGGTGGTCAAATTACTCGAAGAAGAGGGCAGGAAAGTCATAGCCATTCCTGGTGACCTGAAGGACGAGCAATTTTGCGAGCAACTGATTGCGGCTGCGGTGGAAAAACTAGGCGGAATCGATATTCTTGCCAACGTGGCTGGCAAGCAGCAGTTCGTGGAGGAGATTGCAGATCTAACAACCGAACAATTCGATGCCACATTCAAGACCAATGTATATTCTCTATTCTGGCTCTGTAAGGCTGCGGTACAACATATGAAGCCGGGCAGTTCAATCATTAATACTTCTTCAATTCAAGCTTATAAACCATCACCCATTCTATTAGATTATGCTACTACGAAATCGGCAATTAACACCTTTAGTAAAGCCCTCGCACAGCAAGTTGCGAGCAAGGGGATTCGAGTAAACGTTGTGGCACCAGGTCCCGTATGGACACCGCTGCAAGTAGCGGGTGGACAACCAACAGAGAAGTTGGCACACTTCGGTGAGAATACGCCGCTTGGTCGACCAGGACTACCTGTAGAAATGGCTCCGGCTTATGTGTTCTTGGCCAGTCAGGAATCGAGTTATATCAGTGGGGAAACCCTTAATGCTAATGGTGGTACGCCAACGCCTTAAACCGTATCATCATTAAATAAAAAAAGCGTGCGCTGTAATAAGAACTAACCCGTCTGAACAAAGACGGGTTTTTTAGTTGGAGGGATCCTTTGACTGGTTATGACCTTAAGAGTCGCTATATTAGCGGCTTTTTTTGATTTAAGGGTACACGTTGTTGTCCCGCCTTGAATCCTTGGTTGCAAGTTAGAGCAACAAAATCTCTATATTTCTCGTTTATTTCATTGAGGGAAGAAGGAGGAAAATATGTGAAACTAAAATACATTCTACTGCCATGTGTTATGGTAATTGCTTTGACAGGATGTTTTAACGGATCAATTGAAAACAAACCCAGTCAAAAAGAAGTAGTGGAGGAATACACAGAAGGAAATGAACTGACAAGTATGGCCAAAATAACATTGGAAGACTTCAAAATAGCTTTGCAGGCAGAAGGACTTGAATTAATAACCGTTGAAGACGGTTATGATTGGTTGTTGAACAATAATAAACCGAATAACTTTACAGTAGGTAATCCTATCGAAAATATAGACCCAACTAAATTAGAGCAGGTTTCAATTTATGTTTTTGAATCAGAACATGCACGCAAAAAAGGGTTGGAAGATTTTAATAAACAAAGGGAAAAATATGACATGATGATTCCTCGTATTTATGAAGCAGAAAATGTGATGCTATTTTATTGGGCACATGCTGATATGGATAAACCTGCGAAATACGAACCACAATTTCAAAAAGCAATTAAAAAATTGAAGTTAGAATAAAGAGTGCGCACATCACTTATCGATAAGAGCTTGTTAACACAAGCTCTTATTTTTTTGCATCATTGATGTGATGTGGATTACCAAAATAATCTTGACAGGAATAGACGACTTCGTATACATTTGTATACAACTAGATCAATGTATACGTTTGTATACACAATATAGAGGAGGAAAAAATATGCGAGAAGGATTTAAAGGTAAGCACCACGGTCATAGGGAACACAGAGAACACAGAGGTTTAGAGCACATGGATAAACATGGTCACAAAGAGTCTTGCGAACCTCATCCAAAAAGCGCACAAACCTTTCGCCGCGGCAGAGCTACAGCATTCTTGGATAAGCTTAATGTGAATCGTGCTACTTTGCAGCGGCAATTAAATGAGCCTGAGCTAGAATCGATCAAACAAGTCATTAGCGGTGAATTAAAAGCAACTGAAGCGATTATTGAAGAGTTTATCCATATGTTTCAGCTTCATGAGATATCTTCGGAAGATAGAACTTCTAACAATAATAAAAACGATGGAGATGGAATAAAAAATGACAATAACCAATTTAATTAAGACTCGTAGAACGATAAAAATGTTTAAGCCGGATCCGATTGGTGAAAGTGATCTGATGAATTGGCTCGAAGCTGCAAGTTACGCGCCTAATCATCGCATGACCGAACCTTGGGAGCTTCTTTTTCTTGGACCAGATACCAGAGCGAAATTAAATCATAAAACAGACTTTGGTAGCGCCCCTGTAGTTTTTGCCATATTATCCAAACCTGCCGCAACTTCGTTCGAACGTGATGAGAATGTCATGGCTTCTTCATGTTTCGCACAAAATTTCTTATTGGCTGCTCATGAAGCGGGTGTAGGTTCATATTGGGCTTCTTTGGGCGCTTTACCCCATAATCGTGACATTCTTGGTGTGCCGAAAGATTATGATGTTATTGGTATATTTGGAGTGGGATATCCTGCGGAAGTTCCAAATGCCAAACCAAGAACGCCTATTATGTCAAAAATCACTTATCTGTCCTAAACTAAACACCTGTTGGTTGGATTAATTATTTCAGTAAGCAATATAGAATCGAAGGTGAACGAATGTGGAAACTTAAGAGTTTTTTGAAGCCTTACTGGCTATGGTGCTTGCTAGCACCGTTGTTGATGGTGATAGAGGTGTTTATGGATTTAATGCAGCCTACACTAATGGCAAGCATTGTGAACAAGGGCATCATGACGAACGATTTGGCGCATATCGTTACGACTGGACTAACGATGTTGGGCGTGGCATTTATCGGTGTAATCGGAGGGGCAGGTTGCAGCATTTTTTCAAGTATTGCATCCCAGAATTTCGGTAACGATTTGCGGATTCGTCTCTTCGAACATACCCAGTCATTCTCTAATCAAAATTTAGACCGCTTAAAGACGGGATCATTGATTACTCGGCTAACGAATGACGTAGTGCAGCTACAGACATTTGTGCAGATGATTCTACGTATGTTTGTACGTTCACCACTGCTACTAATCGGCAGCCTGGTGATGGCCATCCGGATCAGCCCATCGTTGACCCTCATCCTGCTTATCTCCGTTCCTTTGCTATTTATAATTTTGTATGTACTAATCAAACTCTCATTTCCTTTGTTTGCGAAAATGCAAGTCAAACTGGACGGCGTCAATACAGTACTTCAGGAGAATATTTCTGGAATTCGTGTGATTAAGGCTTTTGTCCGAGCCAGACAAGAGAAGAAGCGGTTTGATGTCGCTAACACGGAATATACCCAAACAGCAATCAAGGCCGTGCGCCTTATGGCGCTAAATCTTCCGCTCATGATGCTGATCCTAAATGCAAGTATTGTTGCCGTGCTTTGGTTCGGAGGACTGCAAAGCTGGAACTACGGGCTTCCGGTTGGTGATTTGATCGCTTTTATCAATTATGTAACCCAACTATTGATGTCGATGTTGATGCTTAGCAATGCGCTTACTTTTGTCTCTCGGGCAAAGGTGTCAGCGGACCGGGTGAACGAAGTGCTTGCCACAACGAGCGAAATTATCGATGCTCCTTCAGCCAAGACCGACGTGATACATAACGGACGTATCAAATTCAATAATGTGTCGTTCTCTTATCACAAAGATGATCAGCACCTCGTTCTGAGAGAGATCAACTTTGTTGCAGAGCCGGGCGAAACGGTTGCGATTCTTGGTGCCACTGGCGCGGGGAAGTCGACGCTCGTCAGCCTTATTCCAAGGCTTTACGAAGTGATGTCTGGTTCGATTATGATCGATGGCACGGATGTTCGAGAAATGGGACTGGAACACTTACGAAGCCGAATAGGGCTTGTCATGCAGCAAACGATTCTGTTCAGTGGAACCATTCGTGACAATATCCGCTATGGACGCCCTGATGCTACCGCGGAGGAAGTTGAACAAGCTGCCATAACCGCTGAGGCTCACAATTTCATCATAGGTCTTCCACAGGGGTACGACACTATATTGGGTCAACGCGGCGTCAATCTGTCCGGTGGCCAGAAGCAGCGTTTATCGATTGCTCGAGCACTGCTGATCCGTCCGATGATCCTTATCATGGACGACAGTACTAGTGCACTGGACGCGGTGACTGAATCGCGGATCAAGCAAATGCTAAAAGTACAGATGCGGAATAGCACAAACATATTGATTACCCAGCGGGTCTCGTCTGTCATAGATGCCAATCGCATCCTCATTTTGGAGAATGGTAGGATCGTAGCCCAAGGTACTCATGAAGAGCTTCTTCTAAGCAGTGATGTCTACCGGGATATCCGGCAGTCTCAACTGAAGGGAGAGGAGGCACCTTATGTCTAGTTTCAATAATCACACGCCATTTTCGGTTCCTGGTCGGCCGGGAGGTTTCGGTGGAGGACCGCAAGGTCCGGGCCCTGGAGCAGGACGCGGCAACATACCGAAGGTACGAGCCAAAAACCGAGGAGCTACGATTAAACGTGTATGGGCATACTTAAACCGTCAGCGAGTAGGGATTATCCTAGTATACATATTTACCGTACTTAATGCGGTTATTTCGTTGATTGGGCCATACCTACTTGGAAAAGCGATCGATACTGCGGTCATTCCTGGGGACTATGCTAGGCTTGTCCAGTTTTGTTTACTCCTTCTCGGTATCTATTTGCTCGGTAGTGTTGTGGCTTGGGTTCAAGCTTATGTCATGACGGCAGTTTCGCAAAATACCGTGTTCGAGCTACGCCGCGACTTGTTCGCGAAGTATCAGCAACTACCCATACAATTCTTTGACACGCATGCCAACGGGGAACTGATGTCCCGAGCAACTAACGATATTGAAAATGTTTCGAACTCTCTGAATCAAAGTGTGACTCAGCTTCTGAACAGCTTGATTACACTCAGCGGTTCACTGGTTATCATGCTTATGCTGAACATACCACTCACTATTGTAGCTATGTTGACAATCCCACTCGTTTTGCTGTCTTCCCGTAAAATATCCGGCTTAAGCCGGGTTTATTTCAAGAAGCAGCAACAGAGTTTAGGCGAGCTTAACGGGTTTATCGAAGAGAAGGTTAGCGGATTAAAGGTAGTCAAGCAGTATCGAATGGAAGAAACAGAAGCTGGGCGGTTCAGCATGATCAGCGGGGAGCTGAACAAGGCTGGGATCAAGGCACAGATTGTTTCCGGAATTGTAGGGCCGGTCATGAACTTGATCAACAACCTTAACTTTGCGCTCATCGCGGGCGTGGGGGGCTTGATGGCCTATCATGATTTAGCTACGGTAGGAGTGATTGTCAGCTTACTCAACTATTCCAAGCAGTTTGGTCGCCCGATCTCTGAGCTTGCTAACCAGTATAATCTCATTCAGTCGGCCATTGCCGGGGCGGAACGGGTGTTTGAAATCATGGATATGCCGTCCGAGTACGGTGATGAAGATGATGGAGAACTGCCAAGGCTATCCGGGAAAGTCGTTTTTCAAAACGTCTCTTTCGGTTACGAGTCCGATTCACTGATCCTAAAGGACGTGACGTTTGAAGCGAAATCGGGTGAGAAGATCGCACTTGTTGGACCAACAGGAGCTGGAAAAACAACGATCATCAACCTTTTGACAAGGTTTTATGAAATCAGTGCAGGTGCCGTGTATATTGATGGTCGGGACATCCGGCAGTTAGACAAAAACGCTCTCCGCAGCCAGCTCGGGATGGTGCTTCAGGATGCGCATGTATTTGCGGGAACTATTCGGGAAAATATTCGCTTCGGACGCCTAGATGCAACCGATCAGGAGGTTGAGGAGGCCGCAAGACTTGCCAATGTCGATGGGTTTATTACGAGACTCCCGCAAGGTTACGAAACTATACTGGGTACAGAAGGTGGAAATCTGAGCCATGGACAGCGCCAGTTGTTAACGATTGCGCGCGCCATTCTAGCCGATCCGGCCATTCTGATTCTGGACGAAGCAACCAGCAGCGTGGATACACGGACGGAAATGCATATTCAGCAAGCTATGACAACCTTGATGAAGGGACGCACTAGCTTTGTGATAGCGCACAGGCTCAGTACGATTCAAGATGCTGATCGTATCCTCGTCATCCAGGACGGCCGAGTTGCGGAACAGGGTAGCCATGAACAACTCTTAGCGCTTCAGGGTGTCTATCACGAGCTTTATAACAGCCAGTTTAAGAGAGCTATCCAGTCAGACGATATATGAGTGAATAATAATAGAAATGACCGGAGTAGCGTTGGCTACATCCGGTCTTGTTTTTAATATAAACCATCTCATTATTCGATTGTAATTTGCACAATCTCGCTGTTCGTACCAATTCGTAACGGCGGACCCCAAGTACCCACACCTGATGTAACGATAACTTGCGGACTATCTTTATCCTTTTGGTAGTATCCATAATCTACAGTAAACATGGCATTTGTGATTAGGTTGGCCGGGAATATTTGACCTTGATGCGTGTGTCCACTCAGTATTAAATCGACTTCATTTCCGTATTCAATCATATTAGCTGGTTGATGATCCATTACGATAACGGGCATGTTTGCATCTATCTTATCAAAGATTTCTGTAATATCCCCCCGTGTTGTTCCTTGATCACCAATGGGGGATGAATCCTTCCTTCCAATTAAGACAAATCTATTATCAATAATTACATGCTCATCATTCAGAAGTTTAATATTACTTTTTTCAATAAAGCTTACTATCTCTTCATAGGAACGACCTGCATCATGATTACCTAAAGAAGCATAAACACCGTAGGTTGACTTCAGTTGATTTAACTCTTCAACTGCTTTAGAGGGGTTCGAGAGCGCATAGTAGTTGCCATTAAATATATCACCAGACATTAGTACGATATCAGGATGTAAACTATTAATGTGATTAACAACTTTTGAGATGAAATCAACATCATTTATGTATCCTAAATGTAAGTCACTTATCAGAACAATATTTAGATTATCTAATGATGTGCTGTTATCAAATTGGACTTTGTAAGATACTTCTTTTAGCTGGGTAGCATTATAACTTCCATATAATACTAACCCTATGACTGTGATAAAAACAAAGGACTTTGTATGGAATGCAATAGATTGTGGAACTGGTGTACGGATAAGCTTTATCTTTCTACCTATAAATAAGATCAAATCCATTATGATCAACAACAATAGCAAGTAGCAGTATAGTCCCATCCAATATTCGCCTAATTGAGCGATCAAACTAACGATACTTGAATTTAACAGAATAGTCGAAGAGGATAGCAATAAATTAAAGATGGTAGTTAAAGCAAAACAGCTATATATAATTCCAAATACGATCCAATTTATCATAGGAAAAATATGCTGTAGCCATTTAAAAACCTTCTTACCAATATAATAGTTAGTAGCTCCATAAATAGCGAACATACACAAAAACACCAAAATCACAGGATACACCGCCTTATAAATCTGCATAATGTGGAGAAAACTCGTTCTGTAGTTGTCCCTTCTAACCTCCCTCTGAACACATTATAGTATAATCATAAGGCAAACAAATAGAAAAAGGCAGAATAGGAGTTAAAGAATATGTGGTTATTATTCGCATTTGGTTCCGCACTCTTTGCAGGGATCACAGCCATTTTAGCGAAAATAGGGATAAAAAATACGGATTCAAATGTAGCAACGGCGATTCGGACCGTTATTATATTAATTTTTTCATGGTTAATGGTATTTGTGGTAGGTTCATTTGATACCATTACAGCAGTGAATACCAAGACACTTATTTTCCTGGTGCTATCGGGCATGGCAACAGGAGGTTCCTGGCTTTGCTACTTCAAAGCTCTTCAATTGGGAGATGTTAATAAGGTAACCCCAATTGATAAGTCTAGTACGGTGCTGACTATGATTTTGGCATTTATCATTCTTGGTGAAGCATTAACAGTGATCAAGGTTTTGGGTATGGTAGCTATCGGAGTTGGTACATATTTGATGATTACGAAGAAAGAAGTCGCGAAGAAGGAAGTAAAGGCAAAGGGATGGATGTTCTATGCAGTCCTATCAGCTGTATTTGCAAGTTTAACTTCTATACTTGGCAAGATTGGTATTGAAGGCGTTGAGTCCAATCTTGGAACAGCGATTCGAACGATAGTAGTCCTTCTTATGGCGTGGATTGTTGTATTTGCAACTAAGAAACAGGGCGAAGTCAAACATATAGATAAGAAGAGTTGGTTATTTATATGTCTTTCTGGAATTACGACAGGACTTTCATGGTTATGCTACTATAAAGCACTCCAAGATGGAGAGGCGAGTATAGTAGTACCGATTGATAAATTGAGTATTTTAGTGACGATTATTTTTTCATATTTGTTCTTACAAGAAAAATTAACAAAGAAATCTTTCATAGGTTTGATTGTAATTGTAGCAGGCACAATAACACTGTTGATTTAAAAATAGTTCTCTATATTCCTTTGCAGGAATATTCCTGTTGTGGTATATTGGTTTAATAAGATATCAACCTACAAACATAGAACGAAGCATGCGTATTATTTCAGCAAGAGAACGGATGATAACCATGAATATTAACGTCATGAGTGCATTGGCAGAGTCTAACCGTATGCAGATAGTTGAGCTTTTACGTGAATGTCCACTCACCGTTGGAGAAATCGCAGAACGTCTGCAACTGCGCCAGCCGCAAGTATCCAAGCATTTACGTGTACTAAGTGAGGCAGGGATCGTGGAGGCCGAAGTAGACGCGAATCGCCGGATCTATAGGCTGCGACCGGATCCTTTTCGAGAGTTGGACGATTGGCTTGAGCGCTATCGTGTTATCTGGGAGAAGCGGTTCGACCGTCTGGATGACTATTTGCAAAAGTTGCAGGACAAGGAAAAACGGAGCTGAACGCTGTATCAGGACTATTTGGACCAAGAAATGAAATCGAGGAGGAATTTAAAGTGACAAATCAAATGATATCCAAGATTGAGGGCAATGTGCTTATTCTAGAGCGTGAATTCAATGCCCCTCGTGAACTTGTTTTTCAAGCCTTCACGAAGGCGGAGCATTTGAAGCAATGGTGGGGGCCGAGAGGTTGGACGCTTCCGGTATGCCATGTTGATTTTCGCGAAGGCGGAGTTTGGCATTATTGCATGAAGTGCGAGGACAAGAACCAGGGTGATTTCTATGGTATGGAATCATGGGGCAAGGCAGCGTACCGTGAAATCGTCGTGCCGGAGAAGATTGTGTATGTGGATTATTTCTCCGATGCGGAGGGCAACGTGGCGGAAGATATGCCGCAAACGCTCGTGACGCTGACTTTCATCGAGACGGATAACGGAACAAGGGTAATTAACCGCGGTGAATATGCGACGGCTGAAGCACTGAAGCAGGTGATGGATATGGGCATGATGCAGGGCATAACAGATACCTGGAACAGATTGGTCGAGCATCTGAAGTCGATCCAAGAGAACAATTAAGGAAATAATTCGCAACCTAATGCTATATCAAAAGGCAGGCCCCGAGAGATCGGCGGCCTGCCTTTATTTATTATTTAGATAATTGCGGCTCAGGTTATTTTTTGCTATACTTTTCGAATTAAATCTAATTGGGGGTGATGTAGATGGCAATTCGGAATTGCACATTTGCTAGGGGGTCCTCATGCAAAGCCTAACCTAGGGCGATACTTTGCGTGAGGTGCGATAAGATGATTTGATCGCCCACACTTAACTTTATCGTTTCTAATAATGGGCTTTGCACCTTATGATCTTTCATAACATATAAGGGGCTGAAGAGCTATGAGTACACCATTTATTAGAAACCATCAATATAACGTTATTAAGAAACAATCGGAATTTCTTCTGAAAACACTAAGAACTGTCGCGGATCGAAGAGTCTTAGAGACCGTAAGATTTCGTGCTGCAACGATCATTACTGAAGCATTTCATTATCTTACAGAGGATCAACAGCAATTGTTGGAACAAATATCGACCTTCGAGACGGCATATGATTTCCAGAGATATCTAGACGCATTAGAACCTTATTTAGAATCATTTCCGCCGATTACGCCGAAACAGATTCAGAAGCTATTTCCTAAGAATAAGAAGTTGAAAGTACCTAATCTAGCATCCATCGACTTTCGATATGTTACGTATCTGAGCTGGGTAGATATTGCTACGAACAAATTATTCATTGTGTATCCGTTCGAAGGACAATTCATTGGCATCGAGGGAAGAATCACACCGACTAACAAGAAAGGGTATTGCCTGTTCTGTAATCGGCAACATGAACTTGCATTCTTCTCGGTTAAGACCAAGCCTGTGAACTCTTCACCGGATGATTATTATGCTGTGGGTCAATACATCTGCATGGAGAATCAAGGATGTAATCAGAGCATTACCGATACAGGATCACTGGAGAAATTCATTCTCTCAGTTCGTAAATAGAGCAATCATTAGGAAAAGGCTGCCATAAAGGTAGCCTTTTTTGGTGCGATATTATATGACAATTGAATTATCATTCTAATCATGAATGGTAGGCCTGATTGCTTAAGATATCTAATTGATATTATCCGCAATATAAGTATAAAATGTTATATATAGTATTTTGTTAGGGTGAAGTCTATGAAATATATAAAAGCTGTACTGAAAAATCCTGAAAGGAAGAGGCTTATGATAACTATTTATGATTGGTTTGGCTATGAATTGCCGATTAAGGAACGTTATCAGTTAATAAAAGAAGCCGGATTTGATGGTGTTTTATTATGGTGGAGTGAAGGCTTTAATCGGAACGATTACCGCAACGGGCCACAAATTGCGCGAGAAAGAGGTCTTTTTATAGAAAATATCCACACGCCAATCCAAAACCAAAACAACCTCTGGCTTGATAATCTGGACGGTGAAGCCTTAACCGACTGCTATTTGCAATGTGTTGCCGATTGCGCCGAATTTGAGATTCCAACAATGGTGGTACACCTACCGGGCGAAGACAATCCATATAACGCATTGGGACTGGATAGGATCAAGAGAATCACTGAAAAAGCTGAACAACTTGGTGTCAATGTTGCGCTGGAGAATTTGCATAATCTCACCAATTTGGCGTATGTGCTGGAGCAAGTGGATTCCCTGCGTGTCGGATTTTGTTATGACTGTGGGCATCACTACCGCTACTATCCAGGCAATGATTTATTATCCATATACGGTTCCCGGTTGATGGCAGTACATTTACATGATAATAACGGAAGTTATGCCCAACACGGGTTACCTTTTGACGGTACGATTGATTGGTCTACAACCATGAAAAAAATTGTGGAAACGGATTATTCAGGCGCGATTGCAATAGAGGCCATGAATTGGGATTATGAGAATTTATCGGCTAAAGAGTTTTTACATAAAGCATTTGAGCGAGCAAAAAGGTTGGAAGCATTAAAGTTCAATATTCCATCTAAGTGACCTAGGCTCAAGACTCTGATTAGAAGAATCGTGATGAACAACTGGATTTATTAGATTAAGACAGAAATGACCCGTAAGAGGGTACTTTTTTCAAAGTTTCCATCTTACGGGTCATAGTTAATATGATCGAATTCGGGCTGTTTATTTGATTGCTACTATTATTCCACTTTTAATTTGACAGTGAATGTCGTACCTTTGTTCGGCTCACTGTTAACCGATATGGCACCACCCACCAGTTCAATGACCCGCAGTGAAAGAGCAAGACCTAGGCCGTTACCGTCCCCGGAGTGGGAAGTATCTCCTTGATAGAATTTATCGAAAATATGCTTCATCGTTTCCTCGTTCATGCCGCAACCAGTATCTGATATCATGACGGTAATCGTATCTTCATCCGAAGTCTGCATTAAGGTGATGGTCCCGCCGGGGGCAGTGAATTTCAGAGCATTGGAGAGGAGATTAAGCCATAAGATCTCCAGCATACTTTCGTCAGCATAAATGATGGCACGATCTTCTAAATCCACCACAAATTCGATATTCTTTTCTTCCCAGGAATTTTCAAAAGTAAGGGCGCAATCGCATAACTGTCTACAAATATCATAGGGCTCTGCAACGTGATTAATCTCCTGATTGTCCAATTTATTAAGTTTAAGGATGTTAATTACTAATGTCGTTAACTTTTGAGAAGCTAATATGATTGTTGTATATTCCTGCTGAAGTTTCGGCGATAACTCCATCTTTTGTAACGCCATTGCGTAGCTATGAATGACGGACAGAGGGGTTTTGATTTCATGGGACACACTGGATATGAAATCATTTTTGAGCGTTTCAATGCTACCCAGTTCCTGAACCATCTTGTTGAAATCCTCGAACATTACGTCCACATAATCCTTCTTGTCAGCCCTATGAATGGGTTCTAAATAGACGGAAAAATCACCTTCTGCTACCTGTTTTGCCGCTTCGCTGAGTTTGCGCATTGGCTTATCAAAGGTTTTGTACTTCTGCCGTGCGGTGACAAGGCAGAAAATGAAGGCAACGATGATCCAATATCCCGCGATCCCGAAGATGTATTGCGACGGAACGTTTTCGATCGGAATATAGGCATCGTAGATCATCGCTTGCCCTGCGGTCAATATCGACAGAATAATAAAGGTCCACAAAAACTCTTTCCATGAAAAATTCTGTGATTTGAGTCGGACTTTCTTATCTTGCTTCTTCCTCATTGCGGCACTGCCTTGTAGCCAAGTCCATGCACCGTCATGATCTTGAAATCCTCACAGCAGGAGAACTTATCTCGAAGTTTGACAATATATACATCTACAGCGCGCAGGCTAGTTTCACTGGCAATGCCCCAAAACTCATCCATAAGCTGGGCACGAGAAAAGGTATGTTTTGGATAGGAAAGCATCTTGTAGAGTATGTTGAATTCTCGTAACGTCACAGGAATTTCCGTACCGTTTACCGTTGCGGTTATATCATCTGCGTTCATCATAAGATTTCCTACCACTAGTTTTTTGTCGTGGGCAATATTTGCTCGCCTGAGCAGGGCACCGACACGCATTACTAACTGGTCCATATGGATAGGTTTAACCATATAGTCGTCAATCCCTGCACGAAATCCTCTTTGTTTCGATGAAATGTCGTCACGGGAGGTAACAAAAAGAATGGGGATAGTCTTGTTAATAGCCCTCACCGTTTCCGCAAATTCAAAGCCGTCAATCTCCGGCATCATGACGTCTGAAATGATAAGGTCATATAGATTGTTATACATCAAATCGTATGCTTCTCGTGGGTTCAAACACCCTTTGGCGTCATATCCGTTATTGCTTAGATAGGTGCACATAATTTGATTGAGCTTTATATCATCCTCCACAACAAGTATATTAACCATAAAAGCGGTAGTGGTGGTTCATGGCTACATGGCTAATGGGCAAAATCAAGTGAATATAACCCGATCATATAGAACGTAAAAGTAGCCGATCATATGACCGGCTACTTTTGTACGAATAACAATCCCTATAATGAAGAATATCAATCTATGTTTGATCTGTTCGCGCTAGTAGTCTAGTAAAAGGGAATCGTTTACTATTGATACAGCCATATACCTGAAACCGTCATTATCGCCGGCAACGCAGCTTCATCCACTGCCACATTGTCATACCAGCCGCCTACGGCAAGGTTGAGCACCAGATAAAAGGGCACGTCAAAGGGCATTATGCCCGGCTGCAGATGACGCTCGGCGAAGCAATGACCATCTACCAGCCACCTTATGGAGTTGGCATCCCATTCCAATGCATAATCATGAAATTCGTTTATTGTTCCGTTTTCAAGTTGGTAGGAGAACTCATCGGTGACTTTATGGTCCCAATCCTTCCCGTAGTGCAGCGTTCCGGATATATGCTGAGGCAGACGCCCTTTAGCTTCCATGATATCGATCTCGCCGGAAGCGGGCCAAGGACCGTATGCCTGTTCCTGAGGGAGTAGCCAGATGGCAGGCCATACGCCGTGTCCTATCGGACACTTTGCACGTACGATTAGCTTACCGTAACAAAAGGAAAGATGGTCCTTAGTGTCCAAACGAGCCGAGGTATAGGCAAAAACCCGCCCGTCCTGTTCGATAGTTTCTCGGCGCGCGCATAGGTTTAAACCAAATTCATCGATATACAGGTTATTAGAATGATCCGTATAAAACTGCTGTTCTCCGTTGCCCCAACCTGGGCATATAGGCTTGCCATTGTTATCAAGTAAGTCATTGCCAAGGCGAATGTTCCATGCGCTCAAATCGGTTTGGCTATTTAAAAAATCCTGCTCCCATAAAAGCTTGTTCATTCTTTGCACACTCCTTTCATTTAATCACAGCATACTTAATTATAGCCCTCGGTCAACCAAATCTAAAAAATTGGGATAAGGTCAAAAATCATGGCCTTTTTTTTATGTGTCCGTTTTCATACGATGAAATGGAAGGGGGCACAGAATATGTTTCAAGACAGAAAAGGAAAAATGAAGACCTTTTTTAATCAATGGCAATTGCAAAGCATGGTCATCCCAGGCATTATCTGGATGCTTATCTTTTGTTATATCCCCATGTTTTGGTTGATCATTGCGTTTATGGACTTCAGCATTGCGAGGCCCATGCTGGAATCACCCTTTGTAGGGCTGAAACACTTTCAGGAATTTTTGGCGGATGACCGTTTTTGGCGTTCAATCCGTAATACCTTGGGGATGAGCAGCATCAAGCTAGTGTTGGGCTTTCCAATTCCAATTTTATTTGCCTTGTTGCTAAATGAAATACGAGGTATTCGATTTAAGCGTACGGTACAAACCATTTCGTACCTACCGCACTTTATTGCCTGGACGATATTTGGCGGCATCATGCTCAACTGGCTGGGTGAGGGCGGTATGATCAACCAACTGTTGATTGCACTTGGACTCCAGGAGCGCCAAATCTTGTTTAATAGCGAACCTAAATACTTTTGGTGGATCACCTATTTCTCCGATACACTGAAAGAAACCGGATGGAGTGCCATCATATACATAGCCGCACTAGCTGGCATTGATCCGGGACTATACGAAGCGGCGGAGCTAGATGGTGCAAACCGCTGGAAGCGTATGTGGCATATCTCGATTCAGAGCATACGCCCTACCATTTCCATTTTGCTTATCCTCGCTGTCAGCGGGATACTCGGCAGTAATTTTGAGCAAATCTTTATGTTGAAGAACAACATGAACCTAAAGATGGCAGAAAGCCTGGATTTGTATATCTATAACATGGGCTTGGTATCTGGGCGTTATTCTTTCTCAACGGCCGTACTGTTTGCCCGCTCAATTGTAGCACTAGCGCTGTTGTTTTTGGCCAATTACACATCCAAAAAACTTACGGACGAGAGTATCTTTTAATAGGGGGAGGGCAGATACATGGAAAGACGCAGAAGGTTTCAACGAATCGGAGTATTTGAGGTCTGCAATACCCTACTGATGCTGGCGGTTTGCTTTGTAACTCTGTACCCGATGTGGTTTGTGTTCATAAACTCGATCAATTCGCCAGCGCAGGCCATGCTGGGTACGGTCAATTGGTTTCCAAAGGAACTATCGCTGGATAGTTATAGTGTTGTGTTTAATGACAAGGCGCTGATGAACGGATTTTACATCACCACGCTACGCACGGTGTTAGGGACAGTGGTGCATGTGTTGTTTACCGCCATTGTGGCTTACGGAATGAGCAAGTCTAATCTGATTGGCCGCAAGCTGTATCTCAAAATTTCCCTGATTACTATGCTGTTCTCAGGCGGGCTGATTCCCTCGTTTATTCTGATGACGAAGCTGGGCCTATACGATAATTTTTGGGTATTCGTCATTCCTGCCATGTATACTTTTTTCAATATGGTTATTTTCATGAGCTTCTTTCGTACCATCCCCGACGGCTTGGAGGAATCTGCGAAAGTAGACGGCGCTTCTGATTATGGCGTCCTGTTCAGAATCGTATTGCCCAACAGCATGGCCGTGATTGCCACCATAGCGCTTTTCTCAGCTGTCTATCATTGGAATGATTATTATCAGGGCGTGATTTACATCCGCTCGCAGGACCTGATACCGATGCAAACGATGCTGTTCAAAATCGTTGCGGAGAACTCCATGTCTTTCATGCAGCAGCAAGCCATGGCACAATTCGGCGCAAAGTTACCCGGTAACTCCATCAAGTTTGCATCCATGATGGTGGCCACACTTCCTATTCTGGTGTTCTATCCCTTTATTCAGCGTTATCTGGTCAAAGGCGTGATGATCGGCGCTATTAAAGGGTAAGTCTACATTTGCTTCTCTAAGCCATCATTATTGAGAACGAATGAGACCTATATACAAAAAATACAGTAATAGCAATGAAAGGATGATTATCTAATGAAGGTCACCCGTAACAAGCAATACATGGCCATAGTTTTGGCAGTAATCCTAACGCTAAGTATGACAGCGTGTAGCAATTCTGGAAAAAATGAAGCGAAGCCGACTTCACAGACTACGAATAGTACAACGCCGCAGGCTGAAGTAACGCTGAGCCCCGATGAACCTGCATGGAAGCAAGATACCAGTCCTGTGGACCTCACTTGGTTTGTTGGTGCAAACTGGTATGGTCAAACTTGGGGGGACAGCGTGAACTCCAAGTATATAACTGAAAAAACAGGCGTCAACATCAAACTTGAAGTACCCTCCGGCGAAGCGAACGAGCAGATTACCCTGATGATGACCTCCGGTAAATTACCGGATTTAATTTCGATGGGATCGTGGGAAACCGCTATCAAAAAGCTATGGGAAGGCGACCATGTGTATGCCTTAAATGAATTAGCAGAACAATATGATCCCTACTTCTTCAAGGTGGCGGGTGACGGTACACTGAAATGGTATCGTCAAGAAAATGGTAATACTTATGGAGTGCCGAATGATTCATTCAGCCCCAATCTGATGCATGAAACTGGCATGACGGCAGCCAACCAAACCTTTTTAGTACGAAAAGATCTATATGAGGATATGGGCAAACCGGACTTAAGCACCCCAGATGGTTTTCTGGGTGCACTGCAATTGCTAAAGGATCAGTATTCTGAATATAAAGGCCAGCCCATCAGCCCCTTCTTTTCAATGGGGAATGTTCCTTACGGGATGACCGAGTACCTGCAAAACCTGCTGGCTGTTCCGTATGAGAAGGATGGCAAGGTATACGACCGCATGACTGATCCTGATTATATCACCTGGCTGAAAACCTTCCGCACTGCTTACGAGCGTGGACTGATCAATGTGGATTTTCTAGTAGATTCTGATACTCAGGTAGAGGAAAAAACGAACAACGCCCGTTATTTTATGCAGATTCGCGAGTGGACGGGCATGACTGCTGTCAATCCTCTGCTGGCTGCAAGTGCAAACCCTGAGTCTTACTATATTGCAGTGGATGGTCCGCAGAACAGCAAGGGTGATACCGCCAAACTGTTCCCCGGTAACATGGACGGCTGGATGGTTACTATGATTAGCAAATCTACCGAAAACCCTGAACGAGCAATCCGCTTCTTGAGCTATCTAGCCAGTGAGGAAGGCCAAAGGGATGTATTCCTTGGCAAGGAAGGCGAAACGTGGGAAATGGTGGATGGTAAGCCGAAGTTGACGGCTGAAGTTAAAGAATTGCTCGATACCGATTTAGCGAAGTTAGAAAAGGACTACGGTATCATGGATACCTACTGGATGATGCGTAATCCTGTAATCGTCAACCAGTGGAGACCGGAGAAAACTCCTGTTATTAAGCAAATGGAGGACTTTGCCAATGCACAGGCCGATATTGACAGCGGCATCTACAAGGGCTTAGATCCACAAGGCGATTCTGAAGTAGCGGTAGCTTGGACGCGTATTTCCCAAAATTGGGAGGAAGTGATGCCTGAACTGATTACCGCCAAGGATGAAGCCGCCTTTGATAAAATCTTTGAGAGTTTTCTTGACCGTCGCTTGGGTTACGGCTTTGACAAGGTGATGGAATACCGCCAGGCCGAGCTGGATGTTCGAAAAGCCAAAATGGCGGAGTAACAATACCCATATTATGATTAATACCGGCCACCAACTTGGTGGCCGGTATTATCAACTTTTCTTACTATCTTGTAACAACGCTATTTACCTACCAGCCGATTTACTATATATGATATATTACAAAGGTAGGGAGGCATTTGAATGAAGTATCTGCTGGCTAAATTAAGGAAGCTTTACCGCAATGCCCGTATATCGCAAAAATTGTTTCTGGCCTTTAGCATAATGATTGTTATCCCAGGTATTTTGGTATCCCTTTTATTTATCCGCATGCAGGAAACCCAGCTATACAAGGACGCTATGGCTACTGGCAGCAGCCATGTCTCACGTCTCAACGAACAGATACGAAGTAGAATGGATATACTTGAAAACGCTTCCTCAACCGCACTGACTCAAAAGGCATTTGTGGATTTTATTCACTCCAACATGCGAGGGGACGGCCTGCGTCTTGTGAAATTTAGGCAAAATCAGTTTGAGCAGATGCACAATATCATCCAAAGTCACGAGATGATAAGTGAGCTCAGCTTTTATGTCGATAACCCGAACCTTTATGAAATCTGGCCCGAGATCTACCATTATGACAAGTTTTGGCCTCAGGAATATTGGGTAACCCTTCGGGATGAAGGCGGTGCAGCATTCCGCTTATTTGCTTTTAAAGATGGTCAACATACGTTATCCTACTACCGTCTGGTACGTCTTCCTGGTCAGCAGCAAAAACTCCCTACCATTATGGAAGTTCGATCACAGCACAGCGTTTTTTTCAGTGAAATGCTCCAGGAGGATAGTGGAGATTTCTTTTCTGTTGTGATGGACGGAACAGATCCTTCCCGATCTGTATACAATCCTCAGCATGTGTTTTCTCAAAATGCGGGGGAAGGGCTAGACGAAATCCTTGGCAATATACATAGACAGCTGGATGTGCTGCACCAGAATAAACCTATTAAGGTCCATGTAGGAGATCAAACCTACTACGCGCTATACCGTTATATCGTCCCGCTGAATGCTTATGTGGTGGATATTGCCTCTCATCAGGCGTTGATGAAGGGCCCGCGAAGCTGGTATGTACTTGTGGTAGCAATTACATTATTCGTGCTGCTGCTGATCATGCTGCTCGTATCACACACCACTCAGCGCATTTTCCGCCGGTTAGATAGTGTGTTATCTTCTATGCGCCAGGTACGGAAAGGCCAACTGGATGCGAAGATTGTTACCGACTTAGATGACAACGAAACCGGAGATGAAATCGACGAGGTGGCCGTCAACTACAACAAAATGCTGGACGAAATCAAACGACTGATGACGCAGGTGGTGGATAAGCAGTTGATTGCCAAAAACGCACAGCTGCACTCACTACATTCGCAGATCAATTCACACTTTTTGTATAATGCACTGGAATCCATTCGTATGCAAGCGGAGGTTCAGCATCAGCCCGCTATTGCCGGTGCGTTGGTGTCGTTAGGCTCGCAGCTTCGCTATAGCATGCAGTGGCGTAGCGATACCGTTGCCCTCAGTGAGGAGCTTGCCAATATACAAAGCTATATTCAATTCATCAACTTTATGGAAAGCGGCAGCATTGTATTGAAGGCGGATCTTCCCCCGGAGGTGCTTAGCTATACCATTCCTAAAATGTGCTTGCAGCCCATCGTTGAAAATTCCGTTCATCACGCGTCGCCTTCAGGTGGCAGTGTACGTATCCAAATTACCGTAAGGGTGGAGGATGACAGCTTGCTACTGATCGAGATATTTGATGACGGCGCGGGTGTCGACCCGGAATTGCTGGCCAGTTTGCAGGCTGTACTGCGAGGCGAATCAGATACACCGATCGTAGCTAGCAAGAACGGACTAGGCTTGGAAAACGTACATAAACGCCTGCAACTTCATTATGGTAAAGGCTGCGGTCTTTGGATTGACAGTGTGCAGGGATCCTATACCTGTGTAACCTTACGGTTGCCTTGGGAAAATGTGAATCTTGGAGGATGGTAGGACATGATTAATATTCTGGTTGTTGACGATCAAAAGCACATACGCGATGGCCTTCAGGCCATGCTGCGCCAATTTCCTCTGCAGCTTGACAACATTTACTGTGCTTCCGGCGGGATCGAGGCGTTACAAATATTGCGTCAGCACAGCATTCAGCTGGTGATTACCGATATCATGATGCCGGATATGGATGGACTTACGCTAATGGCACAAACCAAAGAAGAACGCATCAAGGTGGATTACCTGATTATCAGCGGCTATAGCGATTTCTCCTATGCCCAAAAAGCCATTGGGCTTGGAGCAAAGGGCTACCTGCTCAAGCCTGTGAAGCGGGAGGATCTGCAATCCGCGGTAGAGCATGTATGGCAGGAGATAAGGACAAGGCAGGCACTCTCGCTTAATATGGAGCATATATCCCGTCGCGCCCAGGAGACGGACCGCAAAGAACTGTGCATGTTTATGCAGGGCGCGGTGAACGATGAGGCGTGGATCCGCCAAACCCAGCAGCAAAATCCAGAGCTATGGCAAGGCTACCGCCTATGCCTGCTGCGCGAGGAACTAAGGATTAACCAAGCGGGAGCCAGTAGTACTCATAGTATGGAATCCATTGCTTACCTCGTATATGGCAGGCAGGGATGTATTTGCCTACAACACCGCCCGCACTTGATCCTCGCAGTTGATGCGGCCGTAGATCCAGGTGCTTTACCCGCCGCACTCAAGGCAGGACAGATAGATGCCATCACTGCCATGACCGACCCACAGCAAGGATTAATAGGGCTGCCCGGCAGCTATACACAAGTGCTGGACCTATACCGCCACAGTTACTTGTTTCCAGAAAAGCGCTGTGTGCTGCGGGAGCATACCCAACGGCTGGAGCGGCAGTGGGAACTTCCCCATGAGAAGCTATATGCTCTATTCCAGTTAATTGGCACCAAAAATAGCGGACAACTCACCCAAGAAATTTCTATGCTATTCCACAAAAATGTGCTGCAGCGCTATCATATCCAATACACAGAACAGCTGTGCCGCGCCATGGTGCAGATGCTAGAGGAATATGAGCGTGTGATCCGCCCCTACATGGGGGAAGAGGCGCTGGATATAGAATGTTTGCGAAATCTTTTCGATTATCCGGGCATTCGCGAATATATTCAGGCGCTGCAACAACAGCTGCTTCGGCTGAATCAATTTTATTATGAATATAAGTGCAGCTATCGCAACTCGCAGGACTTGAATGAAGCCATCCGCTTTATACACGAAAGTTATCATAAACCGCTGGACCTCGCGATGGTATCCAACCATGTGTCGCTTAATTATGCCTATTTTTCAAACCTGTTCAAGAAGAATATCGGTAAAGGATTTACAGAATACTTACGCGATGTGCGCCTAGATAAAGCCCGGCGGCTGCTGGCCGAAACCGATCATAAAATCGTTGAAGTGGCCACCATGGTTGGGTATGAAAGCTACAAAAGTTTTACACGGGCATTTCGGGATGTAATGGACATGCAACCCACAGAGTATCGGCAGATGATGCGGCGAAAGTTTGAAAGAGAGGGTAAATACCATGAGACAGCGTTATGAATTGGGCGATACTGCATTTATCCAGCGTGATTATGGCACGCTTGCAGCAGTTAACATCTATTAGAATATTCTTTCATTCCTTAGAATCAAAATTGTTAGGTTTGAACTATTAAATTTCCAAAAAATAGGGTAAAGTGATTTAAATGAAAGATCCCAGGCGAATAGCTTCGTCTATCACTCTATTGAAGAGATCTAATCGTATTCGTCTAACTAACTGTATGAGGTATAGTTCTCCATATTTATGAAATAATTAAGTGCATTAACTCTTGTTTAGAAGATGGGGGAACATCAAATGTATGCTGGCTTTTGGAAACGTTTTGGAGCTTATTTTCTTGATTTAATAATTATATATTTATCTGTGGTATGCTTTATATCTATATGGGCTGTATTTGAATTATTTCTTAATTCAATAGGAATTGAACAAGATCAAAAGGGAAGTATTCTTGGAACATTAGGCGTTCCAATTTATCTAATGATTCCATGGGTTTATTATGCTTTCTTTGAATCATCGAAAATGAAAGCAACGATAGGAAAACAGGCGTTTAAAATAGAAGTTTGCGATTTGAACTTTCATAAACTCTCCTTTTGGCGTGCAAGTATTAGATATTGGAGTAAATTACTATCAGCGATTATTTTTCTATTCGGTTTTATAATGGCTGGTTTTACAAATAAAAAGCAAGCATTACATGACTTGATCTCCTCAACACTAGTTATAAACAAAGATCATAGCCAACTAAATAAAATTCAATAAAACTAAAAGATGAAGATAAACCTATAGACTCTCTTGGGATGAACCAAAGTTGGCTAATAACATCAGATAACATCGCATTCGACGCTGCGGGTCGAGACAAGCTCGATCCTTTGTCCGGAAGAGGCATTTCGAGGGAGCGGAATCACCGGACACATTCAACCGACTAAGTTAGATGAACCATGCATTTACTCTAGATGATATTAGGAGAACAACAAGCGAATACGACGAGCCTATAAAAGCAATCGGGATATTACTTGCAAGACCAAATATTGAAATCGTAAAGTAGGAAGTTCTTTCGGATATTAATTATTTTTATCATCGGTCAGGCAAATTCATGGACTTTTGTCTTCCAGGGTATGGTGCATATTGGTACGGTCATTATCCCGACGCAGTAGATATTTGTAAAGTTGATGGAACAGATTGGTCATATAGTGACTTGATGTTTTGTAAGTTTATAGAAGAATTGGAGTCCATATCTAAGTGGAGATATAATGGAGAGACGGAGTTAATAATTATTAATTCTCGCATTTGAATCCTAGATTTAACAAGTACACTTTCAATTTGGATTGAGGCTGCCATTAGTGATGGAGCGATTAAATCTTCTAGAAGCAAAGTAGAAATTTCAGAAACTATTAATAGAAATATCGCATAACACCGTATTCACGCATCGTGCTATTCGGCTCTTGGTTGACAGATTTATACAAATGGAAGAAGCTCAGACAACAAACGCCCCAGCCTAAGATAAGAGCTATCTAAGGCTGGGGCGTTTCGTGAATACATATAACGTTATGTGAAACCTGTGCAAAATTTTGAAAGGAATAATTTATGATTAAATATAATCAGGATGAATATTTAGAAAGACAATTCAAAAAAAGTATATTAACTTTAGCCGCTGATCCTTTAGAGCAAGTGATTTCAGAAATACCTGGTTGTATTACATGTGATATGGCGGAAGAGTTTGATTCTTACAGGACACTTTATTTTGTTGAACAATGGAGTCGGTTTACTACAGAACAGGTAGATATTATAAATCAAATTGACCATATATTAAGTGAGCATAGCGGGGAAGCTTTTAAGTGTCTTTTTTTACGGTCTGTTGATGAAATAGATATGTCCGTGATTAGTGAAGTTCTCGAGTCTGAAGAGTGGGTTACGATAAGAGAATTGGCAAGAAGATTTATTAGATCAATGAAATGGGAATGGGAGAATTTAGGGGGATATGTACATCAGGGAAATAACATTTGGAAGAAAATTGACAACTAGTATATTCAAAGAAGGTACAGGCATCACGACGGAGTTTAATCATACTTTTGATCTTAGTTCCTGGTTAAACTCAATGATATATAAACCAATTGATTATGAAGAACCTATTAAAGTATTTAATAAAAGCTTGGAAGGGAAATATTAACAAACATTATTGTATGTAGTTCAGGATGACACTGGCATCACATAACAGCGTATCTAAGCTGCTCATTCAACCAGCTAAGTCTGACGACCCGTTCCCTACGGTCACTTAAGCTGCTTGAACGTTAGAAATGCTCAACGTTAGCTGAAATTGGGTTAAACCGTAAATAGAGGGAGGATTCAATGAAAAAATTGCTATTCGTCGAAGGAATTCCTGGCTCAGGTAAATCCACATTTGCTAGATTTTTAGCCAATCAATTTGAAAGGAATGGTTACACCTGCAACTTATTCTTTGAGACCACATATAACCATCCAATTATTTTTTCTGAATCATTTGATAATTACAACATGTTTATAGAATCATATATAGGACACTGGAAGGCGTTCCTCTTAAATCAATGCGAGAGTGATGTTGTAGTGATGGAATCAGCTTTATTCCAAAGCCCTATTGTTCATTTGTTACATAAAGATGTAGATAGAAACATAATTAAATCTTTGATTGTAAATGTAAGCAAGCTTTTTAAAGAAGTAGAAGAATGTAAGTTGGTATATTTTTATCAAGATGATGCTCCAACCGAAATTCAAAAAATGATTGAAATTAGAGGCAAAGAAGAATTTTTATTGCGAAAGCATAATGAATATAAACATGAAAAGTATTATATAAATCGTATAGAGCAGGGAGCTGAATCACATATAACGTTCTTTCTTGACTATGCTGCACTTGCTAATAAAATTGTCAATGAAGTGTCGATCGAAACAATAACCATTGAAAACTCTACACGGAATTATACGTTATACGAGCAACAACTGATGAATGAATTCGATTTAAGATATATTCCTGATCCTGATGTGGAGGTATCAGTACTGAAGGAATATGCAGGTATATACCATAATCAGGACTTGAACTTTAGTCTAAATGTTGAGTTAAAAGATAACTGCTTATTTATTTTTGGGGATAAGAAGCTTAAACCTAAAAGTAGTAGTCAATTCTATCTTGATGACATGAGTGTGATGGCCAATTTTGTTAATGAAGATAATAAAGTTGATCAAGTAGTTATCACGGAGAAGGATTTATTTGCAAACAAGAGTGATAACGGAACTGCATTTGTAAGAGTCTCATAGAAGAACCGAACATCAGCTAACATCGTATTCACGCTGCGGGCCAAAGAATACAGTAGAAGTACGAGATCAATTGTTGATTGATATAGTAACGAAGGATTCTTGGATTATTGAAGGAATTCATAATAAATGGGGAGTCATCAGTTTCCAAGAGGCGGGGGGATTGCTAGTAAATGAGTATTGAATATATAAAAGTGAGCGACTTTTATCGAGGAATATTTTTTGAATTATTAAAAGATGCGTATTCATTTGACTGTAAATATGAACAAGCATACAAATCTAAATGGCAGGAAAATGACGATTTCTTCTTCAACAATTTACAAATTGCAGATAAATACTGCTTTATAACAACACTAAATGGTGAAGCCATTGGATTTGTTGCATGGGATCCAAGAAATATGCCTGAGTATGCGGAAATTGGTGATAATTGCATTGTTTCGAAATACAAAGGTAATGGATATGGTAAATTACAGCTTCAAGAAGCAATTAATAGAATCACCCAAAATGATGTAAAAAAAATAATAGTAACCACAAATGATGACCTAATCCCTGCTCAGCGGATGTATCAAAGTGTTGGATTCACAATATGTCAGAGAAGGAAGAAACAAAATGTTGAACATATAGATTATGTATATTTCCTATAGTCAATTAAAGAACTTTATTTATCGTCACGACACGATGAAATATTGTATTTTTATATCATAAAAAGAAACACAAACACTATATCTGCTTTCTATTAGAAATAGACAGTCAAGATATAAGTTGTTAATCCCCAACCTCCGCTAACACCACTATATAAACATCTTAATCTAACTAGTAATTTTAGCGAATTTGAGGAAGGCAATGAATTCACATAACAATGTGTTCACTCATCGGCCGGCTACGCCGTCCCTCGGTCGCCAGGAGATAAGTCAATGTAGCGGATTCAGGCGACACTTCCATTCACCCAACCGCGGTCGCGGCCGGGCCGAGATCGTGCTAGTCGTACGACTCGTGCAGCTTAGGGTGAATGGACGTCGTGAACACGGAAACGTTATCTGGAACATCCGCAATACATAAGAAAATCAAAAATCAATTAATCATAGTTAGAAGGTGGAATGAAATGCTTCATAAGAGGATTTCATTATTCAATCACAAAATAATAATGAATGAACTGATTACTGAAACGGAAAAAGAACGATTAATTGAATCAATTTTATGTAGGTGCAAATACCAGAACAATAAAATAATCTACTGGAGAGAGAAGGATAAATATTTATATCCCCATTTTTTACTACCAACATATGAGGAATCTCGTGTAGAGCGGAGTAAAAAGATAAGACTAATTACAGGGGAGTTACCAAGGACATTTTTACTGTCACATAATGCATATGAACTTGAGACACTAAGATTTTTAGCGATGTGGAAACTTGATGATTCTGATATTCTTAAATTCTTAAGATGTACTGAAGAGAGATTAGTTCATTCATGTTTTGATAGTTTTTGTGTTGATGGTGAATGTGTAGGCTTATCTCTAGTGTTATTACGATTTTGGAATACATATAAACCACAAGATATCGAAACAATTAATAGTATGCTTATGAAATTAATTGATCATACTCTCAATAATACGAGTAAAATACCTTCATTTTACTTATGGCTTACATTATCAGAATTAGCTGATAAGAGTGAGTTAGCAAATGAAATCATATTAAAATTTAGTCAGGATTTATATAAACTTTTTCAAAAGGGTTGGATAGTAAACCCTAATAATGCTGATAGATATAATCCTATAAGAAAATATATTATTAAAAACGCTTTGTCAAAGTTGCCAAAATTCAATTATTTGAAAGATGCGGAAGTGATTATAAGCAATGACGGAAGATGCTACGGTAGATTCAATACATAGGAAACGAAACGAAATATTTATAAGCATTATCGAAGATGGCGGATGCATCAGATAACATCGCATTCAACGCTGCAAGCCGAGACAAGCTCGACCCTTGGTCCGGAAGAGGCATTTCGGTGGAGCGGATTCACTGGACACATTCAACCGTCTAAGTGTCGGAGCCATCCGGACCTACGGTCCTTAAGCCACTTGAACGTCTTGAATGCGGAAACGTTATCTGAAAGAACTCTAATAAAAAGGTTGAGATTACTTGAACACAACATCACTATTTGAAAATATCCCAAATCTTGAAACCAACAGATTAGTCTTGCGCAAACTAGAAGTTTCAGATGCCGAAGACTATTTTAATGTTTTATCAGACCCAGAAACGATTAAACATACAAGATGGGATTTATTCAATACTGTAGAAGATTCGATTGCGTACTTAATATATCTTGAACAGAAATATCAAAGTAGGCAAGCTTTTCACTGGGGAATAATAGAAAAGGATTCACAGAAATTAATAGGTAGAGTAGCATTCATTAGCTTTGATGAAGAAAATGATAGGACGGAAATTGGCTACGTTATATCAAAACACTATTGGAATAAAGGATTTATATCTGAAGCAATCCAGGAACTAATAAAATATGGCTTCAATGAACTAGGAGTGAACCGAATTGAGGCTAGATGTAATGAAGATAATATTGGATCCGAAAGAGTAATGCAAAAAGTCGGCATGAAATTTGAAGGAATATTAAGAGAACAACTCAAAATGAAAGGGAATTACAAAAATCAGAAACATTATTCATTATTCAGAAGCGATTTGTAAGTATATCAAGGAATATGATGACATCACATAACACCATATCACGCTACAGGGCTACCGCCCTTTGGTAGTCAAATATATAATCATAGAATATGCTCAGTCAACAAACGCCCAGCCTAAGATAAGAGCTATCTAAGGATGGGGCGTTTCGTGAATACTTAAACGTTAGATGAAACATATGCAAATTAAGAGAAGAGAGATATTATCTTTTTGCTCTGTTAAATAAAAATTTTGATATAAAGGAGAATTATTATTGAAAGAGGATATACGTAATTACCTGGAGAAATTTGATGAACAAACAAAACAGAGATTTTGTGTTCTATATGGACTTATTTATGAAAGTAGTTCTCAAATAATTCATGAAAAACTATGGGCAAAAATTCCATCATTTTATGTTAATAATAATTTTGTTCGAATTATTCCTTTTAAAGAACATATAAACGTTGAAGCTAAATCAGTTCTTTCTCATAAGGATGAAATACAGGAATATAAAATAACACCCAAGGGTATGTTGCAAATTTTTCATAATCAGCAAATTCCAAATGAATTACTGAAAGTAATTTTTAAAGAGAGCCTTGAATAATCAATTTATTACAGAACATTAGATGAAACAAATGTAAAACTAAAAGGGGTAAACACATTGAATGAATTAGAAATGGCCATTCAGTATAGAAAATCGGGACAACTTGAAGAGGCGAGATCATTATTATTAGATTTAATAACAGAAGGGGAAAGTCAAAATCCATCCATATGGTATCAGTGTGCCTGGGTTCACGATAACTTGGGGAAAGAAAGGGAGGCCATTCCTTTTTATAAACAAGCATTGGAATTTGGTTTGTCAGGAGAAGATAGACAAGGTGCACTTTTGGGATTGGGGAGCACATATAGAACATTAGGAATGTATGAAAACTCTAAGGAAGTATATGAGATGGCAGTAAAGGAATATCCGGAACGTAGAGAGTTTCAAGTATTCTATGCAATGGTAAAGTTCAATCTTAAAGAATACAATGATGCAATGGAAATCTTATTAAAGCAATTGATAGAAACAAGTAATGACGAGGGGATACAGTCATATCATAAAGCTATTCATTTTTATTCAGATAAATTAGATCAAATATGGGAGTAATGATTTCGCTTATTAGGAGTTCTGTTTGAAACAATGAAAGACGCCATAGTCGAATCTGAAAAACCTACCTTCATCGGTAAAATATGAATATATGAAATTGATGTTGATTGGAAGGATGAGACGTGCACCATATTCCTGTCTTTGAAGACCAACAGACCGAGATCGACGCTATCGAATGGCTGATCAAGAAGCATTCTCTCCCGATTTAGCGCATTATTTTGATACTCTTACTCATTCGTTTCAAACAGAAGTAATGAAACCTGATACCAAAATTTTCGAGATTGCCTGTAAATCACTAAATATTTTACCCGAGGAATGTATCTATCTAGGTGATGGTGGAAGCAATGAGTTATCATCAGCCAGAGCCTTTGGTATGGAGTCGTATTATGCAAGTTGGTATATAGAGAAGTGGCCAAGTTGGAAGAAGCATGAAAGTGGAAGAGATAACGTAAATGAATTCCGACGGTCGAGTGATATTAAAGAACTTGTAAATATAGCGAAAATGGCTTGATGATAGCGTAAACACTACACTCACGTTCGGGAGCTGAAGTTCCCTTGGTTGTTTATATGTAAAAATGGAAGCAGCTTAGATAACAAATGACCCATCCTAAGATATGAGCTATCTAAGCCGGCGAGGGTTTGTGAATGCAAAAATGTTAAGTGAAATTCAAAAGAGAAAGGAAAATTATGAAGAAAATTTCATTTGTTATTTTAGTGTTTATCTTATTAATTATATTAAGTTCATGTTCAAGGGAAAAAGACTTTAGAAATATAATTTGGGGTATGACAATATCAGAAGTTAAGAATGCAGAAACCTTAAAACTCGAACCTCCTAAAGAAGGCGGTAAATTAAAGGTACTAGAATATAAATATACGTCAACTTTTTCAGAAGATTCTTATGTGATGTACATGTTCCTAGAAGAAAGTAATTACACTCTAAGTTCTGGTGGGTATTGGTATTATATTGATCAAGCTGAAAAAAGGAAATCACTTATTGAAACAATTAAAAGTGAAAAGAGTGAAATATATGGAAATGGAAAAAAATTCGAGAATAGTAACTTTAGCGGATATATATGGGAATTCGATGGTACAGTTTTAAGTGTTTTTGATGACATAGGGGCAGAAGCTGTAGTTGAAATCTATTTGGATAAAGAATATATTAATACGTTAGCTGAAATAACCGGTAGAAAATAAATAGAGGTGAGTAATACAATGAAGTTTACATATAAACTTAATAATATGGGCTGGGTTGATGTTTATCTCCAGATTGGGAATACAGAAATGTATTTTTATCCAAGTTATTTGTCAGAGCCACTGGTTGATTTAGTAAGATCAATTGAATTGTTACTTCCTGAATGTAGCTCTGAAGATGAAGTTCGGAATGTGGTTCAGTTTGATTGGGATTCAGAGCCAGCAATTCATAACTGGGTTATCGAAAGGATATCAGAAGAAAAAGTTCGTATTAAAATAGTTCTATACAAGGATGGTATAAAGACAATCCCTGGAGAATTAGTATTGTTAGAAGAATGTGAATTGAAGCAAATGATTTATGAAGTGGTTAACTCAATGGAGGTATTATTAAAGAATCATGGAATTATCGGATATAGGAAACAATGGTGTGCTCAGGATTTTCCGATTAGTAGTTATCTTCAACTTAAATATTATCTTTTGAATAATTGCGGCTTTCCAATAAAAATAAATAATCCAAATGAGTGGATAGAAAGAATAGAAACAAGTATTAATAAAGAATTAGAATTAATGAAGAAAAGTCTTGTGTAGGTATATCAAGAGGTCGGTTACATCAGCTAACACCGTATCTATGCTGCGGGCTTCGCCCTTGATTCGTAAGATGAGGTAAGGAAGAAGAATAATTATGGAATAAGTTTTGACCACAAACGCCTCAACCTAAGATAGGAGCTATCTAAGGTTGGGGCGTTTTGTGAATACCAAAACGTCAGTCGAAATTTTCTGCATAGAAAAGATTATTGAAACTAGGCATGCCATTCTCCGACGAGGTAAATAGTCATAGATAAACAGTCGACTACATATCTTTAAAATGAATTTTATCGTTCGTGAGAGGCAGGGTTTTGACCAGCTTGAATAGTTCATTTATGCTTCACAAAGTTGGGGAAGGAGTTGTGCAGGATGTCTCTTCAGGAGGAAGGTGCGCTTGCGGTCGGTTCCAGCCGAATCTTGCTCTCACTTGCTGAATCATGGTATGAATCCGGGTTGTCCAATCTCACGATTTACGTAACAAACAAGGAACCAACAGACACGGGAAAACTCACAGAGCTTTGCGAACAAACTCTAGGCAGTGAGACCGAGATCACAATAAAAATTATTGCTACAACAGGAGATGAGGAGCCGAATTGGAAGGCGATCGTTCGGCCTTTTCAATTTATTTTGTATGTTGCGGAGCATGGTGAATTAGAGGAGCTTCGGATTATTCAGCAAGCTTGTATAGCAGAAAAGAACCAAATGCTCCCTGGCATCGCGATAAGAGGAATGGGAATGGTAGGACCGCTGCTGGGTCCTGATGGGGACGGACTCTGGGAGTCAGCATATCTGAGAATTCATTCAACCGTCTTTTACGAGAGACAAACGCCAGAGATATTCTCTACTTCGGCTGTAGGTATCTTATCCAATCTTATTGTTCATGAATGGCATAAAGCAATTACGGGTGAGCATGAATTAGACAATAGAAATCAATGCTTTTTACTTGACCCTGTCACGTTAACTGGATGCTGGCATCCTTTTCTATCTCATCCTTTAGTATCCGGATATGACGTTGCCCGTCCGTTGAAAAATATAGAGCTTAGTCTAAGAACAAATCATGAGCAGATAAGCTCGGATGTATGGTTTACTGCATTCAACCAACTGACTTCGGGGGTAACAGGTATTTTTCATGTATGGGAAGAGTCGGACTTAATCCAGTTTCCTCTGGCACAGTGTCTTGTTCAGCCAGCAAACCTTTTGTCAAAAGAACCTGCACATCTTTTACCGACCATTGTCCGAAGTGGACTAACGCATGTAGAGGCTCGGTTAGATTCGGGATTGGCAGGGCTAGAAGCCCATGTGACCCGCATAATCCCTTTGCTGTTTGCTAGCTTACCTCCACATCAGCAAGAAGGAATCAGCATCGGAGTAGGGTGTGATATAGCTGAAGCCGTTGGACGAGGGGTTCGGGCTGGTTTAACTAAAGAGTTAGGAAAACAGATTATGTCTGATGATCCAATTGTTGTTCAGCGTATAGTATGCCAGCAAATCGAAGACGTCCGTTGTCATTATTATTTGCAAGCGTTAACCATTCTAGAGGGGGAATCCCTTATTACAGTAGGTGAGCCGTTGTTCGGTTTGCCAACAGTGTGGGTCTATTCAGATTCCTCATGGTATGGCAGCGCAGATCTTAGTTTCACGCTTGCCCTTCGCCATTCTCTGTAGAAGGCACTCCGTAAATCCGAGCCTACTTCGGTTTCTCCTGTTCTTAGTGATGATCATGAAGTTCAAGAAATGACAATTTCAAATGGCGAACATGTTAGCAATGGCTCTTTGCTATTATCAGCCATTGAAACTCTGAAGCTGTGCCATAAGCGTCTTGAGGTGTTCGAACTGCGCAGCGAATCTTTGTGGGGCAAAGGGCCGTTTGTAGCATATGGAGTAGTTCTCGTAGAGGAGGAGTCCGCTTGAATACTGTCGCTATTATTGGGGAGGGTATGCTTGCCGATACCGTGTGTAAGCGTATGTCTGGGCTATTGCTTGTTCGAAGAAAGGACTTCAGTGAAAATATATACCCGCTGTAGACTTAGTCTTGGTGCTGCAGGAAGAGGAGAACACCTCCTATCATGTTGAAGCTGAACAGATGCTAGGGTCGCGTGGTATTCCATGGTTGTGTGCCTATGTATCCTTGGGAGAAGGAATTATAGGGCCGCTGATTGTTCCGGGAACGACTGGATGCTTCCAATGTGCAGAAACACGGTTATCTTTGGCTGGGAGCAATCGCAAAGAAGTCGAGGATATGCTTATGAAGCTCGTGTCTTATAATAATTATCTTTCGTAAAAGAGAAACAATGATTCGAAGGGAGACTCAGTCTATTAAAAAATCAATTAGTTGGAGCGCTTGGAAAAAATTCTTGATAAATTTTGTTGGGACTTTCGTTCTCTGTAGTTTAGTAGCATTTGCATACGATTTAATAGTACAGCGCAAATCTTTTGATGAAATTGATTATGTGCATATTATTGCTTTCTGCTCTACTTAGTACAATAAGCGGTATAGCTAATGCTAGAAAGTAAAGTATGCAACTAACAATTAAACTGGATGGAAAGGGAATATGCCTATAGATAATTTAATTCTATCATTAACCCTATTAAATATAGTCCTATATAAATCTCGCCAAGCTACCATGATAAAATGGCGGCTTTTTGTTTGCTCTAAAAGGCCAGACTTCACTCCCACGACTTTCTTTAATCATGTGAAATAGTAATTTGACGAATATTGACGAATAATTACAAAAAAGATATTCTTGTATTAAGGAGGTAGATTCCAGATGATGGATAAACAGATGGGAATACATTACATGAACCCTATTGATGGAAAACTATCTGAATACACAATTTATCTATAGCCGAAAGCGTAAACTTGCTCCCACAAAGCTTCTTAATTAATGTCATGATTACATAATATTAGGAAAATAGAGATGCTATAACATCAGGAGGAAATTTGAAAATGACAGAAGCTCACGATAACAACAAAGACATTCAATGTATTGCTAAAGGGGTCAAAATTAACACTGTTGCTTTCTATCAGCCAGATCATAAGGTTGATAATCAGTACTATATCGACCGTTACGATGGTTTAGGTGTCGATGTTCGAGGGCTAATAGATTCTCTCGGTAAAGACATTCGATATATTATTGATAACGAAGATGAGAATGCTGTAACTATGGCAATTATTGCTGCTAAATCTGCTCTGGATAAAGCAGGGCTCCTTGCTGAAGATATTGATATGATTCTTTTCGTATCTCAAACTCCTGAGTATCTTATTCCTACAAACGCTCTTAAGATTCATGCAGCTATCGGTGGTAAGCTTACAACATCTTGCTTCGACTTGAACGGGAACTGCGCTGGCATTCTTGTTGCCGTCGAACAAGCAAGTAGAAATATCATCGCTAACAACTATGTTAATCGTGTACTGGTTGTAGGAGCCGACTACATCTCAAATCATAGTTTAGGAGAACCTATCTTCGATTGTAACTTTGCTGATTCCGCTCTTGCTGTTATTGTTGAGCGAGCAGAAGGAACTGGGTTCATCGATTCTGAGTATCAAACAGATACATCTGTAATTGATAATGCACTATTCCCTGCAAATGGGCTTTCTAGCTGGGGTAAACCCGAGGATGGACCTCGGATGAAGTTTGAACCGTTCGATACCAGCGCTCCTGTAAAAATTGCTGTAGCTTCAATCGAAAGATTGCTCGAGCGTAACGGACTGACAAATGATGATGTAGGCAGTTACTATCTATCTCAATTCGCACCTGGTAACATCGAAGGTGTTATCGAAGGTCTGGGGGTCAATAAGGATAAAGCTCTATATATTGGCGACAAATACGGGTATACTTCGACTAACAGTCCATTCACTGCTCTGTACGAGGCTATTGAAACCGGTAAAGTTTCCCGTGGTGACTATATTGTCCTTTGGACAGTCGGTGCAGGTTGGCAGAACGTGAGCCTTCTGTTCCAGTACTAATAGAATTATTTACGTCAGTTGACTTTATGTTTTAGTCTTCCACACATTTTGTACAACATGTGAAGGGGATTTTTATATTGCAATTTATTTATCATACACAAAAAACTTCGGAGGTAATTAATCATGATGACAACATTTTTCACAACAGACAGTGCTACGGTATCATGGAATGAGAAAGCTAAGGCGGTTCACGTTGAATTCAACACTTTCGTGCATAGTAACGAACTACGTGAGATCTGTGATAAAGCTATGGAGCTTCAGCAACAAAAGGGAGCACAGCGTATGATTTCTGACAATCGCAAACTTACCGTTATCAGTCAAGAAGATCAAGAATGGATCAGTACCGTACATAATCAACGTATTCAGGATTCCGGTATCAAATTTGTAGCTATCGTTCTGCCAGAGAAGACCATCGGAAAAATCAGCATGAAGCGCGTTGTTGCTTCCTCAGTAGCATTTGACGATATCAAAACTGCCTTTGAATCCTTCGATACAGTTGAAGGTGCTGAAGAGTGGTTGAATTCCTAAAGTAATCTAAAAAGTAAGGGACCGTTTCTCGTCTAACGGCCCCTACTTTCTCAAGTATACAACTAAGCACCATATACGTATGGTGTCCGTTGAAATAAAAGCGGTTGCATTAAATCCCTTATTCAATAAGGGATTTTTTTATATTTACATCCAGTTTCAGTTTAAAAAATGTTAAAAAATGGACGTGCAATGGGGTTGGGTAAAAAATTAAATTTGGAAGTATTTTATTTGTATCATCACCAATTGGCCGACAAGGCAATAGCCGGAGCTTAACATAAAGATTTATTGAGAAACTGATTGGAAAATATTCTACATCATATGCAACACGAGATATCACCTGGAGAATAATGATGTACCCAAACTAAATAGAGCACTCATTAATTCTAATAACTATGACAGATGAAGAGATGACGAAATGCTGCTGTAAATAATATGTAAGACAATTGAAACCGGGATCCAATACAATTTCTTTAAATTCATTCTGACATCTTCACAAAACTCGTATTTTGTACATATGTACAGAGGTTAAATTAACCCCTATATATTAAGGCCCATGCGTGTCCAGTGACAAAGATTTGCCTACATTAATGACATAAATCCCCCTACATTATCTTCACTAACGATCGATCATTTAACGGTATTTTACCATGCTAATAAATTTATAACAAAAAACAGCACGCAAATTGCGTGCTGTTTTTATTTACCGAATTGTAGATAATACCCGTAAGTTTCGAAGATATTTTTCGGCTGTTTTTTTTATTTTCTTCATTACTATCCGTAATAACTAACCTCATTGGCAAATGTGACATTTCTAGGATTGTCTTTTTGGTAACCTCCTCCTTAATCCCTTATCGTTTATGGTTACTGTAATCACCTTGAAATCATCATCACGTATGTAAACGCTCCTACTGATCGCTTGAATCTCATTTCCATAACAAAATGTGGTTGTTGAATTTCTTACACGACTCCGTTTGCTTGCACAGAGATCGCCGTCGAATCTTCCCCTCTTGTTTTTGTAAAACACGGATTCCCTGTAAGGTTATCCCTTCGGCTTGTATTGATTATCGCTGGTGCGCTACGCAATCTTTTTAAATATCTCTCAGCAGCCTTCTTTTCCTCATTATTACCATCGTTGATTGCTAATCTCATAGGAAGAAATGAGATCTCACCATCGTTTATTTTGCTCTCATTTTCATAGGGGCAATGTAGACTGTTAGGAATTATTTTGTTAAAAATGAACTTTTCTATTCTGTTTTCATTTAAAGGGAAGAGAATAATTGATTGGGAGGTTCGTGGAGTTAACTTTTCCAGACTTGGCCTTATCTTTCTTTTTGCGTACTCCTCAGCAACTCCTAACCATTCTTTAAAATGGTGATCAGCCACCTCCCATAAAAGATGGTTAATAATCCAGGTAAGGGTCCTAGCATTGTATGAACTATAGAACATAAGCAGCTTACGGAAGTCATCGTTCATATAATGAAAGGGCAACTCAAACTGAGATACATGATTAGTTTGAGTTTTCTTATATTGATCGATGAAAGGATTTATATTAAAAAAACTTTCTTTCCAAAAGACATAAGCATATGCATACGGACAAATGGTTGGGAACTCTTCACCCGGTTTCTTGTACATACCTAGTAATCTCTTCAAACAATGTCTATGATTTTTCATAACTGTCTTCATCAAATACTCCTCATATCCATGCAAAGTACTTACTAGTGAATAATAGAAATTATTATATTGGTTTATTAAAGAATTTTTTGGTGAGGAAGTTTGGCAAACAGGGATATAAAATGCAGTATTCATGACTGCGATACTTTGTAGAATCTTTAATATACTTTGCATTAGCTTATCGCCTTGGTCTAAAAAAGGACCGAAAATGATTGTATTCTGTAAAATTTCTATATGTTCTCTTGACAATATTAACCAATTAGCAATAGAAGCTTCCTTAATTGTAAGCTCCACTGATGAAGAGTGATAATTTTGTGAAGCTCTAAGGGGCTCGCCGCAGTTACAAACAAAACCAGTTTCTAAATGATGTCCTGGCATCAAATATTGAATGGATTGTTTGCAGTTTGGACAAAGATCTTCTAATTTGGACAGATGGTACGGGCATATCTCAGTCATTTTGAACTGATGGAGCATGCTGTGATACCCTTCTTTTATACACTCTTTGCAAAAAAAGAGTTTTTCTCTGAATAATGATTCGGGTCTTATATATGATGGAAACATGTGAGTGAGTTTATTTTTAATACTTTCGGTATGATCAGACAAGGATTCTCCAAAAGTCTGCTTAAATTTCAGATCATCTATTCCCTCGAAGGTCCATAAATTCAAATATCTCTTACTTATTAAGTTGCCAGTATTTACAGCGGGCTCTGATCCAAATGTATTTAAAAACTGTCGTGTATTAACAAAATTGTTCATTTTTATATTCTCGATGATCGACCATGGGGACTCATATTCATCTTGAACAATCCGCAATTTATTCATTCTCAACCAATGTGCTCCTCCCTTAGTTTAGGTATTTTAATAAAGGCCTCTCTAATCTCAATATACTTATCAAGCTTACCTTGTAATATTTCTACATAACGACTTCTCCCTTGTTGCTTGCCTTCCTCGATTTGCTTTTGGAGAGTTTGAATTTGCTCGATATAATATGGGAGGAATGTACTATCAATATAAAAACTTGAGCATTTAAAAACCATACAAGGCTGCTCCAGGGTTTGACTCAAATATTGACAGTGGGTCCTTGGCGACTTAATACAATATCCTTGCTCTAGCTTGGTTTCACCTAAATTTCGTTTAAGCCAATCTATATCAACATTATTTTCATAAGCCTGATCATAAATTTGTGTTTGAATGACTTCACCGGTTAGTGGGTCAAGACGTACTGCTCCCAATTCGTTGGAATAATCCCATTGAACTTGAAGATTATGGTCATGAATTTTCGCATAGATGACTGCCATTTCTGGGGTTACGTTTGACAATAACTTTTGTACATCCAATATAGTTGCCCCATCATTTATTTTCTTGACTCCATATCGGTGTCTGAATGTTAATGAACCAAAACGAAAGACTTTGCCTTTCTGGTCAGTAATTCTATGCTTCTCTGCAAAAAAATTCAGTTGACGAAGTATTGAAGGCTGTAAATAGGGCTTTCCTCTGTCTTTAAACTTTCCTTTGTATTTTAAAAAAAGATATTGTTCACTATTTTGCTCATAAGGAAATCTGTCTCTTATAAATATTTGTTGAGCTTTAACCATATTGTATATTTCTTCGCTTATCGGAATGTACTTGATTTTGTTTCTCTCTGAGACAATCCAGTAGCCATCTTCTCTTATTTGAAGGCAGTTTAACCTTAAATTTAAAATATCAATAAGATGGAAACCTGTGGCCTCCATTAGAATGACTATGGGTAAATATTGAGAATCTAAATCCGGCAGCTTATCAGTAATTTGTTCCCATATATGATCATCAACATATTCATATTCAGTGATCTTTTTCTTTTCTAACTTTGGACGGTCTTCCTGAAAAATTAACGATCTTGAAGGTTTTAAAGGTGCCTCATCCCAATCAAAACGCTGCATGTAAGTAATGTAGTTTTCAACATTAGCTACCATAGACCATATATAATAATTAGTTGGAGGTTGATTGCGATACTGTGAGGGGCTACTACCACCCATTGGATTGTTTCTTAAATAATCTACATAGCTGATAAAATCAGAACGTGTCATATTTCGAAGGTCATTCTGATCCGGATGTAATTTTGCATAAAAACCTAAAAATACATTAAGGCGGTGAACGTCTTGTCTTGCCGTGTTCCACTGTATGCTATCCATTTCAATCAGTCTCGTCGTAACGTATTTTTTTACTGAATCTCTGAATGAGAATGGGATTTTTTCGAAAGATAAGAAGTGATCTCCTCGGGTTTTGTTATACGGGATCCCCAATTTTCGTACGTCCCATTTATCTTTCACTAATTCATCTCGATAATTTGGCAGAAGGACTTCTTTATTCTTACCATACTGATTATCTCTGGCTAATATTTTATTCCGTTTCATCTCCTTTCTTCGCTCTCCTTTCTATTTTTGAAATTGTTTGCGCTGTTCAGAAGCGATGTAATTTGTTTTCAATATCGCTTCTTTCCAATGCTTCGTAGTAACCCAATGTAAAGGTTTATCACTATTCATTCCATGGTCAACAAAAATGATTTTTATAGCAATAATCATATGCTTCATGGGGATTTCAAAAGGTCCCTTGATGTTATACTTCGTTCGCAGTTCTACATAAAGATCGTGGATGTCTTTCGAAAAGTTTTGAAGTCGTTCTCCAACTGTGAATGCTTCCGGAAAATAGTACCTCGTAAAGGACCATCCGCTATCTTTTGGATACTCGCTCCTTTCGTCAAAACTTATTAGACACGATTTAATATCCATTTCATTTTTTAACCCATTGAATTTATGTTCTTCTATCATGAAACGTTGAATGATCTGATCTTCATGTCCTCGACTGTATATTGTTTTTTGAGTATACAACTGTGGTTGTCCTACTAAGAAAACAACAAGAGTTACCCTCAATAGATCTAATTTGTTATAGTAATCCATCAGCCATTCAAAATGCAGAGAGTCCAAACACTGCGCCTCATCTATAAACAAAACGACCATTCGTAGAGAATTTGTACATCCTTGCTGCTCCAAAAACTTTAGCAAGCGTTGCCTTTTTGCCCCCACTTTGCCTGCTAGTGCAAATGCGTGATCCATATCACTGAGCAAGGATTCAATAAACTCTTCTTCCTTAGCGATTTTGGCATGCAGACTAACGATATGGTGTATAGGCAGATCTACACCTAAGTGAGTGGGAATTTTATTTTTCAAATACTTGATCATCCAAGTCTTTCCCAAACGAGGTCTACCATAGATAACAGCACCTGTTATTCTCAACTGAATCCACCGGGAGACACTTTTAAAGATTTTCATGATTTCATTGGTTGGTATCTGGTAATCATCTATCTCTACGGGGTGGCTTCCCGGTGGAATATTTGGCCGCTCGGTTAATTGGAGTTCTGGTTCTATTGAGTTCGACTTCTTCATTGCTCTACCCATTATTCTAGCCCTCACTAACATATAGTTTTAAAGTTATCTAAAAACGTTTCAGGATCCAAATTAATTGATGTCTCAGTCCATTCGTCTTCAGGTAAAATGCTGACTGGATCGTCACCTATCTCAGTGTTTAAATTAACGGGTTCTTCTTTACTCTTTCGTTTTTGATAACGACGTTGAGTTGCAAGTTCATTCCTGTATTTCTTTTGTTTTTCTGCTTTTTCTTCAAGATATTTACCGAAAGCTTCGATCGGATCCACATCATCATCAAATCTCAATTGATTTCCCCTAACTAAACGATTAACAACTTTTCGGGTTTTAAGTGAATGCGGCTTTTTTCCCCATGGGCCTTTAACTTTAAGGAAGTCAAGTTCCTGACCGTCTTGTAAAAAAGCTTTTACGACACATATATCATCGATATTGACTTCAAGAATTAGTTTTTCACCAATTAAGCTGTAGTTCTTCGCTAATAAGGAACTTGTATATCTCTCTCCTTCAAAATTAATATAGGGTCGTGTTCCTCTTGTTCGAGAACCTTTTACAGTTCGATGCACTTGATAGGTGAAGAAATTCACATCAGATCTTTCGTGTTCATTCAGTTGACGAGGAACCATACCTCGATACACGATTCGTTGTTCCATTGCCATGAGTGGACTTATTCCAAACTTAGAGTGAGGGTCTGTATTATAACGAGCTACTGCTACTTCCATTAACTGCTCGATCTCCTCGACATTAACTTCGTATTTTTTAGCATGTTTCTCTCCTTCATGGTTTCGAATGTCTTTTGGATTACTACCTGTCGTCATACTTAGTCGATGTAGATAATTCTCTTCAAGGAGACCAAAAAATCTTTCAATTATCCCTCGTCCCTCCGGGTATTGTGCTTGCCCTGGATTTATGGAGCAATTCACTATTTTCGTGAGCCGATCCTCAACAATATTTGAAATGTTAGCGAGTGCATTATCACATTTTAATTCATTCCATAATGCCCACTGCGCCTCCTCAATGGCCATGGAAGGCATATAGGGTTTCTCTGGGTATACAAGCCCAGGAATCGTTAAAGTCAAAGGAATCCAAGGGTGGATAGCCTTTTTGAACAAATGCAACAAATCGACAGAAGAAAGCTCCGCACTTAAACATAGAATATAAGAAATAACATTTCGCGTACCTTCGTCTATTAGACATAGAAACCATATGCGTTTTAGAACTTCAACAATTTCATCACCATATGCATTAGTAAATTTAATTGTCAAATGAATATCCATTTTATGGCCGTCAACCTGGAGAGTTTCAAATGGAGCGATAATAAGGTCTTTATCTGATTCAATTCCATTTAGACGATTAACAATGCGTTGCACCTCCTGACCAAATCTGCCACTCGCCTGTTCCATGTTTTTGTTAATCAATTTATCTACATATCTGTACAATGAACGAAGACACATATCTTTAGTATTAAATGGATACTGATTAAGTTTAATATCTAAGGATTTGCATAAAATCAGAAACTTCTTCCTTAGATCCTTTATTCTTATGTAATTATCTGCTGCCCTTCTCTGTTTGCGACGGAGTATATAATCTTTTATCAATTCATCCAGTTGAGGATATTTCTCTAATAACTGCTCAAAAGCACCTGTTAGGGATGAATAGTTAAATCCATCTGTTGCGGCATAACGTTTAAATTTGTACCCGATCCTTTTGAATGGTATTAACGCTGGAAATCCAATTAGACGATTATTGTAATCTCTTTTCAAACACTTCTTTACAAATTCATTAAGTTCTTGCCGCTTGATTCCAGTTTGATCTTCTATCTCTTTGAGGGAATATTTTTGATCTATATACAGCTGCACGGCTTTTTTACGATTTTCAAAGATCTCATTCCGAGGATCAATGTGAACATCGGGCCACTTCGAATAATCCAGGTCTTCAGGATCTACATTTGAGTTTTCAATATAACGGTTACGGCTCATTCATCCAGACCTCCAAATTCTTACCGAATTCACACGTATCTGTATTAGCAATTACGATACCGTCGTAAATTAGATTACATACGCACTCTCTAACTTGATGTTTGCTTAGCTCATGTAGCCTAGCTTCGATCATTTCAACGGAGCACTTGTTTTGGTTGGTTATTACATTCAAAACCTTCCGAAGAGCAACTTCATTATTCGGCTTTCGCTTATCGATGTATGGGATTATCTTTCTTAAATTATTTACATAAAGACGATTTTTGTATATCCATTCATCCGTATGAACTTCGTGATCATATCCCATTTCCTGACACCATAATTTTTGAGACTGAACCTGACGAAATGATCGAGGAGAAAATTTTAAACTCTTGAGATCAAGCTCATTTGAATATTTGACTTCAATAAACATTTCTTTACGATCTACATCAATAGTCCACATATCGAATATTGTGTTTATGTATTCTCCATTCACATAATCATTAACATGAAGCGGTTGTTCACAAAATTCTTTTATACTTCGATCAAATTCAATAAGCAACCAATGATCAAATTCTAAGTCACTGTAAAAATAAACGTTACGATTAATTTTTGAGCTATATCTGAACCAGTTATTATTTCCGTATTTCGTATTTCTTTTTCTTTTAGTTACTGGTTTGTACACGTTTTTGCTCCTTTATTAGTATTACTAATATCTGAATTCACAATTATTTGATAAAATATACATATTTTTAAAAAGCTACTTCTAAGTCTATGAATCTATCTTTATGGGAATAGTAGTGATAGGTTTATATATTTAGAGGAGGTATTTGATATGCAGAACGATGTTTATGTAATTATTGGAACACGTATTCGTTACTTTCGTAATATTAATCAACTTACTCAGATTGAAATGGCTAACCTAATGGATGTATCCCAGTCAACAATTTGTAATATCGAAAATGGCATCTATCCAGTTCCGTTACATGTGCTTATACAAGTGTCTGCCCTGCTTCAAATCCCATTGAAAGATCTTCTTAGTGAGGTAATCTAATACTATTGAATTGATTCTTTAAGTTATTGAACACTAAATGATATGCTAAAACTAGCTCTTCATCTAATTCTTTCCTTGGATCAATTTGGAATGCATAATCAATTTGCGTAAAATCAAACAATATTAAGACAGATGGATCTTTAATATTAAAGAATACAGGAATCTTCCATTCACCGTATTTTTCTGATTCAGCAAACCATTGGGATTTGATCATTTTTTGACTACTGTAATAATGATTTGCAAAATATAGCCCTTTTGAAGTTACTGTTGCAATCCCAACTTCTAATAATGAGTTCTTTTTACTCATAGATTTCACCTCAATAGCAAGTATAACCCTATCTGTTATAATTGATACTTATAAGTATCAATTAATGATTTTGATATTTATATATGAATGTATTCGTATCCCTCCTTTGTATACACTTAATTTGAGGTGTGGGTATGAGTGAATATATATTGCGTATGATCGGACTACGAGTAAGGGATTTGCGAAAGAAAAAAGGACTTTCTCAAGAGGAACTGGGAGAACGCGCTGGTGTCCATTTTTCGTACATTGGTGGAGTCGAAAGAGCTGAGAAGAATATTAGCCTTTTGAGCTTACAGAAAATAGCGAGTGCGTTAGAAGCGGATATTGTGGAACTTTTCCAATATGAAAAGCTTATCGGCCAAGGATTGATGGAAAAAGATAAAAATCTTAACGATCTTGTCGAGTACCTTGTTACTTTGGATGGAAATGATATTAAAAAACTTCATATCCTTGCACTACAACTGTTTGAAGATAAATAAACCGCTACTCAATATCATTGAGTTAGCGGTTTATTTAAATAATCATAATTTTGAGAGGTGCAAATAGACGCATATAGTATGAAAGGGTGCTATTGGTTTCGGATTAGTTCATATACCGGTAAAACTCTATGCTGCTACAAAAGAAAAAGAACTGGCACTACACATGCTATATAGAGATTGCCCGAACTCAGAGAATATGTTCAAGCTGCAATTCAATCATTGATTCAGAAGATATAGTAAAAGGCTATTCCTTAGAAGCAAACAATACGTAACGTTTGAAAAAGATGAGCTCGACGACCTGAGATCTGATTCAACTATTTGTAAGTCCTAAACTTACAAATAAACTGATTAAAATACATATTTAGACCAATGATACACACTCGAGGGATTCTGCCTTCCAACGACTGTATTTCTCTCTCAGTTTAGCGAGCAGAAGCAGAATACTCTATATGGTTAAAACTTTTTGATACATTCCTATTTTGTGTCTAAATGAATCTGCTCCTCCTTCCAAGTAATTAATTATATGACGAGTTATAATATCATCATCTGGGTATCCTTTTTTTACAACCCATCCATTTTTGTTGTCCGACTCAAGAACGATTACTTGCTCAGCATCTGCATTGGTAACTATAGTGGAGCTATGAGTTACTATAATTATTTGTCTTGAATTTTTAATTTGCTTTAAACTGCTCACTAAGTTTTTGTAGATATATTGATTATCAAGATTATCTTCCGGTTGATCTATGATTAGAGGCGTATTATCATCAGAAAATTTTCCGTACTCAAAGATAAATGTTAATATACTAACTACTTTCTGGCCTAAGGATAATTCACTGATATCTTTCATAAAAGGGGCTATTGTTTTAACATTTTCTTTCGAATTTATATTAAATAGTAATGAAAAATCATCCACTGCTTCAAAATAATTTTCTAGACAATATATTATGCTTTTCTTATTTGCTAATATATTATCTCTGATTCCTCTATATACTTCTAACAAACTATCTTTATTTACATTTTTCCTTCCTCTGTTCACACTGGCAATACTCCCAATATCTTGGTTAACATATTTAATAATTGAATTATATGATTCTATGGTTGTGAATTTATTATTTACTAGGAGAATCAAAAAGTTCAAAAAGCCAATCTTTTCGCAGACATCAAGTATGAAACTCTCGATATTCTCCCAAGTAATATTATAGTCAAGCAAATAAATTTCCTTTCTTCTTAACGAAAAAAGTAAAATTTCAAGATAAAATTTATTAGATTTTGCCTTTGGTGAATAAACAACTTGAAATTGCTTATTATAACTATTATTAAATGCACTTAATTTGCTATCAATTTCCTTTTTTCTTTTTTCAAGTGCAACGTTTATTAGAGAGAGTTCTTTAGATAGAAAAGTTCTTGTTCTCGTTGAAGGTAAATTCCGCAAGTTCCGAAGAAATTGATCTTTTATTAAGAAAGGAAGTCCATTAAATACAACTTCTTTTATGAAATCACCTGTCATATGATTATTGATTTGATTTATAATGTTATTTATTGAATAACTTTTACGGTACACGTTTTCTAAAATTGAAGAAACTTCAGTCGGATTATCAATTATGAGAAATTTAAACCCAGCTCTAGTGTGTTCTACTTTATACAGCTCTACCCAATGATTTTGTAATACATAATTCCCTGATTTTTTACCGTCTTTTATAAATGCTTTTTCTTCAAAGATGTCTTCTGACGTATGGTATGTATCCTTTTTTATCTGAGGTATAAATCTGAGTATAAATTCCGAATTATTATAAACAAAATTCACTAAAATGTATTCGTTCTCACTAATAAACTTCAGAGTATCATATGAATTACATTCCAGAGTGAAAATAACTTCCAAGATATTTATAACTGTACTCTTCCCGGTTCCCCTTCCGCCTATTATACAGTTTAGATCATTAGAAAAATCGACGATAAATGAATTCTCACCATTCTTCCCTTTTAAATATCCTCTTTTTCCGGGTTCTACGAGCATCCCTTTTATATATTTATCAGTTATATTAGGTTTTTCAATAAACACACACAGTTTGTGATTATAAATTGCTTTTTTCAAAGAATTAAACCCAACTTGGCTCATCTTTATCCAAGTACTTTTTTTGCCGATTTCATCGATTTGATGAGAATCACCTTCATACAAAAAACAGAATTTTTCTTGAGGGTTAACAGCTCCATGAGATTTGAGGATTGCCAAATGCCGCTCCACTTCTAAAGAAGTTAAACCAATAACATTAAGATTTTTGTTGTTAAATAATGTTTGTTTATAGAGCCCAGTAGTATTTTTTAAATCAGTTGTATTTATATGAGCTATATATGCAATGCCTCCTAAATTACTAATCTTTTCAATCATTGATAGACTTGTTTCATATGTACCCATTTCCTGAGAAGGGATATGGTTTTTAATTAGATCATTTACAATGTCAAATAAATCATCATCAAATATACCTACCAAATGTATTTTTTCTGAACAAGTGATTTCAATTCCAAGCAACAGTTTAATCATGTCCTTTTTTTGTTCAGTACCTTTTAATCTTTCTAGATAATAGTCGTTTATAGCTCTCTCCAATTTCTTATAACCTGATATGGTATTGTGATCAGATATAACAGCAATTTCCACTTCATTTTCATACAATTTATGCGCAATTAATTGGTATGTCAAAAATTCTTTAAATGAATCGAAGCCCTTTTCCACAAAATAATGAAGTGAATCAATGTCACTTAATTCTCCATTCATGTGTTTTTGTAGAAAATAATCTTTTTGTTCTTCATTATAGTAATTTACTTCATAAGCTAGCTGGATTATTTCTTCAACATTCATGCTATGATAAATTCTTTTATTCATGACTCTATAGTCATGGGAGGCTGGAGTATGTATGTGGAATTCGAATTTCCTTAGTTCCCCGTATTTTCTTCGTACATTAATAAGGTTTTTGTAGTTTTGATTTAATGAAGTACCCATTTAAACACCTCTTTTAAATTGACTAAGAAAGATATGCTGAATTATTATATTGTATCATCATTAAGTAGGAATATTTGTGTCAATTCACCTTAATATAGCTAAATATTTGCATTAATTGTATGATAAAAAAAGCAAACAAAAATAAAAAGGCTTGTAAATGGTCATACCCTTGTCAGTAAACAGATGAAAAAAGCTAGGTAAACAACGCGTGCCGATACTCAATAGACGCATGTTGTTTAAGTTTCTTTTGAAATCGTTGGTAGTTATAAAAGTAGATATAATCCTCGAACTCTTGATGTATCTCACCTTCTGAATTACCCTTGTAAAGGTACAACTTCTCTGTCTTGAGATGCGAAAAGAAGGATTCGATGCATGCGTTATCGAGGCAGGCAGCTTTGCGTTTTGAGTGTCTACTTAAAGGGGATAATACCATTAAGAAAGTTTTTTAGCGTAAAGTTATGTTGGTACTTTTGTATCATTTAACAATTGTCGCGGATGACTAGAATATGTTCCGATAAATGACATAATCCATCAAAACTCCTCTTCTTTATCAGAGTACAATAAAGGCTAATCATCAGAGCCCAAAGTCAATTACTTTGGGCTCTTCTTATTTACTATGAATTAATTGTTTGTTTTACCAAATAATAAATCGAGAATCTTCTCATCTGCTTTTCGATTTATCCCTTTATAGGGATAACAATGAATATGGATTGCTGGATTAAAGTTGATTTCAATAATGCTGTAATTGTCATCCGTTGCATCTTCTCTTATATCATCAATCATCATATCAACACCACAAAAGGTTGCGCCCGCAGCCTTAGCAGATTGAATAGCAAGGTTTTTATAGCTATCTGGAATTTCATCCGTGAAATCAATACTGTCTCCACCTGTACTAATATTGGAGTTTTCTCGTAGATAGATGACTTTACCTAGCTGTGGTATATCGCTCCAGTTATAGGAATGGTTTTTCAAAAACATCTCTTCTGCTTCACCTAACTGAATCTTTTCAAGAGGAGTCTTATATCCACGACCTCTGAGAGGATCTTTATTTTTTTCATGAACTAGTTGCTCAATCGTGCGGACCCCATCTCCTACTACATTGGCGGGAACTCGATGCAGTATCCCAACGACCTCATCTCCCATGATCAGGAAACGATATTCTTTCCCAGTTATGAATTCCTCTAGAAGAACAGTCTGATCATGTACGAATGCCATTTCGAATGCTTTTTGATAATCCTCTTTTGAAAATTCACGATTAAAGATGGTGATACCCAAGCCGAAATTTGTTGATTTTGGCTTTATTACAATAGGTTTGTCATAATAAGTTTCATATTCTAACATCGCTTCTTCAAGACTTCGAAAGGCTTCACCGGTTGGAACTCGGATTCCTTGTTGTTTGAGGACTTCTTTAGTAACGATTTTGTTTTCCATAATTAACACGGTGCTGTAGGAATCCAATGAAGTTTTCGTGGCTTGCTTAACATATTCTTTGTGATCACCTAGAGAAAGTAATACGAAATTTTCATCTCGATCGATCAATTTGAATGTAATGCCTCGTTTCACCGCTGCCTTCAATAGCAACTGGGTTGATAATTCTAGATCCTCATATCCAACGAATCGGTAGCCATCTTGAAGACTTTCCTGGGCATATTGTTTTGCTTTATCCAAATGGTAAGTCAAATAGGATGATTTTTGTATGTCAGACTTTACTACAGAGGCAAAGCTCAAATCAGAATGAAGAATTTTTTGCTTTTCCCCGCCCAGAATGTGTAAGTACTTCTCATCATTAGGAAACAAGAACTGTACCATTTCTTGCATCTCATGGATAAAAGTTAGTGCCATCTCCTTCATCGTCATATTACCATCACCATGATCGTGTAAGCATCCGTTTATACCTTCCATGATCAGTTGATCATGATTCAAGTCTGCCATCTTTTGATCTTCTTCATCGAAGGCTTCATCCTTCTTCAGCAACATAAAGATGATAAACAAGTGAACGAATTGCATCGTTTCTTTGCTGATTCCAATTTTATATAGTGGATTCAAATCAATAAAACGCAGCTCTAAATAGGCTATACCATTCTGTATTAGTTCCTGTATTGGGTTATTACTTCTAACTGTTTTTACTCTAACAGGACTGTAAAACTCCTTTACACTTAGTAATTGCTCGGAGCGAATCAACTCATTCAAATCATGAACATAGTCATCCATCGAATTAAAGGATACATATAGAGGTTTTTCATTTCGATAACCGCATTCACTATTTCGAAGTGAATTCATGTTCGGGAAATAAATGCTTTTCTCATCATCTGAAATCCCACGAGCGACGCATCTTTCTATATATGTCTTATCAAAGACAGGACTTGCTCCTGTTAAATAGATGAGGAACCATCGATACTTCAATAGGTTGCGAGTTATTTTAAAATACGTAGCATTTTTGAATTCTTTATACTCTTCATGACGATCTTCACTTTCATAAAGCTTTCTCAGAAACCCTTCATCAAAAGAGAAATTGTAATGAATTCCACTTAGTAATTGTCTTTTGCGTCCATACTTTTCTGCTAATTGATTTCTATATTTGTCCTCTATGGGATCGTTCATTTTGGCAATCGGAATATCTTGGTCATCGGGCAACATTGGAGGATTGCTGCTCGGCCACAAATATTCCCCATTCAATTCAAGAGAAACAATATCTTGCAATGCTTCCATGAAACGATACGTCTCTTCTATAGAGTCAAAGGTTGGAGTTATCATTTCAATTTGGCTCTCAGAGAAGTCAGTTTGAATATACGGGTTATCCATTTTATTTCCAAAGGCTTTAGGATGCGGTGTCAACGCAAGTTTTCCATCTTGATCGACTCTAACATTTTCTTTTTCTAAACCAAATTGACCTCGCAAAACATCTTCATTTAACTTTTTATCTATCAGAAGCTGTATGAGTTTTCGATTCAACAATGTCATGTTTACTACCATCCTTCATTAATTTAAATGTTAACTTGTGGTTCATTCATTCTGCGCAAAGATCTTCTAAACCAGATGACCAGAATAACCCCTTTGAAAACACTAGTCAGTGCAATCGACATCCATACACCGTTTAAACCAAAAGGTTCAGATAATACCAATGCCAACGGTATCCTTAGCGCGGTAAAGATAATGCTGAATATCGGTGGGATATGTGTCTTACCAATTCCATTAAAAGCACCAACAGTCATCAGTTCCATACACATGAACAATTGTGAATATCCGATGATACGCATATAACTTGTACCTAGCTCTAAACTTTCCTTATCGGATAAGAACAGTGAAAAGAGTTGCTGTGGGAATATGATGAATACAATGGATATGATGATGCCAAAGATTGATGTTAATAACAGAGCATGATGATAGCCCTGTTTAATTCGATCTATCCGACGTGCTCCATAATTTTGACCAAAGAAAGCAGCAATGGCCCCTTGGAGTCCTCCGATTGTCATATAAGAAATGGATTCAATTTGTATCCCCACTTTTTGAACTGCAATTGCATCAGCTCCAAAGCGTACGATGATCTTGGCGATTATGATCGATATGATCGTAAATGTGACCCGTTGGATTGTAATCGGAATTCCCATTCGGATAACTTCTTTCATTTGAAGAGTGTTGCTTGAGGTAGATTTCGAAATCAATTCTGAATTTCTTGTTTTAATGATAAATAAACTTGTCACTAATATATTTGCAGCTAATGTAGCAATTGCTGCCCCTGCAACTCCCCAACCCTTAAAGTTACCTACACCAAAGATCAAGAATGGATCGAGGACGATATTAAAAATAAGTCCGATCGAGAATATGTGAAAAGGCAACTTACTATTTCCCATCGAGTTTATGATAGTGGCGAATAAGATATTAATGATTGAAAATATAATCCCGATAATCGAAATCAACAAGAATTGTTTTGCCATCAGCTCAACTTCATCATTTCCTAGATCAAAGAAACCAATGAGCTGATTCTTGGTCACAAAGATAAAAAGCATGTAGAGAATTCCCAATAGGATAGACATCGTAAATCCGTTCTTGATATACGATTGAGCCTTATCTTTCTGGCCGGCTCCCATACAATGTGAAACCTTGATCCCTGTACCGATCGTTATCATTGTTGATAAAGCAATAGCTAAATTGATGAAAAAACTTGCCGTGCCAATCGCTGCAACAGGACCACTTCCTAATCTTCCAACCCAAATCATATCGACAAGACCATATGTTGTTGATATAAAATTGGTTGCAATAATGGGAAGCGTTAATTTCATTAAGGTAGGCATAATAGGACCTTGGGTCAAATCATTTGTGCCTTTCATGTCTAGTAGCTCCTTTTTGACCTAATTAGAAAACCGACCACTAGGGTCGGTTCAAAATTCTTTTTATTTCCCTTCACTTAAAAATTCTTCAATTCTTGATTTAATGGCATCACGTACATTTCGGAATTGATCCATAATTTCTCCTTCTGTTCCCGTTGCTTTTGCTGGATCATCAAATCCCCAATGCCATTTGACTACATTCTTGTTCGATATAATCGGGCAATGTTCGTCCGCATGACCACAAAGTGTAATAACATAATCTGCTCTATTTAGGATCTCTGGATCAATAACATCGGATGTATGGTTGGTAATGTCTATACCTGCCTCTTGCATGACTTGAACGGCACGAGGGTTTAACCCATGAGCTTCTAGACCAGCACTCTTCACTTCATAGCTTTCTCCACCAAGTGTTCGCAGAAATCCATCGGCAATCTGACTTCGACAAGAGTTTCCTGTGCAAAGAAAATAAATTAATGGTTTGTTCATCTGATATCTCTCCCTATTATTTACTATTATTTACTTAATGATGGTTCAAAATACTTTCGTTTGATCCAAAGCGATACTTTAACAAGACCGATTAATACAGGTACTTCTACTAATGGCCCAATAACTGCTACAAATGCAACTCCTGAATCCAACCCAAAGACCCCAATGGCTACCGCAATGGCTAATTCAAAGTTGTTGCTGGCAGCTGTAAATGATAACGAGGCTGCTACAGGATAGGATGTTCCAGACTTCTTGGACATGAAAAAGGATACTAAGAACATCACTACAAAGTAGATCACCATCGGAATGGCAATTCGCACGACATCTAATGGCAGTTGAACGATCATTTCTGCTTTTAACGTAAACATCAACACAATCGTGAATAGTAAGGCTATTAAAGCAAGTGGGCTTATTTTGGGAATGAATACTTGTTGGTACCAAGCTTCCCCTTTAAGTTTGATCCCAATTACGCGTGTTAATAGGCCAGCAGCAAATGGTATTCCTAGATAAATGAGAACACTCTCCGCAATTTGACCCATGGAGATGTCCACTATTGCTCCGCTGACACCGAACCACCCAGGTAATACGGTTATGAACACATACGTAAATACAGAGTAGAACAAAATCTGAAATATGGAATTAAAGGCGACTAAACCTGCAGTGTATTCAGGATCTCCCTTAGCCAAATCACTCCAAACTAACACCATAGCAATACATCTAGCGAGTCCAATCATGATCAATCCGATCATATATTCTGGCATATCACTTAGAAAAAGTATGGCTAATAAGAACATAAGTATCGGACCGATAACCCAGTTCTGCACTAAGGATAACAATAAAACTTTCCAATCCTTAAATACCTGTCCAAGATTCTCATATTTCACTTTCGCAAGCGGTGGATACATCATGACAATTAGTCCTATGGCAATGGGTATCGAGGTTGTTCCGACTTGCATACTGGATAACACATCAGAGAAATTTGGAACTAAGTATCCTAAACCAATACCGATTGCCATTGCCCCAAAAATCCAAAACGTTAGATAACGGTCCAAAAAGGATAATTTCTTGGGTTTCCCTTGATTCATGATAGGTTCACACTCCTTATTCACACACCATTGTGTTTATCTTTTCTTGTACTTCTTCAGCGAGATGCGGTAAATATTGAAGCGCATCATTTAAGTGTGGTTTATCGTCAATATGGAGAGAATAATAAATCCATTGTCCTCTTCGTTCTTCTTGAACTAAACCTGCATCCTTCAATTTACGGAGATGTTGGCTAATATTTGGTTGCGTTGTTTCAAGTAACTCCACCAAGTGACATACACACATTTCTTTCTGATATAAAATGGAAACAATTTTTAAACGAGTTTTATCTCCCAACAACTTAAATTGTTCCGCCATTTCTTCGATTGTTATCCTCATGTGTCTTCACACTCCCCTCTATTTCAAAATTATTATATAAGCGAATGATTATATAAGCAAGTAATTATTTTTTATCATATAAGTTATTGATTATATAAGTGATTGATTATATAATTACACACGTATTAGAGAATATCACAAATAAGGAGATGTCTCAATTGAAAATTGAAATTTATGATCCTGCATTATGCTGTTCTACAGGTGTCTGTGGACCGAGTGTTGATCCTGAATTAATTCGGATCGCTGCTGATGTGGATGCATTACACAAACAAGGTGTTTCGATACAACGCTTCAATCTGTCTCAAGACGTACAAGCATTTACCATAAATAACGTTGTTCTTACTTATCTACAGCAAAACGGTCCTGATGCTTTCCCTATCGTCCTCATTGATGATGAACTCAAGGCGGAAAAACGCTATCCAACAAGGGAAGAATTGTCTGCCTGGACCGGTATTACACTTAGTCAACCTTCCGTTGGGATGAAAGCGGTAAAAATAATTAAGGTTAACTCTGTAGATCAAGATTGCTGCGAACCAGGAAGCGGCTGCTGTTAAAGCTAAGGAGGAGAATATCATGGATTTTTCACCTATTGAGCTTAACAACCAATATATCTTTTTCACAGGTAAAGGTGGCGTTGGTAAAACGTCCGTTGCCTGTTCCACTGCAATAGCTTTAGCAGGTCAAGGAAAAAAAGTGCTTTTAATTAGTACTGACCCAGCCTCAAATTTAGATGATTTGTTCGAAACCACAATAGGTACTGAACCGACAACTATAAATGGTGTTCCTGGGCTTTATGCTTCAAATTTGGACCCTGAACAAGCAGCTCGTGAATATCGCGATCAAGTTGTTGGACCTTATCGTGATATATTGCCCCAAGAAGCTATTCAACAAATTGAGGAACAATTATCAGGAGCATGTACCGTTGAAATCGCAGCCTTTGACGAGTTCACCAGATTATTATCTGCAAATGAGAGCGAATTTGATCATATTGTTTTTGATACGGCACCTACTGGTCATACTTTGCGCTTGCTGCAGCTACCAAAAGCTTGGTCAGGCTTTATGGATACGAATATCAGTGGTGCCTCTTGTTTAGGTCCTCTTTCAGGTTTAGGTGATAAGCAAGAGATGTATGCGAAAACGGTTGAAGCTTTATCCGATGCAAAGCAAACTATTCTGATTTTAGTCTCTCGACCAGAGCGTACTGCGTTGCAAGAAGCTGCTCGGGCGTCTAGTGAGCTTCTAGAATTGGATATAACTAATCAACACCTCATTATTAATGGCGTTTTGCATACTCAAACAGATGATCCGATTGCGCAGATTTTTCATAGTAGACAAGTAACAACTCTTTTAAATATCCCAGTGGAATTGAAATCATTCCCAAAATACGAAATACCGCTAAAGCCGTATAGTCTTACGGGGATCAAAAGTCTTCGTGGTTTTTTTAATACTGAGAATGAGGAAGATCTTGTGTCTGAAATGGATATGTCATCGTTAGATGATGATACTAATTTACAACGTTTAGCTCAGTTACTGGATGCGCTTAAGACGAAACAAAATGGTGTGATCATGACTATGGGTAAAGGAGGCGTGGGTAAAACGACGGTAGCTACGGCTATAGCAATCGGTTTAGCAAGCCATGGCCATCGTGTTCATCTGACGACAACAGACCCTGCAGCACATCTAAATCTTGCACTTGGTGACGATACAGAACAGAAATTCCCACTCCTACATGTCAGTCGTATTGATCCTAAACTGGAAACAGAACGCTATTCTAACGAAATCATGGAGCAGAACGAGAAGAACTTGGATGAAGAAGGTCGTGCGCTTCTGAAAGAAGATCTTGCCTCCCCTTGTACCGAAGAAATTGCTGTATTTCGAGCATTTGCACGAATCGTAGAGGAAGCAGACCATGGTTTTGTTGTCATTGATACAGCACCAACTGGTCACACCCTTCTCTTGTTAGACGCAGCAGAGGCTTATCACCGTGAGGTTCAACGTTCAACAGGCAACATCCCTGATTCAGTTCGCAACCTGCTACCTCGGTTACGTAATCCAGAGGAAACCCACGTGGTAATTGTCACATTGCCTGAAGCCACACCGGTTATGGAAGCTGAGCGCCTTCAAATCGATTTGAATCGAGCAGGCATTCAACCTGAATGGTGGGTTGTGAACCAAAGTTGGCAAGACATTCAAACATCTGAACCAGTCCTACAAAGCCGGGCAATCTCCGAAAAACAATGGATACAGAGAGTGACTGAACATTCGAAGTACACAGTACTTGTTCCCTGGAGAGCAACAGAGCCTACCGGTTGGAGACAATTAGAACACCTTATCCAAGATTAAAGGAGAAATCACAATGACAATTAATGAAAAGCCATACAATGAACTAGTTACGAATATTTATATGTGTGGAGCCCTAGATGTGAATCGACTCATTGAAGACGAAGGTGTCGAGGTCGTGGTTGATTTACGTGCTGAGTTAGATCCCAATACCACAATATTTCCAAACGTCACTAGGATTCATGTACCTTTAAAAGATGATTCACAAGATGTGGAAGAAGTTCAAATGAATAGAGCGATTCAAGAAGTTATTTCTTCTTACAACGAAGGAAAAAAAGTTGCATTTCATTGTGGCGCTGGCCGTGGACGTACGGGGGCTGTTGCGATCGGTGTTTTAATGGAGTTGAACTTGGTATCAAGTATTGAAGAAGCTGAGGAGAAATCCAAAAAGGCGCGTTCCATCCTATCCATTAATGACGCTCAACGAGCAACTCTTGAACGTCTATATAAATAGTTTAAATTAATTAGAGGGACAGGAATTATTTCCTGTCCCTCCTCTTATTTGGATGATCTTATGTAATATCAAGCTGTTTGTTCTTTTTTTCGCTTTCCCTTTGACTTTATAGTTTTTTTACTCTTACTTTGATTTAAAGCGTCAAGACTTGCCTGAAGAGCAGACATAAGATCTAATACATTATTCTTCTGCTGAATAACCGAATATTGAATTTGATCACCTTGAATTTTTTTGTTGATTACATCGTTTAGTTGGTTTCTATAATCATCCTGATATTTCGTAGGCTCAAATGCAACTGAGAGATGTTGCACTATGGATTGCGCCATAGATAACTCCTTAGGATCAACAACAGGATCTGTCTGAATATTAGGAACATCTTGAATTGGTCTGATTTCATCGGAGTAATAAAGAGTCTCTAATACAAGACAGTTGTTAATGACCCTAATAGCCCCTAGACTGCTTTTAGCACGAATTGACACCTTACATATACCTATCTTGCTAGTCGTCTTTAAAGCTTCCATTAAGAGAGTGTAACCTTTATCAGCTCTGCTATCAGGGGATAGATAATATGTTTTCTGAAAATAAATCGGATCAATTTCATCAATACTCACAAAGTCCATAATTTTTATTTCTTTATTTGAATCTGGGAGCAGCTGGTCTAACTCTTCTTTTTCAAAAAGGATATATTGGTTCTTCTGAAATTCATAGCCCTTAACAAGATCTTCAGATGCGACATCCTTATTACACTGATTACACGTTTTGTGTAAAGATATTGGTGAACTACATATTCGGTGAATTTGTTTCATAGTGATATCTTTATCCTCAGTTGCAGAATGCAGCTTTACTGGGAGATATACTAGCCCAAAACTTAATGCACCTTTCCACAATGTATGCATAATGGATCTACCTTTCCAGTTTTAGAATCATCCTTTCCTTTTTTGATATGAATTAATCAACATTAGCAATCACAAGTAATGAATGCTTCGTTTGGTCCGAAAAACACATTAAAAGAAAAATTAGAATTTTATTATACTTGCATTTTACAACAATTAGAGTTATAAATGAATTATGAGGTGATATCAATGGATAATGCTCGCGAGTTATTTCAAATTATGACCCGTCGTTTTGGTCTACTTAACAAAAATTGTTGTAGTGTTGGTGGTTGTGATATTACATTGGTCCAAAGTCACATCCTTTATGAAATTGATCGTCAGCACAAACCTTCTATGCAACAGATTTCAGATACGCTTGGGACGGACATAACAACATTTAGCCGCCAAGTTCAATCTTTAATCAAATTAAAATTAGTTAAGAAAACAGCTGATCCTACTGATCGAAGAGTTCATACCCTTTCACTAACTGCAGAAGGAAAGTATGTCGCTACTACTATAGACACGCAAATGAACGAGTATCTGAATGATGCTTTTTCTAAAATGACCGAATTTGAAAAAGAAACACTGCTGCGTTCTGTAATGCTATTTAATGAGGCTATGGGTAAATCAAGTAAGTGTTGTTCTCCAGTAACGGGGTAGTCTCTCCCCTTACTATACTATAGTTGTAAATTGCAACATTATTAACATGTAAAATAATCAATTTAGGGGGCATTTAGATGTATGAAAATTTTTACGTTGCTGAATATTTAATGAATTATCGGGAGATGGAAATTCAAAAAATGGATCAAAAATCATGGAGATCTCCTAAAGGTAGAATTAAATCAGCAATATTCAATTTCCCTACCAAGTTCTCACGTAAGCAACCTATTCTGTCGAGCGTTCCTTGCTGCTTAACAATTTAATTCACTAAAGTCAGTAATATTAATTATTTAAATAATTCAACGAGGAGTGCTTATCTTGAAAAAACTTACGAATGATGAGATCCGCCAAAATGTTCGACTTCGGTACAAACAAGTTGCAGTTCAAATAACGGAAACCAATAATTCTTGTTGTTCCACTGATAGCTGCTGTGATACACCTACAGATTTCAATGCTATTTCTAACAAGTTAGGTTATTCAAGCGAAGAGTTATCTGCCGTTCCTGAGGGGGCAAACCTAGGGCTAGGCTGCGGCAATCCCCAAGCTATCGCTGAATTAAAATCAGGTGAAGTTGTATTAGATCTTGGGAGTGGTGGCGGATTCGATTGTTTCTTAGCCGCACGTCAAGTTAGTGAAACGGGTCATGTTATAGGAGTGGATATGACTCCGGAGATGGTCAGTCGTGCCCGAAGCAATGCCGGCAAATCCGGAGTTGTAAACACGGAATTCCGTTTGGGAGAAATCGAGTACCTTCCTATTGCGGATCAAATTGTAAACGTCATTATCTCCAACTGTGTTATTAACTTATCACCAGATAAGCAACAAGTATTTAATGAAGCATTTCGCGTACTTCAACCTGGTGGTCGCCTAGCTATTTCAGATATTGTTACAACAGCTGAACTTCCACCTGAGATTAAAAATGATTTGAATGAATTATATTCCGGATGTATTTCTGGTGCATCCTCCATTGAGGAACTCAAAGCTATGCTACAATGCAGTGGTTTTAATAACATCTCGATTGAGCCTAAAGATGAATCTAAATCATTTATTAAAGATTGGGTTCCAGGCGCGAACGTAGATAACTATATCGTTTCTGCAGTAATCAAAGCGAATAAACCTTAATAACAAGCTTTTCTATGGAGGATGGTCACTATGAATAATACTATAGTACGTGTAGCCACCGAGGATGACATCGAAGACATTCTTCGCATATACAATCAGGGTATCGAGGATCGAGAAGCTACTCTTGAAACGGATACAAAAGATATACCCTATATGAAAAAATGGTTTCAAGATCATCAAGGAAGGTTTAGTGTTTTGGTAGCAATGCTGAATCATCAGATCATTGGTTGGTCGTCATTAAATCCTTATTCACACCGCTGTGCTTACGATGGTGTTGCTGATCTTTCCATATATATTGACCGTGATTATCGTGGGAAGGGCATGGGTAGCTCCCTCCTACGTGCTTTGGAAATCAAAGCACAAGAGAATGGATTTCGGAAGATTGTGTTATTTACATTTTCGTTTAATCAATTAGGCCAAGGATTGTATAAGAAGATGGGCTACCGCGAAGTAGGTGTCTTTGAGAAACAGGGAATTATGGATGACCAATATATTGATGTGATGATTATGGAGAAGCTGTTGTTGGATGTTCAAAGATAATAAAGTCTTAAAATAGGGTTGTTGGTCTTGTGCGGCTTATGGATTATAAACACGGTAGATTTGATTTAAGAAAATTAGTCGATTATTTCAGTGTCTTTTTCCCTGATACTCCATTCGACAACTACTTTTTTATCAATTAGTGAACGTTCTTATTTAGGCATCAGAGATGAATTATCGGTTTGATTTCAATTATTAAAAAATCCAACCCCCATTATTGTGGGATTGGATTTTTATAATAAATTATGGTGTCTTCCCGCTATTTTACGATCAGTACAGGGCAGTTAACACGTTTCACAACCTTATGGCTGACGCTTCCAAGAACCATCTCTTGCAGCGTATTTAACCCCCGGCAGCCGATAATGACCATTTCAACCTTTTTCTTGTTGGCATAATCAATGATTGTCGGACCCGGCTCTCCATGAAGGAATTTTAACGTATACTCCACCATTCCCTGCTTCAGTATTTCTTCGACGGTCGCCAGTTTTTTCCGTCTTTTCAGCTCGAGTTCTTCTTTTCCTTGTGTATGCAAAATTTCGCTCTTTGATTTAGAGAAGTCCACCACTGTAATTACTTCAATATGACATCCGGGAGTTAAAGACACCAGTTTCACCGCTTCTTTTGTAGCTCTTAGCGAATTCTCCGACCCATCTACAGCCAAAACTATTCGGTTATACATATCATCATTCACTCCTGAAAACAGATTAGTGTGCACTTAACTTTGCATTAGCATCATTATAGATCGCCAGTTTATCCACCATTTTTTTACTGGAGGCATTTAAGCCTCTGACTGTGACCTTATTATGGTTTTCCCGGTATTTGATGACTACCTTGTCAATAGCACCAACAGCAGAATCATCCCAAATATGAGCATTTGAGAAGTCGATGATAATATGGGAATCTGTGGCCGTGAAATCAAAGGCATCAACGAATCCATCCACAGAGGCAAAGAACAGTTGTCCTTCCAATTCAAATACAATAGTATCGTTGTCTTGCCGCTTTAAAACTTTGATGTTGGATATCTTTGAGACAAAGAAGATTGCGCTTAAAATAACCCCGGCGATGACTCCTTTGGATAAGTCATGTGTGGCTACAACAATGATGACAGTGACCAGCATGACAGCCGCATCTGTTCTTGGTGCTTTTCTTAAATAGGCAAAGGAAGACCAGTCAAAGGTTCCGATCGATACCATGATCATGATACCTACCAAAACCGGCATCGGGATTTGTACCACCCAATCCCCTAGGACAAGAATAAGAAACATCAGGAACCCACCGGCAACCAATGTTGACAATCTGCTTCTTCCACCCGATTTTACGTTGATAACCGATTGTCCGATCATAGCGCATCCTGCCATACCACCGAAGAAGCCAGTTATCATATTGGCGACCCCCTGTCCTCTAGCTTCCCGATTCTTATCGCTCTCCGTACCGGTCATATCGTCGACAATAGAGGCGGTCAACAAAGATTCCAGTAGCCCTACAATCGCAAGTGCTATGGAATATGGAAATATGATCTGGAGGGTTTCAAAATTTAAGGGTACATCCGGAATAAAAAATGATGGCAACTCTTGTTTGATAATCCCCAAATCTCCAACTGTTCTTAGATCAATACCTGAGAGGATAGCCACCGCGGTTAATACAAGTATAGCAATGAGAGGCGCGGGGATCGCTCTGAAGATCAATGGAACAAGATACACAATTGCCAACGTGACCGCAACGAAAACGTATGTCATTACGGAAATCCCCCAAATGTGAGGAACTTGGGCCAAAAAAATCAGGATGGCCAAAGAATTCACAAAGCCAATCATGACGGGTCTCGGAATAAATTTCATCAGTTTGGCAATCTTGAAAACACCGAACAATAATTGAATAATTCCAGTTAATATGGTAGCCGCAAGCAAGTATTGAAGTCCATGTTCTTTGACCAACGGAACCATAAGTAGAGCCATAGCCCCGGTAGCTGCTGAAATCATTCCTGGACGTCCGCCGACAAAAGCAATGATGACTGCAATACAAAAAGAGGCATAAAGGCCAACCATAGGGTCTACCCCGGCAATAATCGAGAATGCGATAGCCTCAGGAATCAGTGCCAAAGCAACAACTATACCTGCCAGAACATCCCCCTTCACGTTAAAAAACCAGTTTCCTTTTAGTTTCTCAATCACTCTGTTCTCCACCTTTTAATTCTCGGTAATGCCAACCCAGGCATCAGGCCGATTTTTTCTACAAACAGTGTACCATCAACATTCCCTAAATGGAACCTTTTTGACACAAATAATTATGGTATGATAATTTTAGGTTTAGAAAGTAAAAAGGAGAGTACTTGATGCGTATAGGATACATGAGACCTTATCAGGATGATCTGAATTTAGAAAATCAAACTCAAATGCTGACCTCTTTCCCCTGCGATATTATTGTTGTAGAGGAACATGCATCGGCAAAGCGTAGAACCAACCTAGATCATATGATGAGCACTTTAAAACCTAACGATACCATTGTCGTTTCTAAGCTATTTGCTTTTGCTGATTCCACTCGACATCTCGTGGAGCTTCTTGAAGTTCTCGATATGAAGCAGGCTTTTATTTATTCTCTAAAGGAGAATATCGATACGAACAAGATGAGGGGAGATTCTTTTAGTGATATCGTGAAACATTTGGTAGATTTCCAAAGTGATGTTATAAGCGAGAAAACTAAAAGAGGACTTTTTGAAGCAAAACAAAAGGGGAATGTTCCCGGTCGGCCAAGAAAAGCTGACGAAAACGTTGAAAAGGCCATACTTATGTATCAGTCTAAAAAATATACTCTTGCCGAAATAAAAGAAGAAACAGGAATCAGTAAATCCACCTTATATCGATATTTAGAGAACTAAAGTTAAAGGATGCATACCAATCGTGTTATGTATTAAGTGGTGTCGAGTTAATGTTTTTCGCTTTCCTTTCTTGTTATCAATTTACGCCTTAGTTTGGATGTGAGTCGCCAACCACAAGAGTTTTCTCGATTAAAGGACAGCTCATATGCAACTAGGATTCTTGCTAGTGTAGATGGATTCTGTTCCGTTCATTCAAATAAAATCTCATGACTTAAAATTACTGAGCCGGTGATGTGTATCGCAATTGTTATCTTCTCTTCTTTGCACACATATACCTTAGAACTTGGGTATTGAGGGTATCATCTATGCATTTGCAACAAGGTTAGCTATTTCTCGGTATCCCCAACGGTTATATTAGCAATCAGACAACATCTTGCCTTCTAACGGCAATTGGAACAATTAGCTTTAATTATTTAGAGGGACAGGAATTCACCTGTCCCTCCTCTTATTTGGATGATCTTATGAAATGTCATGCTGATGCACTTCAATTTCACTTCAGTTGATGGTTTCCTTCAGCAGACATGGCTACTGCTTTTGTTGCATGTACAGTACCATACGGATGCTCTGGTGGAGCATAGATAACATATACTTTGAGTGGTGTATTACCCATATTGGTTACATTGTGCCATTTTCCAGCAGGAATTATAATTGCAAAATCTTTATAGGCCATTTCTTGACAATCTAATTTATCTTTACTATCACCCATTTGAACGAGTCCCTGGCCCTCTTCAATACGTATGAATTGATCAGTTGTAGGATGAACTTCCAAACCAATATCATCTCCAACATTTATACTCATTAGGGTCACTTGAAAGTGTTTTCCTGTCCATAAAGCGGTCCGGTAAGTATTGTTTTGCTTAGTAGCTTGGTCAATATTCACCACAAATGGTTTTGGTCCATAATCAGTTAACTTAATATTTCCAAAATAAGTATTGCAGTTGTTACTGTTCCAATTGTAATAATAAGGATTCCAATTGATGTTATTGCTGTTGTTGTGCATAGGATGATGCCATTGATTGTATGAATTACGGTACATATTCATTTTCCTCCCAAGATTTCACCTTTTCCTTATATCCTATGCAGTTGCCTATCTAAAGGATTGAAAAATGGGCTTGGGCTGAGCATAGCTCATTCAAGTACAATTTTAATATAATTAGAATTAGTTCAGAAAACCACTATAGTTCAGCAAATAAAGAAATACCAAGATGATACTTTTTCAAAAACGACCTATTTCTAAAATGAAACATTGCTGAAGAAACTCAAATCAATGATACTTACATATCAATTAGCTCTAATGATGAGTCCAAATGTTATATTTAAGATTGGGTTCTAGGTGCGAACGTAGATAACTATATCGTTTCTGCAATAAATCAAGGCGATTAAACCTTAATATCAATCTTTTCATTGGAGGATAGGAATCTCTCGATATATATTCACCGTGATTATTGTGACAGAGGCATTGGTAGCTCCCTCCTACGCACTTTAGAAATCAAAGATAAATAACCGTAGGCTTAGAATCTTACACTCTCCACGTTTCAACTTCATTTACGTAGGAACCTATTAATACTTTGTACGACATATCTAGCATCAGCACCTACACCACGAATGGTGGCTGACGCAAATGAACGTTGGTTAGATAGGCCGACATAATATAACCCTGGAATTGTTCTACTCACTCCGGCAATATGGAGCGGTCTGCCATTAGAATCAAGTCCGTCTGTATGGTTAAGAAACAGCATATTTGGGCGAAACCCCGTTGCGAATATCACACTGTTTACGGGCTCCCTTTGCCCATTTGTCCAAACGACACCCTCTGGATAAAAACCCGTAAACATTTGTCTTTGATCCGGATTGCCTTTTCTAATTTTCTTACGATATCCACCAAGGTCTAAGACTGAAATGGGGTTTGGGGGCTCTTTGCCGATTCGATAAAAAAGGAAACGCGTCAATCCCTGTTATTTTCAACCAAAAGTGAAGATCAAGTCCTAAAAATCGCTGCTGAGTAAATTGAACTGGATTTTGAACAGCTAATGAGACTTTGGCATGATCAGCTAGTTCTACTGCAATTTGTACAGCCGAATTTCCTCGTCCGACAACAATAACCCGCTGTTGTAGGAATGGTTCCGGGTTCTTGAACTCGGATGAGTGAAGAATTTTCCCTTGAAAAAGTTCTGATCCTGGAATGTAGGGAATATATGGGCGATTAAAGGAACCAGATGCGCAAATAATCGTTCTTGCTAGAAATCTACTCCCCGATCCTGTAATTACATCAAAACCGCCGTTCACGATTTCGATACGTTCCACCCTGCTATTCAAGTTGAGTGGAAGTTCGAATTTCTCTGCATATTGCAGCAGATAGGATATAACCTCATCTCGTACCGGGTACTGGTTTGGATCTTTCGGGAAAGGGACCCCGGCAATGAAGAATATCTGGCAGGTGAAAACAACTTTAAGCTGTCATAATATTGCGGCCATGATCCCGTCGGTTGGTCACTGGCTTCCAAAATAGCAAATTCTAGTCTAGCTTTTTGCAAATGGTACCCAGAGGCGAGTCCTGCCTGGCCACCCCCGATGACTACTGTATCCAAGAACTTCGTCATGATATATCTCGCCTTTCTCTTTATATGAAAATGCGGTTAGCAGCAGTTATTTTTATTTAATGCATTGATTAATAGTACCAAGCTCTCAGCAACCTGTTCCCTCTTGTCCTCCGGGATATCATTCATAACATTCTCGAAGTATAAATCAAGAACAGAATTAATTCTCTCATTAAGCATCTGACCATTTTTTGAAAGCATTAGCTTCACATAACGTCTATTTTCCGGATCTGTGACTCTCTCTACCAATTCATCCGTTACAAGATTGTTTACCGTCCTACTCATTGTGCTTTTATCAAGATTGAGTAAATTTGCAAGATCAATAAGTGAAATTTCACCAGCAAACCCAATTTCCAAAACGGCATGACATTGTCCGATGGTCGCACCACAGCAAATGAGTTTAGTTTTTTCCAAAGCGCCAATATTTTTATCTAAAACTCTGATTAAATTTCTTAGTAAATCAATGTTTTTCATTTGAATCACCTCAGTAATTAGTAGGTTAATATTATATATCCTTAACGCCTTTATACAGACAATACCCTACCTTACCATCTAAGATGGCTTTAAAGAAAATCTTTTCGTTTTCCATGGTCTTGAGCACACCTTTGATCCCTTGCTTTTGCAAAATGCGCTTCAATGTTACAAGCCTTTCTGGAAAAGTGAGAATTTTTGAATAATGAGAAACATCACGGTCTTTTCTGACTTTCCAGAATTTTTCTGGTTTTGACCACTCCTCATGCTACGCTATAATGTTAGCTACTCCTGCTTTTTGTAGCATTTTATTCCATTCATCAAGCTCTAATGGAGTGGTTCCATATCTTTCGGATAATTCATCCCTCTCAAATTCTGATATCTTCTTCATCCAGATTGATTCGTGGATAACTAAGGCACCTCCGGGTTTTACTACCCGCACCATTTCATTAAGAACCTTTTGTGAGTCATCCGGGATTCCGACCGCACATTCATTAATTACGACATCAAAGGTGTTATCATCAAAAGGTAACGCCTGAGAATCTCCTTGCCTAAAGGAAACGCTGTTTTCCATACCGGCTAATTTAGCTTTGTTACTCGCTGATTTGATCATTTTTTCAGATATGTCTATTCCCGTCACCAGAACACCATATTTTTCTGCATAGAATATTGCTTGAGTCCCTCTCCCGCTGGATACATCTAAAACCTGCATACCCTGCCTAAGACCTGCAATTTCTGCAGTTCGTTTGGTTAAATCAAATCCCCCGGGATGTAGGGTTTCAATTCCACTAATTTCAACTGCGTCCTCAATTGTTGGTTTATGAATTCCTTTTCTTTTCATCGTTTTATCTCCGCCTTCAGTACGCAAAAAATATTATTATTATTCAAAGTCCTAAAACGATAATGATCAGTTGTAGACACTCTTACCATTCCGGAAATTTTGTTATCTGTAGTGGAATTTTTATCTAGCAAACACAATGTAACATACAACTGTTGTTATTTGCAACATATATATATTTCTTTACCTACCTATACAAACTCATTAAGTCATGATCAGCAAAATACTTTTATTAAATGGATTTGAAAACAAAAAAGTCCGCCTTTTCGAAAGGAAGAACTTTTGTTGTAATTAGCTATTTAATTCTTCTTCGTATCCCTTATTTCGTTATAACCATTAAGGTTCTGAGTAGAAAACCCCACATAGCACACATAGCTTTGGTCAATGGATAACCAAATTTAAATATAATTTCAGTCAACAATTTTCATTCCTTTTCAATTCCAGTAACAATGAAAGGGTTTCACTGTATCTATGTCGAAATATTAGCTTAAATGTCTTATTTTTTGAAATAAAAATATGAATTTACAGGTGATAGTATGTTCTTATCAAAAATGACTATTGAAAATTTTAGAGGCATATCCTTAATGTCCCTCTCGTTCAACAAAGATATTAATATTTTGATTGGTGAGAACGGTTCATACAAATCAACAATTATTGATGCTATTCGATTATTGTATAACTTAGGAGAACCATTAAAAGAAATTATTATTAGAAACGAAGACTTTAATACGGATCTTGCCACAGGAGAGTCAAAAAATACAATCGCGATATCCTATGAGTTTAGAGGTCTGACTGAAGAGCAGAAAGGAGCTTTATACGAGTATCTAGTTATTGATCCACATGAAGATTATGCTCACATTAAAATTTCTTTTGATAAAAGAAAAGATAAACATCCAAAATTTGATTATTATACAGGTGCTTATCCGGGTCAAAAAGCCAGTGTAAATACTTTTGAGATATTCCAGCATTATTATTTAGGCGCCCTTAGAGATAGTACAAGCGACCTCCTCTCAGTAAAAAGAAATATGCTAGGACGTGTAATTAAAAGAAATATTGAGACAAATAACTCCGAACAAGAGTTTAAAGGAATTATAAGCCGAGCTAACAGTGAACTACTCCAACGAACTGAGGTAAGCACAACTAAAAGCAACATCAATACTAATCTCACAAAAATATATTCAACCTTATCACCAATCGGACTACATATTGAACAATCAAGACTAGATTTTATCGTAAATGTAATCAAACCTTATCTTCCGTTCAAAGCATCCCTTGAGGCGGATTCGGGATTGAATTTATTTCAAAATAGCTTGGGATATAACAACATAATTTACATCGCTACTGTACTTAGTGATATGAATGATCGAGTTGAAAAGGACTCCACAATTCACCATGCTTTATTAATTGAAGAGCCCGAGGCTCACCTACATCCTCAGTTACAGCTAAATCTATATAACTTTTTGAAAGAACAGATATGTAATGATAATTGTCAATTGTTTATAACAACGCACTCCCCTACCTTAACTTCAAAATCTGAGCTAGAAAAGCTATTTATTACTGAGTCAAATTCGTTTAAATGTGTTGGCGATTGTTTTGTAGATAGAGAGAATGAAAAGTTAGTCCAAAATAAAAAGACCTTAAATAATGATGATATCAAAAGCAAACGAAAAATGTTGGAAAGATACATTGATGTAACAAAGTCCCAGATGTTTTATGCTAAATCATTATTTTTAGTAGAGGGTATATCAGAAGAGTTATTACTATTTGCCTTCTCAAAATTAGAAAATTTCCGTTTTGAAGAATTGGATATTGAAGTGATTCAAACAGGAACATCATTTTATCCATTTCTCCTTCTATTTAATTCGACTAACCCTGCCAAAAAAATTAATAAAAGAGTTTCTGTCATAACAGATGATGATCGATTTACTGCTTCGAAAAATAGTGAATATTCATTCTACAAACTGATTGAAAACAATTACTCCAAACTTAATGAATTATATGACAATATTAAAGAAGGCGAAATTTCGACCAGAATTGGTAATTTAAATAATTACAAAAATAAACAAGAAAACATACAAATTTTTGTGGGATTTAAAACCTTTGAATTCGAGTTAACTATTTCTAATGTCGGTAGATTAAAAAATGATCTTCAAAACAATTGCCTATTTCAATTTATTAAGGAGCTCGATAATGAAAAATTTGAATTTATACAAGCGTATATTGATTTGTGTGATGACGTTTTAACTGAGGAACAGCAAAAGAAAATTGCTTTATTAGTTTGGAAGTCACTACCTGGAAAGTCAGAATTTTCACAGGATTTTTCGGAGTATTTATTAAATAATATTGCTTACGCAAGACTTAATTTTCAAGTTCCTTCATATATCAAAATGGGCTTTGAACATTTAAAGAAGGAAACATTATGATGGATTTCGTTATAACTGACCAACGTCAACGATACTTAGATAGTAGAGGTAAAGTCATTGTCAATGCCTGTCCCGGTAGTGGGAAAACTACTTCTGTCGCTTATAAACTCAAAAATTTACTTGAGTATTGGGATTTTAAGTATTCTGGAGTTGCTTGTATTTCATTTACGAATGTTGCTAAAGATGAAATAAATGAAAAATTCTATGATTTCACTGGGAAATCAATTAGCTATCCTCATTTAGTGAGCACAATTGATAGCTTTATTAATCAATATATCACTCTACCTCATTTTCATTTACTTGGTTATAAAACAAGACCAACTATCTTGGAGGATTATTCCTTGCTCGATTCTTTCTCACCATATGCTCTAAATAAATATAAAATTAATAATAGGCCTATTCTTTACATGTACAAACCTTCAAAAATTGATGTGGCAGCTGATGGAAGCTACTTATTTGATGGGAATAAGCCTAAGTTAATTGAAGAAAACCTAATAACTTTCAAAAATTATTGTGTTGCATTAAAGAGAATGCAATTTCAAAAAGGAATACTAAAAAATTCTGACTCACTCTATTTGGCACTAAAAATATTAAGAGAGAATCCTGGTGTAGCGAAACAACTAAGCTCAAGATTTCGGTATCTCATTATAGATGAAGCCCAAGATACTTCGGAAATCCAACATTTAATTATTAATGAATTGATAAATAATGGACTTGAACATGTTGAACTTATTGGAGATCCCTATCAATCCCTATACGAGTGGAGAGAAGCAAGGCCTGATTTATTTACCGATAAAACCAAGTCACCTGACTGGAACTTCTTAACGATGTCAGAATGCCGGCGCTCGGTTCTCCCGATTGTAAAAGCATATAGTATTTTCCGATTGAAAGAACATGACGATTTATATTCAAGCCAGTCAGATGTTGAACAAAGTCCGATACATCTTATTTACTATAATAAACTTAATGATCTTGTTTCAAAATACGAAGAGTTATCATCAAGGTTTAACAACAATATTGTTTTGGTTCGGGGGAAGACACTATTACAAGAACTAAAAGCAATGCCGAATGATAAGAACCATTGGAGTGAATCACCGTTTTCACCAATTCACTTTATACACGCTAAGTCTGATATGGAACATGGACAAACCAAGGAAGCGATTAAACGAATCTACAAACTTATTCCCGTGCTTTTCGACCCCTCATTAAAAGAGAATCCGAGTAAAAAAAGAGAGTTTCTGGAGGCGAATAATGACAATTATGAACTTAAATCAAAGATAATATTGCTCATAAAAAATTTGCCAGTATTTGATCTTACATTGACAGAATGGACGCGTGATTTAAATGAGCTTTGCAAAAATATATTCGACCTTGCACAGTCACCTACTTTTATTTTAAAACAGGGAAAGTACAGACCTGATCATAACAAGAAAATTGAAGAAATGTATCAACAACCAGAAAATTTCTCAAAGGTAACTACAATCCATAAAGTGAAAGGAAAAACATTCGACTCAATAATGCTTGTTCTAAGTCCAAATAGTTCAGGTCAAAATATATCGCTAAATGATTTTAAAAAGCCCCTTCAAATGCCAGATGAAAAAAAACGCATGCTCTATGTTGCAATGTCACGTCCTAAATGGCAACTTGTTCTTGCTGTACCGAGTCAAAATAGGTTAACTGATGAACAAGAGATAAGAATGTTTGGAAGCAAACCTATTGTACATGTAATCTAATTAACACTCAATTGGCTATTCAACATTCTGAATTTCCTGAATTTTACAACACCCGTTCCGGATACAAATCCGGTTAGTTCGCTTAATTGGTAAGGTGTGATTAAATTCTCCCTCTGTTGTGAAAATTCTGAGGTACTATTTAAGAATCACCACATAATTCGTTTTTTTAGATTTCCCAACATAAAATCAAACGGCAATCGGACTATATTCTTGGCCTCTAACGGCAATAGGAACAGATTCTTGACAAAGCGTAATGACAAGAATCTGTTCCGATAAAATAAAAAAACCGCGATCTACGCGGATATTAATCGGAATATATTCTTGTCATCTTACAATTCCGAGTATATAACTCTCTTGTGAAGTTATTGGAATAATTAAATTCATTTAAAGTGACTAACTCCCCCTGATTCAAGATGTGTAACCACTTTTTTAGAACATCTACCTCTAATTGCAACCGACGCAGTTCTCGTTCTTGTTCGGTCTCAGTCCTGTGTGGATCTCCACGTCTATCCTTAAAGGCAGCTTGCCCTTTGACCTGATACTTCTTCACCCAAACTCTAACCCTATTCTTATCATGTATCTCTAAGTGTTCCGTAATCTTACGATAGCACCAGCCTTCCTCTACAAACAGTCGAACAGCTTCTACTTTCAGAGACTCCGGATAATGCTTAAACTTCTGACCTTTCTGTGCTGACATAAAAAATGCACCCCCTAGAATAGACATCGGATTTACCCAGGGGTTTTTCCGATGTCTATTCTAGGGGGTGCACTTCAAAATTCTCAAAAGTCTTTTTTCTCAATAAAAATGTTTCAGTACTCCATAGGCAGTTTGCCCTACGCCCCACTTTCCAAACCAATCTTGTAATTTCCGCTTACTGTAGCCGTATAGGCTGACTTTCGTATTAAGCTTACTCTTTTACAAAGATACGAGTTCCTTCAAGAATAATCTGATTTGTGTTCTCGTTAATCTCTGACATGCTATAGGCTATCTCAGAAGTGGGAAAAGGTTGTTCCTCATTTACACGAATAAAATCTCCATAAGATGTAAGTATATGTTTCACCTTATTTTTAATTTCTTGGTATTCCTCATCGGTTACATGAAAAGGATGTAAATTTTCGTATTGTGGCTGTGGCTCACCTTCTGTATCATGTTGCTCTACAGCAAAGCTTTTTGATATTGCGAAAGGAATTAATACTAAACATATGATGACAGAGCTCAGGAGAAGAATTCTTAATTTGTATTTATTCATGTTATTGAAAAATCACCCCCTACGTTATTATATTAATTATACAGGTTAATGTTAATTAATATACCCATTTCCTGTAATTGTAAAACTGTTCTCGTTGATGATAACTATAGCATAAGATTGATTTGAATCTAGTCCTTTAAATTTTATAGAAGTATTAGTACTTTTATACTCCCCGTTCAGATAATAATAATCCGTTTCTTGTTTATCACTCTTCAAGACATATGCAACATAGGGGGTTTTTCCATCTGGGTTCCATTGAGTTAACGTTACCGTGGCTGTCCCATTTGAATCTGGAATCTTGTATCAGACACCAAAAAGTTTTTGTTTGTTCCTTGCTTGGGCATATCTTTAAAAGAATAGACAAGTTTAGATGCAAATAGCTGAATGAAATCTATTTTATTTACATCTACTATTTCAGCTGGTTTTGCATTCTCGAGATTTTGGATTAATTCTTCTTCTGATACTCCAAGGAAATCAAGTAATTCTTGTGAGTAATGATGAGTTCCCTCGGGATCAATAGAAGGTTCCGCTGAAACGCTGATTGAAAAAGAACATACCATTACTACTAGCAATACTAATACAAGTGAAGATTTGAAAAATTTCATAATAACATCCTCCTATTTTTTGCATATATTTACTTCAGAGCCAACACAACCCTACTTTCCATAAAAATCTTATATATTCCATAATATAACATCGTAATATATATATATCAATCTAGTTATGTAGATAATTGTTACATTTAAGTGTATTCTCTATTACTATTACAAAATATAAATTTTTTTACTCATCCATCCTTTTCGGTCGTCTGCCATTTGACTTCATCCTCAATTTCAACCTTTTTTTTCAACGGGAGAGTTTGTATTCTCTTTTCAACTTTGGGTGTTTTTCAAGGATAGCCATCTGATTTCTTATCTCGTAATTTTCCCGTCCTGATACATTTGTCATCTCCGAATAAGGGACTGTCATCATGCTGGGATTACGCCTTAATGGATCAGCCAATTTTATAATTGTTGAAAAAAACTGCCTTGAAGGTTCATTTAGATTCTTTAAACGATTGTAAAACTCCACAATGCTTTCCAGGGTGCCCGTAAGTTCATCTGGACTCAGATTCCAATTTACAACGTTATTCATCTTGGTCGCTGTTTTGGGTTCGGAGCCGGTAGAAGCGGTAAGTACAAAATTGTTATCAGATCGATATTTCCCTTTAACAGGAGCAGGTATCTTTAAATACTTATACCGAAGATCGTGATGATTACTATCTAGTAAGTCGGATATTATAGAGTTACTGTAGAATTTAAATTCACATTGATGTGTCCTACAGAGTTTTTTGCACGCAGTGACTTCATCAGCTTGCGGATCGTAACTTAGAAATGAAATACATAACGCGCCTTCATTTAAATCAAGTTCTATTAGCTGCTTAACACTTTTCTTAAGATCCTCATACATTTTTCCTTTAGCCGTATCACCGGTAGATTGGATATAGACCATTGATTCATCGCTTCTTTCGCAGAATGCGTCAGGTGTCCCTTTTCGCGTTTTAAGCGTCTCCACAGTACCGCTTTGCGTAACATGACCCCAGTCACTATATAACCGTGGTAATAATTCTACTGAAAACTGTTGTAATTCTCCTGCGCTTAAACTACGCAGCATAACTTTTGTGTGATTCGCAGTCACGAATGATTGCTTCTTCCTCATAGTCATATTGTCGGAACAAAAGTCCTGTTAACACTTCAAGAAAGCAGTATCGATGATTATCACTAATCTCAGTGTATTGGAGCGCTCCTCGAGGTAATATCGGCGTTTTCCCTTGAAAAAGTTCTGATCCTGGAATGTAGGGAATATACGGACGATTAAAGGAACCAGATGCGCAAATAATCGTTCTTGCTAAAAATCTATTCCCTGATCCTGTTATTACATCAAAACCGCCGTTCACGACATCGATACGCATATATTCCTATACGGATTAGTGAAAACAAACCTCTTTTACTATACTTATATTTACTTATTTATTAATTAGTGATATAAATCAAAGTAAAAAGTATATACATGTTAGTAAATCTTTGTTAATTAATTAATAATACCTTATTGAAGGAGGAGAACAATTGAGTGAACAAGTACATATCTATCTACTGTTATCTATCGTCGGTGTATTGATGATTTCTGTTGTAGCTATCGTTGTCTTTCTTTTCTTCTTAGTAATCAAATTTAGAAGTAAAAAAAAGAAGTTTCCGAAAAAAAGTTTTTCTATCGCCTTTTTTGGTTTTATTTGTGTTATTTTATTTTATTATTTCCACTTCTACACTTTTATTTTATTACCAACTGGATATTTAAACCAGGTAGTCCTCTCTCCAGATAAGCAGCATGAGATACGAACTTACCACTACAAATCTCTATATAACAGAACTTCAAGAGCTGAATTAATAGAGATTCCAAGTGGGAAAAAACAAACTATTTACTTTAATGATTACGATTATAGCCCGTTTGTAGAATGGATTGATAACAATTCAGTTAAGATAGGTCGAGAAACATTAGATATCTCTAAAAAGGAAGTATATAATTTCCGCCTCAAAAAGAATATTATCAACTCTCTCCCTCCTCAAGCTTAGGACTTTTCTACCATCTTCATAACATCTACAATTTTCGACATTATTTTCCTATAAAGTGTATTAAAGTATTAATTGACAATAAACTAGGAGGGATTGAATGTTTCAATTAAAAAAGATCGTGCCCATGTTCTTAACAATTTTCTTGATTTTTACGAGTGTTGTGTCAGCCACAGAGAGTTCTATTACTTATAGTAAGGAATATAATGATTTTCATCGAATTCACTCCGTCATTGTTGAAAATGGTTGGGGTTACTTAAATGAAAAAAATCTACTACAAATTACTGCTACTGCAGACGATCTTACTATTACTAAGGAGGAATATTCAAAGTACTTAGCTGATATACAAAGTATTAATAATGTGGTTGAAGAGGGTGGAGCAATATTTGATCAAAACTTCAATTTTTATGTGCGTTCGCTTGAAGAATATAAGGAATTTAAGGATAATACCACTAGTGATAATCTAGATAACTTATTAATTCTTCGAAGTGATAATACTATTGTTCCTTTTAGTGATCCAGGCGCTCCACCTTTTAAAAATATGTATTCAATAGCAGGTATAAATAAAACAACGGTTCATAATTACTTTGCTGATATGTTAAATACGCTAATCTTATCCGGAATGCCTAACGCTGGTGCTATAGCTTATAGTAACACCGTCGGCTTTTTTGTTGATAAAGTTAAACCAGGAGGGGCATGGGATTATAAGATTGTCTCTGGTTGGGGTCCTTGGTATAACCAATTGGATTTGAACTTTCATTCAAGTCGTGAAATTCAAATCGCTGCTTATGCCGGAAACTATAATTATGGATTTGTAGGTCGAGAACTCTTTACCTTATCAGAATTGTTAGCTGCTGGGGATGGAATATCACTCATTACTCAACAAAAACTTGACGGTGAAGATGATAAAATTCCTATTAGACGGGGCTATAGCGAAAGTGCATACTATTAAATAACTAAAGTAATGACTGTCATATTAAAAATTGATGACAGTTATTACCTTTCTGCAGTAACACAAAATATGCGTATAAAGGATTCAGAATTAAACGTTGCAGCAAGAAAGTGAACCGATGTTATTTCAATTTTCACAAAAAATAATGGGCGTACGGGCCGCACCTCCGATCTTACGAATGGGAAGCCGCACCATGCAAGAAGGCAAAGACTTCATCAATAGCTATTAAAAAGACATGCAAGGGACTCCTTAATAATTGGAGTCCTTTCGCGTTCTGCTAGAATTCCTTTCCTAAACCAAAAAAGTTATTCATTGGTGGGCGACTCATACCGCCTTCATTGTAATCTTTGATATCCATTTCTTCTTGAAGCTTCGCTACATCTGAGTGCTTCATCACTGTCATTATAGTTCACTCCTATTCATTCCACCACTTGATGAAAGCAAAAAGTGCAAACAAAGAGATGAGTAAAATAACAGTTGTTCCTATAAAACCGGGTCCAAGAGTATTGGGATTAGTAAATTCGTCCCTTGGTCCTTTGAACTTCTTTATAATGTCCACGCTTTTCATTGCTCCTTTCCTTCACAACCAGGTATTCATTGTGATACGTCTGATTTAACGCTCCTATTCAAGCTAAATAACGAGAAATTTTCGCCTCATATCCTCTTTTAAGCTTTTATAAAACTCTTCTCTACTCAGACACTTTTGTAAAGATTTTCTTTCTTTATCATTAAGGACATAAACCATATATGCTACTTTTTCATCTGCTGAGCAAAGTGAATCTAATTCGCGTTTAAATATAGAAACCGATGCATTATCAGATTCCTTTATTTTAAGTTCAACAACAGACGCTACGTGTTCAATACTACTAAACAAACTGGTTCTTATAGTTAGCAATTCACTTTCTGTTAATTCAGATTCTAATAATTTAGGATTTAAATCTTTCTGAATGTTCATATTTTTAATCTCCTTTAGAACCGATTTGTTCTGTTAAAGATGTGTCTAATGCTCAATTTGAAAATTATTATTCATTCTGTAGTATTAGTAGAGTCATATATTTCTTTCATACGATCATATGTTACAATACGAACCTTATCCTTAAACCGAACCATAATTGCAATGATCAAAACCACTGTGATTATCAGTGAAAGCCAAGGAATTATTGAAAAAACAAACGTTAGCGCCAAGAAAAAAAGAATCGAAAGGCCAAATAGGAGGGACATTCCTTTTGACCAAAAATGATAAAAAAATGAGGTGCAGATAGGAAATAACCCATGTTCACGAGCAAAATCTTCAATGTGTTTTCCCCTTTGCCAGCGTTCATTAATGCTCATTTTGCACCTACCTTCTGTATGAACGGATATATTCACTAAGTATCATGGCCAATCTTCTTTAAATCATTTTTATAAGCTCACTGTGCTTGCTGTATTCTACCTTATCCCCCGCTACTCGAGCGGTAGATAAAACTGGCCCACACCGCGTCCATCGAGGATTCCAATGGTCTATGTTCTTGTCCACTTTTAAGTCGGTATATTTATTTAACTGATTCCTTTATAACACTCTAGTTCTCTTTAATAGTTCAATCCTACCGATGTTTTCATATTGTTCCTAACATATGGACTATTTCTGGTGTAAAATGGAATAGTCCATTAATAGCTTGAAAAAGAGGAGGGGTATAATACGTGAAAAGAATTCTTCTTCTCCTTACCTTTGTTGTACTTTTAAGCAGTTGCTCGAATATGTTTTATGATTACAGGGATGCCCAAAGTAACGATATAATCAAACTTCCACATGACTATCGCCTTTTTAGCAGCGATAGGGAAATGAATTATGTATCCAAGAAACAAGATAACTCTCCTACCGTCATTGAGCCTGATATCACTCAGATTGGCTGGAATAAGGGCTATATCGTGTATAAACGTTTTGAGGATGAGGATAAAAGTCAATGGGGTATTTTTAATATGGAGGATGGTACTAACCTAACGTACCCTTCTGAGACAGACTTGAATTATCGGTTAGAGGAACTGAAATTGGATTCTATTAAACTAAGTGATGTAAAAGATATTCTTCTCGAACAGGAAAAATAGTGATCGAGTTAACTGCATCCTTCCTTAAGACGATTCCCTTCTGCCGAAATGGCGGAAGGGACTTTTACTGTGAATTGGCAGTATTTCACTCCAGGTACAACAAATAAAATCCAGGAACCCTTATATAGGCTACCCTATGAAGGGCCACCCTCTCGAAGACAGGGTCGGTTGGTGTAAACACTACCTTCTTCGAGCCATTACGCAAAATTGAAAGCATTACCTTTTGATAATATGTTTCTTCTACCGATGAGTCTGGATGAGATAGTTCACAATATAGGAACGGATTTTCTTAAAGGAGCCTAATCTTCTTCGCCTTCGAGCTGATTGAAATTGCGCTAAGTAAAAGCACCGCTACAATGTAGGTAACTTTATGTCAAAATACCATAATGTAGGCAGATTAGTGCATTTTTTCGTGACATCAATTTGCCTACATAAAAATAAAAAGCCTGATTTTTCAGGCTTTAAAGATACTGCTTATGTAGGCACTTTTATGTCATTGGACAAGGGACAAGAACATAGTCCCTTCTAGGACAAGAACTTGATCCCTTAGCTGATTCTCCCTAAATCTAATATTTGCATATTTGCACGTTTTTTATTATCCATTATCATTTTTAATCTTAACATGTTCTTTATGCGATTATCCTGTATTTCAGAATATTTAAAAACAACCTTAAACTCCTCTTTTGTTTTTTGAGTAATCTCTATCCCAATATAATACTTTATTATTATCTTGCTGCAGTATCAGACTAGAAGATGATAAACAGTTATAAAAAAAGTTTAAGCTAAATTGATATGTCCATTGTTCTTGTATCCATTCTAGAATTTTTCTATTGACTCCCCCCTCTTTCATCATTAAAAATCCATCTAATATACTTCTTATCTCTAAGGACCTTTCTCCAGTTCATATAAGCATACGCAACAGGGCAAATCTCAGGAAACTCTTCATCTGTATTTACAGAATGCGGACCCTTAAGAGTAGGTTAGGTCAGTCTTTATGGAGTATATTGTGTAAACAAGCTTATGCGCGCTTTTTTATTGTTATACAACATATGGATTTGGTTTGAATGACAGACTCATTCTTTAAAATAGGGCGTAATCCCTCTTGAATATAGGTTCTCCACTAACTTGAAAAATTCTTCTGACGATAAATCCTTTTGACGCTGGAGCCAAAGATGAAATAAGGAAAGGGAAGTTGTCAGGTAGAACTCAATAAAGTATGGCGTTAAGGAATGGTTTTGCGGAACGTTTAATTCTAATTGATCCAAAGTGATTTCTTTTTTTAAGCGTTTTATAAAACGGGCACTTCCATAATCACCCAAAAGGGCATTAAGAACCAGGAGATGTTCTCTTTTGTCCAGACAATAGAGCGAATCTTGAACCGTATGCATCGATAGCTCTTTATTCGCCAATTCTTTTTTCATGTCATTCAATAAGTCATTTTCAACAGAGTCTAACAATTCGTAGATGTCAGTAAAGTATTGATAAAAGGTGCTGCGGTTATATCCTGACTTATTCGCAATTTCCTGAACCGAAATTTTCTCAATCGGCTTTTGGCTATATAACTCACAAAAAACCTCTACAAACTTTTGTCTTGTTTGCTCCGTTATTTGGGGTTGCTTTTTCATGTTTCCCTCCTACTCGAATAAGAATATCATCCGACAAATAATAAAAAAGTGATGGTTGATCAAGGAATAATAAAGATTTACAATCACATCATACAACATGTTGTTTGATAATAAAAAGGAAATGTTAATAAGTAGGGGTGGTTTCAATGTCAGCAAATAGAATTTTAATTTTTGGTGCAGGTGTCATCGGGAGCATGTACGCAATTAAGCTTATTGAAGCAGGGTTTGACGTTAGCCTGTTTGCACATTCAAATAGATTTAAATCATTAAGAGAAAATGGCCTGCAATATATGGAAAAAGGTACAGTTAGATCGATACAAGTGAATGTCATTGATACGCTCGAAAATGACGATGTATACGATTTTATTTTCGTTACCGTTCGTTATGATCGGTCCGAATCAGCGTTGTTAGCGCTAAAAGATAATCAAAGCAAAAATATAGTTACGATGACTAGTAATTCAATTGGATTTTCTTCGTGGCTGGATATCGTAGGGGATAGACTTTTACCAGCCTTTCCCGGCTTCGGCGGACAGATTAAAGATGGAGTATTGCATCCTCGATTTCTACCAAAGATTATAGCGGCAACTGCATTTGGAGAAATTAATGGTGTAGTGACAGAACGCATAGAAAAACTCGCAAACTTATTTAAAACAGCAAAGCTTCCCTACGTTATTAAAAAGGATATGCAAGCGTATCTAATCACACATTCCGTATCAGACATTGCCATGTTGAGCTTTTTGCATTCTGAGAATAAGATAATTGACAAAAAAACAGCCAGAACCAGAAAGACGGCACGTAAAATAACAGTCACTTTAAAAACGTATCTAAGGGCAATACAAAAAGCTGGCGTTTCAATTGATCCACCAATGCTTAAAATGGTGCTTAAATTTCCAAACTTATTATTGGATCTATTCTTTATGACATGGCTACGAACTAAAATGGTTAAGGATATGATGTTGCCGGATTATGCGAATAATGCTAACAATGAGATTATGCAGCTGAGTAATGATTTAATGAAATTGTTAAGTCAAAATGATATCAAATCGGAAATACATGTTCAGTAATTTTTTTGTTAAAATATTATAGTAATTTTTAATTTATTTTCATTAAATCAAAAAAGTTTAAGCTAAATTGGTATGTGTTGCTTAGTTTCGATAAGATAATACTCCATCTGTACCCGTTATTTATGTCGCATCCGGTCTCAGCGGCGCAGTCGTTGGACTTTTGATCTGCCAGGTATCCGACGCTTTTGGCATACAAACGGGTTTAATATGCTCTTTATCACGATTTTGTCGTACCCGGTGCTCCATCCTGTCCGATTCGCTGAAAAGCTAAAAACAGCATGTCTCTCTCATCAAGAGATATGCTGTTTCTATTTCCCATTATTTCCGATTCATCATTGACTCTGCTTTCGTCATCATACTAATCCTGTTTCTTATCTCCCACCTGAGAAAAATTAATTATCACTTACCCTACTTTGATCGATTGACACTGGCAGTACGCCCCCGGCTTCCAATTGGCCGAGAAGTACTTTGATCCCGGCGGTTGTATTGGGCTCCTGCTTTCCATAAACCGCAAGTCCTGAGCGCACGTTCTGCAAAAAGATCGTCTCATACGGGTTACCAAGCGATAAAAGCGCGTATCGCTTATTACGCTCGTTCATCTCTTGGATCAACGTTTGAACATCGGTCCATCCGAACTGACTGGCCACGTTACGGAACTGGTAAGTGGCCAGGATGACGTAATCCGCCTTATCAATAGCTTTAAGCGCCTCCGTCGTTTTTCCTTGACCGATAACAGAAAACTCCGTCTTAAGCGATAGATTGCTGGCGGCTTGCATCAGCTGTCTCTCAAGCTGCTTGGCCTGCTCCTGCTCAGCTGCGACAATAACAATCCGGTCACCTTGATGGATTTGATCCGGAAGGGCACCGTCGCGGCTGGCCAATAATGTGACCGCTCGTTCTGCAATTTTCCGTTCCACCGTGCGATGCGCCTCGGATCCGATGATATCGTTAAGTGCGCTCAACTTATGCGTAAGGCTTTCGCTGCGGTCAAACAAACCATATTTTGATTTAAGCTCTAATATTCGTTTCACCGAATTATGGATGGTTTCTTTCGGGATCGTCCCGCTCTTCACCGCGTTAACCAGCGTTTGATGAGCAGCTGCTGGATCTTGCGGCATAAGGATGATATCGACACCTGCGGAGACCGCACGTTCCACTGCTTTATTCTCCCCAAAATGCTCCGCTATCGCATTCATGGTGAAGGCATCAGAAATGATAACGCCTTTATAACCAAGCTCCCCCCGAAGCAGTCCGGTCAACACCTTTTTAGATAACGTGGCAGGGATCGGCACACTGCTTCCGTCCTTAAGCGACATAATGTGCTCGTTATCTACTGCGGTTAAAGCAATATGCGCGGTCATGATCATCTCCACCCCGTTCTCGATCGAGTCGCGAAACGGTTTCAGTTCGACCGCATCGAGTCGTTCGCGGTTATGTGTCAACACCGGCATTCCCAGATGGGAGTCTACAGTCGTGTCACCATGCCCTGGAAAATGTTTAACTGCCGCGATGACTCCAGATTGATGCAGCCCTTTTATTGTTGCGATCCCAAGCCGTGATACCAAGTCCGCATCTGAGCTAAACGAACGCATCCCGATGATCGGGTTGTCTGGATTGCTGTTAATGTCGAGCACCGGGGCAAAATTGACCTGCAGCCCGAGCGCCTTCAGCTCTTCCCCTGTCAGCCTTCCTGCCGCTTCGGCCAGCGCTGCGTCACCAGTTGCGCCAAGCGCCATTTGACCTGGCAGATTCGTCCCGCCGGGGATTCGCTTAACAACGCCTCCTTCTTGGTCGATGCCGAGAAACAGGGGAATGTCACCTGCTTCCATTTGCAGATTATGTGTGAGTGTTGTAACCTGCCGTACGTCTACAATATTTTTGTCAAACAGAATTAGTCCGCCCAAGTCCTGATCGTGGATGCTGCGTTTAATTCCTTCATTGACGGTCGTTGTCACTTGACCATTCCATTGCCTAATATCAGGCATGAGCATTTGGCCGATTTGCTCACTGACGGTCATATATGATATCAGCTTATCCCAATCGTGATCCTGAATAGCTGCTTCACGTTCAAATCGAATCACCCGGGTCATAAACACGGCAAACTCCGCTCGAGTGACAGGTCGATTCGGCCGATAGGTGCCATCCGTATATCCACCGATCAATCCGTTAGAGCTCATAATGAGAATTGGTGCTGCTGCCCAATGATTCTCCGTATCTTTCAAACTTGCTGGTTGCTTCCCTGTTACAAGTGAATATGCGCGTGTAAGGAAGGCAGCCGTCTCTGCTCGGCTCATCGCTGTATCCGGATGAAAGGTGCCGTCAGGAAATCCGCTGGCCAGCCCATTTTTTTCCGCAATGGCGATTTCACGATAAAAAGGATGTGTTGTTGGAACATCTGAAAAATTTGTTCCTTCCGTTGCAACTTGCAACTGTTGAGGATAAAGCTCTCGCACCATGAAAGTTACGGCTTGCGCTCTTGTTACATGCCTCTCGGGCATAAACTTCCCATTGCCATATCCGGCAACTGTTCCCCTTTTAGCCATATAGTTAATGCTGTCTTTTGCCCACTTCGCATGCTGCAGATCGGTAAACCGTTCTTCCGCAGCCGCACTTCCTGCCCAAACGAGCATTGAACCGATAACGGCACCGAATATCGTCATCATTTTTAAATTCATCTGTTCCACCTCTCTAGCTGTTATATGCATGATGAATAGACGCTTCCGATGTCCCATTTGTTGCTTAATCCTAATTTAGCCATCAGCACCATCCCCTTCGGGTTCCCCATATAATAAATCTAACTTATAGAGAGGACATGTAATTGTGAAGTGTCCTTCTTTCGTTTAAATAAATTATAAAAGAACTTTAAGCGAGAGTACTATTGTATTAACAAAGTTAGATTTACCCAAATCAAAGGAGAGGGTTTGTGGTGGAGATTAAATCCAGTTATGCAGGTATAGGAGATAACGCTGTGTTCTTTCCATATATTGATTGGAATATACGTTTTTTTGGTGCACACATTCAAACGGTTGCGCCTGATTTGTGTATACCTAGGGAATCTCACCATGGATTTGAGATCCTAGTTATATTAGATGGTGAACAAGAAACAACAATTCAAAATAACCGATATATAGTAAGGAAGGACGATATTCTGCTCATTCCTCCTGGATTTGAACATGCAAGCAGATGTATTTCTCCAGATTCTATGACTTATTTTTGTGCTCATTTTGATATAGATGAACCTTCGTTACGAATGAAAATAATGAAAATTGCAACTGGATTTACCAACCTTCCAGTCTTTTTCACAACAGAATAAGAAGTTGATGCGCCAAATCATAATTCTGAGGATAAAACAAATCAGTCCATCAAGAACCTTGCTCATTTCAGTAGGCAATTTAAAAGGTGGACAGGGTTAAATCCATCAGAATATCGAGAAAACGAGAACAGAAAATGACGTGTTATTGGATAGGGAAAGGCCCTTGCTACTTCCTATAGAACAACCATCTGTTCCGTTAAATGGATTACCGCACAGGTACAATTGATTCCCATATACTTAGAATCCAGCACTTATTAGTGCAGACGAAAACAGGCTATCACTTAAAGGCAGCAGCCTTTTCAGTGATAACCTGTTTTTTAAAAAACTAATCTCACATATTTCGGTTGTCTTCATATCTATAAAATCAGTTCTTACATTCGGTTCAAACTCAATTTGACCATAATTTTAATATAAATATACTAGCAAATTTATCACATGAAATGCTGTTCCATATCGTCATTCGTACTAGCGTGCGTTTAATCATACCGGGGACTGCTCTCTTTTTATTTGACGGATTTGATGTATTGATTCACTTGCTGCTCCAATATCGGAAATGGCATATTACCGTTTCGAAGAAGAACGGAATGAAATGCCTTGATATCGAAGCGATCCCCGAGTTCGCTTCCCGCCTTCTCTCGAAGGGATTGGAATTGCTCCGATCCGATCGCATAGTTTTCGTTTAGTCCTGGATAGGCAATGACACTGTCGATCAAAGCATCGTTCCCCGTTCCAATGGCACTCACCAGATACTCATTAGCTTGTTCTCTTGTCCACTTCAGCCCATGGATACCCGTATCTATCACGGTACCTAAGGAATTGCCCAGCAAACGGATTAGTACCGTGTTCCGATCAAGCAAGCCCTTCTCCGCACATAAGCTTTCCATATAGACCGCCCATCCCTCTACGTATCCAGACGTCATCATTATTTTGCGGATTAATGGAATGGTTGGTTGATCATATTGAATCGAAAATTGAAAGTGATGCCCTGGAATACCCTCATGCAACGCAAGCATTTTAACCATTTCTTCGGAGGTCGGGATTTCGAGCGGAATGACAAATCTCCCGCTCCTATCACCATCTATTGATAAGGGGATATACATTCCACCTGCCGATGCGAAAAGAGCCGAATACGCTCGCACGTCTACTGGATGGTCCGGGATAAGTTCCTCTTCAAACCAATCGGACAAATAGGGCGTGGCATCCGACAGACTGCTATTTAACGCTTGCAGCAATTCATCTCCGGTTAGGAATCTGGCTGCAGATGTAGTCTGTGCTTGACCCGAAGCCCCGCTTCTTAGCTCCTTCACGATCTCTTCTACCTTGCGTTTAGCGATCTCGTGCATTTCCTGAGGACTGAGGTCCGTACCCGTAGTAAGTTTGAGGCTTGCAGAATAATACTCGCTGCCGCCCGGCTGACTCCAGATTCCTTGGCTCACGGATGCTTGCTTCATAAGATCGTTCTTGATCACATCGGAAAGTTTGCCGTAAGAAGCCAGTACATGATCGGTTAGGGTTTGCACTAACGCTTTTTTTAGCTTCTCCTCTTCGGAGGGATCGAGTTTTAACTCGGTTAATTTCTCTGCATATAAACTGTACAGAATCGTTTCTTCCGGTTTCGTATTTCGCAAATTGCTGTAACTCGTAAGCATTTCCTTCAGAAATTCAGAAGCAGGGACAATACCTTTCTCCCGTCTGTCTTGAATTCTATCTATGACATGCGCGACTTTATCCGAAAACCCGTTCAGCGCAACGATATAATTCTTTGCATCTGCTTGGTTGCGAATCGGATAGTTGTTCGCGAAATACGGCGGAAAAATGGATAGGGAAAGGTAGTCATTCGTGTTCAGATCCCAATATTTATATACTTGCTGCGCCGCGCTTAGGTTCCATTTGAGAATATCGTAGGTGAGTTTGTCTTCCGGGGAAAGCTTGGCAGCATCATAGTCATTCAATTTTTTAAGAAAACCATTTCTCTCTTCGTTTAATTGTTCGTAATCGGTATCCGACAGGTCCGTGAGCTTAGTGGGATCCCACCCTAGACCATTCACTTCTTCCACACCATATTTAAGCTGCAACTCGGGGTCCTCATTCAGGGTGGTAACCGCCATCTTCTGAATCAATGCGTCGAAACTCTCTGACTGATGTTGGGTCTGCCATAACAAACCGCCTGCAATCAGCAATACGAGAAGTCCCACTGCCAATAAAATAGTCAATCTGGTGTTCTTAAACATCTGTCTTACAAGGTTCATGCATTAATCTCCCCTTTATAGAGTATAAGAAGAATATATAAGATGAACCTTTGATTTCCCTTTGAAAAACTACTCATTTATTCTGAGTATGTAACCCAAACCTCTTACGGTTTGGATATATTGATCGGCATGCCATGAAGACAGCTTCGTCTGAAGATAATGGACATAGAGCTCCACGATGTCAATTCCCGCTTCCGAATCGAGTCCCCAAATTCGGTTATAGATTTGCTCCTTCGTCAACCTTCAATACTATTTACCGCTTTACACCCACTGACCCGAGGTAAGGTTCACCGCAATTGATCGTCAACTTGTTTGCCCTTTAGCTTAATGAAAACGGCAGCCGATTGTCTGGTCGGCTGCCGCGGTATCCTATGAACTCTATTATTTAACTAATCACGGGAAAACGAATCATAACAGTCGTACCACACCCTACCCCGCTGCTAATGTGTACAGAACCTTGATGTTGATCGACGATCCAACGCGCGATCGATAGCCCTAGCCCCGCTCCATGATCCCCTCTATTTCTAGAGGAATCTCCCTTGTAAAAGCGATTAAATACGAGTGGCAATTCGTGTTCCGAAATACCCACTCCGTTATCCTTGACGGTTACGAGAACTGATTTCCCTTGCCTAAGACACTCAAGATCGATTTGCCCATCTGCCTGCGTAAATTTAATAGCATTGTCCAACAAAATCATGAACAACTGTATGAGACGATCCTCATCTCCATTCATGAGAAATTCCGAGCCTTCGACATGAAGCTGTAACCGCAACTGCTTGTAATCCATTATCGGCTCTATATTTTTTGCAATCTCTTTAATGATCCCGTCAACTCGCACAGGTTTGCATGAGATGACTTCCTCATGAGAATCGCCTCTTGCCAAAAGAAGCATCCCGTCTACCATGTTGCTCATTCTTTTGGTTTCTTTTAGAATGGCTGATATTGGAGCGCTTTCTTCCTCGATCGTATGATCGGGATGGCGTAACAATATTTGCGTTTGCCCTCGGACGACCGAAAGCGGACTCCTCAACTCGTGAGAGGCATCTGCAACGAATTGCTGCTGCTTGTCCCAAGCCTTCTGAATCGGAATGAGTGCCCTTCTAGCCAATGCGTAACCTGCGATGATAGATAATAACGCGCCGATACCAATTCCGATACTAATACTCCATAATAACCGATTCAAATAATACGCCTCGGCAGAAATTTCCGTAAATATCTGAACTGTTTTCAACGGCTTGTTAGACAGCTCCTCGACTACTGGCAAATTGCCCTGATAGGGTCTGCTCACGAATCGATAGGTTTTCTTATCCACGCGTATTGACTCGGGTCCCATGTGGTTTTGTTTTTCCCGAAGCATCGAACTCAAATCGATAAATTGCCATTTATATATAAAGCTTTGAAGTAAGGTATCGTTGGAATCCCAATAAAATATCATCATGAAACGTTCCGGTTCCTTCGAATCAATGTATATGACTTGCTCCCCGTTACTTAGAGAAAATTGTTGCATGTGGTCAATATTAAACACCAGCTGACGGTCAATGTCGGAATAGATCCGATAACGCGCCATCCCGTATAACGCTCCCCCCAGTATGATAAACAAGCAAAATACGACCGTACTGTTCCATATCGTCATTCGTACTAGCGTGCGTTTAATCATATCGGGATCTGCTCTCCTTTTATTTGACGGACTTGATATATTGATTCACTTTTCGGGGTCCTCATTCAGGCTGGCAACCGCCATCTTTTGAATCATGGTGCCGAAATCCTTTGATTTCCCTTTGAAAACTACTCGTTTATTCTGAGTATGTAGCCCAAACCTCTTACGGTTTGGATATATTGATCGGCATGACATGAAGACAGCTTCTTCCGAAGATAATGGACATAGAGCTCAACGATGCCAATTCCAGCTTCCGAATCGAGTCCCCAAATTCGGTTATAGATTTGCTCCTTCGTCACGATCTGCTCTTTATTCATGAGCAGGTACTCAAGCAGCTCATATTCCTTTTCTGTTAAAGTCAGCTCTTCTCCTGTGACCGTTATTGTTCGATTTCTAACTTGAATAGCAATCGGGCCGTAGCTAATCTGCTCTTCTTGATTAACATTGCCATAACGGCGCAGCAGTACTTTAACTCTGACGATCAGCTCTGGAATCTCAAATGGCTTCACCACATAATCGTCCGCTCCGATCGTTAACCCCTTTACCCTGTCGTTTAATCCGTCTTTTGCCGTAAGACAAAGAATCGGGGTATCAACTCTTTGCTTCCTCATCTCTTGGATGAACGTAAATCCATCAACCTTAGGCAGCATAATATCCAAAATAATTAAATCGAACTCGCCGTACAATGCGTGATGCAAGCCCTCTTCTCCGTTATGACACTCCGTAACCTTATGCCCTTCATCCTGCATAACTCTTGCAATTGTATACGATATCCCAATATCGTCCTCTACGATCAACAGATTCATAAGCTCCTCCATGGATGAACAAATATGGCATAGTGTAACATATTTTAATAGGTTTGTGAGTCCGCCGGGGTAATATCTCCATTTATCCTTACCGGTCTAGCAATTCTTTCATTGCTCGCTTGTTGACTCTCTGTTGAATTCAACGCATAAAAAATAACAGAGCAACGGCATCCCTTTCGCCGTGCTGGAGGAAGCCCATGTAAAGATTTAGCCATAGGCTTCTCTGAATTGGATGTACAGAAATATGAACTGCATATTAAAACCACATCAAAGGCTATTGAGGAAGCAAAACAACATGGTCGTTAAGGTATGGCTGAGAAGAATGAGAAAAATCTACTGCGTTATCAGTGGATTCTAACTAACCTTCAAGAAGGCAATATCATTTTCGGTAGACAAGACCGTATAAAAAGAAAGGTGAGTGCTGGAAATGGCTAATTACGACCGTACAGCTCATCTGAAGAGAATCCATGCCCAACGGAAGGCGAATACCCTAGAGAAGGTAGATCAGGCGATTAAACGCCTCTTACGAGCCAACAAGAGCATCAATTTCAATAGCGTATCAGAAGAATCGGGTGTATCGAAAGCGAGTTTATATAACCATTCAGATATCCGCGAGAGGATCGAATCCTTACGCCGTCAACAATCACAAGCACCTACTCCAAAGCAAATAAAGCGTGAGATGAATGATGCGAATAAGGATATACTCATCGAAACGTTAAAACGCAAAATCAAAGCACTGGAGAACGAGAACAAAGAAATACGAGAAAAAATGAAAAAGGCTTATGCTCAGATTTACGAAAAATTTTAGTTGCACTTCATTGAGCTAACGGGCAGGAATGTTGGAGAATGGAAACGAATACATAATTCAGCTTCCCGAAATAGGTTGATTAACGTGATTTCAACATTCGAGTAATGGAAGCATCATTAAACTAAAAGGAGTAACTTTTACTATGAAGGATTTACAAAGTTTTGTTTCAGATTATACGACAGATAAGAAACATTTACATCTTGTTATCGGGATTATTAGGGAGGGAGATATTGAATACTTTTCGTTTTGTAATAATAAAAAGAAAAGTATGATCCCTCCTGAAAATATGTTGTTTGAAATCGGCTCCATAACCAAAGTATTTACATCAATACTTTTATTAGAAATGGAACGGGAAAAACTGGTTTCCTCGGATGACATTGTCGGTAAGTACGTGCAAAACGTTGAAAACGAATATTTGAATAAGATTACCTTGAAAAGTCTTGCTACTCATACCTCAGGATTACCTATATTGGCAACAAATCACGTTTTGTCTAAAAATAGATCGAATCCTTATTCAACTTATACCGAGGAAGATTTAACTGCTTTTTTAGCTAATGCTGATTACACTGATAGCATTGGTTCGTTTGAATATTCCAATATCGGTGTGGGCTTACTGGGAAATATTCTATATAAGGTGTCAGGAAGTAAGTATGACGAACTGTTAAAAAAATATATAACGAGTCCATTAAAGATGAATGAGACAGCCGTTATGCTTGATTCAGAACAAAATGACAGGTTTTTGAATGGACATGCTTCAACTGGGAAAAGAGTCCCTCATTGGGATCTTTCTATACTTGAAGGAGCTGGGGGGATTAAGTCATCTGTTAGCGATTTGAGTCTATTTGTCCAAGCCAATCTAAATGATGATAATCCGATAGCCTCTACACTACAAAAAAGTCATCTCCCTATATGGATCGGAAATTCAAACCGTTATTTTGGCTGGGGTGAGGATAAACTTCTAGATAAATGTATCCTCTGGCATAACGGGGGCACTTCTGGCTTTAATAGTTATCTAGCTTTGAATAAGGAACTTAGTGTAGGAATTGTATTACTATCAAATTATTCTTTTTTCTCAAATTCTCTTATGGATTATTATTTTGCTCAATTAATAAAATTGATTACTAAAAAAGAACCTTCTCAAGGAACTATGATAGACTCTATAGGTAAAAAAATATTTGAAGCAATTTTATGTAGAGAAAAGTCATTAAGCTAACGGGACACGATAGTTAAACATAAAGGGTTCCACATATTAGTCATGCATAATATGTAGAACCCTTTATTTTATTTGATTTCCTTAAGTTTAGGTCTTGATATTTTTCAGTCTAGTACTTTATTTTCTTCTAACACCCGCAACTCACCTGTGTTAACATGTATACTTTTATACCAGGCAAATACAATACCAGCTAGAAGTGAGTGCCCGAGCACTCCCAATACTTCCGAAATCAGTTCTCTGGATCATGTACTTTAGTCCACCCATCTGTGTTTTAAATCGATCTAAAATTTCCGTTTATGATACGGAAGCCCCTCGCCTTCTTCGCAATACTGTTTAAGACTGTACAAAAAAATAGCCCAGTTATAATTACATAAGCGATAAAATGCAGTTACTTCCTCCCAATTCATCTGACGAAAAATGATTGAAGTCTTCCCTCCTTTTTCCTCCATATCAAAAGAAATTGTCGTACCGATCCATTCTGGATCTGAATCAACACACTGCCACAAAATCTTTTTGTCGGTAACAAGCTCATCAATTCGCATCTTTGTTAAGCCTTTGCCGCCGAATCGGAACTCATTTATACAACCGATCTGATCATTGACTACTAGTTCATTTGTCCATATTTCCGAAAGTCCTTTTGCAGTGGATAATGCTTCATATACACTTGAAGCTGGAACATTCACGGTCTGTAAGTGCTCGATATTTGCCATATTGCTCAATCCCCTTTCGTTATAAAAATTTAATTTATGTAAATATTTGTATGCGAATAGTATACCATGGTTCGGCTTATGTGATTTCTTTTCAATTGCTCATTTTTGAAATAAGCGCAATAGGTCTGTTTCTCGAACTGAAAGATTCAACTCTGCTAGTCCGTATTATGGCGTAATAATTTGTCTGCCCACATTCACATCATCCACTTTCCATTGGTTATCTACATATTTATGGAATACATAACGATCAACGAGCTCGAGATTGATAGTGCCACTATCAAAGTAAGCAGATTGGTGCATTCTCGCCAATGTGGTGCTGCTGTAGATAATATCGGCTATATTTGTTAATACACCGTTATTTTTTATGCCGTTGCTGTGAATAATCTTGGTTCATACTAAAATGCAAAAGCCGTTCCGGGTCATGCCCGAAGCGGCTTTTGCAGTGTTTTTCATTTCATTAGTAATTATCACTCTATTGAATAATTAATCTAGTTAATCGATCTTAGATAACACCGTACCTATAGATTGATGCTATTTGCAATGGTATAGAGTCGAGCTTAATCTGTTAAGAACCTTGCAGATCCATTCGAATCGTCAGTTGATTTCTATGGTCAGGGAGCTTGTGAAATGTTCCCCCGGCTCCAAGGTAATAATTCCCTCTTTAGCTTGAAGCTCACCTTCGAAGACGTCTGTATCCGCCACTCCTTGCCAAGGCTCGATACAAATGAAGGGAGCGTTCAAAGGCTGCCAGATGCCGAGGTCTGGAAAACCCTTATAGGAGACAACTACGCTTTTGGCGGAGTGCTTGCTTCTAAGTGAAATCTGACGAGAGCTCACATTTCGGAAAATCAATGCGCCTTCGGAGAACATTTCATGAGATAACGGCAGGATTCTCTCTTGTTTCAGAACGGGCTCCGATTTCCCGCTGATCAGCAGGTTTTCCGAATTCAGGAACAACCTTTCAAGGTTTTCAGATTCAGCAAACTCTAGATAGTAATCGCTCAGGCTACCGTTGTCATCAAGTGGACAATTGAACGCCGGGTGGGTTCCGAGTTGGAAGAAGATATCCTGTTCATCGATATTTTCTACCCTGTAACTAAGTTCCAGTGTGCTTGCGTTCAGTTTATATGTAATATATAGGTTAAATTTGAAAGGATAGCTGGCCAGAGTTTTCTCATCATAAGAGAGGCGGTAAACCAACTGGGTGTCGCTTTCTTGGACCAGCGTAAATTCGCTGCGTCTGGCGAAGCCGTGATTGGCAATCTTATAGGCTTTGCCCTCCACCTTAATCTCTCCGTTCCGAGCCGCACCAATAATGGGAAACAGCACCGGAGAATGGCCTGTCCAATACATGGCGTCACCACTCCAAATGTACTCAGCTTCCGAATCCAACTTTCTAAAGCTGACCAGTTCCGCCCCTAGGGTATTAATCTCAGCTTCCGCCGAGCTGCTGCGCAAAATCTTATTCATTGTTGTATGCTCCTTTTGTACAATATAAGTTCAGTTTACTTTTGCATCCAGTATGGCTCGATTTCCTGTCAGTTTCCTGACAAACCGCTTTCCATCCTGTATACCATTCTTGACAACATTATAGCATACTCGTATTTCGTCATAATAAATCCCCTCCAAGTAGACTTTAATGTTCAATTCCCGTATGGAAAATTACAAACAAACACCTATACAATCAACTTACAAGAGCCAGCAGCTCCGCAAGAATATGTCTAAGTTTATACTCCGTTTGATCTGACTTAACGGTTTTTTCCAGCTTTGCACGGCTTCCGAAAATTCGATTTATAACCTGCTCCTGTTCATATGATTCTTTAGACAACAGCTCTTGAAGCAGTACATCTGCTAGCTCTACCCGATCGATTACGAAGTTTTTCACAGGTCTTCCATTCGTTCAAGCGTACCCTGTTACTATTAAGCTTGTCCGATAAACGCTGGATCAAAGGGTCAACGACTTCTTCTTCCTGTTTCATAAGATCAGGATGCATCAAGTGCCGAGAAAAGGAAAACTGTTCATCCTCACTCGGCAATACCGGAAGTTCGGGCATGATTTTGAATTTTATGAAATTGTGTAATGATTGCCGGAGTTGGTTCAGCTTCTCTTCGTTTACAAGCTGCTCGCAAATCGTTAAGTCTTCGTCCTCCATTTCAAAGGAAAGTACGATCTGGAACCGGTAATCAAAAAAACGAGGACCTAGTTTCTCTGATAAAAAGAGCTCCTCCACTCGCTTGCGTAATGCCGGATAAAGCTCAGTTCTAATTCGTTCATCCGTGAGCTCGGTAATATAAGGACCTGCTTCGATTGTATAAGAGCTGTCAATCCAATCAAGCGGTTCTTCAACATCTATATGTATTTCCCCCTCACGCCAAGCTACTTGGAGATAATTCTTTACTCCTGCTTGAAGCGAACGATGGCCTATGAACTCATTTCTATCATCATGACCACAAAAGTTATGACCTCCCTTTCCAACTTCGTGTATAAGCAAAATGAAACAGAACTTAGGCATCTCGTTTACGGTAAAATACAATAGCTACTGTAATAAAGATGATTGTCCATAACATTGAAATACCTGTCCCTTGCATGGGTGAAAGGACATTTATTTCATCAGAGGAAGGTGGCGTATACATATAATATCCTGCCGTATCCGGAAAATAATTTAAATAATTTTTAATACTAGGTAGATAAACTCTCGCCAATGGACTGACAATGAAATAATATCCAAGTAATACTACTAAAGCAGGAGTGGTTCGTCTTAATAAAGCTCCTATAGCTGCACTGAGAAGTGTGGTTAATGTTAGATAGCCTGTTGCACCTACTAATGTTTCTATCATTGTGTCTATTTCAATCACTACTGCTGTGTCTCTCATCATAATAAAAGTATATAGTACACCTGATGCAGTAATAATAAACGCCACAGGAATAGTTATAATTGCCAAGGCCAAATGCTTCGCAGATAATTGAAACCCACGCCAAGGTATCGTAGTTAAAGTAGTTCGAATCTGTCCACCCGTATACTCCGAACAAGTAGCTAAGATACCAAGAATAATGAACCCTGCTTGAGTATATCCCATAGATGCAAGTCCTATATTCAGAATACTTTGTGTTCCTGCTGCCCCTTGTAGACCAACAGAAGTAAAAGCTGCGGCTAAAGCTAAATTAAGAATGAATGTACCAATAAGAGTGAGCCATATCAATGGTAATGTAACTAATTTGTCCAGTTCAGCACCAAGGATTTGTGATATCTTTCTACTAGATGAGACACTCATGATGCAACGTCTCTCCTATGGAATACAATAGCTGCAACAATGAAAATAACGACTACCCAGGCAAACATGACTAAACCGCCTGTGAACGGGGTGTGATATCTGTCGAATAAACTGCCTGTGAACGTGCCGCTCGTAAACATAAACATTTCAGCGCCAGCCCTATCTGGTAAGTAAAACGCCAACTTTGTAACCCTATAAAGCAGGACACTAAATGATACAACGGATGAATTTATTATGAGCACAGCAAGCGGGATAATGCCATTCTTAGTTAACAAAGTAATCCCAAGTGCTAAAAGAGCAGTGAATGTCCAGTAACAAACTGCACCGATAAGTCTAGACCATTCAAATGCAGGGGCATATTCACCAAGAATAAGATGCGTTGCTAACACAGTTGTCATAATAGCAACAATACACAGCAGTATGCTGATCACAGTCACAGCGCCTACTTTTGCCAGCAAAAAATGAAGCCTTGATGAAACAACAGTTAAACTTGTTGTAATCTGTTGTCCTCCACCAGATTCACTGCTCTCTGTCAAATACTCACTGCTAACAGCAAGCACACCAAGAATAATGACACCTTGCACACCAAGACCGAGTCCAATATAGCCAACTTCCGATAGCCGTGTGCTAACTCCAGCTATAATCTCCTCTTTTTGTGCTATACTGTCCAAGGCAGTAATGACCGCTGGGGCAAATGCCCCAATAAGAAAGGCAAGCCAAATGCCCGGCAGGGAGAACAATTTAGATAGTTCCGCGTTGAATGCTCTCATACAGCATCACCTGCATATTCAGATGTCAGGGCAAAATAGGCTTCCTCCAGCGTGGAATGGTTACCTATTACTTCTTCCAATGTTCCATCTGCAACGATTTTTCCTTGCTTAATTATCACCACATCATCAACAGTCTCTGCAAGCTCTCCCATTAGATGACTGGATAGTAACACCGTGTTTCCAGACTCAGCACGTTCACGTAAAAAAGTCCGAATGAAGCGAATTCCTTCTGGGTCGAGCCCGTTTACGGGTTCATCTAAAATCAATATTTTGGGATCACCAAGTAGCGCAGCTGCCATTCCAAGTCTTCTCCCCATACCAAGGGAATAACTCCCAACTCTTTTACCAGCTGCATTAGTAAGACCTACTATTTCCAGAACTTCCTCGACACGTGAGCGAGACAATCCTGCAGCACGAGCAATCCAACGCAAATGGGCCCGTCCTGTTCGCATACGATGAGCTCCAAATCCATCAAGTGCAGCACCTACTGTTGCTAGAGGATTATGTAATTCTGCGAATGGCTTTCCATTAATTAGTGCACTTCCTGAGGTGGCACGATCTAATCCAAGCAGGATACGAAGTGTAGAACTTTTACCTGCCCCATTTGGACCTAAAAAACCAGTTACTCTACCTGGTCTAGCTTTAAAACTGATACCTGATAAGATTTCCCCCGTTCCGCGATGTTTGACTAAGTTATTAATTGTAAGCAACCATAACACTTCCTTTCTGTTATGGCTCTAATTATAAAGTAGCAAAGTTACATCTCGGTTATCATGTTGTTTACTTCTGGGTTACCTTTAGGTTAAGCTCTACCAATAGCTACTCTTGTGCCATCTTCATTTGATGTAAAGTCAGCTTTCAGCTTCATTTTTTTCAACATATAATTTGAAGTCGATAAACCAATCCCCGCCCCACGCTCATAGGAAGAGTTATCCATACCTGGACCTCTGTCTGCAACAATGATCTGTTCTTTTTCTACATCAACCACAATGTTTGCATATTTTCCCTCTGCTGCGTGGCGAAGAATATTCTGAAATAAATTATCCAGAACCCGTGTCATCCATTTAGGATCTGCTTCCCAATAAAAAGTCTCCTCTGTCGGTAAATCAACATCGATCTGAATTTCTTTTTCTTCAAATACAGGATACCACGCAGCAACAGATGCTCTTACTAAACGTCCAATATCTGTTGAAGTGGGCACAAAAGGATGTTTCCCTGATGTAAGCAATGTATAGGAAAGTAAATCATCCATTAGATCTCCGACTCTAGTAATCGTATGGTTTATCTCTGTTAATGAGTTCTGTCCTTCTAAACTTATTGATTCTTTATTTAATCTGGTGACATGTCCTCTCAAAATGGTAAGTGGCGTCCGTAAATCGTGAGATAAATTCGCAATGAGTCGATGTCGTAATAATTCTTCTTCATATTCTCGCTTGCGACTGTCTTCAAGCTGCTGAATCATCCAATTAAAAGAACTTCCTAACTGGTCAATTTCATCCATTCGATCACTTTGAACAGATATTGGTTTAGGAAATGAATTATTATTAGCTGAAAATGACATAACTTCTTGTAAGCGGGTGAGACGTTTACGAAGTCTCAGGAAGAAAATCCAAGATGTTATAACAAATGCGACAATAATAAAACCAAACAAAAGTAGTACAATGTAAAATAGATTTAACGTATTCAGCTCTTCTCCATTGGTAGAAGACCCAATGAACGCAGAGAAGAAAATAAGCACAATTAGAGGAAAAAAGATAAATAGAAAATGTCCTTTTAGAAAACGACGAAATAATGATTTAGTCTGTTTCATAGTTTCACCCGATAGCCTATTCCCTTCAAAGTTTCAATAATCTCTGGGGAATCTGGATAACGTTCCAACTTTTGACGCAATCGATGGATATGCACCATTAATGTTTTATCGCCAGTGATATACGCTTCTTCCCAAATTGCTTCATATATTTGTTCTTTTGGTAAAACTTGATTAGGATGGCGTAAGAAGTACATTAAAATGTGATGTTGTTTCCCTGTCAATATAATTTCTTCTCCTGTGCGCTTGTCAAATACAATTTGGACTTCTGGATCTACTTCAATATGATTTCCTAATGAAATGCGTTCGGTATGTATTCCACCATTTCGACGAATTAATACTTCTAATCTTGCAACTAATTCATCCGTATGGAATGGTTTCGTTAAGTAGTCATCAGCAAATTGTAAACCATCTACTTTATCATCTATCGATGTCCGAGCAGATAACAGCAAAATAGGAACAGTAGGAGCTACCTTTTTTAATCGTTTTCCCACAGTAAATCCGTCTAAACCGGGTAACATGATATCCAAAATAACGATTTCATGACGATTTACTTCTTTTTCGGCTCCTTCACCAGAAAGCAGCCACTGAACAGAAAATCCTCGCTGTTCCAATTCTTCTTTTAGAAGGCTGCCTATTTTTTCATTATCTTCAATATATAATACGTTTCTTTTCAAGTAACATCCTTCTCTCTAAATTGAGTTCACTATTAGACAGATTAACACAATCTAAAAAATGATTTCCAGTTAAGATAATTTTATCGATCGTTAATAGAGTTTCATAAAAAAGAGGCCCGTCTAACTGATTGGCTCTTTCTTTCAAAATTCGGGGGGGATATTTAAACTAAGTCCTCATTATATTTACGGGAAGTATGTTATACGGGTTCATACGTTAATAAGTACTATTTCTAAACTTTGAGTAGAATGACCGTCGTGAACTCAAAGGTAATGACTAATCTCACCGTATCGGTGTATTGCTAAAACTTTTAGTTAGTTGAACAAAGAACTCCCGCTCGGCAGCCCTTTCATTAATGAGCTATAGTGCCCAGTTAGTTTAGGTACAATCTGGCGGGCTACAAATAAACAGCAACAATTGTCGAGAAAGATGAATGATCGAGGTATACTCATACATGGATAGTTCATTGGGATTTACACATAATATAGGGGAACTCAATAAGGAGGAACTTCTATGAAGATGTCAGGAGAGCGGCTATGGATTACCGCATTAGGCGGTGTTAATGAAATTGGTAAGAACATGTACCTCTTGCAATACGCTGATGATATTATTGTCATTGATTGCGGCTCTAAATTTCCCGACGAGAGCTTGCTGGGAATTGATTTAATTATTCCCGATGTTACTTATTTATTGAACAATATAGATAAAGTACGAGCATTAGTGGTCACTCATGGACACGAAGACCACATAGGAGGAATTCCTTACCTTCTTAAACAGTTAAATATTCCAATCTATGCGTCCCGTTTGACGCTAGGTTTAATCGAAAATAAACTGAAGGAGCACGGAATTTTACGGCAGACCAGCCTTCATTGCATTAATGCAGAATCCACACTTAAATTTGGTTCCATTACCACTACCTTCTTCAATACAAATCATAGCATCCCGGATTGCCTAGGAATCGCATTCGATACGCCTGAAGGAACCGTTGTGCATACAGGAGATTTCAAGTTTGATATGACACCGGTCAACAGGCAATATCCTGATATACATAAAATGGCCGACCTTGGTAAGAACGGTGTAAAGTTTCTTCTCTCAGAGAGTACGAATGCCGAACGCCCAGGCTTTACCCCTTCCGAAAGGCTTGTAGGAGCCCATATTGAAGAAGCTTTCCATAAAGCCGAACAAAGAATATTTGTCTCAACCTTTGCCTCAAACGTACATCGCTTACAACAAATTGTTGATGCTGCCAGTCTTACCGACCGTAAACTTACCCTGCTTGGCAGAAGTATGGTTAACGTTGTAAGAATAGCTGAAGAATTAGGTTATTTAAACATTCCCGAAGGAATGTTGATTGAGCCGGCAGATGCTGCCAAACTAGCTCCGGAAAAGCTGGCTGTGCTATGCACAGGAAGTCAAGGCGAGCCGATGGCTGCATTATCCCGCTTAGCAAACTCAAGTCATAGATTAATGGAAATACAAGCCGGGGACACGGTCCTTCTCGCAGCTAATCCGATTCCGGGGAATGAACGTAACGTCGCCCGGATCATAGACAATCTCTACATCCTAGGTGTACGAGTTATCTATGGTTCCCGCAGCGAACTGCATGTCTCTGGACATGGTAGCCAAGAGGAATTAAAGCTAATGCTGACCTTAATGAAACCCGAATATTTCATTCCAATTCATGGAGAATACCGAATGCTCCATCACCACAGTTTGTTGGCCGAAGACGTAGGGGTTAAAAGCGATAACATATTCATTTTAAAAAATGGGGACATTGTCGAATCGAGTTCAGGCGTTGTTCGCCAATCGGGGCGAATAGCGGCGGGACAGATTTTGGTTGATGGTCTAGGCATTGGCGATATTGGCAATGTTGTGTTACGTGATCGGCGCCAGCTGTCAGCAGACGGTATTCTCATCACAGTTATTTCACTAAGCCAAGCGGATGGTCGAATTCTGAACGAGCCAGACACGATTTCTAGGGGCTTCGTTTATGTCCGGAATTCAGATACGCTGATGGTAGAGATTAATCAGCTTGTAGCAACGACCCTTCAAGGGATGAGCAAGGCTGATCTGGGCCAATGGAATATTATCAAGCAAATCATCAAGGACACCCTAGGAAAGTTCCTGTACGATAGAACAAAGCGTCGGCCGATGATTCTTCCAATCATCATTGAAGTTTAAGTGACCGTTACCGTTGATCACACACTAACGAAGATACTGGATTCGCTTATTGATTAATCCAAATGAATATGTCCTGAATAGTCTGTCAGAATACTGAAAAAGGTCCTCGAGGAATCACCTCATGGACCTTTTTTTGTCTAGCGGTAAGTCAAGGATGTATTGAAATGATATCATCTACGGTATTGAAAATTGCCTAACACTCACGGTTGCGATACAAGGAAAAGAGGGAGCGTTTTGGAATAACAATCTGAAGCTCCGCACGATCTGCTCTTAAATATGAAGATCAGTTCTTGTCTTTTGATTTGGACAAGAACATGTATTGGATATTCTTGGCCTCAAACAGCATAAAGTTTATTGGGCTAGATTGATTAAAAAATCGACTTAATATCGTAGTAAAATCGTTGAAGAATTGATCAGGTAGCTTGTACCAATCGTCACTACGCGTTAGCAATTTTGATCTTAATTGATAGAACGGCTCTAAATTGGTTCCTTCATAGTCAGTCATATATCCTGATCGACTTAATAACAGTTGCTGACCTAACAACAATTCATTAGATTCGGAGCTAGCACGAGCATAGTCTTCACCGCACACATACTTAATAAATTCCCATGCTGCATCTTGATTGACTGATGCTACATTAATGGCGAATATCTTACAGATGACAAGATTGACTCAGCAGCTTGACAAGAATAGCAAGGGTTGCCTTCGTTTAGGTAATATATTAGAATTATTTTTACGTGTCTTAAAAAAACATAGAATGGAATGAAAATAGCATGGAGATTTATCTGAAATTCTTACTGATCGGTCTTGCCATTGCCCTGCCGGTCGGAGCAATAACGGTCGAAATGACCAAACAAGGCCTGAAAAACGGCTTCCTTCACGGATGGGCTGTTGGGTTAGGCGGAATGACGATCGACTTTGCGTTAATTATCTTTATGGTTTTAGGGTTTGCTTCCATCCTCTCTCTTCCTTTGATTCAGATTCCACTTTGGATCATAGGCGCAGGGTTTCTTGCTTATCTGGGTTACGATTCTATTAAAAACGCGGACAAGGACATTACACCGGCAGACGAAAAAACAAAGAAATCGTTCTGGAGCACATATCGGAATGGCTTGCTAGTGGCCGTATCGCCCGGTAACCTAGTCTTCTGGGTATCTGTTTTTGGCGCGGTTCTTTCCGAGTCGTATACCTCTTCCAACAAAGGGAGTTTCGCTATTGCAGCGATTGGCGTTTTAAGCGGCATTCTTATCCATGATGTTGGCTTGTTATCCATCGTTTCCGTCACACGAAAGGTCATGAGTCGTAAAATGATTCGGGGCGTCTCCGTCTTTGCTGGTATTCTGCTTATCGGATTTTCGATTTATTTCGTCTATGAGTTCATTTTGGCGTTGTGGCAGTATATTTCATGATTGTGGGCCATAATGGCCACAGCAAATAAATTGGAAATATGAAGACGATTCCACTCCATAGGACAGTCAACAAAATGGAAATCTTCTTAAATATAAAAAAGGATTTGTAGCTTGAATAGCCTACGAATCCTTTTCTTGTTTGTTATCGTTCATCATTTTCTTATCATTAGTGTCATTGCTACCAGAACTGATGGATTCATTGGATTTTGGATCATTAGTACAACCAACAACAATAAATAAATTCCCGAATACAATCTGAATATCATTTCAGAGAAACGTTATATCAGTGATTTAGTCATTATATAATCGAATTGTTCCTCATCACCCATATAAAACGAGTGAACTCCAGTTTGGACAAACCCCATTTTTTTATAAAAGTCAATTGCGCTCGCGTTTTTTTCCCATACTCCTAGCCAGATCATCTGTTTGCCTTGTCTTAAAGTTATTTCCATCGCTTTGTTAAACAGATATTTTCCAAGCCCTTTTCTTTTGAATTTATATCGTATATAAATTCTCTCAATTTCCAGTGACTCATTACCCACTTTTTCGGATTGAGCATCATTCATATTTACCTTCAAATATCCAGCAATTTCTTCATTTAAAAAGATGAAAAAGAACTCCGAAGAGATATTGGACATTTCCTCTTCCAATTGTTTGGAATTAAATGCTATTTCCAAATAGGCTTTCATATTTTCTGGTGAGTTCTGATCTTTAAACGTATCGTTGAATGTTTCAATACTTATCTCTTGGAGTATTTGTAGATCTTCACGTCTACACTTTTTTATTATTATAGTCATTTATAAATATGTCTCCTTAACTTGACATTAATAGTTTCTTTTGTTCCCCTTTTTTACAATTTCCCAGTCGAACTCTATATTTTTTCTAACTCTTTGAAGAAGGTGAAACAAAGAATCTGCTTCGCTTTCGGTAAATCCTGCTAGAGCGACATTATTCGAATGATCATTTTCTTTTTTTATAAAAGGAAAGACGCTTCTCCCTTTTTCTGTTGGAAAAAGCTTATTTATTTTTTTGTTATGCTCATCATCTTTCTTTTCAATAAAGCCATTCATTTCGAGCTTTTGTATTGCACGAGCTGCGGTTGTTCGGTCTACTTTAATCATTTCAGCTAACTTTTCTTGAATAATTCCTGGGTTTTCACAAATTCTGACAAGGTACAAGTACTGCCCTTTTGTAAGTTTATAATTTTTAAATTCTATATTGCTTATAGAATCTAATGCCCTCGCTATCATTCCGATTTCACGTAGAATTTCCTTCATATGTTTCAACTCCATCAAGTCCTTTTTACTACACAATACTCATAATAAATATTATAATAACTTTTGTTGCATTTGCAACAAAAAAATATGTAGGGGAATTTTTTAATCCATTAATTCCAAACTTCCCGTTAGTTTAATGGCTGTCGAGGTCGGTTAACATTAGACTATCCTCTAATCGGTTATGAAAAAAAAGTTATTGTCCATTTTGTCAATGAATACATGTTCTTGTCGCCTGATCTGTAGAAGTATTAGTGCCTTGCTTAGTTATTAATGATGTTAATAATTTTTTGTTGAGCATCTTTGGCTTCTGGGATTGGCAAAATAACAAACACATGATTCATTTTGGGATAAACAAATGTATTTATTTCAATTCCTTGTTTTGTTAGTTTTTCATCAAGTTTCATAGCATCTGGATATAAACCTTCGTGTGTTCCAATAAAGTGAGTGATGTTCCCAAGTCCTTCAAAGTCCCCGTATATAGGGCTGATTATTGGGTCATCTAAGTTTTTATCATTCGCCCACATTCTTGTGATTACTTCCATTCCCCCCACAGACAACATTGGGTCGTTTTTTTCATATTCAGGAATAAGAGGATTATCAAGCACCATATCAACACAAGCAGATAATAAAATGATGTCCTTGGGTTGAGGTATATCATTCATCTTTAAAAGATGTGCCAGACCAAGTGATATATTTCCACCTGCTGAATCTCCCATGATGGTCAATTGTTTGGGACTTTTAACAGTTCCAAGGATATCTTTATATAAGTTTAAGAGTTTTGGGTAGGAATGCTTATAATTAAAATGAGGTACTTTAGGATAAATAGGGGCAATAATTTTTGCATTAAGAGATTGAGCCATTATATCCATGAACTTCCAGTGAAAAATTAAAGGTTGGTTAACCCAAGCACCTCCATGTATATAAAGAATTACTTTTTGTGTCAAAGATTTTTGGTCATTTAATGTAAATACCTTTATGTCCTCAATCACTTCCTCCTTAATATCGCTGGAAAAATTAACATCTCCTAAAATATATGGCTTATAATTCTCAATTCCTACTTGTTTTACAAACTGTGTAGTGTTTTCAATACTGGAAAAACCCTTTTTTGTATTTCGCAAACCTAAATATTTTTCAAAAAGATAACTTTTAATTGAACGTCTTTTTTTATAAATTTGTACACTCATCTTTTATATCTCCTTTCATGATGCACATTTTTTTAATTTATACTGCACGAAATGAATTTATATATTCATTTATTACTTCATCAATAGTTTGTGCCTAATGCATACGTTACTATATTTACAGTATAAGGGTTGAAGTATACTTCAAAGTCAAGGTATATCTTCAACGCCTCCACTACGTAATATAGTAGTAAATTCGGCACATAACACAAAGCTCTTAAATATTACTTCGATCCCGAGGTCATTTATCTATGTAAAATTAAGAAATACCTTTACAAGATAACTTGCAACCATCGGCTTAGAGTAGTAGTCACTTTGGTATCAATCCTCATTCGGTAAGGTTCTGGATTGGAACTATCCGCGTTCATGGTTTGAATGTACAAAAGAGCTGCGAAATTCCGCAGCTCTGAAGAAGTTGTTAAAATCAAATTGTCAGTTGATAATCAATAAGATTACCACCTATTTACACTCTAGTTAGCAAGTTAAAATCGTAATACTTTAATATTCTCCTTTAATTACAAAAAACGTGCCCCGAATTGTTCCAGCTAATTTAGACTTTTGCCTTGCAAACTTAAACTTCCCTTCTAACTCTTTAGGTACCTCCATCCCCTCAGAAAGCTTAAAACCAACGGCCCGCTTCTTAGGGTCATCAACCGTATACATGACATTGAGTCCAAGACCATCTTCATAAAAGACGTAAGAAAATTGAATATTTTCCACTTGAAAACGCGATGTTTCTAAAGGTTTGGCCACAAACTCAATATCACGTTCTTCTTTCAAAATTCGGTTCACATAATCAAGGGTCTCCTGGCTTTCGTTAGCTGGTACAACCGTAAATTCATGCTTATATTTGTTCATAAAGTAACGGGCTTCATTAGCTCGTAAACCAGCAAGCGCTTCTACTACTGGTGAAGACTCTAAACCAACCGTAGACACATTTTTAAAATCAACGATATAGGACATATTCATCCCTCCTTAAAGTTTTGTGAGCGTTACTTCCTAGTGCGTGCTTCGAGCAAAACTTACATCGGAAGCATTTACATTATTTCCTAACAACAGGAATCCACATTTCTCCAAATACTAAGTCGTTTCGCTGCCCCATCAGGGCTGTTGTATTCGGCCCGCCAACATAGGCAAAATTCGTTGCTTCTGGTAAGACTTGTCCAAAGGCAATGCCGGCAAGCTGATTACCGAGCTCATCAGCTGTCTTCGCTTCTCCTTTAACAACGAGGTATTCCCCCTTAGGGAATTGAATAATTCTCGATGCTTCTGGTAAGGATGCCTCTGTCATGACGCCAGCATAATACATCATCTTGTTATTCACCGCTTCGTTCACGGCAAAAATGTAATCATTTGTGGCGATTGCTTTTAAAGTGTCAAGCCTTCCATCTTGTTCGACAGCCGACCAAAATTCTGCCTTTTCCTTGTTGAGGCCGGCAAAGTCTGAGTAATGGCTCTTAAGCTCAGTTCCAATACCTAAAACGATAAAGCTGTCTTTTTCCTCGAGTGTATAATCTGCCATATTCAAAACCTACCTTTTTTTAAAATTAATCAAATGATTTGTCTTTTCACTTGATAGGCTTATAATAGCCTTAAATCATGTCAAATAATGATACTGTTTAGGGGGCTTCTATGAAAAAAGTTGAACGGATTAATATCATCATGCGGTATATCAACAATCGTGCCCACTTTACAATTACTGAAATCATGCAAGAATTTAATATCTCTCGTTCGACAGCTATAAGAGATATCAGAGAAATTGAAGCTATGGGGATGCCACTTGTCGCTGAAGTTGGAAGGGATGGGGGTTATTTTGTCATGAACAACTCTGTCCTGCCCACTGTTCGTTTTACTGATAATGAGATTAAGGCTCTGTTTATTGCCTTTATGGCCACAAGAAATCTACAACTCCCTTATCTAAAGAGCCGTCAGTCTTTAGCTGAAAAATTACTAGGCCTCATCTCAGAAAACCAGCAAGATGACCTTGTTCTTTTAAATCAAATTTTGCTTTTTGAAGGGACCAACCCCCATAATCCCGATCTGCTTGACCTGTCAGACCTCCCCCATCCTATGTTAGAAAAACTCATCCAATTCCTTCTTTTGGATAGCTATTTATCGGTTTCCATCAAAGAAGAGAGGGAATTAAAGTCTTATCCCATTTATCTCTTGCACCTTTATCGCGAAAAAAGTCTATGGCTAATTGAAGGCTTTGACTTAAAGGAAGAAAAGAGACGGATTTTTCCTGTCGATGATCTCACCGATGTGGAACCATACCCTACGAAAAAAAGAGTAAGTAAGAAAAAGATTTTAGAACAACTAAGCAAACAGGAAGAAGCAATCAACCTTGTCCTTGAACTTGGTTCAATGGCGATTGCCCAGTTCAAAAAATACCATCCTATAAATATTTCGATTTCCTATACGAATCCTTACCAAACCACAGCCATTCTAAAGACTTTTATCAATGTTAATAATTCAGAAGAATTAATCGAAATAACGAATTGGCTTCTTTTCTTAGGTGCAGATATCAAAGTCAGAGAAGTACCAGAAGAAATCTTAGAAGGGTTACAAGGAAGATTAAGCTTCTTCTACCCATAAGCGTGCTTCAGGTGGAAATATCTTCAATCGCTTGGACAGCTAGTTTCAACGATTTAATTCTTCTTTCTAAAAGCGTTCTTTGGGGACTACCAGCCTTTGACTTAGCATAACTGTTTTCAATTGATGGAAGTAAACCAGTAATAACATTACGAGCTTCTGCTATATCTTCAGGGGTGTATTGATGGGGTCTTTGATTCCAAGCGCTTTCTAACATGGCTAAGCCGATGTATGCAGCTTTGAGCCGTTTCTTTACTAGAGTAGTATTTGCACCTTTTTGAGTCATCTGGGACAAGGCATTCTCGAGTTTATTAATTGTCGACTGTAAAGATTTTATTGCTTCCAATTTATCTTCATTTGATACGTTTTCCATGTTAATAATGTCCTTTCTTCGTTCTTTTATTCACTGATAACGTTCCTTATTCGATACTGGACTTCAGTCGAGGGCCGCTCCCCCCCGTGGTCTGTTCCGAATCAAGGAAATATTCGTTATAATATAGCCAATGTCTTTTGGAGGAGCGATTCATTTTGAATTATGAACATTAAGTACAGAGGGAAGTTTCCAACTGGGAACAACAAATGTTCAAAACGCCGGGATGGCTGGAAAAAACATCGAAAACCATTAGCAATCGAATAAATCATTTGATTCCGCCGAAGGTGCTCAGCATCATTACGACCACCATACGATCGATCGTGCGCACGGCACTGTTCGGTGCAGAATATACGCCTAGCCGTAAGGTGCAGCGTACTCTGGAACTGGAATCTGCCGACCAAGAAGCGAAAGAGTTGTTTGCCTTGTATCAAAAAATCGCGGTTGCCGAAGGCGCTGGAACGGGAGCTGGAGGAATTATATTTAGTATGGTAGACTTTCCAGCTTTAATTGCCATCAAAATGAAATTTTTGTTCGAGCTGGCGCATGTTTACGGTTATGACACCAAACACTTCTCCGAGCGGGTATTTATTCTCAAGGTGTTTCAAATGACGTTTTCGGGGCCGGAAAGCCGTGCCAAATTGCTCTATTCCATCAAGCATTGGCATATTGAAAAGGAACAGTGGAACTCCGATGCTGAGTACTCTCGGAATATGGACTGGGAGACATTTCAAATCGAGTATCGTGATTCTATGGACTTCCGGAAAATGCTGCAGATGGTACCTGGAATCGGCGCTATCGCCGGCGCATGGGCGAATTATTCCATTCTTGAGGAGCTGCGCGAATTCGCTATGAATGCTTACCGCCTTCGCAGATTGCACGATGACTTTGAGGTTCTGGTTTAATCCTCTCTCTGCCGCTATATACATCTTTTGAATTCCTTCACACCAATGATGAAAAATTCATCTCATCAGCAAAACATACATGGTCTTGTTAATTTCGGTAAAGTATATAAGTTCCTGTCATTGAGCTATGACAAGAGCTTATATACTTCAAAAAAGCCGCATAGAAAATGCGACTTTCAAAGTCTACTTGTCAATTTTGCACCAATATAGCGCTTTTCTTTCTAGCTCTTTAACAAACGAATCTTTACCGTCCATATAAGCTTCAACATCCCTTGGGAACTGTTTAGCGAGGCTTTCCTTTAAATCTCCATAACGATGTGCTTCATCGGCATATGTTCGGAGGTAATCTCTTACCGCCAAATGGCGAGTAATATCTTCCTTGTTATCCCCTTGAAACACATGCACTTGATTAGTGCGATTATCCCCGCCCTTCCGGAAATATCTTCTTCCTTTCATGCCGAGCTCGCCCATACATTCGTAACCAAGTTGTTCCATTCGTTCGTTAAACGAATCTATTTTTTCAATATCTTTTACTACTGGCATGATATCAATGATTGGTTTGGATTTTAACCCTGGAACTGAAGTGCTACCTATATGATGAATGTCGATTAACTCATCCCCAAAAATATCCTTTATTTTTTGAGATTCCTCGCTAAACTTCTGTTTCCAATCATCGTTGTATTCTGTAACCACAACATTCATCTAATTAACCTCCTTAGGGAAATATTAAAAACCGGTGAACATTTGTTTTTGATCCGGATTGCTTTTGCAAATGATACCCCATGGCGAGCCCAGCCTGACCAGCCCGATGACTACTGTATCCAATAACTTCAGTTCGAATCCCTACATCGTTTGTTTTTCAATAATACTTGATTCCTTGATTCCCTGATTTCCGTCATATTTCTATCTCGTTAATGTATTAATGCCGTCCATTATGATAAAGGCTCTTTTGTCGTATTCAGCCATTACAATATTTCGATATACCCTTCTGTTCCATGCACGCGAATTCGTTGCCCATCTTTTATCAGTTTGGTAGCATTCTCCACCCCAACAACTGCTGGCAAGCCATATTCGCGTGCGATAACTGCCCCATGTGTCATCAGCCCACCAACTTCGGTAACTAGGCCTTTTATAGAAACAAACAATGTTGTCCAGCTAGGGTCAGTAAATGGGGTAACTAATATATCTCCATCTTCTAGATCAGCATCTTCCATGTTTAAGATGACACGTGCTCGCCCCTCTATAACGCCAGAAGAAACAGGTAAGCCTACAATAGCATCGGATGGGAGATTTTCTCGTTTGTACTCACCTGCAATGATTTCACCATCAGATGTGATAACACGTGGAGGAGTTAGTCTTTCATATAATTTGTACTCGGCTTTTCGTTTGCTAATGATCTGATATTCCAGTTTGTTTGTGCACACGACTTCGCGAAGTTCTTCAAAAGTGAGAAAATAGATATCTTCTTTTTTATGAATAACACCTGCTTGTATGAGTTGTTCGGCTTCTTTTAGTAAAGCTTGTTTATAAACGAAGTAGCGATTAATCATGCCGTACTTGGGATATTCACGATACCCGATGAAATTCCGAATTAGGTCGATCTTTTGTTTTGTTTCTGTGGCTTTTTGCTCACCATCTGGTAATTGCTTCAATCGATCTAATAACTCTTGTTCTTTATTCAAAGCTTCTTGTCGCCCTTGCTCAAATTTCCGGTGGCTAGCATTAGGCTCAAAGTTTTTGATGTTACTGAGAATCATGGGGATAAGTGTAGTTGGTTGTTCACTCCAACGAGTTCTGGTAATATCGATTTCTCCGCTACATCGCATTCCGTATTTGACCAGATAAGCATAGATAGCGTCCCCAGTTTCCTGCCCACCATTGAGCTTAACCAGTTCATCCAAAAAGTTATCATCTTGTGCATGTTGTAAATAATCAATGACTTCAGGATAAGGACGAATCACATCTGCGACATCCATTAGCGCCAGACCCATTTCCGAAGTAATGTTGTTTAGTACAGATTGAGAAAGCTTATCTGCTACGTTTTTTTCACCTAACCACTTGTTCATATTTTCATTGATCCATGATGAAGCATCCATAGCAGCCATAATCACACCGAGACTTTGTGGGTCAAATAGAATTTTCTTTAATTGCTGGAGATCTTCTAGTATAAAATCAAATAAATCTGATCCTGATTTCGTTTGGATGTTTTGTTTCAACTCTTCTATCGATGTTTGACTACGCTCAATCAAATCATGAACGATTGTAGGGTCGTATTTAATTTGTGCTTGAGATCCCGCAGGAGATACGCCTTCATTGCTTTTACTAGGACTCGGCGCATTTGTAACATCTGGTGATGATTTTATAAAATTTTCCCGCCGTACGATCGTCATAAGTGCGTCTTTTATGAGTGGATCGGATTTCCCCAAGGCATCTATAATCATTTCTCTGCTGCTAGGTGAAGCCAGATGTGGTGTGACATCAACAAACAACCTTCCACCAGCTTTACGCATGGGTGCAGGAGTTGTTAACAGGTAAAAAGACAATCCCTGTGGTTTCATGGGATCCGTCATCATTTGTTGGTGACCGACAGACACATAGACATGATTTTCTTGATCATTCGCTTCAGGGATCGGGAATAAAGTAGTGATTGGCCGACTCTGAACAATATAAAATGTATTATGGGCTAAGCACCATTCGATATCCTGCGGGCAACCAAAGTAAGCTTCGATCTGTCTTCCGATGCGTTCTAGTTGTATAATTTGTTGTTCAGTAAGTGTTTGAGTCTTTTGCTGATCAGGATCGATCTGCTGTGTCTCTGTCCCGCCCTCTTTCCGTCCAAAGATAGCCAACTTTTTGGTTGCAATCATCTTATCGACGATTTTCTCTTCCTGTACTTTATAACAATCGGCAGATACCAAGCCAGAGACGAGTGCTTCTCCAAGTCCAAAGCTGGCATTGATGGATAGCAACTTTCGGTTAGAAGTGATCGGATCAGCGGTAAATAGAATCCCTGATGCCTGTGGGAAAACCATCCTCTGAACGATAACGGATAAGAGTACCTGACTGTGGTCAAATCCATTTTGAATTCGGTAGATTACCGCGCGATCCGTAAATAAGGAAGCCCAACATTTGCTGATATGCTGCAAGATGGCACCTGTGCCGATGATATTTAAATAGGTCTCTTGTTGACCAGCAAAAGAGGCATGTGGTAAATCTTCAGCAGTCGCACTAGAGCGTACTGCATAAGCATGTTCATCACCAAACTGGGAGAGATAGTGAGTAATTGCCGTCACAACATCGGTAGGAATTTCTACATCCATAATGATTTGCCTGATCTTCCTGCTGATTTCACTAATTTGATCTCTATCTTCAACTTTTAACATGGTTAGTTGATCCAGCAAAGCATAATACGTTTCGTTGTGTTCGATGGCTTTTTGATATCCCACTGTTGTAACACAAAATCCTTCGGGTACTTTTATTCCTTCAATTTTTGATAATTTCCCTAAATTTAACCCTTTTCCACCTACGAGCAATTGCTGCGTATCTTCCATTTCCTGAAAACCGAGAATCAAAGAATTCATTCAATCTCTCCTAAACATTAAATTGAGAATGGTGATGCAGAATAACATTAGACAATCATCTAATCGGCAAAGTATATATGTTCTTGTCCTTTTCAACTGTGTGTTTAAGAATATATTCTGATTACCATTCAGACTCCTCTTCTCTTAATCAGAGTACAATAAAGGCTAATCATTAACAAATAAAGATCAGCCTTTATCAATGGGACCAAGGTAACGATTAGTGGTTATAATTTGGCAATCGCCGTTCCCCCCCATATGCCATCTTCATAAATTATGATGATTAAAATTACTGGATATTGGGAGGAGATGTGAAGATGAAAAAAGGAAAGCACCCCCGCAAGGACGTACACTATTCACAAACAACCGATCGTTTTCAGCATCGGATGTCTGGCAACACTTCCATTAATGATGGACATAGACATCGCTTTCGCAACTTAACCGATCGCTTTATTCCTGGTATTGGTACACATCGCCATACGTTTAATGGGATTACTCAAGTAGCTGACGGACATCGACATCGCTATTCAGGTACAACTGGACCAGCAATCAATGGTCAAGGACCTCGTCACTTTCATCGTTTCCGTCAATTGACTCGATTCGTGGAAGGTCATAGACATCTTATTTCTGGCAGAACGAGTGTGCCGATTCGAGTAAGCGGTTCTACACATCATCGTCATGATATTATTATTGAAAGCATTACACGCCTGTAATACAGATAAAGGTTCTACCTATGGACTATTGCCACGGGTAGAACCTTTATCCTCCCTAACTAACTTGTTACGGTTCTACTAGCCTGGTGCCTCAGTTCTTATTCCCAATACATATCTACTTTTGGGTGCGTGAGCAAAGGACAAAAACTTAAGTGTGGTTGTCATTATCCAAAAGTCTCATGAATTGTTCGAGCCCCCCGTTCTATTGCTGCAGCGGTTCTGCAGATGACCGATATACCCTTCTCCACCCGCTTCATATTGCTATATCAAAGAGACTCTTTTGAACTGGATCGAAGCTAAAAGATTAATAATGGAATGGTATTGGATAGATTTCTGCGGAAATATCACATATATCTATGCGATATGGCTGAAAAAGCGAATGCTCAATCCGAATATAGTCACATGTATCCATATTTTTAGTGTCACTGCTTTTTTTGTCCAGTCCGGGGTTGTATCAAATTAAATATTAATTTTTTTTCTCACAGGTGATCAGTATTCCTTGATACCATGCATCGTGAACACTCTGCTCGACTCAACGGCTCCGCCTCTATGCTGTTCACACTCCTCGTTCAAGTGAAAAGTTATCCTTTATATAGATGGCTGGCTTATGCCGAATGAGCGAGCGGCACTTCTTTCTCCTCTTCAAGCATCGAACGGGACAGGCGTTTTTCGATTATGTTCAGCATGCACGCATAACAGGCCAGTTGCCATCTCTTCCTGGAATCAAGCGACAAAATCACAACGATAAATACATTGCAGCCGCTAGCGACACATCCCCCTTCGTTAATGACTTTGTAGAATGCATCGTTTATCACATTCAACATTTAACGGTATTTTAACATGCCAACAAGTTTATAGAATAATTGATAGCTGGTATCCATGATATAAGGGTGTCAGTATACTTAAAACAGAATTTAGAAATTATTAAAAGGCAGTCAAACATAATTAGTTTGACTGCCTTTTGGGAAACCCTTTGCTTTTTGAATTACTTCATTTTACAACTAATCCTAGATAACTTCTTTGCGTCTGTGTAGATGAATAAATAGTATAATTCCCGTAATTGAACTCAAAGCTGCGCATAAACCTATAACTCCATACCCAACCTGTAGCCCACGAAGTAGTCCTAGCTGAGAATTATCTCCGAATATACCCTTCGTGATTTCGATAACTCCCCCGATCAGATAGTTACCAATTACACTGCCAATCCCCATCAGAGTTACTGTAATAGTTATTGCAGTATCACTCCCTTTGGGGTATCTTCTAGCAATAAAAGCCATGACGGTTGGATAAATCATGGCTATACCTACACCGGCTGCAGCGAATAAGAAGGCTAGGTCTTCTCCCCCCAGAATTGCTGCAAAAGTACAAACTGCTGATATCCCTGAGAAAACAACCAATGAAAGGGTAAAACCAAATTTGTCTGTTAACGGTCCAAGTAATATCCGCGCTAGCGCAAAACATAAGAAAAAAGCTGATAACATGCCTGAGGCAGAAACTGTATCCCACCCATATGCTTTTTCTAGAAAGTTAACAAGCCAACCACCTACAGCTAACTCCGAAACAACGCCAAATGATAGCACTAGTACCATTAGCCACAAAACTGGATCTCTAAGCAATGTTTTAATAGGCAAGCGATCTTCATGTTTAATATCATCCCCTGGAAAAGTACTGAATAGGACTAATATAATTGGGATTAATGATAATAAAAGCACGATGAGATACATTCCTCGCCAGTCAAGGGTATATCCATTGATCGTCAGCTTCATCAAACCTGTTGCAATAAGTGGTGCTGCCGTCGAACTGAGGCCATAAAATCCATGGGATAGGTTCATCATTGTCCCCGTGTTCTTAACGAAGATACGGGCACCTAAAATGGCTAACCCAATTTCCAGCATTCCGTTTCCAATATACATTAAGAAATAAGATGCAGAAAACATAGCATAATATTGGGAGAAGAAAATTAATATTCCCGAAAGCGCCATCGATGCAAAAGCTATAATGGTTACTCGCTTAATCCCCCATATTTTTGCTAAGTATGCGGTAAAGGAACACGCAATTAGATATCCTAGCGCATTTAAGGACAATAAAGTACCTAATTGTGATTCATTGAGCATAAACTCGAACTGAATACGTGGAATTGCAGGTCCTTTAATATTTTCAGATAAACCGAATATGACAAAACCAAGAAATACGGTAGCCAGTTGCATGGCATATACTTTATTGAATTTCCCTGAACGTTTCTCCACTCTGCTTGTCTCCTTAACTGTTATTTCTCTATAAGTAGCAAATATAACTTCACATAAGTTAAGCGTCAATTAAAACATATGAAAATAAATATAAATATTTGAAAATATGTAACTAGGAACTGTTCCCTTGTTTGCGCAAGTTATGAAGCCTTCCCACCATAAAGGCATACAAATAACGCGCTGGCGAGAGAATGGATGTTTTCTCGACCAACGCGTTATTTAGTAATTAATGAATATTATGCTTTCTGAAATTACCGCCCTTAACTTCTGCTACATCGTATACAACAACAAAGGCATTCGGGTCAATTTCATTAATAATATCTTTTATTTTGCTTTCTTCGAGACGGTTAATTACACAAGTGATTTCTTTGAATTGTTCATTTGAGTAGCCGCCGTAAGCATCTGTGTAGGTTGCTCCACGACCTAATCGGTCACGAATGGTTTCTACCATGATTTCGGGTTGATTTGTGATGATTTTAAAAGTTTTAGATCCGCTCAAACCTTCTTCAACAATATGAATTACTTTAGAAGCAATAAAATAAGCAAGTGCTGATAGAATAGCTCCTTGTAGACCAAATACTGTTGAAACAACAATAAAGACAAACATGTTAAGGAATAAGATTAAATCACTTGTGCCAAAAGGTAATTTACGTGAAAGTAGTACAGCTAACATATCGATCCCATCTATTGCTCCACCATTACGCAACGCTAACCCCATACCAAAACCGATGATAATCCCGCCAACAACGGTAACTAACAATGTATCACCTTGAATAATCGTGGGTACATGGTGCATTAGACTAGTGCCAATGGCTAATGAGGCAATACCGATAACTGAATACACAGCAAAGCTTTTACCAATTTGCTTATATCCTAACCAAACAAAAGGGATGTTTATTATGGCAATTAGCATCCCTAATGGTAATCCAAACAGTTTCGAGCTAACGATACTTAGTCCAGTCACACCACCGTCTGAAACGTTGTTGGGTATTAATACTGCTTCTAGACCATATGCAGCTATAAGAGCCCCAATAATAATAAAAGATACTTTTGATAAAATCTTCAGTTTATTAGATTTTTGATGTCTCTTGTGATTCATTAAATTTCCCCGTTTCAAATAATTTTTTCTTATCACTAAGTGAAAAACCTCAGGATTTTTAATTAGAATGATTGAATTTACACTAATATCCGACAAGAAGTGATAGAAAATAGTGTATAACAATTATTACTGTAATGGCAAATGGAATCAGTTCATCCAATTGAATTATCGTAATCAAAAAAGACCCTTCCAATTATTTGAAAGGGCAATCTGTAAGGTTGAGCACCTAATAGACAGAATTCTGCGAAGGATATCCACATAGACTTTCCTCATATTTTAACTAAGGGCAACTTTTTTTATCCCTCCTCACTTTATTAGTACAAGGGAAAAACGTTTCTCTAGACACACTCGATTACCACTTGATATACTGTTCAAATCGAAAAATGAAAAGTGGTTGTGGAGGATTGCAGGGATGGAACAACAAAGATACGATAATTTAAAATTAGGGGAACGCGGAGCTATTATTAGCATACTGGCATATATCTGTTTATCCGCCATCAAGCTATTTATTGGATTCACTGCTAATTCTGAAGCTCTAAAAGCTGACGGATTGAATAATACAACGGATATTATTGCATCCATCGCTGTCTTGATTGGGTTGAGAATGTCTCAGAAATCAGCGGATCATGATCATCCTTATGGGCATTGGAGAGCTGAAACAATAGCTTCCTTAATAGCATCCTTTATTATGATAGCAGTAGGGATACAGGTGCTTATTGGAGCTATTTCTTCAGTGTTTGAAGGTAGACAAGATTCACCTGATTTAATCTCAGCGTGGATAGGAGTTTTTTGCGCGATTATCATGTTCTTCGTATATCGGTACAACAAAAACCTAGCAAATAAAATTAAGAGTCAGGCTGTCATGGCTGCAGCAAAAGATAACCTCTCTGATGCTATAGTAAGTATTGGTACAGTCGTTGGGATAGTCGGAGCCCAATTTAATCTACCTTGGCTTGATCCCCTTACAGCGATAGCTGTAGGTTTAATAATTTGTAAGACGGCTTGGGATATCTTCCGTGATGCTACACATAATTTATCCGATGGATTTGATGTAGAGACATTAGCTGCATACGAGAAAACCGTTCTTTCCATTAGTGATGTGGAAGGAGTTAAGGATGTTAAAGCTAGAAATTATGGTAGTAATCCAGTTGTAGATATTGTCATCTTGGTTAAATCTGATCTTGATATTCAGGAAGCTCATGATATTTCAACCAGAGTTGAGGATGAACTTAAGCGAGTGTATGATGTGTATGATGTCCAAGTGCATATCGAGCCTCACGCTATTTAGTAGTTTGAAGAGGAAACTCCCAATTTAAAATAATATTAACCGAAATAAAAAGTGCCTGTTCTTCAATGACAGGCACTTATTTTGTATTATTCGTTTCCTCTTCTGGATCACTCTATATCTATTCAACCTTCGGGAGCTCCCCTCCCGATCTTAATCCGGAGTTTCCCGTCTTAGTTCATTTGCCTTCATCGTCGGCTGAGGTACCGTAGAAGCCCGGAACAGGAATATCAAGTAGCCGCAGATAAACCCCGAGTTGCGCTCGGTGGTGGATCATGTGGCTTATTCCGAAGGTGCGAAGCGCGTTCGCCCGCGGTTGGCGCAGAATAATATGTTCACCGTTCCGCAAGGTCCATTCCTCGTCAAGTGTTTTCTCGTCACATTCGGCCACCAGCTTTTCAAGCTTGACGACGTTCGCGTCGAATTCTTCCAGCACCTCTTCCCGACTTTCCAAAGCTTCACGCCGAAGCGGTACGGTCGAAGTATCGAATTCCGTGTAAAGTAAGATCGCTACTTGCCAGTTCAGCAGGTTGATCAGGTGCGTGGCCAATCCTCCCAAAGTCATCGATTTCACATGCGGCCTCCACGTCATATGCTCATCGGGCAAGCACATCAGGATGCGGCGCGTAGTGGCCAACTCATGTATAGCGTCTCCGATGATCAGTTGTTTCACCATATATTCCCTCTCCTCCCTTTTATGGCTAGCATACTATAAACCCTGTTGAGTGAAAAGGCTTGTCTAGGTCGGTCGCCATCGAATGATGGATCACTTAAACAACTGTAACGCTTTCAGATCACGCCTTGCAAAACACTGTTCATTCCAGGAAATAGACGGCCAAAAGCATTAAAATAGATCAGGATTAAAGATAAGATAATAGCTATGGGTAGAATGACCAATAGTTTCTTTTTATTTCTCGTAATTGTAAGTAACAAAACAACTATCATGATCAGATATACTCCCATAAGCCATGGTATTAAATAGTAATGAGTGTGAACGGGTAAGTAAGCGTTCCGTAATTCAAACCCTTCTGACAGCAATACTGTGATTGGAAGAGCCAAAACAATATTAGTAAACAATCCGCTTCCACGCGCGTACCACATAATATAAGCACAAAGAGGAGATACCGCCCCGCATATGCCCCAAAAAATAATTTCTCTTTGCGGGAAAAAATGTAGCACAAGCGTTGTGTACACATAATAAACGGTAAGCATCGACCCAAAAAAGGCAAATATTTTTACAGCCGCTAATTTGGGCGAATAACTAAAAACCGATAAAAGTGTAGCAACAAATACCCATATACCAAGACGATCACCTATTCCAGTGAATATTGGGTTGAAATAAGAAGGATTATCCACAATCTTTGCTGCTAATCCCAAAATAACTCCGATAATAATTGCATTTACGATTGAAAAGACTTTTTGTTTTGTAGTTGATTTGATCGCAATTCTAGTCTGAATCAACTTATGTCATCCCCCTCCTTATAACAATTTGTATACTTTCCTTTTAACAATAAACTTCGACAAGCCGCTCCGGATTCTTCATAAATATCTGAATTCACATTCAACTCTATGTTTCTATATTCATTATAATTTGGACTTTCATTCTTAATCTTAAGGACTTCTGGGGATCTCCATTCTAAAGAAAAATCGTTTTTATGATTGCTTGAATAAACCGTTTTTTTCATACCGGACTGGGTTTCTTCAACCTCGATAATATACATAACGCCACCTGCTGCGCCGCCATATGGGATGTAATATGCACTTGCTTTATACTCACCATCTGGTGATTCTAAGGGACCACTAAATAATGTTGCATTATTATTAAGGTTTTGAAAACTATAAAAGAATCTATTATATCCAATTAACAATAAAATACTGAATGCTAAGAGTACCAAAAAAATATATCTTTTTTTCATGAGTCCTCCCGTCGATAAATCTTAGATTTCATTACGTGAACTAAATTTGAATCTATGTATTTACAGCAATATTAAACTCAACTACTAAATTATAACGATTAAAACAGTCCTTAAGTTACTGTGGGAAGTAGCACTTGGATAGCAATTTTGGGGTGTATTTGAATTTTAGTTGTTTTCTCAATCGCTGCAATGCGGGTTTAACGGCGTAGGATGAAACGAGGTTTCGGGTGTCCGTGAAAATCAAACGTATCCGCAGCATAATATTTAGGCTAAACAAAAGGGCTACCATTCGGTCAATGTCATTAAGATAAGCTCAAAACGAAACCGAGAATAAAAATGAAATCCGAAACGGCATGGGTAAAAGAACTGTGCCGTTTTTTTT
>NZ_RZNY01000039.1 GCF_003994475.1 Paenibacillus anaericanus | reverse complement strand
AATTCTCTTGAAGGTGTTTTAATTTGTCTCACGTTAAGGGGTCAGTCCCTTACAACTTGGATAGGCTTTCTTTTGAACTACCAGTAATTCAACATAGCCATTCTTTACTTGTAGGGTCTGAGCTTGCCATGCCGACATATTTGCTGAAGTAAGGGTACAATCTTGGTGCCTAAATTTTCGCATTAAGTTGCTATTTAGGATGGAATCACCACTGCTGTTTGGAGGTGCTGTTTCTTGCCCGTTTGGATGAGGGCCTATTTATATCAGCAAACAAAGATGTAACAGGTTGCTGTGATTAGAGCCAGGCATCGCGGATCGATCTTCGGGCATATTGGTCTGAGCGAACAATCAGAAGTCCTTCGAGGTGCTGCTCGTTGAACAGGCGCTCAAGCTGCAGCATTCTTATGTCCTTATGGAGGGCGAGAGCAAACGTGACGGCAAAGCCGTCCTGCTTGACCGTGACGTGTGGCATACGAAAGAATCCGATTGAAGAAGCCATGTAGGCGGTGAAGGCACATCTTCCTGCGAAGGCTAGATGATAGATCTGCCAAAAGATAGCCTCTAGGTCTATCTTTTTTGCTGTAAAAGGAAAAAGTTTACAAATGTCGAATGTAGTCACTATGACAATTCGAGGAGTGAACCCATTTTGCGTAAACCAATCAAACTTCAACTAATCACTGTACTTGCATTCTTACTAAGCTTCGTTTCTATTCCATCCGCATTTGCAGAGACCTCCCTTATCTCAGACAAAAATTTGGAACAAGCGATTCGAGTCGAGCTAAAGAAACTGACTGGCCCCATTACCAAAGAAGATCTACAGACCCTGACTTCGCTCTATCCTGATGATCCTGAGCAGAAAATTAACAATTTAAGCGGACTAGAGCATGCTGTTAATTTAGAGAGCTTAATGCTCTCAGGGCTTGGAATTACCAATATTGAGCCACTTAAAAACCTGCATAAAGTCACCTTCCTAGCTCTGGACGGCAATCAAATCACTCAAATTGAGCCGCTACAAGAGTTGTCCCAACTGGAGCAGCTTGTTATCGATTCGAACAACATCGAGAAGCTTGATGCGCTAGCGGGATTAACCAATTTAACGGACTTGTTAATCGGCGATAATCAGCTTAAGGACCTGTCGCCGATTCAATCCTTAGTCAAACTGAATTGGTTGATCATAAGTGATAACCAAATCCAGTCTCTTGAACCGCTAAGAGATCACCCGGAACTAGAACATTTATACTTTGAGAATAATCAGGTCCAGGATATTAGCGTCTTAACAAGTCTTCCGAAGCTCAAGGAGGTTTCACTCAGTAATAACCCTCTGGATGCGAGTGCAGAGAAAATTCTGACCGAACTCGCTGCCAAAGGCGTCAAAGTGCTTGAAGAAGAAAAAGATGAACAAGCGACACCACCTTCAGATCCTAACGAAATCATGGTGCTGTTGAATGGGGAGATCGTTAAATTCCAAGTCCCACCCATCCAGAAAAATGGATCTGTACTTGTTCCGTTCCGCGCTATTTTCGAAGCATTGGGACTGAAGGTTGACTGGGATCCAAAAATGCAAACGATCACGGGAAGTAAACCAGGTACGCTTATCAAGCTTAAAGTGGGTTCAACTACTGCTGAGATCAATGGCAATCAGATAAAACTGACAGTAGCCCCTTCTACTATCAAGGGCAGCACCTACGTTCCATTACGTTTTATCGGCGAAGCAGTGGATGCGAAGGTGAACTGGTTGGCTAAGATTCAAGCAGCCACAATTTATACGAAGCAGCAATCTGCGACCAAAGACAAAAAAGCCCAAGTCACAGCCTACGGCGACTGGAGTGACGTAACATCTTCCATTGAGAATACAGGAGATCATCAGCTTATCTTAATCTCACCCGAGAAGAGCACGATGGTTATTCAGCATCATAGCAAGAGCGATTTAGATATGAACTTCGAACAATATGTTAGCTTCGCCAAAAAAGATTTAACGGACAAAAATGCAGTGAACATCTCTGAACAGTCCGTGAAGGTGGGGAAAATCGATGCGAAGCAGCTGTCCTATAGCTTAAGCAACCAAAATGAAATGATAGAATTTCGAATGATTCTATGCGAGCAAAATAATGAAATCTATACCCTATTATTAGCTTCTCCATCTCAGGTCAGCAAACAAGCCAATGCCGATTTCAACGAAATATTAAAAAGTATAAAATTAAACTAGCATATTCCCTGTGATCACGTCTCTTTGAAATGGCACAAAGAAACAGAGGCTTTGCATCTTAATACGCAAAGCCTCTGTTTGAATTGTACTTTATTACGAATAGTTGCCTGTCCATATAACTAGTTCCATAAGCGCGGTAACTGCTTCGGCTCTTGTTAAGGGATCGTCCGGAGCAAACTTGGAATAATCTCCGTTTATATTATCAAGAATAAGAACACCAAATAATGGATGTTATTATCGGTTGTGTACTTGGGATGATAGCTATGCCGGCTAGTATGTTTATGGGCGTGTCGTCCATTATCATATATATTGGTGCTACGAGTATGATGAAGGGTTCTAGTCATAGAATTATTTTAATTAAAAATAGTACGAAGAAAGATGTTGTGATCTCGTGTGTAACTTTGTTGTTGGTGGGCGTGGTATTGGGTGCGATCAATGTCCTACTTGCTGTGGGCAGTACATCGATTAACCCCTCATTCCAACTGTCATTTATTATGGAAGCCTTAAAAGCAGGGGTGACTGAAGAAATTATTTTCAGATTCTTTCTGTTTGCACTTTGTGTTGTAATAGCGGGGGATCACAAGTTTACTAGGCTTCAAAATGTTTTATGTTATTTGATTATGGTGCTGCCACATGTATTCATTCACTTTGAATTGAGCACTTTTAATATTGTANTTCCCATTTGCATGGCTTCAACGCAAGCGCGATTTGGTATCAGCTATGGGTTCACATACCATTGTAGATATAATTAGGTTCTGTGTGTTTAGTGCGTAGAAGGTGATCATGTTATAGCCTCCCTGTTGTAGGGAGGTTATTTTTGTGTGAAGTTAAATTTAGGAGGCAGTTAAGTTTATTCAGATTATTACAGTAGGTAAATTGAAGAAGAAGTAGATGATTCAGAGTATAGCGGAGCATTCGAAGAGACTTGCGATTGATAGGTATTGACGGAGCAGTTCTACCGCGCGGTGAAGATTAATCGGGGTGAACCGTATCATAAATGAGGCGAAAATTTTCGCATTTACCGCTTACGGGGCAAGGAAAGTTACCCCCGCGAGATGGGGTTGAGGTGAGGTCACCTGAGGGTGAAATTGTTGTTCAGGGGACATATTAAAATGTGATTTTCTACTTGTGGTTTCGTCCTTTCGCTTGAAATTTTGCTCTTTAACAGTTGATTTTTCCGAATATCTTTATTGTAGGAAATCAGAGATAGGATATGTAAGAAGAGCTCTATGTTGGTGGAGATTCAAAATTAATATTGGTTTAGAAATTACATCATATTTAGAAGTATGAAATAAAGAAAAACAAGGACATTTTGACCCTTGTCTTTCAGCGAGTTATTTTTGATAATGTGACATATTTGCAGTTGCTAAATCATCTCGGATTAGGGGGAATTGGCGTAGATATAATCATGCGGCACATTCCGTGTGAGGCAAATAATAAAACTATTGCACATTACTGTGTGCGGATTACCTTGCAGGGATTGCCGACAGCTAAACTGTTCGGCGGGATATCCTTCGTAACGATACTGCCCGCGCCGATCACACTGTTCGCGCCAATCGTTACGCCCGGCAGTATGATGGCCCCGGCACAAATCCAGACATTGTCGCCGATCGTGACAGGATATGTGTATTCCAATCCCGCCAGACGTTGCTCCACATCCATCGCGTGTTCTTCTGTGATGATACAAACGTTAGGGGCGATAAACACGTTGTTTCCGATCGTAATTTTTCCGCTGTCCATGAGTTTGCAGTTGACGTTAAGGAAAAAATTATCGCCCACCGTCGTATTGTATCCATACGTGCAAAATAGTGGCTGCTCCACAACGCAGTTATCTCCAGTCTTACCCAGCAATTCGCGTAAAGCTGCCTGCCGCGCATCGCGGTCCAGAGGGTGCAGATTATTGTAATCGTACAGCTTTCTCACGGTGATATCACGATCGGCAACAAGCTCAGGGTCACCGGGTTGGTATAACATGCCGGCATGTGATTTTTCTTTTTCAGTCATTTTAGACACCTCGTAAAACAGATTGTTTGTATTTTCGTTTTCCAAGTATACTGCGATATTTGACTTGTCTCGATAATCCTGCGCTATCTCGGTCGAGTTAGCGCTCTTGCTAAATATGCAGGAGAAAAAACTTACAGCGGTTTCATTATACCACGTAAAGTGTCTTTAAGAATCCAGCGAATTAGCGTCAAATTAACGGATGTTATTATCGGTTGTGTACTTGGAATGATAGCTATGCCAGCTAGTATGTTTATGGGCGTGTCGTCCATTATCATATATATTGGTGCCACCAGNAATTATTTTAATTAAAAATAGTACGAAGAAAGATGTTGTGATCTCGTGTGTAACTTTGGTGCTGGTGGGCGTAGTATTAGGTGCAATCAATGTCCTACTTGCTGTAGGCAGTACAGCGATTAGTCCTTCATTCCAACTGTCATTTATTATGGAAGCCTTAAAAGCAGGGGTGACTGAAGAAATTATTTTCAGATTCTTCCTGTATGCACTTTGTATTGTAATAGCGGGGGACCACAAGTTTACTAGGCTTCAAAATGTATTATGTTATTTGATTATGGTGCTGCCACATGTATTCATTCACTTTGAATTGAGCACTTTTAATATTGTAAATGTAATTGTGTTAGCACTATTATTTGGATTCCCATTTGCATGGTTTCAACGCAAGCGCGATTTGATATCAGCTATGGGTTCACATGCCATTGTAGATATTATTAGGTTCTGTGTGTTTAGTGCATAGATGGTGATCATATTATAGCCTCCCTGTTGTAGGTAGGTTATTTTTTTTGCAAAGTTAAATCTGTTTATTCAGATTATTGCAGTAGGTAAATTGAAGAAGAAGTAGATGATTCAGAGTATAGCGGAGCATTCGAAGAGACTTGCGATTGATAGGTATTGACGGAGCAGGTGTATCGCGCGGTGAAGATTAATCGCGGTGAACCGTATCATAAGTAGGGCGAAGTTACCCTTTTGGGTACTTTTTTCATTTTGCTGAAGGCTGGAGAACTTTTCCTTTTGTCTTCAGATGATAGCTCCAGAGCGTTATAATATGTAAATATAGATGCTACTGGAGGAGACTATGAACAACAGGAACGATATTTTAAATGCGTGGATTACGATTGAGCAGCTATCCGAGGGTTCTATTAAAAGAAAAGACACATCGCTAAAGCGCCTGCATACAGTGGAAGAAGACTGGGGTAAATTTTTTCTGGACTTTTTGACTAAACAGAAAGAACAACAAAGGATATCAGATAAGTCTTTTAAGAAATCGGGATTAGGATTATATTTTGACATTTTTAATTTTCAAGAAGTCGTTGATCTATTGAGACAAAAATACAAAATTCCTAAAACCTACGAAGAAGTTAGTACATCTGACAAGTTTACCTTTTCAATTTATCTTGATAATGAATTAAATTTTGTAGCAGACAAAATGTTCTATACAATGAGCGGTTACATCCGCCAACATGGTGATTTACCGGAAGATATTCTAAAAGTGGAAAGTACATTTAGAGGTCATTTAAACAGCAAGTTTGATGAGGGATTTAATGCTGCCATTTCCGAGCTTTTTCGAAAATATCATGTATCCGCAGAAAATTTCTGCTATGCATTTTTAAAAAACCTGGAGAATGACGATGTGAATTTACATTCGTTCTTTATTGATGACTTGAACAAAGCAAAGGTTATTACTAATAAAAACCTGGATCGATATTTTGATGGCTTTTCAGGGTTCAGACAAAACTTAGACGGCAATAAAACGTCGGATCATTTTAACTCCCCAATTTTTGAGACAACTGTTTTACAACCTAAATACTATCCGTTGGGGCGCTTCCCAAGTAATCCTGATTTTGCGCTGTCATTCATGCAACAGGCTGCGGTAAATTTGGCTTTAAACGACGAAAATGAGATTCGTAGTGTCAATGGTCCGCCAGGAACAGGGAAAACAACACTGTTAAAAGATATTTTTGCTGATTTGGTGGTACAACAGGCAGCGAAAATTTCGCAGCTTGCTGATAAAAGGATTAAAGGGAGTCTGGTTTATTGGCAAAATGCAAAAATCGGCATTTTACCGCCCTTTATTTCAGATAAAAATATTGTTGTTGCAAGTTCAAACAATGGGGCAGTCCAAAATATTGTTAAAGAGCTGCCAAAGAAAGAAACGATTGCTGACGATTTTCAAAACCAACTGGACGAAGCGGATTATTTCAGGGACATCTCTAATTCTGACTTAACCAGTGAAGGCTTCGGACAGAATCGCGAGATTAAAACGGAGCTTATGAACGAGGGAAATTGGGGTGTATTCTCGTTAGAGGGCGGCGCGTCAATCAATATGAACAAGCTGCTTTTAAATATTGAAGCAATTGAAAAGGATTTAGAGGATCTTGACCAAACGAACATAGGGGGAAGTGTATATCAAGAATTCTCCCGCCTGTATGACGAATTAAAGCTTAGAAGAGAAGAAGTGCAAGAATATAACGAGAAAATGGTTCATCTTCGAAAAATAAAAACAATCCATAAGGAGCAAATTATCGCTTTTGAAGAGGAAGAAAAAAAGAAACAAACAAGTTTAATCACTCAGAAAGCAGATGCGGTGGGTGAACTTGAAAGGCTGAGACAAGAAAGCGAAAATCTTCAAGATGAGTTATGGAATGCTTCTTTTGAAATAGAAAACCTAATTGAACTACAAGATCAAGCTAAGAGAAATTATGATGTAGTTAATTCAGAAAAGCCAAGCTTTTTGTGGTTTCGTAAAATATTTAATGGCCCCAAAGTTGCGCAGTACTTCAAAAATCTGAATGATACGAATGATCATTTAAATGATCTATCTAAACAAAAAACTAGATTGTTGAGTGACCGCATGAGGCTCGAAAAGTGGTTAAAAGAAAATGCTGTAAAAAGGGAGCATATTCAGAAACAAACGAAGAAATCCGAAGCAGACTTAGAACGTTGGATGGCTACTCAACATGACGCTTTTATGAAATTGGCAAAGGAAATTGAAGTATTGGATAACCTGCAATCTCAAAGTGACATTAAGGAACTAGATTTCTCACTATCCTATGATGAACTGCAAAAGTCTAATCCATGGTTTACAAAGCACTTTCGTAAATTGCAATCAGAACTATTTATTTCAGCTTTAAGGGTTAGAAAGCAATTCCTGTATGAAAACAGAAGGAATTTGAAAGCTGCAAGGAATATTTGGATTAGACAGTCTGAACATATTGGAAAAGAGCACGGTAAGCAGCTAATTTCAGAATCATGGAATTGGTTGAATTTCACTATTCCCGTTGTCAGCACCACTTTTGCTAGTTTTGGACGGATGTTTAAAAATTTGAATGAAAATTCAATAGGAAATCTCTTCATAGACGAAGCTGGTCAAGCGCTGCCACAAGCCAGTGTTGGTGCAATTCTTAGAAGTAAGAAGGTTATGGTTGTCGGGGATCCCTCACAAATAAAACCGGTATTGACGTTGGATTCAAATGTTCTGACCTTGATTGGAAGACACTATAAAGTGGATGAACAATTTGTTTCTGCCGATGCGTCTACTCAAACCATTGTGGATGCCACAAGTCAATATGGTTTTCAAAAAAATGTGGATGAGTGGATTGGTATCCCCCTATGGGTACATAGACGTTCGAACTATCCGATGTTCACGATTTCAAACGAAATATCGTATGATGGGTTGATGGTACAAGGGAAATCAGAGAAAGAGTCAAAGGGAAAATCACAGTGGTATGATTCAACCGGAACAGCAAATGACAAATTTGTTAAAGAACAAGCTGACTTACTGAAAATTTTGATTGACAAACGTTTGCAAGAAGATCCGAGTTTAGCGGATGAAATTTATGTGATTACCCCTTTTAGAAATGTGGCTTATAAACTTGCACAACATCTAGATGGAATTAACTTTACAAAACGAGAAAATGGGAAAACGACGAATATCGGAACGGTTCATACTTTTCAAGGAAAAGAGGCCCAAATTGTCTACTTTGTTCTTGGAGCTGACACTAATAGCAGTGGGGCGGCAAAATGGGCTGTCTCTGATCCCAATATGATGAACGTTGCAGCTACAAGAGCTAAAGAAGAATTTTATGTTATTGGAGATAAGAAGTTGTATGCCTCACTTGGTTGTAGAGTAGCAAATAAGACGATTTCAATTATTGATGACTATAATAATGATGAGATTATCAATAAAATTTAGTTGGGATAGAAAAGGAGGGAACCACCGACCCGTAAATTTCCGCTGTCTATTTTATCGACTGCAGAAATGAACTTCTTGGTGTTAGGAAGGATTCCTTTTAGAAGCTTCTTGCCTTCGTCTATAACGTTAGAGAAGATGCTTCCCCGCAGAGCGTTAAACACAATCTTTTGGAGATAAGGCTTAGCGGTCCCAATAGGACGACGCAGTGGGTTTAGCCGCTTCGTCCCTTTGTATTAACTGGCTCACTTTAATCGATAGATAATTTCAATTGAAAGAAAACTAATCTCACCCATTTTTTCGCCCTATAAATGTTACGTCGAACCTTATCATAAGTAGGGCGAAATTTTTTTCGTAAAGAGCTATAAATTGGATTCCTGACACATCTCAAAGAGATATGTTTCTTTGTCGCTACTTGTATAAACATAACCAATACACAAATCTCCTTGGGCAATACTAGCGCATAAAATCGTTTATCCGCTGGGATTTATATAAGTGAAAATGACTAATTGTTAGGGCATCCAATCAGGAGTAGTGAATGTGAGATAGTACAGTTTTTCTATGACCAAATTTAGTTCAGATAAAAAATTCAAGCAGTCACTTCTCTTTGATAGTTATTCTGTTTATTACATAAAAATCCATATTGTCACATGACAAAATGATGACAACAGTAACTACTAGGCAATTTACTTACACTCTATAATAGAAAGGATAGGGGTTAAAGTTTAAAAAGTAATATTGATGAACAACGAGGAAGCAGTTTTATTGCATGGCCGTGAGGTGAGAGATTTGAGGAAGAACTGGGTGTTTCGCCGTACGTGGATTTATGTTCAATGGTCTTAAATCCTTGACCTATATTTGAATAGTAAACATGCAATATCTGCTTTACCGTTTTCTAATGACAGATGACCTATTGCAATGAAAATATGAGGTAGAGGTGAATGAATTGTACAAGCAGATTAAGAAAAAGTGCGTCAATATGTTAGCTGTAATACTTAGCTTTGCTATTGTAACTAGCGGATTTAGCTTTCCGTTAGCTCCGACAGCATCGGCAGCTGACACGTTGCCTGCTCCGCAGAATGTACAAGTTACTGGTGTTACGCATAAATCAATAACGCTGGCTTGGGAACCTGTAGACGGTGTCGATCAGGATTCTGGCTATCAGGTGTGGTATTCCAACGGAGGTTGGGCTGCGTGGGTGGGTAGTCCTACAGCAACTATTTCAGGTCTGAATCCGAACACTTCCTACTCTTTCTATGTAACAGCTATTTCAGCAGCAAACGATAGAAGTGCTCTTGTAACAGCAAAGACGGATGAGGTGGATCCGAATGCGAAGCCTGAACCACCATTGTCGCCTCCGCATAATCTCGTAATTAGTGACATTACAGAGTCGGAAGTGAAATTAAACTGGACGGGCAGTCCAGGAGCAGCTGGTTATGATATGTATGTGAATAATAGATGGACTGGTGGTATTTGGAACGGATCGAATACATTTACTTATCCGGTTCCAAAATCGGTTACTGGTTCTGTCTATTTTGAGGTTGCTGGACAGATTACGCCTACGAATGTATCGGTTAGAAGTAATAGAGTCACGATTAAATGGGGGGAATTATCCAAGCCTGAGGATTTGAAAATCGTGAGTGCAACGAGATCATCCGTGTCATTAGGATGGGCACCTACCCCTGGTGCAACCGAATATGATATTTATAAAGATGCTACGGTAATCGATTCAACGTATTCTAATCGGTATGTTGCCACTGCGCTAACAGAGGGTGATTCCTATGACTTCAAGATAGTCGCTAAAAACAAGCTATGGCAATCTCCCGCAAGTGATGTGATCACAGCTGTACCAGGAAGTAATTATAATATGGTAACTTACTACACCTCATGGGCTAGAAATCCGAATGAGAGAAATTATTCGGTGGCGGATATTGCCAATGATATTGGAGCAGACAAGCTTACACACATCAATTATGCTTTCGCAGACCTGTGCTGGAAGGAAAAGGACTCTAGGGGTGGAGTATGTGAGAATCCAGATATTCCTCTGCAAAATAGATATGTATTTGATGGGGAAATGGTACTCGGTAACCCCATAGAAGATGAAATTAATATTCGTGATCTACAAGTGCTTAAAGCTGCTAATCCACATCTGAATCTAATGATCTCTGTTGGAGGATGGAGTGGGTCGAAGAACTTCTCCAATATGGCGAATGCGGAAGTAAATAGACGTTTATTTGCTAACTCAGCCGTTGAATTTCTGCGTGAGTATGGATTCGATGGTCTTGATATTGACTGGGAGTATCCTGTAGCGGGTGGGGATATCGATAATTCGAGAAGGCCAGAAGATAAACAGAATTACACATTGTTAATGCAGACAGTGCGTGAGGCCCTTGATGCAGCAGGTTCAGAGGATGGCAAGTATTATCTGCTGACGATCGATTCTTATCAAGGTCAATCTTTTGTAGACAATGCAGACTTGGCTAATTCTTCGAAGTACCTCGATTTCATTAATATGATGACTTATGATTATAGCGGTAACTGGAATACATCTGGATATCATAATGCACCGTTGTTTTATGATCCGGCTAGTCCTTCGGCGAGTGCGAGGAGTAACAACGTCTATGGAGGAGCTACGGGACATTTGAATGGTGGAGTACCTAATTATAAATTAGTCCTAGGAGTACCTTTCTACGGTAACGGATGGACAGGCTGTGAAGCTAATGGGGAATACGCCCCGTGTCAATCGTTTGCTCCATTCGGTACTTGGGAGAATGGGAAATTTGATTTTTATGATTTAGAGAATAATTATCTTACGAACCCGGATTACGTTCGTTACTGGAACGAGTCTGCCAAAGTACCATACTTGTATAACCCAAAAACGGGCGACTTTATTTCTTTTGATGATACTGAGTCTATGATGTATAAAGCATCTCTAGTGAAGACGCTTGATCTTGCAGGCGTGATGAGCTGGGATATTACTGGGGATCGTAACGGGACATTGTCCACACAGCTTGTGAATGATCTTCCTATTCATGGTGTTGTGAATACGAATGCACTAGCAGCTCCACAAAATGTAGTTTCTATTAGCAAAACAGACACTACGATAAATGTAGGATGGGATGCAGTTATAGGGGCTACTGGTTATGACGTATTTGCCAATAAGGTGTGGCAAGGCTATACCACAGAGACAAGATTTGATGTAACAAATCTTACGCCTAACAGCGAGAATTCTTTTGAAATTATTGCTGTTGAGAAAGATGGCACTCGTATTGAGAGAGTATCTGCCATGAGTAATCCGCTAAAAGAAATGACCAATCTGGATGGGGGAACAATTCCAAATCCAAAACCAGATCCAAAACCAGATCCAAAACCAGATCCAAAACCAGATTTAGGAACAGGAACGGGTACTGGCTCTGGAACAGGAACTCCTACCCCAGCACCTGTGAATTCGATCAAGGTGGAAATAACGAAATCAGGTAACAAAACGACGGCTAAGCTGGATACAGCGCAAGCTATTGAAGCGATCAAACAATCGACTACCAACCCTATTCAGCTTATCGTTGGAGATGTAGATAACAATGTAGAGGTAGTTATAGCAGCATCAATTATCAAGGCGATTGCTGAAAAAGGAACGTCAGCTACCTTATCTATTGTACTCAATAAGATAGAATACCTCGTTCCAATTGCAGCTCTTAATCTGGAGGCGATTAAGAACAATCTAGGTTCGGATGCTGTAGAGTTCAGATTCACCATCCAAGTACCTGCTCAGACTGTGCTTGATCAGATTAAGAATAAAGGGTTCAAAACCGTGATTGATCCTACAGAGTTTAAGATTGAGGCCAAAGGCACAGATAATATCTGGAAAGAAATAACAGAATTCAATGCAATCTATATTAGCCGAATCTTCAAGCTGGGCAAAGTAGACTTTAATCAAAGCAAGGTAGCAGGTGTAGTGTTCGATCCAGTAACAGGCCAATATCATCCAGTGCCCACGATATTTACGAATCATACAGATGGTACCGTATCCGTAACGTTGAAGAGAACAGGCAATAGCATCTATACGGTTATTGAGTCAAGTAGGTCCTTTAATGATGTAACGACTGCCTGGGCAAAGGCTGATGTGGAGGCTGCTGCTAACAAGCTAATCGTATCTGGCGTGAGCGCTAACTTGTTCGGGGCAGAGGACAAAATTACTCGTGGCGAATTCGTATCGATTATTGTCAAAGCTCTAGGTGTAATGCCTTCATTGGCGAACTCACCGTTCAATGATGTGAATAGCCAAACAAAATTTGCACCAGACATTATTGCTGCGACAGAAATTGGGATAATTAAAGGGAAAACAGCAACTACTTTTGATCCAAATGCATTCATTACTCGTCAAGACATGGCGGTCGTTATTGCTAATGCAATGCAATATGCAGGCAATACGAAACAAGGGAGCAACGTAGTATTGAATTCGTTCTTTGATCGGGACAGTGTTGCGGCTTATGCACAGTCTGCCGTAGCTATGATGATCGATGCTAAAATTCTTACAGGGGTTTCTGTAACCAAGCTTGATCCGAAGTCCAATACAACCAAAGCTCAAGCCACTGTTGTTGCGATGAGAATGTTGCGTGCCCTAGCCTTCTCGAACTAATTCGTGAAGGCGCCTGCTGTTGTTGGGTGCCCTAAAAATTCGCTGTTAGAATGATACGGTGAACCGTATCATAAGTAACGGCGAAAAATTCAAAAGTCAGGAAGGTTATAGAGGCCTTTAGAATTGTGAAGAAGAAAGGTGTTATAGAGATATGTTTATCCCTCTAGAGATGGCTCTAGGGGGATTTTTTTGTACCCCGATAGGTTGAACCTGGGATATTTTATGTTTCCCGACAGCTCCTTTCGCATTTTTCGCTGATAGACCCGTACACTTCCTCTCCTGCTTCCATTAAGATTTCATTAAGAAAAGTCGTTTTAATATTTGTTAAAATATAAGGAGTGTAAAGAAAGAAACGCTTTATACCATAGAAAGTGGTGAGTAAATTGCAGCATTATTTGCGGAGAAGCATATCCATTTTTATAATCGTAACCTTGCTAATTAATTCAGGGCTATTTGCACCGACTCCAGCTAAGGCGGATTCGACCGAAGAAACCTACGTATGGACATTAACAACTCCAGTGGGCTTGAGAGCTATTGCATATGGAAATAACCTTTATGTAGGAGCAGGGCTAAACGGGCTTATCTACACCTCACCGGACTTAGTGACCTGGATGCAGCAGGATGTGAGTGCCCAGACCAATAAGAGACTCAATACCGTTAAATTTTTAAATGGAAAATTTCATGCCGCAACTGGACGGGACGATAACAGGACGGGAGCTTTTTTTATCTATTCAAGTGACGGCACAAATTGGAGTGCCGGGACCGGCAGTACAGACTATAATACCTATGTATTTTCTTCAATTGCTTATGCGAATAACAAGTACCTGGCAACCTCATCTAATGGCGGAGGGATTGAACAATCTTCCACAGGTGCATCTTGGAGTAATACGACAGTTGGAGTGGGTGCTCCCCGTTATAATGACATTACATATGTTAGTAACCGGTTTCTTGTAGTTGGCAATATAAACACCGTAGTTGGCAATATAAACACCGTAGTTGGAGTAGTTAGACAGTCTGCGGACAACACGGGAACCACATGGGAATCAGACGTATCGCTTACCAATGTGAGTGGTTTAAATGGTATAGCGTCGGATGGCAACCAAGTCATTGCGGTCGGTGATGGCGGAACAATTTTTCGTACAGACGCTACAAGTCCTCTGCTACCAACTGTAGCCGTAACCTCTCCTGTCAACAGTACTCTTGAAAAAGTGGCCTATGACAGCGGCAACGGCGGGCTCTATGTTGCAGTAGGTAGGAGTGGTGCGATTATTACTTCAAGTGATGGGATCAACTGGAAAATTGAAGCGGCAACACCCAAGATAGGGGAGTATATGCGCGGCGTCATTTTCGGGGAGAATACTTTCGTTGCTGTGGCAGATGGTGGCGTGTACAAAAGAGTGTTGGGCCGATCAGTTAGCTTTGACAGCAAGGGCGGAACGACTGTGGGCAGCCAAGTCGTACCAATTGATACTAAAGCCAATCAACCGCAAGTACCGATAAGGACCGGTTATACCTTTGCTGGTTGGTATACCGATACTGAGACGACGTCACCGTTCGACTTTGAATCAACGACAATAACAACAGATTTTACGCTATATGCAAAATGGACGTTGTTATTACCGCTTTCAGCGCCTGCAAATGTGACAGCGATAGTTGGGGATCAGCAGGCCATGATATCGTGGAGCTCTGTGACCGGAGCTACATATTATAATATTTATCAAGGAACTGCATCCAATACTTATAGTCTCACACCAGTAGCGACTGTATCGGGCACTACTTATAATTACAACGCGATAAATCTAACGAACGGCACAACCTATTATTTTGCAATCAAGGCGGGTAGTACAGTAACCAGCAGCACATACTCCAACGAAGTGGTTGTGACACCGGAAGCGGTTGTGCTCCCTACACTACCAGCTGTTAACGTATCCAGCGATAATCCGCATTCGGAGTTAGCTAAAGCTGGAGACACGGTGACATTGACATTTACGGCGAATAAAGACTTAAACGGACTTCCTACCGTTGTAATAGCAGGTCATTCTGCAGACGTTGTAAGTGTTGGCAGCTCTGTTTACACGGCTAAGTATACATTCAGGGGAATTGAAACTGAAGGAGTTGTAGCGTTTACAATTGATTATGCGGATAGGGATGGGAATGCTGGAGGTACGGTAAGCGCAACAACCGACGGAAGCAGCGTGATCTTGGATAACGTACCCCCATCAGGAACGTTCCTTATCGATGGCGGCGCTTCGTCGACCGCCACGACAGCTGTCGCATTATCGGTGACAAGTACAGATGGCAACGGTTCGGGAGATATACAGATGCGGTTCTCGAATGATAATGTCGATTGGAGTGCATGGGAAGCTGTTGCCGCAACCAAAGCATGGACCCTGACAGGCGGCAGCGGGACAAAGACCGTGTATATGGCGCTCAAAGATAAAGCAGGTAATGTGACAACACAAGTGATTTCGGCTGCCATTGAGTTAAGGACAACTTCTTCTGGCTCTTCTGGCTCTTCTAGCTCGGGTGGCAACTCTTCACAAATTGATTTCATTACGGCGAATGTTGAAAATGCAGGCAATGCAAATAAAACTGTTGTATCAACAGTGATCATCAGACGTACGACAGACGCAAAGGGTCAAAAGAAGGACGACTTCAATTTCACAACGGAGCAAGTCGCTAAACTGGTGGAGCAACTTGCGGCAGCCGGTTCTTCATCAGCTCGAATCGTGATACCTGATACAAAAGATGAAGTGTCAGAATTGAATGTTACTTTTCCACAGGCTTCCGCCGATCTTTTGGGGAAAAATGGAATAGGGTTCGAGCTTGCCACAAGTGATGTGCGAATTGACATACCAAGTGTTTCAATGCAGGGATTAAAGGAAGATATTTATTTCCGTGTTGTTCCAGTGAAAGAAGAGGAAAAGCGCAAGGAAACTGAGCAGCGTGCAAGAGCAGAGCAGAAGGTACAGCTTGGAACTGGCAGCAAGAGCGCGGACGTGATCGGTCGTCCGATGATCATTGAAACGAATCTTCAAAACCGTCTGGTTACACTGGTACTGCCTTTGAGCGAAGTATCGCTGACTAAGCAGCAATTAGACGATTTGGGAGTTTTCATCGAGCATAGCGATGGGTCGAAAGAGTTTGTCAAAGGCGAAATCGTCACCTATGATGAGTCAGGTAAATTAGGCATTCGCTTTGTAATCAATAAATTTAGTACGTTTACGATTGTTTATATGGAAAATTGGAATAAGGTAGCAACAGCAGATACGACATCTCACAAAGCATTCGTTACCGGATACACAGACGGATTGTTTAAACCGGATGCCCGTATTACCCGTGCAGAGATGGCGACAATTGCTACAAGGGTGCTGGATATGGAGATGAAGGCAACATCCATCTCCTTTACGGATGTTCCAGCGGCACATTGGGCGAAGGATGCAATTGATCGTGTGACGAAAATGGGATTGATGGAGGGTTATCCGGACGGCAGCTTTAAACCCGAGCAAACCATCACACGGGCTGAAATGGCAAGTATGGTTGTCCGAATGAAGGGCGATATTGCAGCTAACTTCAATGGAAGTATGTTCTCTGATGTGGATGGCCATTGGGCGAAAAAAGCGATAGTAAGTTCGAAAGCAGTCGGCATTATTAATGGTTATCCGGATGGAACGTTCCGTCCGGCAGCAGAATTGTCCCGTGCGGAGGCCATTACAATGATTAGTAAGCTGCTTGAGAGAGGTCCGCTAAGCGGTGTGAATCCGAAATGGACGGACGTCCCTGCGACGCATTGGGCGTTTGGTTATATTCAGGAAGCTTCAGTTAATCATGCAGCCGGTAAAACTACGGACGACGGGGAACAAGGCGTTCAGATACCGTAGAAAGTAATTCTATTGAAAGTGATGGCAGAAAAGATGCTGCCCGGTAGTTTAATACCCGCTCACAGTGATCTTTTGAAGGAATTTTGCGAAAAACATTGAATAAGATTAAAAAGAAGTCTACAGCTCGGTTAATCACGAATCATATGGGAGGGGAGAGGGGATTGTTGCAGGAAACAATTGCGATTGATTTAATTGAAGTGGCACCTTTCAAGGCATTGGCAGTAAGAACGGGAATGACACCTGATAAGAGTGGAACGCGGGTGGCGTGGAGCAAGCTTACAGTGCAGGTCCCGCTTGACGATGCCCGACTTACGGATGGGCCAGCAGCATATGTGTTCATTCCACAGGAGCAATGGAGCAAGCAAGTCGATACGCTTTGGGTTGGGCTGGCAGTTCGGGAGTTTGGGAATGTACCAGATGGCATCGAGACGTTGGAGGTAAACGGAGGGCTTTGTGTGAGCGCCCGAGTTCACGGGGATGAGGCCCATATGTGGCGGGTATATGATGCGATATTTGCATGGCTCGAACAGTCACCCGATTATGAAATCGATCGGCGTGCAGGCGTGCTCGGAATGGAGACAGTCCCGTTTGAACCGTTGAACGCACTCATGATCCCTTATTCTGAGATCGTAACCTTTAACTTTACAATGTTATACCCGGTTCGCAAGAAGTCGTTGTAGCTTAAGGTATTCGCCCCAAGTGACCTTGAAAAAAAGGGTCTATCGAAAGAATCCGATAGGCCCACCGACCGTTAGTAATCTGCCAGTCCAAGATAGTGTAGCGAGAAAACGTTCTCGTAGCCTAGCGCCGCCCGCAGATCATGCTTATTGCTTACGCTTAGATTGGCGTACGCTGCCTGTGCTTCGTAGAAGCTTTGTAGACGTGTCTTACCATTATCAATCGCCTCATAGTACGTGTAAACGAAGAAGAATGGATTATTTCTCTCCAAAAGTTCTTTATCCACTGCGAGGTAATCATTCCAGTCATCACCTGTCTCACCCTCTGGTGTTGGGACTGGAAGCCACAAGTAGTTCGCAACGTCTCTGCTGTAAGTCGCAATAGTGAAAGCGATAGGATTGATCATTTTACCCTTCGCCATTCCATCGTGGATGATACTGTTTGCATTTAGTCCCTCGGCTGTACCTGACCCCCAGAAAAAGGCTGTATAGTAGTTGGAGTTCAGGCTGGCTGCACTTTTACGATCGAAGAAGTAATTCTTTCTATCCTTTTTCAGAGCGGCTCCTTCGGGGGTTCCTTCGCTACCTACTACAAGATCCATTACCCCTGACTTGTTCTCTTTCACCAGATTCGCAGCAAGATCCTTATAATAAGTACGAAGATCAGTATTGCTGAAGTAACCGAATTCTTCTTTTTCTTCTTTCATTCGATTCATAAAGAATGCGATGTCATCCTGTCCTACATCCAGTCCTTTTTGAAACTCTACAGGGGCTGAAAGGGCAACGGTTGGAATGGATTTTCCTTGGATCTGCTTACGATACGCCTCATAGTTACTGACATACTTGTAGATTTCCCCTTTCGTCAGCGGAAGGCGCGAGACAGGCCATTCGGGAACAATGCTGACCGGTTGATTCTCCTGAATGATTCCGTAGACGGTGACGTCCGTCAGGTATTTGCTGTCGTTCTTGAAGTTGGAGTAGAACAGGTCAGAAACGTACTTATGGGGCTTTCCGCTCTTGTCGTACTCGATGCCGTTCCATTCAAAATTACCTTCCGTAGGCTTCATTTTATGGACATAGGAGAAGGAAGGGACATCGCTAGCCAGACCAAAGATCTGGATTCCGGCGACTTTGCCACCAAGCTTCTTTTGCTGTGCTTTCAGGGCATCTAGCAGTTTGGGGGCTTCCTTGTAGTTTTTTGCGTCGAACAAAACGTTATTGGTATTCTTGAACTTAGCTACATATTGCTTGATGGCCGTGAGGTCCTTAGTGTCGACCTTTGAGCTATTGTAGACGAAGTAATAGTTGCTTTTCTCTGTGGTAGCTGTTTCGCTGGCACTCGTAATGCTACCGAATGGAAGAAGGATTAATATTAGTATAAAAAGAATCATGGAATTACATCGGAATCTATTCACTTACAACATACCCCCTGAAGTTATCTTATATAAGAATATTTTACCATTTAAATCAATTGTAGAGAATAAGAAAATGGCGAAAAATGACGAGATATGTCCCCACCTACTTAGCTTATATTCTACTTCTGCCCGGATTAGGTTATCATCAATAGGAAATTCATTTAACATCTGAACTTTCGTATTCAATTTATTGGCCTCATTTTGTGATAACTATTGGATGTGATCTGTTTGGCTCTCTTCATTAATACATTGATTTTAGAAAGTTTTCCGTATTATGAATGCTTGTATAGCTATTGAACGAGAAGTAAAGAAACCTAAGCACAATTTGACCGTAAATCTCCACAAATGTTAATTACGTAACCGACAGAGTTTGCTATTATGCTTACTATAAGGAAAAATTATCCTAGGAGTGTGCATGGGTTATCGAGCCATACAAGATTCTATCTTTGCTTCTATCACGAATAGAAGAACATGTTTCAGGCACTAGGGAGACGGAATATCTGGCCGATCTTCAGGTCTCCAATGTTCATTTACGTCGGATCTTCAAGTTCGCTTTTGGTGTGCCGCTACAAAGCTATATCCGCTCTCGAAAGCTAGCTGTCAGCTTGGAGACTTTGATGCAAACCGAGAAACGGGTCCTGGACATTGCACTCGAATGCGGTTATGAACATGAGCAAACCTATATACGCGCGTTCAAAAGAGAGTATGGGCTTACGCCTGGCGAATGCAGAATTTCTGACAGTAACATTCAAGTAACACCTCCTCTACATCTGTTTCCAAAGAACAATGTTTGCGGAAATTTGGTGTACGGGCCGGATATGGTCATGATTCCGTCCTTTCATCTAATTGGGCAAAAGTATCGAATCGAGATCGCTGAATCGCCGACAGAAGCGCCCGAGGTTGCCAAGCAGTTCTGGTGGAACAAGCGGCATAAAGTGCCGAATCCAGTAGAACCCAATATCTATTACGGTCTAACGAGGACAGATGATCCATCGCTTAGTTGGACGTACTATCTACCGTCTATGCGTGTAAAGAATCTGAACGATATTCCTGACGGCTTTACAGGCGACACTGTCCCTGCGTCCTTGTGCGTCGGCTTTCGCTATATTGGGAACCATCATTACCAGGAGATTGACGAACTACGTGCAAAAGCGCTATATCATGCCATCGATAGGCTTGCAGAAGAGCACAAAGGGAAATATGAGTTATTGGATAGCGAATTTTTCTTCGAAAAAATCGATACGGATGCGTATGATGGCGAGTATTGTCAAATGGAATGGTTTGCGCCCATTAGAGTGAACTACACTTAAAATGATCAAAAAAGTCCATTAAGCGTGCCGCTAATCTGGTATGTTCTTGTTGTACAGTAACAAATATAAATGTTTGTGCGAAAAGGAGCGATAGTTATAAATTATAACGAAGTTGTTGCAATCGGAGATACCTATTTACTTACAGTAGTATCGGAGTTGTTCGGATTAGAAGGCTATGAAATCCAGTTGATCCCGGCACATGACGGAGGGCGTAATGTAGTATATACCTGTGAGAAAGAGGGCGAGGGCGAGGGCGCTAAGATACTCAGAATCGCTTTCTTACCTGACAGGAGTCGGGAAGACTTTCTGGGAGAAGTTGAGTATATCAGGTATTTATTCGAGCATGGAGGAAGTGTCTCGGATGTAATCAGCTCCAAGAAGGGGAATCTGCTGGAGGAGATCACCTACAATAACCACACCTTTTTTGTCTGCCTGTTTGAAAAGGCTAAGGGAAAACTGCTGGTAGAAAATAATTATCGGTACCGGGAAGATGCTCCGATTACCGAATATTATTATAATTGCGGTAAAGTACTGGGACAACTGCACCAAATATCGAAAAGCTATACGCCTGTCCATCGCCGGCATAGTTTTTTTGACAAATACAATGCTGATTATATAGATAAACTGATCCCCAACAAATTATCTTTGCTTAAGGAGAAGCTGGTAGAGCTCCTTAATACCTTAGAAGGACTGGATAGGGATCGTGAGTCTTTCGGTATGATCCATTTTGATTACAACGATGGGAATTATTCGATAGATTTTGATAATGGGCAGATAACCGTATATGATTTCGATAACTCATGTTTTGGTTGGTATATGTTTGACCTAGCAGGTCTATGGACATCCGGAGTGGGCTGGATACAATTCGAACCAGACGCCGGTAAACGCAAAAAGTTTATGGATGATTATTTTGAAACCGTTCTCGCGGGATACAGATCCGAGACCAAGATTGAAGATTCGATGTTGGATAAGTTGCCTTTACTTATTCAGGCGAATTTCATGGAAAATATTGTTGATGCATTCGAGGTGATGCAGAACAATGGTGAGGAACCGGAGTGTGACGAGGTGCTGTCGTATCTCATAAAATGTATGGAAGACGATATCCCGTTTAAGGGATTTTTCGATAAAATTTACTCTTGTGAAGAGCCTTTTGAGTATGAGAAACGAGATATTTAGTTTTTTTCGAGCAGTTATGTTCAAAACTCAAGGCCTATCTACATACTGTTCAGGTACGTTACGCAAAAAAAATACGAGGTATAACAGTAGAATTTACTAGCCCTTAAAGCCCCCGTGAGCTCCGTTTCGCAAGGGCTTTTTGTCATTTGATTGTATGCCGATAACACCGCAGTCGGTATACTTCCATATTTTAAATTGAAGAAGGATATGGACCCTAATGATGATGCCTTATAAGCAGGGGTAACTGAAGAAATTATTTTCAGATTTTTTCTGTTTGCACTTTGTGTTGTAATGGGTCTTTCTTGTTTCACATAAATCTCTTGCAGGTAACGTCACGTAACCAGATATACTAGGTTTAACGTTACTAGTTGTAAACGGGAGGGGGGAGTAAACATGAAGGAAACTACATATTTCACAACTGGACAGTTGTCTAAGTGGACGGGATTAACGCTTCGAACCTTGAGGTATTACGACCAGATAGGACTATTGACTCCAGACAAAGAGCATACAGGAGCTGTTCGAAGGTACGGAGTGGATGACCTAAGACGGCTGCAGCAAATTCAGACGCTGAAGTATGTGGGGTTGTCACTGGATGAGATCGGGGATCTACTGGCTGCGGAGGCCGGTTTAGGTTGGAAAATTCGGAACTCGCTTCTTGCTCAGTTAGATGTGGTGCGGCAGAAGATGCTCCATACCGAGAATGTCGTGAAGGTGATCCGAGGGGTGTTGGAGGACGCCGACGGGTTAGGCGAGGGGGGATGGAGTCATCTGGCGGACATTATTCAGGCCGTACAGATGGAGCAGAAGTGGGGGGAGCAGTATCGGAATGCATCTCGGTTACAATCCAGAATACACCTCTATAACCGATTCTGTACCAATCCACACGGGTGGCACAAATGGGTATTCGAGCAGCTTGGGCAGGAGCCGGATGTTCATTTGCTTGAGCTAGGCTGCGGAGACGGTTCCTTGTGGGTGTGCAATGCTGATCGTATTCCGAAGAGTTGGCGCATCACGTTAACGGATGTGTCTGAAGGGATGCTGGAGGAGGCGCGGAGCCGCCTCAAAGGCTTGCCCCAATTTAAGTTCCTGTTGGTGGACGCGCAAGAAATTCCTTTCCATGAAGGACAATTCGATAAAGTAATCGCCAACAACATGCTCTACCATGTGCAGAATATTCAGCAGGCTATCCAGGAAATACACCGTGTCATAAAACAAGACGGCCACTTCTACGCCACGACGATGAGCTTGCGGCACCTGCAGGAGGTGGAGCAACTGGGGACATCTTATGACCCTGGAATGGAGGTACTGGACCGCGTTATTGAGAATTTCCATCTGGACAATGCGGCCGGGCTGCTCTCGCCCTATTTCCGTGAGGTTGAACCGTTTATTTATGAGGACAGCCTAAGAATCACCGAAGTAGAACCTCTGATTGACTATATGATTTCTACTCCCATGAATGCGCGGTTACGACTGCAGGGTCATGTATTGGATCACTTTCGAGCCTATGTTGAAGAAATCCTAAAACGTGAAGGTGTACTGCTGGTTACGAAAGAAAACTGTATTTACAAAGGGAGGAAGTAAGCATGATGGAGACGAACAACCCCAGAATCCGAAGTGTTACAGAGGAAATTCTGTCGGACAATTGGTATGTGCTGAAGAAGGTCACCTTCGAGTACCGGAAAGATAACGGGGTATGGGAGAAGCAGGCTCGTGAAGTGTACGATCGCGGCAACGGTGCGACCATTCTCCTCTATAATCGGGAAAATCAAACCGTTGTACTGACCTGCCAATTTCGGATGCCAAGCTATAAAAATCAAAATCCTACGGGCATGCTGATCGAAACATGCGCCGGATTGCTGGATCGGGAGGCGCCGGAAGCAACCATTATTCGCGAAACGGAGGAAGAGACAGGCTACAAGCTCGCGAAGGTACAAAAAGTCGGAGAGGCTTATATGTCACCGGGGTCTGTTACGGAGATCGTGCATTTTTATGTCGCTGAGTACGACGCAACCATGGCGTCGGGAAGGGGAGGCGGTCTGGACGAGGAACAGGAAAACATCGAGGTACTCGAATTGCCATTCCACCAAGCCCTAGAGATGATACGGACCGGCGAGATTCGGGATGGGAAGACGATCCTGCTGCTTCAGTACGCTGAGCTGCACGGGCTGCTTGAACGTAAGGCAGAAAGTGAGCCGGAGCGAAAATCGCTGCATATTCTTGTCGCAGGGCCGTATCGGTCGGGAACCGGCGATGATCCAGAAAAAATCGAACAGAACGTCCGGTTCATGAACGAGATCGCCTTAAACATCTACGAAGCTGGCCATATGCCGGTTCTTGGGGAGTGGTACGCGCTGCCGCTGATCGCTACCGCAGGATCAACCGAAATTGGTGACGAGACGTTCAATCGCATTTTTCACCCGTCATCGACGCGGCTAATCAACCACTGTGATGCAGTGTTGAGGGTAGGAGGTCCGTCGACGGGTGCGGATGAAATGGTAAAAGTCGCGAAGGAGAAGGGGAAACTGATCTTTGATAGGTCCGAGGATATCCCTAAGCTATATTCATGACTTAAATCGAAAACTCTTGTATGAGAGCACTAAGTATTGATTTACTTCAGAGGTAACGGCCTTCTGGACTGCTTCGAATTTGGCTAACTCCTCATCCTCTAACTTTGAGTTCTGAGTGACCTTCACAGCCAAAGCCTTATTAGCTTCTCCATCGCAGGTCAGCAAACAAGTCAACGCCGATTTAAACGATATATTAAAAAGTATAAAATTAAACTAGCATATTCCCTGTGATCACGTTTGACAAAAGAAGCATCATTTCCTTTTTAGAATTCATGCAATAATTTATGCGTTCCTTCTATGTTCCTGTGCCGCACGCCGAGCGTCTCGGCGTCATTCATAGGTATCATATACATTTATTTACACATTTGTTCGTGGGCTAATCAAATGTAATAGCCCCAAGTGACCTTGGAAAAAAAAGAAGGGCCTATCGAAAGAATCCGATAGGCCCACCGGCCGTTAGTAATCTGCCAGTCCGAGATAGTGCAGCGAGATAACATTCTCGTAGCCTATCGCCGCCCGCAGATTATGCTTATTGCTTACGCTTAGATTGGCGTACGCTACTTGTGCATCGTAGAAGCTTTGTAGACGTGTCTTACCATTATCAATCGCCTCATAGTACTTGTAAACGAAAAAGAATGGATTATTTCTCTCCAAAAGTTCTTTATCCACTGCGAGGTAATCATTCCAGTCATCACCTGTCTCACCCTCTGGTGTTGGGACTGGAAGCCACAAGTAGTTCGCAACGTCTCTGCTGTAAGTCGAAATAGTGAAAGCAATAGGATTGATCATTTTACCCTGCGCCATTCCATCGTGAATGATACTGTTTGCATTTAGTCCCTTGGCTGTACCCGATCCCCAGAAAAAGGCTGTGTAGTAGTTGGAGTTCAGGCTGGCTGCACTTTTGCGATCGAAGAAGTAATTCTTTCTATCCTTTTTCAGAGTGGCTCCTTCAGTGTCTCCATCGCTACCTACTACAAGATCCATTACTCCGGACTTATTCTCTTTTGTCAGATTCACAGCGAGATCCTTATAATAAGTACGAAGATCAGTATTACTGAAGTAACCGAATTCTTCTTTTTCTTCTTTCATTCGATTCATAAAGAATACGATGTCATCTTGAGCTTCATCCAGTCCTTTTTGAAACTCGACAGGGGCTGAAAGGGCAACGGTTGAAATGGATTTTCCTTCGATTTGCTTACGGTAAGCTTCATAGGTGTTGATGTACTTGGAGATTTCACCTTTCGTTAATGGAAGGCGTGACACAGGCCATTCTGGAATGATACTGACCTGTTGATTCTCCTGAATGATTCCGTAGACGGTGATGTCGGTCAGGTATTTGCTGTCGCTGTTGAAATTGGAGTAGAAGAGGTCGGACACGAACTTCTCGGGTTTTTCGCGCTTATCATACTCGATTCCGTTCCATTCAAAATTACCTTCCGTAGGCTTCATCTTATGGAGGTAGGAGAAGGAAGGGACATCACTCGCCAGACCAAAGATCTGGATTCCGGCGACTTTACCGCCGATCTTCTTCTGCTGGGCTTTCAGGGCATCTAGTAGTTTGGGAGCTTCCTTGTAGTTTTTTGCGTCGAACAAAACGTTATTGGTATTCTTGAACTTAGCTACGTATTGCTTGATGGTCGCGAGGTCCTTAGTGTCGACCTTTGAGCTATTGTAAACGAAGTAATAGTTGCTTTTCTCTGTGGTAGCTGTTTCGCTGGCACTCGTAATGCTACCGAATGGAAGAAGGATTAATATTAGTATAAAAAGAATCATGGAATTACATCGGAATCTATTCACTTACAACATACCCCCTGAAGTTATCTTATATAAGAATATTTTACCATGAAATCAATTGTAGAGAATGAGAAAATGGCGAAAAATGATGAGATATGTCCCCACCTACTTAGCTTATATTCTACTTCTGCTCGGATTAGGTTAACATCAATAGGAAATTCATTTAACATCTATAAAAATGATTATAGCCGCTCCGATAAGCCATCCGTAGTAATTGGCAATGAAGGAAAAGAGCAACCAAATACCGTACATCCCTACCATAAGTAACGGCGAAAAATAGGGAGTGTGTAGACACTCCCTTTGTGCTAACATTGCTTATTATCAAATGACTACTTCACATTTTTCCAATAAGGCGAACCACGCAGTATGCTTATATCCCAGCGGAAGCAACCTAATATGAAAATATATGAAAACTACATAGGCCACTTAATTTGCCGTCTTATTGACAAAATCAATCTCATTTCTGATCCCTTTATGGGCGTCATTCCACAGGCCCTTTGTCAGGCGGATGCGCAGCAGGCATGTGTTGGGGTCTTCGTCGTTATTGGCTTCGTTATACCACTCAGCGAATATTGTGCGCAGCTTTGTCATCATCTCGGTGTTTTTCTCGTCACACACCCAGCCAAGGTTTTCACCGATACCATCGGCTGTAAAGTTTTCGACGATGATACAAATGGCTACTTCGGGGTTTTGGGCGATCTGCAGCATCTTGCCTGAGGTCGCATAGGTGACAGTGTAGAACGCGCCGTCCTCATAATAGGCGTCCACAATACGGGCGGCGGGACGGCTTTTGCCATCGGCCCCCGGTTCCAGCGCGATGGTGGACAGAGTGATCAGGCCGTCCTTGTTGCCCACTTGTTCGTCCAGCAGCTTCATGGCTTCGGAGTACTTGCTCATTTTATTATCCTCCTAAAAAATGTAATAAGGTATACATTATTAAGCTTATCATTGTGAAATCTTATTGCATGTGAAAAATTATACGATGTAAAAATATTAGATCGCTATCGTAATCCTCTCCTTACTACGAGCTATTTTGCTAGAAACACAAAAATCCCCCTCTGCTTCATCAGCAGAAGGGGGAATGGTTTGGAAGTATTCCTCTATGTTTTTATCAAAGGTTAGCTCAACCTCTTTCAATCTCTTTCTGTTCATATCTGAGCGTGGACTCGTTCGAAAGAGACCGTCTGCACCTTGTCATCTCTAAGCTCACATTCCAGTCTGGTCCTGTCAGTGGTCAGTTTGTCTAGCTCACCTTGAAGATGTCACGGATTCAGGTGAATATGAGTAATCTGCTGTTTAAATGAATATAAACGGTATTTTATTTCAAATTTAAATAAAATATTCCAAAAGAACTATAGACTGCAGCAAAAAATCTCTCTATAATACCCACTAACAATTGTATAATTTTCCATGAGGAGAGTGAATTAAATGAAGAAAAAAGCATTTGTAGCTATTATAAGCGCATCAATGCTGGTCAGCATGGGAACTGGCGCTTTAGCGGCAACTAAGCTGCAGGAAATTAAAGCTTACCTTAATACTGAGGTAAGGGTGCAGGTCAATGGAAGTCATGTTGATTTGCGTGATGTCAAGGGAAATGTTATTGCACCAATCTCCTATCAAGGAGCAAATTATTTTCCTATTCGCGCCATCTCCGACGCACTTGATATAGCAGTCGATTATGATGAGACTACCCAAACTATTATTATAGGCGAGAAAGTCGACGGCGTTTCTATTGTTGATGGATTTAAAGATATGTATTATACGAAAGACTCAGCTAAAACAACCTATAAAGGCAAGGATTATAAAGAGGCTTATTTCAACGATGGACCTGGCAACCGCAGCACTAGCTTTATGCTCTATCCGAATAAAGAGCATCAAACACTATACCTTCAGATAGCAGCTGTTAACGGTGATATAACGGCCCTTAATATAGAAGACAGCGATACCAATACTACTTTGAAAAAGATAGATGTGATCAAAGCTGAGGAAGGCTTGGTCACTGTCCAAGCGGATATCGCTGGCGTTAAATCATTGTACATTCACGGAGATGTAAAAAGTGATACTGTTGTCTTTGTACCATTGACTACTTCGTATTATAAATAGGTCTTATCTAACAAAGGTATCTCCATCACGAAGGAGATACCTTTGTTTCTATTCCAGCATTTGAAAGCCGCTTTATGTCACACCTGGGTGTCTACATAAAGGGGATTATACCAATGTATCAGGCTTTTTCGGTGAAAAATGTGAAGTTTGCGAGTTTAGTTTTTTTGTTGTTATGGGTTCACATTCTATTATAGATATAATTAGGTTCTGTATGTTTAGTGCATAGATGGCGATCATATTATAGCCTCCCTGTTGTAGGGAGGTTATTTTTTGTGAAGTTAAATTTAGGAAGCAGTTATGTTTATTCAGAATATTGCAGTAGGCAAATTGAAGGAGAAGTAATTGGTTCAGAGTATAGCGGGGGATTCCAAGCGACTTGCGAATGGTAGGTATTGACGGAGCAGGCGTAACGCGTGTAATGCTTTTTTACAAATATATCCACTTGTCATATGACATAACTAGTGACAATTGTCACTAGTTAAAATAGCGGCAGTATATTATTGTTTGAAATAAGTTTGAACTTATGAGGTGAAAGGGGATCAATATGAGGGTAGTATTTAGTCGTTTGTTAGTCGCTGTTATGATTTCCACACTTATTGGAGCCACAGCCACAGGGGCTGCTGGAATTCAAAGCGAGCCGTCTCTGGGCGGCAGCCATGAAGCTCTGTCAAGAGTAACGTTATTTGCTGGAAGTGGTAATTTTGACGATTGGGATGGAGAGACATCAAAGGCATCTTTTCGTATGCCTCAAGGTATCGCTGTCTTGAAAGATGGTTCTGTGCTTGTGGCGGACACCCGAAATCATCTCATCCGTCAAGTGAAGAATGGAGAGGTTTCTACTTATGCGGGCTTCATGCTTGACGCGGAAGACAACGTAACCCCTGAGGGGGCTTGGAACGATGGTGCTAAGGAAGCCGCAGTGTTCAACGGTCCTTCGGGCATGGACACGGATTTGGAAGGTAATATATACATAGCAGATACCGAAAATCATCGGATACGAAAAATATCTAAAGATGGAATGGTAGCAACGGTTGCCGGAGATGGCATGATCGGCGATGAAGACGGCACAAGCGCGGGAGCGAGATTCCATCACCCTCAGGATGTGGCTGTTGCTGCAGACGGAACCTTGTATGTTGCGGATACCTTGAATCACTTGATTCGGCGAATAACACCGGATGGACAAGTCACTACGCTTAACACTCCATCGGATCGGGTCGTTGAGGTTGAAGCCGGTTACGTGGTTCCTGCAGGTGATTATGCGGACGGTGCATTGTCGGCATCCAAGTTTAATGAGCCTACCAGCATTGCAATCGACCATAAAGGCAATTTATATGTAAGTGATACAGGCAATCATGTGATCCGATATATTGATTTGGCAAAAGGTACGATTACAACTGCGGTAGGTTTATCTTCGGGAGAGAAGCCAGTGTATGCGAGTGGAACTCTGTATGCCGAAGGCGGTTATGCAGATGGGGCCGCTGCGGAAGCACGTTTTCAGTCTCCTAGAGGGATCGCTATAACGGAGGAGAATGGACTGGTTATTGCCGACAGCTTGAACCACACGATTCGTTACCTTGTTGATGGACATGTGAGTACAATTGCTGGTGTACCTGCGCAGTTTGGTCAAGTAGATGGCATTAACGGTCACAACCTGCTTCACAATCCTACCGATGTAGCGGTTCTGCCAAATGGCGGCTTGCTCATTGCGGACAGCTATAACAATAAAATCCGCGAGCTTGAGTATTACCGGCTTCCAACCCATCTGTCCCGCAATGATCAGGTGAAGGTTGTAGTGGATGATTCGGTTATCAGCTTTGACGCGCAGCCCGAAATTGTGAAGGGGCACACGATGGTTCCTTTGAGAGCCTTAAGTGAAATGATGGGCTATAAGGTTGGATTTTTGGATAATCAACGTACCATTGAATTGACAAAGGGCGAAGCAAGAATCAAGCTACAAATGGGGAGTCAAGTGATTACGGTCAAGAATACTGCGGCGGATGCGGAAGAGCAGCGGGTAATGGAAGCGGCGCCTTATACGAAAGATGGCCGTTCCTATGTTCCGGTCAGGTTTTTCAGTGAGGCATTCGGAGCAGACGTACAATGGGATCCGAACACAAGGACGGTTATTTTGCGGGAAATAACAGAAGCCGTTGATAAGCTGCCTGTAGCAGATGGCAAGTCGCGTACGGTGGTTCTTGAACAGATAAAAGGAAAGGTCTGGATCACTCAGGCGGGTGGTTCTTTGACTTACCAGGCCTATAATGGCATGACTCTTCATCAAGGTGATCATATTCTTACGGAAAAGAATACGAGCGCGATATTAAAGACGGTCGACCGTAAGGATGAAATTACGATTAGCGAAAACTCGGAGCTGTACATTTCAAATTTAAGTGATGCGTCCCGTGCAAAGCATACGAGCTTTATGTTATGGAGCGGGCTGGCTGCGGCCAATGTGTCCTCATTGGTAAATGCCAAGGATACCTTTAACATCCTGACGCCGACGGCTGTGACTGATGTTCGCGGCACGAATTTTGTTGTGGCCATCGATCCGGTTACGGGGATTCCGACCCTTTTTGTAAACAGTGGACTGGTTCAGGGAAGCGACAACGGAAATGCCCAGAATCCAGCCTTCGTATATCCTTCGCAGCAACTGAACTTTTTACCAAATTCCCAAGCACCAAATGTGCCTTATATGGTTGACCTATCCGGTCTCGTTAATCAAGCTTCACCTGCTGTTATCGAAGCCCTATTAAGGGCTAAGCAGGAAATAGATCAGGAAAATGCGGAAATGCTGGAGAGAATGAGGAATGAAGCTTCCGGCTCTATCTCTGGCGGGAATCCGGGTGGCTTGTCTCAAAGCGATCTGGATCGATACCAGAGTAATTTGGAAAATCTGCTTGCTAATATTTTAAAGCAGGCTCGTGATCAGAATTTAATAGAACCAGACAAATTGAAGGCACTTATCGATGAGGCCAATAAGCAATCCGATAATAAGATCGATTTGGATAATGTCCCACCGCTTCAATTATCGGATGAGGAAAAGCAGCAACAGGAAAGACAGAAGCAATTGGAGGAAGAACAAAAAAGGCAGCTGGAGGAGCAAAATAAGCAGCGTCAACTAGACGCACAGAAGCAAGCCCTAATAGATAAGCTTCTAGCTGAAAAAGAGCGACAAGAGCAGGAGAACAAGAAGAAACTTGAAGAAGCCCGTAAACAAGCGGAGGAGAAGTTGAAGCAACAACTTTCGGATGCTGAGAAGAAAAAATTTGAGGAGCAACAAAAAGCTTTGGAGCAGATGAAGCAGCAGCAAGAACAAGCTCAGCGGCCGCAAGCACCAACGCCGACGACACCATCGACACCATCAGGACCATCGGGACCAACACCGACGCCAACACCGACGCCAACACCGACGCCAACACCGACGCCAACACCGACGCCAACACCAACACCAACCAATACCGTTCCTAAGGTGGTCAAACCAATATCCGATAGAATAGTAAACTCTGAGGAGCCTTTTGAAATCAATATGAGCGAGGTTTTCCATGATGCGGATGGCGATTCATTAACATTCACAGCCCGTTCGAGTGATTCGGCAGTTGCAGAGGTAGATGTGGAAGGAGCTAGTATGCGCATTAGCCCAACTGGTATCGGTTCAACAGAAATTCGTATGACGGCCGATGATGGAAAAGGCGGACTAACTGAAACCTCCTTCCGTTTCGCGTACTATGGGGAGATACAGAATATGAGGGCTGAAGTCCAGCCCGATTTCATTGAGCTCTATTGGGATGAGTATGGGGAAGAGGGGATCAACTATCACGTTTATATGAATGAGGAGCTGATCGAAACCACCCCAACCACCCATGTTTCACTTAGGGGTCTTAATCCGGAGACGGTTTATAATCTGCGTGTAATTGCGGTTAATCGCGATGAAGAGATCGTAGCGTTAGCCAATTATTCGGTAACGACACCTCCTATTTACTTTGAGCCTGTAGAAGTGACGACTCTATCTGAATAATGAAGAGGTTGAACCAAGTATGGAGCTATCCAAGCGACTTCCAATGATTATGAAGAGGACGTGCTAGCATCGTGCTAGCGGCTATTAAAGGCTAAAGGGCACCCGACCGGGTGCCCTTTAATTTCGCCCTATAGATGATACGGAGAACCTTATCACAAGTGCGGTGAAATTTTTCGGATCTCCTGCAACGTGCTTGGAAAACCGCTTGCCGGGCATGGTTTTGGGGAAAGACAAAGGGTGAGGACCGGTGGTTATATGCCACCAATCCTCGCCCTCTTATCATTATCTGGTTGCCCTTTTCAGCAGTTTAATGAAAGCGAAAGCCACCTAAAGAGGTCTTTTTATTTCGCTGTTTTCGTAAGAATTGTTGCTATTCGGTAAGACGAGCTTCTGGGCTTGAGTTATTCAATTAAGTCCTAAGAAATCTCAACCTTGCGACCACGCTTATGGGCAGTGCGATGTGGGATGCCGCTTTTGCGCCCCTTTTCAGATTCCATAAAGTGCGTTTCACCCGCATTCGATAATGCCGAAATCTTAATCTACAGTATTCAGGTTGCATCGGATAACAAAGTAAATTAGGTAAAGAGCTTAATTTCGACCTTATTAAAGCAGAAGTAACAATAAGCAAACATTCTTTCGCGTATTTTGAATAACATAATGAATGATGCAACAGCCGTATGATTTGAATACGCCCCATCCTCCGCATTCTATGCTAGTTAAAGGCGCTGTACGATGTTGTACGAACGAAACGCTATAGACTACTTTTGACGGAGAGCTCGCAGTATCAAAAGCGTTAATTATTAGGGTAGGAGAAAGGGGTAGGAATGATGGAAGGGTCAGGTCTTAGTCGGGGCAAGAAAAGGATTAAAGCGAGGATAAGAGGTCACTTGATGGTGGCAGCTATCATCGTTTCGTTACTGACATTTGGATCTTCGTCATTTGCCGGAGGAGATCAAGGGGGCGACACCCAAGAGGTCGTGACTTATAATACGAACGGCGGCTCAACGATTCCCCCTGACTTTGTGTCACCCGGAGGTACGGTGGTTTTTCAACAAACTCCTGTAAAGGAGTGCTATAGCTTCGAGGGCTGGTTCTACGACAGTGCTCTGACGCAAGCCTACAATACGTCAGATTCAATCAATAATGACCTAACGCTGTATGCGAAATGGGCGGCCTCAAGTGCAGACGCGCAGTGCGGCGCAGCTACACTGACATTGACCTCGACGATCGGTACGGTAAGCGTCGGAGGGACGGTAAATGAGACGATCATTGTCGGGAGTGACGTCAAGCTAGCCACGTTGAAGGCCGCGATCACGCCGTCAGCGAATGCATCGTTCGAGATCTACAATGCAGACGGAATAACGAAAGCGACGACGCTAGCGACGGGCATGAAGATCATCGTAACCGCGCAAACCGGTACGAATAAGGTGACGTACACGATAACGGTGAGTTCTCCGAACTTAGCGTTAAATAAATTCGCGAAGGAGGACAGTGCGTGCAACGCCTCGGAGACAGCGGCCAAAGCCGTGGACGGCAGCGTAACCAATAACGACAAATGGTGCTCATTATCCGGCAACCGTTGGCTGCAGATCGATCTCGGCGCTGTTGAGCAAGTGAACCAATTTGTCATCAAGCACGCATCGGAAGGCGGAGAGCCAACCTCCCTTAACACGAAGGCGTATAATATTCAGGTCAGCACAGATGGTACGAACTGGAAAACGGCAGTCGACGTAACCGATAATAAAAATAGTGCGACGGTAGACAATATCACTGCATTATCAGCAAGGTATATCAAGTTGAACGTTACGACGCCTACGCAAACCACAGATCCTGTAGCAAGAATCTACGAGTTTCAGGTATTCGGCCCACCCAATTTGGCATTAAATAAACCCGCGACGGTTGATAGTACATGCAATACTTCTCAAACCGCGACCAAAGCCGTGGACGGAGTAGTTGTCAATGATAGCAAATGGTGCTCCAAATCCAGTAACCGTTGGCTGCAGATCGATCTTGGCTCCGTGAAGCAAGTGAACCAATTCGTCATTAAGCACGCATCGGAAGGTGGAGAGACGGCCTCCTACAACACGAAGGCTTATAATATCCAGGTTAGCACGGATGGTCTGAAGTGGAATAAGGTCGTAAACGTAACCAATAACTTAAGCGGCATTACGGTAGACAATATAACTACTGTACCGGCTCGATACATCAAGTTGAACGTTACGGCGCCTACGCAAACCACCAACCTTGCAGCAAGAATCTATGAGTTCGAGGTTTACGGACCTCCAAATGTGGCATTAAATAAACCTGCGACGGTTGACAGTACGTGCAACGCCCCGCAAACCGCGGTCAAAGCCGTGGACGGCGTAGTTGTCGATGATAGCAAATGGTGCTCCAAATCCAGTAACCGTTGGCTGCAGATCGATCTCGGGTCCGTGGAGCAAGTAAACCAATTTGTCATCAAGCACGCATCGGAAGGTGGAGAGACCGCCTCCTACAACACGAAGGCTTACAATATCCAAGTCAGCGTCGATGGTACGAACTGGAACACGGTGGTCAACATAATCAACAATACGAGCGGCATTACCGTAGACAAAATAACTGAAGTAAAGGCTCGATATATTAAGCTGAACGTAACGACGCCTACACAGACCACAAACCCCGCAGCAAGGATTTATGAGTTTGAGGCATACGGACCTAGTTTTACGACATAACCCTTGCGACTTATGTGATAGTAAAGATTTATTGCCTCTGAGACTTTAAGTTTCAGGGGCTTTTTGATTTTTGATTAGAGACACGACGCCCCGCCGGGATCGCACGGGTTCCGATCATGGTTTAAGAATATTTCTCCAACATTTTAATTAAATAACTTCGAAATTCTTCAACATATGTTTTGGGTTCTACGATTTTTAGGTTTGTACCGAAACTTGCTAAGAATTGAAATCCAATACTGTTTTGAGGAACATAGATGGTTGCTAAGAAATATTCAGAACTATAGTTTTCAATACTCTTCAGGCCGTACCTTTCAATGAATTGATCTTTTATGCTAGGTGAAATCATCACCTTAATAGCGACTAGTTGCGGTTGATAACTTGCTTCATGCTCTTGTTCTAATAAATAATCTCTAGGGTTAAATGTTGTTTCATCCACATTAAGATTATCGATCCTAGATAATTTAAATGTTCTATATCTCTGACGGTGTAAACAGAATCCCTTCAAATACCAACTCGTTTCGCTAAAATGAAGCTGATATGGCTCGACAATTCTATTCGTTGTAGTGCCATTTTTATCAATATAATCAAATGAAATTAACTTTCTCTTTAATATGGATTCTTGGCATGCCTTCAAGGTTTGAAGAATCTCAGACCGACCCTCCCAATCATAAAATGACAGTTGGATTGAACCTTTCAGAGACAATGGGCTAACCATGGCTTCTATTTTTTTAATAGTCACTGCAACTTCTTCGCTAATTAGAATTTGTTTCAATCCGCCGAGCGCAGTCAATATATTCTCTAAGTCGGAGCTACTTAAAAGACGTTTATCAAACTTGTATTCATCCATAATGCCGTAGCCACCATGAACTCCAGTTATAGAGTAGATCGGGATGTTTGATAAACTTAGTGTTTCCATATCCCTAAGAATCGTTCTTTTAGACACGTTAAATAATTGTGAGAACTCGGTTGTTGAAACGACATCCTTTTTCAGCAATATCATAATTATAGATATTAATCGCTCAGCCTTCTCCATATCTTCCCTCTTTTTTGTACTTTATTTATAAAAGGTGACATACATCTGTCACCTTTTATAAATTATACTACATCTATCAGAAGAAGGAGGTATGACTTTATGTCAGCTATTGCATATTTAAACTTTGATGGAATCGCAGAACAAGTAATTGATTTTTATTCGGAAGCTTTAAACGTACATGAAGTAAAAAAAGTAAAATTTAAGGATCTTCCACAAGATCCAAACTATCCATTGCCAGAAAGTGAATTAAATATGATCATGGAGTCTTCAATAGAATTCGCAGGCGGGAAAATAATGATGTCAGATATTGTACCTTCAATGAAGGCGGTAACGGGTGAGTTGATGAAGGGAAATAATGTACTTATAAGTCTAGTCATTGATGATAAACAAACACTGGAAGAATATTTTAATCATTTGGCTGTTGGTGGTAAAGTTACGATGCCGTTATCAAATACTCCTTGGTCTTCGTGCTTTGGAATGCTAGTTGATAAGTTCGGAGTTTCCTGGAAATTTAATAGTGACGCAGATAAGTTTCTTGATAGAGTCATTTCTAACAAACAGTAACTCATTCAAAAAAATGGTCTTGTAATTAAGAGGCCACTGAAGAACTTGTAGTTTTTCAGCACTGCTAAAGTTAGACTAATAAAAAGACGACCTTTTTTCCCGTATTTCGGGGTGA
>NZ_RZNY01000038.1 GCF_003994475.1 Paenibacillus anaericanus | reverse complement strand
TTGGAGCATGGGGGAGAAGAACGGACCCAACGCGAAATCGCCAAAGAGCTCGGCATTTCCCGTTCCTATGTGTCTAGGATTGAGAAGCGGGCGCTCATGAAGCTGTATCATGAGTTTTATAAGGCGAAAAGATAACTTGGAAATTTAGGATAATAGCCAGTAGGGATGAAATACTAATATCTCAATCCTACTGGCTATTTGTGTTTCTGCAACATAAACAAACGTAGGATATCATCGTAGGGATTCTTGCTTTCTTGTATACTGTACAGGTAGCTTAAAAAATACAAATAATATTTAGTGTAGGAGGCTCCAGTGCAAAATTTTGATGATGTGGTTTCGTTTATTAGCCAATCTTTTTTGAAAAAAGATGAGCAACTAGAGATGCCAAGGACAATAGGCGAAACTTCACTTATAGATATAGATATAGATATAGATATTGTAAAAAGAACAGCACGTACGATAAGAAGAGTCGGGATCATTACAGTTGCTCGAGAGTATTCCTCAATTGTTGGAGCCCTCCCGGTCGAGCAATGTTTGACATATTCGTGAGTGATAAGATTGTCCATATACCTTTAATAATATGCATTCCGTAATCGTAAATAAGATCTGCTACATCAATTTTAATTAGGATATAGACTGTCGGTTTTGCAAATAAAAAAACCGCATTATCGGCAGTCAGTTTTCTATACTCATTTTTCTAGCTTACCGAAGAGCGGTTTTGGATAGGAGATTTATATGTATCCTAGAAACAATAAGATCAGGAGCGGGCTGGACAAGACCTTGCTGAGCTTGGCGAACCATCCACGCTGACCAGCGAGAAACTGGAATCGGCCGTGCAGCAATTGGAAGCAAATCTGCAATCTCGGCCGAAAGACAAGCCACTAAAAAAGGCGGTGCGTGTGCTTCGTAAAGACTTACTGCCGCGTTTGCGGAAATACGAGACCCAGCAAGAGATTCTCGGGGATCGAAACAGCTTCAGCAAGACCGATCATGACGCCACATTCATGCGAATGAAAAAAGATCACATGCGTAATGGCCAGCTTAAGTTAGGATGCTATTTTTAGTTTTAATTTACAAATTTTCCACTTTTTTTATTTTCCTTCATGGTAAGATGGGGGGGGGGGGTATTTCCCGTAGCCTACTCGATATTTATTTTCTTTTTACTAAGGTGAAATACGTTTATATACGTCTTGATGGCATTTTCATTATTTCCGTACAGGCGTATGATTTACTAAGGAGGAGGTCATTTGACCTCCTCCTATTAAAACTGCAATATTATTTTTTGTAAAAGCAAGACGATTGACTTTTCACATTCCTCACGACTGACGAATGCTTGTGGTAAGTAGTTTTTACTTGTATCGCCCTCAATTAAGCCTAGTGATACAGCGGTGGCAACAGCATTTATTGCCCATGGAGCAATACGATTGGCATCGGGGAAGGTAACGGTTGAAGTTGCTGATGCTTTATTTCCCGTCCGCACCTCGTTAGCTTTCACTATAATCGCTGCCAGCTCTTGACGTGTAATTTGTGCTTCAGGTGCAAAGGTATTTGCACTATACCCCTGAATAAGACCGGCTTTATGTGCGGCGGCAACATCAGCTGCATACCATTTTGCTTGGTCAACATCCACAAATGGATTGGTTGTTGTTGGGCTCACGCTAAGTGCACGAACTAACAGCGAGGCAAATTCAGCACGAGTAATATTGTCACTAGTCCGCACAAAGGTCACATCTTTAAGGTAACCATAATGCTCGTCAGAGCTTGTTTTTACGATAAAGCCCACTTCGGCAATGCCGTCATTGCCTACATGAACATGACGTAAGCTTAAGGTAGCTGGCTTTTCCCAAGCACTTCCTTTATAGGTAAGTGGGATAGAGTAGATTTGTCCTTCGGATACAGTATACATGACAGAGCCCTGATCAGGTTCGCCCTTATCGCCAAATACGTTGGTTTGCATCGTATACGTGCCTGGTGCAAGACCTGAAATTTTATGACTAAGCGTAAAGTCTATTGGCTGATCGTCTCCATAGTCAAATGCCTTGGAGCCACCACCATCTCCAAAAGTTGTTGGCTGATTGCCACTCAACTGCCATGCAACAGTCTTGCCGTTTACAGTCAGATTGTTAGAAGAAACCGCCTCGGCTTTCTTCACAAGCTTGAAGTCATCGATGTTCCCCCATTGTCCGCCCGCATATTTTAAATGTGCACCAATGGTCAAGGTTCCGTCTGTAATCTCGATATCATCAATTATAGGGTTAGACCACTGCAACCAGCCTGTATTTTTAAAGCTCTGCTTATGCTCTCCTGCAAAAATCTCTGCGAGTTCTTCCTCTCCTCCACCTGAGACCCAAGCAGATAACTGATACGTACCGTTCTCCAGTCCTGTGAGCTTTTGCGAAACCTTAAACTCTGTAGCTGGTGCGCTCCAGTAGTGCAGTGCCGATGATCCAGAGTACATATCTGTTCCCGTGCTAACCGCTTCTTTGTCACCTGTAGTTGTCCATGCACTTAATCCGTTCTCAAAGCCGGGGTTTTGAATTGGATTTGAGCTTGGGATAACGACCACCTCTGCGGAATCAGTGAACTTTCCGTCATAGGTGGTTACTGTTATCGTTGCAGTTCCTTCCACAAGCCCAGAAATAGTACCTTTGTAAGGATCTACTCTTACAATCTCTGGCTTCGAGCTAGTAAAGGTTATGCCTTTATAGGTTGCGTTATCAGGAGCAATAATAGCCTTCAATTTATCGGTAGCACCGACTTCAACCGTAGTTTTATGTTTGTCTAGTGTAACGCTAGTTACCTTCTGGCGATTGATTTCAGTAGCATCCTTCTGGAATGCGTCCAAGGCAAAGGAAGGCTTACCGTCCGCATGCCAAGCAGAAAGGGGATAATCGAAATAAACGCCTTCAGGAGCCCAGTAGAAGATACCCGTTCCAAGCTTGTTTGGCACAGCCAACAGCTTGTTCTGCGTAGCTACCAGCATGTTGTATACGTTATCTTCATTTTTGCTGACATTACCGCCAACCTCAACAATCATGACTTCCTTGCCATACTTATCAGCAAGTGTATTCATGTTTGCCGACAGTTCATTAATAGAGGAGGTATATATGGAATCAGGATAATAAGACAAGCCGATAATATCGTAGTCGCTCGCCTTAAGACCTGCCTCGATCAGACCGCTATAGTAGGAATCTACACCTTCGTCCGCTCCGTTGGCACGGTGGATAATGACCTTAATTTCAGGAAAGACTTTCTTGGCTGCATGTGACCCTGCCTGAAGTAACTCTACTAGGTTAGTAGTATTGCTATAAGCACCTATCGGATGTAGCATGCCATTGTTAATTTCATTACCGATTTGAATCCATTCCGGTGTTACCCCTTCTTTTTTGAGAGCATTCATGACTTCCGCCGTATACTCAGATACACGTACTTTTAATTGCTCTAGATTATCATCTTTCCATGCTTTGGGGGTTACCTGTTTTCCTGGATCAGCCCAAGAATCACTGTAGTGCAAATCAATCATGACCCTGAATCCAAGATCACTTACACGAGAGGCTAGTTCAACAAGTTCCTCTGTACTGTTGTGCCCATTGGAGGGGTCGTCGGATGGATTAACAAAAGCACGTAAGCGAATCGAATCTATTCCATGTTGCTTAAGAATGTGAAGGAGATCCTCTTCTTTCCCATTGTCATCATAAAACTTATACCCTAAAGCCTCCAACTGTGGAAGCCAGCTTACATCTGCACCCTTAGCAAAGGTGTTGGGAGCAGGAATTGCAGCGGCATTTGTCTTTACTGGCATGTTGAAAACTGTCATGGATAAAATTAGTGCAAACGTAAGTATTGTAGGAATAATTTTTTTTCTTTTTTTCACTATGTTTCCTCCTCGTGATTATCAAGTAAGCTAGTAAAAGTAATGAGCGCTTTCATAACTGTCAATAAAAAACAGCACGTCAGTTAACATGCTATAACATCTTATAAATGGTTTTTGGCATAGATGCTCCTCTCTTTGTTTCTATGTTAATATCCAGTATAGTTAATGTGAATCCGCTTTCAAATTATGCTTTGCAACGAAAACTAATACTTTTGCACTTAATTTCCATAATCTACTTTTGGAAATTAATAAAAATGTATGAGCCGATCAAGCCAGCTACACTTTAAGTAGTCGTGGTATTTTTGGGAACAATAGATATCAATACGAATCACAGAGATATATGATTTAGTCCACTGCTAGTAAACTCAGCATGTGGATTAAGACCGCGATAGAAGGAACTTGACGATCCACCCGCAGACCACATTGATAACAAAAAGTGAAGGTCGATATCCAAACGACGATGTAGACCCGTAAATGTATCGATATTCTCAAGTGGAGCAGCAAGTAGAGTACGAAGAATTTCCTGTCTACAGTGCCCATTGGAACCTCAGGGTGAATGACTTCTCAATTCCTTGGCATAGGGGCTTAAGTCTAAGGCTATGAAAAGATAGGTATTTGTTCCTTGGGTTTAAGTTTTTGAAGCTCATCAAAGGAAAATCGACTTTCTTTGACAAAGTAACTATCAGGATCAGTTAAACTCTTAACTATAAAAAGTCAATATTCCTCATTTTCATTCATCATTTGATATCCCTCGACCCCATAATTAATGATGCCATCTTCAGTTTTTTTAGATGCTCCGTATTCTTGAATAATAACTTCAACTTCTTTATTCTGAGTATTAAAAATTATATGACCTACTTTAAGAATATTTTTGTATTTTTTTCATTAAATTACCTCCCTAATCAATCTAAATATAAGCCAGCTACAATAAAGAGTAGAAAAAAAAATCTTATAACTCATATGAATTTCAAGTAGTACAATACCCCTTAGTATAATGGGATTATCTGAAAAAAGATTTTTTGTCTGGTTTAGGAGATTTATTTCCTTCATTATCATATTTATTAAAACTAAAGAGTGCTGATTTTAGATTTTTTGGAAAAGCCATACTTTGTGGAATATAAAATCTAATTGGACATACTAATTCTTACATTATTGATGATTGCATAGCTAAATATTGAGGCGTAATTCGACAAATCGTTGAATAGGTATAGGTTTTTGTTGTTTAGCTGAATTTCATCGCGTATAAAGTATATCTAAAATGGACTTAAGAAGGGATAGTAAAGAGTCAAATCATCTATTTGGTAACAACTAGATGATTCAACGGTTTACTAAAACTTCTTTTGGAAAGCGGTTACATATTCTCTGAAAATACCATTACATTTGAATTGGGGGCAAGGTAAATGAAGACAAATAAACGTAAAGGTATATTAATGCTTGTGCTTATTTTGATGGTTAGTCTGCTAATAAGTGCATGTGGTGGAAATTCAGGAGGTAATGGTGAAGCAGTGCAGAGCAATTCACCTGCTAATGATGCGAAAAAAACAACTAGTGATAATACCTTGGAAGAGGCTACGCTAAAGATGGTATTAATCGGCAGCAAACCTACTGATTACGATGAAATTTTTAGCGAAATGAACAAGCTTTTAAAGGAAAAGATCAATACAACCATTGAAACTGAATTTTTAGATTGGTCGGATTGGTCATCTAAGTATCCGCTTAAGTTTGCCGCGAATGATGACTTTGACTTAGTTTTCACTGCGAACTGGGCATTCTATCACAATCAGGCATCCAATGGTGGGTTCTATGAGCTCACTGACGAACTGCTTCAAACCTATACACCAATGACTTGGAAAGCTACACCAAAGGTATCATGGGATCAGGCTAAGATTAAAGGGAAGCTATATATGATTCCCAACAACAACCAAGAATTTACTGACAAGGTTCTAATGATACGTGAAGACTTGAGAAAGAAGTATAACCTTGAGTTGGTTAATAGCCCAGAGACTTTTGCTGTCTATGCGAAGACGATTGCAAGAAACGAAAAAGGAATGAGCGGATTCGCAGCAGCAGCAGGGGGAGGATATAAGTGGCACGAGTTAGATAATGTACTGCTTGAGCAGCAAAATGAATGGAGACTTGTGGACCCGAATATGCCGTTCGCTTTCAAACTTGATGATCCGAAGGGGACAGTCTTCAATGTTTATGACACACCTGAGTTTGAAAAATTACTTGTCTACTACAAAGACTTAGCTGATAACGGTGTTTGGTCCAAAAACGTAGTTAACAGCAAAAACGATGTGTGGCAAGATATGAAAGCGAAGAAAGCAGCATCACTTAAAGGAAATCTCGGAACATTAGGATTCCAAATTGTTGAAGCTCGTCGTGATCTACCAGACGTAGAAATGACTATCGCTGATTTGACTCCAAACCAGAAAAAGACGGCGGCAATTTCTACCCAGAACGGCATGGCAATCCATGCGACGTCTAAGCAAGTCGAGCGTTCCTTAATGGTAATCGACCTATTGCAGAATGATAAGCAGATTCATGATTTGACGATGTACGGGATTGAGGGCAAACACTACCTATCATTAGGAGATGATAAGTATAATCCTGGTCCAAGTAGAGATAAATACACAGGGTTCTCTAACTGGGGATGGAACTCAGATCTCAACCGCACAGAAGCTTCCTATCCGAAGGAAGCAAGCGATATTGAAAGCACCTGGAATGATAAAACTTATCACTATCCTCTTGAATCATTCGTGTTCGACGATAAAAACGTAAGAAATGAGCTAGCGAGTATCGGTAACGTGATGTTACGATTTGGCGTTCCATTAGAATATGGTTTAATTCCAGATTTGGATAAGGGGAGGGACGAATTAATTAATCAATTAAATGTTGCTGGGCTGGACAAAATACAGTCTGAACTACAAAGCCAAGTCGATGCATTTCTTACAAATAACAAATAACAAGCAATAATGATACACTCACCAATCTGAGAATTCCAGAACATTTAGGAGCAACAACCCGATCGAAATTATATTACAATAAGTGATGTATTGTAACCTTGATTATGCCCGGCCGGTCGATTCTGATCGGCCTCATGGTCGTTGTGCACTTAGGGTATAATAAATGAATTCCACATTTGATAAAACAGGAGATAATTATGAACCGTGTGATACTAAAAAAGAAAATTATCCCTTACACCTATAAAATGATGATTTCTTATTTGCTACTTGTTCTGGTATCAGATGTCTTCATCGGCTATGTTTCTTTTATAATGCTGACTAAATCAAGGACAGAAATTGCGGAGACAAATATTCGGACGGGAATGGCGCAGACAAGCAATAATTTAAAGTATCAACTGGATGAGATACAGCGCATCTCTGACACGTTATTCAGTAATGCGGTCTTTCAGCGGGCTTTGCAGAAAAAAGGGGGACCACATGACATCTATTTAACGATGATTGATGATGTTATCCCCCAAATGCAGGCTCCATTACAGTTGTTCGGCAATCCGATCCGAATCATTTTATATACAAACAATAGTGATTTGAACATTATAGAAGGAAATGAGTTATCGGAGCCACTAGAGGAAAGCGATTATTATATTCTTGCTACGGAAGAGATTAAGGACAGTGAATGGCTAGGAAAGATAATGGAGGGTAACGATAATCGGTGGATGCAGGTAGAATCGGATAGTGAGTTAAGAAATATTTCTCTTATACGGCGTATGATATCGTTTAATGATTATCAGGTCAGCGGTATACTGCGCATTACAGTCGGATTTGCGGATCTACTCGGAAACTACGTGACGTTTCCAGAGGAGGATGGTATCACTATGCGACTGGTGGATGGAGTTACAGGCACTATTTTATTCCAACGAGGTGGCGCAAAACAAGAAGTGGTATCCTCACATGATTACCTCACATTGAAGCAGGAAGTACCAGAAAGTAATTTTATTATTGAAACATGGGTTCCTCATGATTATTTACGAAAAGACGCCAGACGTCTTCAAGGAATTATTTTAGCTGTATGCACAATCAGCTTCCTAGTCATGGTATTGGTCGGCTTTCTCGTGGCTAGAATTTCAGGTCGCAAGATAAGAAAGATCATCTCTCTTGTCCATACATTTGAAAATGGTAGTTTTGAGAAACGTCTTCGATTCAGTGGCAATGATGAATTTAGTCGAATTGCCGATGCGTTTAATGTAATGGCGGCCAATATTCAAGAATTGATTAGTAATGTTTATATATTAGGAATAAAACGTAATCAGGCTGAGCTTGATGCTCTGCAAGCACAGATCAACCCCCACTTTCTCTATAATTCTCTTTCTACAATAAGTAGTCTTGCTAACTTGGGGGAGACGCGGCAAGTGACAGAGATGGTTAAGGGTTTATCGAAATTTTATCGACTTACACTTAATCAAGGGAAGGTACTGATTCCACTTCGAAAAGAGCTGGAGCAGGTGGAGATGTATATGAACATTCAAAAAGTGAAGTATGTCGATGCCTTCACCTTCAATAAGGACGTAGACCCCGAAATACTTGACGTTCCGGTGATCAAGCTCATTCTACAACCATTTGTTGAAAATGTATTTAAGCACGCTTGGTTCGGCGATACAATTGCAATTCATATTACGGGGCGAAAACTAGGCAACCGGATTGAACTCAAGGTGATCGACAACGGTGTTGGCATGAGACCAGAGACTGTTCAGTCCATGTTTTCTGGAACTAGACAGGAAGGCGGTTATGGGCTGCAAAACGTAAATGAACGAATTAAACTCCGTTATGGACAAGAATACGGTATAGAAATCGGTAGTGTGTTTGGAGCTGGGACAACGGTAAGGATATTACTGCCAATAGAGCAATCTTCTGATATGGAGATAGGATAAACAAGGATGGGTGGAGGAATCTACATGACTATAAAGATACTACTCGTCGATGACGAGAGAATTGACTTGGAATGGCTTCGACGTAGAGTGGTAGGTAGCGGATTGCCTCTTGAAGTCGTTGGAACAGCTAATAGCGGATTCGAAGCACTCGAGATATTGCGAAATGATAAGGTTGACCTCCTGTTATCTGATATTCGTATGCCAATCATGACGGGGATGGAATTTGCTCGAAAAGCGAAGGAGATTAATGCTCAGATTAAGATTGTATTTATTAGCGGACATGAGGACTTTGGCTATGCAAAAGAGGCGCTTGCTCTTCATGCATCCGATTATTTATTGAAGCCAGTTGATGATGATGAACTTGTATTAGTGTTGTGTAAATTATGTAATGAGGTCATTCAAGAGAGAGAAAAAATCAAGTCAGAAGGTGAGATGCTATCTCTTGCTAGTCAGGCGCTCCTGCTTCGCTGGCTGAGCGGACGGGCAAGCGAATATGAACAGATTGATAAGCATATGTGTCAGCTTATAAAACCGCTTGTTAATAATGGAGCTGCAGTAGCGGTCATTGAGATTGATGATGTGGATTGGAAAATGTCCAACATGTCAGTAGAAGAGAGGCATCAATTTTCAGGGAAGATGATGAGGTTCATTGCAGCCTTTATTGCAGAAAATGGACTTGGTACGATTATTGCAAGCCACTCCTATTATCGATTTATTATTTTGGCTAAAGGTACTGATGAGGAAAATAATATCCTATTTGAGGAATTGATTCTAGCAGTGGCGAGTTCCTTTCCGCTAACAGTAACGATTGGTTGCGGCAAGTTTACGGAGGAATGGGAACTATTGCCTGAATCTTATCATCAAGCTGAGGTTGCCTTAGAAGCCAAATGGCTAGTTGGTAAAAATCGACTGATCCGTGATGTGAACAAGCACCCATCAGGGACAAAAGTCGCCAAAAACATAGATGTAACGGTTGACCTTATGCTCACAGCAATTTTATCTTATGATCTGGTTGCCATTGATGACTGCCTACTGCAAATCTTCGGGTATGATCATTTGTTGCAGAGAAGTGATGAGGTCTATAACCTAATCATTCGCATCACCTCTAAATTGCACGCTGATCTACAGCAATTAGATGAGAATTTGTATGAGCTATTGGAATGGGAGTCGCATCAACCGGCAATCCTGTTCCAGTTTGAAACGGTAGATGATATCTTGTCTTGGCTAAGACGACGATTTTTTGAACTATCAGAAATGTTATTTGCAAAAAGATCCAAGATCAACCGTAAGCTTATTGATGATATCTTGAATTATATCAAGGAAAGAATTGAATTGAAGGTGACGCTCAAGGAAGTGGCAGCCCATTTTGGTTTCTCCCCCAATTATTTAGGACATCTTTTTAAGGAAGAAACAGGAATCAACTTTAGTGACGCTCTCATTGATCTAAGGATGAAGAGAGTGTGTGAGTTGCTTATTAATCCATCACTCAAAATTTATGAGATTGCTGAAAGAGTCGGATATAAAAATATTATTTACTTTAACCGACAATTCAAACAAACGAGCGGTATGTCCCCAGGTGAATATAGGAAGAAACATAACATATAGGTTTTTGAAAACGTCGGAGCGATTAGGCTTCGGCGGTTTTTTTATAAATCGTAGAATGAGTATAATCTTTAGTTGCTTGTCTGAATGTTGGGGGATGACCAATCATTTTATAATTAGATTAGTTAATAGGTAATCATAATGAATTACATTGAGAGGGTGACATCTATGAAACGAAGTGGCTTTTGGAGCGATTTGGTGAAATATCGAACTTTATTGCTCATGCTGCTGCCGGCCGTACTATTCTTCATCGTGTTCGCTTATATTCCAATGACAGGGGTTGTTCTTGCATTCAAACAGTACACATATGACGGTGGGATTTTTGGTAGCCCATGGAATGGTCTGGATAACTTCCGTTTCTTTTTTGAATCAGGTCAAGCTTGGCAGGTAACTCGCAATACAGCTTTATACAACATTGCCTTTATCATTGTGAATAATGTGCTTCAGATTGCAGTAGCAATCTTGTTGTTCGAAGTTGCGAACAAATGGTTCCGTAAAATCTTTCAAACGATGTTGTTCCTGCCTTACTTCATATCGTGGGTTGTTGTGGGAGCGATTGCATACAACTTATTTAGCTATGATTTCGGTATGATTAACGTTGTGCTTACAACCTTCGGGATGGACAAGATTGATATTTACAACACAGCAGAATATTGGCCAGTGTTGTTGGTTATTGTCTCAGCTTGGAAGGCAGTCGGCTATGGTTCAATTATGTATCTGGCAGCAATTACGGGGATTGATACAGAAATGTATGAAGCAGCCGAAATTGATGGTGCTAACGTATTCCAACGAATTTTCAAAATTACACTCCCTAACTTATATCCGACGATTATCATTCTAGTGTTACTCGCAATCGGAAATATATTCCGTGGAGATTTCGGAATGTTCTACAACATGGTTGGAAATAACGGTCTGTTATTTGCCAACACGGATGTTATCGATACATTTGTATTCCGGGCGCTGACTTCGTCCAATGATATAGGGATGTCATCTGCCGCAGGATTTTATCAATCCGTGCTTGGATTTGTTACGATTCTATTCGCTAACTATGCTGTGCGTAAATACGACAAAGATCGTGCATTATTCTAAACCAACAGTTAATTGAATTTACAAAGGAGTGATATTTACATGAGCGCACAATTAACGAGCAAGGTAGCGAAGCCGGAGGGAAGTGATAAACGACTTCTTCAAATTATTGGGTATTTATTTTTAGCCCTTATCTCGCTCTTCTGTCTAGTTCCTTTTATCCTCGTGCTTTCGTCATCGCTGACAGAGGAAAGCAGCATTATTGAGCAAGGTTATCAGCTTATCCCTGCTGTGTTTTCATTAGAAGCATACAAACTGCTCTTTGAGTTTCCGGGGCAGCTGTTGAAAGCATATGCGGTAACCATTAGTGTTACAGCTGTTGGAACATTCGTCGGCTTGTTACTTACGTCAATGACAGCCTACGCATTAGCAAGAAGAGATTTTAAGTGGCGTAACAAATTTTCCTTCTTCTTCTTCTTTACCACATTGTTCAGTGGCGGCCTAGTGCCTTGGTATCTCATGGTTGTAAACTATTTGCACCTAAAGGATACATTACTTATTCTGGTACTGCCGTTACTCATGAATGTCTTCTATATCATTGTAATGAAGTCATTTATGGCGGGTATTCCAGATGCAATTACAGAATCAGCGAAGATTGATGGTGCAGGAGATTTTCGTATCTACTTACGTCTAATCCTTCCATTATGTAAGCCTGCCTTAGCTACGATCGGTCTGTTCATCGCACTCGGCTACTGGAATGATTGGTACAACGCGATGTTATTTATTACCAAGCAAGACCTTATGCCATTACAGTATTATTTGTACAAAATGTTGGGGAATATGGACGGCATGCGGAAGGCGATGATCTCCTCAGGGGCTGTGGTGGATCTTCAAATTCCAACAGAAAGTCTCAAGATGGCAATGACAGTCGTTGCAATTGGACCTATCTTACTTGTATATCCGTTCATTCAACGCTTCTTTGTACAAGGTCTTACAGTAGGTGCAGTTAAAGGGTAACACAAATATATTATTTTACTCTATAGGGGGAAATTAATCATGAACCATAAGAAAAAATCTTCTTTAATCATGCTTATGCTTGTACTGCTTCTATCGATGGTGCTAACAGCATGCGGCGGCAATAGTGGTAATAAAAACACAACTAACAACAGTGCATCCAATACGCCTAAGAGTGATTCTGGATCGTCGGATACCTCTCAAGAAGTGAAGCTTAAAATGGTTCTACTCGGCGGAAAGCCAATTGACTCGGATCTTGTATTCAGTGAATTAAACAAGAAACTGAAAGAGAAAATCAATGCAACAGTAGAAGTACAATTTCTCGACTGGTCTGATTGGGGTCAGAAGTATCCGTTAATATTTGCGGCAGATGAAGATTTCGATTTGATTTATACATCAAATTGGGCTTTCTACACCGACCAGGCTGTTAAAGGTGGCTTCTTGGAACTTAATGAGGACATGTTAAAGAAATATGCACCACAGACATGGGGAAATATGCCTCAAGTATCTTGGGATCAAGCAAAAATTAACAATAAATTATATATGGTGCCAAATAATAATCTAGAAGTCATTAATAAAGTTGTGCTTTATCGTGAGGATTTACGTACGAAGTATAATCTTCCTGAAATTAATAGTAAGGAAACTTATGCAAACTATTTGAAAACGATTGCTGCGAATGAAAAAGGAATTACTCCATTCGGAGCGAAGGCTGCTGACGGTTGGAAGTGGCACGAGCTTGATCAAACACTTCTTGAGGAAAACAATAATTTTCGTCTAATTGATAAACGTCTTCCTACAGCATTCAAATTAGATGATGCAACGGGTAAGTTGTTCAATATTTATGAAACGCCAGAATTTAAGGATCTACTTGGTTACTACAAGGATTTGGCTGATAATGGTGGATGGTCCAAGAATGCTGTCACCAATAAAAACGATATATGGCAAGATATGAAGGTAGGTAAGGTTGCCTCGTATGCCCATGGTCTTGGTACTGTAGGCTTTAATCTGGCAGAGGCAAGACGTGATACGCCAGATCTAGAATTTGCAATAGCTGATATTGCACCAGATAGTAAGAAAATTGCAGCAATCTCAACGCAAAATGGGATGGCGATTCACTCGACTTCCAAAAATCCTGAGCGTTCACTAATGCTACTTGATCTTTTACAAAATGATAAGGAAATTCATGATTTGACGATGTACGGTATAGCTGGCACTCACTATAATCCAGAAGGCGAGGATAAATTCACCGCAGGAACAAGCCCAGGGAATTATACGGGCTTCGCTAACTGGGGCTGGAATTCAAAGCTGAACCGTCAAGATGTTGCATATCCAAAAGAAGCAGATGACATCTTTAATGGTTGGGAACCAAAAGTATTCCACTTCCCATTAGAAACATTTGTATTTGACGACTCGAAGGTGAAGACAGAAGTAGCGAACATCGGTAATGTGATGGTACGTTATGGTATTCCATTAGAGTATGGAATTATTAATGATATAGATAAAGGGTTGACTGATCTCATTGCACAGCTCAAGGCTGCGGGCATAGAAAAAGTTCAGCAGGAAATGCAAACACAAGTCGATGCTTTCCTTGCAAATTAATAATATATAAACATATGGAGGGGGAATTCTCTCTTCTCTTTTAATAGGAACAATAAACAACAAGGGAGATAAATATAATGGCATCTAAACTACAACCCATAAGTAATAAGCTACCAGTATTTATGCACGGAGCCGACTACAACCCTGATCAATGGTTGCACGATCCGAAAATATTTGAAGAAGATGTTCGGATGATGAGGTTAGCCAAATGTAACGTCATGTCAGTGGGTATCTTCGCTTGGTCTGCACTAGAACCAGAGGAAGGGCGCTTTGAGTTTGGTTGGTTAGATCATGTGCTTGATACATTTGCAGAAAATGGCATCTATGCATGGTTGGCTACACCAACTGGTGCAAGACCAACATGGATGTCACAGAAGTATCCTGAGGTACTGAGAGTTGAATCGAACCGAGTTCGCAACTTGCATGGGGTGCGACATAATCATTGCTTCACTTCGCCAGTGTATCGAGAGAAAACAGCAATTATGAATCAAAAGCTAGCTGAACGATATAGTAATCATCCTGCAGTTTTAGGTTGGCATATTTCAAATGAATTAAGTGGCGAATGTCACTGTGATTACTGTCAGAATGCATTTCGGGATTGGGTGAAGGCGAAATATAAAACTCTTGATGCCTTGAACCTTGCTTGGTGGGCTTCCTTCTGGAGTCATACGTATACAGATTGGTCTCAGGTGGAGTCACCAGCACCGCATGGAGAGACTGCGGTACATGGACAAAACCTAGATTGGCGACGATTTGTATCGGATCAAACCTTAGATTTTTATAAACAAGAGGTAGCCCCATTGAAGGCTGCTAATCCGGAGTTACCCTGCACAACCAACATGATGGATTTATTCTATGGCTTGGACTATCGTACATTTGCTGAAGAGCTGGACGTGATCTCATGGGACTCTTATCCAACTTGGCATTCATTACCCTCAGATCGTAATGTAGCAACATGGTTTGCCTTTAATCATGATCTGTTCCGTTCGTTGAAGAAAAAACCATTCATGTTGATGGAAAGTACGCCTAGCTTGACCAATTGGCAACCTGTTAGCAAGCTGAAGCGTCCAGGGATGCATCGCTTGTCCTCCTTACAGGCAGTAGCGCATGGTGCAGATACGGTGCAATACTTCCAGTGGCGGAAAAGTCGTGGATCAAGCGAGAAATTCCACGGTGCGGTTGTGGATCATGTTGGTCATGAGCATACACGAGTATTTCAAGATGTTGCTGAATTAGGGGAAACGCTCGCTAATCTTACAGACGTGATCGGCACGTCCGTACCGGCTGAGGCAGCAATCCTGTTCGATTGGGATAATCGTTGGGCAATCAACGATGCACAAGGACCAAGAAATGGTGGTCTAAACTATGAGAACACCGTGGTGCAGCATTACAGCGCATTTTGGGAAATGGGCGTACCTGTGGACATTGTTGGGTCAAACGATGATTTTTCTAGCTACAAGCTGTTGATTGTCCCAATGGCGTATCTTCTTCGCCAAGAAACAGGGGAGAAAATTGAACAGTTTGTTAAGAATGGTGGTACTGTATCAGTTACCTATTGGAGCGGAATCGTAGATGAAAATGATTTGTGCCATCTTGGAGGGTTCCCAGGTCCGCTACGTACAACTGTGGGTATCTGGTCCGAAGAAATTGAAGGATTACATGATCATGATCGCAATTCGCTTGTTATGAATTCTGGTAATGCGTTAAATCTTGATGGACGCTTTGAGGTGCATGAGCTATGTGATCTGATCCATGTTGAGACGGCAGAAGTGCTTGCTGTTTACGGTGATGACTTCTATGCAGGTCGTCCAGCATTGACTGTGAACCATCTTGGGGATGGAAAAGCTTATTATCTTGCAGCGCGTGTAAGCGAAGATACCTTCTATCAGTCTTTTTATGACAAGCTTGTGGAAGAAGCGGGTGTGCGCCGAACTATCCTTAGTGCACTTCCAGAGGGAGTAACTGCTCAACTGCGAACTGATGGCAATACAGATTATGTATTCCTGCAAAATTTCTCAGGGAACGAAGTCTCAGTTGCTTTGGATTACGATGGATATGTGGATGCTGAATCAGGCAAAGCTGTGGTAGGTCAGATCGAGATACCTGTCAATGGTGCTAGTATTTTACGAAGAATTACCGATTATAAATTATAGAAGTTGGCTCTATTTCTAGACTAGGAAGGATGGTCTCATGACTCAGAAATTTATATATCAGCCTCCTCAAAATGGTTATCCAGATTGGAATAACAATCCAGAACGATTTCAACTTAACCGTATGGAAGCGCATGCAGATATTTTTCCATACGCTAATACTGAGCAGGCAGGATCTGATATTAAAGAAAACTCTCCCTTTTTCTTCTCTTTGAATGGGGAATGGAAGTTTAACTTTGCAGAAAATCCTGATCAACGTGAAAAGGATTTTTTCAAAGAAGAGTATGATGTGTCCAATTGGGCAGAGATGCCGGTACCAGCACATTGGCAACTTCATGGGTATGATTACCCTCACTACACGAATATTCGCTACCCATGGGAAGGTAGAGAGAATATTAAACCACCGTTTGCACCAACCATTTACAATCCTGTGGGCTCCTATGTGAAGACATTTACAGTACCAACGCAGTGGAAGGAGCAGCCGGTATATATTAGCTTTCAAGGTGTTGAGTCTGCCTTCTATGTATGGGTCAATGGTGATCTGGTTGGATACAGCGAAGACTCATTCTCCCCTGCGGAATTCGACCTGACTCCGTACTTACGTGATGGTGAGAATAAGTTGGCAGTAGAGGTGTATCGCTGGTGTGATGCGAGTTGGTTGGAGGATCAGGATTTCTGGCGTCTAAGTGGTATATTCCGTGAAGTTTACTTATTTACAACTCCTGAGGAACATATTTACGATCTATCTGTGAAAACAGGGTTAGACGATACATTATCAAAAGGTCAGTTATCTGGGAATGTTACAGTTACTAACTATAACGGCTTATCCAGTGGCAATATCAAGATTCTCGCAAGCTTAAAGGACATGGACGGAAATGTGATATTTGGTGAAAAGCAAGTTAGCCAAGCGGATCTAACTGGAAGAGATAAAGTAAATCTCGAATTTTTTGAGGAAATTGAGGACGTCCATCCTTGGAGTGCTGAATATCCGTATTTGTATAACTTAGTGATAGAACTAGTGGATGAACAGAATAACGTCATAGAGACAACGGGGACACGAATTGGTTTTCGACGTTTTGAAATTGATAGCAATGGGTTAATGCAGTTAAATGGGAAGCGGATTGTCTTTAAGGGGACAAATCGACATGAATTCTCTTCTAGGGATGGGCGAGCAATTAATAAAGAAGAGATGATTCAAGACATAGTCTTGATGAAGCAATATAACATTAATGCAGTACGAACCTCTCATTATCCAAATCAGCCGTTATGGTATAAACTGTGCGATGAATATGGCTTATATGTCATTGATGAGGTTAATTTGGAAACGCATGGTCTGTGGTCATATGGACAGAAGGGCGAGGGGGATACACTGCCGGGGAGCAAGCCGGAATGGACGGAAAATGTACTTGATCGTGCAAACTCCATGTATCAGAGGGACAAGAATCATGCATCCATTATAGTGTGGTCGCTTGGAAATGAGTCATTTGGTGGAGAAAACTTTATCAAGATGAGGGACTATTTCCGAAGTAAAGATACTACACGACTTATCCATTACGAAGGGACTTTCAATCATAGAGAGTTTGATAGTGCTTCAGATATCGAAAGCCATATGTATACGTCCCCTGCTAAAGTAAGAGATTACGCGCTTTATTCTGAGGGGAAGGTCAAGCCATTTATTCTTTGTGAATACAGCCATGCAATGGGGAACTCGTGTGGTAATCTTCATAAGTACACAGAGCTGTTTGATGAGTTCCCAATCATTCAAGGAGGATTTATTTGGGACTGGATTGATCAGGCACTGGTTACAAAAAATAATGAGGGCGTTGAATATTTGGCTTACGGTGGTGACTTCGGGGAGTCGCCGAATGATGCGAATTACTGTGGGAATGGACTAATTCACGCTGATCGAAGTGTCTCTCCGAAACTCCATGAAGTGAAAGCTTGTTATCAAAATGTTAGATTTGAGGCTGTTGATTTGGAGCAAGGACAAGTTAGTGTCTCTAATAACTTCTTGTTCACCAATCTAGACGCCTATGATTGGGAATGGACGATAGAGAAAAACGGAGAATTAATTGGTGAACCGCATCGTGCTTCCTTCGAGGTATTACCAGGTGAGAAGAAGATTATATCTTTTGACATAACTCAGCCATATAAGACAGAGCAAGCAGATGTTGTGTTGTTAACAATCAGTCTACAACTGCATAAGGATACTAAGTGGGCGAAAGCAGGTCATGAAATCGCCTATGTTCAATTTCAACTTCCTCCTAGAGGACAGCTTGAACAATCACCTGTTGTGATTGAAACCCATGTTGTTCAAAATACTTCTTCTATCAATGTAGAACTTGATCATGACCGCGTTGTTGTCAGTGCAGCAGAGGGTCGTGTGAGGGCAGCCTTTGATTCCTTAAGTGGGGATTTGGTTTCTTATTCATCCGAAGGCATTGAATTTATAGAACAGGCATTGGCTCCTCAGCTCTGGAGAGCTTGGACTGATAATGATCGAGGAAACAAGCTTAACGAGCGTAGTGCGATATGGCGAACTGCAAGCGAGACTGCTAAGCGAACGCTTAAAGAAGTAATTACAGAAAATAATAAAGTAATAATAAAACAAACTTGGGCGCTCCAAACGGGAAGTATTTCTTTGTATGAGGTAGTATATGGGATAAACGAAGTAGGTGACATCCAGATTGAAACGGTACTTCGGCCGGGGAGTCCTTCTCTACCTGAGATTCCAGTTGTAGGCGCAGCGTTGTCATTGGCAGGACAGTTCAACCAGATGAGATGGCTGGGTAAAGGGCCGTTTGAAACGTATTGGGATCGTAGTATGAGTGGGAAAATAGGTATCCATGATTCTGAAGTTGCTGGGATGTACACGCCTTACTTAAAGCCACAGGAATGCGGAAATCTAACCAAAGTTCGTTCCTTAGAGGTTACGGATGAAAAGGGAAGAGGGATACGGTTCTCTTCAGATGAGGGGTTTGAATGTAGTGTCTTGCCATATACCGCAGAGGAACTAGAATCAGCTTCGCATGGTTACAAGTTACCTGAATCTGGCAGACGCTCTGTAGTGCGAATCAATGCTTGTCAAATGGGTGTAGGTGGAGATGATAGTTGGGGGTCTTGGACGCATCCGGAATATACATTGTTTGCGAATCGAACTTACACTCATAAGTTCATGATGAGCATCGTACGTTAATTTAAAACAAATAGGTGTATAAAGTGAAAGAGGGCGACAGTAGTCAGCCCTCTTTCACTTTATACACCAGCAGTTACTGAGTAACCTAGCACTCTAGGTGGCACTACGGTTATCGGAAGATATTAGACAACTCTTTTGGGAGATTACCTTAATTATTAGACGATATCGTCGGAGTAAAATTACAGTTGAGTATATTTGGCTTTCTCGTAAATAAAAGAATGAAAACATTGACAATTGTTGTTATTATCAAATACTGATAAAAAACTTATTGTCTTGTAAATAAAATTATTTCTTACGTTGAAAACTCTCTTAACCAAAAGGTCAATGATTATTTAAGTTTGAAATTACTAGACCATATAAATTATGCATTAAAACGTGCTGAAAGAGGACAGTTTGTCCGCAGTCCTCTAACTTGGGAAGTTAAAAAATTCTATCCCAAACATTTTGAATTTGGTATATATGCCTTACGTGCTATTGAAGAGGAATATGATGTTAACTTTCCAGAAGATGAAGCAGTCTCTATCGCCTTGCATTTCGTTAATTTAAAAGAAACCAAAAATAACTTAAAAGCCGCGGTAGAGGTTATGGAAACATTACGTAGGAGGACTGCTTGTGGAACATTTCTGGTGGGGAGCTGCTTTTTTAATCAACGTCCCCATCGCGGTCGCGGCTCTTGTTTTGACCTTGGTGTATGTTCCCGATCACGCAGGTAATAAGGATAAGAAATGGGATTTCACCGGCTCCGTCCAGATAATGATTGCCATGGTGACGCTTATCTATGCCATCAAAGAGTTTGCCCGGCGCGACGGTTCTCCTACGTTTGCCACTATCGGTGCCGTTATCGGGGTCGTGGCACTGATCATCTTTATTCGTCGTCAACTCAGAAGCTCCAACCCACTTCTTGATCTGTCGCTTTTTAAAATTTCTCCATTTACTACCGGATTTATCACCGCTCTGGTCGGTCTATTCGGACAGTTGGGCATTCAGTATATCGTCACTCAGCGACTCCAACTGGTGGAAGGTTTTGGTCCGTTGCAAGCGGGACTTATTACGCTAAGCATACCTGTCGCGGCTCTTATTGCGGGCCCTTTGGTCGGGAAAATGTTATATCGTTATGACGTGATACGTATCAAAAGCTTTTCACTTCTGCTTGCGGCTTTGGGAACGATGGTTTATCTCTTCCAATTTGATTCAAGCATTCCCGGACAAATTCTCGGACTGGCGCTCCTCGGGGCAGGCTTGGGAGCGGGGATGACGGCAGCGTCTCACTCGATCATGAGTTATGCGCCGCCTGAAAAAGCGGGGATGACGGCTTCTATTGAGGAAATGGCCTATGAGCTTGGAGGAGCATCTGGAATCGCGATCATTGGAAGCATTTCAGGTCTTGTGTATACATTGGCCATGAAAATACCTGCGGGAATTCAAGTTCCGGCAAATGTGAAAGACAGCTTGGATGAAGCGCTGTTGGTAGCGGAAGGTTTGCCTGTCCAGGCATCCGAGGCGTTGAAAGAGGCAGGACGTACTGCTTTTGATGAGTCCTTTTTCGCTATCCTTGTGTGGGTAACGGTATTTTTTGCGGTCACTTCGTTAGTCATTGGTTTGGTAGGTGCTCGTTCAAAACAAAGAGAAACTAGGGTGTAACCTGTAACTGAGGGATGTTATCATCAAACAGTTCTGGAGAAACACTGGCGTCACATCGAAGACAAGCATCAGATCAAAATGTGCAGCCCGCAGAAGGCCCTGACGGCAGCTAGCTTTGGCCATTGCCATGGGGCCCAGACTGAGGGGGTACCAAAGAAATTCTTTGATTTGCGGTTAATCTCGATAGGCGAATTTACTCGAGGCAGTAATTTTGAATGCGTTGCCTTGCGGTGGCGTCGATGCCAAATTCGGCTTCCAAATAGCGGTGAAACGTTTTGTATGTATCTACGATACTGTTCATCGACGCGTCAAGATAAGGTTCCTGAAGCTCCATGGTATCTTGTATGACAAGCAATTCTTCTATGCTTACGTATTTGGCGATTCTTTCATATGTTTCCTGATGATAGGTCTCCAGCATAACGTTCGATAACAAGTAATCCTCCATGACGGTCTTGTAAGAAACGCCGAGCGTCAGCAGAATGATCATGCTACCGACCCCCGTACGGTCCCGACCTCCGGCGCAATGGTGGACAAGTGGCAGGTTCGTCTCGGGCGTCTGCAGCAGCTTCATCAACTGTCGGTAAGCAGCATTACCCATCGGGAGCCTAGTGTAAAGCTGTAGCATCATTTCTTGGGTGAACATCTTGTTCTGGCCGTTCGCGAACATTTGCTCGATTGTGACATGCGGTGCATGCTCATCGGCTTCGTTCGCGGGAACCCGTGTATTCACTGCTTGTCTGATCACAGGGTCGGGTCTCAGTTCAGCTTCGCCGCGATTACGGTAATCAAAGATGTTCTTAAATCCGATCGCTTCGAGCTGACATATATCTTCCGGTGTAAGATCGGTCAGTTCGGCTGCTCGGAACAATAGGTTTTTTTTGACAGTGCGTCCATCCTCCGTCCGAAGTCCTCCCATATCCCTGAAGTTTTGGGCACCTTGTAAGGGGATGAGACAGGATGGTGTGAGCTTTTTAGACATGGGCGACGACTCCTTATGATTGATTTTGGTAATTAAAGACCAGGTTGCTGGCATATTGACAGCAACCTTCTTTCTATAAATTATATTAGCAAAGTGTGTACCATAACAAAACTCTTTCTCTACTAACTAGTACCTTGGACCAATTCTGATTTAACTTTTAAACTCTCCCCATAAGAAAAAATTGGGAGGATATCACATGAACAAAAAATACGAGATTTACCTTCAAGTAGAGGAACGCAAACGGATTGAGTAACCCTTCACAGCGATTCCACAACCAAAGGCATACGAAAGCGTTGTCTTGTGCTTCTTCTGGCAGATGAAAGTCAGGGAGCGATCCTAAACATCTGGAAATTTCCAAGCGTGCGGGAGTCAGCCAAGTCACGGTACACCACACGGTCAGAGACTACTGTACGCGAGGGATTCAAGATACGCTGCGTTACCGCGACCGTGCCGAGCCTGCACGACCTTCTCAAGTGACAGGGGAGATCGAGGCACGCATTGTCGCTCTAGCTTGCTCCGAACCTCCTCAAGGCTATGCTCGATGGACGGTACGTCTGTTGACTCGTCGGGTGGTTGAATTGAATGTTTTGGAGTCCGTAGGACGGGAGACGATTCGAACGACTTTAAAAAAACGAGGCTTAAGCCTCACCTGAAGAAACAGTGGTGCATTCCCGCCAAAACCAGCAGCGAATTTGTTGCTCGGAAGGAGGATATTCTGGAAACGTATGCCCTGCCATACGACCCGGAAATCCCGTTGATTTGTATGGATGAGCAACCTGTGCAGTTGCTGGATCATTCGTGGCCTCCACAAAAGATGAATACTGGACAAGTTCAGAAGGAAGATTATGAATATATCCGTAAAGGAAGCTGCAGTTTGTTTATGTTCAGGGAGCCGCTTGCTGGTTGGCGTCACGTGCAGGCTTCTGAAAGAAGCATAAAATCCGACTGGGCCCTGCAAATTCAAGAATTGCTGGAAGTCCATTATCCAGAGGTGAAACGGGTTCGACTGGTCATGGACAACTTGAATACGCACACGATTTCGTTCTTTCGTTCTTGTATGAAACCTTTGAGCCTGAACGTGCTTTAGCCTTGGCGAAGCGCTTGAAAATTCATTACACGCCTAAGCATGGCAGTTGGCTGACTGAGATTGAACTCAGTGCACTAACCATTCAGTGCCTGAACCGTCGAATCGCCTCCATTGAAGAATTGCAGGGCCAGGTGTCCACTTGGGAATGCGAATGCAATAAAGCTCAGAAATCGGTTGTATGGCAGTTTACTACCGAGCAGGCTAGAGGTGAATTAAAACACCTATATCCTCAAATTTGGTCAAGGTACTAGTTTGTGTCTTTAAACTGTTAAAATGCTTACACGATGCGAAATACAAGATCGACAATAGCTTTAAATCAAGAACTGTTTCCACCTGAAGGAAAACCACAAGGTGGGCGTCTTGCATTGAACAATCGACACATGCAACGGTGGATTGAGCACCTAAATCATTTATTGGTCAATGCGTTAGGGAATCAACTTTGTTCGAATTTACCGGGGGCGAGGTTCATGAATAAAAGCAGTTGTAAGAACAATCCGAATACCGTTCGTGATCTGTGGGGGATTCTAACTTCTTCCGTGGATACTCAAAAAAATTAATCCAGGAAGTAGTTGAACGGGCTTGACGTCAAGAATATCTTGTTTGAAAAATTGCCAACGTGTATTATGTACGCTTTCCCCGATATGCTGGCGATGGCACCGTATAAATAAATGCTGACATTGTTATTAATAGTAGAGTTTGCACCGGATTGAGGAAGATTGATTCTATCACTTAAGGGCAGATTGCCGCATTGAGTAGGGAATTGGTATGTTCATTAAGTGGCTAATGAGCAAATAATTGAATAGAAGTTGTAAGAACACTGTCCATTTGTGATGAAATGCCAATTTAGACTAAATTGGCATCACTTAAATTAATAGAGACTCATTCTACGAATCTCTATAATCGGAAATTTTTTAAGGAATTTTGCTTCTTGATTTTTCCTTTTTTAACACCAAATAGCTCCATGGTTACCTAAATCTCTTTTTACAAATTAACTTCTGGGAAGTATTTTTTTAAAAATTCAATATTAAGAACTATAAAAAATTGATCTTTAAGATAGTTAAGTTTCCCTGCGTCTGTAGAAAAGTCGAATTTTAATTTGTACGAATAGAGTAACTGCTTTTTTTCTTTAAAGTTGATGTTTATAGAATTGTTCCCATATTTCAAATCTCCAATAATTGAATGCCCTTCATTAGCTAATTGGGCTCTTATTTGGTGCATTCTCCCTGTTATAAGATTGCATTCGAGTAAACTAATTCCTTTGTTGTATGCTAATACTTTATAATCAGTTATGGCTGTTCGAGTCTTTTTTTCTTTTCTATCCATAATATAGGATATTTTCTTAACGGAGTCTTTAAAGATCTGGTTTTCTAACCGTCCTCTCTTTATTTTCGGTACACCATGAACTACACAGAGGTAGCTTTTTTTAACCTCGTGAATCTTTATTTTTTCAACGAGGATTTGTTTACTTTCTGGATTTTTAGCAATAATAACTATACCTCCCGTATTTCTATCTATACGATTGCATAATTCGGGTGGATATTGTAAATCGCCCATGGTTTTCACTAAATAAGCATGCACACTAGATATTAACGTTTGAGTTGTACCATCAGTATCTTCATGACATACTATTCCTTGCTTTTTGTCGACTAGCATGATGTTTTCATCTTCATATAGAATACTGAATTCCTTAGAATGACTATACTGTTTTTCTATATCTTTAATCACATTTTCACTAATAAATACTTCTATTCGGTCATTTATAGACAATTTATATCCAGGTAGGACTCTTTTTCCGTTAATTTTTATGTCTTTTTTTCTAAAAGTTTTATAAAGAAGGGAATCAGGTATATTCGAAAGTTTACTCCTCAAATATTGATCCACCCTAAGTCCGATGTCTTTTTTTTCACTTATAATGTATTTTTCCATGTTTAACTACCTTTCAAATTTTCACAAGAGATAAGTAACTTGTTACAATTTCACGATAAACTATCCCATAATAGGAGAGTCAATATCAGTGAAGAAATCTCTTTTCAGTATTGGGTATATGTCTAAATTCACAGGTATTCACATAAAAACATTACGTTATTATGAAGAAATAGGCGTTTTAATTCCAGAATATGTTGGCCCAGAAGCAAATTATAGATATTACAGCATCAACAAATCCTTACTGTTATGGCGTTGCATTTTGTTTAGAGCTAGGTAATTAATTTTAAGAAGTACCACGATACGGTTAGTGGCTACTTACATTTACGATGACCTTTTAAAGGATGGACAAGTTCTGCTAGGCAAAAAAGTGGATGAATTTAACAAAATTATTAGAAAGTTTATACATCTATACAAGAAATTAAGAATTCAGAAAATCAAACGAGAGGAGTTTTTTTTCGAAGAAGTTTAGAACGAAAGGATGTCTCTTTAAGAATGGAACACAGTAATAAAAGGAATCACTTCAATAACACTGGTTTACTGATTGATAAGGCGAGATTGCAGGGGGTAGAGGCAGGCTTTGTACTGATAGTTTTAATATTTTTTAAATTATAAAAATGCAGATCTATGAAATTCACCTCCATTAGTTGGATAAAAGTTAAATAAAAAGTGTCGATAAGGTTTTCCTGCATAGCAGATCGGTATTGGTGGTTAGTGTTGCTCACTGTTCTGGTTTTTGTAAGCAGTGAGGAATACACATTTTGTGTAAAAGGCGAAGTGGAAAAGTTCTCTGGGAGAGGTAGTTGAAGAAAGGCAAGTAGCCGATGATCGGCTGCCTTCTTGGTTTATAAAATTATCGTTTTCCGTTAGATATTCACTAAACTTTAATGATTTCTAATTATTTAACCATTTCAGCTGACAATACCAACTGTCATCTATTTACCTCCTACATTAGATTGTAATTTCAATTTTAAGAGTCTATCAACTATCTCATCTATAGATTTTATATAACAACTGATTTTTATTAGGTAATCCTATATTTAGTAAATTTGCAAGCTGATTAAGTACAGTGAATTTAAATACATAAATATTTGTGGGTTTTGAAAAAGAAGACAAAAAGCTTTCTTTTTTTAAAGGGTAGAATACTCCTTTTGTTATTACTCTGATCACCAGAAACTTCTGTTCTTGCATCTCTGGAAAAGTCAACTATTAATTTGTACAAATGGAGTAGCTGCTTTTTTCTTCTAAAGTTGCTGTTTCCTATACTACGTATCTCCAATAATTGAATGTCCTTCATTTGCTAATTGGGCTTTTATATGGTGCTTTCGAGAAAACTAATTTCTTTTTTGTATACGAATGTTCTTTAATCCGTTATCGCTGTTCTAGGCTATTTTTCTATTTATAATGTATTCGTCCATAACTCCACTACCTTTCAATTTTTACAAGCGATAAATAACTTGTTATAATGTCGCGATAAACTATCCCAAGATAGGAGAGTCAACACCATTGAAAAAATCTCTTTTTAGTATTGGATATATGTCTAAATTCACAGGTGTTCATATAAAATCATTACGTTATTATGAAGAAATAGGCGTTTTAATTCCAGAATATGTCGACCCAGAAACAAATTATAGATATTACAGCTATCAACAAATCCCTACTGTTATGGCGCTGCGTTTTTGTTTAGAGCTAGGAATACCTCTAATTAACTTTAAGAAGTACCACGATACGGTTAGTGGCTACTTACATTACGATGACCTTTTAAAGGATGGACAAGTTCTGCTAGACAAAAAGGTGGATGAACTTAATAAAATCATTAGTTATATTTATACATCTGTACAAGAAATTCAGGAATCAGAAAAACAAACGAGAGGAGTGATTTTTCAAAGAAGTTTAGAACGAATGGATGTCCTTTTAAGATTGGAACAAAGTAATAAACAGAATCACTTCAATAACATTGGTTTAATGATTGACGAGGCAAAGTCTCAAGGTTTGGAGACAGGCTTTGTTCCTGGTAGTTTTAATATTTTTGATGAAAATAAATTTAGAAATTATACCTTTATTGATATCAACGCAAATAAACACAATGTTGACATCATGTTTTTTCCAAAGGGGACTTACTTGTGCATTCAGGATAAAGGTATTTCTGTAAATGATGCTCCGACTATATTTCCTGACATCTATAAATCATATGCAAAAGTATTAGCAATAGCTACGGAGGTTTTTACCAGTAAATATGATTTGAATTCCCCATTAATTGAGTTAAGAGTGATTGGAATTAAAGACGAAACATATTGGGAACAAACCTTCGGAAATTCAAATTTCAAATTATAAAACGACAGATCTAAGAACTGCATTACTAATGGTTAGATAAGCAGTGCCTTTCGTGACGATAAGTAAACACTACGGCTCATTGAATTTACGGATGAATAGGGACGTCGCTACCGGCTCGTTACTTCGATCTGGGATTTATCGGAGGAGGACATCGCACCATCTACAAAAGCCGCTGGCTGGTGGAGCTATTCTTTAAATGGATCAAGCAGCATTTGTCGACGGTACATGTGCATAGTTATAAGCCTCAGGCGATCTGGTACCAGTTGTTCCTGGTCGTAATCACGGCGCTTTGGTTCAAGAGGTACGCTGCGCAGAGCCTCTAAAGGAAAACCGCCGGGAGCCGGGCAAAACCCCGAGTCTTTAAAAACAACGGTGGGTGAACTTCGGTTGAGCAAAAAATAAACCACATAAAATATGGATTACATTGACAAAATATGCCCTGCATTTATATGTCCTTCGATTTTTAGCTTTAGAGACGAAAACAAGTTGTTAAAATAATTTTTTTAAACCAATAATATGATTCCCATAATCTTATGTCAGGGTTAATGCAACGCTAGTGAAACAAATCCTGTCATAGCCATTCCAACACTCAGGTGGGCATTAAATCGGCTTGCAGATCGTAGAGAGATCGAATCAAATGTGTACTCACATCGCTTTCGACATACCTATGCTTGCCAACTCCTTGATAACGGTGCTCCCTTGGATTTCATCCAAGGTATGCTGGGTCATGAGAAAGCCTCAACCACGCAAATATACGCACAACTTCGTGGCGAACGCAGGAGAGAAATGTATCGACGGTTTTTTAGCATCTAATAGCGGTAGTTCCCTTTTAGAAATCTGCCGCTATTCAATTAAAGGGCGGGTTAACTTAACAAGATACACCCTCCCTATAATGGTAACAAAATTCTGATCTTCAACAAAATCACTTTCTTCAAGAGTTTTATTGGTGTTTATATTCGGACTTGAAAAAGACTATCTCCATAGGAAATAGCCTTCGCTTTTAGAATTCATGATTTTGACGAGTAAAACCCTTTTTATCACATCAGCTTATCGTTTTCTGTTATTTCTCTGATAACTCGGCAGGGATTTCCTGCGGCAATAACACCAGATGGAATATCATGAATTACAACACTACCTGCTCCGATAATAGAATCATCGCCTATCTTAACACCTCCAACTACTTTGATATCTCCTGACAGCCATACTCGATTTCCAATATAAATTGGTTTATTTATACAGATTGCATTTGCTCTTTCCACAGGGTCAAAAGCATGATTTGCAGTGTAAAGACACACATTTGGCCCCAATAGCACATTGTTTCCAATCACTATTTCTGTATTATCCATCAGTATACAATTACAATTAATAAACACATCATTTCCAATTGTTATATTACTGCCAAATTCGCAATGCAGTGTTGGTTCTATCCAAACATTCTTCCCTTTCTTTTTTAAAAGCTTTGAAAGTATTTCTTCCCGACGAACTTCATCTTCATCAGTGGTTTTATTGTATTCTTGATATAATTTTTTCGCTTCTTTATGCATTTTTTCCATTTCATCGTTATAGACATGTGGTTTCCCACTCTTTGATTTTTCCCATTCTGTCATTTTCTGTTTCCTCTCTATCCGATTAATTTATCGATTTTATTTTATCTGATTCTGGCAAAAGTTTTTCCAGATGATTTAGTTCCCTCTTTTGATTTTTGAATTGTCCAGCTCCAAAATCTTCAATTATTTGGAAAGGATAAAGATCACCAGCATAGTACTAAGTGACACCATTTATCTGAAGTAACATCCATTCACACTCATTCTCACAATAATTACCACTAAAAAATTAGTCCATATAAAATTAATTTTCGTTTATCATTTCTTTTAATCGAGTAATGACTTCTTTTTTTAACTCGTTGTCCAACTTCCCAATATTAAAAATTTCCGAATACCATAGACCATCAATTGCTATTTTTATTATTGTACTTTTTATTGGATCTAGACCATCCTGGTTCATTATTTCATGTAATTCTCGGTAATCACTTTCTAATTTGGAAATCAACCTAGGATCTGTATATAAAGCCGCGATGTATGATGTAACTAACCCGTTTGAAGCCTCTACATCATTTATTGTTGCTTCAAGATAAGCTCGATGCCACTTCCCTCTAGATTCTTGGTCAATGCTTACTTTACCCCGAACACCATTTATAAAATTTTCAGAGTATTTATCAATCATCCCTTTTATAAGGGCATCCTTATTCGGGAAATGGTGGAGAAGTCCACCTTTGCTTACACCTGCCTGTTTAGCCACTGCTTCAAGAGTTAATTTTTGCATTCCAAATTGATCTACAATAAAAGCTGCTGCTGTTATTAAATCTTTTCGCTTTGAATTGCTTCTCAAATAAACAACCTCCTACAAATTATAAAGATTAGATTTCTGCTGGAGTAGCACTATTATCGGGCTCTTTTGAAATGTTGAGTAGTACAACTCCACCAATAATAAGAATGAGACCTATTCCCGTTAGAAAACTATATGGCTCATCCCACAATATCACTCCAATTAAAGCAGTAATAGCTGTCCCTGTTCCAGCCCATACCGCATATGCAAAACTTAGTGGAAGCATTCGTAAACATAAAGCCAAAAAATAGAACGCTCCCCCCATTCCCACAATCAAACCTAAAGTAGGGAATAAATTTGTAAAACCTTCACTTAGTTTCAACATGGTAGCGCCAAAAGTCTCAAATATAATGGCCAAAGCCAGTAGAATATATCCTTTTTTCATAAATCATACCTCCCTAATTAATCTGTCACGAGTTTCATTACAGCTACACCTGCGATTATGAGTAAAACACCTAAACCTTTATAAAAATTCAACTTTTCTTTGAATACTATGACTCCAACCAGTACTGTTAATGCCGTACAAGCTCCAGACCATATGGCGTAAGCTGCTCCTAATGGCATTGTTTTAAGAGCCATAGAAAGACTTAAAAACGATAATACCAAACCTACAACCATGGCTATGGTTGGATATAATTTTTTGAAACCATTTGAAGCTTTCATCATAGTACTTCCAAATGCGTCTGTAATAATAGCGAACACAAGAAATAGATAACCACTCAATTCACTAACTCCCCTAATTTGATTTTGTTTCATTGACCCTACATTTGTGATGGATATGAAAGTATGGGTTTTCCAACAGTCTTAACTATACCGTACAGACGGTCTTTTTGTAAAGTTGTAGATTCTAGAAAGAAAACTACAAACTAGATCTTCGGCTCGTGTTAACCAAGATGATGAACATTCGAAATTTTTGGATTGGTAAGTAAGATAAGCAATGGCCCAATGAATTTTTTGAATAAGTCTTGATATTCTTTGGGTGAAACATCGTTCCCGTAGACCAGTACTTCGTATATTTGTCCATATTCAAATATGTTAAGCCCTGTACTTCGGTATCCATTTCGCAAATAAAACTTCTTGCGTTTAAGTCGCTCTTCATAATTGCTCGCTACTTCATTATCAGCTTCAATGTTCAATATGATTCGATTATCCGCATACTTCTCACTGATTTTTGAAAGTATGGCGGTGCCGTATCCTATTGATCTAATTTCGGGTGAAATCGCTAAGTATAGTACAAATGTCAGGTTATTATTTGTAATTAGATATGCAAACCCCACAAATAAGTCATTATCATAAAATGCAATATAATCAATAAACTCCTTTTTTGATTTCCGCATTAGAAACCATAATGGAATTCGCTCATTCGACGGAAAAGCTGTTTTATATAGATCTTCAACTTTATAGAACTCATCAAAATTTTTATTTATTTCTCTCACCCGCAAATTCAAAACAAATCTCCTTTCTTAGCCCAACCTCTTGGTGAGGGGGAGAACTCAATAGACCTAGTTCTCAAAATTCTTGGAGTTCTAGGTCTATTAATATTCAAATCAGTGCAAAAACAAACCGTAAAACAGTAATTAATGTTTTCTTGTCAGCTTGCCAAAATCTTTAATCGTGGTGATCAGATAGTCGAGGTCTGGAGTATAATGATTCCCCTCATACTCATATAAGGTTACATCCGCCCCTTGCTTCTTAGAAGAATTATAAGCATTCAATGTATTGAAGTGAGGTACGATATCATCGTTTTTACCTGAGTGAAACATAATTTTTGCTTTTGGAGTCCAGCCGGTAATAAGACTATTGTCTTCAATAGCTTTCATGAGTTCCTTATCATTACCACTCATAAAGTTTTCAAGAAAGGACGTTTTGAAAATATCACTTACTTTATTAGAAGGTGGTATGATAGCATCCATGGAGTTTTCGATTTTATAGTTCCACACTTCGTTATTTGAACGATTAATGTTACTGAACTTAAGTAAGCTGTAGAGTGTCCAGTTATAGATACCGGCATTTTCCCCCATATCGTCTCCCATACCGTCCCCTTCAAAGTTACTTTGGAACATGGCTGGCGTATCATACGGCCCAGCTAGAGCAGATGTAGCAATAAGATAAACTCCTTAGGATATTTTTGTTCGATGTATTTTTGAGTGGCTAATGCAGCCCCGCCTCCCTCAGACCATCCGGTTAAGAATACCTTACTTTCTGTTTTAATCTTAAGCTGCTTTACTAACTCTTTGGTTGCTCTAAGCATGTCTATCGAATAGTCAGCTAACTCGGATTCGATATTATAAGGATGATTAAGGTTTTTAGATACGTTGTAGCCTGCATAATCTGGAGCGCTTACGACATAGCCTTTGGAAGCGAACGTGAGAATCATCATTCTTACTTCGCTAAAATCAGCAGTAGGCTGAGCCGTTTGTCCATGATATAAAGAAGGGACGTCGTTAGATCCTTCGCCGTCGGGTAAAGGAATAGGAAGCATTGTTCCGTGATGATATTGTTAGAAAGAAGGGGTTACCTTACCCTTAGGGATTGTTACAAGCCCTGATAGCACAACAGGTTTCCCTTTTTGAACTGAAAGGTATGAAATGGAATAGAGCGAAACATGATAGCTTAATAGTGAACTTATATTTTTCTCTGGGTTCAATTTGAAAATTTGTTTTGTTGTTAAATCTGCTACTTTCTTAAAGCTAGCCAATGATCCCCTTTCAGTGCTACTCAAGCCAGGTTTGTTTGTTGTATTTGTGAGAACCTGCTGGGATGATGCCTTTGCTACCAAGTTTTTTTGACCTTGTGCGTGTGCTTGAATGCCGGTTCCAGAAAGCAATATGGATGCCGCCAAAGAAGAAATTAAAATCTTTTTCATTATACCTAACTCCTTTTCAATTAAGGCGTTGATTGTGCCTTTGTCATGGTTATAATAGAAATATAAAGTCTATACTTGGTATAGAGTAAAGAGGTATTTTATGAAAAATGTTTTTTCAATTGGAGAAACTGCAAAAATAAACAATATATCAATTCAAGCCTTACGCCATTATGACAAAATCGATCTATTGAAACCTTCCTTTATAAATAAAGATAGCGGTTATCGATATTACAGTATTGACCAATTCATATATATCGATATTATTAAACATGCTAAAAATTTCGGAATACCCCTTAAAGAATTGAAAAACACATTGACTCTAGGGAATATGCATGAACTGGCTGAAAATGTCAGGTCATACCATGTTTATTTAGACGAACAAATCCAATCATTACATAATGCTAAAGAAAGATTTGAGAAGGTTGCTGAAATGATTGAGTACAGTTTAATGGCAGTAGAGAACCTTGGACCTTATCGAAGAATAATTGAAGAAAGAAATATTATAAAACTTAGCGATTACCGAGAGGTGGGAAACTTTGAAATAAATAGCAGATTAGTTGAAGCAGATACTAAAAAATCTGGATTGGAGTTTGGGTTTGAAAGTGGGTATTTCATCGATGTACCAACTTTCATAAATAGCGGAGAAGAATTTTTCACATCGGCATATTTAGTCTTTATGGACGGTGAGTTACCTAAACAGCCACTTTCAAGTTCTGAATATATTAAAAGTTTCATCCCAAAAGGTGATTATGTATGTATTACTTATAATGAACATAATAAGGATGAGAGAATCAAACAAATTCAGGGCTATCTTAAAGAAAATAATATTGAAAAAATTGAATTTATAATCGTTTCCGAGTTATATGATGATTTTAGAAATCAATCGAATGAAATACAGGTGTTTTTACATCCGCAATAGTTAATACTAAATATCGTTCAGTAACGTTAGTTGAATACAAAAAGTCTGCCACGGTTGCCTTTTTTGCTTTATGCTTGAGCATAAGTTCCTCTTAGTTTAATAAATACAGTTGACCGTAGTGCTTTAATGAACGGTGTTTTTGTTTTCTTCACCGTTTCAGAGATGATGATTTGGGTCAGCCTTCTGAGAGTGTGACATGAAAAACCTGCTAATAAGAGCAGGTTCAATTTGATAATATAGGAGATTCGATTAGGCGCCCTTATGTCCACTACCTGATTAATCAGAATTACTAATAACCACAGTTCGCTCCTTCTTCCTTTTTATAAACAGACTCAGCATTGCCCCTGCGGCAGCAATACAAGCTGCTAATACAAAAGTATCTCCATAAGCTAAAGCATCAAATAGATTCTCACGGTTTATATTAGGCGAATGCACATTGGATCGGTAGTTTAAAAATCCAGTTAATCCTGTAATTGCAAATGAAATAATAATTTGGGATGCAGCAGACGTTAGCGGTGTGACTCTGCTAATGAGCAACGGTGGTGCAGATTGTAGAATAAAGGTGTTTAAAGACATCATACATAATCCCATTCCAATGCCAAGTCCTGCAATCGCACATACGACGATTGTTAATGAAGTCTCAATGCTGAGATTGGATAATGTTATCAAAGCACCGGCTATAATTGACAATCCCGAGAAGGCTAATGGACGAATTCCAATAAAATCATAAATCCTTCCACCTATTGGCATCAATAAACCGGAGGTAATTGCGAGAACACTCATAACTAGACCGGTTGTGAATGGACTAAATCCTTTGAACAATTGTAGATATTGCGGGATTAATACTAGCGAACCATTGAGGGCAATATATTGAATCCAACTCACAACTATTCCTTTTGTAAAATTAGGAGAAGAAAACGCTCGTAATTCCAGGAGGGGATGGTTATGTCGGAGCTCATTAATAACGAAGCAAATTAGTAATATCACTCCAGCGATTATAGTGACTCCCCCACCACTCTCTAGACCATCACCCAAGCGGGTGACCCCTAAAGTAATAAGCACAAAAGACAGAGGTCCTACAATCATGCCTATGACATCAAGAGTCAGAGTTTCTTTTCTCTTAGTTACCGGTAGAAACTTTATTCCAAAAACGAGTGCAAGTGTTCCTATGGGAAGATTAATAAGGAAAATCCATTCCCAAGTTGCAAATTCAACCATCCAGCCTGATAATATTGGTCCAGAGGCAGGTGCCAATAGCATAGGGATTCCGAGAAGACCCATGATTTGGCCTCTTTTTCCTTCAGGAGCAAGCCGAAATACCATTGCCATACCTATGGGGTTTATCATTCCTCCTGCTAACCCTTGAATGACTCTAAATACAATCAGTTGCTCAGCGGTTTGAGCGAAAGAGCAGAGTAATGATCCAAGAGTAAACAGAACAATTGTAATCAAAAAAGCTTTTCGAGCACCGAGTCGATCTGAGATCCAACCTGCCAATGGAATGGTTGCCGACATCGCCAGGGTATACCCAGTGATCGTCCATTGTAATGTTGTAAAAGGTGCGCCTAAATCATGAATCAATTTTGGAATAGCTACATTGATCGCTGTGCTATCCAGCATAACCATCATCATTCCCAAGACAATGGCTGCCAAGGGCCGAACTAATGCTCTTAATCTTATTTCAGAACCGGTAGATTCAGATCCAGTGAAAGTATCCTTAATCATCTTTATTGTCCTCTCTTAATTGTTGTTGATCTTCACGTTGATTAACGATCACGTTGATCATTATAATAAAGGAATGGACCAACTCAATGATCATCTATTCATGTTGTGTTTATTAATCAACATAACGTATGGGAATGCTCATTAAGTAACCAGGAAAGATGAAAGGGATATGATTATTTATGGATTTAAACGAAGATAAGCGTATAGTTCGAACCAGGAAAATTCTTAGAGGTGTGTTTTTGGAATTAATTATGGAAAAAGGTTTGGATTATGTAACTGTAAAAGAATTAACCGAACGAGCAGGGTTAAACAGGGGGACGTTTTATCTGCATTACAAGGATATTGATGATTTTTATGAACAATATTCTGTCGATATATTAGAAGGATATAGGAAAGTAATCAAAAAATTAGGTCTTTCTCGTAATACTCAAGGTCCCTTTATTGAGCCACCATATGGTTATATTAAGCCTTTTGAGTACGTTATTGAGCATGGAGAATTCTTCAAGTGTTTTATGGGCCCAAACGGCGACCCAAGCTTTTCGGTTAAGCTGCGAGAATTAATCAGAGAGCAGTTACACCATTCTTTCCAATCAAGACGCGGTCAGATGATTGAGGTTTCAGTAAAACAACAATATGTATTCTCCTACATATCTTCTGCCTACGTAGGCACACTAGAATTTTGGATATCGCAGGGAATGAATATTTCCTCAAAAAATATCTCTATTCTATTCACGGAAATATCACAATTAGGTTCATCCAATTTGGATTTTTAGAAGTAGGCTGAATCTACCCAAAATATGGGTCAGGCGGTTAGTAGTACGCCTGGCCCTTGTGTTGTTTCTAAGCCTGTCTCCTGGATGGGGAAGGAACAGTGAAATGGCTAACTTCCTGTAGCGACGGCAAGGCCGCAATAGCTCCGAATTGGTGCGGACGAGTGTTCGACTCGACTTTAAAATGCTACAAATTTTTGCGGTTGCTGCACATTTGCGGCAAACGTCTTACTTTGTATTGGCAGGTTTTTTGCCGGGTACACATGATGCTGAAGATTAACACATGCAGCCCTATTTGGGATATAGGAAAGATACAGTTAATAACCAGTTCGTGCCCCACCCATAAATGAATTTGCTTCTTGATCCGGTAGTGTCTTCAGGAATCGGCTCCCATGTTCGCAACCTATTCAAGAAATCTCGCAATATATGAAGTCTCCGAATACTCGGGTGCCAATGCAGCACTCACTTAATATGAGCTATTCTATCTAGTGTATTTTTAATTCTTCGATAACTTCCTTTTTCTTATGAAGTTGAATAATATCTTTCATTTCGCATCGGTATTTTTGCTACTCCGTTAAATTGGATTAAGCATGATCCAATCATCGAGCAGAAGAATATCAGGACGACGATCCATACCGTACAAAGGAGAACACACGAACATATTATGTATTGCCACAGAGTTAACCGGCAATTTTCTTAAGGATGATAAAAGTGAATTAGGTTTAAGTTTCGAGTTTGAACGATTGTTGCTTTAGTCATTGTGTCAGTTGAATAAAAAAGGGATTTTATGGTTTTAGGAGAATAATTATAAAAATAATAGTTAGTAATAATCTAATAGAGTAACGTATTAGCCCATTATTTGAGAGGAGCTAAATTACATGGACAAACAAAAATTCCTGAGTATGTCATATCTTGAACGAAATAATCAATATGAAAAATGGAGTAAAAATAATAGCTATCCTCGATGGATTATAGATTACTATGAAGAACTGATCACTAAATATCCTCACCTTTCGTTGGATGCAATAGGATATATGTTAATTTTGACTACTGTAGATACTATGACTGAAGAAGAAGCATTAAAGTGGCCAGCAATGTCTTTTTTTCTAATGGAGAAATTATAAACAGTCGCGGTCGGCTCATCGAGCCTTAAAGTAGGGAAGGTTAGGGAATACCCAAATGTTATGTGAATTCCATTAAAGATTTAATAAAAAAAGGAGCTTATATTATGAGTGAATTTAGCGAAAGTTATCATTTGAAAACTGACAAGCAACAAATCGTAGTTGAACTTATCAAGGGATCAAATAAGCAGGGCTATGTGTTTCCAGAGAAGAATGGATGGGTTACTTTTATATTGAAAGGACAGGCTTTTAATATAGATGAATCAATTATTTCACTTAATCCAAGTGTGCTGATTCATTATATTTATGCTGAGGATCATGGATGGGATTTGAGAATATTTAATAAGTCTGAAATTGCATTTGAGTATGGATGTAATTGGACGGAGGAAATACAAATAGAAAAGAGCCATTTCGATCTCTATTTTCTTAATGAACTAATAATTTCACAAGGAAATTCAACAGATGGAATTGAATCGCTGTTTGATATAGATGAAGACATATTTGATTTAGATGAGCCGCCTGCATTTTTAATAGCACAGAAACTTGGATTAACTTACTATGAATGGCTGTCAGAAGATTACATTGACTTGAGCGATTTAGCCGAAAATATATTACTTGTAGATTAATCAATGAAAACGAAATTCATAAACATTGTGTTGAAGCATGAAAGTCTCTAGGTTAGCTAGTATTAAGATTCCACTAATCTAGTAATATAACCGGGTGGAATTTCTAAAAAACGTGGTTCCCCGTTATATATTTCAAACTTAATAGATTCCACATCTAATAAAGGCCAGAGATATTTTCTAAGTCTTACTAACTGATCATCTGAGTAGTTGTTAATATCATCGGTTAATTGGAGGAAAACACCAAGTTTATCAGAATGAATAACTGGCTCTATAATATCGCAAGGAGCAGAATCTTTAATTAACTTTATACCGCCAAGTGTGGCAATATGTTGTTCACTAAGGTAATTATCCCAGAAATAACCACGTAGTCTTGTTGAAAATCCAGGATGTCGATAAATATTAATTCCCCAGTAATCTTCGAAAGAGGATTGCATTGTAAGCCTTACTAGCTTAGATTCATAAGTAATATATCCAGTGTCTGCCTCAAGCAAGCGTACTGCTTTTTGAAATAATAATCTAAATTTAGTTTGAATATTCGCAGGTATATAGCCATCAAATAATTGATCACTTAAAGAAATACTAAAATCATTTGGAAAGATAGATTTGTTTGAGAAATTCGGAGGATAAGTCGCTGCGAGATTACATTCAATAGCAATCTTACACCTATGAGGAAGGTGTAGTAAAATTTCATCTTCAGAATAGGAAGGTTTTTCAGGATATTCAAAGTCACCAGGACTACTTATTTCCAAGCATTGTACATTTCCCTGTATAAATAATTCATAAATTTTACTTAGGTTTTTATTATTTAATTTCATAGTTCTCTCTCTACCGTTCATCAATTCAAAATCTATTTCTAACTCAGTATTTATGTATTCATGAAAATAATTAAAGAAGTCTTCTAGTAAGGAAACAAGCTCCTTCCCTTTAGTGTTTAATTCTTTGTATGTTGTTATATTCAAAGTAATAGCTTTATGAAAAATACACTTATTCATCGATTGAACCTCCAGTATCCATTTGAATATATTGTAAATTAATGAGTTGTTTGTATCAATTAAAAATTGTTTGGGAGATGTACCTTAAATATAACGCTACAATGGTGTGAATATAATTTCAATTACATACTGAAAAAATGGAACGAACTAATTTTTCCTACTCATGTAAAGTAGTAATTAAGGATGCGAGTTTATCAACAGTGTGAGTGTAGAATTGGTCTGGTTTGCTCCAGCTAGGGATTGAAAAGGACGTTCCTGATTGTAAAATTAGATATTCCGAGCTACCCCTTTGTGCAAAGTGCGAGTACCTACGAGTCCATTCCATGCATTCGTAATTAAGTGACTGAAATAGCGCTCTGTTCGGCTATTATCCCTTAGGTGACATCACTTCGTGTCCATAACCTCAAGAAATTCGATAACACAGGCGAAGATATGGAGGACTTAATCTCGATTGGGACGATCGGACTGATCAAGGCCATTNCTTCGTTCACTCAAAAAAACACGTAAGGATGTTTCGCTGCACGACCCAATCGGAACGGACAAAGAAGGGAATGAGATTACCCTTATAGATATTCTGGGTACGGAGGCGGATGAAGTTCTTGACCGGGTGCAGCTCAAGATGGAGAAGAGTAAAATCTACCAAAATCTTGATATCTTGGACGCACGGGAGCAGGAAGTGATTAAAGGAAGATTCGGNCGCGAAATCGCCAAAGAGCTCGGCATTTCCCGCTCGTATGTGTCTCGGATTGAGAAGCGTGCGCTAATGAAGCTGTATCATGAGTTTTATAAGGCGAAGCGGTGAGATAGAGACTAAATGCAGCGTTTGGGCTCTCATATAAGTTAATGTTTAAAGAATAATAAAAGCGCTAGATAAAATAACTCACTTATTATGAGTTATTTTATCTAGTGTGATTTTTGTTTATTCGATAACTTTCTTTTTTGAAGATTAATAAATTCTTTTAATTCTGCAACGGTATTTTATGTTGCTCCGTTAAATTGGAATAAGAATGATCTATTCATCGCATCGAGTCCTTTCCGGTCATCTGTACTGGGATGAAGCTACTCGTTAGCGTATTGTTCCCTAGCTGGCCATTGGCCGTTATTTCCCCAACCCCATACAACCCCATACACTACTATCACTCATTAACTTTCGGATAGAACGTTTCAGACTTTAGTGTGGAATGGAATGAGAATATTTTGAAGTCAGAGGTCTATAGGGAAGTTATATTACAACAGGAGAAAAACACAAAAAGTAAAGGG
>NZ_RZNY01000037.1 GCF_003994475.1 Paenibacillus anaericanus | reverse complement strand
TTCCATACATAACCATCCAGCAATTCAGCCCTGATTGAACGGCTTGGACAGCTAGTTACATCAGGACCATATTTCTTTGGGTTTACGTTTGGACAACGATAAGATTTATATTTTTCGCGTATTCCCGTACTATTATTAGGTCTACCGGAGTAGGTGGTTGCTTCCCACTTCCTTCCACAATGACCGCATCTCATTAAAGACTTAAGTANCGATAAGATTTATATTTTTCGCGTATTCCCGTACTATTATTAGGTCTACCGGAGTATGTGGTTGCTTCCCACTTCCTTCCACAATGACCGCATCTCATTAAAGACTTAAGTAGATATTCGTGTTTCACATTACCGGACATTTTCTTGTTTTTAGTTCGCTGCTCTTGTGCCTGTGAAAATAAGGGATCCTCTATAATTGACGGTACCGTAACAAGTAACCAGTCTTTTTCATCACGGTATGTGTATGTTTTCTTAGGTGCTCCTTTCTTTGTACGTTCACCCTTTACTTTTTGTGTTTTTCTCCTGTTGTAATATAACTTCCCTATATAAACCTCTGACTTCAAAATATTTTGGATAGAACTCGCACTCCAGTTTTTACTTTCAGCCCGCTTAGGCTCTGCTCCTAGCTCAACTAATTTCGTACCAATCTCTCTTAAAGTTAAATGATCATATACATACCATTGATAAATTAACTTCACGAATACAGCTTCTTGATCATTAATTTCTAAGTGTCCTTCGATCCAATTATATCCATAGGGTGGTACCCTCATTGGCATAACTTTATTATCTTTTTCTACTGCAATCAGACGCCCTCGAACAGTTCTCTTTTTTATCAGTGACAATTCATATTGAGCGATTACGCTGATCAGATTGAAAAATAGTTGTCCTTCCGGAGTGTTCTTGTATTCCGTATCTACAAAAACCAAATTTACATTTCTTGATTCAAATTCTCGACAAACAAAAAGTTTATCTGTTAGATCGCGAGATAACCGGTCAGGATGTGTAATAATAATGCAATTAACCAAACCGGAAGCAACATCTTGCCTAAGTTGATTCATTGCAGGTCGTTCAATATCTTCACCACTAAACCCTTCCTCTTTATATATCTTAAGTTCATTTTCGATGACATGTATTTCCTTAGCTTTCTTAATGCAAAGTTCAACTTGGCCGTCCAAGCTAGTTCCTTCCATTGCTTGCATGCCCGTGGAAACGCGTGCATATACGGCCGTAAGCATAATTATTAGCTCCTTTCTTTTATGAAAAGTGTTTTAAATGTTTCTATTCCTATAGGCATGTTTTAGTCTTTCTATATGATCAAAATAGATCTGTAAATTCTCTTCGGGCACATCCAATTTTGTAATACATAGACACGATAAGTAACATCCCGTGCTTAATGGAAGAAAGACCTCAGTTGGGTTGTTCGAGTCAAGATACACCAAAACATCAATATTCCCCGTCTCAAGTACTTTGTGAAACCATTGCTCTCTTATTGCTTTAGAACAACTGTAAATTGAATCATTTACGATAATACCCTCCGTACAGATAATGCCTGAAACAGTTTTGATCGACAATTTAGACACACCACCCATACAGGAACATTTGTTCTCATTTATATATAGCGTGTCCTTATTTCAAAAAAATAAACCGGCTGATGATATCAGTCGGTTTTTAATATTATTTTCTTCAGTATATAGTCAATCACTCTCCACTTAGCTTCCAGAGTTTCGTCAGATATAACGGCAGATTTAGTATCAACACATTCAAGCTGGGTTAAAGGCACGTAAATGAATAAATCTGCATTTTCCATCAAACCACCTCAGTTATAGATATTCTGTATGGGGCTTGACCTAGTCCATGTTTAATCTTAGAAATAAACAAGCTAATACATGTCATCAATCGTTAGATTCATTAGACTCATTCCTACCGGATTCGTTCTCTTCATCAGTTACTGATCTTTTATCTTCTTCTGTTATCCATTGTTCGATAATTTCTAATGCTATGCGCCGTTGTTTTGATAAATCACAATCTGTTTTCTTTACCAATAAAAAAACCTCCCGATATCTTATATCAGAAGGTTTTCCTAACATTATTACTTATCCTTTCGTTCACTTAATAAAGTGATCGATCAAATTTCTCAAATTCAACAGGTGGACATATTGGTCGTAACGATTCACAATGTCTCCAAATGATAGTTTGATTTATTTGACTCGGAATGACTGTTCGCTTATATCCATGTAATATCTCTTTTCCGTAAAACAGTGCTCTAAATCGTCTACATGCAGTAGTCGTAGCATAGGTATTACTCAACTCAACAATTACTGTTCCAAATAATATCTCTACTCTTAAATAAAGCCTCTCCAGTTCATGTTCATTAATCACAACGGCCCTAATATCATGTACATCAGGCTTAAGACTATTTATAAAAGGAATCAAGTCCTTTCCACTAATTTCATCAGTTTCTAGTAATCCAAAATGCTCAACACTCCAAGATAGATCAGGCTTGTCTCTAGTTAACCATTGCAATGGTACACGTGCTAGTAAGGCGATAAATGCAAAAAACTCAATTGGAATATTAATATCAGGAAATATTTTTCGAACAAGTTCATTTCTTGATACGTATCCCTTTTGATTGTTCATCTTTTGCTCATTTTTACCAATAGAATCAACCCGTGTGAAATACCTCATTTTATCGTTATTGAAACCATATAAAGTTCTTAAACTGTTCTGACTAAATCCGATCATTTCTTCCCTCATTATTACTATTCGCCTGGTTTTTACATCTAATGCAAGTAGGAAAAGCGAAAGTTCTTCCACCTGAGACCTTAAAAAAAGCAATTCTGGCCATTCATATGTGAACTTACCATGAAGTCCTCTTTTATATCTCAGAAGATCTTCTGATGTTAATTTTTTTTCTCCATTTTCATATTGCTTTTGAAATTGCTCAATTCTCCTTAATCTAATAAGGATATCTTGATAAGTAATTCTGTTTGCTTTCTTTTTCTTAGGTTTACGGGAACTAGTCAAAAGGATCACCCGTATTTAACCTTAATATAGTTATAAGATAGAGACCCCTAATCACTTAATAAAGTGAAGATCCCTGATTTATTGAAATAAAAAGTAAATTTCACCTTGTTTCATCATGTCTTGTACACTTTATTAAGTGAACAAGAGTTTGAACTATATTCTTCGGTTATCATGATAGTGGCACAGTGAGCTGATGCTGCTGAAGTCAAAAAAGGTAAATATCGAGACTGAGAAGAAACAAAACTAAAATCCGATATCGAGACTCGAAATATCTCCATAGCATCTACACCTCCTTTTTCGCCGTTTTAACCATGATAATGATGAAACTATCTCTTTAGAAATTGGGATTTTTACATCTATATTACACCAAACGCTTTAGCGGATTAAAATTTTTGTCATCTTACAAAAATAATATGACAAAATTACTAAATTTTAACAGAATAAAAAAGACCAGAATTTAATTACATTCAAGGTCCAACTCAAATTTAATAAATATTAATTTGTGCAGAAAAACGCACAGTTCATCCCGTTAGGAAGAGTAATTTTAAATCATTAGAAAGCTCTCCTGAGCCGCCTGGCGGAGAGAATAGGAATACGAATATGGTATAACTCAACTCTACCAAAAATATCTAGTGTTTACAACAATACTATGAATATATTAATAGTTTTTGAGAATAATAATATTGAGGTGAACTTAAATTATGATTGAATTGGCCAAGGCTCTACCAGGATCTACCTATAGTAGAAGAAAATTATCATTTAGTTTAGTTATTGATCACATCAACCGATTAGAAACTAATCAAAAACATAAAGATGACTTAATCCTACAGCTTACTAATTCGCTCTTTATTCCAATCCCTCCCCAAAAAAAATTAAATTGCTTAAAAACCAGAACTGTTGAACGACTATCACCCGATAAGAAGTACTGTAAAGCCATACTTGAATTCAGTAATTTTTATCGAACTAAATACACGGAAAGTACTATAGATGTTAAGCAAAGATCTCTTAGAAAATTCATCAATTTTCTATCTACTCAAACAAATATTTACTTCACTTCTTTTGAACTATCGGAATTTTCGGATCTCTCTAATCAAAACCTACTAACATACGAAAGATTTCTTGTAAGAGAAATGGAGTCACATTCCATTCAGAAATGTACAGTTTATAAATATCTAAGAACTATGCAATTATTTATTGACCTCTTAAGAGCAAAAAATATTTCTAAACTTAGGTATATCATCCCCCCTGAGCTTCGAGATAACGGCAAATGTTCCAATATTAAAGCGTCTGTTGAGGAAATAGCAGCAATATTAGAAGCATTAGATAATTTAAGTGTATTTAAAGAAAGAGATCTTACAGTAGTTCTTCTTACAATGGAACTCGGATGTCGACCAATTGAACTTGTAAATATCACATTAAACGACTTAGAACTCGTTGAATCAAAGATTGTATTCTTCTGTCAGAAATCGGGCCAAAGAACCTTGAACATAAGTAAACATCTTACTAAATTACTAAAAAAGTACCTTCTAGTTCGTGCAACTTTTAATCTGAACCACGACTATTTGTTCACCAATCAATATGGAGAGCCCTTAAGTAGAAGTGGTGTTGCCTCCATTATGGGACGAGCTAATTTAAGAGCTTTCGGAGAAAGAAGAATCAACCCCAAAGCTCTCAGACACACGTATGCAACCAATGCTTTGGATAATTTAAATGATTTTGATGAAGTTTCCAAAGCGCTGGGACATCTCCATTGGTCCTCAACTGAATACTATGTTCATAAAAGTATAAGCAGGCTTCTTAACATGTCACTACCTTATAATCCAGCAAATCAAATTAAAAAGGAGGTGTAACCATGGATCAGTTTAGCTTTGATATAAAACCTGAATTGGACCCTGAGTATGTTTGTGAACAATTTGGAATAGACCCAAAAGATTTTTTTGCTTTTTTGCAAGGGAAAAAGAAACTAGAAAGCGACAAAACGATACTTTTTGTCATTGAGGAATTCAAAGATTATATTATAAATGATAAAAAGAAATCACCAAATACTAAAACTTATTACTTAGCGTTCTTAAATCAATTACAGCGGTTTTTTAGGGATGGATTCACAGAAAGAAAACTCATCAATTTAGATATCGAAATCTTTTACGAATTCCTTGAAACATGCACTCCTAAAAAAGGTGATACTATTGCAAGTGGTACGATAGATACGTACCAGGCAATCATAAAAAGTATGCTTGAATTTGCCTATGTTCGTAAGTATGTAAATGAAGATTTGCGAGGACGATTTAAAAATATCGGTGACGAGCTAAAGCCACGGTATATACCTGATGGATTAGTAACATCACTATTAACAGAATCCAAGAAAACTTCCTGGCCATTTTTAAATTACACGATCATATATTTCATGCTAATGACTGGTTGTAGGATTAGTGAGCTAATTAAACTGCGTGTTGGAGATTTCAATCTTAATGAAAATGTGATTTTTATAAGAAAAAGCAAAAATGGTCGCGAACGATACGTGCCTATGTATCCAGAATTAAAGGAAGCAGTGCTAGACTTTTTCTCTAGAACTGGTTTGCATAAATGGGATATTCTTAACAAAGAAGCTCTCTTTAGTAAGAGATGTTACGATGGTAGAACACCTTTAAGCAAGAGAAACGTTCAATATATGTTGGATAAAATATATACCACCCTAGGCATGAAAGGTTTATATACTGTACATGGTTTGAGACACACCTTCGCAGTTAATTGTATTAAGCAAGGAATGCCTGTCGATATCTTGCAACAAGTACTAGGGCATAAATCTATTGAAACCACAAGGATATATATTCAATTACTACCTAAAGATCTTAAAGATGAGGTTACCCGGAAATATCCTTTTCCATTTGAAAAGTTGTTGAAAGACATGATCGGAATTGGGAGAATACAGCAATGAATTTTATGGAATTAATTAAAGTTTACCTGAACACATCAACTTTGGCCCATCAAACTCTTAAAAACTATCATAAACGTCTAGAAGAATTTTGTATCTTTCTGTCACAACAACTTCAGTGCAAAGTAGATGATGTTGATTTAGACAAGATTTACAAAATATATAATTCAAAAGATGAAATAGTTTCGCACCGTCCCATTGATGCAAAATTAATAGACTTTTATCTTGTACAAATGGTCCCTCATGGTTACAACAAGTTATTAGTTACTTCAAACGCACTTAAAAGCTTCTTTAGATTCTTCTCAAAAAATTACAATTATTTCGATATAGTTTCAAAACAACAATTTAATATAAATGATTTTAAAAAAGTGAAAAAGCCAATTAGGATTCTTTCCCGTCATGAAGTATTACGATTTTTACAAAGCTTAATTAAGTATAGTAAGAATTTGGAACGTGATACTCTATTATTTACTCTTTTACTTTCGACCGGGTGCAGAATTTCCGAGATTTCAAATTTACGGTTAAAGAATATTTTTATAGAAGATGAATTGATTTTATTAGAAAAGACAAAATCAAAAAAACAAAGAGTTGTTGCGCTAAGAGACGGATACGGAGATATATTAAAAGCCTACTATGCCGAGAACAATTTAAATAATGATGATTTCTTATTTAATATCAACGGTAATGCGATTACACGATCCTATGTTACATCTCTTTTGGACGAATATTTACTGAAGGCAAATCTTCCACATGTCGGAATCCATAGCCTCCGCCACTCCTTTGCGACATTTATTTATGAAGCAGGAAGTGAAAGTACGACCATCCAACAATTACTGGGACATGAATCACTTCTAACCACCCTTATTTATATTCACCCCTATTACACCAGAAACCATAATATAAAAATTAAAGAGAATGATGATGTTTATAAAATAATTGCACCTATCTTGAAAAAGTATATTTGAATGTACCTACCATAAGCAACAAGTCCAGGATAACCGCCTGAATTTAGACCAATCGAGGAGTTTCTGAGACGACAGGTTGGTCACGAGAATGTTCGCAGCAGGGTAGAAACAAAGAAACGAACATTAACAAAACCAAAGACGTTCTGGAAGTGGAACGGTAAGCAAGCAAAAAAAGGCCGCTCATATAGAATGGCCCGTACTAGTATTACTATACTTGCTTCCGCTGTTCAATTTAGTTCAAACAAATGCCAGTCAATTCAGTTCCGAGAGAACGCGGAAGCAACAATACGGCATCAGGGAAATCGCTTTCTGTCTAGACACGAACATAGTGCTACCCACTAATATGGCATCCATTCCCCCAACTGGAAAAAAGGCTGCCTTTTCCTTTAAGGATATGCGATCCCTGGTAATGAAACATTTGTATAACTCCCGCGTTACAAGAACTTTATTGACAATTTGTAAATATTTCTCGCGATTAGGAAAAAGTCCGGCAAGCCTTAACTCCATCCCAATGTATTTGATACCTCCTCATACTCTTGCATGTATTTCGATTTTTGAAGTTGCTCTTTTAATTCATTTTCTAGGAAATCAGTTATTATTCCGTTTTCCATAACGAAAAAGTCAAGGTAATTGTTTTTCAAAAAACTAGCTATATGTCTTTGGAAGCCTAGATTTTGTAATTCTATTATTGTAAGATCTGTCGTTCCATATTCTAAATAATTATCCCAATTTGGAATATCAATAGTTTCTTCGTCCTTTTGATATTTAATGTTTAACAAATCAACATAATTTTTCACATAAATTTTTATTTTAAAGCGAAGCAAATTTTCAATATCCGATACTACGTTGTTTACTATATGATTTATATGGGCCCTATTCTCTTTTTCAAACAGTACAAAGTCTCTATTATTAATAGAGATTTGCTTACTGTTCTCGTCGAAATAATTGATTGTCTTCTTAATAATAACGTTCAGTGGTTGGGAGTTAATCCATGAACTCATCAAAACTGCATAGTACCCTAAGACAGCTTTACTTCTAACTAAAGGATTTCTCCCTCCAGATTCTTCTTTTTCCCAATTGTACAAATCACAAAGGGTATTAAGTAAATCTAAGCACTCTTGATATCCTGTTCTTTCAGGGATATTCATTAAGCTCATTGAAGATGAGAGAATTTTGTTTTGGTAAACTAACTTAATTGTAGAACTTTGAGAAAGAATTTTCTCTGGAACTTTATTGAATTTTTCTAAGTAATTAATTATTTCCTTCGCTTGATTATTACGATCAATGAACTTGCTTCTGAGAATTGAATCAGTTTTACTTAAAGCATGATAGGCTAGAATATTACCGTAAGAATCTAACATTCTTTTTTCATTTTCTGTTACATGTTTTCTAGTAAACGGCTCATTTCTAATTGAGTTTCCAATGTTAATATAAAACTTCCCTTGATTAGTCATAAGAACAGAAGATACATCGCCTACAGACTTGTCCTTAATAACTTGGAGATCCTTATCCGGATTCTCCCAACGATTTCTTTTATCAATAATACGTAAACAGATAATGTTACCACTTAAATCTTCTGTTAGTCTCCCTGCCCTACCAGCTAAATTCCAAAAATCAATCTTTGATAATTTAGTTAGTCCAATAGCATTGCTTAAAATAAAAATATTTTTTGCTGGAAGATTTACTCCTTCCAAAAGAGTAGAAGTGCAAAAGATGTTTTTTATTATCTTTTTTTGAAAAAGCAGTTCAATCTTTTCTCTAATCCGTTGAGGTAGCCCACCAAAATGATAAGCAACACCTTTCTTTAGACAGTCCACAAGGTAATATTCTTCATGCATAGTATCTTGTACAAGATTAATTAACTGTCCAAGTTCATTATCAGACCTGTATGATAAAGTTTTAGCATACTCTAAAGCATACTGAATAGTATCATCTTTAGTATTGCAATAGATAATATTCGGACTGTTTTCCCCCAATATATTGATAGCATTTTTTAAATTGGTATGGGAATCAGAAGCGTAACCACTGTACTCTAATACTTGTTCATCACCATACTCTGAAAAATAAACTGCACGCTTCTCAATACAATCAATAAAAAAACGATTCTGTGCAACCGAGTTTTCTTTTATACTTAAGGTTTCTTCCACACTATTTCCGACTAACTGTAGAAAGATTTCAGTATTCGGTACATTAGGAGATGAGAAATAAAGATTTATACTTTTCCGTTTAGCAATCATTAAAGCATGATAAAATAATGGCGCACGCGTGTCGGTTTCAGATAACAGTTTGTGAGCCTCATCTACTAACAAATAGTTTATTACTGGATTGGCTTCTGATAGATATGATATGAGTCTCTCCGGAGTCAATACGAAAATAAATCTGGTATCACTCTGCTTATATAATAATGGTACTACAGGTTTAGTTAATATTTTGTATTTTTTGTTGTTTATTACGTTTTTTAATTTCATAGAAACTTGATTTATCAATGCCCTTGTAGGAACCAGTAGAGCAATGTTATCAGACCCATTCTTTTTTTCGATCAAGTATTTAATAAATGATTCAAAAATAAAAGACTTTCCAAATGAGGTTGGACCAGAAAAACTAAAGTGGTTACTATCTTTCATCTTTTCAAATAATTTATATTGAGTATCCGTGAAAATATTAGAAGAACCCGGCGCGGCTTGATACGTTTCTTTTACTATTCGATCTATTACTATTTCATCCGAGTGAACCTTTGTTTCACCTAATACAATTTCAATTGATGGAAAATTGCCCAACTTTACCAATACGTTATAAGCCTGTAACTTAAACATTTGATCATCATTATAAAATGCATGAAGCAAACTGATTATCTTATATGCAGTGTTTCTTGCTTCGTATTTCTCAGAACGACAAAGAATATCAGCAAATCGAAGCAAGTCTAAATACTCTTTTCCAGTAAGATTAAGTACCTCTGTGTTTTTACCTATGAAATGATTAGCATATTGCTTTTCTAACTTCACTATTAAGGTCGACACATAAGGATCTTTAAGCGCTTTATCCACTAGTCTATTTAGAAATGTCATTTTATCAAACTCTCCAGTATTTTCATTCTCGATAGATCGATATCTAAGAAGGGCATTGTATACACATAAAAATTATATCCAAATAGCTCATGTTGATCTATATAGTTTTCAATATTAGTGATTTTTTTAGCTACAAGCTCATTAATATGTTCGTCTATCATAGTTCTAAATTTGTCATTTGGTAATCTACGTTGTTTGTCATCAAGATTAATTTCAAAACCGACAAAAATTCCGAAAGCATCATCAACTTCAAATGATCTATCATTAGTAGGATAAATAAGTTGTTCAATAAACAATTCTTCTTCAGTAGTCCAGGTTTCTCTGAAAACACTTGTAGATAGCAGGGATTTCTCATAGCTGATTCCGCTTTTCTCTTCCCCCTTTTGATTCTCTTCTTTCAAAAAATCATTAATTGACTGAAAAGCATCCCGAAGTCCAGTTGTTAAATCATCGTATAATTTAGACTCACCAAAGATTAATTGATAATCTCCACTTGGCAACTTTAAGAAGTGTATGCCATCTGATCCGTTCACATACATGTTTGTGGAGGTCTTAAGTTCTAATTTCGATAAAATCTTGGGAGCATTTAAGTGGCCTTCCAAAAAACAAAATAGTAGGAATTCTCCCAGCTCCCCCTTGTTTTCCTTATAGTTCCGAAATTTTTCTCGGGCTTTTTGAGATAATGTCATTGGAGAGCCTTGATACTTCTCCTTTGTTTTTCTGGAAATAGAAAAATCAGCGACAGATTCAATTAGACTTTCTACCATGCTAGAATAATCAAATTGATTTGCATTAATAGGGCAAGTAAAAAGTTCTAAATTATTCTGCTGCTTGTTAATTTTATAGGATTTACTGTGTTTCAAAACATCTAACATTTTTTTTGAAAACGGACTAGTATCAAGCACGGCAAAGTCTCCCCAATAAATTTTATATTGATTAAAAACACAAAAAATCTACGTTGATTTTTCATCATCCCATCAATTTGATTCAACAATTATTTGATTAATCCAAGAAAAGTTTAGTTGGTAGGATTGTGAGTACTATTCTGAATCAAGATATTCGACATTTCCCGTAAATATCCTTCCATGCTTCCACATAGAAATAGCTAATAGGAACCATCACATATCGGTCTTCAGAACTAAAAGAATAAATTGAATTCTTATGAAAGGAGAACCTTGAGTATGAGTAATGTTATGAGGGTAATCTTCATAATACAGCCAATATGATCTATATCGGTATGTCGTTGGCCATACACCTCAACCCGTCAGCTTATCCGGGATCTCTACGATTTTAAAGATCAAGGGATTCGTTTGAAAGATTTGGAACAAGCCTGCCAAACCAACACCTCTATGAAATATGGATTCTCAACCTATAAAACAATGAATGGAGGGGATATATGGGCCCACAATCTCCCGTTCAACAAAGAACAAATCCTAGCAGAAAATAAAGTAAATCTTATGGGATTTGACAAAACACATGGTTTTATTCTTGAAAATGGAGGCAGCCTCGCCAATCATGCCAAACAAAGCGGTGGTCTTTATTTTTTCAAAAATAACAACCGATATTACCACTTTTCGAGTGATACGCTATGGCCTTCTGTCGTATGACTTTTAAAGAGGCAGTAGCGTACATATTGGAAATAGAGTTACCGGAAAAAACGGCTGTTATTTCTCCCAAAGAACATAGTCAGCTAATCTTGCCTAACAAGGCCTCTCATTATGACGAGTTGCTTGGTATTTAATTCAAATACGTGGCATTGCTCCTGAAATCATGTCTACTCTCATACACAAAAAGAAACTATATCAGCAGGATAAAATTGGAAAGTGCGTCTTTGTTGGATACGGCCATGACGGTGTTGCTAAGTACTGTTCTATGTGCGGTACAACTCCAAGCAAACCTTTTAATCAATACCGAGAACATTATGATAAAAGCTATCCATTTCATCTGACCGGTTATTCGAGCAACAATCGAGTGTATGTATCTAAAAGTCCTATTGATGTGATGAGTCGAGCAACCCTTTCCTTATTACGCGGTCAAGAATGGAAATCCGACCATTATCTTTCGCTTGGTCTGTCCGGATCATGCACTTGAACGTTACCTCCAGCATCACCCGCTTGATGAACTTGTCAATGATGCTCATGATTCCTACAGCAACGGTAGCCCCGCTCCCAATTGGGGACAGGTGGCTGCCCTGAAATACGCGAAAAAATATGCTCAGTTAGAGTATACTGTAACCATTGAAATTCCCAAATTCAAAGATACCAACGAGGATCTGCTTGCATTTCGAAGTAACGGTGTTGCTTGCAGCTACGAAATAAGATCATGTACTGGAAAATTAACTGGAGTTGCTTGATCCCCAATCCAGCCGGCCAGTTACTGCGCCATCCTTTTTCCATATTGGGTAAACTCTGTTATGATCTTTGTCGTATTATGGTATTATAAGTGTAATGAATTTTTTATCTGAGTGGCTTGAAAGGCGGTGCAGCGATTTGAATAATAAGTATCTAGATCCTCCTGGGGACTTATATACCTGTAATGCAAGCGGATTGCATAAAGTGAATTTCAAGGCGGATCTTTTGCTCATTACACGAGCTGGCTTTGAGATCAAAAACGCTGAAATTATTCGAGACCTTTCCCCTTCACCCGATTTATTTCAAACCTATCTGCAAGAATGGAAAGATAAACTGGATTATGAAGAATGGTGGCCTCTTTATGAGAAAAGGTTCTTAAAAGAGCTAGAATGGGATACCAGAGTGAAGGCTCTACGGGAAGTATATAAGAGGTTAATTGTTGGCAGAAATGTAATTCTTATTTGCTTCTGTAAGGACCACCGGTATTGTCATCGTAAGCTGGTAGGAGACTTTTTCTCCAAATATGGTGTCGAGGCCAAAGAACTAAATCCTGTTGAGGTTGAACAAGTCAAACTATTTTAGGGGGCTTCATTATGACAGTGGAAATATGTACAATTGGCTTTGCAAAGAAACCACTGCGCAAATTTATTGATTTGCTCCAACTTGAAAATGTAAAACATTTGATTGATACAAGACTCAACAACACCTCTCAGTTAGCTGGCTTTGCAAAAAAGGAAGATTTGGACTACATTTCGCACTTGGTGGGAATAAAATACAGCCACTTCCTTACCCTTGCTCCAGAAGCACAGATGTTAGAAGATTTCAAAAAAAAGCGTATTTCATGGGAAGAATATGAAAAGAGGTACCTTGATTTATTGCATAAACGAAAAGTAGAAAAGGATCTAGATCAGATTATGCAGGATGGTAAACCATGTTTTCTTTGCAGCGAAGATAAACCACATCATTGTCACCGCCGATTGTTGGCTGAATATCTGCAACAGTTTAACGGAGAAATTCAGACAATCCATTTAGTATAAATGATACAGGAGGTTTCCAAATTATGCGGTTTACTCTTTTGGCTGTTACAAAGAGCTTTGGCGGATTTTGCATTGCTGGAATGAATGAGGACGGTGACTGGATTCGGCCTATTTCGCAGGCTTCCAATGGCCGTTTTTGGACAAGAGCGGAATTGTCAATTGGAGGAAGATTCGCCCAATCCGGTGACGTATGGGACATTCAAGGTAGCCCCCCGCATCGGTTCGAATATCCAAACCACACTGAGGATTTTCTCCTCACAGGTTGGAGATTTGTCGAATCTCTGGGTCACACTGCGTTTTTAAGGTTTCTAGCAGAACGTTGCGAAGGAGAAACAGACCTGGAAGACGTATTTCAAGCAAACGGGAGAAGTCTTTGTTTGATAAGTGTCGATAGTTTCGAAGACTATACAACAAATATTGACAATAAGCACCGTGCCCGGATGATCTTTTCATCCGATGAATTGGATGTCGAAAATCCACATACCAATAATGGAAACATCGTTGTGAAGGATTGCAAATGGGAGGGATACTTGCTTCGAGGCGAACGTGTTCCAACCGTATATAGACAAATCTATGTTTGTATTGGGCTGGCCACGGCAAATAACTTTAATGGCATTGAGTACCCACAGGTTGTTGGTCTTCACACGAATCCCCATCTCGAAATCTTGATTCATTATCCAGACTAATAACGTATAGTTACACGGTGTGAACGATCTATTTTTCTTCTCTTATAGAGTTATCGTAAGTTACCAGCAGTAATTTAACTTCTGATAATTTGGACTCATGATATAATGTGCTACGAGCAATGACTGATTAACTTCAATAAAGCGCCACAGTTTCTAATGAAACTGTGGCGCTTTTGCATTCCTGGGGGCAAAAACATGACTAACCTCTCTTTATTTCATGGGATTAGACTTCTGTTTTCCCATTCTCCAAGAGGCTCGCCTCTTGGCAGTGGTGTAAAGGAGTTAGCCTGACTAGCCAGCAAAGACCTGATCATGTCAGCCGCCTCCTATCATTCCACCATAGCTATCATTACGCATTTAACCGATATCAATCGTTACACTACTTTCCGGGAAATTGAAAAAGAAGGCTCGACAGCTTGCAGTGGAATAAATGAAGATTAAGCTCACTGATGTGGAGCGCCTGCGCGGAGGAGGTACCGATGTCGGATCTATAAGCAGCGTTTATTCCACCCCAATAAGCCCAAAACCGCTATCAGAAATTACTGTCATATTGGTTACATTGCCACACCTCCTGGTGCGGTTCGGCATGATGCGAAGAATCACGGTCTGTTCGAAAAACTGAGGCCCGGCGAACCGCAGATATTTGATTCCTAGCAAGAAGTGGCGCGAACCTCCCGAGCTATTTCGCAACAAAGAAAAAAATGTACCGTGGCATTATTTCCTTCCATAGAGAAACTGCAAAGGAGTTGGGGCTATCAAACTTCACGGCATGGCAGCAGTATATTGAGCAGTGGTTTCCATCACCAACTATCACTTTTTGTGTTATTACCTTCTATCTAGTGAGCTGCCATTAGCACCCCATAAAAAGTGAAGCTCCACGACAATCCAAAGTAATTACAGTTCTCTCCTTAGCTGTTTCAGAAACCAAGGTTTTTCGAAAAAAAACCTTATAAATCAAGTATGCCGAGGACGGGGGGGCAAACCCGTACGGTACTGACGTATCGCAGGATTTTAAGTCCCGTGCGACTAAAATGACATCACTTCGTGTTCACAACGTGTTGACGATATGCGCCACCAGCCGCAGATTATGTTCAATCAGCAAATTGCGAGAGATAGGATCACCTTCGGCCATTCGCCCCAGGTGCTTCGTTTCCTCCGCTTCTGTCAATGGCTGGGGAAAAGCATTGTTCTTCACGTACGACACGAGCAGAGTCAATTGTTTAATAAATAACGCAATGGCAGTAATTAATCCAGACAAAGATGACACCTCCTGCTGAATAACAATGCAACAACCTTTTACTTTTACCGTTCCGGGTCTTTTCATTGTATGTGGGCGGGTGCCTATCTGTGCATGTACGGAAAAAACATTCATGATCCTTCCGTTTAACTTGAGCTTTGCCCAAATGGAAAAGGCACTCCGGAAAAACCGGAGTGCCTTTTCTATAAACGTGAAATATACTTTTACATTAGCCTTCTAGAATAGTTGACTCACTGTTTGATTTGTTAGCTTTATCTCTCAAATTCAATCGATTTCCAATGACCTTGAGGACTTCCATGAGAATCACAGCTGTTAATGCAAGTCCTGCTGCAATTGCCCATTCACTCATTCCGAATGAAGCAGGAATTGAGAAGATTCCGCGTACAGCTGGTAGAACGGTAAATCCATATAGCACTAAGCAAAATGCTACAGCGTAAATAACGTACTTATTGCTGAAAAATCCAGCGCCTATTGCCGTTTTCACATTAGAACGAGCAGCAAAGGTTTGAAGCGTCCGAGCCAATATCAAGGTTGTAAAAGCCATAGCAACTCCCATTTCTGAAGAGATCTGCATACCCACATATTGTGATATAATGACGGCCGCCCCAATCAAGACGCCTCTAACAATGATTGACCTTAATGTGTCTCCCGAGAAAATACCTTCTTTAATATCACGCGGTTTATTTTTCATAACATCAGGCTCAGCTTTTTCCATACCGAGTGCGATCGCTGGAAGCGAGTCATTAATAAGATTAATTAATAATAGCTGCAATGCTGTGAAAGGATTAGGGAAATTGAAAAGAACAGCGAACAGGATGGCGATGATCGCCCCTAGATTACCTGCAAACAAATAACCAATCGCTTTCTTAATATTGTTGAATACAGTTCTACCGACACCAACTGCACTGACAATCGACACGAAATTATCATCGGCAAGAATCATAGCTGAGGCGTCTTTGGCAACGTCTGTTCCACTACCCATCGCAATACCAATGTCAGCCTGTTTCAATGCAGGAGCATCATTTACCCCATCACCAGTCATCGCTGTAATATGACCTTTTTTCTGCCAAGCACGGACGATTCTAATTTTATTCTCTGGGGATACTCGTGCATAGACTGAGATATTCTCCAGCTGTTGATCAAGCTCCTCATCGGTTAATTCATCAAGTTCTTGTCCTGTCAGAGCAATATCATTTGCTTCTACCAAGCCGATCTCCTTACCAATGGCTTGAGCGGTAGTTTTGTGATCACCCGTAATCATAACGGTACGAATTCCGGCACTCTTGGCACTTTTAATGGAATCATATACAGCTTCTCTTGGCGGATCTATCATAGCGGTCAGTCCAACTAATACAAGTCCATTCTCATCTTCCAAATCGATCGACTGCTGATCAGTCGAGAGACGTTTGTAACCATACGCTAGAACCCGAAGCGCATCATTAGAGAATTTTTCATTCGTTTCGCTAAAACGGCGCAAAATCTCGTCAGTGATTGGCTCCTCTTTTCCATCCAAGAACACATAATCACAGCGACTGAACATCACATCAGGACCGCCTTTGGTCAGCATCAACTTTGTATCCCCGATCATATGAACGGTAGACATCAATTTTCGATCAGAATCAAACGGTAATTCTGCTTCACGCGCATATGAATTTCGAATTTCACGGTAATCTTTATGATTTTTATTACTAAAAGCAAGTAAAGCAACTTCAGTTGGGTCACCGATTTCTTGTCCATCATCCGTAATATGCGAATCGTTACAGAGTACGGCGATATGCATCAACATTTGCTGCGCTTCGTTCCAATCAATCGGGTTGTCCGAAAATGGTGCATTTGAGCTGCCTGGCAGGAAGTGTTTCGTTACTGTCATTTTATTCTGAGTTAACGTACCCGTTTTATCCGTGCAAATGACACTAGTCGAGCCGAGTGTTTCCACAGCCGGCAATTTACGGATTATCGCATTCTGTTTCGCCATTTTTGTGGTACCTACCGCGAGAACAATCGTAACAATAGAAGACAAAGCTTCAGGAATAGCAGCGACGGCAACCGCTACAGCAAACATAAATGCATTCAGAATACCTTCACCTAGATTTGTACTCTCCGCACCAAACCAAATGCGAGCTGCTTCCACGGCAAAAATAACAATACAAAGGATGAGAATACCAATGCTGAGCTTTTTACTGAAATCATCCAATTTACGTTGCAATGGTGTCTGTTTTGCTTCAGCAGAAGCAAGCATATCTGCAATTTTTCCGATTTCTGTATGATTTGCCGTTCCAGTAACAACAAATGTACCGCGCCCATAAACCACGAGCGAACCGCTATACACCATGTTATGTCGATCTCCAAGAGGTGATTCTCCAGCTATAGCTGCTATATCTTTGTCGGCGGCTTCCGATTCACCCGTCAACATACCTTCATTTACCTTTAACGATCTTGTCTCTAGCAGCCTTCCATCAGCAGGAACGTAATCACCTGCATCTAGGAGAACAATATCACCAGGAACAAGTTCTCGCGCTGAAATCGTCATATTTTCATTATTTCGAATAACCTTTGCGGAAGGAGCAGACATTTTACGTAATGCATCTATGGAACTTTCCGCTTTACGTGTCTGTACAACACTGATCACCGAATTCATGAGAAGGACCGCAAAAATGATTAACGATTCAACAACTTCGCCCAAGATCAGTTGAACTAGAACTACAACCATTAGTATAATAACCATAGAATCTTTAAATGTTGCTAAGAAAAGCTGCCAAGTGGGCACTTTCTCTTTGCTTTCAAGCTCATTGTAACCATTTTTCACAAGTCGCTCTTGTGCTTCAGCAGTGGGCAATCCTTCCTCTGTAACCTTCAACTTCTGCAATACTTCTTCAGTGCTTGAACGGTAATACTCCACTAAAAAATCCCCTTTCCTTAACTCTGTTTATTCTGTGTTGATAGGTTTACGAAAGAAGCGTCAAGTATTTATGTGTGAGTTATTAAAAGCAATCTTTTTGCACAACCTTTAATTTCCACACAAAAAAGCGAGACCTTTGCCATAGTTAATGGCAAAGGTCTCGCTGAACAATTTCTTGTTAATAAAGCCGAAGTATTAATTCTAGTAATTAATAACATGTATTGACGACTTTATTTTGAAGTAATAGTCTACTTCAACGCTACTCCCCTTTGAAACAATAATTAATGATATCATTTTAAATTATTTGATGCAAATCAATAAACACTCAAATTAACTCGTTATTTATTTGAATCTTCCATATTGCTTAGCATAAGAAACGATTCGTTTGTATGTTGTTTTATCCTTCATGTTCTTTAAGGGATAGAATTGAGGTCTCGTATTCACTTCCAAAATCCACGGTTTTCCCTTAGAATCCAAGGCAACATCCAGTCCTAATTCCTTGAATCCTTTTTTATGTTGATCGAAGTTTTTCCCTACGGATACACCCATCCCCTTCAATCTTGTTTCCATTAGTTCGATTTCGGCTGTACTGTAACCTGCACCTGACATTGTTTGATGAAAATAACCGATTTTACCGCCTTGATTATAGTTTGTAGCTACTTTACCTGTCTTTCCTATTTTCATGAAAATAGCACTGCTAACCCATGTGCCTTTGTTCGTCTTCTGAACCATGACACGAATATCGAAGGGTTTCCCTTTCGTTCTAGCCAGATCAATTCCTTTCTGTAGCAAAAAAGATCTTTTGTTTGAAAAGCGATTCAACTTATCATACAAACTATCTATAGTAGAATAAGTAGATTTGACTGTATTGTATTGAATTTGGTAGTTCTTCTCCATTCTTTTGATTCGAATAATATTAAATCCGCCCGAGCCGCCCGTTGGCTTGAAATACACAGTAGAATAAGAAGAAAGCATCGTGATCAAATTATCTCTATTAAAAAGCATAGTTCTAGGAACATATTTTCTTAAATCCGAATGCTTTAACAGCCAGCTGTTTTTTTCCCATTTACTTTTGATTGATGTGCTCCTGTAATTCAATATAAAGACCTCCTATCCTTTGCTTAGCGTATGAATGAGGAGGATAGCTTGGCACCGCTCTTGCCTATAAACAAGAGCAAAAAAAGAAAGGCACCGATGTTCGGCTGCCTTTGTCTTTTCTACCAATAAAATGCAACGTCGCAAGAACATATAAAGATAAATAAGTCATTTTTCTATAAAATTACACTGTTACTGGGCGCCGTCTTCTTAACTGCTCCATCACCGTAATATAGATGATTACAAGCAGTATACCTACGATTAGCCAGAGCTTAGGAGCATTGCCGCTTCCCTCCGCGGTATCCAAACCGTGGCCATTCACCACGACTTCACCAACACCATTTACAATATTGATCATCTGGTCTCCGCCGTCCTTAACCCAATCCTCGGTGCTAACAATAAATCCGACCGTAGAGAATTGGCCTAGCAGCTTGATTTCCGCTGTCTTCACGCCATTCTCATCCACGCTAGTGAAAGGGTAGCGTGCTCCCTCCGCATCTCCCCCCCAAACCCACAAACTCCAATTCGTCGTATCCCCTTCTAGCGGATTATAGTGGATAATTACTTGGGTCGTCTCCGCTTCCTCGGCATGAACCTCCGCCATCGGCAAAATCAAGCAAATCACGGTCAACACCAATCCGATTAGCACTGATCTCATACTAAGCCCTCCTTTTGTAGTTCCAAATCGCTTTGCAAGCTAGCGAACACCTTTCTTTGCCTTGCTTCCAAACCTTCTAATTCGTCCAACACCAACTGGAGCCTCGTTTGCATCTCCGCATGTGGGAGTGTATTTATTCTGGCAACGGCACCTTCCAATTGATCAAATATGCCACCAAGAAGCTGTATCGACTCTTCATTATTCTCAATTAACTTTTTCAGAGAGGGGAGCTCCAAGAGAGAACTTACGTCCATCAAGAAATCCCTGAGAAAGATATAGGTGTACTTCCATTTTCTTATCCAAAAAATGCTGAACATGTACAGCTTCTCATAATCATTTTCTTCTAATAAAGCATCCTCAAGCAGTTTGCGGAATGGCCGAAAAGCCGCCACTCCGGTGTAGATTAAGCTTTCTTCGGTCACATGTTTGAACGGTTCAGAAGAAGTATAATAATGAATGTACTTCTCCAGCAGTTCTAGTGCCAGGAGATGTAGCGGAATCGGTCGGAATCGATCGAAACTTACGTCGATGACCATTCTTTGTGCATCCGCGTATTTGAGCGGATAACGCTTCAAGAATTCCAAGCTACCAATACCTGCGAACGAACGCAGCATCTCATCTTCAGAAATCGTTCCATAAAAATTATAAGTGCTATCGTATACTGTATAGCCGCGCCCCGTATGATCAACCAGCAAGAACATATGTGAGTGATGGATTCCCGCTTCATCATGAGGCAAAATCGCTTGTTCCCTCTCTAGCAACATACCCGAGAATTGACCCTCTTCCATCAAATAATCATGGGAATAGTTTAAGTAATATGTCGTGCCAACTCCGATCACCAAGTGACCTTCACGCATCCGTTCCTCACACCATGCCATCCCTTCCTCGACCGAATTGAAGCTTATCGGCTTACCTTTTACTCCAAGCCTTTCGAGCAGATCAAACCCAGGTATTTCGCGAATATCGTCAATCAGTAGTCGATCTTCCATTCGCCCGGACAATGGAACGCTGAATACGGTAAGACCCAATCCTCCGCCAACTGGCAGGAAGCCTCTTGGAATCGGATAACCCACCTCATAACGCAATTTTGTGTACATAGCGCCCATCACGCATGGGTAATAGTACGGCATCTCTTCAACGTTGTCATCAAATTGGAGATTATACTTCCTGGAAGCCACAGCCGAAGCCTCTATCGCACATTCGGATTCTGTTTGATCAGCTTTAGTGATCCCATCCGCCGCTTCGTCCTTGACTCGCAATCCTCCGGATTGAATAATTTCGCGGATCGTTCTGTAGTACAGCATGTCACTCAAACTGATTGCGAACTGATAATCGTTAGCCTTCGCTACAACCTGTACCGCTTTTAGCGAATCTCCACCCACATTATAGAAGTCATCCGTAACACCAACTCGCTCTAGCCCAAGCACTTCTTCCCAAATTCGAGCTAGACTCTCCTCTTGCGAATTAGCCGGTGCTTCATATGAACTGTTCGAGATAATATGTTCCTGCGGACTAGGTAGCGCGCTGCGATTGATCTTCCCGTTTGGCGTAATTGGCATCACCAGCAATGGAACGAAATATGACGGAATCATATAGTCTGGAAGCAGGCTGGTCAGATATTCCTTCAATTCTCCATGGAGCAATTCCACGCTCGAAGTATAATAAACACATAAAGATTTGCTTCCGTGCGAATCCATCCAATCGGTAACCAAAACTTCAACCACATGTGGATGCTTCAACAACTGCGCTTGAATATCCCCAAGCTCGATTCGGTATCCTCGAATTTTGACTTGATGATCACTACGTCCAAGAAATTCAATTACTCCGTCAGGCAACCACCTGGCTAAATCACCAGTTCTGTACATCCTTGCATCAGCAACCTCCAGCTCACGATATGGATCACGAATGAATCGTTCCTCCGTAAGTTGTGGATTGGTATACCCCGATGCAAGACATTCACCCCCAATATACAGATCTCCGGGAACAAACGGCGGACATGGCTCAAGCTCTTCGTCCAAAATATAGTATCTTGCGTTCTGGATCGGTGTCCCGTACGGAATGCTGACCCATTGCTCCTCCACCTTCTGTATCGGATAGTAATTCGACCAGATTGTCGCTTCCGTTGCTCCTCCGAGAGCCACAACTTGCACGTTTGGAAAATGCTTCTTTAGAACATCAGGCAATGTCAGCGGAATCCAGTCACCGCTTAGGAATACAAGACGCAGGCTTGGATTCGGTATAGTATGGGTACTATCGATTTCCATCAACGTCGCTAGCTGTTGCAAGGCTGCCGGCGCGGAATCCCAGAACGTAATCGGCTCCTCCCGAAGAATCTTTAGCAGAAGCTCGCGATCGGACAACTCCTCCTCTGATGCAATCCGAATGGATCCCCCAGAAGCGAGTGTGCCAAAAATATCATAGACGGATAGATCGAAGCAAAGTGAGGTGACAAATAGCAATCGATCCTTGATCCCGACAGCAAATGTCCGATTCACCCATTCGATGAGATTGATAACCGGACGATGGCGGACGACCACGCCCTTAGGCGTTCCAGTTGTACCAGACGTAAAGATTACATAGGCCACATGCTCCGAGGTTAATCCCGTATGTGGATTCAACTCCGAATATCGATCCAAATGAGACAGCGTCCAACTTCTTTTCCTACTACGTCTGATTACATCTTCTTCGGAAAAGCTCTCGTCATCCTTCCCCTGGCTATCATCCATCCCCTTTCGGACGACAACATCGTAACGGAATGCTAGCTCATTCTCAAAGCCTTCCTGCCTGTACAAGACCTCTGTATGCTCAATGTCTGGAATGCGATATTGCAAATCAGTGAAGAAAGCCTCGTCGCAGTACAATTCTTGGTCGGAGAGCGCTCTTACATTGGGCGCCATCCCGTGTTGCATCCTGTATTGTACGAGACTATCTCGAAATATCTCTTTCTGCCGCAAATCCATGACGTCAGCGATAATTAGTGCCCCGCCCGGCTTGAGACAACGTATAGCTTCCCGGACAACCTGCTCGAAATAAAGGTATCCGGGGAAAAACTGTACTGTACTCGCCATGAGGATTAAATCAAAGCTGTTTGCACCCATCCCTTCTAATTGAAGCGCATAACCTTCCAACCATTCCGTATGCGCAAGTCGCAGTTCGGTCGATTTAGTGCGATTCATCTCCAACATCCGTTTGGATGGATCGAGTCCAACAAACCGGTTCACCAGAGGAGCGATACTGAAGGAGATCAAGCCAGACCCACAACCGATCTCGAGCACGCTTGACTGAGCAGAGATATAAGGTCTGGCAAGATCTACGACCCGGTCACGATATTCGTCCACCTCCGCTTCTGAGAAGGGTAAACCGCTGTAACTGCTAATAAATCCGCCCGCCGTAACACGATCGACCGCCTTATCGGCAACCTGATCCCACAAAGCCCCGGCCATTCGGACATCCCCCTCTTCCGTAGGCGGTTGAGCAGTCGTTTCGTTCAGGTAGATGATGTCCTGCAGGGTCTCTATTTTCCATATCAGCTCTTGAAAAGGCGACATGACCGCAGTCTTTGTGACGATGCACCGAATGGGAAGACTCCGTAGAATCGTTTCGACCCTCGATTTCGGAAATCCCGGTTCGATGGGTACATAAGCGGCTCCTGCTTTTAAAATACCTAAAACACCAATGATCATCTGTACGGACCGATCCAGTATGACCGCAACATACGAGCCTGGACCAATGTCTTGATTTATGAGCAGCCCAGCAAGCCGGTTGGCCCTTTCGTTCAGATCGCCATATGTCATCTCCATGCCTTCTGAGCAAACCGCCACATGGCTTGGAGTAAGTAACACTTGCCTTTCGAATAATTCAGGAATCGTCAACTCGCTAGAATAGGTTGTATCCGTATCATTGAAAACCTTAATCAAATGCTGACCTTCCTCTTTCCCAAGGAGCAAGGCATCGCATATCGACATGTCAGGAGATTTAAGGTATTGCTCTAATGAGAAAATATAGCTCCGTGCATAGATCTCCATAGCTTCAGGGGCGAACAATCGGCCATTATAGTGAAAATATAAATTTATTCCGTCAGGTAAGCTATTTGCTACAACAACGGTCTCATGCCTTCCTTCGCATAGCAAACGAATGTCAGCGTCATGATGCAGGCCGGACATTGCAAAAGCAAGCGGTGTCGATAACTCCTCTTCTTGCTGTAATCCCAACTGCTCAATGAACTCGCGTTGTTCGACATATTGATGTTTGTACCCTTCGGTTATTGTCAACTTTACTCGTTCCAATATTTCCTTGAAGGTGGCATCATTTGGCACATGATTCCGAACGACGATGCCGGTGTGACTTATGGAGTCGCCTTCGGAAGGGAGCGGAAGCACGGGAATCGTCAGCGCGATATCCGACTGACCTCCATTCACCTTTCCAAGCCACGACAGAAATCCAGCTAACAGCGCCACATAAAGCGCAAGCTTTTTTCCTTTAGTGATCTCTGACAGTTGAATCGTCAGATGACGCGGAAGCTCAAGTGTATAGGTAGCCAGTTCAAAAGCAGTCGATTGTGGATACTGAACCGGTAAAACCGATCGGGGAATTTCTCCTGACAAGTGATTCAGCCAGTAACGCCTCCCTTTGTCTATTTGCTCCTCAGTCAACCTCATGAGTAGATCATGCCCCTTCCTCTTATTGGGATGCGATGCTTATAGAGGTTGTTCAAAAAGTCCGCTTTTGATCACGAAGTGTCTCAAGAAGCTGATTCGGCATCGAATCTTGAATTCAGCCGGGCCTTCCGGTGCTCACGTACCCACTACAGGCAAATGCTTACGAAGTCGTTTTCTACGAAAACGTGTAGCTCCGCTCCTCAGTCCCTACCTTCATCCAAGCTTCTTGGTGCTGAAAACCGATCTTTTTGAACACGCACTTATAGATACTCTAAAGTTCAAAGTCCAATTCCAGCGCTGCTTCTAGCTCCATTAGCAGTCGTTCCTGCTCTTCCTTCTCTTCGCTCGTTCGCAAATCTATCCCACCAAGCAACTTATGCGGATCTTCGATCATATAATCGATCACGCTGTTCAAGTCATAGAGCATCTTCTCTGCGGTATTTCTTTTGAAAAGATCATTTCGGTATTCGAGCAACAGGTGGATTTCATCTCCCACTTCCTCCGCCCATAGCGTAAGGTCGAACTTCGCTTGGTAGAAGGCGAGATCCACTGGTTCGATCCGTAAACCATCGATTATGGGCATATCCGTATTCATATTCTGTAGGGCAAACGATGCTTCGAATAGCGGATTACGCCCCGCATCTCTGGCGACATTAAGCTTTCGAACCAGCTTGTCGAATGGGAAATCCTGATTCTCGAACGCTGAAAGTGCCGTTTCCTTTATCTCAGTTAAGTAGTCCATATATGTCTTCTGATTCTCTGGTCGGCTGCGAATCGGTAGGATATTGACGAACATACCAATCAGAGGTTGGAGCTCCGCACGGCTTCTACCAGCAACCGGCGTGCCCACGATAATATCCTTTTGTCCGGAATAGATAGACAAGAGAATAGAGTACGCCGATAGCAACACCATATATAATGTAGCTCTATTACTAGACGCCAACCTATGGAGGTTAAGGGTAACCTCAGCCGAAAGTACAGCTTTAACGGCTTCGTCTCCCCCCTCATTCTTTGCTTGCCGCGGATAGTCGGTCTGAATTTGCAGCTGCGGGGCAGGGGCTGCGAATTGACTCAGCCAGAAAGCTTCCTGCTCCGAAAGCCGCCCCGTCTCCAGAATGTCATTTTGCCAGCACGCAAAATCCTTATACTGTAGCCGTAATGGCTCCAACGTCTCATCCTGATACAAACGCATCAGATCGTTGATCAAGACAGTCATCGAAACGCCGTCCGAGATGATGTGATGCATATCCAAGCAGATAACATGACTATTGTCGGCGATGCGAAACAGTTTTGCCCTAAAGAGCGACGCCTTCGTCAAATCGAAAGGTTGGATGAACTGCATTAGCTCCGCTCTTAGCTCATGCTCTTCAATGTTTCTGTATCCGAGCCAAAGGGGTAGCTCTGCGTGAATATGCTGCACAGGATTTCCTTCGTGTAGCACGAATGAAGTACGGAGCGTTTCGTGCCTCCGAACCAATTCGGTTATCGCCTTCTGCAGCTTCTCCCTCTGCACAGGACCTTCAATCCGCAGAGCTACCGGGATGTTGTAAGTTAATTGCTTCGGATCGTATTGGTTTAAGATAAAGATTCGCTTCTGCGCCAGAGAAAGCGGGTAGAAATCATTGTGTTGGGCAGGCTCAATCGCCACCAATAATCCGCACCCAAGACTTTGGTCGATCACTTCTGCCATACCACGCAGCGTTGGAACCTCCATTAGCTTTCGTAACGATAGTTGGATCTGAAAATTATTATGAATTTCCATAATCAACGTAGCCGCGTTCAGCGAATGTCCACCACGGTTGAAATAATGGTCATCAAGGCTGACGCGATTTGTGCCGAGTGTCGCTTTCCAGAGCTTCGCTAGCTTACGCTGAGTCGTTGTCGCACTCAAATCATCAGTGGCATCCGTTCCTCCGGGATCATCTGCCGCGGGCTCAGGCAACGCTTTCGTATCAATCTTCCCACTGGCTGTCAGCGGTAATTTGTCCATCGGCTTGTAATATTGCGGAAGCATATAGGCAGGCAATCGCTCAGCTAGCCACTCCTTCAGTTCCTCCGCCCCACTCCCCTTCCATGGTGCAATATACGCGCACAACCATGTTTCGCCGTCTATAACACGTTTGGCCGTTACGAAGGCTTCACCGATATTCGGATGCTGCAGAAGTTGTGCTTCGATTTCTCCGGTTTCAATCCGGAAGCCTCGGATTTTCACTTGATGGTCTATCCTGCCCAAGAAATCAATATTGCCGTCTGGCAGCCACTTCGCATAATCTCCGGTCTTATACATTTTTTCGCCGGGTATAAACGGATTCTCGATAAACCTTTCGGCTGTAAGTTGCTCCTGGCCAAGATACCCCAACGCTAGCGAGAAACCTCCTATACACATTTCACCCATGAAACCGATAGGTAATAGCTGATGATCGCGATTTACGATGTAAATCTCGGTATTCAAGATTGGTTTCCCGATCGGTACCGATGTTATGAAATCCGGGTTGATGTCTTCCCTCGAAGAAGTTGGATTCCCCGTCTGCCAGAGCGTCGCGCAAATCGTCGATTCGGTCGGACCATACGCATTGATATAGTTCAGATGTCGCCCCCAGCGTCGTGCGAGATCCGGGCCGGACACCGATCCAGCCGTGACCAGCATCCGAAGCGTTGGCATCTTCGAAGGATCCAGATGCGAAGCATAGGTTGGTGGAAGTGTCACAACAGTAATTCCCGAATGACGAACATATTCGGTAAACAACTCATAGCTTTCAATGGTTTCTCTTGTAATTAAATGAAGCTCCGCACCAGTGAATAAAGCCATGAACATCTCCCATACAGAAGCGTCGAAGGATGTGCTTGCGAACTGCACGATTCTGTCCGTATTCCTTATGCCGAGCTCGCTCCCGAAGAAGGCATGTAGGTTGGCCATGCCTTGTTGGCCCACCATAACACCTTTAGGCATACCCGTTGAACCGGAGGTATAGATGACATAAGCGATGCCTGCCTTCTCCATACATTGTCTCGACTCTACTTGGTCTATGGGAGTCACGCTACCGTTCATCTCAAAGTGATCATAATGAACGAGCAGGGTGCATCCGTTAAACGGTATACGTTCGACATATTTGGACGGAGTAATCAGGATAGCCGCACCGCTATCCTCAAGCATATAAAGGATGCGCGACTGCGGATAATCGGGATCAATCGGTAAATAGGCCGCCCCCGCCTTCAGCACCGCAAGCATAGCAGTAACCGTATCCGGTGTCCGATCGCACACAACACCAATGACGTGTCCTGGTCTTATACCATTTTCGTTAAGCTGCACGGCTAGCCGGTCAGCTCTTGCGTTCAGTTCTCTGTAGCTCAAGATTGTTTCTCCGCAGACTAATGCCGTTCGATCTGGCGTTAGAGTAACTTGTTCCTCAAACAAATGGGCCACAGACTTATTGACTGGGAACTCGCCCTTATTGTGTTGGAATTCTGTTAATAGTTGCCTGCGTACATCTTCGTTCACGAGTGAAAGCATCTGTACCTGTATATCTGGGTTTTCAATCATCTGCTGGAGAACATGCATAAAGCTGTCAGCCAAAGCTTGCATCATACTTGATGTATATAATTCGGCGTTGTAGATCAACTCGCCCCATACCTCGTCATCCGTTTTCATGAAAGAGAATGTAGCCCCATTGATTGCAGGCTGCCTTAAAGCTTGAAGAATTGAAGGATCATGCATGGGAGCAAGCTCGCACGCCACATTACACAAACGGGTCGCCTCCACAAGTTGCTCACGCTGCACATGATCAATCGGATAATGCTGGTAGCCATAAGCTGCTGTGACGATCCTATTCAATTCCTTCCATAATTCCTTTACCGTTTGGCTGGCGTCCAAGTTCAAACGAATCGGCAGAAAACGATTCGCTACCGTTTCGCTTTCACTAAAGTTTGCTATAGTCGGGCATCCGACGATAACAGTTGGATTAGATCTAAGTTTAGCTAACGCAGACATGATTCCCGACAGCAAAATGACATACAGGAGCGAATCCTTCCGGCTGGACCATTTCAGGATCCCCTCCGCAAGAGATGTAGTGATCGGAAGCGATATACGATGCTCGCGGAACAAATCCGCGTGCTGTAGACCCATAATCCGGTCAGGTGCAAGCACCTCAAACTCCACTTCGCTTGACAGCATTTCCGTCCAGAACTCTTTGGCCTTCCGGTATTCCTCCAGTTCCCCACTCAGCAGATCCAAGTTCATTGCAATTCACTCCTCATATGTTCTAGAAGTCAAATTCGGCAAATTCCGGACTTCGATTGGCGCGCATACGCTCAGCTATGACTGCGCGTTCCTCATCTCCGAGTACGCGGATGTCCTGCAACAACGTCTCCGGATTATTTGCAGCCTGCTCAAGAATTCGGATGTAATGCGTTGATAATCGTTCCATCGCTTCCTGACTGAATAATGTGGTCTTGTATTCGATAGTGAAGTCCAGCTCTTCGTCCAGTTCGCGTGCTTGCAATGTAAAATCAAACCGCGATTTACCGAAGTCGAACGGATAAACAGATAGTACTGCATCTGCGAATTCATAAAGAAAGGGATCCATATTCTGCATGGCAAACATCGTGTTAAATAGAGGATTCTGGCCGGGTTGCAATTGAATATCCAGCTCTTGAACAAGCATTTCGAATGGATATTCCTGATGCCGCAGCGCGTTTAACGTCAGCTCCTTGATCTCCGTCACATACTCGTCAAATGACTTATCCTTAGCCGGTAAGCTTCGAAGCGCCAATGTGTTGACGAACATACCGATCAACGGTTCAAGCTCAGGGCGGATTCTACCGGCGACTGGTGTACCGATCACAATATCCTCCTGCCCCGAGTATCTAGACAAAAGCACATAATAAGCGGATAAAAGCACCATGAAGAGGGTTGCGCCTTTCTCTGATGCGTACTCAGTGAGCCTCCGCCGCAGTTCCCGATCACCTCGGAAAGCTAGTACAGCCCCCTCATTCAGCGCAGCTGAACGGTTCTCCTGCACTGGCATATTCAACTTCGGCACCGGTGAAGAGAACGAATCTAGCCAGAATTGCCTATGCTCCTCCATCGCATCCGATTGGAGTCGTTCCTGCTGCCATACTACATAGTCCTTAAATTGCACTCGCAGCGGTGGCATGATTTCGCCCCGGTAAGCCCTCGCGAAATCATGAATCAGATTACCCAGCGATACGCCATCGGAGATGATATGATGCATATCTATTAGCACGATTTGCTTGCCGGAGACGGTTCGAATGAAGCCAGCCCTCAGCAGCGGAGGCTCAGATAAGCGAAATGGGCGGACAAAATCCCGAATCAATCGGTCGATTTGATTGTCCAAGGCATGATCGAATACTTCCAGCCTTAGCTTCGAGTCAGGATGAATCTTCTGAACAATTTCCCCATCCACCCAAGCGAATGAAGTCCTTAAAGACTCATGTCGGTTGACAATGACTTGTAGTGCTGCTTCCACTTGCTCGATATCGGCATGGCCTTCAACCAACATGACACCCGGCATGTTGTACTCATCCAGTTCACCTCGAAGCTCATGGAGCAAGAATAATCGCTTCTGCGCCGATAAGACGGGATAATATTTGCGAGCCTCACTCAATGAAATCGCTTCGAATCCGGATGTATCGGACGCATCAATATGCTTCGCCATAGCTGACAAGGACGATTGCGCGAACAAATCGCTGATCGACAACTCTACGCCAAACGCTTGATGAATCTTCGATACGAGCGAAGCAGCTTTAAGCGAATTTCCTCCGATTTCGAAGAAGTGATCGTTCACACTAGGAGATTCACTCCCCAACAACTCCGTCCATAGCTCCGACAAGCGTTGTTCCGTCTTGGTTGCAGGAGCTTCGAATGGCTGCCGGCTGCTCAGCGCTTGCGAAGCTGAAGTATCGTATACCGTGAGCTCCAGCAGGCGATCGACATGGCTGAAGGAAATTGCCGTTAAGTAAGCAAGGTGACGATCATGTTCTCGCACCTCATTAGCTGGTATCCAATGGATCTCCGGGTCCCAGCATTCTGTGTTCCCTAGCAAGTCCTCTTTCGCTATCGTCTGGGCTGAATCTGACACCGTCAGTAGAACCACCTTAGTCTGCTTTCCAGCTCGATCCACACCCGAGAATGGTTGAGAAGAATCACTACTCCGCTGCTTCTCATAAGGTAGCTCGAAATACACTTCGACATAACTCGGGCAGTCGGCGATCCGCTCTAATGGAATCATGACGGTCTCTTCGTTGTTGTCTCCAACTGTGCGTTCCGTCTTCCAGCCGATCCGCTCCAAGAAAGCAAAGAACGGATTATTTTTATTCGTCTGACGATAATCCAGTTGCACCCCGCGTAGCCCTTCCGAGGCGGCAACCTGCTTCAGCTGTGACATCACCGCATCCTCTATGCCCCGACCCAGTACCCGGCAGCTTAACAGGAATCTGTCTACCCGAAGCCGTAACTGTTCGGACGCAGCAATCACAACACCTACAATTCCGTAATCGCCGAATCGGTCGGATGCTTCCACTACCCAACACCACGTATTATCTTTCCGCCGTGAATCATTCAGCTCTTCTGCCGTCATGCGGATTCCGTTCAAGTTGAATTGATTCGTTCGCTGCATCAATTGGGATGCTCGCTCAATCTCTGTAGCATCGACTGTACGCATACTCATCCTTAGCTCTAAACCATGCAGGAAATCATCCAATGATACTGACGATGATTCCCTTTCGACTCTACGATCGCGCTCCTCTGCGTATAATTGAGTTCTCATCCGATCCTCATCGGTAACTTTCATGCGGTCCCATGCCCATATGTGCGAGAGAAATTCAGACATGTATCGGTTATTAATCGGTAGTCGAATCGTCAGTACATCCGGCGCGTTCTGCATAACCTCCGAGCATTCAAGAGGATTGTCATCGATAAAAACAACGCTATCGATCCCAATATTCAAATCCTTCAACATCTGTTTCAAATTATCCGATTTGGGAAACCAGTTGATTGCCCAATGAGCAAAATGCTCTTTCTTCAACAGCATTTGCGGATTTTGATCGAATACGGCCCATACATCGTCCTCATTATTTTTACTGCACAATGTTAACAGTTGCCCATCCTGTGCCCTCTCCAGCATCCAGCTTTGCAGCAGCAAATGCGGAGCTTCGATCTTGACGCCAAGTGGCCCATCCTCGCCGCAAACGCCTTGCCACAACGTGTTGTCGCAATCCAGCGCAATCACTTTGAACGGCGCTGAATACATCGATATGACCTTGCGTGCAAGCAACGTGCCCATGACCGCGTAAAATTCCTCGCTGAATGGCATATGACCGGCCCGATCCGCTATCGGATCGAACACTTCGCGAACTGAATAGTTCCTCACAGCTTCGCGAAAATCGACGGTATATACTTGGTCGATGCTCTCGAGCACCTGCTTCCATCGCTCATATAATTGATCGATATAACCGATCAACGAATCCTCATATCCCAGATGGGTCGCTGTCGGAAATATGCCGAACAGGTAAGGGACAGGCTTATCGGCCACCTGAATAATCCGCAGCAGATCCTCAAATTGACGTTCAAGCTCTTCGAACACTACCGTACTTTCCTTTTCGAACTGTCTGATTAAATCTTCGAAGCGGATAAGCATCACTCGGCAACCGTTTCCGCCTTCTATCTGGTCCGATGGACTGAGTAATTGTTGAAATACTTGATTGTAACCGCCGAATTGTACCTCAACCGGTAGCTTAAATTCACGCGTCCACCAGCGTAGATGCCCTTCAATCGGCTCTGAAGTAAAAGTGGCGTTAACGACGACTCGCTTGTCCATGACTAAGGCCACTGGGCCATCGTTCAGCTTCCTTCTCTCGGCCATCTCATAGGCTTCCTGTTCGTTAAACAACCTTAAATCCTCAACAAGTTGATGCGGTTCGTTTAGAACATCGGCGATCAACCTCTGGAAGTCTGCGATAAACCGCAGCATTGTCCGCTCTTCGAACAGTTCCACGTTAAAATTCAGCTTGCAGTCCAGATGCCCTTCTCGTGTGAGAAACACATCCAGCTTGACATCAAGAGTTGCCGTGTTTACCTCAATCTCAATAGGCTCAAAGATCAGCCCTTCGACACTCATCCTGTCAGAGCCTGTCATTCTGTACTCATTATGAAATACCAGCATCGTGTCATAGATCGGATTGCGGGAGCGATCAACAGACTGCTGGAGGAAATCCACCATTCGTTCGAATGGAACATCTTGATGTTCGTAATAGACTGAAGTAACGCACTTCACTGCCTCGATATATTGCTGAATCGACCAATCGGGCTCTGCCCTGAGAATCAATGGGATAAAGTTGATGAACATACCGACGCAGTTTTCCTGCCCAGGTCTTTGCCGGCCGGAAACTATCGACCCGATGGTGACTTCCTGCTGGTCCGTATATTTAAGAATCGCTAGACCATACAATGCAAGAAGCAGTACATTCGGAGTCGTATGGTTCGATGCTGCTGCTGTTCTTAATCGCTCACTCGTTAATTCGTCAATGCGAAAGCCGACTTGGCCTCCGTCGAAGGTCTTGATCGACGGTCGTGGACGATCGAGTGGCAAACGAAGCGGGCTGCCCAAGTTGACTAGTTCGTTCTGCCAGAACTTCTCCTGCTTGACCATCGCTTCGGAGCCAGCGAACTGAGTGTGCCATTCTACGTAATTCCTGTATTGATAGACCGGAGTTGCTAGGTTCTTGCCCTGGTAAAGCTCGAAGAACTCTTTGACCAGGATCGCTGTAGAGAAACCGTCCGATACAAGATGATGTGAATCAATCAGCAACACATGCTCTTCCGCACCGCAATAGATCAACCCTGCTCTGAACAGTGGAGCGCTCTTAAGATCGAAAGGCCGGACAAACCGGGTTATGATGTCGCCAATCGCTCCGGCATCCCCTTCAAATCGCTCTAACTCCAGCTCCGCGGTTTCCTGAATGATTTGCTCCGGGACTCCTTTATCCATGTTAAAGATTGTGCGAAGTGCTTCATGCCGATCAATAAGCTTACTCAGCGCTCGTCTCAGCTCAATGTGGTTTAACTCGCCTCTGACTCGAAAGGCAAGCGGCATATTATAACTCGTACCGATTCCACCTACTTGCTCTTGGACAAAGATCCGAAGCTGAGACGAGGTGAGCTCATATTTCTTTTTACTAATACCAATCGATTCGTTAGATAACTCTTCTTCTTCGAGCTCTGCAAGTTGCAAATCAGAGCTTCCTCCTTGCTGCTCCAGTTGAGCAGCTAACTGTAACACGGTCTCGCATCTTAGCACGTCAACGACCTCTATTGGCTTTCCAATTTGCTCAGTCAACTTAACAGCAATTTGATAAGCTAGAATCGAATCCCCGCCCAAACTATAGAAATGGTCGTTTATGTTTAGTTCCGTAAATCCGAGAACATTCACCCACACGTTCCCGACCAGCTGTTCTAATTGGGAATATTGTCCGTCAGATCGCCCCGTCAGCTTCGCCCTTCGAAGATCCTGTACCTTCTCTCGTACCGGTGCTATAGCTTGCAGCGTATAGGTGTTCTCCACCCATGAACGATATTTATCGAACTGATACGACGGCAAATGAACTCTACGGTACTTACCGTTCCGATAAAGCATACGCCACGGAATATCCGCTCCCCCGATGTATAGCTCGCACCATTCATGAAGCGAGCGTTCTTTCAAATTCTCGTTGCTCGATAATGTGGATGCTGAGGGGCTTGCTGTAATCAATTTCAAGGAATCTCCTTGGAGTTCTCTAAGTTTATCCCTGAGTACACCTACACTGTTAACGACGAATGCCAACCGATAGCTGTAATGGCCTCTGCCTACGTTAGACGTATAGCAAATATCCCTAATGCTCCAGGTTTCGTCCACCCGAGCCAGCATCTCAACATATGAGACTACCAATCGAGACAACGAGGATAAGCTTTGCGCCGAAAGCGTAAAAAGATGCTCTTCCTGCGAATAAGGAATATGACCCAGAGCGTCCGTATAATGTCCATCTTGGGCTTCCTCCAAGACAACATGACAGTTCGTTCCACTTAGGCCAAATGAACTGACCCCGCATCGTCTCGGATGTCCCTCGTCCTCCCAATCCGCTAGCTTGCGATTGACATAAACTGCGGATTCGATGAAGTCGATGGATACGTTTGGCCGATTAAAGTGTAGGCTTGGCGGAAGCTGTTTATTATTCAGCGACAGACAAGCTTTCACGAAACCGACGATACCTGCAGCATTGTCGAGATGACCAAGATTCGATTTGACCGCCCCTATCGCGCAGAACTGACGGCGTGATGTATATCTTCTGAAAGCCCGATTGATTCCTTCAATTTCGATTGGATCTCCGAGTTTTGTCCCTGTCCCGTGTGCCTCGATATAGGAGATGGTCTCCGGGTCGATCCCCGCATTCATCCACGCCTCGACTATCACTTCTTCCTGAGCCGTCACATTCGGTGCGGAAATACCGATAGAACTTCCATCCTGATTGACAGCCGAGCCTTTAATCACCGCGTAGATAGAATCTCCATCCGCTATTGCACGGGCAAGCGGCTTAAGAAGGACCGCGGCAGTTCCTTCGCCCATCCCCGTCCCGTCCGACCCATGATCGAACGGTTTTGCTCTGCCGTCAGACGACTCGATACCTATCCGCATTCCCGTATCCGCAGGGAAGATAAGCGTCTTAACACTTCCAGCCAATGCCGTATCACAGTCCCCACTCCGTAATGCCTGGCAAGCGAGATGTATCGCAACGAGCGACGAAGAGCAAGCCGTATCCACTGTGATGGCAGGTCCTTTCAAATCCAGTAAATAAGAGATACGGCTCGCGATGATAGAAGACAGGTTTCCAGGCACAGCTATCGAAATACCTGAAGGATCGGCGCTTTCTATCAATCTTTTATAATCGTGGAACGCATCTGCACAGTATCCTAGGTATACGCCAGTCTTGGTCCCTTTCAGCTGACCTCCCCCATATCCGGCATCTTCAATGGTTTTCCATGCCGTCTCCAGGAAGATGCGCTGGTTCGGGTTCATTAAGCTTGCCTCTCGGGGAGACAAGCAGAAAAATTTATAATCGAACTTATCTATTTCCTGCAGGTATGCACCTTTGAAGAAGACCGTATGATCAGGATCGAGCCCGACCTGCTTCGCATACTCATTCATATCCAATTTTCTCTCATTGGGAAAAGGGATGACGAAATCCTTGCCTTCGGCCAGATCGCGCCAGAATTGATCGATATTATCGGCCCCTGGAAGACATACGGACATCCCGATCACGGCGATATCCTGAAGAGAGCTTTCTTTGACCTCCATCTTTTCAGTAACATCTTCTTCCGTGTCAAACGAGAAACCGCCTAAATCGATCATCTATTTCCCTCCTGCCTCTAGTTGGATTTTACCTGTACGTATAATACTCGACTCGCCATACGGTCTTTGTTTCCACAAGCGGTACATTAGCGGAGGTACAACCAGTGAGCATACGACGATGAGTACAACGAAATAACCATTAAACGCAACATCAAAATGGCTGTACAAGTTTCGAGCAATATAATACGTAGCGAATAACCCGATTTCCGCAATAATTGGTGCCCAGAGTGATCGATACCAAAAATATAGCAAGGCGAAGATGATTGTACCCATACCTCCATAGAGCGTTAGCGCCGGATCAAGCTTGAAGAAGAGAATGCCGTAAATAAAGGCATTACCAACCAGAACGATGCCAAGTGGCAACACAGCATTCAGCTCATTGAAGACCAGCCCTCTGAATAGAACCTCCTTATAAATCGAATGAACGATCAAGAACACAATAAAAGTAAAAGGAGCTCCGCCAACCAATGAACTGAATAATTGTTCAAATTGAGGGAACGTATCCGCCACAGCCGGAATCTTCACCATGCTAGTCACCCATAACCCCATGCAAATTGAGAGCAAAGCGATCTTCCAGACGCTATTGAATGAGATTTTGTCAAATTTACATTCGCGGATCAGATCTCTCTTCTGATATCTTCGTAGAATGAAATAATAGATTGGAATCGCAACGATATCGTTCAGTACGAGACCCCAACTGCTGTTTCGAGCGGCCGTTAACCATGGGCGGATCGCATCGATCTCTGTCAGCACGTTGTACCATAGATGTACGAGGGGTTGTAAAACCGCAAAGTAGATTGCGATATACAAACCTAACCGCCCACCCATAACCAGATAGGGCTTCAGCTTTGCTACGAGTTCCGAACTTGCTGTCTCCGTCTGAGGTGTACGCTTAGCAACTTGCAGCAATCCTAGAATTATGCACCCGAATCCAGTAAGCAAAATCACATAAGCAAGCAAGCTACCTTGTGCAATGCGGTCAATCAAACCGACTTCCTTCGTGCTAACGATTAGTACATTCATAACGACTGCAATGGTAATGGTCGACCAGACCGAACCTGTTTTGGTATAAATAAATCCATAAATAAGTGCTAGAAAGAAGGCGATAACGGATATCGTTAAATTCGGTTGGAAAATGGCATAAATACCGGCTTGAAGCAAGTATGCGGCGCCGAATGGTAGCGCACCTCGCAGTTGGTTAAATACGAGTCCCCTGAAGAAAATCTCCTCCATGAATGCTCCAACCAGCCCAACCCCGATCAATACAAAAATAAACCGTTCCGCTTGCCCAAAAATATCCACGTATGCTTTCATTTGATCCAGAGCTTGTTGTGGAAGGAAAGGGAACTTCATCAGTCCAAAAAATACGAACGTGCAGCCAACCGCAATCGTTAACGACAACAGCAAATCCTTTCCCCTCAACTGCCGGAAACCAGCCGCTTCAAAGAGTGTAGTTTTCTTCTTTTTCCCCATCCGATTTCGAATGCCATAGACAATCAGGAGCAATAGATAGATTGAACAGAAATTGATCATAAGCCATACGGGCACGTTGCTTTCTAGCAGTTTTTTGTAGGATTCATTTTGCGCCATGATTAACTCCTGTACCTCAAATACGATTAAATACAGTCCTAGCAAAATAGCCACTTTTAAAATCATGAATCCGAATTTCCTCATCATCGTGATAACATCCTTTCCATCTCAATTCGTGGATATGGGTATTCTTCTTCCGCTGCCCCTTTTGCTAGGACGATATTCTTCAGCACGGTTAAGGCTTTATGAAGCTGATCTATGGAAGGCTCCGCATTGTCCCGTTCAAGACTCAGTAGTAGGTTTTCGATTTGTCGGTACGGGGCAACCACATACTCCTTGTAAGCTTGATCATCCATGCAGCGATTTCTGATGGACACCGCTGTCGCTAGGTATTGCGCCAACATATCCCGGTGTGAATACCCGTATTCTGCCTTGAAGGACGAGGAGAAGACAATTTCACGGTCAGCCTGATCTTCCAGAGAATATGCAGGAAAAGAAGGATAGTCTGCCTTGAACAGCCTGGTCAGCGTTTTTCGAGGAGCAAGCTCCACAGCTGCATCGATGCTACGATTCAACAAGCAGGCCATTGTTTGTCGCCAATGAACGGGCTCAGTCATCTGACGTTTCAAGTTTTGAATGATATCCTCCGTTTCCATACCGTACGGCTTTGCCTCAATATTCGAAATGACAGGAAAGTCGAATTTGCCAAATAGGCAACGACTAAGCAAATCTTCAAATTTATCCGCCGCCGTTGCCATGTGCGGGCTATGAAAAGCACCGCTCACTTTAAGCGAAGACATCTTAACTCCTTCAGCACTCAGCAGTTCTTCGACTGTTGTCATCGCTTCTATCGTTCCAGAAAGTACTATCTGCTGAGACGAGTTGAAGCAGGCAATTGTCGGCCGTTTCGATCCGTTCTCGATCCGTTCCACAATCCGAATGATTTTATCCGCATGAATTCCGCTTACCGCGGCCATTCTACCCAGTCCAGAAGTCGAAGCTTCCAGCATGAGCCGGCCTCTTTCTCTAACCAGTTGAAGCGCGTCTGCGAATCTCAGTACACCTGCGCAAGTCAGCGCGGTATATTCTCCCAAGCTGTGCCCTGCTGCAGCAGTCGGCTGTATTTGGGTCTCTTGGACGAATAGACGGAATGAGGCTAACCCGACCGTCAGAAGAGCAGGTTGTGTCACTTCCGACTGAGCAAGCCGCTCTTCTTCGCCATCGAAGCAAAGGGTCGCCATATCGTAACCCAAAGTATCTGAAGCCTCCTCGAAAGTTTGCCTGACAATCGGGTATAGATCATAATTTTCTCTCATCATTCCGTTGTACTGTGAACCTTGACCTGGAAACAAAACGGCCAATCGCTTCATTTTCCATCCCTCCTTTATTTCCTCACATTGTGCCTTCCTTCTGCATACTTTGTTCGGATAGGTAGACTAGGAATTTCATGAGATCTGAAAGTATTACCTTCATCTTCTCCCTTCTCATTCTCCTACCGTTGTAATCAAGACTGAGTTCAATGCGATGCTGCTCTGACTGGATAGAGAGAACCATGTCGAACAGTTGTAAATCCCGACTTCCGATCTGCCAGTCGTTCTTCATTCGAACAAGAGGATACGCCTCATGCTCTTCTTTCGATAAACCTCGTTGCCGGATCTCGTCCAAGGTATAGATGAAGGCCTTACCGCTCATTGTCAAGCTCTTACTGACACCGTCAATCAGATCAACGAAGTTAGTAATTCCTTGGAGCTGTTGCTCTACACTAACCAAATTCTGCCCCGACAACACTGCTTGGAGTGATATCCCTTTCGCTTGTGTATGTTTGCCTAGAACGAATAAGTAGGAAGTCACAATTACCGTATAAAGATCACTCTGAATTGATGCAGCAAATGTATGCAAACGATTGCTCTTTGCCGAATCGAGTTGCCCTTCAAGGACAGAATTCAGCGAGATTTGCCCAGGTACTGTGAAGAATGATGGGGGCAATGTTGTTGCTTGCACAGTCCATGGACGATTCGTCCCGCTTTGCTGCTCCTTGATGAAAGCAGCCAACTTGGTTACAGTTGGATGGGCGAACAGATCCGTGATCTTCACGCTGCCGGGTACAAACCGCTCCAACTCATGCTGCACGCGGAGAAGTAATAGCGAGTTGCCCCCAACATCAAAAAAGTTATCATTCACGCTGACTTTCTGCACCCCAAGCACTTCCTGCCAGATCGCCGCCAACTTCTCCTCGGTTTCTCCAGTCGGAGCCGCGTATGCCTCTACTTCTATCTGCGGCTCTGGCAGCGCCTTGCGATCAATCTTGCCGCTTGTCGTCAACGGCAACTTTGCCATCGGCACCGCGAACGCCGGCACCATATAAACCGGTAGGCGGTTCTTCAATTCGTTCCGCAGCTCGGACGGCTCGATTAGGCGATCCGGATCAGATACGTAATACGCGCATAAGTATGCGTTGCCGTGGTGATCCTTCCGCGCGACAACCACCGCATCCTTCACCGCTTCATAAGCCAGCATCGTCTCCTCGATTTCACCTGGCTCGATCCGATAACCCCGAATTTTCACCTGGTGGTCAATCCGCCCCAAGTATTCGATATTTCCGTCCGGTAGCCAACGCGCGAGGTCCCCCGTACGGTACATCCGCCCCTCTTCTTCGAATGGACAATCTATGAATTTCTCCGTCGTCAAGTCGCTCTGGTTCAAGTAACCTCTTGCCAGACCCTCACCGGCAATACACAGCTCTCCGGTTACACCTAGCGGTTGTACACGATTCCCTGTGTCAACGATGTACAGCCGGGTATTATCGATTGGCTTGCCGATCGGAACTGAGGAGGCCAGCTCTTCCAGACCTGAACAGTCATAATAACTAACGTCCACCGTCGCCTCTGTTGGGCCATACAAGTTGATGAGACGTGGGCCTGCTCCTTCGTCATTTCGCAGAAGCGCTCGGAATCGATTTACCTGACGCGTCGTCAGTGCCTCGCCGCTCGCGAATACGTATCGCAAACTTCCTAGTTTATAGACTTCTTGCGGACGAGCTTCCAATTCATCCAGAAACGCACTCAGCATCGACGGGACAAAGTGTAGCGTCGTTACGCTGTGCTGCGAGATCGTTCCGATGATTTCCGCCGGGTCCTTCTCTCCTCCCGGTGTCAGAAAGCATACCTGTGCTCCGACTTGCCCCCACCAGAACAACTCCCATACCGAGACGTCGAAGGTGAACGGCGTCTTCTGCAGAATCACATCCCCCTGCGTCAGCGGATACGCCCCCTGCATCCAGTTCAGCCGATTCACCACGGACCGATGCTCCACCATCACCCCTTTTGGGCGACCAGTTGATCCGGATGTATAAATCACATAAGCTAGCTGACGCGAATCGCCGAGCGGCTCCAGATTGTCCACTTGCTCCGCTCCGTACCCGCTCTTCTCCGATACATTCATCCACTCGCCATGCCATGAACCAAGTTTCTC
>NZ_RZNY01000036.1 GCF_003994475.1 Paenibacillus anaericanus | reverse complement strand
TTAATTTTTGGACCTATGCTTTAACTTAATGACATTGCCCTCTCGGGTGTCTTTTCTTTGCTCCATATGGCGTCGTGGGAGTCCTTAAGCCTTCTGAAGGCAACGCCACAAAGGGTGATCCAACATACATTTTCACGAAGGTAACTACTCAGTTTAGCTGATGAATAGCACGGAATTCACTTTCCAGGATACTCATCAGAATAGAGTCATGATAAGCATGATCATAAAAAAGCATCTCTCGCTGCACGCCTTCTCTTTTGAACCCAAGCTTTTCATATACATGAATCGCCCTCTGGTTATAGGAATACACATTGAGCTCGATTCTATGTAGATTCAATACCCCAAAACCATAATTGAGCAACAAGAGCATTGCCTCCGTGCCGTAACCCATTCCCATATACGTACTATTATTAATCGCAATACGTATATAAGCGTTCCGATTCATCGGATCAATGTCTCCAAGCGCAATGTCACCGACCGGAATATCCGTCTCCCTTTCTGCGATCACCAACAGTACGCTGGACTCATCCTGTGCTTTCTTCTCGATATATTGAACAATTTGTTCCTTCGTGTGATGTTTCTGCGTCCCCGTCAGTTTACGTACTTCCGAGTCGTACAAGCTTTCAAAATACCACCCTGCATCCTCCACGTCTATTGGCCGAAGATACACCTTTTGCCCTTCCAGAAATCGAACTGCTTTCATTTTCATAACTCCTTTTCATCGCTAGTTGTTTCTCAATATAGCACCATATTGTATACTTTAAAATATACAGATTACATATATTTGAAATGACAGATGAAAGGACCCCCGATGAACTTATTGCCAAACAGTACACTGAGCAAATCATATCTGCATAAGGAAATTTATGAAAAAATAAAACAAGATATCATTTCCGGCAAACTTAGAGAGCAAACCCGCCTTGCGTCCATAAGGAAGCACGCGGAGTTTCTTGCCGTCAGCACGACCCCGGTCGAGATGGCCTATCGTCAGCTAATCGCTGAAGGGTTTATAGAAAGCAGACCACGCAGTGGTTTTTTCGTCGTCAAATTGTCAGATATGTATCGTAACCTTGATATGACCCAAGTGGTCCAAGGTCCTGATTCTTCCCTACCCACACTACAAGCACAGAAACCAGAATATATTTATGATTTTCACATGTCTAAAATTGACTTCACTTATTTCCCGGTTCAAGAATGGAAGAGACTTTTGAATCAAGTATTTAACCCAGAAAGTGTTGATATACTCTTCTATGGTGATCCACAGGGAGAGCCCGGCTTGCGTAAAGAGATTACGAACTATTTGTACCAATTCCGAGGTGTTAACTGTAAGACAGACAATATAGTGATTGGCGCTGAGCAACATTTACTCATTCACATCTTGGGACAAATCCTCAAGGATCATTCCGACTGCCTTGCTGTCGAGAATCCTGCCTACCCACTCGTATATAACACTTTCCAGACAACGGGCTATCAGATTTATCCGATGCCTATGGATGCAGGGGGGCTTGATCCTACTGCTCTCAAGGCGAGTCATGCTAGGATCGTCAGTATTTCTCCGTCACACCAATTTCCAGTTGGTACAGTTATGCCGGTCTCACGAAGACTGGAACTGCTGGAATGGGCCAAAGAGGTGGATGGGTTCATTATTGAGGATGATTATGGTGGGGAGTTCCGCTATCAGGACAAGCCTGTTCCATCACTGCAAGGTCTTCTTCCCAATGACAATGTCATCTATTTAGGTGGATTTTCTCAAGTGCTGGCACCAGACATTTGCATTCATTATATGGTACTTCCCGATAAACTGGTTCCTCTGTACCATCAATATAGAAGGAAGGTTATGATGGAAGGCTCTTCTTCGCGAATTCACCAGAACACGCTGGAATTGTTCATGAAGAATGGCTCTTTCGAAAGACATATTAGACGGATGAGGAATGTTTACCGCAAAAAAAACCGTGAACTTCTCACGGCCATTCAACAGCACTTCAACAACAAAGCAATAGTGATTGGAGCTAGTGCCGGCCTTCATGTCATCCTACAAATTCACTCTCATTGGTCAGAAGAGGATTTAACCGCTATAGCCAGGAAAGAAGGAATTCGCGTCTCCCCCGCTACTGGTTTTTATTTGGACGAGACACCAGGGCAGAAACAATTCATAGTCGGCTTCGGTGGCATCAAACTCAATTGTATCAATGAAGGGATAGGTCTACTTCACCATATTTGGACACCAATGCTACAGTGAGCGACACTACCCCACGTATCTTTATAATGTGTATTACCAACAGCTGACTGAAACATAGCTCTAAGTGGTCTGAGCCATATGATCGGCAAGCGCCTTTGCTGCAGCATAACCGGAACTCCAAGCCCATTGCAAATTGTACCCGCCGCAATCTCCATCTACATCCATAGCCTCACCGGCCAAATACAGTGCTGGAGATACATTCGGCCATCCTCCAAACTTGTCAACGGAAGTCCGAGCATACAGCTTATGGTGGGCCCAAATTATCCCCATTTCAGCGCGACTCATAGACACATTAGGTGAAATAATTTAGACGATTAGCATATATTCGAACTGGAGATTGGAATCGTGGATATACAAGACATTGCCTCTCCTAGTAAAATAACAGCTAATGCTAGAACTTAAAACGGACATCAAATGATGTCCGTTTTTCACTTATTTTCTCAACTTAGCTGGTAGTGGAATATGCCGAATCGACTCAATGGGATGATATAGTAGCATCCACGGACCAGAAAAACGCATGACTCCTTTAATTCTTTGACGATAATCCGGTTTATAACAATGGACAGGGCATTTTGCACAAGCTGTTTTCTCTTCACCGAACTTACAATAGGCTAGCCTCTTCAGAGCATACTCATTTAAATCCTGACATTCCTCGCAAAGTCCTTCATGACGATGTTGCTTCTTACAATATATACGAATCATTTTGGTAACAATATCTTGTTCTTTTTGAATTTTAGGACCATCATTTAACTTCCACTTTACCTTTGTTGTCATATATGAGCCCCCTTGTGACTTGATCTCATCTAATTATTAAGCATCCTGCCAAACTAGACATCTTCGTGGGAGTCGAATCATTCATAACGAATCATTAAAGCCGGAAAATTCCCAACACTGATCCAGCCTACAGCGACATCGAATACATCCGACCATCCTCCAAACCTGTCGACGGAAGCCCTAGCATGTTAAAAAAGTCGATAGTTTGACGATACCAAATTGCTGTAGGACTAGCAATGGAAAATCAGGCTGATTCAAAAAACGAAAAGAGCCAGCCTCCTTTTCAAGAGGTCATGGCTCTGTTGTTCTGTAAATCATCACGATCTTTAGAATTGGAAACCTCTACTTCAAAATCTTGTTCAACTCTTCAGCCTTCTTCTTGCTATCTATTCTAGCGTAAAAATAAAAGGCAATGGTATGCAATACAACGGATAACAACAACATTCCCGGAAACCAAGGTGCTATGAAATGAAACATCTCTTTTGAAAACAACCAAACAGCGAGGATTCCGCCTAAAGTATTCAAAGTTGAGGAGATAACAATATTCCAAATCGGTTTTAAAGTGAGGTAATTCCATAGGGCATTATAGATAACCCCAAATATTCCGGCTGAAATCAGTGCGATACCTACAACATTCCACATATATCCGATACTGATCGATTGATCCTTAAAAAAGACAGTTATAAGCAAGACTACCCACAATAATGTCACCGTAAATACTTGAAAGAATGAATGTTTTAATTGGTTTATCATGATAATTTCCCCCTGAAATTTTTAATGTAAAAGCGACTAACAAAGTAACTGGAATTGTCATTTAATATCACTTTGATTCGTGCATTATCTGTTGATGAGAACTCCTTTATGTAACTTGTATTAACGATGGTTTGATTATTGATTTTCAAAAAATGTGAATCCAAGCTTTCTTCGACAAACTTCAATCGTTTATTAAGAAGAAACATTTCCCCAGTAATAACACGCACACTACACATTCGATCTTCCGATTCTATAACTGCAATAGAACTTAACAAGATTTGCACGTTACGATTATTTTTGGCGTTGATGACTATAAGCTTTTTTTCAGTGGTGTTTAGTGCTTCTTCAATATGTATCCAATTTTCTTGTTCAGCAGGATTGGTTATGACTTTAGTAACACTTCGATCTATCCCTGCATCAGCTTCAAAAATAACCTTCAATTTGTTTCCCCCTCCCTCTCACAACTCATATTACAGGCCAATTAGAGTTAAAACTACTATAATACGTTTTCTTGCATTATCTTGTAAGTTTGTTACATTGGACGCCGAATTGTAAGTAAGAAGTGCAGCATAGTACACGCTATATGCCTAGTAACAGCAATGTTCTCTAAATAAAAAAGACACCCTCTCAGGTGTCATTTGGTTGCTCTATATGGAGGCGAGGGGTGTATGGTTTCCGTCTCCAAGATATTCAATCATCATGGTGTTGATTTCATTCGCAATCTCATGATTAATGCCGTGCCCGACTTGTTCAAAGAAACGCACGTTCATACCATACCGGATCAGTGCCTCTTTACCGCCCATTTGAGCAAAAGGATCCTCTTCCCCAATCAGATACAACGACTTATCACGTAAGCTAGCAATTTGATGGTCGCTCAGAGGAATAAACTTATGGTAAGACATCGCCATATTATTGAACCCTTTGAGGAGCCATTTGAAATGCTCCATGAGGTTATCATTTTTGAGAAAAGCATCCGAATTCGCACCTAACAACTTATGAACGAGCCTTTCAATATTCCGTTTTGTGGGGAACAACGCTTCGGGCAGAAAAATTCTAAACATCACTTTCATCACATTGCCACCACTTGCTGGCACGCTTCCAGCGAGACATACGATTCGCTTTACCCGCTCAGGACGCGCCACAGCGTAATATTGGATGAGATATGCTCCATTGGATGTACCCGCCATACTGACATCATCAACCGCCAGACCATCAAGCACTTCGTCGATCCAGATCGCACGATCAAAGCCCTTGCCATATTCGGAATTTGGCCGGCTTTTACCAGGACCACCCATAGTATCAATAGCGATAATACGAAAATGCTCCGCTAAGTACTTCGCGTTATAGACCCACATCATGGCACTGTCGTCTCCTACACCGTGAAATAACACTAGAATAGGCTTCTCAGATTCTCCGCATAGAATGACGTGGGTACTCCCATAACGCGTTTGGATATCACACTCCTCGTAATTAACCCCCCACATACCCAGCAATTGATCATAGGTGATAAGAAGGTGTTCCTCCGCTTTTTTGCTTCTGTATATCTTCATAAATCCGTACCTCCGCTCCTGGATTATGTCACGATATATCTGCGATAAAAACGTTGTATTAGCACGGCAAGCTCTCGATTAGCGCTGTCGATATCACTGGGCTGCACTTCACATCCCCCGCAATGCTTCTGAAAGATTGAATACACCAGGGAATGATACTCCATAGCCAACTGATCTGCATCATCCTCGCGAAAGAACCCCTTAACAACCATCTGTGTGAATACTTGGGACTGATGCTCTAACGGCATGGTAAATATCAAATTACGGTATAATTCCGCAGCCTTGGGATTCGATTGCTTCTCAATGAATAGCATGCGGATACATTTCAATACATGGTCTTCTAAAAAATATCGGTTCAAAAAATGTACTGCAGCGCCGACAAATTCCGTTTCCCCCACACTATCAATCTGTGAAAATTGGTTGTTGAAGGCAGCTTTCATAGTGGTGATTAACTCTTCTATCAGTCCTAACAGATGATTCAAAATATCCTGTTTGCTTTCAAAATGATAATAAATCGTACTTTCCTTGATCCCGATGATTTTCCCGATATCACGAATGGATACAGCATTGTATCCATGTACTGCAAATAGCTCCAGCGCCGTTTGCTGGATCATCAGTTTCGTTGGATTCACCTGCATCGTCAACGCTCCTTCCAGTCTATCTAACAGTTGTTAGATAGACTTTATCTAACAATCGTTAGATTGTCAATAGATGGAATGGATGTTGTAGCCATGTGTCGCCTTTTCGTACCATGAAACGCAAAAAAAGACACCCCTGAGGTGTCTATCAACAAATATATCTGGTAAGGATTGATCTATTTGAACACCACATCAAGCTCCTTACTAGGTTTCCATTCACAATACCCACCAAGGATGCTCAGATTTGGAGAATATGCTTGCACAGGAGTATACAGCTATAGAGGCGAGCATCAAGGCTACCACTTGCTTTCCCGTTCAGCAATCTTAGTTTCCAGCTCATTTAACCAGCCTTCAACATCAAGGTTGCTGACTTCGGATACGTATTCCTCCCAATACTTGTGGAACTCATCTTTCGTGTCCGCGACAACCATTTGCGGTGGAATTCTCTTATTAATAGCTTTCAGCTTTTGATCAAATTCTTTGGCGCTGTCAGACAACTCGATGCTCCAAGCGGGAAAATATTTGCGCTTATCGTTCGGCGGTTTAAATAAGTCTTCATAGGTTTGCACTCCGTACGCCTTCAATAATTCACGATCTATCTCGGAATACTCCGCTTCTATTTCTTCGGACTGCTGCATAGGATCGTAACTATTTCCATCGGGCATCGTCCCTATTGATCCAGGCCAGAAGTATAGGATATCTCCGCTCAGACGAACACGATTATCTTTATTCTTTAACCATTCGCGTTGCTCGGATGTACGGTAAAACCGCCCTTGTGCCGTTACGCTGTAATTTTCGTCTTTAAATCCCCAGAATCTCAATGTTTGAATTTCATCGCGCGTCATAAAGTCAGCCATTTCAATCGCACGTACCGGATCCTTGCAATTCACGGAAATGCTGAATCCGAAGCCATAGTTCATTATCGTATGGTCCATATATTCTTCTTCGATATCCTCATCGAAGGTTAACGGAAGCGGCGCGTATAAATCTTCAAATTTTCCTCGCTCCTTCAGAGCTAGCCCGGCCTCTTGAATTTGCCAGGATTGATCGAACATGCCGAGCACTCTGCCGCTCGACAGCTTCTCCAAATATTGCTCGTAATTCATGATGAAAGCTTCCCGATCTATCAGCCCTTCCCTATACATATCATTTAATTTATCGTAATACCGTTTGGTAATGTTCTCGTCCAATTGATAGAAATGAGCCTGATTCGAATTTGGATCGATCATGGCATAAGAATCGTTAGGCCCACCTGCTAGAAATTGCATCGGCGTCGTTAAAGTAAAGTTTCGAATGTCGTAGGTGAGGATTTCAAAAGGAATCGTCCGCTCCCCTTCGTAGTAAGGGTGCATGCGGTAATAATCCTTAAGCAGCTCTACATATTGATCGAAGGTACGAATGACCGGGTATCCTGCTTCCTTAAGCACCTTCTTCTGCACCCAGAACGCAGCATTAATCCATTTACTGCGCTTGCCCGTCGGTGCCGACAAAGGAATAGCATAGATATGTCCATCGGCAGCTTTCATGCGCTCCCAATACGGTTCATACAGCTTGAACAAATGGGGAGCATGCTCCTTGATTAAATCTTCCAACGGAATGAGCGCGCCTGCCTCCAATAACCGGAACGTTCTGTCTCCTCCGTAGATCAGATCTGGGTAATTCTTACTGCCAATCATCACTCCGAGTTTCTGATCGATCTCTCCAACAACTCGTTCATATTGCACCGAAACTCCCGTTTGCTCGGCAATGTAATCCCCGACAATCGAATGCTCAGGAACGATGTCCCCGGGTGAATTTACAAAATACGTAAAGGTAATCGGATCTTTCTTGCCGGAGTCCGCTTTCGAACCCATTTCCGAACAGGAGCTAACCATGCAGAGAGGCAGGCACAGAAGCCATATCAGCCAGCGACTTCTAAATACGGTACGCCGCTTCAAGTCATCCCTCTTGTGTTCATCCGGTATTGGGAAGGGGTCACTCCCGTTCGCTTCTTGAATTGTTGGACAAAATAATCGTTGTCTTTATAGCCGACCTCAAGCGCGATGACATATACTTTTTTCTCAGTTGTATTCAGCAGGCGCTGCGCTTCATCCAGTCGAATCTGATGAACGTAATCATTGAAATATTGACCCGTCGTTTTCTTGAATAATTGACCCAAATATACGGGATGCATGTAAAGTTTGCTTGCGATTTCTTTAATCGTAATACTGTATTGGTATTTTTCTTTGATATAGGCAATTACGTCCCCGACTGCGCCGTTAACTGACAGTTCGGGAGGAAGCGCTTTGGGGAGCAGGGCTTCCCGGTCCAGTCGATCTTTGGCTCGGATCAAAGCGACGATGAGTTGTTCCACATTAAGCGGCTTTAGTAAATAATCCACGGCGCCGTACTTAAGTGCGCTCAAGACATAATCTAATTCGCTGTATCCCGAGATAATGATAAACTGGCAATCGATCCGTCCCGAAACCTCCATCATGAGATCGAGCCCGCTAAGCAACGGCATTCGCACATCGGTAATCACCAAATCCGGCTTTACCTGCTCGATAAGAGTTACACCTTCCCGTCCGTTCTCCGCTTCCCCACAAAGGAGAAAACCATAGCTTTGCCACGAGATGATTTGCTTTAGTCCTTCGCGCATCTTGGGCTCGTCTTCCACAAGAAGGGTTTTATACACTAGTATCCCTCCATTCTGTTTTACTTTCCACATTAGTTATAGCTGGAATAAGCATCGTAACCAAGGTTCCTCTACCAGGCTCTGACCGATAGGTGAGGTCGAAGCCGTCACTATAGTAGAGCTTAAGGCGATTATAAACATTCCTGATTCCAATGTGGTTCCCTTGATTAAACACGTCGCCCTTCATGGCTTCTACGATGTCCTCCAGCTTTTCATCCGATATCCCGATTCCGTTGTCCGAAATCTCGATTTTCACCATGCCATTTTCTAGATGTCCCGTAATTCGAACCATTCCCACACCCGCTAATCGTTCGATCCCGTGAATACAGGCGTTCTCTACGATAGGGAGAATACTCATCTTCGGAATAGATATATCTTTAATCGCATCTTCGATATGAAACTCATAGAGCAAACGATGCTCGAAACGGAATTTCTGAATTTCAAGAAAGTCTATAATAATTTCCATTTCCTCGCTAATCGGCACAAAGTCGTTACCCCACGTAATCGATCTTCTGAAACTTCTTGCCAACCGACTAATCACAAGAGCCGTATCATGCTCATTCTTCACCATGCTGTTCATGCGGATTGTCTCAAGCGTATTGAACAAGAAGTGCGGATTAATCTGACTCTGAAGCGCATTTAGCTGTGCTTGCTTGCGCCCCAATTCCGCCTCGTACACATCTCGGATCAACAGGCTGATTTGACTCGTCAGTCGGTAAAACTCCTCGGTAAGTTGCCCGATTTCATCGTTGGCTTGATCCACTTTTACGAGGTCATAATGCTGGTTCTTTACTTGCTTCATTTGTTTCCATAACACGACAATCCGCGAATTGAGCGAGCTGGACAGCACGATAATGATCAAGCTAGGGAGCAAGAGATTGGCTAGCATTAAATAAATGAAAAGAAGCCTCGAATGATGCAACGCGCTAACGATCTGATCCTTCGGGTAAATGACGATCATCTTCCAACCTTGCAAGTAGCTTATATTATCAAAGGTACTGGTGAGAACCAGGTTCTTATCGCTCTTCATTTCTTCCTGTAAATCCATCGCCTTGTTGTGGGAGGAATATAGGAGGTCCCCGTTATCGTTAATCAGATACAGATCGCCGTTAGAGGAGTCGTCATCCAGCGTTTCCTTAACGAATTCCGGCATAATATCAATTTTAAGAATTTTCGTATAGGAACCGCTCTTCCGAAAATAATCAAGCTTGCGAATAATACTTAGATAAGGCTGATCCGGGCGCTTGATGTCTTTGTTCGTATGCAGATGAAGCTCGCCGATAACCGATTGATTGCGAACAAGATGATACCATTCCTCATTCTCCGTTTGCTTATCGATGAATCTAAGTACCCCTGAGCTGATTAGCGTTTCGTTATTTGAATAGAGGTAGGCATTGTAAAACTGCTTGCGAATCGAGACGAACTGATTGATAGAACTGTTCAATATGGAATCGTAGGCGATAAGCATTTCATTCGTTGTCGAATAATTGTTATCGAGTGCAGCGCTTAATTCACTATCCGTATACAATACAGAAGAAATCTCGACGACCGATTCGATCGCTTTACGATAGGTATCTTTGCTTTTGTCCAAGGCATGCGATAGATCCGTAATTTTCTGCGTACGAACATTATCCGCCGTAATGTTATAGAAGATAAGGTTCGTTATGATCATCGGAAAAAATATAGCAACAACGTATAAGATCAGCAGCTTATTTCGCAAACGAATGTCGTTCCAATGTTTTAACATTCTCCTAATCAATTTTGCCTCCTGCTGGCTTCCATGCCGATTGTATGCGTTTCCAATTATTGTATTGGGATTTAATAGAGATGTAAATAGACAACCTATGATCAGGCTGTCCATTTCATAACTTATATTTGTTATTCTTTCACCCCGCCAAGTGTCATTCCCTTAATAAAATACTTCTGAAGGAACGGATATACCAGAAGAATCGGAACCGTGGCCAACATCGTAATCGCCGCCCGCATGGAAACCGGGGTCACCATATTCGCCTGCGCATTCTGTTGATTGAGAAATGCCGAAGTCGCAGAACCTCCGATACTTAAGTTAGCGGATTGTATTTTCTTTAACAGCTCATACTGCAGCGTAGACAAATTACTGTTCGCCGAGTTGTATAGGAATGTGTCGATCCAGCTATTCCATTGACCGACGGCCACGAACAAAGATACCGTCGCGATTGCCGGCATACATAGCGGTAATACGACCCTTATGAATACCGTGAAATCGTTCGCTCCGTCAATCTTCGCCGATTCCACCAAATCTTCGGGCAGCCCGTCAATGAAAGATCGCATGATGATCAGGTTAAATGCGCTCACTAAGCCCGGAATAATATACACCCAGAACGAGTTTGTGAGACCTAAACTTTTAATCAGCATAAATACCGGAATGAGGCCTCCGCTGAAATACATCGTAAAGACGAAGATCATGGAAATCGGGCTGCGGAGGATGTATTCTTTGCGACTGAGTGTATAAGCAAGCATTGCCGTACAGAATACGCTCGTGAATGTACCGACGACGGTACGAAGCACCGAAATCATAAAAGCTTGATAGATGATTGAATCCTTCAATATGACTTTGTAGTTATATAACGTAAATTTCCGCGGCCAAATAAAATTGCTACCTAGCGTCGTGTCGACAGCTTGATTAAGAGATACTGCCGCCATGTTAACGAAAGGATAGAGAGTCACAACCATCAGTGCCAGCAAAGCTGTAATATTAAGGGTATCGAATACCGAGAAGCGCGATCTTCCCATTCTCCTGTTAAGCATAACCGACTTCATATCTCCACCTCCTGTTACTAATAAAGTCTGGATTGTCCCATCCGTTTGGCGAACTGATTAGCCATAACTAATAGAATGATGCTGATGACGGATTTGAAAATACCCGCCGCTGTAGCAAACGAATACCGTGACAAATTAATACCATATTTCAATACGAAAATATCTATCGTCTGGGCATAATCGACGACCATCGTGTTCATTAATAAATACTGTTGCTCGAATCCGGCATCGAGAATGCGACCGATGTTCATAATCAATAGAATAACGATCAGTGGAAGCATACTTGGTAGCGTAATGCTCCACATTTTGCGGAATCGCCCTGCCCCGTCCATTTCTGCCGCTTCGTACAGCGACGGATTGATCATAGCCATCGCCGCTAAATAGATAATGGCATTCCAACCGACTTCTTTCCAGACGTTGGTTAAGCCGATCATCCACCAGAAGGCCTTTGGTTCCGACATCAATAGGATCGGCTCCGAAATAAGATGAAGCTTTAGCAGGATGGTGTTGACGACTCCATCAAGAGAGAAGATCGTCATAATCAAATTAGCCGCGACCACCCATGAAATGAAGTGGGGCAAATAACTAACCGTCTGTACTATCCGCTTAAAGAAAACCTTGCGTACTTCGTTTAACATTAGAGCAAGCACAATCGAGCTTACAAAACCGAACACGAGGTTAATAATGCTCATCGCAAGCGTATTTCTTAATACGTGCATGAACATGTCATCCTGGAACAGCTCGCGAAAATATTTCAGACCTACCCATTCATTATTCATAATATTGGAGCCAAGCTTATATTTTTGAAAAGCCATCAGCCATCCCCATAAAGGCAAATAGCTAAAAACGATGACATAGATGACAAATGGAATGGACATGAGAAGAAGCAGCTTCTGTCTTCTTAATCTTTTAAGGTCCGCTACAAATTGAGATTGTTTTGGTTTATGTTTCATGCTTGCGCTTTCTATTTTCAGCTCCATGATACTCCTCCAATTGCTTGATCTCTTCGTAGAAGAGAAGAAGGCCAAGCCAAACTACCTGGCCTCCATCTAGTGAAATTTAATTTACCAGTTTTCTTGGCGTTTTTTCACTTCAGCGCTGTGATAATCCATCCATCCTTTTACGTCAAGCTTATTAACAGAAGTGACGTATTCGTCCCAATACTCGTTAAATTGTTCTTTGGATTTCGCGACTACCATTTGAGGCGGATATTTCTTGTTCAAATCGTTCAGCTTCTGATCAAATATTTTCAAATCTTCCGTCAGCTCAATGCTCCAGATCGGGAAATATTTGCGTTTCGTATTCCCAGGGTTAAACAGCTCGGGATAAGTCTTCACGCCGTATGCCTCGAGAATTTTCTTATCCGTTTCCGTGTAGTTTGCGACGATCTCTTCCGGTTGCTCACCAGGCCAGTAATTGTTGCCATCTGGAAGCGTACCTGACGCATTCGGGAAGAACCACATGATTTTGCCATCCCAGCCTAATGCATTCTCGTTCGATTCAAACCATTTGCGCTGCTCTGGAGTACGAATAAATCGACCGTTCTCATCAACCTTATAATCTTCGTCCTTAACACCCCAGCTTCTCAGAATTTGCATCTCATCCGAAGCCAAAGTATCAATGAATTTGATTGTGCGAACGGGGTCCTTGTTGTCAACGGACATGCTCCAGCCGTTACCGTAGTTAATCGACGGAACATCCATATAATCGGCTTTAATGCTCTCATCGAACGTCAATTGAAGCGGAGCGAACATCCGATCCAGCTTATCTTGTTGTTTCAAAGCTGCGGTCGCATCTTGGAACTGCCAGGTTTGATCATGCATACCGAGCACTCGTCCGCTAGACAATTTAGCCAAGTATTGATCGTAGTTCATGACGAAAGCTTCTTTATCGATCAATCCTTCGTTCCACATTTCGTTCAGCTTCTCATAGTAGCGCTTGGAGATTTTCTCATCCGTCTGATAAAACGTCAATTCGCCCGTTTCCGGATTTACCATCGCTCGTGAATCGTTAGGCCCGCCGGCCAAGAACTGCATCGCCGTCGTCAGTGTAAACAAGCGCCAATCATAAGTGAGAATTTCGAACGGAATCGTATCCTGGCCGTCGATTTGCGGATACTTCTGCACATAATTTTTCAGCACGTCAACATATTGGTCGAACGTAGTGATTTTCGGATATCCCGCATCCTTCAGTACTTCCTTCTGAATCCAGAACGCAGGGCTGATCGCTCTGTTCGGCTGCCCTGTTGGTACGGAATTCGGAAGCGAGTAAATATGGCCATCGGTAGCTTTCATGCGTTCCCAGTAATTCGCGTACAATTTCTTCAAATTTGGAGCATGCTCTTCGATGAGATCCTCCAGCGGAAGCAAGGCTCCTGCATCGATCAGCATATGAGCCTTGTCGCCCGGGTAGATCATGTCCGGATATTCTCCACCTGCGATCATGACGCCTAGCTTTTGTTCTATTTCTCCGACGAGCCTTTCATATTTAACGGTAACCCCTGTTTTCTCGGTAATGAGATCGGCAATTTTGAAATGCTCAGGAACGTTATCTCCCGGCGCATTCAGAAAGTAGGTGAGAGTAATCGGCTCTTCATTAGTTTTTACAGCATTTGTCTCCGTAACATTGGTGCTTGTGTTGCTGCTCTCGTTTGATTTAGCGGGTTCATTCCCGTTATTGCTTGCACACGCGCTAAGCAACGTAACGGACATTACTGCTGTCAGAAGTAATGATGTAAACGCTTTAAATTTACTCAAAGAAATGCCTCCCCTTGTTTTTTTACTTCCTTTTCATTATAAAAGGAGGGATTTATTAGCAGTACCCAACAATACTAATGAAAGTACGGGTCAAATCTAATACATTTGCCTGTTTCATGTACGCACAGAAAAAGAACGCCGAACGGCGCATGGAGGACTTAACTAAGACTATGTAGAGTTTTACAAAGTATGGCAAAGATAGTTCATACTTTATGATCCAAGGTAAGTTAAGAGCAGACAAAACTGGAATAATGCACTCCGATACTTGGTTCAGGAAAATATGGCTTCGTGTGTCAGAATAAAAAGTATGGACTTTCGATAGTTATCATTCGATTAAAGAATACCCCGACCTCAAGAGGTCGGGGTATTTACGGTGGCTGCGAGGGGAGCCTTTCCCCCTGTCCGAAGACAATGCCACGACTACGTGTTAATTCTCCCTTTAAATCAGATCAGACTTCTTCAACAATTGTTGCAGCATGATAGTTACTTCCGCTCTTGTGACGCTTACCTTCGCCGCAATGGCATCATCGCTTCTACCTGTGATGATCCCCGCCAGGATGCAAGCCGCTACGTCGCTTTGCGCCCACGATGCTACCTGTCCTCCATCCGCGAATGGTCGAAGTGTTACGATTGCGTCTTGAACCGGAAGCCGATCCTTTAATCCGGTAAGCGTCATCGCCTTAGAAATTATCATCATTGCTTGCTCGCGTGTAATCATCTCCATCGGTCGGAAGCTACCGTCTTCAAATCCGCTGATTAATTGATACTGTTTCGCAGTCCAAACTGCGTCGCTATACCAATCCGAAGCTTTCACATCCACAAAGCCTGTAACGTCGCTTTTCGGCTTTAATCCCAGGCCGCGTACAACAATTGCCGCAAATTCGGCACGAGTAATCGGTTTGTCAGGGCCGAAGATACCTTCTCCCGTACCTTGCACGACCAACCGCGAGCCCATGTCGTTAATCGCTTGCTTGCCCCAATGATGGGTGACATCGCTAAATTCCACATTGCTCCATATTACCGAATAAGTACTGTTCGATAAGCTATTGATGATTGCGAAATACTTGCCATCTTGTTGAACAACCTTCGTAGGCACCTGACGAATCGTTCCATTCGCATCGATAACTACGCCTGTTGTAATTCGGTTCGGATCGATGTTATCCGGTATAGCAATCGAACGTTCGATGAAGGCGTTAAACTCCGCTACTTCCACTTGTTGATTGCCATAGATGGCTCTCACGGTAAAATCAAGCGGCGGAACGATAAGGGTGATGTTCGAATTTCGTGCCGCATCTTCGACGAACTTGACGTTCTCCGCAGTGGGTGAGGCTATTTCCACCTGAACTGTAATGTCTTTAAGCGCCACCGACGTTCCAACTTGTCGCGAAATGGCATCGATATTAATTTGCTGAGCCGGAATCCTGTAACTGGCTTTTTCCGATTTGATTTCCAGATCGAAATGGTTGTCTTCCATCAATTTAATCATAAAGCCATTTAATTCAGCTATCACAACATCGGAATGGTTGTTGAACGGGATTGTCACAACGGAGTGTTCACCACCTAGTTTCAGCAACTCAACGAGCTTGTTCGGATCGGTGGTTATGGTAGTTACCGTTTGCCCATTCCTAAGTGAAGCTGTTATCGTTCCAATGTTCACTACTTTACCGTTGATCAAGATTCCCGTATACGTGTCGATTATTCCTTGCGTCCCGCTGCTGTTGCTGTCAACACCGTTATTTCCGTTACCGGTGTTGTTCGCCCGCGTTCTCGTTACTGTGACGGTGTAGCTTTTCTTCGTAATGCCGTCTTTCGCGGTGACCTGAACCGTCACCCGGTTGTCTCCAACGTTCAGCGCCGTTGCATAAGCTTGCCCATTCACGACGGCCGAACCGTTCACCGTCATCGTAGCGTCGGCATCCGCTGTGTTCGGCGTGACGTCGATGCTCGTCACTTCATTGCCGACGTTTGCCGCGTAGCTCGTTGTCGCCATGCTGAATGCTGGTGATAATGTACCCGCGCTCAGCGTCAGTCCACTCAAGTCGGCACTACCGTAGGTCGCTCGCGTTACCGTGACAGCGTAGCTCTTATTCGCGGTGCCGTCCTTTGCGGTGACCTGAACCGTCACCCGGTTGTCCCCAACGTTCAGCGCCATTGCTTGAGCTTGCCCGCTCGCGATACCCGAACCGTTAGCCGTCATCGTAGCGTCGGCATCCGCCGCCGTCAGCGTGACGTCGACGCTCTCCACCTCATTGCCGACGCTTGCCGAGTAGCTCGTTGTCGCCGCGTTGAATGCTGGCGACAGTGTACCCGCGCTCAGCGTCAGTCCACTCAAGTCGGCGTTCGTTGACGCCGCCTGCGTCACCGTGACGGTGTAAGTTTTCGTATTGCCGTTAATTGACGTAACCACGATCGTTACCGTGTTGTCCCCAACGTTCAGCGCCGTCACTTGGGCTTGCCCGTTTGTGACGGCTAAGCCGTTCACGGTCACCGTAGCATCGGCATCCGCTGTCGTCGGCGTAACATCAATACTCGTCACTTCATTGCCTACGTTTGCCGTGTAGCTCGTTGTCGCTGCGCTGAATGCTGGCGATAATGTGCCGCTACTCAGCGTCAATCCACTCAAGTCGGAGCTATCCCCGAATTTCATAAGACGGTCGGCCATAAACGGAATCATCCACACATTCTTTCCATCGTAAACGCCGCCCATGAACGCATTGTTACCTTTCGTAAAATCGCTAGGCCAATTGTTGAATCCTATCATTTCCCCGGTCACGGCATTGACCTTAATTAGCATATTAGCCGACTGTGGCACCAGCCATATATTCGTGCCATCATACACGCCGCCTGCAAAGCTGCTGCTCCCTTTTGTAAATCCGCTGGGCCAACCATTGTATCCAGTCATGACTCCAGTAGTCGTATTAATTTTAACCACATGAGTGGCATTATTCGGGATCAGCCATATATTTGTTCCATCGAAGACGCCTCCCCAAAATGCATCAGTGCTTTTGGTGAAACCGCTTGGCCAATTGGTGTAACCAGTCATTTCCCCAGTTGATGGATCAACCTTGATTAGACGATCGGCACTACTCGGAATCAGCCATATACTCGTGCCATCGAAAATAGAACCTATAAATGGATAACTACCAAGGACTGTTCCGCTTGGCCAACTATTGTAACTGGTCATTCCTCCTGTCGTTGCATCAACCTTAATTAAGCGACTGCCGGAATAGGGAGCTAGCCATATGTTAGTACCGTCAAAAGCGCCTCCGATAAATTGATCGCTTCCTCTCGATCCACCTGGCCAACTGCTATACCCCGTCATTACACCTGTAGTTGCGTTAACTTTGATAATCTGATCTGCACTATATGGAATTAGCCATATGTTGGTTCCGTCATAAACGCCTCCAGCAAATGCATTGCTCCCTTTAGTGAAGCCGGCGGGCCAATTGCTATATCCCGTCATTTCCCCGGTGGACGGATTAACCTTGAGTATTTCGTTGGCATTGTAAGGTATCATCCATATACTCGTGCCATCATAGACACCGCCGACAAAGGCACTAGATCCCTTTGAAAATCCGCTGGGCCAAGCCTGGTATCCCGTAAAAGTGGTCCCCACCACTTCATTCGCTGCAATAGGACCGCTATATCCAATCCCATCCTGACTAGTTATGTTTGTTGCCGCTGCAACAGCCGATATGCCTCCAATGTCTGCGCCGAACTTCCCCGGAATTATGCCTGTTGTAAAAAGTATAATCAAAACCATAACCGTTAATTTTCTACTTATTCTTGTCAACGTTCTTCCGCCCTTTCGCATAGAGAATCCTTCGATGACGGATACCGCCAACGGTTCACGATCAACTTCTAAATTAGCCGACTATTTCGGCTGTCTGCCATTCAGACTACTATATTACAAAAAAGGACAGTCAAATAGTGAGTGTTGTCATCAGTTTTGTCATATTACAAAATAGTATTTTATGTAAAAAAATAGAGACAACGAAGCACCACGTGCTTCGGCCCGAGGCAACAACAGAAAAAAGCAGCCATCACAGAGGAATCTCTACAACAACTGCTTTCTCAGTTCGGAACCCACATCGCAAACCGCACACTTAAAACACAACACTCAAACCGTAGTTATGCAAAATCACAATTCGCCAAAAATGCTAGGCTATGAGCTGAAATGTTACTTCTCTAATTGCAGCTTTTCCCATAGTAACAATATAAGCTCCTTTGCAGACTCGATGGCTTGTTCCAATGAATAGATTAATCGATCTGTCACTGAAATAATGTCTTCATGATCTTCAGGAGTGTCGAGCACTTGCTTAATATTAAGATCAGTCCCGCTCATGTTCTCTGTTTGATTCATCAGCCGAAGGATCGCACTCATTGAATAATGTGCCGCCCTTAGAGTACGAATAATTTTCAAGCGTTTTATTTCATTTTCTGTATATGTACGGGATCCATTTGAAAGTCTAGGGACTGTTATTAATCCATTTCGCTCCCAATTTCGAACGACTTCAGGTGAAAGATCTAGAATCTGAGCTACCTCTTTTCGTGTATAGGTCCCCGTAGATGTAGATTTTATTCCACTCATCCACTGCTCCGAGAGTTCAATAGCTTCTAGCGCTCGGTTATATTCTTGTTGTAGATGGGATAGATAGCTTTGCGCATATTCTAGTGCTTGAGTGAAATGCTCTTTGCCGCTAGCTTCAATAATGGCTCTAGCTTTTGCCCGAATGAGTCCTTGAACAATTTCACAACGAAAAGCGACTCTAGCTATTTTTAGTTGAAATAGATGCATGTCGGAATACATGCGGTAGCCATTTTCACTTCTCGGAACAGATGAGATATATCTCCATTCTTCATAAATCCGTACGGTGTTGGAATGTACCCCAACAATTGCTGCGATTTCTTTGGTTTTGTACATCCCACACCCCTACTTCCACTTAAAAAATTTGAATGCCCCAAACAAGCTGATCACAGTAACACTACCTAATATCAAAATCGGCACCGTCATACCCGCCGTTTCTCCACCTGTACTTACCAACTTCAATAAATGAATCCCATGAGACAAAGGTAATATATCCATGATCCATTGAAAAAACCGCGGCATCACTTCATATGGAATCGTCGCACCTGAGAACAATAACATCGTAAAGTAGGCGATAGAACTCCACATATTCGCTGCCTTTTGATCCGGTACGACACTGCCAATAAAAGTGCCAATACTGTACATGGCTAAAATAACAAAAGCATATACGCTCAAAAACATAAGCCAGGAACCTGCTATTTGATAATCAAAAAATAAATAGTATACGAGAGTAACGCCAATAAATGAAACAAGAGCGGAGGAAAGCTGAATTATACCTTGAGCAAATAAAATTTGTAAAGGTGATACCGGCGTCACTTGGAATCTTTTCAGAATACCGCGGTGTCGATAATCAGCAATGGTTAGTGGTAGTCCCATTACACCCGTTGCAAGTACACCAATAGTTATAACAGCTGCGTAGGATAATTCAAAGTTAGATGAACCTGCCGATGCGTCTTTACTAAGCACGTAACCAAACAGGGTCGCCAAAATGATCGGAAAACATATACCGAAAATTAAAATATCAATACCTTTCCACACCAATTTACCTTCTATTTTTAAAAGTGCAAACATATTACTCATCCCCAGTATTCCTCCTCACCAGCAAAATGTAAATATGCATCTTCAAGCGCTGTTTGCCCACTAGCGACTAATACTTCCTGAATGGTTCCATGAAAGGCGGTTTGACCTTCACGTAGAATTAATATCTCATCACATAACGCTTCAACCTCATCCATGTAATGTGATGTCAAAACAATCGCCAAACCGTTTTCTTTCATTGTTAAGAGCTCCTTCCACAGCATACGACGGGCTTTGGTATCAAGCCCTGTTGTCAGTTCATCTAGAAACACAAGCTTCGGTTCAGGAATTAAGGCAAGGAGTACGGCCAGTCGCTGACGCTCCCCACCCGAAAGTGATTTAACCAGTTGCTTTGCCTTATCTGCAAGCCCAAAGGTTTGTAGTAAAGCAGGTACGTCAGCCGTTTTTTTGTAGAGTGATCTCCACTGTTCACATGCCTCAGAAACGGTTAGTTTATCTTGGAAGTTAGTCTCTTGAAACTGCACCCCTACTTGTTTAAATATCTCCTTTCGATGGCGTATTGGTGATTTACCAACGATACCAAGCTCATCATGAGTGCTCTTTTCAATACCAAGCACTGCAGCAATGGTTGAAGATTTCCCCGCCCCATTTGCACCTAGTAATCCAAATACTTGCCCAGCCTTTACCTCAAAACTAATGCGATCAACTGCTTTTTTCTGACCATATGTAACGGACAAATTTCCAACCTTTAATACCATCTTCTAACCTCCTAAATAAATCTTAGGACGTAACTATAACAAAAGATCCATGGGGTGGTGGCTTAATGGAGGGTTTGAAGGAGTTGCAATCTTGAAGAATTGTTTATTATTAACCTATAACTAACCAAGAAGAAGAAAAAGCGACCTCACAAGGTCGCTTTAATAGAACTATTATAGAAGTGAATCATTCACCTCTTATTCCCTCATGTACTTACACCAATCTCTTTTGATTTCCAATTGAATTCGGGATGCTGTTGTTTTAACTTGTATAACTCATTCAATCTATCAATAAAGAACGCCTGAATACTCTCGATATGATCATCTGTAGACAAAAAATTCAATAGGCTCTTTTCATAATAGATATTCGACCAGGCAGTATTATCATCCATATCTTCTGATGACCAGCCTTCATTGCTTACAATAAACTCCCTCATCGCTTTTATTAATCCAGGCCTATTTGGGCATTTAGGATTAATCTCAAACATAATACACGCTGTAGGGTATTCTTCGTCTGTAATATAGAATCCAAAGTTAATGACACTGTAATTGCCCTGATCGTTCTGTTTCATGTAGCGATAGGACTCTTTTAATTGTGCAAATCGGTTTGTCCAACCTGTCGATCTATTAAAGAGCTTTGTGACAATATCCTCAACAGGACCATCCATACAAGCATCCATCATTCTAATTAGCCTCTCCATGTGTTGGATGGCGTACATATCTTGTGGTAAGAAACGTCTGCTATCGTTCAATTGTATCTCCTCCATATATTCCAAGATAATATTAATAAGTTCACTTTGATGTCCTTTTAACCAGTTGTAGATTTGATACCAACGAACTTGATCAAAGGATGCGTTATTTCCGTTCTGTACAATTTCACTTTTCTTCTTAGGCTCATAGGCCTTTGTTATGTATACAAGATGCGTCCTGCAACCATCGGCTTCGTAACTACGTAAATGATCAGCGTATCTTTGGAGTTGCTGATGCCCCTCTCCTGTCCCTAACTTATTCTCAATAAATAGGACATGATGCTTATCACCCTCTGAGAAACGAATCATCATATCAGGTCGGCTATCCGTTAAATGGGCATCCTTCTTGGCATATGTCTTCTGTGTTGTTACCTCACGAAGGTTCGTTGGGCTTACATTTATATCTGTAAGTTTATTTAAGAAATCTCCTAACATTCCTTCCTTTACAAGTACTTCAGCAAAGATTTCCGTTAAATAATCTTCCTGCTGGTTTCTATCCTTGCTGCTAAGCAACTGATAAAGACGTTGGAACAATGAATTCATAATTACCCACCCATTCCTAGATGTGCTAATAGTTCTCAACCATATATCGGTTAATATTTATGAAAATAAGACGTCGGTTATACGCACCCTGAAATTGATTCAACACTTTTTTGTGAATTCCTTTATTGTTGATCGAAACGACTACCAGAATTGTGTATATACAGAGACTATTGAGAGAAATTCGAGAATATTAGCCACTTTGATTGAAACAAACATTATAAACATTAATAGTACTTTCTATTCTTACGAACTTGGCTACAAGTCCTTACACAAGAAAGCCTAGTCCACGTGAGGACTAGGCTTTCTTGGTGGAGGCGAACCGTGGCTTTGCAAATCCACAATTCGCCGGAGTGTGGTAATTTGGGCGAGGTTTATGTTTTAAGAGGAGCTCCCTCAATCCGACTTCGAGAGCTCCGTATTTTAATAGCAATTTATTAAATGAGTTTGGCTTTTTGAAGAAATCGCTGAATGATTACTGCAGTTTCTGCTCTCGTAATGTTATGCATAGGACGCAGTTCGCCTTGGTAACCTCCTATAATGCCGGTTTCAATGGTTAATGCTGCAGCTTGGAGAGCCCAAGAGGCCAATTGTTCGCTATCCGTAAAATGGTTAATTAGCTCTTGCTGCTCCGCATTATCTATCTCCTTGTTCAGCTCTGCAAGCTTCATCGCTCTAGATAGAATAACCATCGCTTCCTGTCTAGTAATCTTCTCATTAGGCTTGAAGGAGCCATCGCTAAGTCCATCGACCAGCCCATAAGAATATCCGATCTGAACTGCTTGATGATACCATGCTTTCTCCTCTATATCCTTGAAATCAAACGTCTTGTTAGCAGAGCTTAGACCTAATGCTCTAATCATAATAGCCATAAATTCTGCGCGCGTAATTTCGCTATTCGGCACAAACCGCTGCTCGTTTGCTCCATTAATAACTAGTCTTGATGCCAAGTCATTGATACTTTCTTGAGCCCAATGTCCGGATATATCAGTAAAGGTTTTTTTATTATAAATAAGTCCATAAATGCTATTCGTCATACTATGAAGGATAGCGTAATCTCGCCCTCCTTCATGTACTATCTTCGTCGGGATATGAACAATCGTACCATCCGACATAAGCTTAATTCCCGTCGTAATACGTGTAGGATCTATCCCTTCGGGTATTGCAAAGTGCCTTTCTACAAACGCATCGAATTGATTTAATTCTATTTCCTTGTTTCCATACAAACCTTTTATAGAAAAACTTACCGGTTGGACAACAAGTGAAACCTGTCCATCTCCCAAATTCTCAAATGTCGACATAGGTAGATTGATCATTTCCACCTTGATCTTCATATCCCCCAAAGGGATATCGGCCCCTAATTGATTACGCCATTTATTAACGCTAACTTGATCTAAGGGAAGTGTATATATAATGTTTTCTGTATACACTTGAACGATTGCATTGTTGTTCTCTAATCTTTGCAGGAGCGTAGCATCCATCTGCCAATTGACGATATCGGAATTGTTGCGGACCGTAATGGTAATTAGCGGTTTGTTACTCGATTCATTCAGCATCCCTTTAAGTTGAGCTTCTTCCAAAAAGACCGTTGTTACTTTTTTTCCTTCTACCGTTTTAATATCCACTTTAGCTGCATTCTCTGACTTACTTCCAATACTAATAACAACATCAAGATTTGAAGCGACTTCTGTGCTCCCTGTACTTCCAGAATTGAATTCTATGCCCCCTGTACCTCCAGAAGCGCCGCCGTTAGAACCAGAGCTTTCTTGGTAGGTAATTGAAGCCTTGTTTGCCACACTAACATTACCCGCAGCATCTCGGAATTGGACATAAAGATCCTTTAATCCCGAGCTACCCTTAAAACTCCAATTTTTTGTAGACAATACATTCTCCCAATTCAACCATGTTAGATTATCTTCGGAAAAACGCATTTCTGTAACGCCGCTTCCCACGCCATCTGTAGAAGTCAAAGTTAATGTCACTAACTTGCTGCTTGTCGTGGCTGCACCACTATTTATGACGATTGTTCCAGTAGGAATCGTTTGATCTAACGTAATAACATTATGGATTGTCCCACTCACATTGCCAACCTTGTCTTTAAACTGTACATATACCGCCTGCTCGCCGTCACCCGGTTCAAGACTCCAAAGCTTTGTTGTCGCTACTGGTTCCCAGCTTCCCCAGTTACTTCCGTTACTAGAAAAGCGCATCTCCACGACACCACTGCCATTATTTCCGTCATTGCTAGTCAGAGTGAGTTCAGCATCCGTCACATTTGTCCATTCTGCACCCGCTTGAATAATTACCGTACCTGTTGGCGCAGTTGCATCGATTTGGAATTGAATGGTGGCTACATTCCCTGCCGCATCCGTTACAACTAGTGTGTATGCACCTTCCTGATCAACTACTGTTCCTGTAGTAAAAGTAGCACCATTCACCTNTGCCGCATCCGTTACGACCAGAGTATAGCTGCCATCCTGATCAATATCCGTCCCGCTGGCAAACGCCACACCATTCAACGTCGCTGTTCCTTCATTAAATTCAGGAGTTGCCGACTGATAAACCCCGCCCTCCGTTACTCCTGTAACAGTAGGTGCCACATTGTCGATCTTGAAGTTAATGGTCGTTATATTGCCTGCCGCATCTGTTACGACCAGAGTATAGCTGCCATCCTGATCAATATCCGTCCCGCTGGCAAACGCCATACCATTCAACGTCGCTGTTCCTTCGTTAAATTCAGGAGTTGCCGACTGATAAACCCCGCCCTCCGTTACTCCCGTAACAGTAGGTGCCACATTGTCGATCTTGAAGTTAATGATCGTCACATTGCCTGCCGCATCCGTTACGACCAGAGTATAGCTGCCATCCTGATCAATATCCGTCCCGCTGGCAAACGCCACACCATTCAACGTCGCTGTTCCTTCATTAAATTCAGGAGTTGCCGACTGATAAACCCCGCCCTCCGTTACTCCTGTAACAGTAGGTGCCACATTGTCGATCTTGAAGTTAATGGTCGTTATATTGCCTGCCGCATCTGTTACGACCAGAGTATAGCTGCCATCCTGATCAATATCCGTCCCGCTGGCAAACGCCACATCATTCAATTTTGCTGTTCCTTCGTTAAAAGTAACATGAACAGCCACTTTATAATTTCCATTGTTCGTAATCCCTGTCACTGTAGGTGCTACCTTATCGATCTCGAAAGTAACCGTTGTTGTATTGCCTGCCGCATCCGTTACGACCAGGGTATACACACCATCTAGAGAAACCTGTGTACCACTAACAAAAGCTGCTCCATTTAAGGTCGCTGTTCCTTCATTAAAGGTAATCGTTTTGCTCATGTTGTATACCCCACCGTTTGTTACCCCACTCACAGTAGGCGGCGGCGTATCAATTTTGAAGACCACCGTCGCACTATTGCCTGCTGGATCGGTGACGACAAGCACATACGCTCCATCTTGCGTGATATCTGTGCCACTGGTATAAGGACTCCCATTAAGCAATCCGCTGCCTTCGCTGAATAGAGGATTAACTTTGCTGTTATATGCTTTGTTATTCACTACATTCGTAATCTCAGGAGCTATTGTATCTACTGTAATTGTGTTGCTAATAGTCGAACTGCTCGAATTTCCGACTTTATCTTTATACTGAACATATACTGTTTTAGCGCCTTCACCAGCTGGAAGGACCCATGATCTCCCGTTCAAGTCAGCTATATTGAACCAACTGGTCTGCCAAGTACCATTAATATTGGAGAGCCGCGCCTGATCAACTCCTGAGCCGCTTCCATCCGTATAAGTTCCTTTCAATGTGACTGTAGCCGAATTCGTCCATGCAGATCCATCATTAATAGCGATTGTCCCTGTTGGGGATGTCAGATCCAATAGAATGGTTTGAGAAGAAATGGTTGAGACCCCATTGTTGGAATCACGCAGTTGCATATAGATCGTCTTCGCCCCTTCTCCTCCACTTAGACCGAATGTTGCTGTATTGCTGAAAGGCAACCAAGAAGCCGCTGATAGATTGGCGACGCTATCGGCAAATCTCATATGAGTAACACTATCACCTGCATCAGGATCAGATCCTGTTACAGATAGATTGACGGTGCTGACGTTCGTTGCTGCTCCGTCCGCAATTATGAAAGTGCCCGTTGGCGGGCTATTAACCGGTCCAGTCTCATAAGTAACTACTAGCTTCGGACGGAATGCAGCATTCGAAGCTTCTGAGGAGTAAAATAAGAATCTTCCGCTGTCTGCATCTACTTCATTGCCGTTAAGTGTAAAAGTTACTTTGCGGTCAGAATCATCCGTAAAGGCATCGACAGCACTCTTAACGTTGAGTGTAATCGTTTGATCCTGAAGATAAGTACCGATCGGCACCTCCGCAGTGCTTTTCGCCGTACATTTATCTGCATAGAGGCTATTCGTATCTACAAATGGAAAGGTTACCAAATTCAAATCATTCGTAGCAGAGCCTCTTGCCTCTATGTACAGATTGTGGTTTGGAACTCTTAATACAGTAGCAACCGTCATGACCAGCTCTGCTGATACAACGGTCCCTTCTGGAGCACCTAGATTGAAAGATACGGCCATTCTATTGCGCACATTGACGAAGCCGTCATTATTGCTCATGCCGACATAGAGAAAACCATCGCCGTCATTATCATAGATTCCGTTATATTCCGCTTGACCATTTAATTCCATCGTATCCATCATGGCTGCATAGGTCTTTGTAACCATTCCTCCTGCCGCTTCAGCTCTTGATACCAACCCGGGTGTGATTGTCGTGAATATAATAATAATGGTCATTAATAGAATTAAAATTCTTTCTTTCACTATTTCTCCCCCTCATTTCATCAAAAAACACTAATAAACTACATATAGCATATAATTCCATTTATGACGAGTCGTTTTTCATCAAATTCCACAATAATATATGATTAATTTCACACTTGGCGATGACCCTGATTACATTTTTCAAACATTTTACCTCAAATTACGTCGAAAAGATCCAAAAAACACAATTGTGAAATGCACCTCGACTTTTTACACAATCTAACAAGTGGAACCGCTCCCTACAACCACAGGAAAAGGGATGATCATCCACAAATTACAAATTATTATAAACACAAGTGCATTAAGGCAACAATCGAGTAGAAAACTACTCATTAATTGAGTAGCCGACCTCTCACACTACCGTAAGTACCGTTCGGTATACGGCGGTTCAACCGCTTAAGTGCATTTTATGGAGAAGCTCGTATTTCGCAGGAAAGTAAAAGGTCTGAGTTCGGTACAGTACCGGACTCAGACCTTTTAGGTGCCTGATTATATTACCTGTTTAACTTTAAGGGGTCACTTCACTTGCGGATGTGGTTTTACATGGTGGAGGCGAGGGAAGTAGAACCCCTATCCGAATAAATCACTCCATATCTAGCGATATTACCATGAAGACTTACTAAAGAATCAGCCCATCTTTCGCTTAATTCCCATTCTCCTTTGATATGTAGATAGCATTACCCCAGCTAGAATGAACAGAGACCCTAGTATTTCTACACCTGTAATTGGTTTGGATAGTAATATTAATCCCATAACCATTGCCACAAAAGGCTCTTAATTAGATAATACCGATGCTTTTGATGCATCGACATGTCGAATATTGTTATTCCAAATAAGTGTAGCTACGCCATGTATAACTACGGCAGTTCCGATCAGCAGCGCCCAATCCGTAATATCCGAACTCATTCGGAGAGGTGTATCGAGCGCAAATGCAAATGGAATCGATACGATAGAGCCCACTAGATTCGAATATAAAGTTATCGTGAGCGGATCTATTCTTTGCGAGAGTACCCTCGTTATAATAATCATAATTGCGAATGTTAATATCCATGCCCCCCTGTATTACTCTTTAATTTCAAAAAACATAATGGCATTGTCATTCAGCGCCACTACCTCGGTTGCGGACAGCGGGAGCACTTCCGTCGAAGAAAAAATGCGGTGGTTGAATACCAGCTTGAATTTCAAACTTCCGTCAGCGGAATCCAGAGCATGCAGTGTACCGCCTTGGGTTGATATGTAGACAGTTCCGTATGGATCCAGATACACGGTGAAATCAAGGAAACTATATCCCATCTTTTCCTCAGAGACCGGTAAACGATAAGTCCACAGTGCTTTTCCGGTTTTCTGGTCTACTTTTTCTAAAGTTTTATTATCTTTGGTGACATGAAACGATTGTGTCGATTCCGATCCAGATTCCTTTAACCCCTTATTGATAATCGCATTGATCTTCGCCGGGATGTCCTTATGCTTGAACGGCCATTCATTCTGAATATTTCCATCACGGTCCATCACTTTGATCGTATCGAAATTTGAAAAAATCAGAGTATCCGTCAGTCCCTTATACCCTCTGTACCTTTGATATGGACTTTCATCTTGAAACGACCACTTCAATATCATATTTCCACTGTGCTCTAGAACAGCTGGGTTGCCGCGATCATTGAGCACCGGAAGCTCGGTAATGGCCGTCAATTGCGGTGTTTCGATCACCACGACATGGATGTCCGATTTCCAAAATACCGATGCCCCTAGGGATTCGCTGACAAAACGGATCGGTACATAGACGCTGTTGTTTACCATCATTGGAGGTCCGGACAAAAGAAGCGGTTGACTATTTTTATAAGCCGTCGTTTTGCCGAGCTGAAGCTCGATCATAATGTCACCTTTTTTTGCCGATGACCTTTCCTTCTTCGGGAACATAAGTCACTTCGGCGTGCAGCGACTCGAAGATTAAGCGCATCGGAACATAGATACTTCCGTTATTATTGATTGGCGCCAATTCTGTATTCAAATATTCGCCATCCAACATGATCCGATATTGATTGGAGTCAGCGTGTGCCGGCTGATGCAACGTTATAGTCATGAGTACAAGAAATAAAACTGCGATGATTCTCTTCATATCCGGCCCCCTAATTTTAGGAATTCTCCCAAATATTCTACATCATTGCATGTTTTCCTTCCTCTGATCATAAAAAAAGAGAGCTTCTAAAGCTCTCTGTAAGATGGCTGCATCATCCCTTGAGTGGACTGATCCTCTTGGTACTCATAATATTGCGACTGAACCGATGCATGTATTGGGGCTTCCACTGGCATTGACGGCTGCTGATATGGCTCATCCACATACATGATTCTGCGCTGAATTTGCATGAGCCCATTCACTACGCGAAGCGCGATCCAAAAAAGTACAAGTCCAACGCCTACGTACAACATATATTGCTGATTATAGGTCCAATCTATATGAAAATAACTAAACAAGGTATTTTCTAAAATATCAAGCTTCAACTCATTCATCAAAATGATATGCACGGCTGGAAGAGCAATAAATCCAAGTCCTAGTGAAATCACCGTTACCATAATAACAAAGAATACAATGCCAGTTACAAATCTTTGAAATATGAGCAGCAGATTTCGAATGAATAGCCCACCATCAAAACCTCTCACCATTCGCATCAACCAGTTTCGACCAGCTTCAGACTGTTGATTGTTTGTATACGAAACAGGAGATGTCGGTAAACCCAATATTTGTCTAATCATGTTTTGTTCAAAATTCACAATCCCATGAAGCAGCTTAGCTACTCCAAAAAACAACGGTATTCCGATAAATATTGGAGTTAAACCAATGGATAGTGCAATTCCCGTTATCGCTACTGTAAAATAGATAATCCCTAATGGGAGAGATAACAATAAATAGAGAATCGTAACATAGGTTTTTGGATTAAAAAGCACCCAACTCACCTTTCCTGTCGGCTCCTTTGCAGTCGTTTCTATTGCCTTCATATTCAAACACTCCTTTAGGTTCATAAGTCACGCTCCGAGTTATAAATCCATTATAACCGCCTTATTTACCTGACATAACCGTCTTAGGGGGTGTCTGGACACTAGACTTTAGACTAGTACTGGTCCTGTTCAAATGAACATTGAAGCAAAATTTATACAATTGTATTACTTATTACCGTCTGAAAACCGTTATTTACAGCGGTATCCATTAACTTATTGATAGACTTTAGTGCAGTATCACTAAACAAATACCACTCATCTTTAAGTGCGTCATGAACCAAAATCTCCGGGTATCCTGATAAAAGTTCAGATGGAAAAGAACCAATTAAAGAATATATATCAAAACGAACTAAGCTATCCCCTTTTTGATCTAGAAAATCATATTGTGCATTTTTATAGTATGATCCAAGTGTGTCAATGGTGGGAGTCCAAGAGTAGTTTGCTGGAGCTTCGACCTTTTCACCTTTGTTTTTCATAAAAATATTATATATTGCCTCGTTATATGCATTTCCGGAAAATTGCGAGATGATGCCCCCCATAGTCATATGAAATTCCTGTTGCAATGCTTGTACTTGTACACCATCTATGACCAATGGTTCGGTTTCGACAGTTACTACATCGTTGCTATAATTGACATTACAATCAAGCGCCTCCGTAACAAAACGAAGTGGAACAAACAGGCGATTATTCTTTAAGTACGGTTTCACATCAAGTTGTATCTTTTCACCGTTTTTCTCCGCTACAGCACTGTTTAGTTTTAATGTCACCTTCAGATCGCCTTTAGTAAGAATAACCTCGGAATTGGACCATTTGACGCTAGCTCCCAAATTCTCGCTAACCACACGTAAAGGAACCATTATACGATTGTTCTTACTCTCAGGCTTAACCTCGGATGTAATAGCAACACCATCAACTTTAAGTTGAATCCCTGCTCCTGCTGCATAAGTAGTTGACGACAATATTAATAGACAGAATGCAAGAAAAGTCCCTAATAATACTTTTTTCATAAGCTAGCTCCTTTTTTGAGTAAATTGAGCGAACATAAACTCACCTACATATTTAGACGTGACTGGATAAAATTTGTTGCCCATTTCTGCCCGTGGGCGCTAGCTACTCGACATCAAAATCAAAATACTCATTAGGATATGGCTCGTCCTTTAACGTATAATGCCACCATTCCTTACTATACGACTTAAAATTGTGCTTGGTCATAAGCTGCTTAAGAATCTGTCTGTTTGCAGCTTGTTCTTGAGTAATTTGTTTGGTATTAAAGTTAGAAATGACATCCAGCATATCGACCGGACTTCCCATATCTAGCTCTTCCCCTGTATCCGCATGAGCGAGTGTCACGTCCACGGTGCTTCCCCGGGAATGTCCAGACCGTTTGGACAAGTATCCTTTTTTAAACAAGGTGCTTTTCTCTTCACGGGGGTAAAAGCTTTCTTTCATCAATAAGTCTTCTTCATCAAGCGACCAACGGATGAAATGATTAACCGCTTTCTGAGGACGATATGCATCATAGAAAACTAAAATAAGTTCCTGTTGCTCCAGTTCATCACTAATCGCCTGCAGGGCTAGAGCCGCTTCTTCTGTAGCGATCGCAAATGGAGCCAGATAGCCGTCAATCGGCATACCCACAAAATTTATCTCACCACTATAACCCATAACCTGCTGCGCAGACGGAATATATTCATCCAAATAAACAAACCCTTGAGGCAGATGTCCTTTTTTCTCCAGTTCTTCTGTAATTAGCTGCTCAGAAGTGTGCTTATCGGGGAGATTTGAGTCTGTTGGCTCTGTTAGGTCTGTTAGGTCTGTTAGGTCTGTTAGGTCTGTTAGGTCTGTTAGGTCTGTTGCATCTGTTGCGTCTGTTGGCGTTGCTTGATCTATTGTCACTTCATTTGTCTGCAAGATCAAATCAGCCTTATCTACTGAATTTGTACTTGTAGCTGACGAACAAGCAGTTATTAATACGAAAATTAGAGCTACAAACATAAGAATGGTACCTTTTTTCACTTGTTGCCCCCCTCTGTCTAGCTGCTCAATGCTTTGGACGATAATCATACTCAGTACCACAACCTGATTGGAAAATAGACAGCTTAAGCTCGACATCAAAAATAAACTTCTACTATTATATCATTCAACTACTAGTGGCTGAATGTTTCTACTACTATTTAAGGTAAAATGATATGGTTACATCACAATCCCACCTAGAATGGTGGTGAACATAAGAAAAACACCCTCTCGGGTGTCTTTCTATATGCTCCATATGGAGGGCATGCAAGTGTTCCATCCCAACGTGACAAGAGTCAGCAACCATCTATCCCCTTACGTGGTGCCGGCACGTCGATTAGCAAGCGCCATCGCGGCCGCATAGCCGGAGCTCCAGGCCCATTGCAGGTTATAGCCGCCGCAATCTCCATCCACATCCATCACTTCACCTGCCAAATAGAGCCCAGGTACTAACTTAGATTCCAACGTTCCTTCGATTAGCTCAGTCGTATCGATACCGCCGGCTGTTGTTTGCGCATTCGTGAAGCTATTGGTATCGGTCACTTTAAACTCCCAACGCTTCATGATTCGATAAAATATTTTCTTGGTTTTCCACGATAGATCCTGACAAAGCAGGTGAAGCTGTTGATCAATTCCTGCCTCTTTCAGCAGGACAGGGATCAGCTTCTTGTTTATGATTCCGATAAGGGAATCCGCAACAGTCCTGTGTCCGAAGATCCCCCAGTGCGTTTCCAGAAACTCAACTATCTCGTCCTCCGTGCGGCCCGGCATCAATTCAACCGATAATGTCACAGATTCTCCTCTACCGAGATTATACGCAGCCTTCCTGCTTAGCTGGAGTATTGGCGGGCCAGAAATACCATAGTCCGTAAAAAGAATTTCGCCATATTCGCTGCGAATGATTTCACCATTTACGATAATATGAGCATGTCCCTCGAATTTGATGCCGGATAGTTCCTTCAAATACGGATAATCTAGCTTCAATTGCACAATACCCGGCACAGGATCGATCAGAGTGTGTCCTAGACGTTGGACAAGCGTATAACCGGATCCATCCGTTCCCGTTTTCGGAGCGGTAAGACCACCCGCACACAGAAAAAGGTATTCGCTGGTATATACGACTTGCTCATCGAGCTCCGTCTGGCATTTAACCGTGAAGCGCGGATGTTCCGTCGAAACGGTAATATCCAACACTTTATTCTTGAAATATATCGGAACATTCCGATCCTCCAGCGCAAGCCGAAAAACACCCGGAACTGAAGCTGCTTGCAACGACATTGGGTACATCCGACCATCCTCCAAGCTTATAAGAGGAAGCCCGAGCGAAGAGAAAAAATCGATAGTTTGGCGAATACCAAATTGCTGCAGCACATGTACTGGAAATCCATCTTGATTGCTGTGATACTTGTGCGATAAAGCAACCGCTTCATCCGTACCCGTCGCAGTGGATTCGTTCGTAATGTTGCAACGCCCATTGCCTGTCGTTAATATTTTCTTCCCAATCCGGTCATTGCTTTCAATAATTGCTGTATCAATACCTTGGTCCCTTGCAGTAACAGCAGCCATTATACCTGCAGCACCTGCACCGATAATTAATAGCTCGTGGTACTTAGAACTCTGATCCTCATACATGTTGATCGATGCATCCCTTTTCCTATGAATTCATTACATTTGCTTAGCAAGCGCCATCGCGGCCACATAACCGGAACTCCAAGCCCATTGTAAGTTATAGCCGCCGAAATCCCCGTCCACATCCATCACCTCACCAGCCAAATAAAGCCCTGGTACTAGCTTGGATTCCAGCGTTCCCTCGTTTAGCTCAGTCGTATCGATGCCACCGGCTGTTACTTGCGCGTTCTCGAAGCCTTTGGTATCGATCACTTTAAATTCCCAACGCTTTAATATTCGATAAAATATTATCTTGGTTTTCCTCGAAAGGTTCTGGCAAAGCAAGTCCGGCTGTTGATCAATGCCTGCCTCCTTCAGCAAGACAGGAACCAACTTTTTATTGAAGATGCCAAGTAGAGAATCAGCAACAGTCCGATGTCCGAAGGTCCCCCAGTGCATTTCCAAAAACTCAACTAACTCTTCCTCTGTGCGGCCCGGCATCAAATCAACCGATACGGTCACAGATTCTCCTCTTGCAAGATGATACGCAGCCTTCCTACTTAGCTGGAGAATTGGCGGGCCCGAAATGCCATAGTCCGTGAAGCCAATTTCACCATATTCACTGCGGATGGTTTTACCGTTTACAATGATATGAGCTTGTCCCTGAAATTTGATACTGGACAGTGCCTTCATATTGGGATACTGCAACTTCAATTGCACAATGGCCGGCAATGGCTCGATCATGGTGTGCCCCAGACGTTCAGCAAGCGTATAACCAGGATTATCTTTGTCCGCATTCGGACCGGTAAGGCCACCGGAACATAGAAAAAGGTATTCGCTGGTATAAACAACCTGCCCATCGAGCTCCGTTTGGCATTTTATCGTGAAGCGCGGATGCTTCGTCGAAACAGTAACATCCAACACTTTGTTGTTGAGGTATACCGGAACATTCCGATCCTCCAGCGCAAGTTCGAAAATCTCCAGCACCGCTGCAGCTTGTAGCGACATCGGATACATCAAGCCCTCCTTCAATCTTGTAAGCGGAAGCCCGAGAAGGGAGAAAAAATCAATAGTTTGACGGATGCCAAATTGCTGCAATACCGTCAATGGAAATTCGGCCTGATTACTGTGATACTTGCGCGATAAAGCGACCGCTTCATCCGTACCCGTCGCAGTGGATTCATTCGTAATGTTACAGCGACCATCACCTGTCATTAATATCTTCTTTCCAATCCGGTCGTTACTCTCCAGAATGGCAGTATCTATACCCAGATCCCGCGCAGTAACAGCGGCCATTAGTCCGGCAGCACCTGCGCCGATAATTAACAGCTTGTGATGCATAGAAGTCTGATTCTCATACATGGTTGGTCAATGCACCCTTTATCCAATATTCTAAAAGCACAGAAGCGCTTTATTAAATTATAGCATAAGTGTAAGCACCACTGAATTCCGGTTGGAATTCCTGATTTCGTCCCATTACATTAATAAACCTCTACCGCGCTACAATTTATAGAAACATTAACCGTTCCAAAATTAGCAATAATCCACAACCTCATTCGGTTGTGGATTTACTAATGGAGGAGAGCCGCATGCCAAATCCATAATGAATGATGATAACGAAAAATAAACACAGATGCAAATGTGAAACCTCCGGTAATGTATATCTTCAACGCGATACATAACGAATCGGCGGAGTAGACTTTTGAACAGACTAGAGAGTATGCTTTGTGTACATATGTTCGCATAAGGCTATTTCATTTTTCTTCATTTTTATATTCAACAGCACATCCGTGTAATCTGCAAAGGAGATCTATATATGAAGTTACATACCACGAAATGCATTAAATTCCCTTCTGGCTTTTGGTCCGGATTACAGCAATTAGGGGTTTCTCCAAGGGATGTAGCTCGGCAAGCCCGGCTGCCAATTACCGAAATTACTGAACCTAAAGTCACCGCTGCAGAGTACTTTGCGATCTGGCAGGCTTTTTCGGATCTCATAGGTGATATTGCCAAAGCAATCATTGGACTTGTAACTGTCTTTGAAACGACACAATACCCACCTGACATCTTAGCCACTTATCACGCTCGTGATTATAGAGATGCTCTTTACCGCATGGCTAGGTATAAACAAATGTGTCCTCCCGAAAGGTTGCTTATAACGGAGGAGGGTGAGGATTGCACCATCGAGTTGGAGTGGCAGCATACGGAGGAGTCCGGTCCAAAGGTATTGGTTGGGATCACGCTGGCGTATCTTCTGGAACTAGGGCGCCGGGGAACAGGCCAAGCTTTGAATGCACGAAGGGTCGAGTTTTCACATCCCATGGGTGATGTGCAGGCGCTGGAGGCTTATTTCGGTTGTCCTATCCAAATCGGTACCATCAGGAACCGGCTCACGTTGCGGCGCCGAGATTTGGACATTCCGTTTGCAACGTATAACGAGGAGCTGCTGGAAATTTTGACACCTGTCTTAGACCGGACGCTGAATGAAAAGCAAAGCACTTCTTCCATCACCGAGACAGTGAAATGGATCATCAAGCGGAGCCTTATGGGGGGGCATCTTGACATACATTCTGTCGCAAAGGAGCTTAATATGAGCGATCGAACGCTGCAGCGGCGGCTAACTGAAGAAGACACGAGCTTCAAACATCTGATAACGCAGGCTAGGCATGAACAGGCAAGGGAGTATTTAGTCAACCCATCACTGGACATTAAAGAAGTGGCTTGCCTAGTGGGATACGAGAACCTGAATTCGTTTTACCGCGCATTCCGCATATGGGAAGGAGATACGCCTTCTCATTGGCGTTCGGAGAATATAGGCAAAGTTTAAATGATTGGCGCGTGTTGCAAGAAGAATGGCGCCGTGAGCTAGTTACTGAGCAGCCCAGACAAGGTATTATAATCCCTATCGGGAACACAAAAATATTCTTGAGGTTCTATAAAACTTCATTTAGGGGAAATGTATCATGGATATGGGATTACACAATAAAACAGCTTTAGTTACAGGTTCAACGAAGGGTATCGGTAAAGCCATTGCTATTGAACTAGCCAAAGAAGGCGTGAATGTACTTATTAATGGAAGAAATAACGAAGAAGTAGAACAAACGGTAAACGAAATTCGTTCGAATTTTCCGGCTACTTCTCCTCAAAATGCCGCTGCAGATATTGTGGATATTAAACAGAGAGAAGCTTTGTTTGAAAAATATCCTCATGTGGACATTTTGATTAACAATACAGGCATATATGAAATTATGAGTTACGATGAAGTAACCGATGAAATATGGGATAAATACTTCCGTACGAATGTACTTGCTGCAAACGGATTATGTAAATTCTATCTGCCTAAAATGCTGGACAACAATTATGGACGCATGATTTTTATTGCAAGCGAAGAAGCTGTAATGCCTTCAGGTCAAATGCCGCAATATTGTATGACCAAATCGATGCTGCTTTCACTTTCAAAAAGCTTATCTAAATTAACCATAGGGACTGAAGTGACCGTCAATACGATAATGCCTGGACCAACACTTTCTGAAAATGTTCATCAGATCATTGAGGGAATCTACGCTGATAATAATTTAACGTTCCCCGAAAAAGAGAAAAAATTTATGGCCGCAAACTTGCCTCAGTCTGAGATTCAGCGTTTTATCAGACCGATCGAAATCGGAAGACTGGCAGCTTTTATATGTAGCCCTTACGCTTCAGCATTTAAGGGTTCTCCAATCCGTATGGACGGGGGAATGGTGCCGACGATTTATTAATAGATCACTGGCGATTCTGAGCAGGAAGAAGAAAAAATTATTAATACTGGTTATTTTAATGTTACAACGAGCAGCTAGACAAAACGATCTGCTGCTCGTTGTAAACTAAACGGAATTCTTATAGTCGAAAACAACTGATGAAATGAAAAAAGACACCCCTAAAGGTGTCTTCTACTTTACTCCATATGGAGCATCATTACCTAAATACGTACTCTCAAATTCCTTGTTGCTGGCTTCAAATTCATCAATCAAAGATTGTGCCACAGTGACAGATTATTGGAACCGTGTGTACTATACGAGGAAGGCGCATACGCCCATCAACGAACTGATAAATTATAAAATATGGGGATTTGAACCTCCCGATTATAGTAACTTACTTAATATAGTCGCAAGCTCTGCACGAGTCATTGTACCAGTAAGAGTATTTGGGAAGAGATCGTCTACCGAAATATCTAATCCGCTCAATTCTACATATCTCGATATAATAAGCTTCATCTGCTCAGCAGTCAGATTGTCATTTGGCATAAAGTTCCCATTTCCATCACCAATAACAATTCCATTTTCCACAGCCCAGCCAACATATCCACTATACCAGCTATTTATCACAACATCATTGAAAGAGCTAGTTTCAGTTTGCTCTATATCGAGAAGTCTACCCAGAGTTGTAATCGCAGTTGCACGTGTTACTGGTGAATTTGGTGAAAACTGAGTCGAGCTCGTTCCAATCATAATTCCCTTTTCATATAAAGCCTTAATGGCATTATAAGAAGCGTAGTTTGACTTCACATCCGTGAAAGGTAACACACCAATTGCAAATTGCAATTGTGATACCCCAGTGTATGTTTCGTTAGAGGACACTACCGCAATGGTAAGACGGTATTGCCCATCCTCCTTAGGCATAATTTTGGAATAATCACCTTTCAACTCAGATAAAAGATATGTTTCAGAATAGTTCTCTGAAGGCACATCTGTTACTGTTAGCTGAATATCACTGTCAGGAACATCTGCACTTGCTGTAACTCCCTCAAATACAATACTTTCACCAGAAGCTACACTTTGAATGCCAGCACCATTATTGACAGTAAAGGTAACTTTTGTTTTATCGTTATTGTCAGTTGCCTCGGAAATACCTGAAAAGCTATGAACAGAATCCGTTATTACGAATGCTGTAGAGCCTTCACCGCTTACTGTTGTGTCTTGTCCACCTGGATTAAAGCCACCTTCTGGCATTCCCTGCATACCATCAGGAATTTCTGGAGGTGTACCTTCTGGCATTTCGGGAGGTGTACCCTCTGGTTTTTCTGGACGCTCACCTGTCGGAGGAGTACCTTGTCCAGCTTGTCCGTTATCACCGTCAGGACGGTTGCCACCAAAGCCGCCACCCATCATGCCAAAAGAATTTCCTGTATATTGCTGCTGTACTCCATTAATATACAGTTGATATTCAGTATTGAGCTTAAGGTCGGCAGATGAAAATGTTAAGCTTTGAAAGTTCTTATCCGCAGTATGGCTTAGCAATTCATTTCCTGCCGAGTCTTTTAATGAAATTTTACTCCCCTTCGCTTGTGTTGTAGCAAAAGATAGCTCAATAAAGGACTGTTTAGATGCAGAAGAAGACGCATCATTACGTGTTCCTAGTGCAATCACTGTACCGCCATTAATGGTAATATCACTATCGGCATCAATACCACCGTCAGGACTACGGTCATTAGCCATAGTAACAATAGTTCCGCCGTTAATCGTTAAGTAGCCATTGGAGTCAATCCCATCACCTTCGGCTCCTAGACCTGCATTTACGTAAAGATATCCACTATTGATACTTGTAACTGAAATCCCATCTTCATTCGTATTGATACCATCATCCTGAGATTTAATATAAACCTTTCCACCATTGAGAGCCAAGTGCAGCTCAGAATCGAGCCCTTCGTTAGTAGCAGTAATGTGTAGCTCTCCCGTTCCTTTAGCTTCTCCAGAAATGTTCATAGACATTTTAGAATAGAAGGCTCCATCATATTTATGCAGTTTTTTCGTTGTGCCCTCTTTATAAATTCGTGCGACATAAGCGCCGTTTACAGTGTTGACAGAACCATCTGCTAATATAACCTGTGCGCCTGCATCAGTAAGATCAACAATTCCTTTTGTGTCCTCTGTATTGGAGTATGGCTCATACACATTGTAGAAAATAACTGCCGGAGCAACTGTATTCGTAATATCTACTCCGTCTAAAATAAGTGTCACGACCGCTGTAGGGTCAGAAGCCGCATCCTCACCAAGATCAATTGCAAGCTGTCCTTTCGATAACTTGCCCGATACACGATAAGTTCCAGGCTTCGTAATGGTCACAACTTTATGCTCGGCTGCTTCCTCCGCACTGTGCGCATCTGAATCTGTACCTTCTCCATAGCTACTGTCATGTCCGTCCTCATAATATACAACGCTAGCTCCTACATATACAGCCGCCGATGAACTCGTTGACGCCTCTTGTCCATCAACTGTTACTGCTGTATCAGAAAGTTTAATAACCGTTTCCTTCGTAGTTGTACTAGCAGAAGCAATCCCCACTACACTAGTCATGGTCAAGATTAAGACAAGCAAAAGAGACATTGTACGTTTCAGCATAGTATATCACTTCCTTCAATAGATTTAATATACGATTAGTATAGATTACTTTTCTTAAACAAAACTGATCTGAAACTTAAAGTTAGCTGAAAATAGCACTGAGCGCTCTGCTAGTTATATACTCCAAAATTCTATATCAATTTCATCAATAAATAATTCTCCGAATCTCCCATATTTCACAAACTTTCCAAAAATACAACCAATAAAAGGAAGGTTTTGGTTATTGAGAACAAGAATAAATGTAAGATTCTAAATTCCGAGAAGTGAGTTGATGGGCATGAGTGACAAGATGGTAACTGTCTTAAGAAGACAGTTTGAACCGACAGTAGAAATGTTGAAGAATCTTATCGAAGTATGTCCTGATGATTTTTGGTTTGATGCCAAGCACAAATACTGGAAGCAAATATTCCATGCTACAACCAGTATGAAATTTTGGTTTAGGCAGCAGAAAGATGAAGAATTCATAATACCTGACTTCGGTAAGGATGTAACAGAAGACCTAGATAAGGAGTGCTCTGACTACCCTACTAAAGAGGAAATGAAGAATTACGTAGAGGAAATATCGAGTGTGGCTCGTAAGTTTTTTGATGAACTAACTGACGACAAATTATTGGAACCATGTGTACTATACGAGGAAATAACTAGAACTGACGTAATCCTAATGCAGATAAGGCATGTTCAACATCATATAGGTTATTGCAACAACATATTGAATTCGAATCACCTAGAAGCAGCAAAGTGGCTTTGATAAGTTAATAATCGAATTTAGCTTCTTTATAATGAGGAGTGTTATTCAATATGGTTTATGAGTTTGATAGTGAGATAAAGATGCTGGAAGGTAAAATGAAATGGAAAGTAGTTTATTTCCCATATTCAGTAAGGGAGATATTCAATACTAATGGTAAAGTATCTATTCAAATCCTCGTTGACGGGCACGAGTTTGACCATACGTTGTTGCCGTCAAAGAATGGGCATTATTTTGTTTATAATGAGTTTATTCGAAGAGCAGTACAAAAAGAGCTCGGCGATACACTCCATGTAACACTTAAGAAATGTGAGGAAAATCGTATAATTACTGTTCCAGATTACATAACTAAAATCCTTGAAGAGCACCACATTTTGAATACATTCCTAAAGCAGCCTGACTACATTAAGCGAGAACAGATTAATCATATCGAACTTGCTAAAAAGGAAGAAACAAAGAATAACCGAATACTAGCTCTAATTAATAAACTTAAAGATTAAAGAACCCGCTTATTGATTACCTATTAACAGCAAGCTCCTGTAACCCGTCATAACAAGCCTCTTTATCCTCCTTGAACAGTCCAAAATTACCATGAAACAAAAAAAGACACCCTCTTGGGCAATGTCATTAAGTTAAAGCATAGGTCCAAAAATTAAG
>NZ_RZNY01000035.1 GCF_003994475.1 Paenibacillus anaericanus | reverse complement strand
TCCCTCTAGAATGTGATGAAGTCATCAATGTTGGCTGGATAAGTCGTAAGAATATAACGCTCTCCAAACTTGCCCTCGCGTATGTTGAAGCACTACAACAGGCGATAGACGAGTAATTAATTATCTATTATAGCCTTTAGCTATATCTGGGTATAGTATATTGGAGTTGAAAATGAGTGTGGCCCTCCCCACAATGATATTGACCTCTTAAAATAATGCTGTTATTATTTCTTTCCATTACTTGCTGTAGAAAGGACTGAAATCATTTGAGTAACAACCACATCTATTTAAGGTATCTTGATATGAAGGATGCAGGCTCTCTGCTTGACTTAAAGCTAAGAAATCGTGATTTTTTTCAACCGTTTGAACCAATCAGGGACGATTCACATTTCACACTAGAAGGACAGAAAAGTGAAATTGCCAATGGTATTCAAGGGGTTGCCAACGACGAATCTTATACTTTCGGAATCTTTCTTAAAGAGACGGATGAACTTGTAGGAAGAATAGCACTAACTGGTATTGCTCGAGGTCCCTTCCAAAATGCATATTTAGGTTATTTTATGGACGAGAAGCATAACGGCAAAGGTTATGCAACAGGGGCAGTCTCGTTATGTGTGGAGTATGCTTTTAACGAAATCGGCCTGCATCGTGTTCAAGCTGGAGTTATGCCTAAGAACGTGCCATCTATCCGTGTTTTAGAAAAGGCAGGGTTTAGACATGAGGGTTTGTCCAAAAAATATTTGAAGATTAACGGATCGTGGGAAGACCACGAATTGTTTGCGATTACTGCCGAATGACATAACGGATATCAAAATGGAACGCTCTCCACTGCGGGGGTGTTCTTTTTTTTGGCTCAAGATTCGAGAGAAATCACTGTGTGTCTTTTGATGAATATAATATATACTTTATATAATATCGGAATGGAAAATTATAACTGATTGGGAGGGTGTCATGAATAGGAGGATTAGAATCGGTATTTTTATTTTTATATTTTGTATAACCTTCTCCTTAATGGGCTGTTCGACAAATAATGCAAGTAAGGAAGAATCCCCAGCGAAAGAGAATATTACAACGAATGAGGATATTTCAACGTCTGATCTCGATCTCGATAAATATACCAAAAGCATTCAAGACATTTTTGGGGAAAATATAGAATATCGTGGGAAGGATTCGGTAAAGGGTTCCTCGGATGAATTTTTACTATTTTACGCAGATTCAGTGGAGGGTCTTGATTCCCTGACATACAAGCTGAATGTTCGGACTGGAACGGTGACTGACGGTACTAGTGGAATGCCTCTATGCAATATCCTGGTGGTATCTCCAAATCTAAATAATCTGGACATAGATAGCTACAAGGCTAGTGTTGAAAAGATAGTTAGCCCTTTAATTATTGATAAAGGATATACGATTAATGGTTTATTTGATGCATTTCTTGGTTTTATTGGGGATGGAAATATTGAATATCAAGTCTATAAGAATGATGTTCCTTATGTGATCCAAGTGGAACCTTTTATGCAGGAAGTAACAGAATTTGGGGAAGTCGTAACAGATGTCTCTGATTCAGAGAATGCAGAAGAAAACTCAAACCAACTGGGACAAGATGAAGAACAGACCCTAGAGGGGTTACTAGATGATGGATTTACTATTATAGAGGAACAGTCATTTTGGGTAGATATGAACAGTTGGGGGAAAGTGAGATTTGTTTCGGGTTACTTTATGAACAATAAAACACCTGAACTTCATTTTTATATAGTAAGCTCTAATTTGGTCGTTTTAGCTACCTTGCCGGACAGCTATCCTAACACACACGAGCTAGAAAGTGTTCAAGCTGTAAGTTTCAAAGACATGAATGGCGATGGAGAAAAGGACATCATTATCACAGGAAACTATAATACATGGGATGCAACGAATACAGTTGCAAGTGTTACAACTAAGGCTTCGGTGTATTTTTATTCATGGGAGTCTTTTATTCAACTGCCATGGTACAACGATTTACTTAATGATTCGGGAAACAATACCTCGATTGCAGCCATAGTAAAAGAAGGAGATAAAATCCTTCAGCAGATTCAGACACCTAACGCAACTAGCAAAGAGGAAGAGAATGAAATTGACAGATTGGCTTCCTTAATTTGTAATGGAAAACTATTAGACGCTGGCGATCTAGGTTATGCTGATTTATCTGCGTCGCTTGTCGTATTCTTCAATTCTTCAACGTATTCGGAGGTTTATATCACTAGTCTTGTAGGAGATTATTTGGCAGAAGATACCGTACGTACAGTATCTGGTGATAAAGCATTAAAAGTAAAATCGGAGAAATTTGATTCATTATTGGTCGATATCATAGGAGACGTTATTAGTTATAACTATATAGAATCGGGCGGAGGAACAATTTGGTCATTTATAAGTTCCTATGCCGTGTTAGATGCAAAGTTTACCGTAAATAAATACGTAAAAGGAATTACATTGAATGATCAAGGCAACCTCCGTTCATCGCTTAGTTCTCTATCAACAAATTGGAGTGAATTACGCGATGAAATACAAATTGTTATAAAAGATAAGGGATTCAAATCAGATGATTATTCCGTAGATTTGACAGAAGATGAGCTTGAAGAAATGGTAGACTTGAGACTAAGACTTGATAACAATATAAAATCTTTAACTAAGCTAGCTGCTAATGACGAGAAAGCTAAGATACTTGTTGATGTGGTAAACGATAAATTGGAAATCAGCATGAATTGAGTTACACAAGAAAACCCGCTCAGCTAGAGCGGGTTTTTGATCTTGAATTGTGCTGTTAGCCTTAATTCTTAAGACTCTACAAATACCATAGCATCATTGTCACCGTTTTCGGTGAGCTGATCCGGGAACCGAGTTTTTGATTCAACCATGATGTACGGAAGGCCTTCTACCGATATACGAACCGGATTTATTGGGTCAGTGAGCTGTTCATAAGTATAAAGTGTCTTCTCGTTGTTGACCGTGACATACACATCGAGTATTTGCTGTGATTCAACGCGAACAACCACATTCTTGATAGGCTCTCCATCGACTAAGGAATTATTGAGTACAACGGTAAAATCGATGACCTCGTCATTATAAAACAGATTATGACCCGATCCTGTTGATTCTCCAGAACCATAAATGAAATGTTTGGTTCCACCGGGGATAGGATCAGTTACAGGTGGTGTAGGTGCATAGTTCTCTCCGACGATCAGGTACAAACGGTGCAATATGGTGACGATTTCGGCACGAGTGACTTGTTGTAACGGGTGGAAGTTACCCTGATTATCGGCTGTCATGATCCCTTGAGTCTGAAAAGTATATAAGGCATTTGCCTTAAGCCATTCTAGATCTTGAGAAATAACGTTATCCGTCCCAACCGTTCCTATGATTGGAGTTAGAGGGGAGTAAGCATTTTTCCAGGCGTCATATTGATCATAGGAAGCGAACTTCTTCGTTTGTACGTCTTTTATGTAATTCAAGTTAGACAGAAGTTGCCCTTGAGTGGGTTCGGTCCGTCCACCAAGATCTTCAAACAATGCGTTAAGCACGATCAGCACATCCCACCGCGTCATCTTCTTGTCGGGAGAATATGTGTAGGTCTCAGTATTGAAATTTTGCTGATCCGCGGCGTAGATTCCAATATCACTGTACAAATCGGAAAACTCTTGGTGAGCCCAATGATTGGGAGAAACACCTTGAATACTTTGTAGTTCAGTTGCTCGCAGTTGCGGAAAAAGCCGGTGAATCATCACGGTAAATTCGGCTTTGGTCAAAGTTTGCTTAGGTTTGAAGGAGCCATCTGGAAATCCGTTCACAACTTGATGATCGATCATAAAGTCGATGGATTCCATTGCCCACTCATACTTACTTGCATCAACATCGCGAAATCCGGAAGCTGATGCTGGTGAAGCGATTAAGGTAGAAGATAAAGTGATGATGGTAGTGAATAGTAGTAATATGTACTTGAATGATTTCAAAGATAGGCACCCCTTAATTTAGTATAAGATCACGGTTGTGTTAATCGACATAATCCTAACCTAAAACAATGAAAATGTCATGTAACAATTTCCCAGATGATTTGGTTGAATGTTTAGCGGATAGAAAGGAAACTATTAATTAACAAGGACAAGGAGGGGTGATAGGGATGGAACCAAGGGATAGTAACAATCACTCGGCACGAGTATTCGTAGCCATACCTGTTCCAGATCAAATTACAGAGGTATTAAAGCGTTGGAGGAATATAAATATAGATAAACTTCTCTTTCGCAAGTGGACACACCCACAAGATTACCATATTACATTACAGTTCCTTGGTGAAATTTCGATGATCAAGTTAGATGCTTTAAGGGCTGCTTTGAACAATGTAAAGGGAACACCATTTTCATTAGCTTTAAATGGAATCGGCTTCTTTGGTTCATCGAAGACACCCCGCGTTTTATGGGCGGGAGTCTCTGGAAATCTTAACGGTTTACAGTCTTTACACTTGTCAGTAATACAAGAAACGGGCACCCTAGGATTCATTCCTGAAGACCGCCCCTATTCTCCACATATTACACTTGCCCGGCGATTCAGAGAGGGTGAAGAATTATTACTCGAAGCTATTACTCCCGCTCCTGTCGGAATAGAATGGGTAGTAGATCATTTTTCCCTTATGCGCACCCATATGAATGTTTCACCGATGTATGAAAATGTAGAGACCTTTACACTAGTGTAAGGGTCCTTTTTCTTTTTATTACGCATGCATAGGTCACGAAGTATTGCATTGAATCCCAATTTCGAGGACATATTATCCATATACCAAAATTGGAGAACATTAGTACATCCTTGAAATATGGGATTAATAATGAAAGTGGGATATTCATGTCAGCTTTTAGTGAGCAGATTGAGAGTCAACTCAAATCCAAATTACATGGAAGTGAAGGCTTAGTCATTAAATCTCTTGGTGGAAATATCGTTGTTGCTTTTATGACCGGTATGGTTGATAATGCTCAGTTAAACTTAAATCTGTTAGCTCCGTTAACAAAGAATGATCAATGCGATTCGTTAGAGACACTATCGGAAATGATTCCGATTGGTGACTGTAAGCCATTTGATCAGCTTTCGGACGTTATTGAAAAGTTGTTAAGTGGATTTGCCCTTGTGCTGCTAAAGGGTAAAGACGGGGGGCTATTAGTCAATTTAGCGAATATTCCTTCGCGAGCGCCCTCAAATGCAGAGACAGAATCGACTATTTATGGACCAATGATTGCTTTTACTGAATCGATGGAGAAGAATATTGCGCTACTCCGTTCGTATATTACAAGCGATAAACTCATTCAAGAGGAAGTACAGCTTGCTGCAGAACCCCATACATCAGCCAGTTTACTTTATCTAGATGAGAAGGAGAAGAATCCATTTGTTGAACTAATCCGTAAACGAATAAATAAACAAAAATACAAAGGTTTAATCGGAAGTCCCTTGTTCCTGAAGATTCTAACTGATAATAAATATTCATTGTTTCCTGAGATGAGTTTATCGGAACGTCCTGACCGTACAGCTCAGGCAATATTAGAAGGCAAGGTTGTCGTCATGGTGGAAGGTAACTCACAGGTTATTATTGGACCGAATACATTTGCAGATTTCTTTCAATCTGTAGAAGATCGCTACTCTTCGTGGGGACTCGGTATGTTTAACCGTTCCTTACGGGCTATAGCGCTTATCATATCGATATTCTTGACACCATTATACGTGGCTGCATTAACTTTCCATTATGAAATGATTCCGATGCCATTACTTGAGTCGCTCATCATGTCTCGTGCTCGAGTTCCATTTCCTCCTTTAATGGAAGCACTAGTCATGGAAGTCTCTATTGAACTACTGAGAGAGGCTGGGGCTCGCCTTCCTACGAAGGTTGGACAAACGATGGGCATTGTAGGAGGTATTGTTATAGGACAGGCCGCTGTGCAAGCTGGTTTCACAAGTAACATCTTAATTATGCTGGTAGCACTTGCAGCCCTTGGTTCGTTTACGACGCCTAATTATATGATGAGCTCGTCCATTCGCTTTATACGTTTTCCTATGCTTATTGTGGCAGGCTTCTTGGGACTTCTTGGGATCACCTTCTTCTCCGCGTTTCTATTCATTCACTTGCTTCGAATGACTAGCTATGGAAAGCCATACATGTATCCCTTTTATCCGCCTAATAGTAAAGGGCTTATCAATACGATGCTTATCACAGAATCTTCTCCGTTTCAGTATAAAACTGATTTAACAAGAAGTAACACTAAGGGTGGAAAGTCACGTATGACTAAATGGTTCAAATCTAACGATGAAGAATGAACGCGAGGTGGAGCGATGAAAGTTCTCAGCAATCCCCCTGAAAATATTCAGATCCATGCCTATCTTCTGTTCTTTGTAATTTGTAATGTGCAAATTGGAGTAGGGATATTTAATTTTGAACGATATATTTATCAAGCATCCAAACACGATGCATGGATATCGGTCATATTGGCTGCTCTGTTTACACACTTTGTTATGTGGCTGATTGTTCGTGCGCTTAGTAGGTATGAATCAGCGGATTTATATGGAATCCATTATGACCTGTTTGGCAAGGTAATAGGAACCTTATTTAACTGTATCTATATGTTGTATTATCTATGCATTACCATTGTTATCATGAGAAACTACATTGATGTCATTCAAGCGTGGATATTTCCTGATATTCCTACTTGGTTGATTGTGTCACTACTATCAATTCTAACTATTTATGCAGGATTTGGTGGTATTCGTGTCATTATTGGGATGTGTATGCTCGGATTTGTTGTGATCTTATTTACAGTGTTCTTGTTTTATTCTTCCTTGAAGTATGCGATATGGACACAGTTGCTTCCGATCATGGAAAGTGGCGTCATGGATATTATCGACGGTGCAATTAGGATGAGTTTCACCTTAGCCGGATTTGAAATCATCCTATTTATCTATCCTTATATCGTCAATAAGGAACGTACCATGAGGTATTCGCAACTAGCCCTTTTATTTGCAAATATGGTGTATCTTATAATAATGACACTCTCTATTGTGTATTTCTCGTCCGATCAGATGCTTCGCTCGATCTGGCCATCCATTAACATGTTAAAAATTGTGAAATATCCGTTTTTGGAAAGATTGGAGTTCGTTGTGATTTCGGTATGGATGTTAATGGTACTCACAGGTATTTTGATAAACACCTGGGCTGTTACTAGAGGCTTTAAGCGCATGTGGAATTTGAATCAGAAGGTGATGCTACTCATCGTGATCGCTTTGGCAAGTGGGATAACAATAGCTATTCATGGTCATACGGCCATCGAACAAATCAATAAATGGTTAGGGTCCGGAAATGTTGTATTTTCTTTAATTTACCCCATTTTCTTAAGTGGGATCGTTACGATTGTATTCAAATTTCGAGGACGAAAGCGACCTGACAGCAAAGGAGGGACATCATGAGAGGATTGCGGTTGTGTGCTGTTCTAGTTCTCTTAGGTGTTCTTAGTGCCTGTCAGAGTACGAGTATCCTTGAGCGTCAATCCATCTTAGTGGCACTCGCGTATGATGCGAAAGAAGATAGAACGTTTCAAGTGACGGGTACATTTATAGAAGCTGAACCTGAAGCACAAGAATCAAGCCATACGATATCTGTAGAAGCAGAGACAAGTAAAGGTGCACGTAGAAAGATGAATCAAATGCTTCCTTATACAGTCGCTGCCGGGCAAACACGGGTAATTTTGTTAGATCGTGACATGTTTCGCTTTAAGATGTTAAATGAAATCGAAGTCTTAAGCCGGGACCCTTTCTTTGGGGATATGATTAATATCGCGATTGTAGATGGTTCTCCTGGAGAATTGCTTAAACACAAATATGAGGAGTACTCCAATATAGCGACCTCTCTTAACAGTTTATTGGAGCACAATACCAAGATGAATTGGGTTCCGTCCATGACTCTGCATGACTTTACACGTTCAAGGGGGATTAATCGAATAGATCTAGCCATACCTTTAATAAAAAAGGAGGAAGAAGAGGTCATTCTGTCGAGTCTCGCTTTAATACATAGAGATCAAATAGTAGGTGAAGCTACACCGAATGAGGGTTTTTTCCTTAAGACGCTTAAAGGCACCGACACACCCTATCTATACGAACTTAATATCAAGAAAAAAGATATGCAGGAGAGTGGCATGGATCGATATTTGCTACAAGATACGGATACAGTGAAGGTTGTATTTAATGTTACAAAGAGTAAAGGTAAGATTAAGCTTGTTGATAAAAAGGATATTAAGTTTAATACGGTTGTTGATATCGATATTGACATTCAAGAAGTATCTCAGCGTTATAATTTTACTGAATCCGGTGCCATTAATGCGCTAGAGCATCAATTAATGATTGAATTAAGCAAACAATTACAGCAGTTCCTCGATAAACTTCGTAAAGTGAATTCGGATTGTGTAGGATTTGGTGAAATATATCGTAGTCGTGTGGGAAATTCAGAGGTCGTTGAAGAAAAGTGGGAGGAAATGTTTCCTCAGTCCACGATCAATGGCCAAGTTACCATAAAAGTTATTCGAACAGGTATTATCGAATAGTACTAGGTCCTATAGATCCGTTAAACACTAGTTATAAGTGTTTAACGGATCTTTTGCATACTCAAATTTGAAGTTAATAATTCAGAATATGCATAATTTGGAATCCGTCGGTACAAGTTAAAGCTTAGTGATATAGGGCGGAGGGATTCAATTGGCAAGTGGGGGGAAACTACCAGTATCTCAAGGATTTAGACTGAAGAGCTATACTGGAGATGCACCGGTAGGTATTGGGGAATTGACGGAGCATATTTCACCTTATAGATTCTCTTTATTCCCATATTCGATTACAGTGGTAGACCTGATTTCGTAAATGATGCTTTATTAAGGGGACGGCTGATTATGATCCTCGACGGTAGCCCTGTCGTGTTAATCGCACCCTCTAACTTAATGCAGCTGTTGTTTGCGGCAGAGGATCCACATTTGCCATTTTATTTCGTTTTTCCATGGAGAATGCTGCGGTTGGTTGCTATTATGCTCTCCATCCTTCTCCCAGGATTCTATACCTCCTTAATCTCCTATCATCAGGATCAAATCCCGTTTCCACTGCTTGCTACAATAGGTAGTACACGGAGTAGTCTTCCGTTTTCTCTATCTGTTGAAATGTTTGTTATCCTTTTTATCCTCTCCTTACTCCGTGAAGCTGGGAGCCGAATGCCAAGAACCTTTTCTGGCTCCGTTTTCCCCCTTCGCTCCTCAGAGGTTGCTTCGAAACTTCATGCGCATTCCAGGATTGCGGAAGAAGGGTGGGGAATTATGACAAGGGTCAAATATGTAGTTATCCTTATGTCCTCGTTAACCTTTTTTCTATCGGGTTGTTGGGATAATGGTGAGGTTCAGGAGATCAACTATCTGTCGGCATTTGGTATTGACTTTCAAGATGGCGAATATTACATCTATGCTCAAATGCTTGATTATGAAAGTCTCTCAGGTCCAGAAGGTAGTATCCCATCATCTCAGCCACCCATTTGGGTGGGTAAGGGAAGAGGGAAAACTTTGGCTGAAGCAACTAGGGAACTCTATACGACCAGTCAGCAGAAATTATCCTGAAGTCAGGTAACGGCACTTGTGTTATCGGAATCCATGTTGGCGCATGAACGAATAAGAGATGTGATTGATAAATCAAACCGAACTGAGGATATTAGTTATACGAAGTGGGTATACGGCACTAAGGAAAATATTGAAGAACTTTTTACAAGTACTCCTTTCGTTGGGATGTCTCCACTTCGCACCTTACTGCACGCACCAATGCTAAACTACTCTCAGAATTCCTTCATACATCCGTTGCAGTATGTTGATTTTCTTGTCCATTACCGAGAAAAGGCAGCCACGGTTGTCCTTCCCTCCCTCGCCATAACTACTTCTAACTGGACGGAAGGGATGAAGGAACATCCGATTCTTGAGATTAATGGTGCCTTTATGTTGAAAGATAATGAGAACAAAGGGTGGTTGAAGCTTGAAGATGTACTAGGAATTCGTTGGTTAAAGGGTCCCGCTACTCGGGCTACCATTCTTGTGGGACCTATGGATGATCCCGTAGGGCTTGTAAGACTGGTATCACCTCGTTCTGTTATTGGGTTTGAGCCTACAAATGATGGAGTGAAATATCGGTTGAAAATAAAAGTCATAGGCAAAGTAGTTAATTTATATAAGGAAGTACCCATCGAGGAATTCAAAAAAGTGACAAGGGATGTCTTTAAAAAAGAGCTGATAAGAACTTTTCGTAAAACTACACCACAACACGGTGACCCCTATCAACTATCACTTGGTTTATATCAGAAGAATCCCAAGCTTTGGAACAAGCTACAGAAAGAAGGAAAGTCGGTAACCGCAGAATCGCTTAATGAGCGTGATATTCAAGTGGATATCGATCTTAGATTATGGGGAGCCCGAAAACATCCTTAAAAAGACAGCTTATTAGGAGGATTTATGAAGTGGTCGACATTGATTTGGGATGCCATTCTAATCGCAAGTGCAGGCACCCTTTTGTTAAGAATTGGCGGGCGTAAATCTATTTCGCAAATGACAACGCCTCAGATCGCCATGGTGCTGATCATAGGTTCTGTATTGGGTTCAGACCTTGCTGGAAACGGAGTAGGACACTCTATTTTGGCGACAGGTATCTTTCTCGCATTCTTAGGGGCTATCGAATGGGTCTCGTTGAATTGGAATCGTGCTGAGCGGATTCTGAAAGGAAGGACGGTACCCATCATTGCTGATGGGAAATACCTACCTGAGAACATGAAACGCTTGCGAATGACAACAAACGATATAGAGAAGCGAATGCGTATGGTAGGAATTCACAGTTTAGAGGAAGTAAAGTCAGGAACTATCGAGAATAATGGAGAACTTGGCATTGAGCTTCAACCTTATGCTAAGCACATAACTAGAGGGGACTTGGAGGAACTTCTAAAGACTTACTTTCCACAGGTTACTCTCCCAGAGCGCCCTCATGAGACTAGTATCTTCCCGGATGCTGGAGCACTACCTCAATCCGAAGAAGCACCGGGACAGTTACAATAAGATCAATGGTCTAAGTATAAACACAAAGAACTCTGGAGAATGAGTCGTTCTCCAGAGTTCCTTGTGTGTAATAAGTTATAATTGCATTTATCCGGGATGTGGGCACATGACCTGCATAACACCTGGGTCAGCAGCGGCAGTTAATGGTGTAGAGGTGAGGTGTTCGCCGTCTCCAAGAGCCATGCGGGGTAGACTGCTGTGCACGGAAATATTCTTTCCACGTAGCATCGTGACGAACGGAAGCCTGGTATGCCCACCATAGAGTAAGGTCGGAAATAGCATCAGAAGTTGAATTCTTGAGCAATCGTGAACGATACAGATATCCAGAAAACCATCGTCTGTAATTGCTTGGGGACAGATTGCAAGACCTCCTCCGTAACTAATAACGTTGTTGACTGCGGTCAGCCAGGCAGACGAGTAGGTATGTGTCACACCGTCGCATTCCACAGTTAATGGGGCAGGGCGAAAAGTTATAAGGGTATGGAAAACTCCGATAACATAAGCCATTCTTCCCAAGCCAAAAGCATTGCAAAATTTCTTGTACAAGCTATTGTTCACGTTGTGGGCGACTTCTGCATCAAATCCAACGGCAAGCGCGGTGAGGGCACTTTGCCCAGAAATAGAGATTAAATCAGCGGCTTTAGGCAGGCCTCCCAGCATTACTTCTAATGCGGCGCTGGTCTTCATCGGAATATGAAACCCCCGAGCTGTATCGTTTCCAGAACCAGAAGGAAAAACTGCTAAAGGAACACCAGAATCACGTAATGCCGGTAACAGACTATTGATCGTTCCATCTCCCCCAACAACCCCCACTGCTTTCCAGGTAATAGGAGCAGACAGTTTCTCCATTAGAAGAGTATGAGCTTGATCGGCAGATTCAGTGAATATATGTTGATAAAGAATATTACGCTTATCAAGTATCTTACTTATTTTTGTCCAGACACGGAAACCTCTTCCGTTCCCAGAGTTCTTATTGACGACAAACAAATACATGATATACCTCCATCTGTTTAGCAGACAACTTTTCTATAATTTAAGTGTAATTAAAAAACAGAGAAATGAACATCATTAAATTTTTGAATGATACAAATTTTAATTTATGGAATGTGAGAACGAAGAGTTGAGTAGATGAGGAGCCGTACGGAACAAGAAACGAAGAAACTAAGAGATGTGGACTGAATTGTACCGTTAAGTCGAATCCGTAAGCAAAGATTCAAGGTGAGAGGACATAGGATCCGCTATTTTGTCCTTTTCAGGCTTCTTTTGAGTTTTGCGGACCTGAGATCCGTTATTCGTCTCAAATACATCATAATCAGAGATATTTGAGCGAATAGAGGAACCAATGTCCGCGCAGATCACGAAATAAGTGTATTTTCAGTAAATAACGTACTCAGTGTCCGCTCACACAAGTTCTCATCGCGGTACGCATTCGCACTGCGTAAACAGGAAATTCCTGGTTTTGGCAAGGATTTCTAGCCTCTTAGGTATGCAAAACTTTTGACTGTCCAAATACTTATGTATCCAAGTACATTCGGCAATGTACAAAGAAATACAGGAATAACAAAAAGTTGAGAAAAATCATGGATTAGCATTAGAATTATATGAGACGGGAAACAGCGACGTAATGTACCTAGCGGGTCTCATCGACAATCCTAGAGAAGTCACAAAGGAACAATTAGAAAGCTGGATCAAGACAGCAAGAACAAAATTTGAAAAAGTGGGGGATTTAAGATGGCTACATATGTCGCTCTCTTGCGAGGTATTAACGTAGGCGGTAAGAATATGATTAAAATGGCCCGATTGAAAGAGATGTTTGAAGCGATGGGCTTGAATCAAGTAAAGACGTACATACAAAGCGGCAATGTCCTGTTCCAATCGAACGAGGAGGAGTCACAACTTCGTCAACGAATTGAGCATGAGATTGAAGCTGTGTTTGGGTTCCCAGTCATTGTTACGTTGAGAACAGTAGAGCAGTTGGAACGGATTATTGAGAATTGTCCATTTTCGGATGAAGAGGTGGCGGAAGCAGAATCATCTGCTGTGGGGGAGAGTCTCTATGTTGCACTGCTAACTGAAGAACCGGTAAAAGAAGCAACCCGGCGGTTGGATGTGTACGCTAACGATAACGAAAAATATCGTATCTCCGGCCGAGAAGTATACCTATTGTTTGCAAATAGTGTGCGCAATTCTAAGTTAACCAGCAATCTACATAAATTGGGTGTACCGGCGACAGTTCGCAACTGGAATACAATCAACAAGCTCGTGGTTATGGCGAGAGAAATAGGCGTATAAGAAAATAGTCAATTTATAAGGACGGCATTACCAACGTCAAAGGTAATGCTATTTTTATGCTTTAAAGGGGACTCAAAAGTTTTTTTTGCAAAGTCCGCTTTACAATTCATGCAAAGTATACTATTCTAAAATTGCAAAGCAAACATTGCATTTAGGAGGGGTGATCTTGAAAACTAGAATTCAAGAATTACGCAAACAACATAAGCTTTCTCAGGAAGAACTTGCACTCGCGGTAGGGGTGACCCGCCAAACCATTACTTCACTGGAGGTTGAGAAATATACGGCGTCATTAGTCCTTGCGTATAAGATCGCTAAGTATTTTGATTTGACTATTGAAGATGTTTTTGATTTTAGTGAATTGGAGGAAATATAAGATGGAGAAGTATAAAGAAAAGGTACGTTTAAGAGTTATTTATCTAACATGGATCATGTTGCTAACTTGTTTAATCAATATAGTACTGCTTTCTAACAGAAACAGATTACCTGAGATTTCCGATTTTATTCTCGGATTTCAAAGTGGAGTATTTACGGGACTACTGTTTGTTTTTATAATTTTCATCGTGAAATATCGCAAGAGCATGAAGAGTGATGAAGCACTGAAAAAGCTATATATCGAAGAAAATGATGAGCGTGGGCAGTTAATAGGGTATAAAGTATCTGTATTTACGACTGTCGCGATGTTGATTTTATTGGCTTTGTCCACTGTTGTAGCAGGATTTTTTAATGAACTTATTTTCTTTACATTGTTGGGGACTTTAGGAGTGTTCTTGATAATATTTTGTGCCTTTACGGTGTATTTCAAAAAAACACTTTAACCAAGCTAGTAAGATTCTGAGCGCAGAGTTCACACTTTGTTGCGATATAATTTACACTTCGTTTACACGATCGTGCGAAGTAATTAATATCCGACTTTTACAATCAAGATATTAGTAAGAAAGACCTAGTATCTTGGTATTGTAAAAGAGGGGATGATACAAGTTGAAGAAGAGCGTCTTGCACCTTTCAATGAAGTGGAAATTGATCATAAGCTTTTCTGTTGTCACTATCATCTTTTTGGGAGTGGCTCTATATCAAAGTCATAAGATTAATCTAGTACAATTATCAATGGAAACGCAAAAAGTGGAGATGGAGAAGAGAATAAGCGTCGCTAAAATGACTCAACTGTTACAAGAGTTGAATAAAGAAGAAACCTCTTTTGCCGAATCAAGTGATCTGGAGTTAGTCGATCCATTTAAGGAGAAGCAAAAGCAGTTTGTTGATGAAATAGCGGCGGTAACTTTTGCTGCAAATACAGAAGCCAATAAGAATTTACAACTTTTACAACGTCAAGTTGAGGAATACATAGGGTATTTTGATGAATTGATCTCTACAATGGAAGACCCCAATTTGGATCCTTTGGTCGTCTTGGAAACCATTGATGAAATACATACAAAAGCACTTGCGCTAAATCAAGATATGTTGAAGACCAATGAGCAATTGTATACAGCAGCAGCAAAGAATGCACAACAAGCGCAAGCTTATTCCTTTGATCTGTTAAATGAAATAACCTCTATTGTTACATACGCGGCAATTCTTGTGCTTCTTTTCACGATTACGATCGCCATTATGCTAATTCGCTCTTTCCTATCTCCTGTTAATAAATTGCAAGCGGCTTTACGTAAAATTTCCGAAGGAGACTTACGGCATCGAATCAATTCACCGTATAACGATGAGTTAGGGGTTCTTAGTCATCATTTCGACCATATGGTGGAGCGAGTTCGAGATATGCTGCGGCAAACACATTCCGTTGCATCGTCGTTATCGGTATATTCGCATTCTTTTCAACAATCCTCATCCATTACCGCTAACATGAATCATGATATTGTAAAGACGATTCAGGAAATTTCTGCAGGTGCGGAACAACAGGCTGAGCATTCTGAGCAAAGTGCAGTCCTGATTCAAGAATTGGAACAAGGTGTCAATGAAATTACGGAGTACACTGAAATCATGGTATTGACTAGTGAAGCGGCTAATCACAACACTCAAAAGGGGTCTGCGGCGGTATCCTCTCTGCAGAAAGTGTCTGAACAGTCAAGGCATTCCATTGAGAAGGTCTATGAAGCTTTAATGGGCCTTTCGGAGCAATCGAAACAGATCTCCAAAATTACCAATTCCATTACGGATATCTCCAATCAAACGAATGTTCTGTCCTTGAATGCTGCGATTGAAGCTGCACTCGCGGGTACTTATGGTAAGGGATTCTCCGTGATTGCTACTGAAGTCAGGAAATTATCACTACAGACAAAAGAATCGTCTCTTCATATCGATACCATGGTTAATGAACTACAAGCAAGTATGGCGGACTTACAGAAATATATGCTAGAGACGAAAGAGAATATGGAGGAGCAGGACGACAAAGTAGTGGAGACTCTTTCATCTTTTGAAGCCATTGATCAATCTATTGGGGAGATCAGCAGACAAATCGAACAAATACATGACAAGGTGAATATAACTCGGAAGAAAAATACTAGACTTGCAGAATCCGTTCATTGTGTTGCGGCCATTGCGGAAGAAACTGCAGCAGGGGTGCAGGAAGTTAACGCCTCTAGTACTCAGCAGGACATCGCCGTTCGTGATATTGCCCAGGAAGCTATTGAAATTAATGAAATTTCACAAAAACTGTTTCAAGGAATCAATATATTTAAGATTAATGTTGATGAAGTAGATTTAGAAGTAGAGGTGGCTACTGAAGATTTTGGAACTGTCGCAACCCGAGTAGCGGATTCAGTCCATTAAGCTACCGAAGAATCGATTCTAGCCTACGGAGCCGATAAGGTGATCTGGGCTGCAGGAGGAATCCCTGTAAGACCGGCTTCTATTGAAGGTATTATGGGCAAAAACGTATGTGTAGCTATGGATGCACTTCGCGAGTTATGCCTTGTTGGTGATACCATTGTTGTTATTGGCGGCGGTTTGGTGGGCTGCGAAACAGCGATTAATTATGCGCGTAAAGGTAAAAAAGTAACTATCGTAGAGATGTCGGATAAGCTACTACCGGAACCGCTATTTATCAAAAATATGATGATGCTCCAAGTGATGTTGCAGCATCCTAATATCACTTCCATGCCAAGTACTAAATTGGTGAAGATCGGTACAGGTTTTGCGACTGTAGAGAATGAAAATAGCCAACAAGAGATACCTTGTGATAGCGTTGTCCTTGCTATGGGATTTAGACCTAACAATGAGGTATATACGGCGCTTGAGGGTAAAGTAGACATTGTTAATGTGGGTGATAGTGTCCGGGCGCGTAAAGTATATGACGCGGTGCATGAGGCTTATACCTCCATCTTAAGTATCTGAAAATTTGTATTTAACAAGCACGAAAGAGTGCGAATCTAGCTCCTATGTACAAGCAAACCAAACCCAGATGAGTATGCTCTGGGTTTGGTTTATTTGTCGTGGAAGTTTAGACATCGTCCGCTGAGGAGCTTTCATGTTATGTAAAAATTGCACTTTTATAAATGAATATGATAGTTTAATAAAAACATATCAAGTCAATGTCAATCATACACACTTGCTAGTCTCCAGGTTAGTAGAAAATATATGAATAGGAAGTGAAGAACAACATGATAGATATCCATACGCATATACTGCCTGGTGTCGATGATGGAGCGGAGCATTGGAATGATACCCTGGATATGGCGAGGGCTGCCGTCTCGGAAGGGATTACAACCATTATCGCAACACCACACCATGCGAATGGGAGATATTTCAATTCGGCAGTTGAAGTTGTAGAACATACACGCTACATTAACGAACAATTACTTGCCTTAGGTGTGCCAGTTACGATATTACCTGGACAAGAAATTCGTGTACATATCGATTTGTTAGAAGCTTGGTCAAGAGCGGAATTACTTCCACTGGCTAATTCTAATTATTTGCTGATTGAGATGCCATCTTCCCATATACCGAAGGAGATGGATGAGCTGATTCATGAACTTACAATCATGAAATTAAAACCGATTATTGCCCATCCTGAACGTAATGCGGAAGTGATGGAGAATCCTCAAAGATTGGCTGCACTGATACAAAGAGGTGCGTTTGTGCAGGTTACAAGCCATTCTTTGCTTGGTGGATTTGGTAGAAAAATCGAGAAAATGTCGTGGTCGCTTTGTAGTAGTGGACTCATTCATATCGTTTCATCGGATGCCCATCATGTACAGCGCAGAGGTTTTCGGTTGCGTGAGGCGTATGATGTGATCAATGAACGTATGGGGGAGCAATGGTATAACTACTTCATAAATAATGCCCAGTGTATTATTGAGGACAAACCGTTTAACAGTGCACCTACATCAGTTTCGTCAAAGAGCGTACTGCGACGTATATTGTCCTATTTTTCGTAATGCGTAGAACCCTGGATAGGACCATCTCCATATGTATACACGGTTAATTAGTAATAGGATATTGGATTTTTCGTTCCATTATTTGTGCTACTGAAGTTATAAATTCATCCCGAATATTATGGGAATTCCTGATTAGAACTATGCCCATAAAAAAGAGATCCTGCTGAAATGGCTTACTTTGATCGGGATTGATATATGTTTTGAACCAAGTAAACCGGATTTTCGCGGAAAAACTTGGTTTTTTTTGATTATTCAGGCCAATAAAACGTTTATTTATGTAAAATGTGAGTGGATTTTCCCATTTTGAACATCTAAATACCTGACTAATAGTCCTGTATTTATAGGACCGTGGTCAATAGTCCCTAGTTTGAGCAGGAGTTTAGCTCGATTCGCAATTTACATCAGTTCATGAAACAGTCAAAAAACCTTTATTTTACAAGGGGATTTAGCTTGCTAAAGTGATACAGGGACAGTTTTATAATAACAATGTATAAAATAATATATAAAGCGTTTACATAATACAAAATAATCCATTTAACTATCCTAAACTAGACAAGTGATGTTACTGTTCTACATAAATTAGGAGCTCTTAACCATGTCTTTATTCTCTCAAGAAATGTTTACAATTATGTCATAATAGTCATCAGAGAAGGTTAAGCTCCATTATTCAAAAGAAAGTAAGACTTGATGAATGGAGGATATGAAAGATGAATGTTTCGAATGACGAGCAGAGGCGAGGAAGGCTGAAGCAATTTTTGAAAGTATTATCCGAAGATCCTTCTCTATCGAATCAAGATGGGTTAGAAGAAACTAAATCTTTATCTGAACTGCTTTTATTCTCCGGGTATAGATCATGGGATGAACCGGTGGACATGTCGGAAGTATTGTCGCAATTACTCAGGAAGTTAGGATTTGAAGCTTGTTCAGTGGATATGATGGAGCATGTCGTGAATGGCGGTACGATTGACGAGTTTATGAATTCAAGGTGTCACAGGTTACATAGCGAGCATCAGGATAGGTTCTAATTATGATTATTGGAGCAACCATACCCTCGAGTTCTCGAATTGAATAATTTAGATCATAGTAGATTCATAAAGAATGATTTTCCGCAGAGTTCTATACTTCTGCGGATAAATCCTACCCTGTAGTTCTCGTTTTGAATAACTATATAAATAAAATATTCATTATGGGAACTTCATTGGAGTTATGGAGGAAGGAAGACATAAGTAACTAGTAATGGAGGAAACAATTTGGAACTCAAACAATATTGGTTAATCGTCAAACGAAGGTTGTTATTGATCGTGCTAATTATGGCCGTAAGTTGTTTATCTATTGGCATTTACTCTTCATATTTCATCACGCCGCAATATGAAGCATCCGCTAAGCTTATCGTCAACCAGTACAAGGACAGCAGTTCACTGATTCCGAGTATAGACGTTGGGTCCATTAACTCTACGATTGGGCTAATTAAAACCTATAAAGAGATTATCAAGACACCAAGAATGATGAAAATTGTAGTTAAAGATTATCCAGATCTTGAAGTGACCTACAGCGAGCTTATTGGGAAGGTAAGTGTTAGTTCAGTTAATGAAACGCAGGTTATGTCCATTTCTGTTCGCGATATTTCTTATGAAAAGGCTGCAAATATTGCAAACGCCGTTGCCGTTGTTTTTCAAAAAACAATTCCTGAGCTCATGAAAGTGGACAACGTCTCTGTTTTGGACAAAGCCGATCCTAAAGAGATACATGGTCCGATTGCGCCTAATGCCAAACTGAATATTGCTGTGGCGTTCATGTTGTCTTTAATGCTTGGGGTAGGTATATCATTCCTGCTGGATTACTTGGATGACACGGTCAAGACCGAAGAGGATATCGAGATGTTATTAGGAGTTCCAGTACTGGCCTCCATACCGAGATTCAAAGAAATGGATAAGTTGAAGCGCGATAATACAGCTCCACTTAAGCCAGCAACTGGGAGGGATAGTCATGTCTCGTTTGATTCCTGAATGGAACCTCATTACGGAAAGTAATCCAAAGTCACCGATCTCCGAAGGCTATCGGATACTGCGGACAAATATCGAGTTCTCAACCATAGATCAAAGCCTGCAAGTCATCATGGTGACTTCATCCAAGCCAAATGAAGGAAAAAGTACCACCAGTGCCAATATGGCTGTCGCTTTTGCTCAAGCCAATAAACGTGTACTGCTGATTGATGCCGATCTAAGAAAGCCATCGCAGCATCACATCTTTGGGCAGTCCAACCGCAGTGGCTTAACAAGCGCTTTGTTTAAACAGAAAGATCTTCACGAAGTGATACAGCATACCAATACGGAGAATCTGTCAGTCATTCATGCAGGTCCTACGCCGCCTAACCCGTCCGAACTGCTTTCATCTAAGCAAATGGCAACTTTACTTGCAACAACCAGGGACATGTTCGATGTGATCATCATCGATACACCTCCGATCTTGTCTGTCACAGATGCCCAAATTGTAGCCACGCAAAGCGATGGTGTTGTACTCGTTATTGACTCGGGAAGAGTGAAGAAAGACGAGGCACTCAAAGCTAAAGCTTCTTTAGGGCATGTGAACGCCAAGTTAATTGGAGTAGTACTCAATAATATTAATCGCAAAAATTCGGATGCATATTCCTACTATTACGAAGATGTAAACGAAGCTTAAGTGTAATTCTCCCAAGGTTCTGAATTTAGGAATGGGAAGGTAATGTCTCCTGCACCTTTATCACCGGAGGCACTCGATTATGCTGTGGGTCAGCCAGACCTTAGACGTTTGTCGTCAAGAGTGTAATGTGAGGAAGGGTTCAATGCCCTTGTATTTTTGTTTATTAACTCGGAGTAGTAGCTGGGTACAAAGCGAATAAAAAGATAGGATAGGGTGGATCAAACATGAAAAAAGTGACCAAAGCCATTATCCCCGCCGCAGGACTCGGCACTCGATTTTTACCGGCAACAAAAGCGATGCCTAAAGAGATGCTTCCTATTGTTGATAAGCCAACCATCCAGTATATCGTGGAGGAAGCTATTGAATCAGGTGTGGAAGACATCATCGTGGTAACGGGTAAAGGAAAACGTGCGATCGAAGATCATTTTGATATTGCATTTGAGCTCGAACACATTTTAGAGGAAAAAGGTAAGTTCGACATCCTTGAGAAGGTTAGGAAATCATCTCATGTTAATCTCCATTATATTCGGCAGAAAGAGGCCAAAGGGCTTGGACATGCCGTCTGGTGCGCCAGGAATTTTATTGGAAACGAACCGTTCGCTGTTCTCCTTGGAGACGATATCGTGGAAGCCGAAGTTCCATGTACGAAGCAGTTGATTCAGCAGTATGAGCTTACCGGACGTTCCGTAATCGGTGTTCAGACAGTAGATGTAGATCAAACGGATCGATACGGAATAGTAGATCCAGGTGAGCGAATAGATAACCTATACAAAGTGAATCGATTCGTGGAGAAACCGCCTAAAGGTCAAGCTCCTTCCAATCTAGCCATTATGGGTCGGTATGTGCTGACACCTGATATTTTTGATTATTTGGAAAGACACGAGCTTGGTGCTGGTGGGGAGATTCAGCTTACCGATGCTATTCAAAAGCTTAATGAACAGCAAGGTGTCTACGCCTATGACTTTCAAGGTACTCGTTATGATGTTGGTGAGAAAATCGGCTTTATTATGACGAATATTCAATTTGCTCTTCGGAATAACGATCTTAAGCATTTACTAATGGCAGGACTTGAGGAAATTATGGAGCTTGAGCTTCGCAAACAATTATTTGCAGTTAAGGAGTGATCTAAGATGACACCTTCACCATACCGGGATGAGGCAGTAATAGGATTCTCAGATTATTATTTGATGACAAGCTTTAAGCAAGAAAGTCTCACTATATATTCCGTGCTCAAGCGAGCGATTGATATCATTGGTTCACTAGCAGGACTCATTCTATTAAGCCCATTGTTCATTTTTATTGGAATTCTCATTAAAATTGAGGATCCATCAGGACCTATCTTTTTCTATCAGACTCGAGTTGGTAAGAATGAGCGGCTGTTTCGAATGTACAAGCTTCGTTCGATGTATACCAATGCTGAAGACAAACTGAAGGATCTACTTGATAAAAATGAGATTAGTGGGGCCATGTTCAAGATGAGAGATGACCCTCGTGTGACGAAAGTAGGCAGGCTTATTCGAAAGACAAGTATCGATGAGCTTCCACAATTAATTAATGTACTAAGAGGCGAAATGTCCTTGGTAGGACCGAGACCCCCTCTAACAAGAGAGGTTGCTGAATATACCAATTATGAGAAGAAACGTTTGTCTGTCACACCAGGTTGCACAGGACTTTGGCAAGTTAGCGGTAGAAATAATCTTAGCTTTAAAGAAATGGTCGAGCTCGATATTACTTATATTTCGAAGAGATGCATCTGGTTCGACATCAAAATTATATTTCGAACGATGAAGGCCATGCTTGGATCTCAGGATGCATTTTAACTTAGAAATGGAGGGAAGGGAATGGCAAGAATCCTTCATATTTCGGAGTTTACAAAAGGCGGAATTGAAACTCATCTTAATGAGGTCTTGAACTATCAATCCAGCAATCATGATATTTATCTCGTAGCGTCTCAGCAGAACTCCAGTCAGGAGACCCTTCGTATTAGTCCAGATCGATTGTATCTGTACCCTTATAAGAGAAAGCCTAAATATTTTCTGGAAGCCATGAAGTCGATTCATAAGATGATTAACGAAGTGAATCCCGATATCGTGCATGTCCATGGAACGTTCGCAGGTTTCTTTCTGCGGACGTTGTTTCTTTTTAAGAGGAAACGTCCCGTTGTGATTTATTGTGCGCATGGTTGGGCTTTTCTAATGGACACGAAGGCCTGGAAGAAGCGGGTGTTCGCTTCAGTGGAGAAGCTGTTGTCGTTCCGTACAGACGTCATCATCAATATCTCCAATCATGAGTATCAGATGTCGATGAATTACGGCTTGTCTTTCAAAAAATCAGTAGTCGTATATAACGGGGTATCGGATGCTCCTTCTACGGATTTTTTACCGTTTGAAGTTCAGAAGGACAAAATTAACCTGCTATATGTAGGGCGTTTCGACCGGCAAAAAGGGTTTGATCTGCTGCTTGAGGTGTTTAACGAGCATGATTTCGGAGACATCAATCTCTACTTAGTAGGCGATACCGTATTGAAACAATTTGATTATAAATTTCCGAGCAATGCGGTGAAGATTGGATGGGTAGATAATTCGCAGATTGACCGCTATATGAGAGCGTGCGACGCCGTTATCGTTCCGTCTCGTTGGGAAGGATTCGGTATCGTTGCAATTGAAGCGCTGCGGAATAAAAAGCCTGTTATAGCGAGCAACCGAGGTGCACTTCCCGAGATCATTCAGCATGGAGTCAATGGTTTTATCTTCGATTTTGATCATAAGGAAGAGTTAGTTCGAATTATTGAGGACTTAAGCAAAGACAAGCTAGAAGTGATGGGTGAGGCGGGAGAAAGAATTTTTAATGAGAAATTCCATGCGGATAAGATGAATCAACAAATCGAGTTATTGTACGAAACTGCCTTGAGCAACCGCAGAAACCAGTACTCTGGGGCCGTGGGCAAATATGTCTAGATTCACGGGGATGAAAGATGATGAATATGAGCTTACAGAACAATCCTACGACAAATGAAGAAGTAGTTCAGAGTCAACCAGGCAAAGGGCAGATGTTTTTGGGACTTTACCTCAGTTTCTTGCTGATACTGACACTCTATCAGGATTTCCCACTGGTGAATAGTATCGGTGAAATAGGCCGATCACCTATTATTGTTCTGTTTCCGCTATTTATATTTTGCGAGATTGCGATGCTCTCGAAATATAAGAAGATTATGACGGTGTCCAAGCTACAGAAGTATATATTAGCTTTCATTATCTATCTAAGCTTTATCAGCATGATCTATATTCTGGTTCAATTCATGCAGGGTAGCTACAGCTTCGGAACAGAGAACCTTCTTGGTAAGGCAATGAAGGTATTAATCTACTTTCTGGTCATCCTGCTCTATATTCGGCATATGCAGCTCGTCTTCTCAAAAATAAACAGTTTTAAGCTGCTTTATGGTTGTTTTTGTGCCGTATTCACCCTCTTGTTAGGCATTATGATTATTGAATTGGTAAGTATGCCGAATGCACTTCCCTTCATGCACTCCAAGAGTAATCCTTATTGGAGGGTGAGGCTACTTACTTCGGAAAGTAGTACAACGGGTTCGATAGTCGTCGTGTACTCTGCGATTATGATTTATTTATCCCGATATTTAAATGGCTTCGCAAAGACGTTGTCTTGTCTTTATGTAGCTAGTTTCTTTCTGTTTTATTTATTCGTTACGGGATCAAAGGGATTTTTAATTGTGAGTCTATTAACTCTAGTGGTGACCATGATCAAATTCCTCGATTTCAGGAAGAAAAGAAACTTTTTTCTTCTGCTTGGGGTTATCTTGGCGATGTATTTGTTTATCACTTATTTCTCAGCAGGACTAATCAGTTCATTTAGCAATGATATCGAGAATTACACGTCATCTTATACACGGATGGGCACGATTATTGATGCTATCACTACCGTTTTTCACCATCCATTAGGGGTTGGTACAGGAGCATACTTAATGTACTTTGATCAATATATGGATGATGCGATCAACCTGATGTCCCGTTTTTATTACAATGTTTTCGGTATGAGCCAGATCAATACAGGGGAATTGTTGCAGTATTCGGGTTCGGATAAAAATTTGGGCGTTAAATCGGGATTTTTCCAATGGGTGATGTTCGGCGGAATTTTCTCTGTCGTATTTTTCTATCTATTAGCTAAAGATCTGATTATTAAAGTAAAGGGAAATATTATTTTATTCATAGCGCTTATATTCGTCTTATTCTCGTTGCTCTTTGTGGCACTTGAAATTAAATATGAGATATGGCTGCTTTTCGCATTTATTAGTCTTTTTCTAGGAAAAAAAGAACTAAATTATAACAACACCTGGGGGGTTACGAGATGAAGATACTTGTTGTGTGTAGTGACTTCCCATATCCCGCTGATCACGGGGGTCGGGTTGATACGTGGGGAAGAATTAAGGTGTTAGCCGAGCTTGGCTGGAAGATACATCTTGTTGTTTGCGGTAAACAACTGCCCTCTCATGGAGACATCGAGGTAGTATATCATTATGTTGAGAAGATTAAGCTGTGTGACAGGAGGAGCAAGCTTACGGATCTGCTCCATTCCATCCCAATGCAAGCCCAGTCGCGCAAAGAGCTGAAACACGTGAACATCGATGAGGATTATGATTATGTACTGTTGGAAGGCGATTATGTGTATCCCATCCTAAAGAATCCACTGATCAAACATGCTAACGTCATTTTACGGGTTCACAATGATGAGGCAATATACTTCAAGGCGCTTGCTCGAAGCACTAAGAATATAATTCATAAGCTGTATTATCTCATGGAGAGTTATAAGTTCAGCACATTGCAGAAAAAAATGCTGCAGAAAGTAGATAAATATTTGTTTATCTCTAATAAGGAGTTTGAAGAATTTCAGAGACGACATCCTTCTGCCAAAAGCCTGTTCTTACCACCACCGGTGACGAAGGAAACCTTCCTTGCAAGTACGTTCCAAACTAAGCATGTTGTATTTATCGGATCCCTGTTCATGCCAAATAACCGGGAAGCGATTGAGTGGTATCTTGAACATGTTCATCCATTGATGCTACAGGAGCCAGATTACAAATTTATTGTGGCCGGAAACAGTAGGAAACAAAGCTTAAATTGGCTACAGTCTTTTGATATGACGAATGTGGTTGTACATGATACGCCCGAGAGTCTCGACGATATTTATAAAAGTGGGTATCTGTTCGTGAATCCGATGCAAAATGGTGCTGGTGTAAAATTAAAAACGATCGAGGCGATTCAAAACGGCTTGCCCGTCATTTCAACCTCTATTGGTTATGAGGGCACTGGACTTGTTCATAATGAACACATTATGGTTGCGGATAGCCCAGAGGAGTTTTATTTCAGAGTGAAGCAGATGTTTGATAATCCTATATTAGCCAAAGACTTGCTAGAGTCGTCACAACATTATATTCGTACACATTACAACCATAAAGAGGTACTGAAAAGCTACATAAATTCATTGAATACCCATGTTCAATTGGAGCAGGTGCTGTGATGAATAAGGATAAAATTAACGTCCTATTTATTACCCATGCAGATAAAAAGGGTGGCGCCGAACAAAGTCTGATCCATCTAATCAATTACTTGGATACGTCAAAACATCGGATTTTCTTATTAAGTCCGAGGGATGCTGACTTCTTAAGTGAGATTAGAACGAACTATACTCATTTTCCACTTCGCTTGAACAGTATTAAGAAGAGATTAGGGCTCGGTTACCTCGAAACCGTATTCCAAATCAGGAGATTCGCGAAGAAAAATCACATTGATATTATTCATGCCAATGGTTGGAGGGCACCGTGGTATACCGCACCACTCAAATTTCTAACGAATTGCAAACTAGTTTGGCATCATCGGGACTATACGCATTTGAAGATGTTCAATCGTGTACTGCCTCGGTTTTTTGATCAGATCATCTGTATTTCACACTTTGTTGCGAACTCAATTGAAGGAAAGAATAAAACGATTATTTATAACGGAGTCGATCCAGAACTAGCTTTGACGATGAGGAGTCGTAGCTTTATGGAGGATGATATTCTTGTTATTGGTACCTTTGGTCGGATCGTAGAGTGGAAGAGATATCATCTGGTGATTGAAGCAGTCAAGAAGTTGGCTGATCATAAGAAGAACAACTGGAAATTGCTGATCGTAGGAGATACATCGGTGGATGGTTCGGAGGATTATTATAATGATATGGTCCTGAAGGTCAAGCAATATGGGCTGGAGCATCACGTTATCTTTTATGGATACAGCAAGAAGCCCCTTGATCTTATGAAGGAATGCGATCTGACAATTAACTTCTCACTAAATGAGCCGTTTGGAAGAGTGATTATTGAATCTCTACTTGTACAAACCCCTGTTATTGTTGCTGATTCTGGTGGAGCCCCGGAAATCATTCATCAAACTAAGGGAGGCTTTATCGTGAAGGATGGGGATGTCGACGCGCTATATCAGACAATTGATAGTGTATATGACAAAACCATTGACTATCAAGAACTATCTATCCAAGGGTATATGAATGTCATGAAGGACTTTAATATGGTCACGATTGCTCGCAAGGTAGAAGACACCTACCAATCGTTATTAACAGAACCGATGAATCCAACAAATGGTTGGTTGATATCATGAGTATTTCATTCAATCAAATTAGTCTAGGTAAGGTATTGGCTGTGCTTAAGGGAGCATGTATCTTACCATTCAAAGCCAATTCCGTTGGCTTTCTAGGGCGGATTTCAGGGAAGCTGCGGGTAAGTAATAAAGGGAAAATCGTCATTGGAGGTAATGTTTCCTTTCATGCCAAGCCTTTTCCTTCTTCAATTACTGTCAGTAAGGAGGCTAAGCTCTGGGTGGGTGATCATGTGTTCTTTAATTATGGATTAGATATCGGCTGTACGAAATCGATTCGGATCGGCAGTTATACGATTATAGGTCCCATGGTCAATATGATGGATACGAACTTTCACCCTGTAGATGTAAATGATCTATCCTATAGCAAAGAAATCGTTATTTCGGATAATGTCTGGATTGGGCGTGGAGTGCTGATCTTACCGGGCGTGACTATTGGACAGAATTCCGTCATAGCTGCAGGAAGTGTTGTAACGCGCGATATTCCTGACAATGTGCTCGCCGGAGGTTCTCCTGCCAAGGTCATCCGCGAAATTCAAGTCCCACCGAACTGGATACGTAGACATAATTGAAGGTTCGCAAGTGACAGAGAGGGGGCCTCGCTTGAACATAAGTCGTATAAAGCATGTTCTAAAAAAAGCCTATCGCTTGCTACGAGGTAGATTGTTTAGACTCAGAGCCACTCAAAGTGGTTCGAGACTACAAGTATCAGGTTCACATGTCATTTCAAAGAGTCCACATTCGAAATTAATTTTTGGAGATAGGGTGATGCTCTATGACCAAGTAAATTTCTATTTAGATAAACCTGGAGCTGAGATTGTAATTGGTGATCGAACGTATATTAACCGCCGGACAGAGATCATGTCTATGGCATCCGTTAAGATCGGCAATGATTGTGCGATCTCATGGGACGTAGTCATCACAGACACGGATTATCATCAGATGGAAGGAACAATGTCATCTACTAAACCTATTGTGATTGGTGATGAAGTCTGGATCGGATGTAAATCTATAATTTTAAAAGGAGTTCGCATTGGTAATGGAGCTATAGTTGCTGCGGGTTCTGTTGTGACGAAAGATGTGGAGCCATATACGCTTGTAGGGGGGACACCGGCAAAGGTGATAAAAAGGGATGTCCGGTGGAATTGATTCGAGAGAAAAGTTAGGGAGAGTAATGTCATGAAAGTATGGATGTGGCCGAAATCAAGTCAATTGAACTTCTATAATGATTTACTATCCGATTCGCTAAGTGGAGCAGGTATGGATATTGTGGATTTGAGACATGGCAAACTAATGCTTAAGTTAGGCGGAGTAAAAACGGGAGACGTTGTCCACATTCATTGGATGCATCATGCCTATCAAAATGAGAATCTGCTATTGTTTATCGTGAAATCGTTCTTCTTCATTTGCAGTATGGTGTATTTAAAATTGAGACGTGTTCAGTTGATATGGACCATTCATAATTTGTACCCACATCACATGATGTTTATAGGCATGGAGCGCTTCATGCGGTCGCTAATTTGTCGCTTTTGCAGCAAACTGATCGTAGCCTCTGATTCTATCAAGTCAAAAGTTATGAGCGAATTTGGTGTTCCAGCAAGCAAATTGTTCGTGGTGAAGCATGGTCATTATTTAGGTGTGTACAAGCCGAAGGGCATGAATATCAGAGAACTATATAACATTAATGATGATGCCGATGTCTATTTATTTCTGGGAGCTATTAAAGCATATAAAGGTGTTGAAGATTTAATCGAAGCTTTTAATGCAGTGAAAACTAGACAAACGTATCTGATCATTGCGGGTAAGGCAGATCAAGAGATGCTTGAATACCTGAAGAGCGTTAAGGATAACCAGAATATAGTGATGGATCTACGCTTCATACCGAATGAAGAAGTAGCTGATCTAATTAGTGCAGTGGATGTCATGGTGATGCCTTACAAAGAAATTACGACTTCCGGTACAGCTATACTTGGACTGTCCTTTAAGAAGTTGATCGTCATGCCAGACAATGACTTCATTCATGAATATTTCAAGGAAGATATGGTTGTGAGCTACGAACCAGCGGATGGAAATGGACTGCAAAATGCGATGAAAGCAGCTTTGAATGTAAAGAGAGAAGAAAATACACCCAAATATGAAGAAGTGTTGAAAGAGTTGGAGTGGAGCGCCATTGCGCAGCAGGTTAAAAACGTTTATCAAGGATGGGGATGAACGATGGATATAGTAGTAACGGTAGCCATATGTACCCATAATCGGGCGAAGGATACGGGCGAAGCCATTGAGAGTGTCTTGTTACAGAGTTATGCAAAAGAAGCAATCGAAATAGTTGTTGTAGATAATCGATCAACTGATCAAACCACGGAAGTGGTGAACGATTTAAGGCGACGCTTTGGATCAAGGATACGCTATATTTATGAGCATAAGCTTGGATTATCGGTTGCCCGGAATCGGGCGATAAAAGAGGCGAACGGCAAGTACATTTTATTTCTGGATGACGATGCAATTGCCTCCCAAGACTGGGTTCATGAAATCGTGGACGTTTTTGAAAGTGATCCAGAGATCGGGTGTGTCGGTGGTAGGATCGATCCGATCTGGGAAGCCCAGGAACCGGATTGGATTCCAGAAGAACATCGTTCTGTGTTCACAATTCTCAATTATTCAAATGAAGTACAGGAAATGCCGACTCCATTCATTCCTTATGGTGCTAACGTTGCCTTCAGGCGGGATGTATTCAATGATATCAAGCCCTTTCGCGAAGATTTGGGTCGGGTAGGGACTAATTTACTATCGAGCGAAGAAAGTGAATTGATTGCAAGACTGCGTGAAAGATACAAGGTGTACTATACGCCGTTCGCACAGGTAGAGCACAAAATCGCAAAAGAGCGCACGACGAAGTCATGGTTCCTGAAACGGATATTTTGGCAGGGAGTAAGTGATGCGGTCAAACGTCAAGATACTAGCCTTATAGCGATTACGAAGCATTCGATACGTATGATGCAGGCCATTGCGTCTGCGCTACTGTCTATCTTTCATTTTAAAACATTTATCCGCCAGGTCATTAAAATTTGTTACCGCAATGGATCTCTTGTTGGCATCCTACGCTATAACAGTAGGGGGTGAGGCAACATTATGACACAGCTCACCTTTCAAAAAGTGTGGAGTGGCAACGGTTTGTTTCAAGCGATTCTTCGTACGAGTGCAACCAATTTCTTGGTCATGGTTGTAAGCACGTTAACCTCGATCGTAACAGCTCGTATGTTTGGAGTCGTTGGAAAAGGTGAGTTCTCAGCTATTCTATTTTGGCCAACTTTGCTGGCCGGTCTGGTTGGGTTTGGTCTTCCTACTTCATTAATATATAACATCAAACAAAACAGAGGTAATGAAGCAGATTTCGTAAGGGCAGGTTTTCTGTTTCAACTCCCTGTTAGTGTGGTCGTTGGCGTTATCGCTTGGATTTGGCTGCCGGTATGGCTAGGAAATTACCCTGAAGCAATTATTCAAATTGCAAGATGGTATACGGTGTTGATGTTGCCTATATTACTGGCAGTAAATTTAATCTCAGCACTTGCGCAAAGCACAGGTAAATTTAACGTCTACAACGGTGTACGTTTATACTTTCCTTTGATCAATCTAATTGGATTGTTGGTGCTTTGGGCCGTTGGTAACTTAAGTATTCACCATGCTTCACTGGTATTTCTTTTGACCAGTGTATTTGTTATATCTTGGGCCTTGTATAGCATGAGAGAGGCGTTGAAAATTGATTGGTTCAAGGGTTCGGGGAATCGAACAGCGGCAAAGGCACTATTCGGATATGGGAGTAAAGTATTTGGAGTTGAGTTACTCGGGACATTGTACGCCCAATTCGATAAACTCATCATTTTGTCGATGCTAACCGCTCGAGACTTGGGCCTCTATACCGTTGTTTACGCACTATCCCGTGTGTTTAATGTTGTGCAAACAGCGATTACAAACGTTATTTTCCCAAAGGTAACCGGTATGGATAAGGATACAATCATGGTTACGGTTGGTCGAGCGTTCAGGCTATCTATGATCTTGATGATGATTATTGTTGTTCCGAGTATGTTCATCGGCCGCTATCTGATGGGAATACTGTTTGGCGCACCTTTCCTAGAAGCGAGTGGAGCTTTTTATCTCTTGTCCATAGAATGTATTCTTGGTGGGGGGTCTTGGATTTTGGCCTCTTCTTTTAATGCGATGGGAAGACCCGGTTTAGTACTAGTTCGGCAGCTTATTGCGCTGGCAGTAACGATTGGGTTATTTTTCGTGTTTACCCCACTATATGGACTGAACGGGATCGCACTAGCTTTATTCATTGGCGCGATAATCCGATTGTTGGTGACGATGGCATCGATGAGGATCGTCTTTCAGATGAAGATGAGCAGTATCCTATTTAATAAGGAAGATTTCCACTTTTTGCTCGAGCGTATTAAAGACTTAAGAAAAAGAAAAGGAGCTCACTGATATGCACATGAAATCGAACATTCATCCAATGGATGTTTTGAAAGATCAACTTCGCATCATTTTGAACGTGATTTCACCAGGGTCAAGTATTTATTATATTGATTATCCTGTTCATAGCAATGGAGGTGATCTGTTGATTATGAAAGGCACGGAGGCATTCTTCAAGGACTATGATATAAAGGTTCAAGCCCGTTATAGCGTTCTAGATTTTCCCGATAAGCTGGTCATACCGAGGGATCACATTATTGTCCTTCATGGTGGAGGTAATTTCGGAGATCTGTATCCCGCACACCAGAAGCTTCGTGAGAAGATTGTTGCGGACTATCCTGACCATCGGATTGTTATTCTGCCACAAACGATCTTCTATAAAGAAGAATCAGAATTCGATCGAACGGCTCACATATTCAATAAGCATAAGGATCTCCACCTTTATGTCCGAGACACCTTGTCCCATGAAATAGCATCGAACAAATTTTATGAAATTAGTGTTTATTTATCACCAGATATGGCTCACCAATTATGGCCGATTTTGCCAAAAAGCAGTCCAGGTAAGGATTTACTGTATTTCTTCCGCACAGATATTGAAAAGACAAGACAGCAAGAGCAGCTTGAGTTGTCTGGCCGGGGTGACTATTTAGATTGGACCTCATTGTACAATCGAGTCGAGAAAAAGTCGATCAATATGATTGTAAGTGCGATGAGAAAAGGTAGTAACCCGCTGCCAATGCAAGCAATTTGGGGTAAGTATACGGATTATCTTGTAGGCAAAGCTGTTAAACGTTTTAGCGGCTACCACAATGTGCAGACCTCTAGGTTACATGGACATATCTTATCCTGCCTGATGGACAAGCCTAACACCTTGCTCGATAATTCATACGGTAAAAATTCCAACTACTATTATACATGGACCAGTGGAATCGAATCCGCTCAGTTAGTTGTGGGGAACTCATAAAACTAAGCAAGTGCTTTCGAAGTAAGTTTTACTTCACAAAACTAAGCTGATGCTTTCGAAGTAAGTTTTATTCCATAAAACTTTTGAGGAGAGGATATCATGAAAATTGTGCTTTTGTCGGGAGGATCAGGAAAACGTCTGTGGCCGCTCTCAAATGAATCGCGCTCCAAACAGTTTTTGAAGGTGCTGGAAAATGAAAAGGGTGAGCGGGAATCAATGGTGCAGAGGGTTTGGAGGCAAATTGAAAACGCAGGCCTCCGCGAACATGCTTACATTGGGACAAGCAAGGCGCAGGTTGAAATGATTCATAGCCAACTGGGAAGCGAGATTGAAGTTATCGTGGAACCTGAGAGAAGGGATACTTTCCCGGCTATCGCACTGGCAGCTACCTATTTATATTCGGTGCAAGACGTAAGCCTGAATGAGACCATCGTTGTCATGCCAGTAGATCCATACGTGGATGAAGCATTCTTCCACAAAACGAAGGAGCTTGAATTGGTTCTTAATGAATCGGGTGCGGATTTGGCACTCATGGGAGTGAAGCCAACGTATCCATCGGAGAAATATGGATATATTGTTCCGAGTCTCGGTACTAAGGCGAATGAGCCTTTTGTAACCGTTCATAGTTTTAAAGAAAAACCCCGCGAGGAAGAAGCGGTAGCCATGATACGTCAGGCTGCACTTTGGAACTGCGGTGTTTTTGCTTTTAAGCTGAATTTTTTGATTGATATTTTGATTGCAAATGATTTTCCCATCCAGTTCGATGAGATGTCGAAGCAATACGGCAGATTGCCAAAGAACAGTTTTGATTACGAGGTTGTGGAGAAGGCGAATCATATTGTTGCGCTTCCCTTTGATGGTGATTGGAAGGATCTCGGAACGTGGAATACGTTGACCGAGCAAATCGAAACCTCGCTGATTGGAAAAGGAATCATGAGTGGAGATTGTCATAATACGCATGTAATCAATGAACTTGATATCCCGATTACATTGCTTAATTTGCCAAATGTAGTTGTGGCAGCAAGTCCAGATGGCATTCTAGTATCGGACAAGGCATCAAGCCCGATGATCAAAGAGGTTATGAAATATTCAGATCAGCGACCGATGTACGAGGAACGGCGATGGGGCCGTTACCGAGTTCTCGATTATTTAAAATATCCAGATGGTAACGAGGTTCTAACCAAGCGAATCTGTGTTACACCGGGACAGAACTTAAGCTATCAATATCATCTGCTAAGAGATGAAGTATGGACCGTCGTTGCTGGTGACGGAGAGATGGTGCTAAACGGCAGACATTTTCCAGTGAAATCTGGAGATGTCTTAGTCATTTCGAGAGATAGCAGACATAGCCTTCGGGCTATGACGGAAATGGACATTATCGAAGTGCAGACCGGGAGTGAACTTATAGAAGAGGATATCGTGAGGCTTGCTTTTGATTGGAACGAGATTATGCAACTGTGCACGGTTTAAAGAGCGGATTTCAAAAAAGGAGTGATTGAGAGTGAACATTGCGGTGATCGGAACGGGATATGTCGGACTTGTATCGGGTGTTTGTTATGCAGAGTTAGGCAATCATGTGATCTGCGTAGATAATGATCCTCGCAAGATTGACATGTTAAATGACGGTGAAATTCCTATTTATGAGCCGGGATTGAAGGAATTGGCTGCGACTAATCGTGAAGAGGGTAGACTTGCGTTTACTGCTGATTTATCCAGTGCGGTAATCCATTCAGACATTATTATACTAGCCGTTGGAACACCTCCGTTGCCCAACGGTGAGGCAAATCTGGACTATATCAATCAAGCGGCAATTGAAGTCGCAGAAGCAATGAATAGCTATAAGATCATTACCGTGAAAAGCACAGTACCCGTTGGAACAAACGAGCGACTAGCACAATTAATACGTTTACACACCAATAAGCCCTTCGATAGCATTTCACTACCTGAATTTTTGCGAGAAGGTTCGGCGATTCAGGATACGCTGAAACCCGATAGAATTATCATCGGAGCGGAATGCCAACGTGCGGCAGCCATCATGGTAGAGCTTCATAAACCTCTTACAGAGAATATTGTCGTAACAGATATCCGTAGTGCGGAAATGATTAAATACGCATCCAATGCGTTTTTGGCAACGAAGATTTCGTTCATTAATGAAATAGCTAACATTTGTGAAAAGGTTGGAGCGGACGTTACCCAGGTGGCAGATGGTATGGGCTATGACAAAAGAATAGGTCCGTCCTTTTTGAAAGCTGGAATTGGTTATGGTGGGTCTTGTTTTCCAAAGGATACGAGTGCACTTATTCAAATTGCTGGAAATGTAGATTACGAATTTAAACTGCTTCGCTCGGTTGTGGAAGTGAATCAGGATCAACGATTCAATGTTATACGGAAGCTTAAGACTGTTTTTGATGGCGAACTGCAAGGAAAGGTTGTTGCAATATGGGGGTTGGCATTCAAACCGAATACAGATGACGTTCGCGATTCACCAGCCTTAGAAATCATTCAGTATTTGGTTGATCACGGGGTCATTGTAAAAGCGTATGATCCGGTTGCCCTGCATAGTTTTCAATCCCTATTCGGAATAGGTGATGTTATTTGGTGCAATGAAGCACTGGAAACGGCGCAAGATGCTGACGCCCTTTGTTTATTGACGGAATGGGAAGAGTTTGCATCAGTTGATCTCTTAGAACTGCAAAAGGTATTGAAACAACCCATTCTAATTGATGGACGTAATGTGTTTAAAGAAGAGGATTTAATTGACACTGATTTTATTTATTATTCGGTTGGTCGTCCTAACCTAAATCAAGGAGTCAAACAAAAAGTACCTGTCCTATAAGGGGTACCCAATAAGTATTCTTTTGAACACGAACTAAATGTATTTCAAATTTATGACCTGAGGTGAACGAGATGAAGGTTTTTAGAAAAAAAGTAATCGTATCCACACTTGTACTCTCCTTATTTGCAGCTTCAATTGGATCATTACCACTAAGCCAACAAGGCTTGATTTCGAAGCTTAATTTGACACAAACGGCGAACGCTGCTGAATTCGAGCAATCACGTACTCCTTTCTTTGATCGATTAAACGAATTATACGCGGCTCTTGCGAGTGATCCGGGGGGGTTACAAGATGTTTTTAATCTACGTGATGAAATAAGAGCGTACAGTTTGACCCCCGATGATTATAACGTGATTTCTCCGCTCTGGGCTAAAGTCAGCGCTCGGCTTCCTGAATCTGTTGATCGGGCGGAGCTAAAGGAGAATTTAATACGACTCATCAAGACGGCGAGTTCACTTCAAACCGTATCGGATTTGGAAAATTTACGAACAGATCCTGAATTTATCAGTGCGCTGAAGGCTGTCGCATCAGCCAGTGGGCATGAAGATATTGGTGTAGATGATTTTCTCGTGTTTCTGTTGGGTGACGGGGGAAGCCTCAAGGGATTGGAAGGAACGGTAAGTAGCTTATTGGAGAACATGCAGTTAGTCCAATTAATTGGTTTAATTGGGAATAGCCAAGCTACTACGGAGGTATTGTTACAAGCAACAGATAAGGTTCTTAGTGATCCAGATGCATATAAGTTCAGTTTGATTATGAATGAGTTGGATATTTCTCCTGCTGATGTCAGGATGCTAGTGAATTATTTTCAAGGTCGGCTCCAGAATAGTGATCGAGCTATTAATGCGTTGACCATGGCTTATGTTCGCGCATCGGTTAAGGACTCAGTACTGATAAGTGAGGATGGTCGTAAACACATCTATAGTTTGCAGGCACTTGGAGTAGATATACCCTCCTTCGTGCTGAAATGGAGCAAAATATCTGGAGACGAAAGTGTTACCGTGGCATCAAACGGAGTTATTACTATTCCCGAGGGTATAGAAAGTGGTACGGCTGTTGTTCAAGCGCAGCTAATAAATCCGTATGGAGGAAAGGGCATCGTCATTTTTGAGAAGGCAGTGACATTGGGTGATGCCACTACTCCTGGGGAAGAAACCGTGTTTCCGGCGGAGCAATTCCTAGAGCGGATGAATAAGCTGCATGCAGCGCTTGCAGCAGGAGATCAGGCGGATATTCAAGATGTCCAGAATTTACGAGATGAAATCGCAGGGTTAGATCCAACATTGGATCAGGCATTAATCGATCCAATTTGGGCGAAAGTTGAATCAAGGCTACCTGCGAATGTAAACCCAGATGCATTAAAAGCAAGTTTGTTCCAAATATTTACCGCTGTAGGCTCATTTCAATATGATCCAAATGCATCGGAACTCGAGGCAATTCGGACAAACCCTGAATTCCGTGCTACGTTGAAGGCAATTGCGGCAGCAGGCGGAGATGCTAATATCGTAATGGATGATTTCCTACTATTTATGTTCGGCGATGGCGATTCTCACAAAGGGATCGAAGGAACTGTTCGAGATTTACTTGCGAGCATGACTTCTTCTGAGTTAATAGGTTTGCTTGGAAATAACCAAGCCATAACCTCAATCGTCCTACAAGCTACCAATCAATTGCTTAGTGAAACAGAAGCTTATAAGTTTAGTTCGATTCTAGCGAAACTAGATATTACGTCACTAGAGCTAGGCTCCACAGTATTGAACTACCAGGCTAGATTGCAGAATATAGAGCCAGCTACTCATGCAATGACAGTCGCTTATATGCGTTCGGAATCGTCGGAGGTTGTAAACGAAAGTGAGGATGGTCGTCAGCACATTTACAGCCTGAAGGTGCTAGGGGTAGATATTCCTGCTATAGCACTTCAATGGTCCAAAGTTTCCGGAAGTGATGATGTAAATGTATTGCCAAATGGTACTGTTACAATCCCAAGAAGGGTTGCAAGTGCATCGGCCGTTATTCAGGCGGAGCTCATTAATCCTTACGGCGGAGCAGGGAAGGTAATTTTCGAACGTGATGTTACGCTAACGGCTGCTGCTGAAGAAGGAAATGTATTCCCAGTGGAGTTATTCCTAGAGGAAATGAATACGCTGCGTAACGCACTTATTGAAGGTGGTACTTCTGATGTCAAAGATGTTAAGAAGCTTCGAGATGAGCTTATCGGACTTAATTTCAACAAGGACCAGACATTAATTGATCCGATTTGGAAACCTATCGCGGCCAAGCTTCCGGCTTCCGTTGATAAGAATCAACTGAAGATGGGGTTGTTTAATATTATCAAAGCAGTTGGGTCTGTTCCATATGATGTGGAGGCTAGTCAACTCGAGAGCATTTTGTCTAATTCAGAATTTCAAGCAACACTGGATACGCTAACGGATGCGGGTGGGGGTTCTAATCTTAAGATAGATGATTTCCTGATCTTGCTCTTTGGTGATGGTGGTAGCAATAAAGGAGTCCAAGGAAGAGTACATGACACCATAGCGAATATGAGCTCCAAAGAGTTAGCTAAGGTATTAAGTAATAAAAATGGGTTGGAGACGGTGAAGTCAAACGCCTTGGCAGCAGTGCTAGCTGATAAGGATAATTATGTGTTAAGTGAGGTGCTATATAATCTTGGTGCTAAACCAGTTGATGTAGCTTCCGTGGTACAGAAATTTAAGAACAAACTCAAATATGATGAGCAGGCTATTAAAGCTTTGAGTGCAGCATATATCCGTACCGAGACGGAATCGAGTGTGAAGATTACGGATAATGGACGTCAGCATCAATATACTTTGAAGGTTCTAGGCGTAGAAATTCCATCCTCTAGCGTGAAATGGAAGAAAGATTCCGGAAGTAAGGATGTTAAGGTGGATTCGAACGGCAAAGTATCCATTTCGAAAAAGGTACAGCAAGGAACCGCTGTTATTCAAGCTTCGCTGGTTAACTACTTAGGGGGAAGTTCGAAGGTAATCTTTGAGCAAGAGGTTACGCTTATTAATGGAGTAGAAGACCCTGAAGCGATGATTAATAATATCATCAAGTCACTTAAAGTTGAGCTTGCCGATATCAAAGTGAGACTTCAAGCTGCAACGAATGACTCAGAAAGAGTACAGTTGATTCTTGATGTTGTTCAAGCTGGAAATGATAGTTATGATCAGATTAATGAAATCGATGTATCGAAGTCAATCAAGAATAAAGCGATTAAGGATGTGAAGAATCAAGTTACTCAGATGACAAACTTAATTCTCAAGGATTTAATGAAGTTTTAAATGCATAGCCAGCTCTCTTAGCTCTTTGGAGTTAGAAGGGCTGGCTTATTTCTTGTCCTTATAGTGCGCTTAATCTGGACATTAGAGAGAAAAATATTTGGAAGGTGGTTTCGATATCACATGGGAAAACAACGTATCCGAAAGAGAAGGCGTCGTCGATTTTATAAACCGAATGTTGCGGTTAGTCTCTTGACGTGTATCACAATAATTTTGCTTTTTGTATGGGGAGGATTGTATTGGAAGGAGTCTTCAAATAAGAATCAATTGGTGAATGCCAGTGCACAGGATCAGGGCCAGCAAATCTCACAAGGGGAAGAAGGGCTGCCGCTTCTAGCTGATAATAATTCGTATGAAGAGACGGGTGACGCGTTACAAACAATAGAAGAGGCAGCTGATTTGGGGGGTGAAAATGCTGATGTCGCTGACGACTCTGATGGCTCTGTATCTGTAGTCAAAGAAGAAGCATCATCTCAAACTCAGGAAAAGGAAACAACTGTCCCTCAGATAGGGAAAATAAACGACTCGGATACGCTAGATACGAGGAAACCAGATACATCATCTAGTTCAATGAAGCCGGAAACAAATAGTTCGTCCAAACACAACGAGTCAGGTTCAACCAAGTCAGAAACCTTAGTCTCGGTGAAACCTAACGAACAGGACCAAAGTCCAACAGAGTCAAACTCCTCGGCACCTTTAGAGATGGGTTCATCAAGTACTGCTCAAACGTCTCCCGTAGTATCCAAAGTCGAAAAATACGAAGAAGAATTTACAAATGTTCAAGGGAAGTGTACGAAGGATACGAAGGTGGTTCTAAGTAAAGCGGAAAGTAATGCTCAGCAGATGGATAAGCAAGATCCCCGTGTTGTACTAGCTTGGAGAGATAATTTGGACACGGAGCTTGCAACTGCAAAATCCACCTGTGAAGGTACTTTTCAAGAGCTTATTCAAACCGCAGAAAATGATCAGGTATCTCTTAGTGTTGTTGAGCAATGGAAGCAAACTTATAATGATCTAAGGGTGAAACTTCAGGAGGAGTCAGAAGCGAAGTTGAAGGAAATAATGGGTGGGTAAATCATTCGTCCTTTGGAAAGTTTCGGTCACGGAGCACTCGTTCAAGTAAAATACGAATTAATTCTACATCGTCTTTTTCCAAAGGAACCCCGTCCCAGTGGAGCTGTTCGTAATTTAGATATTCTTTTGCATTATGATTAAGTTCAGCTGATGGCTCAGGATAATCAGTGAGCCCGAGAAGGTAATCCGCAGAAGTATGTAGTTTTCGAGATATCGTTTGAATGGATTCCAATGTGGGCTCACGGTATCCAGATTCATACCCAGCATAAGTGCTCTTTGCAACCCCAACGTAATCAGCCACTTCCTGCATGGTTAATTTCCTCTGTTTACGCAACTGCTTCAGTCGCTTTGCAAACATCCTCAGGCTCCCCTTTCAAATCCCACTATTATTTTTCCTTAAGTGAGATACGGTTGTATTCACTCCTAGTAAATGCAACCATAATTATAGCATGTTCACTAATGGTGTGCACAAAGCCAGATAGACAAATATTTTCATTTTTTCAAATTATAGCGTCATAGAGTTGGTAGATCGAGATTATTCGTGTATCTATCAAACAAATAACTTGCGAATTTCGTTCATATTGTTCATGGCTAAGCCGTACCCATGCTGATAGGAGTCGCGCAGTTTGTTAATATCCTTCTCAAAGCTCTCAAGAGGTTGCTCAGGACGAAGGATGATGGCTTTACCTTCTTGCTCAAGCTGTTCACAAAATTTCACCGTTTCATTATATCGCTCGTGACGAGTTAACAAGATTTCTTCAAGCAGAGGATATTTACGTTTAAATAGCTTCCCGATCAGGGCATTTTTTTTGCTGAATTGCTTGGTGTAACCCTTTGGTTGGGTCAAGATGATGAGATGCTTGTCGTTGCCGTCTTCAATAGATTTGCGAATAGGAATCGGGTCGCATAATCCCCCGTCATAATATTCAGACCCTTTCATTTCAATCACAGGGAAGAATACGGGAAGTGCGCAGGTGGCACGAAGCATATTCCAATGCTCCTCTGTCTCCATTCCATCCATATATTCAGGTAATCCGGTTCGTGCATTGGTCACACCAACTAGAAGGCGTCCATCGTAGCTACGAAATGCATCCATATCAAATGGAATGAGTTTATCGGGGATCTCTTTGAACACAAACTCCAAACCAAATAAGCTCCGGCAACGCACAAAATTTTGGTATCCTATGTAACGATTATCATGACGGTATTTCTCTAATATCTCTAAATTTCTACGCTTTTGTTTGGAAATATAGGAAAATCCGTTGCTGATTCCTGCAGATACACCAATACAATAGGGGAACATCAAATCCTGCTCTAGCAGTGCATCCATTACACCAGCACTGAATATGGGACGTAGGGTTCCACCCTCTAAAATTAAGCTCGGCATGTAAATTCTCCCCTCAGGTTTACTTGTGCTACGTTCTGTAGTTCATCTTATTGTAGATAAACAATCCTATGTAATAGTCTAACGATATAGATCCTTATATTCAACCACGTGGTGGATCCAGTGTACTCAGGTTGACTTTGAAATTAAGTAATGTTATAAAAAATATAGGTTGGCACTCGGAGGACAAGAGTGCTAATCTGGAATAGATAAACAGGATTAGATGGCATAAATAAACTTTTGTAGGGAGAGATCCAATTGGAAAAAAGACAGTTTCAAGCTGAATCCAAACGATTATTAGAAATGATGATCAATTCCATTTATACACAAAAAGAGATATTTCTTAGAGAGCTGATTTCAAATGCCAGTGATGCTATCGACAAGATCTATTATAGAGCTTTAACCGATGAGAATCTGGCTTTTGACAGTGATGGATACTATATTAAGGTAAGTGCTGATAAAGAAAACAGAACTTTGACCATTCGTGATACCGGTATTGGTATGACCCAAGAAGAGTTAGAGAATAACCTTGGAGTTATTGCTAAGAGCGGGTCTTTAGCTTTCAAGAAGGAGAATGAATCGAAAGACGGCCATGATATTATCGGTCAATTTGGTGTAGGATTCTACTCGGCATTTATGGTAGCAGATGTTGTTACAGTGACGAGTAAAGCGCTGGGCAGCGATGTCGCATACAAGTGGGAATCCACAGGTACAGATGGCTATACGATTGAACCATGCGAAAAGGATTCGGTGGGTACAGAAATTGTACTGAAGATTAAAGAGAACACCGAAGATGAATCTTATGATGAGTATTTGGACGAGTATCGATTGAAGTCCATTATTAAGAAATACTCTGATTTCATCAGATACCCGATTAAAATGGACATTACCGGACAGCGTTTGAAGGAAGGTAGTGAAAGTGAATACGAGGAGTATCAGGAAGAACAGCATGTCAATAGTATGATCCCGATTTGGAGAAAGAATAGAAACGAACTCACGACTGAGGATTATGAGAAATTCTATGCTGAGAAACATTACGGTTATGACAAACCGCTCAAACATATCCACATTAACGCCGATGGAGCGGTAGTATACCAAGCCATCTTATATATTCCAGAAAGCATCCCGTTCGATTACTATTCCAAGGAATTTGAAAAGGGATTGGAATTGTATTCAAGTGGCGTACTCATCATGGATAAATGTTCTGACTTGCTCCCTGATTACTTTAGTTTTGTAAAAGGGATGGTCGATTCGGAAAGTTTATCACTGAATATTTCGCGTGAAATGTTGCAGCATGATCGGCAGTTGAAGATGATCGCCAAGAACATTTCGAGCAAAATTAAGAGTCAATTGCAAAGTATGTTAAAGGATGAGAGAGAAAAGTACGAGCAGTTCTACAAATCCTTTGGCCGACAATTGAAATACGGAATTTATAGCGATTATGGAAGCCATCGTGAAGAATTGCAGGATTTATTGATGTTCAACTCCTCGAAGGAGAAGAAGTTGATCACTTTAAATGAATATGTATCTAGAATGCCGGAAGATCAGAAATACATTTACTATGCTACAGGGGAATCGATGGAGCGTATTGATAAGCTTCCACAGACTGAACTTGTAACCGAAAAAGGTTATGAAATTCTGTACTTCACTGATGATATTGATGAGTTCGCAATTAAAATGATTATGAATTACAAAGATAAAGAGTTTAAATCCGTATCAAGTGGCGATTTGGGAATTGAAGCGGACGAGAGCGCTGATAAATCGGAGTCCGAAGAGAACGAAACGAAAGAGCTTTTCGATTATATGAAAACTTTATTGGCTGATAAAGTCACTAATGTAAAAGCATCCAAACGCTTAAAGAGTCATCCGGTATGCCTCTCGACTGAAGGTGAAGTAACGATCGAGATGGAGAAAATATTAAATGCTATGCCGAACAGCCAAGATGTGAAGGCTAGCAAGGTATTAGAGATCAATGTAAATCATGCTGTGTTCCAATCCTTAAAAGATTCGTTCGAGAAGGATAAGGAAAAGCTGGGTCTGTATACAGCTCTTCTATATAATCAAGCCCTTCTGATTGAAGGATTGCCACTTCAGGATCCGGTTGAGTTTACTAATGATATTTGCAAAATCATGGTGTAATTAGGCTCAACAGGCCGCTGCGAGGACGGATTATCCTTACGATCGCTGTTGCCTCCGAATTTTATTGAATATATTGCTTAGAGCAGTATAAATTCGGAGGCAAAGGCGACCGCTCCGCTTCTTCAGGACAATTCCGTCCTCTCCGCTACGATCTGCAGATCTAATTAGCTGAGGAATAGAAGATCACCGCATTTTGACTCACTAGTCAAATGCGGTGATTTTTTTGTTACAATAAAAAGGGTTCAAATTAGAAATCTGTGGTTGATTGTNGTGATTTTTTTGTTACAATAAAAAGGGTTCAAATTAGAAATCTGTGGTTGATTGTACGAGCGAACAGAGCGAAGGGTCGGAGGGATTCTGAAGAAACGGTAGTGTTCGCCTTTAAAGCACTATTTCGACCAATAATCCTTTTATAATCAAGAAATAGGGCTTTAACAGCGATCGCAAGAACCCTCCGAACCCGTAGCGACTCAATTTAGCGAAGTCAACCACTGATTTTGGTTTTGAACTATGAAAAGGGATACATAATTTGATATTCTAACTAATATGGAAAGGAAGTGCGGAATGATACATAATCCATTTTTATCTTATAGCATTGCAATGGTTACGCCGTTTAACGAAGATGGTGACTTGGACAAGGGAAGTATTCAAGAGCTGGTTGATTACTATGTGAGCAAGCAGGCTCCAGCCTTGTTGATAAGTGGTTCAACGGGGGAACAGCACTCCATGACGATCCAGGAAAGAGCGGAATTGTATCACGAAACGAAACGGCATGCTCAGGATAATTTGCTCTTATACGGGGGAGTTGCCGCCACAGTGACTAAAGATGCGGTTATTCTGGCGCGTGAAGCGGAGCATGCAAAGCTTGATGCGATTATGCTGGGCTTTCCGCCTTATGTACGACCTACCCAAGCTGAGGCCTATAACTATGTTAAGGCGGTATGTGAGGCTACAACATTACCTATTATGCTATATAATAATCCGCCCCGGAATGGCTTTAATTTAGAAGTAGATATGTTATTGAAGTTAGCTCATGATTACCCGCAAATCATAGCATTGAAAGAAGCTGGAAACCCAGATCATGTGAAGTCTACAAAAGAGCAGCTGGGGGAGGGCTTTAAAGTTCTTTCCGGATTCGATGCTTCGATTATTGATTATTATGAAAAAGGTTATGAAGGTATCACGAGCATCATGGGGAACATTATGTTGGAGGAAATAAGACATATCATAAAGTTGCTTGATGATCAGAACAGGGATCAGGCGACTATCGAACTTAAGAAAATAAGTGAAAAAATCAATCTAATATTCCAAATCGGAGCGATCAAGACGATCAAATTTATTTTAACACGCCAAGGAATTAACGCTGGATATTGCAGAGAACCGCTCGGTAAGTTGACCCTAGATGAGCAGGAACAGGTAATTAGGACCTTCTGGCCTTGATCAGATTGCACAAGTAGGCTGGTAAGGGTAGAATACGATCGCTCGATATGGTTCAATAAAGGAGTGAAAAATACAACGGGTGAGTCGATGTTAGGTCGTCTCAGGCATATTCAAGGGGAGGTCTTTTGATGAAATCATCATTTCCTTCATCCATACAACGTGATCATATTGAACTTCCTGCTTTGTTTCCGATGTCTGTGTCGATGACAGAGGGAGTATCTCCCTCATTTCAGCGATTGCATTGGCACCGAGCGCTGGAGATTAATTGGATCACGAGGGGAAGCGGAATTTATATTATAAACGGCAGAGAATATCCTTTTGAGCAGGGAGATTTATTTTTAATTGATTCCGATGATTTGCACCGGGCATATGAAGGTAAAGACTTAGAAATGGTCATAGTCATGTTTGAACCTTCTCTGCTTGTATCCGAGCAAAGATATGATCATGAAATCCTACTCCCATTCAGAGGAACAGGTCCACAATTCTCTAATCAGATCTCTCACCAGCATTCTCGAAGTAGCGCGTTGGTTCAGTATATTGCGGATATGCGTAAGGAATACGAGGCTACTCAGCGTGGCTATAGTTCAGCACTTCATGGTTTGTTATTGCTGTTCCTCACAGAGATTAACCGTTATTTCCTACATGAAGAAGGGGAAAAGTCACGAGCCAATACCAAGCATTTGGAGCAGATACGAAATGTGATCGGGGTCATGGAGGCGGAACTGTCATATCCATGGACTTTAAAGGAGTTGGCCGACCGGATCCATTTGAGTCCGTCTCGGTTTAGTGCTCTATTTAGTCGGATTGTGGGTACTTCCCCAATGAATTATTTAGTTCAACTTAGGTTGGAATACGCGGTTGAGCTACTTACGCAAGGTGAACAGAGTATTCTTAACATTGCCGAATCCAGTGGTTTCCGTAATTTATCTAATTTTAATCGTTTATTCCTACAACATGTGGGAGTATCTCCAACGGGTCTGTTGCGGAAAATTCGCGGGAATTAAAAATTAGTAAGATAGTATCAGAAGAGAGGACTATTGCAGAAGAAAGCAAGGTCTTTTTTTTGTATTCTTAAGTAGAAGGAGTGATGCGTAAGTGAATCTTTTTCTTGGAGTAGATGCAGGAGGCAGTAAGACTTATAGTTTGCTAGTAAATGAAAAGGGTGAGGCACTTGGCCGCGGAGCCAGTGGCAATGGAAATCACCAAATTGATCCGCTACAGGCGGAGAAGAATATAGCATCAGCCTGTAAACAAGCACTTGATGAGGCAGGTGTTTCGCCTGAAGATTTAACTTATACGTATTTTGGGCTAGCAGGGGCAGATCGTGAGCCGGATTATAAAGTGCTGCGACCTATGATAGCCAAACTAGGGTTCCCCAGATATTCTATTGCATGCGATACAATGATCGCCATGCGTGCTGGAACAAAAAGCCCATTTGGAGCTGTCGTCATAAGCGGTACCGGTTTTAACGCAGCAGCACGTAATCGGGCTGGGGAAGAACTATTATATGGTGGATTCGGATTTTTATTTGGAGATGGACAAGGCTCTGGAAGAGATATGGCCAATTTTGCCTTCCGTTCGGCTATTCGAGCATGGGACGGGCGCGGAGCGAAAACCGTACTGAGTGAAATCGTGCCAAAGGCAGCTGGATTCGAAAGTGTACCACAGATGCTAGATGCCGCATTGGACGACAATTATCGTCCTCCGCTTGATCTCGCCAAGTTGATATTTGAGGCGGCGGATATGGGCGATGAAGTCGCTATTGATATTCTTACCGAGCAAGGTTCCGAACATGGTAACGCTGTAGCGGCGCTGATTAAGAGACTCGGTATGCAAGATGATGATTTTGAGGTAGTTCTGGGCGGAAGTATACTCGCCAAAAGTCAGAACACGACAATGGTTGACGCACTTGAGGAAACAGTAAAACGTACGGCCCCTAAAGTGAAGGTAACGCGGATTACAATGGAACCGGTAGCTGGAGCGGTATTAAGTGCAATGGATTGTGCTAATTATGAGGCGAGTCCTGATGTCATGAACAATTTAAGAGAAATTTCATTTTCTGAATTGAAAGGGGATATCGAACAATGAGTGAAAAAAAAGCAATTAAAGTGACGGTTATTGGCGGAGGCTCATCTTACACACCTGAATTGGTAGAAGGACTAATCAAAGGTTATCAGGACATGCCAATTTCCGAGCTGTGGCTGGTCGACATCGAAGAAGGAAAACATAAACTAGAGATCGTCGGAAATCTAGCGAAGCGTATGGTTCGTAAATCTGGATTGCCAATGGAAGTTCATCTTACATTGGATCGCCGCACTGCAATCAAGGGAGCGGATTTTGTAACAACACAAATGCGTGTAGGTCTACTAGAAGCACGGAAACTGGATGAGCATATTCCGATTTCCCATGGTGTCATTGGACAAGAGACAACAGGTCCAGGGGGCATGTTCAAGGCTTTAAGAACAATTCCGGTCATTTTGGATATTTGCCGTGATATCGAGGAACTAGCGCCAGATGCTTGGATGCTTAACTTTACGAATCCAGCAGGGATGATTACTGAAGCGGTAACCAAATATTCCCGTGTCAAAACCGTTGGACTTTGTAATTCACCAGTTAATTTTAAGAAGTTTTTGGCTGAAGCTTATGGTGTTGATGAGAAACAAGTTTTACCAGAATTTGTCGGTATCAATCACTTGCACTGGGTAACGTCGGCTTTGGTTGATGGACAGGAAAAACTACCAGAACTGTTGGGTGGTAAAGCAGAGTATTCGGCTAAAAACGTCCCTACACTTGGTTGGGAACCTGGATTCCTAGAATCATTAGGCGCTGTACCTACTTATTACCTCAGATACTTCTATATGATGACAGAGATGTTCGAAGAGATGAAGAAATCGTTAGAAGAAGATGGAACTCGGGCTGATATCGTAAGCCGGGTTGAAAAAGAACTATTCGAACTGTACAAAGACGAAACCCTTGAGGACAAACCGAAACAATTGGAACAACGTGGTGGAGCTTATTATTCTGAGGCCGCGGTAAACTTGATGCAGTCGTTATATCTTGGACGTAATGATATCCAGACGCTGAATGTTCCTAACGGAGGAGTGTTTGACTTCTTACCTGCGGATGCTAGCATCGAGGTAAACTGTGTTGTGACTGCATTGGGACCTATTCCTTTAGTTCCTCAGCATATTCCTGCACATATTATAGGTCTATTACAAGCTGTTAAAACTTACGAAAGCACTGCTATCGACGCAGCGGTAAGTGGCGATCGGGGATTAGCACTTCAGGCATTAGCACATCATCCGCTCATCCCATCTGTTTCCACAGCGAAAGTAATCTTAGACGAAATGCTGGAAGCACACAAGAAATATCTTCCTAACTTTTTCTCATAAAATGGCTTGTTAATCTAAAGATAGAATGTTCGATAATGGGGCCCTGGTAGGGCAATGTCATTAAGTTAAAGCATAGGTCCAAAAATTAAGAA
>NZ_RZNY01000034.1 GCF_003994475.1 Paenibacillus anaericanus | reverse complement strand
CGATGTCATGAAAATGACTGGGTTTCTCGACAAGCTGAGTCCACAAAAGTGGACTCTTTCTAATTACGTCCCAGGAGGGATTCGAACCCCCGACCGACGGCTTAGAAGGCCGTTGCTCTATCCAGCTGAGCTACTGAGACATGATAACAAACAAAAAATTCAAGCAAAAAATATCTTATCATATCCACAAACATTAATCAAGGATTTTATATTAATCTTATTTTGGCTCAAAATCAATAATAGCGTTTGACCAACAATCGAAGTTGATTGCGAATCTCTGTAACGGAACTCAGACGACCTTATTGCGGTTTATTCCACTGTTCTGGATTTTAACGGAACCAGCAGACGTTATTTGATCATATTCATTCATGAGAGCATCATTTGGAAGAAATAAGGCCTCTCAGTTCCGTTAGATTTTTTTTACCCTCAAAAAACTAAATATAAGGTCTGCTAGTTCCGTTAGAATGATGTCTGTGTACGTCAAGCACTGATTAAGGGGTTGATTCCTTTTTTTGACGAAACATTATATGGGAACTTGTGGCGGAATTAGGGCGTGAGTTACAACATGAATTTTCATCGGGTGAGGTGTCTATGCTATAATCTACAATTGATAATTATAGTTTGACAGTTTAGATGAAGGGAGGTGTCCTTATCAGCGGAATTCAATCGGATAATAAGGATAATATCGTCCTATTCCCCAAGACTCTGGATTACTACCAGATTGAGCTTACAAGGATGTTGGAAACGGAAAGATACGGAGAGGCTGCTGAATTACTCAAGTTTTTGCTACAATGCCAAGGACAGGATCCAAGGCATTATGAAGAATGGCAGGCTCTGTTAGAGTGGTTGATGAGCGCTTTCCCTCAATCTCTGAATAATGATGATTTAGATATTGCGGAAGAAGAAGGCGAAGAGCAACTAGCCAGAAGACATATGGATGCTAAGATTGCTGAGGATAAAGACTATCCAAAGAAGCTACTGCAAGCTGTTATGGAAAGACCAATGTCAGAACATAGCTTTCTTGCGTTGGAGCAGTTAACTTATGTCGATATGTCTGAAATTGACGAAACCCTTCATTTGTGGTTGAATCGGAGTGAATTGCATCCATTGTTGCAGTATCGCATCCTGCAAATATTGAATCGCAGGGGTTCACAAGGCTTAATTAGGTTTCAGCGTGGAGGAGAAGAAGTAGAAGTCGAATTGGATCAAGTACCGTTGAAACCCGCTGATTTCCCACCTCCTGTGCAGGAAGTGTTGGAGAGAGTTGAACAACACACAGGGATTCATAATCCGACATTACTTTATTTTGCTCAAGAGTTATGGTACCAATTTATTATGGGAGTGTATGGGACTATGAATTATCGCTCCATACTTAGTGAGGGCGATTCAATCTTAGATGTATGGGCAGGAGTACTGCATACGATTGTGTCGGAAACTCTGTCCGATGACAAGAATGACGAAGAGATCCGTAGTCTCTATGGGATTACAGATAGTATGCGTTTGCGTTATGAACAGGCTTATCGCTCTATGAAACAGTTTGTTTCTATTGGAACAAAGTCCTGATTATGGGGAATAATACTCACTCTGGAAGTTACAGTACTTGCTCTTGTAAAATGATGTATTGTTGTTTATAATATAATGGTTATTCTGATCGTGTTATAAGGACAGCTATACTGAAACCTTGATAGCTGTTTTACCGCGATTCGGTTTCAGTATTTCAGTATAGTATAGTGAAATTTGGAGGGGAAGGCATAAAATGAAAGCAACTTGGGAAAAAATAGAAAAGAACCTTGGGGTTCTTGAGGTAGAAGTAGAAGCGGAACGCGTTTCCGTTGCACTGGATAAAGCGTTTCTAAAGGTAGCTAAGAAAGCTAATGTACCTGGATTCCGTAAAGGTAAAGTACCACGGCCTATTTTCGAAGCACGTTACGGTGTAGAAAGCTTGTATCAAGATGCAATCGACATTTTGCTTCCTGAAGTTTACGGTGAGGCTATTGACCAAGTGGAAATTTTCCCGGTTGATCGTCCTGAAGTAGACGTTGAACAGTTTGGCAAAGGCGAAACTTTCAAATTCAAAGCAAAAGTAACTGTGAAACCTGAAGTTCAACTTGGCGACTATAAAGGCATCGAAGTGCCTGCACAAAACCTAGAAGTTAGTGATGAGGAATTGAGTCAAGAACTTGAGCGTCTACAACAACGTCACGCTGAACTCGTTGTACTTGACGAAGAAGCGGCTCAAAATGGCGATACAGTTGTAATCGACTTTGATGGTTCTGTAGATGGTGTACCTTTCGAAGGTGGCAAAGCAGAACGTTATTCTTTGGAACTTGGAAGCAACACATTTATTCCAGGCTTCGAGGAGCAAGTGGTTGGCTTAGCAACTGGAGACTTCAAAGATGTTACCGTGACTTTCCCAGAAGCTTACCAAGTAGCTGAACTAGCTAACAAAGAAGCTGTCTTCGCAGTAAAGGTACATGAAATCAAACGCAAACAATTGCCTGCACTAGACGATGAGTTTGCTAAAGATGTTAGTGAATTTGATACTCTTGAAGAGTACAAAGAAGATCTGAAGAAACAATTGTTGGCTCGCAAAGAAAAAGAAGGACTCTCCGTTCGCGAAGGTATTGTTGTTGATAAAGTAGGCGACAATGCTGAAGTTGAGATTCCAGAAGCAATGGTACAAAGCGAAGTTCAAAACATGGTACGTGATTTCGACAATCGTCTTCACTCCCAAGGAATGAACCTTGAAATGTTCCTTAACTTCTCTGGTCAAACGATCGAAGACCTTCAAGAACAAATGAAAGGCGACGCTCAAAAACGCGTTCGCAACAACCTTGTCTTGGAAGCCATCGCAAAAGCTGAAGGTATCGTAGCTACTGAAGAAGAAATCAACAAAGAAGTAGCTGATATGGCTGTGGCGTACAAGCGTTCAGCAGAAGATATCCTTAACATTCTTGCAGCTAATGGTTCACTAAATAGTTTGAACGAAGATGTTACTCTACGCAAAACGATTCAGTTCTTGATTGAGAACAGCAAAGAAGTTCCTGCTGAGCAAGCAGAAGCTGCTAAGACTGAAGAGTCTGCTGAATAACATTACCTAATAACAACAAGTATTGCTTCAAGGCACGTATATTTAATGCGTGCCTTGATTTATCTCTTTTTTAGAATACATATATTTCCAAGTGGACCCGAAGCAGACCAAAGGTAATATATTGTGTTCCGGGCGACATAAACTGTAATGTGTGAAAAATGACATGTGACTTTGAACATGGTAGAATACTTCTGTAAGCGCAGAAATCGAATAAGAAAAGAGGTTGGTCACATGAATCTGGTGCCTATGGTTGTAGAACAAACAAATAGGGGAGAACGGTCTTACGATATATACTCAAGACTTCTCAAAGATCGCATCATTTTTCTAAGCAGCGCGATTGACGATGACGTTGCCAATCTCGTAATTGCTCAACTGTTGTTCTTAGCAGCCGAGGATCCTGAGAAGGATATTCATTTGTATATCAATTCACCAGGGGGTTCTGTTACTGCTGGGATGGGGATATATGATACTATGCAACTTATCAGCCCAGATGTTTCAACGATTTGTATGGGGATGGCTGCGAGTATGGGGTCGCTTCTGCTTACAGCAGGTGCGCCAGGTAAACGGTTTGCTTTACCAAACAGTGAGGTCATGATTCACCAACCACTCGGAGGTGTGTCAGGCCAGGCATCTGATATCAAAATCCACGCAGAATGGATTATCAAAACGAGACAAAAGTTGAACCAGATATATGTGGATCGTACGGGTCAACCCCTTGATAAGATTCAGCGCGATACGGACCGCGACTTCTTCATGAGCGCGGAAGAGGCTAAGGACTACGGGATCATCGACGAAGTCATCAATAAGCCGATCAAATCATAAAGGGGTGTTTACATGTTTAAATTTAACGATGAAAAGGGACAACTGAAGTGTTCTTTCTGCGGTAAATCGCAGGAACAAGTACGTAAGCTTGTGGCCGGACCGGGCGTTTATATATGTGATGAATGTATCGAATTGTGCACGGAGATCGTCGAAGAGGAACTCGGACACGAAGAAGAACTTGATCTCAAAGAGATTCCAAAACCAAAAGAAATCCGCGATATTTTGGATCAATATGTTATTGGTCAGGATTTGGCGAAGAAATCTCTCTCTGTAGCAGTTTATAATCACTATAAGCGTGTGAATACAGGTAGTAAGATTGAAGATGTGGAGCTACAGAAGAGTAACATCTTATTGCTAGGACCAACAGGTTCCGGTAAGACATTGTTGGCTCAAACTATGGCCAAAATTTTAAATGTACCGTTTGCAATAGCAGATGCTACTTCGCTCACAGAAGCCGGCTATGTCGGTGAGGATGTAGAGAATATTTTGCTGAAGTTAATTCAGGCAGCAGATTATGATGTGGAAAAAGCAGAACGCGGAATCATTTATATCGATGAAATTGATAAAGTGGCGCGTAAGTCTGAGAACCCTTCGATTACCCGTGATGTTTCTGGGGAAGGTGTACAACAGGCACTCCTGAAGATATTGGAAGGGACTGTAGCATCGGTACCTCCTCAAGGAGGACGTAAACATCCGCATCAGGAATTTATTCAAATTGATACGACGAACATTTTGTTTATTTGTGGTGGGGCATTTGATGGCCTTGAGCAAATGATCAAGCGTCGTGTTGGTAAGAAAGTGATTGGTTTTAATGCGGTTAGTGATGGACAGAAAGATCTGAAGCCAGGTGAGCATCTATCGATGGTTCTACCGGAAGATTTGCTCAAATTCGGATTGATTCCTGAGTTTGTAGGGCGTTTACCGGTTATTTCCACACTAGAGCCGCTAGATGAGCTTACACTTGTCCGGATTCTATCTGAGCCGAAGAATGCTCTGGTTAAGCAATATCAGAAGCTACTTGAGCTCGACAATGTAACATTGGAATTTGAGCCAAAAGCTCTTGAAGCGATTGCCCGTGAAGCAATTAAGCGGAATACAGGCGCTCGTGGACTCCGTGCGATCATTGAAGCATTGATGCTTGATGTAATGTATGAGGTTCCTTCTCGTGCAGATGTTACCGATTGCGTTATTACGGAGAAAGTCGTCATCGAGAAGACGATTCCTGAGTTGGAAACAAAGAAGAATAAGAAGCAAGAAGAGAGCGCGTGAAGATAATTTAACACGTGACAAAATAGATGTTGAATTCTCCACCTTTGTAGAGTGAGCCCCTAGCTGGCTTTACTTACGGGGGTGGAGCTTTGACGTTATGGGAGAGGTATGAAATGACATTCTTGAGACAAGATACGCGGGCTGTCAAAGTCGGTAATTTGGTGATTGGCGGAAGTAATGAAGTGATCATTCAGAGTATGTGTACTACAAAGACGGCTGATGTTAAAGCAACGGTGGCTGAGATTCTTCGGTTGGAAGAAGCGGGCTGCCAATTAGTTCGTGTGACAGTAAACAACGAAGAAGCGGCTGCCGCGATCAAAGAAATCAAGAAACAAATTCATATACCGCTCGTGGCTGATATTCATTTTAATTATAAGCTCGCTTTGCTAGCTATTGAGAACGGAATTGATAAAGTACGTATCAATCCAGGAAACATTGGCCGACGTGAGAAAGTTGAAGCTGTTGTTAATGCATGCAAAGAAAAGGGAATTCCGATTCGAATCGGCGTTAATGCAGGTTCACTAGAGAATCATCTCCTCGAAAAATATGGTTATCCAACGCCTGAAGCGATGGTAGAGAGCGCTTTGTTTCATATCGGCATTTTAGAAGAATTGGATTTTCATGATATCATCGTTTCCTTGAAAGCGTCTGATGTACCGATGGCAATTGCAGCATATTCCCAGGCGGCTAAAGTCATTCCTTATCCACTTCATCTTGGAATTACTGAGGCGGGGACTTTATTCACCGGCGCAGTGAAAAGTGCAGCAGGAATAGGAGCTCTATTGTCCATGGGGATAGGGTCAACCTTGCGGATTTCTCTCAGTGCTGATCCAGTTGAAGAAGTGAAAGTTGCTCGTGAGTTGCTCAAAACATTTGGGTTAATTACGAATGCTGCTACACTTATCTCTTGTCCGACTTGTGGACGCCTTGATATCGATCTTTTCTCCATCGCTAATGAGGTAGAAGCATATATTGCAAATTTAAAAGTGCCTATCAAAGTTTCGGTGCTTGGATGCGCGGTAAACGGACCTGGTGAGGCCCGCGAAGCGGATATCGGTATTGCTGGGGCTCGAGGTGAAGGTCTCTTGTTCCGATACGGAGAAATGATCCGAAAAGTACCGGAGGATGAGCTTTTGTCTGAACTGAAGAAAGAGATCGATCACATCGTTGAAGTATTTGAGGCAACGGGGGAAATTCCGGGGCGGAAAGAACATCGTGAAGTATCTTCTAAATAAATGAACAAAGGAGCCGTAGGCTGCGCGTTTTGTGCAGTTTACGGCTCTTTTCATATTTGATTAGAGAGATACCGCATCATTATCAAATCTAACCCGTTATTTTCAAAAAATAAAAAGTATCTTCATAATTCGCGTTTTATGATGGAGGGAAAAGGCTATACTACCATGTATCAGTCGAATTGTGGGAGGCTCAATATGATAGATATCAATGTAATCCTAATCGCCGTGCAAATGTTTTTTGCTGTGGTGATCGGCCTCTATTTCTGGAATCAGCTTCGTAGCCAGAAAGGAAATCGCACTGCGGTAGACCGAGAGTCACGTAAGGAAATGGAGAAATTGCGCAAACTACGAGCAGTCTCGCTTACTAAGCCGTTATCCGAACGGACGAGACCGTCTACGTTAAATGATATTGTTGGTCAAAAGGATGGACTGCGTGCACTGAAGGCGGCGTTGTGTAGCGCTAATCCGCAGCATGTTATTATCTATGGTCCGCCTGGGGTAGGCAAGACCGCGGCGGCTAGGGTCGTGATGGAGGAAGCTAAGAAAAATCCGAGTTCACCGTTCAAAGGTGATGCTAAGTTTCTGGAGATCGATGCTACTATCGCGAGATTTGATGAGCGTGGAATTGCGGATCCGTTAATTGGATCTGTACATGACCCTATATATCAAGGGGCGGGTGCAATGGGAGTTGCGGGTATTCCCCAACCCAAGCCAGGGGCCGTTACGAAGGCCCATGGTGGTATCTTGTTTATAGATGAGATCGGTGAACTACACAGTATTCAGATGAATAAACTGTTAAAGGTATTAGAAGATCGTAAAGTATATTTGGAGAGTGCCTATTACAGTTCTGAAGATACAGGGACTCCAGCCTATATCCATGATATTTTTCAGAATGGGCTTCCAGCAGACTTCCGCCTTGTTGGTGCTACAACTCGTTCTTCGCAAGATATTCCACCTGCGTTGCGGTCTCGCTGCATGGAGGTCTATTTCAGACCACTCCTTCCAGATGAAATTGCTCAGATTGCAGAGGATGCGGTGAAGCGAATAGGATTCAAGCCTTGCCCTGAGGCAGTTGATGTCATCAAGAAGTATGCTACAAACGGCCGGGAAGCTGTCAATATGGTGCAGCTTGCAGCGGGGCTCGCATTGACAGAGAAGCGTGATTATATGCTAGCGGGTGATCTGGAATGGGTAGCAACAAGTAGTCAGCTTACACCACGCCCGGATCGTAAGATTCCTGATCAATCGGAAATTGGAGTAGTAAATGGTCTTGCAGTATATGGTCCCAATATGGGGACTTTGCTGGAGATTGAAGCTACCGCTGTTCAGGTCGAAAAAGGTAGAGGAACCTATAACATTACTGGAGTTGTAGATGAAGAAGAGATAGGTGGAGGAAATAGAACACTTCGCCGAAAAAGTATGGCTAGAGGTTCCGTGGAGAACGTACTTACGGTGTTGAAGAGGATTGGTCTTGAAATCTCTAGGTATGACCTGCACATTAATTTTCCTGGTGGAACGCCAATTGATGGTCCTTCAGCGGGTTTAGCTATTGCTACAGCTGTAGCATCGGCGATTAAGAAAGTTCCTGTTGATCGTCGCATTGCGATGACTGGAGAGATAGGTATACATGGAAAAGTGAAGCCTGTCGGTGGTGTTGTAGCTAAAGTTGAGGCAGCTTTTCAGGCTGGAGCGACCACAGTGCTTATCCCGAAGGATAATTGGCAAACTTTATTTGAGGGTCTAGAGGGTTTGAAAGTCATCCCTGTTGAAACCGTTACTGAGGTGTTCCGCCATGTATTTGGACCCGAAGCAGAGAAGGACTTTGGTTTGTCATCAGTTGCCGACTTGTTTGCACCTGCACCTGGGCCGTTTCTGCATGCGGAATCACCACCACCAAATGGAAGCCTATAGTTTATTTGAAGGTTCAGCGTTGTATATAATGTTGCTTACATCTCTGGGCGGCTGCATTTCGCAGCCGTCCTTCGTTGGTGTTTTAATGTAACATTTGCTAAAATAGGAATGATCTTTAACGAGAACGTTTGGAGGTGCATAAACGATGGGAACTCTTAAATCCAAGGGCCGTCGTTTTCCTTTGCTTCCTTTACGCGGCCTTCTCGTCTACCCGAGCATGGTTTTGCATTTAGATGTAGGGCGGGAGAAATCCGTAAAGGCGCTGGAAAAGGCGATGGTTGACGATAATTTAATTCTCCTATGTTCTCAATCTGAAGTGAACATTGAAGAGCCGACACAGGAAGATATTTTTCGAATCGGTACTGTAGCAAAAGTTCGGCAAATGCTGAAACTACCCAACGGTACAATCCGGGTGCTAGTGGAAGGTATGGAGCGCGCTGAAATATTAGAGTATTTAGAGAATGAAGAATATTACGAAGTATTTGCTCAGGAGCGACCGGAAGAAGAAACCGAAGATCCTGAAGTGGATGCTTTGATGCGCACGGTGCTTACTCAATTTGAACATTATATCAATTTGTCCAAGAAGGTGACCCCTGAGACGCTTGCTGCGGTGTCAGATATCGAAGAGGCTGGGCGTCTTGCTGATGTGATTACGAGCCATTTGTCGCTCAAAATCAAGGACAAACAGGAAATATTGGAGACTATTGACGTTAGAAAGCGGTTAGAGAAGCTGCTGGATATTTTGAATAACGAGCGAGAAGTTCTGGAGCTCGAACGCAAAATCAACCAACGTGTTAAAAAGCAGATGGAGAAGACACAGAAGGAATACTATTTGCGCGAGCAGATGAAGGCGATTCAGAAGGAACTAGGCGAGAAGGAAGGTCGCACGGGTGAAGTCGAAGAACTTCGAGCACAGCTCGAAGAGAAAGGCCTGCCTGACAAAGTCCGTGAAAAAGTTGAGAAGGAAATCGACAGGTTAGAGAAAATGCCTACAAGTTCAGCTGAGGGCGGTGTGATCCGCAATTATGTTGAATGGTTGCTCAGTTTACCATGGAGCAATGCGGAGGAAGAAGATTTAGATCTAACCAAAGCGGAGCAAATTCTGAACGAAGACCATTATGGACTAGATGAGCCTAAGGAACGGGTACTTGAATATTTGGCTGTACAGAAGCTGGTGAAGAAGTTAAAAGGACCTATTCTCTGTCTTGTTGGGCCACCTGGGGTGGGTAAGACATCACTTGCACGCTCCATAGCACGTTCCTTGAATCGGGAATTTGTTCGTATCTCACTTGGTGGTGTCCGGGATGAAGCGGAAATCCGTGGTCATCGGAGAACTTATGTTGGTGCCATGCCTGGACGTATTATTCAGGGAATGAAGACGGCAGGTACACTAAATCCCGTTGTATTGTTGGATGAGATTGATAAGATGGCTTCCGATTTCCGCGGGGATCCGTCATCAGCCTTACTTGAAGTTCTAGACCCAGAGCAGAACAATACATTTAGTGATCACTTTATCGAATTGCCGTTTGATTTATCGAACGTCATGTTTGTGACGACTGCTAATGCGGTTCATAACATCCCTCGTCCTTTATTGGATCGGATGGAAATGCTATATATTCCTGGTTATACTGAACTTGAGAAGCTGCAAATTGCTACCAGATACCTGTTGCCAAAACAGAAGAGGGAGCATGGTCTTGAACCAGAACAACTTGAGATTGGCGAAGATGGACTGCTTCGGACGATTAGGGAATATACCCGTGAATCCGGTGTGCGTAATCTTGAGCAGCAAATTGCGGCTTTATGCCGGAAAGTTGCCAAGAGTATAGTGTCAGGAGGCAAGGAACAGGTAGTTATTACTCCTGAGGATATTAAAGATTATCTAGGTATTCCAAAGTTCCGCCATGGTGTAGCAGAGTTAGAAGATCAGATTGGCACTGTGACTGGACTTGCTTGGACTGAGGTTGGCGGAGAGACCTTAATTATTGAGGTTACAGTTGTCCCGGGAACGGGCAAGTTAACTCTTACCGGTAAACTTGGGGATGTGATGAAAGAATCAGCTCAAGCTGCTTTTAGTTATACACGTTCAAAGGCGGAAGTACTTGGTATTGCCCCTGATTTTCATGAGAAGAACGATATTCATATTCATATTCCAGAAGGCGCGATTCCGAAAGACGGACCGTCTGCTGGTATTACAATTGCTACCGCACTCATCTCCGCACTAACGAACCGTTATGTTTCGAAAGATGTGGCGATGACGGGTGAAATTACGCTCCGTGGTCGGGTATTGCCGATTGGTGGACTGAAAGAGAAATCGCTCGCAGCTCATCGGGCCGGCTACAAAAAAATACTACTCCCTATGGATAACGAACGAGACCTAAAGGACATCCCGGACAGTGTGAAGGAAGACGTTGTTTTTGTGCCGGTGTCCCACATGGATCAGGTACTGGAACATGCACTCGTGGAACAATCCGGAGTGCTCTAGAGAGGAATTATAAGAATGAAAGTAGTAAATGCAGAATTTGTAATTAGCGCAGTAGGCCCAGATCAATACCCTGTGGATGGCTTGCCAGAGATTGCTCTGGCAGGTCGCTCCAATGTGGGGAAATCCTCACTTATTAACCGAATGATTAATCGCAAGAACTTGGCGCGAACAAGTTCAACCCCTGGTAAAACGCAACACTTGAATTATTACAGAATTAATGATGAAGTGTATTTCGTGGATTTCCCAGGTTACGGATATGCGAAGGTATCTAAGACGAAACGTCAGGTATGGGGCGAAATGATCGAGAAGTATCTCTTGGATCGTGAGACACTTCGTCTTGTATTACTTATTGTAGACTTGCGGCACCTTCCTTCTAAGGACGATGAATTGATGTACGATTGGTTGAAACACTACGATATGCCGGTATGTGTTGTTGCGACAAAAGCTGACAAAATACCGAGATCACGGTGGCCAAAACATCTTAAATTGATCAGAGAAGCACTGGCGATGCGTGCTGGCGATGGATTTATCATGTTCTCTTCCGAAGAAGGCATCGGCAAAGATGAGCTTTGGAGTCATATCAAACAGCATATGAAGAATGAGGATCTTGGACCGAATATCACGGAAGAATGAAAAATGATAATGGATCACAAAGGGATTTGGAGAAGTTTCGGTAGGAAAGTGAGCATGCAGGGGGATTTTTGGAGCTAAGAACGGCTTAATCCGTTTTTTTCTGAAAAATGGCAGGAATTCACGTTTTAATCGCTGAGCAAATGCTTTAATGAGTAGTGTATAATATTTTTAAAGGATTGCTAAAAGAATTGAGGAGATTTTTATGGCTCAGCGGTTAGCCACAGAATATGTTAATGCCAGTTTACGTTTGTCGGAAGATCAGATGTCGCAGTTTATTCATAAAGTGTACGATCCACACGTACGTCAGCGAGTAAAAGTACTCGATAATGGCGGGCAAGTGGTGGTGCTGGAGGATGACGGTGGTGAAGAAGTCCATCTGCCCTTTGACCGCAGAGACGGTAATTACGTCTGTGAATTGTCTTTCCGCTTGGAAAAACCTCACTTAACCAACGTCATGAGACTTTTGTTCTCGACTTTTAAAGGTTCGGGTATGGTTACAAGAATTTATAATGGATTCATGATGATGTATTATTATCAAGAAGGTCGAGTTCGCAAAATTGAGGAATACTCACGTGATTCTCACAAACTAATTTACGAACATAAGGACACAGTTGGGGAGCTTCAACGGATTTATCGTAATAATGATGTGGAATTAGAGATCGATCTCATTCATAAAAGTATTAATGCTCTGCTCGATTTACGTATTGTCACTCAAGACTCTCATGAAGTGGGACGAATTGATGGAGAACTTCGTCAGCATACCCGCCGCTTATTTGTACTAGAAGCGTAAGGTTTACTTAGACGATTGTCACAGAATGAGCTGAAGCAACATAAAGTATTGAAGAAAACTACCTGTTATCTAGGGTAGTTTTTTTAGGACCTGGAGAATGCGCTAAGGTGTAAGTAAGGCGAGTTTCATTTGGAATATGTTCACACTCTTGAGCATTTTTTATGTAGATGGTTTTAAAAAAGGGTTGCATTTGTCGCTAATAGATGTTATTTTTAATCTCGTTGAAAAGAATATAGGAACCAGGATTCACTCAGGACATGGAGATGTTGCGAGAGATTTTTCCCTCGGGAAGTGAATGACGTAGGTCCTAGCGGATGAAATTTTTCAAACATTTTATTCCTAGGAAGGGGGAACCGAAAGATGGAATATTCAACTTTCGGAAGACACGTTGCTGTTGATACTTGGGGAGTAGACTTTGAGGTATTGAACAATGCGGACCTGTTGCAGGAGCATTTGGTGGAAGCTGCCGAATCTTGCGGAGCTACGATATTGTCAATGCAATCGAAGCAATTTGAGCCACAAGGGGCTACAGTACTTGTATTGCTGTCGGAGAGCCACCTCTCGATTCACACGTATCCTGAGAGAGGGTTTGCTGCAATTGATTGTTACACTTGTGGGGAGACTGTTGATCCACAGCTTGCGATCGATTACCTGGTGTCCGTATTGAAACCGGACAAAATATTCGCGAAGCAATTAATTCGCGGTTTGGGTGAACTTGAAGTCGTAACACCTGTTATGAATCAAGTGGAACTCGTATAAAGATAATACTAAGCTGGATAGAATAACCATGGAAATGTTCCATGGTTATTTTTTTTATGAAGTAAAAGGATAAGAAATGGCCTTCTTTCATAAATAGTTCATAAAAAGCTCACCGAAGTCTCAAGGAAACATTATTTCTCTGTGATATAATTAACAATATTTATTAGGGAATGATGCATGTATATTTTTACGAGGCAGGTGAACTTGCAATGCACGTCATCGCAGTTGGGTTAAATTATCGAACAGCGCCAGTGGAAGTTAGGGAGCGTTTTTCTTTTACAGATAGTGACATGCCACAGGCACTGCAAGAACTGAAACGTACCAAGAGTGTATTGGAAGGTGTCATATTAGCTACCTGCAACCGTACAGAAATTTACGTGGTCGTAGACAGGCTGAATATGTGTGAATATTATATTCGAAGTTTCATGGAGAAGTGGTTTGGAGTTCCTCGTGAGGAGTTCACTTCACATTTATATATGTATGAAGATAAACAAGCGATAGATCATTTGTTCCGGGTCGCTTGTGGACTAGATTCGATGGTTCTAGGTGAGACACAGATTTTAGGTCAGGTGCGAAGCGCCTTCTTATTATCGCAAAACCTGAATGGAACAGGAACTTGGTTCAATATGCTGTTTAAGCAAGCCATTACACTCAGTAAGCGGGCGCATTCGGAAACCGCAATCGGTGAAAATGCCGTTTCTGTAAGTTATGCGGCTGTGGAGCTTGGGAAACGCATATTCGGTAGCTTTAATGGTAAGAGAGTTTTGATTCTTGGTGCCGGTAAAATGAGTGAGTTAACAGCCAAACATCTCAGCGGAGGTGGTGCTGAGGAAGTACTCGTAGCTAACCGTACTTTTGGACGCGCTCAGGAACTAGCATCAAAGTTTGATGGAGTTCCCTGTACAATGCAGGAAGCTTTTCAGCGGCTGAAAGATATTGATATTCTTATTAGTTCTACGGGCTCTGAAGGATATGTCATTACGGCCTCTCAGGTGGCAAATAGTATGAAAATGCGTCCTGATCGTCCTTTATTTATGATTGATATTGCGGTACCACGTGATATAGATCCTTCAATAGGTGATTTGGAGAATGTATTTTTGTATGATATTGATGATTTGGAAGGTATTGTGGAAAGCAACATGGAAATGCGTCGCACCGAATCGATCAAAATAGAGGTTATGATTGAGGAAGAATTAAAGTTGTTTGACGAATGGATAGAAACATTGGGCGTTAAGCCAGTCATTCGTGCACTGCAGGAGAAATCATCCTCCATCCACGAAAGTACAATGGACAGTCTGTTCAACAAACTTCCAGAGCTGGATGAGCGCCAGCGTAAAATAATACGGCGCTTGACGAAAAGTATAGTTAATCAGATGATGCACGATCCGATTAACCGAGTTAAGGAAATGGCGGGAGAAAAGGGAGGCGCTGAGGCGCTAAAGACTTTTACGCAAATTTTCGCTTTGGAAGAACAGCTAGATGCCCAAATGGATGTAGATTGTGAGAAGGATTCTTCTCAGGAAGTTCAAGATGTTCAGGAGAATATACTCTCTCTTCTTGATAAAGCTCCACTATCATTGGTTTCGGGTTAGAAATATGGTGATAGCTAACCAAGACTAATTATTATTGAGTGTATAACCGGACCGGATTATTTTCTTCGATACCCTGAGCTTGCTGTTTCTTTACTCGAATTGCCTTCATGGCAACGCGGGTGTGAATCGGATAGGCCAGGGTTTCTTGTTTATTTACCGATCCCATATTGCTTATTAATGAGGTCCACTGATGGAAAAATAGATAATGGTGGAGTATGCTATTATCATTATAATTATGTGTTTAAAATTTGTCGTCCGCCTACCATGGTGGGACCGGAGGGAAATGACGATGCCTCAATATATTCCCATCATGCTGAATTGCGAAGGTTGGCGTATTGTTATTGTGGGGGGCGGCAGGGTAGCTGAACGCAAGGTATCTTCATTACTTGAGGGGAAAGCCGAAATTGTTGTGATTAGCTACAAGTTGACACCGTGGTTAAAGTCCCGTCATACCGAAGGGGTGATCTCGTGGTTTGAGCGTGGTTACATCGAGGGCGACCTGGAAGGAGCGAGACTGGTTTTTGCTACTACGGATCAGGTTGCAGTTAACGAGGCTGTCATAATGGAGGCAACAGCGCTCCGTATACCAGTTAACCATGCCGGAGATGGTGAACGAGGTTCTTTCATTACCCCTAGTATGATACGACGTGGGAAATTAATTATTGCTGTATCTACTTCTGGGGCGGGACCGAGGATAGCACGAAGTCTCTGCCACGAAATTGATAAACAATATGGTGATGAATATGAGACATATATAGATTTTATTAGCAATGTAAGAGCGTTTATTAAAGAGCTAGTACCTGATGGTTCACAGCGACAATCGCTGTTCAAATTGCTGGCGGAGATGGACATTTTGACAGAAATCCGGGAGGGTAATTTTCTTCCTTGGAGCGAAGAAGAAATCACTTCGTGGATTTCAGAGTATCGGGAGGTATAAATGATGATGAAACGTACGATTGTGGTGGGTACTAGACAGAGCCAGCTGGCTTTAACGCAAACGGGGCAGGTAATTGATGCATTGAAGCTCCTTTGTGAGGAGCATTCTCTACCGTTCGATTTTGAAGTCCGTAAGATCATTACAAAGGGTGACCGGATTTTGGATGTGACATTGTCCAAAGTAGGAGGGAAAGGGCTGTTCGTAAAGGAAATTGAACAAGCCATGCTAGACGGTGAGATTGATTTGGCTGTGCATAGCATGAAGGATATGCCCTCGGAACTTCAGGAAGGTCTAGTAAATGGGGCAACCCCTGTAAGGGTAGATCCTAGGGATGCTTTGATTTCAAGCCGGGGATATAGTCTGGAGAGCCTCCCACAAGGAGCTAAGGTTGGTACGAGCAGCCTGCGTCGTTGTAGTCAACTCTTGGCATTTCGTCCGGATTTGAACATTGAGCCGATCCGTGGAAATATCGATTCTCGGCTACGTAAGTTGGATGAAGAAGGATTTGATGCCATCATTCTTGCTGCTGCTGGATTATATCGGATGGGCTGGGGAGATAAGATTACCTCTTTCCTGCCGGTGGATGTTTGTCTTCCAGCCGTGGGTCAAGGGGCCCTTGGAATTGAGTGTCGTGAGGTGGATACGGATATACATCACCTTCTGTCGTTGTATAACGATAAGGAAACAGAGTTAACTGTGAAGGCAGAACGTAAGTTTCTTAGTGTGCTGAATGGGGGCTGCCAAGTTCCAATTGGGGCATATGCAACTTTGATTCATGATGCAGGGGGAGCGAGTTCTGATGTGGAAGGGGATTCCCCGCGCATTATGCTAACGGGAATGGTTGGCTACCCAGATGGGCGAACCATTATTAAGGAGACCCTTATGGGAAAGGATCCTATTCGTTTGGGTGAAGAAGTAGCCTGGAGACTTATTTCCAGAGGGGCAGACGAAATATTGGCGGAAGTCAGGGAGTGACGTTATGACGGGGAAGGTTTACCTAGTAGGTGCGGGGCCTGGCGATGCCAGGTTGATTACTCTTAAAGGGATGGACTGTATTGAAAAAGGCGATGTGATTGTCTACGATCGACTGGCTAATCCTAGCCTTTTGAAGAGAATGAAACACGGAGCAGAGAAAGTATATGTCGGAAAGAGACCTGACCGACACACCATGAAGCAAGAAGAGATAAATCAGCTTCTGGTTGATTTGGCTCTGACGGGTAAAACCGTCGTTCGTTTAAAGGGTGGGGATCCAACAATTTTCGGACGGGTTGGAGAAGAGGCCGAACTATTGCGGAAACACGGGATACCTTATGAAATTGTTCCAGGCATAACAGCGGCTATTTCAGTGCCAGCCTATGCGGGGATTCCGGTCACGCATCGCGATATTGCCTCTTCCCTGTCCATTATTACCGGGCATGAAAGCCCAGAGAAGTTGGACCAGTCTATAAACTGGGAGAAGGTAACAAATGCTACGGGTACGTTAGTATTCATGATGGGTGTCGCTAAAATTGGATACATAAGCAAACAACTAATTACCTATGGCAAATCACCGGATACTCCCGTGGCACTTGTACGTTGGGGAACGCGTGCTGAGCAGGATACATTGACAGGAACACTAGCTGATATCGAAGAAAAGGTACGCGAGGCAAATTTTCAGCCACCTGCTGTCATCGTGGTCGGAGAGGTGGTTAACCAACGTGAGCAGTTGAAATGGGCGGAGTCAATGCCACTCTTTGGCAAACGGATTCTCGTAACCCGTGCCCGTTCGCAGGCAAGTGAGCTCGTTAACCGGATTGAGGATTTGGGCGGTGAGCCATATGAGTTTCCTGTCATAGAAGTCGTCATGCCTAGAAACGAAGTAGATTTATTACAAAGTCATACCGCACTGGGATGTCTTGCGGAGTATGATTGGGTATTCTTCACTAGTGTGAATGGAGTGGAGTATTTCTTTAAGCACCTGGAGAAACTGGGACAAGATATCCGTTCGTTGCATAAGGCACGTATTGCTGCTGTTGGACCAGCGACAAAGGAAGCGCTGAGGCTGCGAGGGATTGTTGCCGAAGAGTTACCGGGTAGTTATCAGGCTGAAGGTATGTTTGAAGCTTACGGTGATGAGATGGTGGCAGGACAGCAAGTGCTATTGCCGCGAGGTGATCTGGCTCGCACGTGGCTTCCTGGGGTGCTTCGTGAGAATGGACTATCTGTGACAGAAGCCGTTATGTACGAGACAGTACCAACTGGAGAAGAAGATGACGAGCTGCTCAAACTGATTGAAGAAGGCGGCATCCATGCGGTTACATTTACGAGTTCTTCAACTGTGACCAATCTAATAGGCGCCCTCAAAAGAATGGGGATTTCCGATCCCGCTCAAGCATTAAGCGGCGCTGAGATTGCTTGTATTGGTCCCTTAACTGCGAAGACTGCCGAGGAGGCTGGTCTGAACGTTACCTTATTGGCTGAAGAGGCAACGATTGATAGCCTTGTTGAGGCGTTATGCCAATGGAAGGCGAGGACTTCCAAGGTGTAAGTAGCCGAAGGGTAAAAGTTGTGTATAGACGGCTATGGCCCGCTACGATACGGATTATTCTTACGATAGCTGTTGCCTTCAGATTTCTTTTATAAGTAGGACTATAGATTGTAATTAGGCTGTGATAGCGAAATGTTCTTACGATCACTGTTGTCCCCGAATTTCTTGATTGAACTATTGTACAAGGGTGAAATTCGGGGACAAAGGTGAACGCTTCGCTTCTTCAGAATCATTTCGCTTTCTCCGCTGGATTACTATCTTTAAATCAACTTAGAAATCCGATGGCAAAGGCGAACGCTGCCGCTTCTTCAGAACAATTCCGTCCTCTTCGCTACGTACTGTGCAACCAGCTACTTGCACCATGTAAGTAAAAAAGAGTGATAAGTAGACTTTATTTCGGCTTCGTAGACGAAATAGCGCCCAAATTCAAAGCATTAGTACCGAAGAAACTGAAGCGAATCCTCCGAAGGAGGAAAGCGTCAGTTTTCGCTTGAGTGTTGTCTGAAGTAGAGCGTGCCCCACAGGGGAGAAAAGCGGCTCCCAGCAGGTGGTGGCTCGGATAAATCAAAAGTAGCAGAATTCTGCAACATGTTTCATGGTAACCCAGGAGCATCTAAAGTAAGACGTACCCGAAGGGGGAAAAGCGTTCTACGCACAAAAGTAAAGCGTATCCCCGAAGGGGACAGCGAGCAGGAGCGTCTCTCTACCTCCCACGTTTCCTAAGCGGGTATCCAAAGGGCAGCAGCCCTTGGGGCCCTCCCTTAAGACAAGGGAGGGTTTGGGAGGGATGGGATCAATAATAACTAAGGAGGAACAAAATATAATGACTTTTCCAATCGTAAGACATCGTCGTTTACGTCAGTCTGCGGCTATTCGTGGTATGGTTCGCGAAACAGTGCTCACTGTGGATGATTTGATACAGCCGATCTTTGTGACTTATGGAAGCGGTGTGAGGAATGAAATTTCTTCTATGCCAGGTGTGTTTCATTTTTCTCTAGATACACTTGAACAGGAAGTGAAGGAAATTGTAGATTTGGGTATACCAGCCGTATTATTATTCGGTATTCCGGAGAGTAAGGATAGCGTTGGTACCCCAGCGTTTATTGATAATGGCATTGTTCAGGAAGCTACGCGTAAGATCAAATCACTATATCCCGACTTGCTCGTTGTGGCGGATACATGTCTTTGTGAATTCACGGATCACGGGCACTGTGGTATGGTCCATACCTTTGAACGTGATGGTCATGTATGCGGAGATGTGCTAAATGATGAATCACTCGAATTGTTGGTGCGTACTGCAGTATCTCAAGCAAAGGCGGGAGCTGATATTATTGCCCCTTCTAATATGATGGACGGATTCGTGCAAGCCATTCGTTCAGGTTTGGATGAGGCAGGATTCAATTATATTCCGATTATGTCGTATTCAGTAAAGTACGCTTCGGCTTTTTACGGTCCATTCCGGGAGGCTGCTGATTCTGCTCCACAATTCGGAGACCGTAAGACATATCAAATGGATCCTGCTAATGCACGGGAAGCGCTTCGAGAAGCGGAGTCAGATGTGCTAGAAGGTGCTGATATGCTAATGGTTAAGCCGGCTTTGGCGTTCATGGACATCATACGTATGTTACGTGATCAATTCGATCTCCCTCTTGTTGCTTATAATGTTAGTGGCGAATATTCCATGGTAAAAGCAGCAGCTCAAAATGGTTGGATTAATGAACGGGCGATTGTGATGGAAATGCTGCTCGGGATGAAGCGCGCGGGAGCGGATATTATTATTACGTACTTTGCCAAGGATGTAGCACGCTGGTTACGTAGCGATAGATAACATGCAGTAATGTAGCATATTAATTAGGATGGGGAGTGGATCTGAAGTGAGTGAAACAATTGGAAGACAGGGTGAAGAACTTTCACGGGTAGCCTTTGAAGAAGCCCAAAACTATTTACCTGGGGGAGTTAACAGTCCGGTTAGGGCTTTTAAATCCGTTGGGTTAACACCGATTTATGCGGATCATGGTATAGGTTCACGAATTTATGATATTGATGGTAATCAATATATCGACTATGTGGGATCGTGGGGCCCACTTATTATGGGACATGCCCATCCGGAGGTAGTCAAAGCATTACAGGAGACAGCGATGAAAGGGACAAGCTTCGGTCTGCCAACGCTGCTGGAGACGAAGATGGCCAAACTTGTGGCAGAGAGAGTGCCATCCATCGACATTGTACGAATGGTGAATTCCGGGACAGAGGCGACGATGAGTGCGATTCGGCTTGCTAGAGGATATACCGGACGCAATAAAATCATGAAATTTGAAGGTTCCTATCATGGACATGCAGATAGTTTATTGATCAAAGCGGGTTCCGGCGTTGCCACGTTAGGTCTTCCAGATAGCCCAGGTGTACCTGAAGGTGTTGCTGCAAATACCATTGCGGTTCCTTACAATGATCTCGAATCTGTTCAACTAGCTTTTGAACGTTTCGGTGAAGAAATTGCAGGAATTATTGTTGAGCCTGTAGCCGGTAATATGGGCGTCGTACCACCGCTACCAGGTTTCCTTGAGGGACTTCGCCGACTGACGACAGAATACGGTAGTCTGCTTATTTTTGATGAAGTCATGACTGGATTTAGGGTACATATGAATTGTGCTCAAGGTCTATATGGTGTTACACCTGACCTGACTTGTCTTGGTAAGGTCATCGGAGGAGGACTTCCAGTGGGTGCCTACGGTGGTAAGCGTGAGATCATGCAGCAAATTGCGCCAACAGGTCCTATCTATCAGGCAGGTACGTTGAGCGGTAATCCACTGGCGATGACAGCAGGATTTACTACATTATCGTTATTGACACCCGAAGTATATGATCGACTGGAGCGCTTATCGGCGAAGCTTGCGGCTGGTATAGAAGCCAATGCTAAGGAACGTGGTATTCCGTGCAGTATTAATCGTGTTGGATCTATGGTATGTCCTTTCTTTACATCTGATAAGGTTATCAATTATGACACGGCTAAGAATAGTGATCTGGTTTCCTTCCGTAAATATTTTGCGGCGATGGTGGAAGAGGGTATCAATATAGCTCCGTCTCAGTTTGAAGGTATGTTTGTATCTGGCGTTCATACGGACGAGGATATCGATATTACGATTGAAGCCCATCGTCTTGCCCTGCAAAAATTATGAGTCCACGCATAGCAAGTCAGAAACGCGGAGAGTGGTTGGAACTAACTCCTGGTAAGTTGACTCCACCAGAGAACGGTGACCGCCTCACAGCGGCGCTTATCTGGCTAAAAGATGTGTTAGGAGCTCCACCCAAACTGTTGCAGTCTTTAGAGTCTGACGGAGGGATTAAGCTCGCAGGTGATCGACTTCGTCTGCGGCTTTTCCCACCCAAGAAATCTCAATATGAACCCTATAACCAAGATTTAACCATACTGTACGAGGATGACTTCTGTCTTGTTGTACATAAACCTGCGGGGATCAAAGTCCATCCAGATGGTATGGAGCGACAACCATCGCTAGCTAACATAGTGTCCGCTCTATACTCAGTGAGAAATGAGGTGGTTGCGCCTGCGCATATTCATCGACTAGATGAATATACCTCGGGGCCGGTCTTGTATGCTAAAAATGACTATGCCCAACTCAAGTTGGATGAAGCGATGGCACGTAAAGAAATCGGTCGGAGTTATGTCGCATTTGTCCAAGGAGTAGTTGATTCTAAGCTTCAAGTGATAGATCAACCTATTGGCAAGGATCGACATCATAATCAACGGCGGCGGATTTCTCATACGGGGAAACATGCGGTAACACGAGTCGAAGTGCTAGAGATTTATCCTTCGGCAAGTCTGGTTCGCCTAACGCTAGAGACAGGACGAACACATCAAATTCGCGTCCATATGAGTCATGTAGGACATCCATTGGTTGGAGATTCAATATACGGAGGAAGTACAGCCTTAATTCCTCATCAAGCGCTTCACGGTGAGAAACTCTCCTTCAGGCATCCAATAAGTGGAGAAATGATTGATGTGGTGGATCCGTGGCCTAGCGCTATGACCATTTTACACGAGCAATTACAGGGCTAAGAAACATAGGAGAGAGATACGTAAAAATAAGGCATGCACTCTTTTTTTAAGCATATAAATAAAACGAGCGATGATTTGGATCATGAACAGCTATGGATGAAAAATCATGTTTGGATATGCTGAAAGGAGGTAATTGCTCTTGGTTGATCAATCCTACGGACTGCGATTCGATATTTATGAACGCGTTCATTTATCGGATGATGTAATTGGTATTGATGAGTTGGAGGAGATTGAACTTTACCCGAAAATTCAGGTCATTCCCGGTGAAGAGTACGCCGCGCTTCGCGGGCATTTGCTGTTGTCGGGGTTATACCGCGGGGAGGGGGAAACTCGCGAATTAGAGCACTGGATTCCAGTGGAAATCACGATTCCGCTCAGTCGAGTGAATCGGCTGGAGGATATCGCAGTAGAAATTGAGAATTTCGATGTTGATCTTCTTAGCGCCCGCAGTTTGAATATCACAGGCGTTCTATCGCTGCAAGGAATTGAGACCTCCTCTTTGGTGACGGAGAGGCGCGAGTGGGGAGGAAGGGAATTTACTGCCGAACATGATACGGTGCAGGATAACCGGAGTGGTGCGGAAATTCCGCAGTTTGGTTTGACAGAAGAGTCCTCTGAAGGCCGGGATACGGACGAGCAGGAAGACGCTGAAGAAGTTTTGTCGTGGACAGAGGATTCCTCCGAGTTGTTGTCACCGACACTATGGGCGGACAAGGAATATGGAGTTCCTGAATCAGTGGAAGTGGTAGCAGAACCGGAGTATACCCCTGAATCGAATAGTAACGTTTGGTTCAAGGAGAAAGTTTTTACTACCTCTAGAGTGAATCAAACTGCTGAAGTAGCGGAAGTTGCGCAAGCAGCGGAACAACATCAGCATGAACAGGTTTCCGATGATTTGGGACCTGAGGATGCTATTCCTGTTGATGCAGAGGTACAGTTCGAGACGACAGAAGATGTACAAGAAGAGTTGGAAGCTGTTGCATCGGTGCAAGTAGAAGAGAAGAAAGAACTAAAAATTGCAGTAGGTAGTAAAAAAGGTAGCGATGAAGAACAAGAAAATAGTTTTGGTATAACTAAACTATTGCCCTCCAAACGAATAGGTAGTGAAGTTGAAGCCTTGGTAGAAGAGGAAGAAGTATTAGCTGAATCTAGTACGGAACCTAGAGACAACGAGGAAGTATACTGGAAAAACTTGTTCATCGGAAATGTAGATGAGAAGACTCCTTTTCGCAAAGTGAAGCTCGTCATTGTTCAACGTGAAGAGACGCTCGATGATATCGCCCAACGATACCATCTTAGTAACCGGGAACTTCAACTTTATAATCGTTTGTCCGAACAGAATATATCAGAAGGTCAAGTGCTCTACATCCCATNTATATTCGACAGCGAATCTTGAATTCAGCCGGGACCTCCGGTGCTCACGTAGGTTTTGCCTACACTCCGCTCCTCTGTCCCTAGCTTTATTCAACCTTCTGAAGCGTTTTGAAAAAACGCAGCATCGTAAGCATAAGCTCTTGATGCTGAAAACCTGACTTTTTGAACACGCACTATAAGATCTCCTGCGCTACGGATGCGCAGGTTTTTTTATTTTTAAGCTCGTCAATTATACAGGAAAGTCGTTATATTGACTCTCGGACCTATCCAAGTTATGATGTTATAGATGAATTTAGGATATCTTATTAAAGACTTAGAACGGGAAGAGTAGGCAGTAAACCCTTCAGAGAGCGGAATTGTATCGCTGAAAGATTCCGTAGGATGTAGCTGATCGAAGTCGCCCGGGAGTCGCCTGTTTGAGCATTATAAGTTAGAACGGGCCGGCAAGCAGCCGTTATCTGCATTGAGTGTCACGAATCTATATCCGTTATCCCTGAGGAAGGCGGAGATTTATGCGTGAAACAAAGGTGGTACCGCGAAAGTAAAGCCTTTCGTCCTTTGAGACGAGGGCTTTTTGTGTTTTCTGCCAAAGTGAAGTAATGCAGGCACCCCATCCTCAGGATTAGCTCAATTTTGCCAAGATACGCTTAAATGTAACGGAGGTTGAATAATAATGACAGAGAAAAATGAGCAGCAAACTTCGGCTGATATGCCGACAACGTATGATCCAAAAGCAGCAGAGCAGAAATGGTACCGCTATTGGCAGGAAGGTAACTTCTTTAAAGCAGGGCAAAGACCTGATGCCAAGCCTTATACGATCGTTATCCCGCCTCCAAACGTAACGGGTATGCTCCATATCGGACATGCCATGGATTTTACGTTACAGGATATTTTAATTCGTACGAAGAGAATGCAAGGTTATGATGCTCTTTGGCTACCAGGTTCAGATCATGCTGGGATCGCCACACAGACGAAAGTGGAGCAAAAGCTGCGGGAACAGGGTCTTACGCGCTATGATCTAGGACGCGAGAAATTCTTAGAAAAAGTGTGGGAATGGAAAGATCAATATGCCGATACGATTCGTGATCAGTGGGCAAAAATGGGGCTTTCCCTTGACTATTCACGTGAACGATTCACGCTCGACGAGGGTCTATCTCAAGCGGTTCGTAAAGTATTTGTTAAGCTACATGAAAAAGGGCTGATTTACCGGGGCAAGTATATTATTAACTGGGATCCAGCAGCTCGTACGGCAATTTCTGATATTGAAGTTGAGTACAAAGAGGTTAACGGCCATCTGTACCATCTGCAATATCCACTCAAAGATGGATCCGGCTATATTACTGTTGCAACGACACGTCCTGAGACGATGCTCGGAGATACGGCTGTGGCAGTTCATCCTGAGGATGAGCGATACCGTCATTTGATTGGTAAATCATTGATTTTGCCAATTATTGAACGTGAAATTCCGATTATTGCGGATGAATATGTAGAGAAGGATTTCGGAAGTGGTGCTGTTAAGATCACTCCGGCGCATGATCCTAACGACTTTGAAGTTGGGCTACGTCATGATCTTCCGCAGATCACAGTTATGGATGAGAGCGGAACGATGAACGGGGCTGCAGGCAAATACCAAGGCTTAGATCGCAGCGAGTGTCGTACCTTGATTGTTAAGGACCTTCAAGAAATGGGAGTTCTGATCAAGATAGAAGATCATGTTCATCAAGTAGGTCATAGTGAACGCTCCGGTGCTGTCGTGGAGCCGTATTTGTCAACACAATGGTTCGTAAAGATGAAGCCATTAGCTGAAGCCGCTATTGCCGCTCAAAAGAGTGGGAAAGGCGTTAATTTCATTCCGGATCGGTTCGAAAAAATATATTTACAATGGATTGAGAATGTTCGCGACTGGTGTATTTCACGTCAATTGTGGTGGGGCCATCGGATTCCAGCTTGGTACAGTGAATCAACTGGAGAAATGGTAGTAGCTCATAGTGAGGAAGAAGCTCGCGAGAAATTAGGCAAGGATGATCTGAGACAAGATAATGATGTTTTGGATACATGGTTCAGCTCAGCATTGTGGCCCTTCTCTACACTCGGTTGGCCGGATGAGAACAGTGAAGATTTCAAACGGTTTTTCCCAACGGATGTGCTCGTTACTGGGTACGATATCATCTATTTCTGGGTAGCTCGTATGATCTTTACGGCGCTCGAGTTTACAGACGAAATTCCATTCAAAGATGTACTTATGCATGGCCTTGTTCGTGATAGCGAAGGCCGGAAGATGTCCAAATCACTCGGTAACGGTGTTGATCCGATTGAGGTTATCGACCAATATGGTGCGGATGCTATGCGTTATATGATTTCGACAGGTAGTACACCAGGTCAGGATTTGCGCTTCCGTTGGGAACGTGTAGAGCAGTCCCGTAACTTCGCCAACAAAATATGGAATGCTTCTCGTTTTGCACTCATGAATTTAGAAGGGGTAACCTACGACGATATCGATATCAGTGGTGATCTTTCTACCTCGGATCGTTGGATTTTACACCGCTTTAATGAGACGGCTCGTGAAGTAACTCGTCTAATTGATGCGTATGACTTCGGTGAAACTGGACGTGTACTTTACAACTTTATCTGGGATGATCTATGCGACTGGTACATTGAATTCGCTAAGTTGTCCTTCTACGGTGAAGATGCGGATGCTAAACGGAAGACTCAATCCGTTCTTGCGTATGTGCTTGACCGTACGTTGCGGTTGATCCACCCATTCATGCCGTTTATTTCCGAGGAAATATGGCAGCATTTGCCGCATTCTGGCGAGACGATTACGCTTGCTGAGTGGCCGCAGTATGATCCAGCACTTGAAGCGCCAGATGCTGTTCAGGAGATGAACCTTCTGATCGACATAATTCGTTCTGTACGGAATATCCGTGCTGAAGTGAACGTGCCTATGAGTAAGAAGATCGAGCTACTTGTGAAACCAGGATCTGAAGAACTACTGGATATCCTTGTCCGTAACGGTCATTATATCCGTCGTTTCTGTAATACTTCAGAATATGAAGCATCGCTAACTACCGTAGTTCCTGATAAAGCAATGACAGCAATAGTAACAGGTGCGGAGTTGTATTTGCCGCTAGCTGGTCTGCTCGATATTAGCCAGGAAATCGCACGTTTGGAGAAAGAGCTTGAGAACTTGAATAAAGAAGTTGAACGTGTCGAGAAGAAACTTGCCAATCAAGGTTTTGTTGCCAAAGCGCCTGCGAAAGTGATTGAGGAAGAAACCGCAAAAATGGCGGATTATTCTGATAAGCGCGATAAAGTACTCGCCCGTATTGAGGAATTGAGAGGGTAATCTTTCCGCATTTCAAATATTAATTGAAGGTGAATTACATGGGGGAAAGTACAGACAAAGAAATGGATTCAGAGTTGAAGGATTATAAAGAAGCGGTAGAGTGGATTAATGGGCTGATTCCTTTTGGAATCCGCCCAGGATTGGAACGAATAGAACTTCTGCTGGAACGTTTAGGAAATCCTCATCGGAGACTTAAATTTATTCATGTTGCCGGAACGAATGGTAAGGGCTCTTCCTGTGCCTTTTTAAGTAGAACGCTTCTGGAATGTGGTTACAGCGTAGGGACGTTCACCTCTCCTTATATCACAAAATTTACGAACCGCTTCCAATATAATCTGGAGGATATCCCTGAGGCGACGTTGCATGAGTTAACTAATCGGATCGTTCCTTTCGTGAAGGAAATCGCTGATAGTGAGCTTGGTTCTCCCACGATGTTTGAGGTAAGTACTGCTATCGCTATTTTATATTTCGCGGAGGTTTGTTACCCCGATGTTGTGGTATGGGAGACTGGCCTCGGGGGAAGAATGGATGTAACTAATATTGTGACACCTATCATTTCTTTGATCACGAATATTGGAACTGATCATACGGATGTACTAGGTGACACAATTGAACTGATCGCTAAGGAGAAAGCTGGGATCATCAAACCTGGTGTTCCGGTAATCAGTTGTGTGGGGCAGCCCGAAGCCATTACTGTGCTAAAGGAGACTGCGGCTAAGCATACCTCGACCTTATATTTACTTGGAGAACAGTTTCATTTTGATCGTAAGCAACTAGGTGAGACTCTGCAAAAAATTTCATTTCATGGACCATTTCGTGACCTTGATATCGATATTGCGATGCTGGGTGAGCATCAATGTAAGAACGCCGCTGGTGTTATGATGGTACTAGAAGTACTTAGGCAGTACATGGCCTTTAACCTGGATGATAAGGAAATGCTGCATGGTTTTCAGAGTACTTTTTGGGCTGGTCGCCTAGAGCTGGTATCGGAACAGCCGCGTATCTTGCTCGATGGGGCTCATAATCCAGAAGGAGCGGAATCGCTTTCCAGAAGCATTCCAGAGATTTATCGATACAGTAAGTTGAATTTGATGATGGGAATGCTCGCTAATAAGCATCATCGCGCCTACTTGAAGCATATATTACCAATAGTGGATACACTTATTCTGACCGAGCCTGATTTTCGTAGGAAAATGGATGCACAGGCGTTATTTGATCTCGTAGTTGAACTACGAGATTCTTATGGTAAGACTAATTTAGAGATCATCGTGGAACGTGACTGGAGAAAGGCCCTTTCGCTGCTGGAGTCACGGACGGAACGGGAAGATCTTGGGGTAGTGACGGGCACGTTGTATATGATTTCGGACGTGCGAGCAACCCTTTTGCATCAAACCGATTCTGAAAAAGGCTGGTGACTATATTGTTGAATAAAACGGAACAACATGTACATTTTATCGGTATTGGTGGATACGGAATGAGCGCTATCGCCCGCGTTATGCTGGAGATGGGCTATAATGTAACAGGTTCGGATGTTGCTGCTTCGGACCTAACTGTAAAGTTAGAGGCCAAAGGGGCAAAGATTTACATTGGGCATAACGCCGAGTATGTTCAAGGAGCGGAGTTAGTAGTTTACTCTACAGCACTCCCTCGTGATAATGTAGAGCGGGTTGAGGCTGAGGAACAAGGTATACCGGTATTGCATCGTTCTCAGATGTTAGCGCGACTGTTAAATGAACGCACTGGAGTCGCTGTAGCTGGGGCACATGGAAAGACAACAACTTCTTCTATGATCGCTATTGTTATGGAGAGATGTGGTATCGACCCAACCTTCATTATCGGTGGAGAAATTATGGACTTAGGAACGAATGCAAAAGCGGGACAAGGCAAATGTGTTGTGGCGGAAGCCGATGAGAGTGATGGATCATTCTTGCAATATCATCCCTCGCTGAGTGTTGTCTTGAATATCGAAGCAGATCATTTGGAGAATTATGATGGAGATTTTGGCCGTTTGAAAGAAGCCTATGTCCAATTTCTCAATCAGACCAAACCTGAAGGAAAGGCAGTCATTTGTGGCGATGATACAAATATCCAAGAATTATTACCGAAATTGAAGTGTGAAAAGCTTACATACGGTATTGATAATTCATGTGATTATTCTGCCACTAATATTGTACTCGGTGATCGCCGCGTAACTTTCACTATGTTACAAGGTGAGGTAGAGCTTGGGGAAGTGAAGCTATCTGTACCAGGGAGACATAATGTTTATAACGCAATGGCTACTATAATTGTGTGTCTCGAAGCAGGAATTCCTTTTGAGGAAATCACCGAAGCTATCGGATATTTCCACGGTGCAAAACGTAGGTTCCAAGTACTTGGGGAGCGTGACGGTATTCTGATTGTTGATGATTACGCTCATCATCCAACTGAAATCGAGGCAACTATCGCTGCTGCCAAGGCTACGGGTAAACGCATTATTGCGGTATTCCAGCCGCAGCGTTATTCGCGAACGTTCTTCCTACTTGATGCATTTAGTCGGGCATTTAGCGGTGCGGATGAAGTGATTATTACGGATATATACTCCCCCGCAGGAGAAAAACAGATCGAGGGAATTAATTCTTCCAAATTGGTAGATTTAATTAAGGAGAATAGTAATGCTGGGGCAAGATATCTCCCAACAAAGGATGATGTAATTTCAGACCTCCATAATCGGGTACAACCTGGTGATATGGTGCTGACCATGGGTGCTGGCGACATTTGGAGAGTCGGATATCAACTTGCCAAGGAGCTTTTAGATTAATTAATTTTCAAGTACAAAGAATAGCGATCCTTCCTCAATATTCATAGTTGAGGAATGGGTCGTTTTTTTGCATTGTAATAGATCTTTTCTCCACAAATGGCATATAAGTTGTCCATTGTTCATATTGTATCTCTAGAAGAATGGACAAGGAGCGTGCGGACAGTGAACAAGGCCAAGATGACATTTCGGTTTGACGGGCAAGGGCGGGAAGTGGAGCCTATGCAGCCGAATGTGAGAGATAACAAGCAGAGTGAATTTCCTGATAACGTAAAGCAATTATTTCCTTCACAGACTCCGACTACTTACCATGCCGTGGAAACGATGAATCAATGGGGAGATCCGTTCACTGATCATACGGGGACTGAGATGACCGTGTATCATCAGCGTGAGCAGAATGATAAGCTTCAGAGCGATGAGATATACGAGGAAGACCCGTTAACTAGGGAAGATTGGTATGATAACTATCAATCTGCCGAAGATGAAGAAGAGATTAAGGAATACAATAGTGAAATTTATGCGGAAAACTATCATTATCGTCCTACCCGTACATCGTGGTGGAAGTTAGGTGGATCGATAACTGGGGCTATTGTGACCGGAGCGTTGTTTGGATTTGTGGTACTATCCCTATTTAATAATGATGTGAGTCTTCCATTCCCTAGTATTGGCGTACCTAGTCAAAATACAACAGGCGAAGGGGTTAGCATTCCCGTACTAGGGGAAATTGGATTAGATAAGACGGAGGAGCCGTTACCTATAAATCTGGCTTTACCTGAGCAGACCTACTATTTTCTCCAATATGGAGTATTCAGTACGGCGCAAGGCGTTCAATTAGCTCAAGAGGAATTACAAGCCTCTGGTATTGCTGCCGCAAGGGATACGGTTGATGAGAAGAGAGTCTACGCGGGAGTGTCACCTGATCGTGAACAGGCCAAGCTGTTAAGTGGAGGTCTCAAAGCTGAAGGAGTTAATCTGATATTACATGAAATCTCTTTGCCGAAAGCTGTAGAATTGCAATATAGTGGTGACGTTCAGTCATTAGAGCGTTATTTGTCGCAAAGTGTAGATTTGGTCAACTTGTTAAGTTCATCTTCCGCCTCCCTATTAGGCGAATTGACACCTAAGATTCAGAGTGTAGAAGATATTCAAGAACAGGGCGAAAAACACCAACTTTGGACGGAAAGCGCAGCCGCAATTCGGGGCAAGTTATCCCCAGGAAGCGAGCAAGAAATAAACGAGATGGAGAAGGCGATGAACAGCGCTGTAGAAGCGATGGGTGAGTACAATAAGAAACAAGCCAAAACACTACTATGGGAAGTTCAGAATCAGATCATGCGATTTATTTTGGCTGAACAAAAACTAGTTACTGCAGGGCAATAATTAAGAATACTCTTGAATTGTGGCAGGGAATTGGAAATACTTCCCCCTGCCCTTTTTGTGTTTGTATTGACGGTGAATTAACCTTATAATAATAAAGTGTCAAAAAATGGCGAGGATGACAGTCTTAAAGTATTCATTCCGCTTTTTAATTTATTCTAAATTCGTAAATGTAAAAAATGAGGAGATCCTACGTTTTGGAAACAACATCTGTTCGTTCAATTATTCTTGCCTCAACATCACCCCGCAGAGCTGAATTGTTGTCTTCTCTACAAATTCCGTTTGAAATTGTGCCAAGTCATGCCGACGAGACTATACTGGACCATTGGACGCCGGAAGAGATTGTGACGGAGCTAGCAAAACGAAAAGCAGAAGTTGTTTATGAAACACTGGAATTATCTAAACGTGATGCTGTTATTATTGGTAGTGACACGATTGTAGTTAGGAACGGTTTGATTTTGGGTAAACCGAAAGACGTTGAAGAAGCAGCTTCCATGCTTCGAATGCTACAAGGAAGTAGTCACACGGTATTAACTGGAGTGGCCTGCATTGATGGTCTTACCGGGTCATCACAGGTAGAGTACCGCTCTACAACTGTAACAATGAAGGCTCTCGCTGAGGATGAAATATTGAGTTATGCACGAACCGGAGAAGGACTTGATAAAGCGGGTGCTTATGCGATTCAAGGCCTTGGTGCTGTCATCGTTACGGGAATTGAGGGTTGTTATTTCAATGTGGTTGGATTACCATTATCGCTACTAAGTGATATGCTGGCCAATTTTGGAATCAACGTGTTGTAGAGTTAAGACCTTAAAGACAAGGAAGAGATAAAGCATATCCTTCCGCAATGGATTTTGCCATCGGAGTCGTACTAATGACTTCGCAAAAACATTCGGAAGAGAGTGATTGTGATGGAATCTTCGCAATATATGCTGCGTGATATTCCCCTTGAGGAACGCCCGAGAGAACGTATGATACAATATGGTGCAGGGGTACTGAGTAATTCAGAACTGCTCGCAATTTTATTGCGGACAGGAACGCGACATGAATCAGCCATTCACATGGCTCAACGCATACTGGTTGGGACCGGCGGTATACGTGGTTTAATCGATTTTAGCCTGGAGGAATTGACCAAGCTGAATGGAATAGGTCCAGCTAAGGCTGTACAATTGAAAGCGGGGATCGAACTTGGTCAAAGATTAGCCAAGGCTCGCCTTCCCGAGACTGGGAATATTCGCAACCCACGCAATGTCGCGGATATGGTCATGGAACAACTCCGTTATTTACAGAAAGAACATTTCGTCTGTCTATTTTTGAATACGAAAAATCATATCATTGCTCAAGAAACGCTCTCCATTGGAAGTCTGAATGCATCGATTGTTCATCCGCGTGAAGTATTTCGTGCGGCGATCAAATGCGGCAGCGCTTCTATGATTTGTATCCATAATCACCCTAGCGGAGATCCTACGCCGAGTCCGGAAGACATCTCGATGACACGGCGCCTGTGCGATGCGGGAGAAATTGTGGGTATTGATGTACTAGATCACATCATAATTGGTGACGGAGAGTTCATAAGTTTGAAGGAGCAGGGCTTGATGTAATATAATAGTTTAGATACAGAAAGAAAGGGAGATTACATCATGTTTGGTACGAAAGATTTAGGAATTGATTTGGGGACAGCGAATACGCTGGTATATACCCGTGGTAAAGGTATTATTGTGAGAGAGCCCTCGGTAGTTGCTATTAATACGGATACAAAGAGTATTGTTGCAGTGGGGGAATCTGCTAAGAAGATGATTGGAAGAACACCTGGTAATATCCGTGCGATTCGTCCAATGAAGGATGGCGTAATCGCCGATTTCGATACGACAGCTACGATGATCAAGTACTTCATTCGCCAAGCTCAGAAGCAGCGTTCGATTTTTCAACGCCATCCTAATGTTATGGTTTGTGTTCCATCAGGCATTACAGCCGTAGAACAACGCGCCGTAGAGGATGCAACGAAGCAGGCTGGTGCTCGTGAGGCCTACACGATTGAGGAGCCATTTGCAGCAGCGATTGGCGCAGATCTCCCCGTATGGGAGCCGACAGGAAGTATGGTTGTTGATATCGGTGGAGGAACGACTGAAGTTGCAGTGATCTCCCTTGGTGGTATCGTAACAAGTAAGTCTGTTCGTGTAGCTGGAGATGAAATGGATGATTCAATCATTCAATACATCAAGCGTCAATATAATCTGATGATTGGTGAAAGAACGTCAGAGCAAATGAAAATGGAAATCGGTTCTGCGCAAGCACTTGAACAGGTTGAAACGCTTGAAATTCGTGGACGCGACTTAGTAAGTGGATTGCCGAAGACGATTACCATAACATCTGATGAGATTTCGGAAGCGCTTAGTGATACGGTAGGAGCTATCATTGATGCTGTTAAAGTGACACTTGAGAAATGTCCACCTGAATTGGCAGCTGACATTATGGATCGCGGCATTGTGCTGACTGGTGGCGGGGCTCTGCTTCGTAATCTAGATAAACTACTTGCTAGTGAAACTGGAATGCCTGTTGTTGTAGCTGATAATCCGTTGGATTGTGTAGCCATTGGAACAGGACGAGCGTTGGATAATATACACTTGTTTAAATCGAAAGGTAGTTCAGCCCTTCGTTCCAGACGATAATTCACCACAGAAGAAGACACCCTTATGATAAAGCGGCGCCGTCCTAACCTGGGCGGTCATGCCGTTTTTCTCTAGTTTATTGTTATTCATTTTGTTGGGGATTAGTGGAGAAAAATTGTAAGGTTGGAGGTGCTTAAACTGTCTAAGCTACTTGGCAACAAAAGATTATTTGTTTTGTTGATCGGACTGATTCTATTTATTTCTGTTATGGGTATTACACTTGGACCGCGATCGAATTTAACCTGGCCGGAGAAATTTGTAAAAGACACGGTTGGCTTCGTGCAATACGTGTTTTACAAGCCCGCTAGTTATGTAGCGGGCTTGTTTGAAGACATTTCGAACTTGCATTCGATTCAAGAAGAGAACGAACAGTTAAAGATCTCATTGGCCCACTATGCCAGGGATAAAGCAGTATATAACTGGATTGAGCAGGAGAACATCCGACTCAAGGAAAAACTTAATTTTACAGAAGCCCAGAAGACTCAAAATGACTATAAATGGCCGATTGCACAAGTTGTAAGCATCAGCAATGATCCTATTAACCCGACGATTGTCGTGAATATCGGCCTTCGTGAAGGTGTTAAAGAGGGCATGGCGGTTCACTCTGGTGAGGGATTAGTAGGTGTTATTAGTCATGTGAGTAACTTTACCTCAACAGTTAAGCTGCTTACGTCAATGGATGCGAGGGATCCTAACTCCAATGCTATCGCCGTAACATCCCAAGGTAAAGAGAACGAGGTTTTTGGAATGATTGAGACTTATGACGCGAATAAAAATGTCTTCCTGATGACTAAAATTGAAGATCCAAAGTCGGTTTCTATAGGTGATACGATCGTTTCCTCCGGGATTGGCGGGGTATTTCCACGTGCGATGGTCATTGGTAAGGTCACGGATATCGAGGTTGGCGAATATGGTCTGACTTATACGGCATCTGTGGAGCCAGCAGCTAGTTTTATGGATTGGAAGGAACTGTTTGTGGTGTTTACACCAGAGGTTGAGGAATAATGAGGGCTGTAAGTAGACGTAAATTCATACTTATCTCCTTGTTGTTCCTACTCTTTATCATCGAGGGAACAATCATTCCATGGTTGATTCCTGGGGCATGGCAAACTCGTGTCGTTCCACATTTAACTTATATAGCGATTTTGTTTTATGCGGTGTATGATAATCGACATTCGGCGCTCATACTCGGTTTAACATTTGGACTGCTACAGGATGTCGTCTTTTATGGCGCATTGATTGGGGCCTATTCTTTTGCTATGGGGTTCTCCTGTTATATACTCGGTTTGATATTCCGTTCCCAGCGAGGACGGGCATCTATGCCGTTGATGATGATCGTTGTCATGCTCGGAAGTCTCCTGTTGGATACGATCTTATTTGGAACGTATTCTTTGTTTGAACTTACGCATCAACCCCTTACCTGGGCGCTGATGAATCATATCATTCCAACCTTGTTTGTTCATTTCGCCTTTGCTCTTATTATTTATGTGCCGCTCCGTCGGCAGTTGGAGATTATTACGAAACGTCGATCCTCTGAGGATAATGCTTAGTCACTGTAGACTTTTCCTCACAAGAAAGCAGGAAATAGGGTGTTCCTGCACGAATTGATTAAGAGGGAGGTACAGGCTATGACGGTAAAATCCAACCACGTTACGATTAAGGGCATCAAAGATGGCCTGGTTTTCTTATTAGACGACAGGTGCGAATTCACAAGTCTTTTGGATGATCTACGTTATAAATTAGAGTATAGTCATCAGAACATTCTGACCGGTCCGATCATTCATATTGACGTGAAGTTAGGTACGAGAATGGTAACGGAAGAGCAGAAAGAGATGATACTCGATATATTGAAGCAAAGAGGTAATTTGCTCGTTCGTTCCGTAGAATCTCCTGTTTTGGAAGAGGAGAAAGATGTCGAAGGGGCTTTAATGACGATGAGCGGTATTGTCCGGTCGGGTCAAGTTCTTCACCACAAGGGTAACTTGCTTTTTCTAGGGGATGTGAATCCTGGAGGGACAATTACTTGTACCGGAGATATCTTGATTCTTGGATCCTTGCGGGGAATGGCACATGCAGGGGTAGAAGGCAATGTGGACGCAATAATAGCGGCCTCTTATTTGTCGCCAACGCAACTGCGTATCGCCGAAACGATCAGCAGGCCTCCTGATGAATGGGAGAATCGTGAGACAAGCATGGAGTTTGCTAGTTTACGAGATGGAAAGATGCAGATCGACAAAATCACGAATATTACCCGGGTTCGACCGGATCTTAACGTGTTCAAAGGGGTGTAAATAATGGGAGAAGCTATCGTTGTCACATCAGGCAAAGGTGGGGTAGGTAAAACGACGACCTCGGCCAATATTGGTACAGCGCTTGCGCTGCAGGGCAAAAAGGTTTGTCTAGTAGATACGGATATTGGCCTTCGTAATTTGGACGTTGTAATGGGACTAGAGAACCGAATTGTCTATGACTTGATTGATGTAGCTGAAGGACGTTGCCGTCTAAATCAGGCTCTTGTCAAGGATAAGCGATTCGATGAACTATATATGTTACCTGCTGCACAAACGAAGGATAAAAATGCGATTTCTCCTGAACAGGTCAAAGACATCATCCTAGAACTAAAGAAAGAATATGAGTATGTCATTATTGATTGTCCAGCAGGAATTGAACAAGGTTTCAAGAATGCGATTGCTGGTGCCGATCAGGCGATTGTTGTTACAACACCAGAGCATGCCGCAGTTCGTGACGCGGATCGAGTAATTGGACTTCTCGAAAGTTCGCATATTACCTCGCCTAAGCTGGTTGTGAACCGGATTAGAGTCAATATGATGAAATCAGGCGACATGCTTGATATTGAAAGTATTCTCCAGGTACTTAATATTGACCTTATTGGAATTGTCCCAGATGATGAGCTCGTTATCAAAGCAGCTAATACTGGAGAACCAACGGTCATGAATCCTGACTCCAAAGCTGCAATTGCCTATCGGAACATCGCTCGTCGAATCCTTGGTGATACTGTACCTCTAATGCTATTGGATCAGAAGCAAGGTGCGTTTAAACGTTTCAAGAAGTTCTTTGGAATGGGTTGATTTTAGACGTCAGAATGTTGGCTATGCCTTAGATTGAATTAGAAACCAGTGCGCTAGAGCACTGGTTTTTTTGTTTCTGGTAAAGCTAGGCTTGTTCATATTCCGGTCAAGCCTCTCATAAACTTAACTACAGCATAGTCGGGTGTAGTCGTTATAGTGAAGGGTAATCTCTGAACATGCCTTGAGGTACTAGGGAGGAATGAGGAATATGGATGTGAAGTCTAATGTTAAGAAACGGAGAGAAGAGCGGATCAAGCAACTGACGGCTGGTGATGTGATAGAAAACTCCCTTCAAGATCGGGGGTGGGGATCAACAGTGACCAACAACATTATCCCTGGAAAATCAATCGCTTATGCTTCCACATCGGAGAGGGAAGAACCTGACCCTGAGTTACTGTGGAAACGTGGTCAAGGTCGCTGGCAAGATGCTTATGGATCTGGTCCTAAAGATACTCCGGATAACTATCATAGTAAGGGTTCTACCTTTTGGAATATGTTCTTTATACGTTTGATCATTAGCGCTGCAATATTCTTCAGTTTATGGGGGATTGAAAAGTATGAGCCATCCTGGTCTAATCCCCTCCGTACATTCGTGGCGCAATCATTAACTCGTGAGATCGACTTTGGGGCTGTAGAGACATGGTATGAGAAAAATTTCGGAGGGGCTCCTTCTTTTATTCCAATTTTTAAGCAGGCTGAAGATAAGGGGTTAAAAGTAGGAACAGCGAGGGGATTTGTGACACCGTTGAATGGTAGCATTGCTACTCCTTTTGCTATTAATTTAAAAGGTGTAGAGATTACCCCCTTAGAGAATTCATCTAGCGGCGTAGGTATTCAAAATATAGAAACGGGACGAGTGCTAGAAATTACCCAAGATGCGTTCACCGGAAAGACAGTGGCTATCCAGCATGCCGGGGGATATGTCTCTCTTTATGGGCATTTGGAACAGCCTTTTGTAGAAAAGGGAGATTGGGTAGAAACAGGCGAGTTGATTGGAAGTCTCTCGCCATCATCGGGTTCTCCAAGTCCCACGTTGTACTTCGCTTTGAAAAAGGATGATCGATTCATCGATCCCACGGATGTGATACCTTTTGATTAAGTACAAAGGCATTTCACTCTCTGTCCATCCATTCTTCGTAATCATCATGTTAGCTTCGATTATGACAGGTCATTTCTTGGAATTGTTAACTCTCTTTATCATCGTGTTTATACATGAACTAGGTCATGTTATAGCTGCGCGTGGATTTGGGGTAACGGTTCGCTCCATTCAGATGCTGCCTTTTGGTGGTGTTGCGGTAATGGAAGATACAGGGTATCTGACGGCTGGTCGAGAGATGATCATTTCACTCGCAGGTCCGCTTCAGAATGTTCTACTGATAGGCATATCATGGATTCTTCATCTACTTGGTTTATGGGACGGGCCGTTTCTGTTTTATTTTATAGAAGCAAATCTTCTGATTGCACTGTTTAATTTGTTACCGATTTTGCCGCTGGATGGAGGAAAGCTTGTTCAGTCCTTATGCAGTATTGTGCTGCCGTATCATGCTGCTCTCCTCTGGTCGCTACGAATCAGCCTAATGTTCAGTGTTTTAGTTCTTATATATTCGGTTCTGCCACTTCTACTTGCTCAGGGAATACTTCAATTTAATTTACTACTTGTGGGTACTTTTCTTCTGTATTCAAATTGGGTGGATTATCGTAATATCCGGTATCGATTTCTACGCTTTCTTATGAACCGCGATCGGGCATTTGCTAGACATCTCATAAATGGAACTATTGTCCAGCCGATTGTGACCGATAAGGCGAAACCTTTGGACAATATTTTGCGTCTATTTAAAAGGGAAAAGTATCACTTTATCTATGTGATGAACCCTCAAGGAAATATTGTGGCTGTAATCCCGGAACAGCGGATAATCTCCGCTTTTTTGCGAGGCAAACCGGGGGCTTGAAGTATAGCATGTTATAATATCTGAATAGAACGTTAATGAAGGGTGAGGTCATGAAACGGATGATTGTTCACTGCGAGCCTGGCTCCACCGAAATGGTCCTGTTTGAAGATGATAAACTGGTGGAATATGCGGCGGAGCGTTCTCAGAAAAGAGGACTGGTAGGCAGTTTTTTTAATGGAAGAGTTGTAAATGTGATTCCTGGGATGCAAGCTGCGTTTGTCGATATTGGACAGAAGAAGAATGCATTTCTCTATATTGATGACTTACTGCATCCTAATTTGGAGAAGCAGTCTAAGCTGAAGCCTTCTATTGCGGAGTTACTTAGGCCGGGGCAGGAACTGATCGTTCAAGTTATTAAGGATGCGATTGGTAACAAGGGAGCAAGAGTATCGACTCATTACTCGCTGCCTGGACGTTGGCTGGTGTATATGCCTTCCGCAGGGTATGTAGCGGTTTCTAAGAAGATAGGCCAAGAAGAGGAAAGGTGGCGTTTGAAAGCAATAGGTGAGGAGCTTCGCAACGCTGATGAAGGGCTTATTCTGCGTACGGTTGCAGAGTATGAGGCACGTGAAGCCATTGCGGAGGATTTAGCATTGTTGCGTGAACAATTTGCCTTGATCTTGGCAAAAGGAGAAAGAGTTTCAGCTCCAACGGCTCTTCATCATGATCTCAGCATGGTACAACGGTTAATGCGAGATGCTTATAGTCCCGAGACAGATGAGATTATTATGGATAGTCCAGAGCAAGCAGAAGAAGCTTTATTATTTTTAAATTCTATGTTTCCGGGGACTCCACCGCGTGTTATTGCTTACGATGGTGAGGTTCCACTGTTCGATTTTTATGGTGTCAGACATCAATTAGATAGAGATTTTCAGCGGAAAGTGTGGTTACCTGGAGGTGGATACCTTGTGTGGGACCAAACGGAGGCCCTAACCGTCATCGATGTTAATACAGGGAAGTTTACCGGCGGGGATAATTTGGAGGATACCGTATTTCAAACCAATCTGGAAGCAGCACAGGAAATGGCTAGATTGATTCGCCTTCGTGATACGGGTGGAATTATTATTATTGATTTCATTGATATGGAAAGTGACCAACACAGAAGTGTTGTATTAGATAAGCTGGATAATTGCATGCGCGGAGATCGGACTCAGCATCATATTCTTGGATGGACGAAGCTGGGGTTGCTTGAAATGACGAGGAAAAGAATGAGGGAAGAGAGCACTGTAGCGATTGGAGAGGCTTCTCCAACATCCAGAGCTAATAGTAAAGGGAAATTTAACGGATACAGTTGATTTTCCTAGGAACCCATGATAGTATATTAGGGTATGTGTCATAAGTAAGTCTTGTGCACATGCTGTAACCGCTCCGATCGGGTTATGAAGATCGTCCTATTTTATAGGCGACACCTGAATTAGGCGAGTCTGAGACATGAGGAGGTGCAAGCATATGTACGCAATTATCGAAACTGGCGGTAAACAATACCGTGTTCAAGAAGGCGATGTTCTTTTCATCGAAAAATTGGACGCAGTGGACGGCGCAAGCGTGACGTTCGACCGTGTATTGGCCGTATCTAAAGGTGAAGGTTTGGTAGCGGGAGCTCCATTGGTATCCGGTGCTAGTGTGACGGCGAAAGTCGAGAAACACGTTAAAGGCAAAAAGGTTATCGTCTACAAATACAAACCTAAGAAGAACTACCACAAAAAGCAAGGTCATCGTCAACCATACACAAAAGTGACCATCGAGAAAATCCAAGCGTAAGTAGGTGACATCAGTGATTGTTGTCTCCATATTGCGCCGGCAGGATAATGGCATTGAGGGATTTGAAGTAAAGGGCCATGCGAATTACGCTAAAGCAGGACAAGATATTGTATGTGCTGGCGTGTCGGCCGTTACCGTTGGTACGGTCAACTCGATTGAAGCACTCACAGGAATTGTTATGGATTCGGAGATGAAGAACGGGTTCTTGAACGCGAGTCTTCCCTCTACAGTCCAGCCTCAGGCTAAGGATCAAGCGCAACTGCTTCTTGCCTCAATGGTTGTTATGTTGAAGGGCATCGAAGGATCATATGGGAAATATATTAAGATACAGGATATCATTACTTGAAGAAGGAGGTAGACAATAATGTTACAATTGGATCTTCAGTTATTCGCATCCAAAAAGGGTGTAGGCTCCACGCGAAATGGTCGTGACAGTGCATCTAAACGCCTTGGCGCTAAACGTGCAGACGGTCAAATGGTTACTGGTGGCAGCATTCTTTTCCGTCAACGCGGAACGAAAATTCACCCAGGAACTAACGTGGGCATCGGTAAAGATGATACACTATTTGCGAAAGTCGATGGTGTTGTGAAATTCGAACGTTGGGGTCGCGAACGTAAGAAAGTGAGCGTCTACCCTGTGGAAACCGCTCCAGTAGCGGCTGCAGTCGAAGTTTAAGAGCTTTACTGTTCTAGTGAGGCTTTTGAAGCCCCCGGCACTCTAGTGCCGGGGGCTTCTTTTTTGGATATATGCAGGTCTAAGTATTCAAAGCGTTCTTATCAATTATCCTCGGAATGTGCAGTATACCGCAATACACTTTGTGGCGTCTTTAGACAAGGATTGTGATATACTGGGTAATGATATAGGGGTAAGGTATTACAACTAAATTGGTAGAGGAACGGGGAAAGTCATGAAACATCGGTTTACGGTGCCTGTCATCGTCTTAATAATATCGCTTGTTATTATGGGGATTATCTACTTCGTTCAGTCGCCACTAGGGGATCTTATTCTTTGTATATCAATGCTCGCAGTGCTTTGGGGATATGTAAGATACATTCAGAGGCAGGCAGCTAAAGAGCGTACGACTCTGCTGGAATCAGTTCAAAGAACGGCGATTTCAACGCTAAGTCATCATCGGCATGATTGGATGAATGATTTGCAAATATTGTATGGATACATTCAACTGGGCAAAATTGATAAATTGACTAACTGTGTGGAAAGAATAAAAGAACGCATGGCAGTGGAAAGTAAGATTTCCGGATTAGGCCTGCCGTCATTAGTATTTTATTTACAGTCTTTCCGTGAGATGAATGGATCTGTTCAACTTGAAGTTGACATTGAAGATGATTTGAATTTAAGTAATTTGCTTTCGAAAGATGATGCTAGAAAATTAGCTGAGGCAATTATTGAAACGGTGCGTGCTTTTCAATTAACAGGACGTTCGTCATGGGACGAGATCCTACAATTGAAGATGGCGATTTACCGGGAGAATGACGAGGTGTTAGTTCGATTTGATCGTGAAGCAGGGGCAGGTAATCTGGAGACGCTGAAACAACACATCGACGAATTAATGTCAGGTAAGAGAGTGACAGCCGAACAGGTTGATCCGAAACTATCTTCATTGCGGCTTCGGATGCCTTGCGGAAATATAAATGAGGTGAATGAATGTTTGTAGATAAAGCGAAGATTTATGTAAAAGGTGGCGACGGAGGCGACGGTCTCGTTGCATTTCGTCGTGAGAAGTACGTACCAGAGGGTGGTCCAGCTGGTGGCGATGGTGGTAAAGGTGGAGATGTAATCTTCCAAGTGGATGAGGGTTTACGGACCCTAATGGATTTTCGTTATCAGCGCCACTTTAAGGGTGATCGTGGGATAAAAGGCCGCAATAAAAGTCAACACGGTGCAAATGCGGAGAAAATGATTGTACGTATTCCGCCAGGAACGATTATTATCGATGATGATACGCAGGAAGTCATTGCTGATATGACTCGGCACGGTCAGCAAGTTGTTGTAGCCAAGGGCGGCCGCGGAGGTCGCGGTAACACCAGATTTGCAACACCAAACAATACAGCTCCTGAGATTGCTGAACATGGTGAAGAAGGCCAAGAGCGCTGGATTGTTCTTGAATTGAAAGTCATGGCTGATGTAGGACTAGTTGGTTTCCCTAGTGTAGGCAAATCGACGTTATTATCGGTTGTATCCGCCGCTCAGCCGAAGATCGGAGCCTATCACTTTACGACGATAACGCCGAACCTTGGTGTGGTGGAAGTCAGTGAAGGACGTAGCTTCGTAATGGCCGATTTACCTGGACTTATCGAAGGTGCGCATGAAGGGGTTGGACTTGGTCACGAGTTTCTACGTCATGTAGAGCGGACACGAGTTATTATCCATGTTGTCGATATGTCAGGTTCAGAAGGCAGAGACCCATTTGATGACTGGGAGAAGATCAATGCAGAGTTGAGACAATATAATGCAGATCTTGAGAATCGACCGCAGATTGTTGCAGCGAATAAGATGGATATGCCGGACTCGGCTGACAACTTGGTGAAATTCCGTGAGCAGGTAAGCAAGGTTCGTCCTGATCTAGAAATTCTCCCAATCTCCTCGCTAACTCGTCAAGGTGTACAGGAACTGTTGTATCGTGCAGCTGATTTGTTGGATCAAATTCCAGAGGCACCGGCCATTGAAGAAGTAACTGAGATCAATGAACGTAAAATATATACCTTAGACGAAGGTGAAGATGAAGGATTCACGATTAGACGTGAGAATGAAACCTTCATTGTAGAGAGCGTGAAGATTGAGCGCATGATGAAGCGGATGCAACTTAACACACATGATGCTATTCTGAAGTTGGCTAGAACTCTTCGCCATATGGGTGTGGACGAGGAACTTCGTAAACGTGGAGCGAAAGATGGCACTTTGGTACAGATCGCTGATTTTGAATTCGAATTTGTTGAAGGCAGTAGCTATTACTAAACAGCAACTGTCATGAAGCGATGTTCATGAGAGCACCGGGAGGTGCTCTTTTATTTATTTTACATAGAGAAAATCTAGAAATTTACGCCTACATTCAAATAAATCCGCAGATACACAACCCAAAAAAGGTTGCCGTTAGAGGTTGTTTCACGTATAATGTCCACTATATGAAAACAATAGTCTCTAAGGAGAGGACGATTGTGAAGGAACGTTATTACCTAGTAAGAGAGGACATTCTACCGGAAGCAGTAATCAAGACGCTTCAAGTGAAGCAACTGCTAGCAAGTGGGGATGTTAAGACCGTTCATGAAGCTGCTCTGCAAGTAGGCTTAAGCCGCAGTGCATTTTATAAGTATAAAGATGGCATTCATCTCCTTAATCAAATGGATCGTGAACGTATTGTTACGATTTCTTTTGATTTGGAGCACCGCTCAGGTATTTTATCTAAAGTACTTGCATTGATCGCTGGGTTTGGTGTTAATGTACTTACAATTAATCAAAGTATTCCACTTCAAGGAAGGGCGAATGTAGTGATTTCCGTGGAGACTTCACGTCTCAGTGAGGAATTGGATGAGATGATTGAAGCTCTGCAAAGCATTCCTGATGTGAAGAGGACCCATATCGTGGCTCAAGGTTAGATCGTTATTTTGATAACCCCTAGAGGGATACAGGAGGGAATAAAAATGAAACCTGTGAAGGTAGGTTTGCTCGGACTGGGGACTGTTGGGACTGGTGTGGTTCGTATTGTAGAAGGACACCAAGAAGATTTAAGTAGTCAGGTAGGATCTCCAATAATAATTGAACGTATAGCGGTCAATAATCTAAATAAAATTCGAAATATTGAAGTTGATCGAAGTAAATTGACAGAGGATCCTTGGGATATTATCCGCGATCCTGATATTGATGTCATTATTGAAGTTATGGGTGGCGTTGAACCTACAAAGGCTTATATCCTAGAAGCATTAGAACGCGGGAAACATATCGTTACAGCGAACAAAGATTTAATGGCGCTCTATGGCTCAGAAATTCTTGCGAAGGCTCAGGAAAAGCAATGTGACGTATTCTATGAAGCGAGCGTTGCCGGAGGGATTCCAATTATTCGGACTCTGATCGAAGGGTTCTCTTCTGATAGGATCATGAAGATTATGGGAATTGTAAATGGAACAACTAACTTTATTTTGAGTAAAATGAGTCAGGAAGGTGCCTCCTATGAAGATGTACTCTTAGAGGCGCAACAACTTGGCTACGCTGAAAGTGATCCAACAGCCGATGTGGAGGGTCTGGATGCGGCTCGTAAAATGGCGATCCTTGGTACACTTGGCTTCCGCACAAATGTGGAACTATCTGACGTGACTGTTCGTGGGATTTCTGCAGTAACTAAGGAAGATATTACTTACGCTAAGAAGCTTGGGTATGAAATGAAGTTGTTAGGAATAGCCGATCGTGATCCTGAAGATGATGAGTTTAGTATTACTGTACAGCCAACGATGGTGAAGAATACTCACCCAATCGCAGCAGTTAGCGGCGTGTTTAATGCGGTTTATGTATATGGTGAAGCTGTTGGTGAGACGATGTTCTATGGAGCCGGAGCAGGTGAGATGCCAACTGCAACATCGATAGTAGCTGATTTGGTCGCTGTCATCAAGAATTTAAAGCTAGGAGTTAACGGTCTAAAAGCTATTGTTCCTTATAAGCCTAAGAAGCTGAAGAATGATGAGACGATTGCCTATAAGAATTTCTTGTTACTTCATGTTGCTGATAGAGCAGGGGTGCTTGCAAAAATCACTCAAGTGTTCGCAGAATATGCTGTTAGTTTGGAATCGGTGGTCCAATCACCAAACGCTAATACGAAGGACGCTGAAATCATAATTGTAACTCATAACGCTAGTAAGGCCAGCATGGATAAAGTGTTGAAGCACTTCGAGAAGCTAGATGTAATTCAGCGCGTGAAGAGCGTATATCGTGTAGAGGGTTAAAATATAACCAAAATGCAAGGAGAACTATTATGATTGTAAATGAAGGCGTTAGGGTGAAAGTGCCCGCTAGCACAGCAAATTTAGGGCCTGGGTTTGATACCTTGGGTATGGCATTATCGCTATATGCCTGGATTGAGATGAAACCGTCGACAGAGACCGTTTTCCATTTATATGGAGATCATATGGAAGGAATCCCGAGAGATAAGAGTAATCTTATATACAAGGTTGCGCAGTCCGTATTTCGCAAAGCTGGTGTGGTCGTGCCGGAACTCGAAATATCGATGTATAGCGACATTCCACTAACTCGGGGATTAGGTAGTAGCGCATCGGCAATTATCGGGGCGTTGTTCGCCGCAAATTGTTTGATTGGTTCACCGCTGAGTAAGACTCAATTGTTCGACATGGCAACAGCGTTAGAAGGTCATCCTGACAATGTAGGTGCTTCGTTGTTTGGTGGAATTATTACCGCTGTTTGGGATGGAAGCCATGCAGAATATTTACGAATCGAGCCACCGAGTGATATGGAAGTACTCGTTGCAATTCCAGATTTCCAGTTGTCTACGTCGAAAGCTCGTAACATACTTCCTGAATCGGTGAGTCTCGATGATGCGGTATATAATGTAAGTAGAACTTCTTTGCTCACAGCGGCACTTGCTTCAGGGAGAATGGATCTTATTTCTTTCGCCATGCGTGATCGACTTCATCAGCCCTACCGTGCCTCTCTTATTCCAGGTATGACCCGGATCCTAAAGGAAGCGACTGAACACGGTGCTCTAGGTGCTGCTCTTAGTGGAGCAGGTCCTACGCTGCTAGCATTAGTTGATCGGCGTAATCAAGATGGCGTGGATTTGGAACGATTCTTATTGGATGTACTTGGTGAGCAAGGTATTAGTGCGAAGTTACTGTGGCTAAAACCTTGCACAACGGGGGTAACGAGCCTTACTATAGAAGATAACAAATCGTTTTTGGAGATCGTTAAAGGGGAAGTAACAGTATGAAGACAATAGCGGTGTTACCAGAGGGGTCAGTATCTCACGAGGCTCTGCTTCATTTGTTTGGGGATGAGCAGGTAGAACTGTTGCATTACAAACAGATTTCCGATGTTTTCTTGGCAACAGCCACTGGTAAGAGCCACTACAGTGTGATTCCAATTGAGAATACGATTGAAGGTTCAGTTAGTCTTCATATGGATTGGCTCGTACATGAAGTGGATATTCCAATGCAGGTTGAGTGGGTATATCCTTCTATTCAAAATCTAATCGGTAGACGGGAAGAATTTTCTACTTCAACAGGGGATATAGACTTCTCCAAAGTGACAAAGGTGCTATCACATCCAGTGGCAATGGCACAATGTCTGCAATTTATTCGTTCGAACATGCCACATGCAGAACTAGAACATGTTGGTAGTACATCTGAAGCGGTTGAACGAGTCAAGCAACATCCGGGTGAGGGTTGGGTCGCTATTGGAACAACACTTGGTGCTAAGAGGCACTGTCTGGATATTCTTGCGAATAAAGTTACGGATCACGATAACAATTACACGCGTTTTGTCCTGATTGGTCAAGATCCTCTGAGCTTAGCTATAAGTTCGGATCAAGACAAGACGAGTATTTTGGTCACTTTACCGGAGGATTTTCCGGGTGCACTCCATCAGGTATTGTCAGCATTCGCTTGGCGTAAACTGAACTTATCGCGCATTGAATCTCGGCCGACGAAGAAGAGATTAGGTAGTTATTATTTTTATATGGATGTGCTCACTTCATTGGATTCTGTATTGCTTCCATCTGCAATTGAAGAGATCGAAGCGCTAGGGTGTCAGGTGCGTATTTTGGGTAGTTATCCTAGTTATTCTTTTGGGAAATAATAAATCGGAGGTGCCAATATAGTGGCAGAACAATGGATATATTTAAATGGACAATACGTAACTAAGCAAGATGCAGTAGTTTCGGTGTATGATCATGGTTATTTGTATGGAGATGGTATCTTTGAAGGTATTCGGATCTATAATGGAAATATCTTTAAATGTAAAGAACATCTAGATCGGCTCTTTGATTCGGCTAAATCAATTATGCTAAATATCCCATTGACTTATCAAGAGATGGAAGATGCGCTCGTTGAGACGCTACGTCGTAATGAATTACGCAATGGTTATATCCGTCTTGTTGTATCTCGTGGTACGGGTGATTTGGGTCTAGATCCAAATCGCTGTCCGAAAGCCACGGTTGTCATTATCGTGGAGCAACTTTCAATATATTCGGAAGAAGCATACAAAACAGGCTTGAAAACAGTATCAGTATCTACGAAACGTAACATTCCGGATGCGCTCAATCCTAAGATTAAATCACTTAACTATTTGAACAATATATTAGTGAAGATTCAATCCAACTTATCTGGAGCAGGAGAAGCGATTATGCTGAACTCCCAAGGATATGTAACTGAAGGTTCTGGCGATAATATTTTTATCGTTAAGAATGGAGTAATTACGACCCCTCCATGTTATTTAGGTGCTCTGGAAGGAATCACTCGCGGGGCAATCATCGACATTTGTGCTGAAAAAGGGTACAAGCTTAAGGAGGAACCATTTAGTTTGCATGATGTTTATGTAGCGGATGAAGTCTTCCTTACAGGCACGGCTGCTGAGGTTATTGCGGTTCGTGAAGTGGACGGTCGCATTATCGGCGAGGGCCATGCCGGCCCAATTACATTAAATCTTCTTGAAGAATTCCGTAGCGTAGTTGATAAAGACGGAATAAAAGTGTGGTAATTCGTTTTATAACGATAATCCTATTCATCTCTTATTAAAGAGGTGGGTAGGATTTTTTTTATTTATAGTGATGTCAAAAACCGGGCTTCTGCATAGGATGTATTAATTGGGCCCCGGGCGAAGATCACGGTCCGGAGAAGAAATCTAGGAGGTCTTTCGCACGTGAAAATACACATAGTGAAAACTGGGGACACATTATTCGACTTATCAAAAAAGTATAATGTGCCCCTGCAAAAATTAATTGACGCTAATCCGCAATTATCCAATCCAAATGAACTGAGTGTTGGAATGAAGATCAAGATCCCGTCGGAAGCTATATCTATTGGTGGCAACAAGTATGTTGTGAAAACAGGGGATTCATTATGGAAGATTGCTAAGGCTTGGGGAATTCCGTTGCAAGCTCTAATTAACGCAAATCCTCAAATCAGTGATCCTAATGTCCTTAAAGTTGGGGAAATTGTAAATATCCCATCGTCTTCTTCCTCGGGTCAAGGAGGTTCCTCTAATCAACAGCCAGGTGGGACATCTAAGCCTGGCAATCCAGGTAAGAAGAATACAGGGGTCAAACCGGAGAATGTAAAATCGGAGAACATCAAACCGGAGAATGTAAAACCAGAAAACATCAAACCAGAGGTTAAACCAGAAGCCGTTAAGCCAGAGGCTATCAAACCCGCGCCGATCAAACCAGAAGCGATCAAACCAGCACCAATCAAACCGGAGAACCTTAAGCCAGCGCCAATCAAACCAGAGAATATCATGCCTGAAAATATCAAACCTATACCAATTATGTTTGAGCAATTGAAAACTCAAGAACTTCCATGCTTCCCAGAGCCTCATTACCCAGAGTTCATGTCACCACAGAACTATCAGATGGAGCAACAACCCATGACGCTACCCGCACCGCTCTATCCATCTTCGTGTGGATGTTCAGATTTCGGGATGCAACCTAATAATAATTTATTTCAACAATATCAAACCCAAGCGGGGAACGTATCGTCCTTTTACGACTTCCCGCAAACACCACAGGAAAATTCATTCATGGGTCAACATTGTGGGAACGAGGGATACCCGGGGATTCATAGTACTCCATTTTACCCAGTGCCTGGAATGATGGAACCTTATTGGCCAGCGGGATATCCATTCCAATCTAATTCTGTACAAAATCCATACGATTCAAATAATCAACCAATGCCTAACGCAAGTCCTAACCAGGGATACTGGCCGTCAAATCAAATGCCTTCATCATGCTGTGGGCCTCAACCGTATTACCAGTCGCCTTATGCTTGTTGTGAACCAGTTCATCCTCATATGTATGCACAACCCAGTTCTCTTGGGTATGGCGGAGTTGGAGGATGGGGTCAAGCGAATGTTCAGAATATGCCAATGAGTAATGTTGGTGGAGCAAATCAAATGAAAGGGAATTACGAAATTGATCGGCAAAAGGTCGAATTGGGGCAAACTTCGGTAGAGCAAAATGAAACTGGGAAGACTTTGCCTAAATCAAAAGCAAAAAAACAAGTAAAGATTTCTGCGAACACGCCTTCTAAGAAGAGTTCTAAAAAAGAAACGAGTACGTCTGGTAACGCAGGTGCTAAGAAAGATCGTGTTTCTAGAAATGGAAGAGCCTCAGGAAATCGTAACCCGTGGATTAATGAATAGACGTAGTTAAAGAGAGCATGGGCGTGATCTCCTTGCTTTCTTTTTTTTGTTTTTTTTGTTTTATCAACAATTGAATTCCAAATGAATGGAGAGATTCCATATGATTATGACATTTCAAATTCCCCTTGGAAGACTATAATATCTACTCAAGAGAAGAAGTAAGTAAGAGTTTATAAAAATATAAAAGAATCTTTTAATAGGGGTTGCTAAACTAAAACCCATATGGTATATTATAAATCCGGTCGTTGAGTACAACGGTTTTGCAGCTAACAACTGAGAAACACCAACAAAAATAAAGCTTGCAAAACTTAACCGGATGTTGTAAGATATAAGAGTTGCTGCTGAGACATTGAGCGACAACAAAAACGAAGTTGATCTTTGAAAACTGAACAACGAGTGAGTG
>NZ_RZNY01000033.1 GCF_003994475.1 Paenibacillus anaericanus | reverse complement strand
TCCGTGCAACAACAAATGGAAGGTTTCGTTCACTATCTAGATGCAGTTACTGTATCGATTGATGAATTAAACCAATCCCAGAATGTGATGACCGATGCGATGAGTAATGTCAGTGCAGTAGCAGAGCAATCTTCTGCTACCTCTCAAGAGGTTGCTTCACTCAGTAGCGAGCAGCAGGTCGTTGGTGAGCAGTTGGTTCAACTATCGGGTAAGTTAGAGAAAGTATCCAGTGGATTAAAGGAATCGTTATCCAGATTCACTATTTAATTATTCGAATTATGCTTTCAATAACAAAACAAAGCGGTCGTCCCTTAGTCGGGAAGGCCGCTTTGTTTTGGTTATTGAATATGAAATATGGCGGGAGGGGAAAGCAATCTCCTAATTCCGGGTGTGCAGAAGTCTCTTCCAGGAAATAATAGTGAATGAAAGGGAGGGGATATCTTGTCATTACTACGTAAAAAACGCATATTCTATATTCTGATGATCTTTATATCTATATTTATATTGTTCTCTGTTCGGATACTCTGGATACAATACCGTTCTGCCTTCAGGGAAGTTACAGTGGGTGGTAGAACTATGAATGAAATGGCAGTCCGGCAGAGAGAAGAAGGAATTGAACTGGATTCGGGAAGGGGACATTTCATAGATCGTAATGGAATGCCATTAACCGGAGACGTCATTTGGTCACCTGTTCTTTTTCCCGTAAGGAAACTTCCAGAAGCTGATGAACTTCAAAGGCTAGCTGAACTTTTACACACCACATCAGATCAGTTAGAGCATAAATGGACTACTTTAAAAAAGCCCTATGTCTGGTCAGAATTGGTCGGTAAAGAAGGGACACCTATTAAGTTGAGTCAAGTAGATGCTGAACAATGGGACAAAGTGGATGGTTTCGAAGTACTTCCCCGTGTTTCACGGTACAAGGGAGCGGTTTCAGGAAGTCAATGGCTAGGATATGTAGCCCAACGCCCGGACGTTATTAGGAAAGTCCAAGCAGAGAGCAAACAGAATCGTTCGGTTCCGCTGACCATGTTAGTAGGCGCCTCAGGGCTTGAGAGAACGTTTGATAATTTTTTAAGAGGAATAGGATCAACTAGAGCATTCTATACTGTTGATGGTAAGAAGCGTCCGCTTATCGGAATTGGGACTCGAGTAAAGGGTATGGACAATCGTTATTATCCGCTCCAGGTTAGGACTACAGTTGATTATCGTATTCAACAAGAGATCGAGGCACTTACCGAGCAGGCGAATATGGAGGAAGGGGCCATTGTCGTACTGGATGTTAATTCAGGTGATGTGGTCTCCATGGTTTCTAGACCATTCTACAATCCACAGCATATTGATTTGAAGGGGGGGAGTTGGAGTAACCATACAGTAAAAGCGGCTGTGCCAGGTTCGATTTTTAAAACAGTCATTGCCGCCGCCGCATTGGAAGAAAGGTTAACTTCACCCTCAGAAGTGTTTCATTGCACAGGCCATTATGGTAAGTACGGACTTTCATGCTGGAAAGAAGGAGGTCACGGTGATATCACACTAGAAGAGGGGTTCGCAAAATCATGTAATATTGTTTTTGCAACACTTGGCGAGCGGCTAAAAGCATCAAGCATTGCGATAACGGCATCTAAGCTCGGATTGGCACAAAAGATTGGGTGGAATGAATCCTCATTTCTAGATGGAGAAGTCTTCTCCCAAATAGATCAAGAAGAGGCTGGTATTGTATTTGGTAAAACGACAACTGCGGATGGTGGCGTTCGAGCGCAGACAGCATTAGGTCAACGTGATGTTATGATGTCACCACTTCAAGCGGCCAATATGATTGTAACGTTGTTACATAGTGGTAAAGTGATTTCTCCACGTTTGGTGAGCGAGGTAAACTTCAAAGACGGAGCGACAATGGTTAACTTTCCAGTTCAAACAATTACATCACCGTTCGGGCAAATTTCACCACGTACAGCTAAACTGTTGCTCTCGTGGATGAGAGAAGTTGTTACGGATGGGACAGGGATTTCGCTCCAAGGTGCTAGTTGGAATCTTGCAGGTAAATCCGGCACTGCAGAGGTGTTGAAAGACGGGAAGGCGTCCAATAATCAATGGTTTATTGGTTATGGGCCAATTGAGGAACCGCGGTATGCTGTTGCCGTACTTGTGCAAAATCGTCGTCCAGGTTCCCTTCATCAAGCCGCAGCGTTATTCCGGCGCACGATGAATCTGCTGGCTTCACAGGAATGAAAGACCGAAATTACCAAGTAAATAATACATGAATTTTTAATTAAGTTCATCATTGAAACTTCATGTTCTTTTCCAAAATAATGCGCTAATTATTGTGCGTGTATGATAAAATAAAGGATATGCTAATTGAATGGCATGTCAAAGTCATTGAATCATAGAAAAGTGGGGAAAGCGACATGGAGACTTTGCTGCTGGGGTTGTTTTACATATCAACATTGTATGCCTTCATACCCGGCGTAATTACGCGTTTATTTGGATTCCGTGTTTTTCGACACGGTGTAAGTAAAGATAACTTTGCCCTTACATTTGATGATGGTCCTGATCCAATATATACTCCAAAGTTGTTGGATTTATTGGAGCTTTATGGTGCTAAGGCAACTTTTTTTGTTGTGGGATCCAATGCGGAGAAATATCCTGAATTAGTTCAGCGAATGCATGAAGAAGGTCATCTCATTGGGATTCATAATTATGTTCATAAGACGAATTGGCTTATGGCGCCCGCAACGGTGAAGAAGCAGATTCAAAAAACTACCAAGATTATTCATGACATTACCGGTGTTACAACTCATTATTATCGTCCCCCGTGGGGAATTGTAAATTTGTTTGATTTTGCTAAGAGAAACGAGACCCAAATTGTTTTGTGGTCTGCGATGTTTGGTGATTGGCGGCAACGTATTGGTGCAGATCGTTTAACCAAACGAATGATGAAAAAGCTTCGTGGTGGAGAAGTATTTTTACTTCATGATTGTGGTACTACATTAGGTGCAAATTCTGACGCACCGGTGCAAATGCTCATAGCTTTGGAACGTGTGCTACAAGAAGCACAGCAACGTGGACTCCAAAGTATTCGGATTGACGAAATGATTGAAATCAGCCATGCGACCAAGAAGAAAGGGGCGTTTGCCTCTTCATCCCCAGTAGGTGAGAAATCTCAGCATCGAGCAAAACCTGCACTAACACGAACCAAAAAATTCATCGTTTCATTGTGGTTGTTATGGGAGAGAATATTTCACTTCTTATTCCAATTAAAGACAACGAATCAAGAAGACCCCATATTTTATTTCCGCCCTAGGCCTTATCATGGAGAGACGGTTACGATGGTGGGCGATATTCCACTTGTAAGTGGAGATCGGGTTTTAGAATTACACTTCGATAACAAAAAACTTTTTCAAATCGGTACACGATCCAGAAGTTCAATTCATCTCGCCATTCAAATGATTCGGGGAGTAGAGAAGACGTTACCTGAATTAGCGCAATATGTAATAGAACATCCGGAATTACATGATGTCAAAGCACTTTATGGTGTTACGATGATTAATCGTGGACCAGAACAATTAGGGTTCACTGTGATGGATCTACCCAATAGTTTGTTTGCCAAAACCAGCAAAATATATCTTAAATTCCTGATGAGTGTCATTCATCCTTCAGGTGGAGCGAGACTGAAGCAATCTTCTCCAAAAGAACTTGTTCCGAAACTACTCGTAATGCCGATTGAACTATTACTCGAGAGATATTCTGATGGTGGTTCTCATCGGAAATTGAAAGATGACCGGCGTAAACAACAAGAAGGAACTAGCGAAATAACGGAAGTACAAGAGACAGAGGCCGTTTTCAGCACTTCTCTGACATAAGATAATGCTACTTGGTCTTATTATGAATTATCATATAATTAATAAATAAGGGGTGTCTCACAAGTTATCTTGTGGGACACCCCTTATTTTTTCCTGCTTCAGTATATTAAATTTTCAAGACACCGCCGGTGCTGGCATTGGTAACTAATTTCGAGTAACGAGCCAAATATCCAGTTTTCACTTTCGGCTCAAACCCTTTCCAATTAGCGCGACGACGTTCAAATTCTGCATCATCAACATGCAACTGGATAATACGATTATTCAAATCAAGTTCGATGATATCGCCGTCCTCAACAAAGGCGATTGGTCCACCTTCAGCAGCTTCAGGTGAGATATGTCCGATACTGATCCCGCGGGATGCTCCAGAGAAGCGTCCGTCTGTGATTAGGCCGACCTTAGCGCCCAGACCCATACCGGAGATTTGCGCAGTAGGTGCCAGCATTTCAGGCATCCCAGGACCACCCTTAGGCCCTTCATAACGAATGACAACGACATGACCTTCCTTCACTTTACCATTTGCAATGCCTTCCAATGCTTGATCTTGCGAATCAAAGCAGATGGCTGGGCCTTTATGATAGCCGCCGACGGAAGGATCTACGGCACCAACTTTGATAACAGAGCCTTCAGGAGCTAGGTTTCCGTATAGAATTGCAAGGCCGCCCTTCTCAGAATACGGATTGTCGATAGCATGAATAACGTTCAAATCTTGGATTTCGCATCCAGCGACGTTCTCAGCAATTGTCTTGCCTGAAACCGTGATACAATCCCCATGAATGGCTCCTGGTTTCTTGAGTAGTTCATGGAGTACGGCGCTAACGCCACCAGCCTTATGAACGTCTTCAATGAAATAATTGGAAGCTGGAGCTAATTTGGAGATATGCGGTACACGATTAGCTACTTCATTGATACGTTCTATTGGATAATCAATTTCAGCTTCTTGAGCCAAAGCTAGAGTATGCAGTACTGTATTTGTAGAACCACCCATCGCCATATCTAAAGCAAAAGCGTTATCTAGTGCTTCTTTTGTTACGATATCGCGTGGTTTAAGGTCCATTTCGATTAGTTTCATAAGTTGAGTAGCTGATTGTCTAACAAAATCACGGCGTTCTTCTGCAACAGCCAGAATCGTACCATTACCTGGAAGCGCAATACCCAGTGCTTCTGCGAGGCAGTTCATGGAATTGGCGGTAAACATACCGGAGCAAGAGCCGCACGTTGGACAACCGTATTGCTCTAATTCTAGTAGTTCAGCATCGTTAATTTTTCCTGCTTGGTGAGCGCCGACACCTTCAAAGACGGATGTTAATGAAAGTCGGTTACCTTTACTATCAACTCCGGCTTTCATTGGGCCGCCGCTGACGAATATCGTAGGAATATTTACGCGAAGTGCACCCATCATCATACCAGGTGTAATCTTATCGCAGTTTGGAATACAGACCATGCCGTCAAACCAGTGAGCGGATACGACGGTTTCTAATGAATCCGCGATAATCTCCCGACTTGGCAAAGAGTAGCGCATCCCGATATGACCCATAGCAATTCCGTCGTCAACTCCGATGGTATTAAACTCAAACGGAACTCCGCCAGCTTCGCGAATAGCTTCTTTAACAATCTTACCAAATTCCTGTAAATGTACGTGTCCGGGAACGATATCAATGTATGAATTGCATACTGCTATAAAAGGCTTACCGAAATCTTCCTCTTTGACACCAGCTGCACGTAATAAGCTACGGTGAGGTGCACGGTCAAAGCCTTTTTTGATCATATCTGAACGCATTTTTTTAGGTGCCATGATCTCTATTCCCCCTACATATATTGTGTTTTCTAACTTTAGAACGCTAAAGTCTTCCTTAAATTCTATCATATGTACTCCGCTTTTTCTAGCAATCGATCATTTAAGTCTATAGTAATTACATGTAATGCCCAATAGCTTATGTCTTTGTAACAAGCTGCAATTTAGAGTTACAATGGGACAAGGATAAGATGGAGCTAAGAATAGAAATCATTTGATGTGGAGGCGCTGTAATGACAGTCCTTAGAATAAAGGGCAGACCTATCCCATGTAGAGCCATTTTGTTCGATAAAGATGGTACTTTACTAGACTTCATGCAATTATGGGGAAAATGGGTGGAGATACTGCTGAGTTTAATGGAAGGATATTTGTATAGCATAGACATAGAGAAGAAAATGACATCACTGCCTAGTTTGCTTGGGATTAAATATGATGAACAGGGTTTAATGATTGATTATGATAGAACAGGACCCCTTGCGATGGGAACCGAAGAGGAGATTACCGCTTTGCTTGCCTGGCAACTTTACGAGGTGGGAGTTCCTTGGGACGAAGGATTGAAGTTGGTCGCACAGTTTAGTTCTACTGCTATGGTTGAAGTTAAGAAATTACGTCCTGCAAAACCTATAGTTGGAATTTGTGAGTTGTTAGAAGCTTGTCGTAACTCTGGTATATTGCTTGGTGTGGTTACTTCTGATCGAACCAGCGAAGCTGTAGAACACTTAGGATGGGTAGAGCTATCCTCATATTTCAAAAGTATGGTCGGGCGTGATCGCGTGACTCACGGGAAACCGGATCCTGAAATGGTAATTCTGGCTTGCCGAGAACTTGGAGTTTCGCCCAATGAGGTTGTTGTTATTGGTGATAGCAATGTAGATATGAGGATGGGCAAAGCAGCTGGGGTTATGATGACGATCGGTCTCGGTATTGAGGAAGGCAGATCACCCTATCTGCATGATGCCGATTTGATTATTCAAGATTATACAAGCATCACGGTAGAATAGGATTAATTATGGAATTCTGTAGCTGATGTTGATCCATAAAGGAGGAGTATAAGGTTGACTTTGACAAAGACTGAAGTATTGGTATCCTGGATAAGGAACAGTCATAAGATCGCGTTTTTTGGCGGTGCAGGTATCTCAACTGAGAGTGGAATTCCTGACTTTCGCTCAGCGGCAGGTATATATAAGAAGGAGAAAGAGTCACCCTATGCACCTGAGGAAATCTTGAGTCGGCGTTTTTTTGGTCGGCATCCTGAAGTGTTTTTTGATTTCTACAAATCAAAGATGATTCATCCACAAGCTCGTCCGAATGCGGCTCATCATTTTCTAGCGCAATTAGAGAAGGATGGGAAGTTAAACGCAATTATTACACAGAATATAGATGGCTTGCATGAGTTAGCTGGCAATCAAAATGTACTAGAGTTACACGGCTCGATTCATCGGAATTTCTGTATGAATTGTGGCCAATTTCATAGTTTAGATGAGATCATGACTAGCATCGAAATGGTTCCAAAGTGCCTTGGTTGTGGTGGGGTTGTTAAACCCGATGTTGTTCTATATGGGGAAAACCTCAATGACCAGGTAATTGAGGATGCCGTCAACGCTATTAGGGAAGCGGATTTGCTATTGATCGGAGGAACTTCACTCACAGTTCAGCCTGCGGCCCATCTTGTAACTTATTTTAAAGGTGAACGAACCGTATTATTGAATGCTTCAACAACTTCTTATGACGATCGCGCCGATCTACACATTACAGAACCTATCGGATCTGTTCTGGGACAGGTTCATAAGTTGTTACAGGGATCAAACTAGTCATATAGAAAACGGTTTCTTGCTAAAGAAATAAGAAGAGGCTATGATATTTTGAGAGGTAGAAGAACTGAGGAAAGTAGGCGAAAATATGGTATATAACGCAAATGAAGCACGTTACGAATCGATGAAATATAACCGTGTGGGTCGTTCAGGATTGAAGCTTCCAGCTATTTCACTTGGATTGTGGCATAATTTTGGCGGTGTGAATCAATATGAGAACGGTCGTGAAATGATAACTAAAGCTTTTGACCTTGGGATTACTCACTTTGATCTAGCGAATAACTATGGACCACCTGCAGGGTCTGCTGAGGAAATGTTTGGAAAAGTATTAAAGAACGATCTATCGCCTTATCGCGATGAATTGATTATTTCCTCCAAGGCTGGTTACCAAATGTGGCCTGGCCCTTACGGTGAGTGGGGCTCACGCAAATATTTGATCTCCAGTGCGGACCAAAGCTTGAAACGATTAGGTTTAGATTATGTTGATATTTTCTACTCCCACCGTTTTGATCCTGAAACACCGCTGGAAGAAACGATGATGGCTCTAGACCATCTCGTACGTTCGGGTAAAGCATTATATGTTGGAGTTTCTAACTATACCGCTGAGCAGACGGCTGAGGCGGTCTCGATTCTTAAAGCTCTTGGTACACCAATGCTTATCCACCAACCGAGTTATTCTTTGTTGAATCGCTGGATTGAGGGTGGATTGCAGGATGTATTGGATGATAGCGGGGTTGGCAGTATCGCCTTTTGCCCATTGGCTCAAGGTTTACTTACTAATAAATATTTGCATGGTATTCCCGATGATTCCCGTGCGAAGAGTTCAAGTGTATTTCTTAATGAGGAGAATGTTACGCCAGAGACATTACGTAAAGTACATGCACTTAACCAAATTGCAGTGGCTCGTGGGCAAAGTTTGGCACAGTTCGCACTTGCTTGGGTACTACGTGGTGGCAAAGTCACTTCAGCTCTCATCGGGGCTAGTCGTGTGAGTCAAATCGAGGAGAATGTGAAGGCGCTCGAAAATCTAGACTTTACCAATGAAGAATTAGCACGTGTTGAGACAATTCTAGGATCACATGGTGATAACTGAACATACAACTTCCCCTATAAACCTATTTAGGGAAGTAAACCCCTATCCTATAGTTTTGGATTGGGGTTTCTTTCTTTAGGGACCTGTGATTGGCCCGTAACTGACTTCCGATATTGACTCGGTGATTCGCCGTAAAATCTGTGAAATTGGCGTGAGAAATAAAGGGGATCGGTCAGACCAACAGATGAGGCAATCTGCTCAATGGACAGTTCCGGACGTCCGCGTAGCAGGTGCCGTGATTTATCGATCCGTAGCTTAAGCAGATATGTCACAGGAGTAATACCGGTCTCTTTTTTAAAGATGCGAGATAAATAAGCGCGATTATATCCCAAGCTAGCACACATTTGCTCAATGGAAACGGGATGCGCATATTGGCTGGACATATAATGGATCATTTGCTTGACGATCCTTTGTACACCGGAATCACCAGAAGGGAGTGGGGATTCCTTGATCAATGTTTCTTTGGCTTCCGCCATCAGTTGATACAGATAACCAAGTGAGAGCAGATGGGAACTCGGTTTGTTATTTCTAAAAGCTTGAAGAACGCCGTCTAAAAGTCCGGAGATCAGACTACACTGGCCGGCACGGAATACCGGAAGCTGTGGTGTGAATCCTGCGCTTATAACGAGTTCGGTGGCAGTTTTTCCCGTAAAAGCAATCCAGCGATAACGCCAGGGATCGATGGGATCGGAAGCATAGCTAACGAGTTGATCTGGATGAATGAGGAAGCAGTCTCCTTTATTTAAATCATAGACAGCGGATTCATTTACAAATTGCCCCCTACCTTTCTCCACAAAATGTAGCAGGAAATAATCGTACACTTTGGGACCTAGACGGTGTTCAGCAGGGGTTTGACTCTCGCCGACGAATAGGACATGTAAGTCTCCTTCTTCATATACTTGAGGGTTGGCAGCTGCATTATATGATTCTTGTATGATAGGTATCGTCTCCTAGTGGATGTGGTTGAATGGACAGCACATTTCTATTGTACTTCGACAAGTCACATTTATCCATATAGAACTCGCAAAGATACATTATCAAATCTAGGGAAAATATTTATACTGAGAACAAGAAGTTAAGATTCCTTGAGGACGAGGTGTAATTACATGATGAAACAGGAAATGGAACAATTGTTTATATCACGTTACGGAGATACTAACGAATCATTACGCATTTTTAATGCACCAGGCCGGGTCAATTTGATCGGTGAGCATATTGATTATAACGGTGGTTATGTACTACCAGCAGCGCTAGAGTTTGGTACAACGTTAGCAGTTCGGAGACGTTCAGACCGTAAAGTGACGTTTGCATCTACAAATTTTCCTTTTCAGACTGAAATTAATGTGGAAGAGATCGGCTCTCACAAAATCGAGGAATGGGTAGATTATCCGATCGGAGTCATTGTAGAGCTGAACAAACTTGATGTTAGTTTGACTTCAGGATATGACCTACTTTTTCACGGTGAAATACCAAATGGTGCTGGGCTGTCTTCATCGGCATCTCTTGAAGTAGTAACTGCGTATGCGCTACTGTCTATGGAAGGTAAAGAGTGCGATACAGTTGAAATTGCCCTTCTATCACAGAGAGCAGAGAATCAATATGTTGGAGTAAACAGCGGGATTATGGATCAGTTCGCTGTAGCTAATGGTGCACAAGATCACGCGATTCTACTGATGTGTGACACGATAGAATACGAGCTAGTTCCATTCCGTACCGGTGCATACAAAATCGTAATTGGTAATACGAACAAACGCAGAGGTTTGGTCGATTCTAAATATAATGAGCGTCGTGGAGAATGTGATACAGCACTAGAGATCCTTAAGCAACATGAACAAGGTCTTGGGTACTTAGCTCATCTGAAGCCAGAGCGCTTTGAACAATTAAAGGGTAATCTCAAGGATGAAATTCTACTCAAACGTGCTACACATGTTATAGAGGAAAATGCAAGAGTATTGGAATCGGTAGCAGCTTTGAGAGATAACGATTTACAGAAATTCGGAAGTTTAATGAATGCTTCACATGATTCATTACGTGATTTATATGAGGTTAGCTGTGTGGAACTGGATGTCATGGTTGAAGAGGCTCGTAAGATCGAGGGTACACTGGGTGCTCGAATGACTGGAGCTGGTTTTGGTGGTTGTACCGTTTCTCTTGTACATGAAGATTCAGTCGATAAGTTTGTCTCAGATGTAGGTAAGGCTTATAAGAGCCGTACTGGGCTTGAAGGCGAGTTCTATGTATGTGGCGTTGGTAACGGAGTTCATGAGATGAAAGGAGAGAATTGACCATGGCGATTCTAGTAACAGGAGGAGCCGGTTATATCGGTTCCCATACAGTGGCGGAACTATTAAACCGGGGGAAAGAAGTAGTTGTGATTGATAATTTGCAATCAGGACACCGGGAATCTTTACTTGGCGGTAAGTTATATGAGGGAGATTTACGGGATAAGGAACTTCTTGCTAAGTTATTTACTGAGAATGAGATTGAAGCGGTCATTCACTTTGCCGCTAACTCTCTAGTAGGTGAAAGCATGCAGAATCCAGTTAAATATTACGATAACAACGTATATGGAACGCTTTGCTTGCTAGAAGCGATGGATGCTGCAAATGTACGTAAAATTGTCTTCTCTTCAACGGCAGCAACTTATGGTGAACCAGACAAAGTGCCAATCGAAGAAACAGATCCTACTCATCCAACAAATGTATACGGTGAAACGAAGTTGACCATGGAGCGGATGATGGCTTGGTTCGATCAGGTGCTTGGCATAAAATATGTAGCATTACGGTATTTCAATGCTGCTGGGGCTCATGAAAGTGGAGCCATCGGAGAAGACCATCGGCCAGAGTCTCATCTCATTCCTCTTATACTACAAGCTGCATTAGGCCAGCGTGAATCTATTCAAGTATTTGGTGATGATTATCCAACACCGGATGGTACTTGTGTACGCGATTATATTCATGTAAGTGATCTCGCAGATGCTCACTTACTAGCAGTCGAACATTTGATTGGCGGCGGAGATAGTAATGTGTTCAATCTAGGTAATGGGCAAGGATTCTCGGTGAAAGAGGTCATCTCCAAAGTGCGCGATGTGACAGGTAGAGATTTCCCTGTGATCATTAGTCCACGACGTGCGGGCGATCCTGCTGTGCTGATCGCTTCATCGGATAAGGTTAGATCTGTGCTAGGATGGTTGCCTAAACGGGATAAATTGGATGATATTATTCGCAGCGCTTGGGAATGGCATAATAATCATCCTAACGGATATAACGATAAATAAGGGAGTGAACGAACGTGACAGCAGAGAGTAACAAACAAGATGCTTTACTAGCGATCGAGCGACTCGTTCACTATGCACTGGAACAAGGTTTAATTGATTGGTGGGACGTTGAATATTCCCGTAATCGTTTGCTAGAGTTATTTGGTTCGGATGAACCTTTTATAGGGGAGTTTGTAGAGCTTGAGCCTTTGACTGGTCCTCAGCAACCTCTTGAAGTGCTGATCAATTATGGGTTTGCTATCGGACTTATTCCAGAGAACTCTGATACGTATCGGGATTTGCTAGATGCCAAGATTATGGGTCTATTAACTCCGCGACCTTCGGAAGTCATTGCATCCTTCCGAAAGACGACGAGCGAAAAAGGAATTCAAGCAGCGACGGATGAATTCTGTAAGCTCTCCGTAAGTAGTAATTATATTCGGATGGATCGTGTTGCCAATAATATATATTGGAAACAGCCTACAGCTTATGGAGATATGGAAATTACCATTAACCTCTCTAAGCCGGAGAAGAGTCCAAAAGAAATAGCAATGGCCAAATTACTACCGCCACCAGTGTACCCAAAATGTCAATTATGCCGGGAGAATGTTGGCTACGCGGGGCGGATTAACCATCCGGCACGTCAAAATTTGCGGGTTATTCCGCTTGAATTAAATGCGGAACCTTGGTTATTCCAATATTCGCCCTACGTGTACTACAACGAGCATTGTATCGTGTTCCACCATGATCACGTTCCAATGAAGCTGACGAGAGATACGTTCAAACGGCTGATAGATTTTACTACACAATTTCCGCACTATTTTATCGGATCTAATGCAGATTTACCGATCGTTGGCGGGTCTATTTTGACACATGATCATTTTCAGGGGGGAAGACACACGTTCCCACTGGAGAAGGCGCCAATCGAGGCTAACTTCCTACACAAGCAATTTGAAGGTATTACAGTAAGTATGGTGAAATGGCCCATGACTGTGTTGCGTTTGAATGGACATGACCCAGCTGTAGTACTTGATGCTGCTGATGATTTGTATGAAAAGTGGAAGATGTACAGTGATCCTGACGCTAATGTGCTCGCCTTCACGCAGGAAAATGGGGAGTCCATTCCACATAATACGGTTACTCCAATTATGCGCCGGGCAGCTGATGGTGGATATGAAATGGATATCGTGCTGCGCAACAATCGATGTAATGATGAGCATCCAGAAGGGATCTATCATCCTCACCGGGAGATGCATCATATCAAGAAAGAAAATATCGGCTTGATCGAAGTGATGGGGCTAGCAATCTTACCAGGACGTCTTAAGGAAGAATTGGCTGATATTGCTGGAATACTAAGCGGAGATAAGGCGCTGTATGAAGATGTAATATCCAATGCTGGATCGCATTTGGCCGTTCATGGTGATTGGATCAAAGAATTGGTGGACCGTTTTGGTACATCGCTCACAACTGTAGATGCTGAAGAATTACTTCGTGGAGAAGTGGGACTTAAGTTCGCAGAAATCTTAGGACATGCAGGCGTGTTCAAAATGGATGCTACAGGCAGGGAAGCATTCCGGCGGTTTCTGCGGTCAGTTGGATACGAATAGGATTCGGACGCTCCACGAACGGAACGTTTCTACAATCGCTGTGATACAACGTCAAATAGCAAGCCTCCGTTTTATTGGAGGCTTGCTATTTTTTTCTTTAAGAAGTTTCAGTTGAAGATGAGAATGTCTCATTTGTAAAAAACCAACTTTTGGGACATCCTATTTTTATATACTAGAGTTCGTTTGTTTTCACTTACCTGATCGCAGTATAATGGGGGGAGTATGACAGTAGGACTAATACTTAGTTATAGGTTGAATAATACAGCCAGGAGGCAATTAAAAATGAATAATTTTGAATATTTTAATCCGACGAAACTGATCTTCGGTAAGGGTAAACTAGAGGCGTTGAAGAAGGAAGTACCACACTATGGAAGTAAGGTTCTCCTTGTTTATGGGGGAGGTAGCATCAAACGTAGCGGACTATACGATAAGGTTATTTCAATCCTGCAAGAACTCGGAACAGAGGTAACAGAGTTGTCCGGTGTTGAACCCAATCCACGCCTATCTACGGTTCACAAAGGGGTAGAATTGTGCAAATCCAAGGGTATAGAATTGGTGCTTGCGGTAGGTGGAGGAAGTGTACTTGACTGCTCGAAAGCCATTGCGGTTGGGGCTAAGTATGACGGTGACATGTGGGATTTCGCCGAACGTAAAGCGATCCCTCAAAATGCCCTCCCACTTGGAACTGTGCTGACAATGGCAGCTACAGGATCTGAAATGAATGGAAACTCAGTTATTTCTAATGAAGCTACAGAAGAAAAACTAGGTTGGGGCAGCATTTTAGCTTATCCAGCTTTCTCTATTCTAGATCCTGAGCACACATTTTCACTTCCGAAAGATCAGACGGTTTATGGTATGGTTGATATCATGTCACATGTCTTCGAGCATTATTTCCACAAAGAGAGCAATACATTAGTACAAGACGAATTCTGTGAGGCGATACTTCGTACTGTCATCGAAACGGCACCTAAGTTAATTGCTGATCTTGAAAATTATGAATATCGTGAGACGATTCTACTCAGTGGTACGTTTGCTTTAAACGGTATGTTAAATATGGGACTTAGCGGTGATTGGGCAACACATAATATTGAGCATGCCGTCTCGGCGGTCTATGACATTCCACATGGTGGAGGACTAGCTATTTTGTTCCCGAACTGGATGAGACATAATTTGCATCATGACGTGGCTCGATTCAAACGTCTAGCTATAAATGTATTTGGTGTTGAGATAAATGGCAAAACCGATCATGAAATTGCTGAAGAAGGAATTGCGGCGTTGCGGGCATTCTGGGATTCAATTGGTGCTCCAAGCCGGTTAGCGGATTATGAAATCGATGATAGTAAACTGGAGGCCATGGCAGATAAGGCTGTTCGCTTCGGCCCGTTTGGCAATTTCGCCAAACTGAATAAGCAAGATGTACTTGAAATTTATCGGAGTTCCCTTTAAGTTTAGGCATCCAAGTGTAATCGCTCAGCATAACGACTCAATGGATAACATCCATTGGGTCTTTTTTTTGATAGAATGATCTGTTCTATTTCAAGGGAAGATAATGATTATTAAAACTCAGGATTAAAAGCCAGAAAATTAAAGAATACGAAACTAAATGGTAAATATTACGTATTAAATAGATAGGCAGCCCGAAAGGGGGAAACGGTTATGGAAGCATTGTTCTGGGGCTGTTTGGTTGGAGGTAGCCTGTTCGCATTAGTGAGCGTAGTGTTGGGTGATTTGATTGGGAGTTGGATAGACGGCATATTTGACGTGTTCTCGGTTGATTTCTTTAAGCCGATAATCACTGCTTCCGCTATTACGACATTCGGTGGGGCTGGTATTCTACTGAGTCATTACACTAATCTTGTTGCCGCCATGGTGATTACGTTATCGATCGTTATTGCACTATTCCTGTCGGTTGCCATTTACTTCGCTTATGTTAAGCCGATGGCGAACAGTGAGAACTCAACAGGATACTCCGTTGCTGAGCTTCCAGGTAAGCTCGGTGAGGTGACCGTACCTATTCCTAGTCAAGGTTATGGTGAAGTTATGGTTAAGCTGGTGTCAGGTAATACGTTACATATAGCTGCTAGCTGGGATCAACGCGATATTCCTGTGGGTACGTTAGTGGTTGTGGTGGATGCTAAAGAAGGCGTTGTACATGTGTCAGAACTTTATGAAGATGAACAGAATAAGGAGATGGTGTAATTGTCGTTTGCTGATATTCCTGATTTTGTATTAATCCCTGTTATTGTCATTGTAGTTATTATCATTATGGGTCTTGCATTCTGGGCTCGGTATAAAACGGTTAGTCCGGATGAAGCAATGATAGTTACGGGTTCATTCCTTGGTAACAAGAATATTTCTGATGATGAGTCAGGTCGCAAAATCAAAATTGTTCGCGGTGGTGGTGCTTTTATATGGCCTATTTTCCAAAGAGCTGAGTTTATGTCACTCCTATCGCATAAATTAGATGTAATGACCCCCGAGGTCTACACGGAGCAAGGAGTTCCTGTATCGGCGGATGGTGTAGCCATTATTAAAGTTGGTGGGTCTACAGAAGATGTTGTCACAGCAGCTGAGCAGTACATGGGTAAACCGATTGAATCGGTTAAGGGAGAAGCGCAGGAAGTACTGGAAGGACACCTTCGCTCGATTCTAGGTTCTATGACTGTTGAGGAAGTGTACCGTAATCGGGACAAATTTGCTCAAGAAGTACAGGGCGTAGCAGCGCGCGATTTGAAGAAAATGGGGCTGCAGATCGTCTCATTTACAATCAAAGATGTACGCGACAAACATGGTTATTTGGAAGCACTGGGTAAACCGCGTATTGCAGCAGTGAAACGGGATGCTGAAATTGCTGAAGCGGATGCATTAAGGGATTCGCGGATTAAGAAGGCATTAGCCGAAGAGCTAGGGCAGAAGGCGGAACTCCTTCGTGATACGAATATCGCGGAAGCAGAGAAAGAAAAAGAACTTAAAGTAGCCTCATTTAAGAAAGATCAAGATACCGCGAAGGCAGAAGCGGATCAGGCTTATCATATTCAAGAAGCACGTGCTAAGCAAATCGTGGTCGAAGAACAGATGAAGGTCGAATTGGTTCGTAAGGAACGTGAGATAGACTTGCAAGCCAAAGAGATTATGGTACGTGAGAAACAATATGATGCAGAAGTGAAGAAGAAGGCGGATGCCGATCGTTATGCAGTAGAGCAGGCGGCAGAAGCGGATAAGGCACGTAAAATGCGGGAAGCGGATGCGGTTCAGTACTCTATTGAAACACAGGCACGTGCTTCGGCTGAACAGAAGAGATTGGACGGGAACGCTGTCGCGGATGCGGAGCGAGCGAAAGGTACAGCGGATGCTGAAATTATTCGTTTGAAAGGTCTTGCGGAAGCAGAAGCAAAGGAAAAATTAGCCGAAGCTTTCCAAAAATTTGGCGAAGCAGCTATTCTCGATATTGTTGTCAAAATGCTACCAGAATTGGCTGGGAAAATCGCAACTCCGCTCGCTTCTATTGACAAGTTAACTGTAGTAGACACGGGTAAAGGTGAAGGAGCAGCCCGGGTGAGTAACTATGTTACAGAGCTTATGGCGACAGCTCCTGAGATGCTGAAGAGTGTATCGGGCATCGATCTTGAAAAGCTCATTACGGGTTTGACTAAAGGTAAGAGTAGTCCAATAGCTCCAGTTCCGCAGATGACTGCTACACCTGAACCTATCGTCTTAGACAATAATGTGATCAAAGAGGAAAATTAATAAACTTGTTCTCATATGAAGCTTGACTTTAACTCCCTTTCCCTGTAAATTCTGATATGATTACGTTGCTAAGCTAAGCATCTCACCGATTAGGTGATTAGCGCTCGTATTCTACGGTTATAAACGACTGGTAAGGATAATAAGGTCATTTATAATTAGTATAAGTGATCCAGAAGAATTGGACTTTGCAGGTAGAAAGGGTGCAATTATGAGCAATAGCTTGCAAGTCGCAAAGGTGCTGAACAACAACGTTATCATTGCAAATCATCCCCAGCATGACGAGGTAGTAGTCATTGGAAAAGGTATTGGGTTTAATCGTAAGTCCAACGATTTTGTTCCTCTAGAATTGGTTGAGAAGATGTTCATTCTGAAAAATCAGCAAGAACAAGAACAGTATAAGCAACTCGTCCGTCAGGTAGATGAGAAGTTAATTGAGGTTATTGGAGAAGTCATCATGTATATATCCAAGAAAACTCAGACTGAGCTTAATGAGCATATCCACATAGCGCTTACTGATCACCTTGCATTTGCTTTGAAGAGGGCTGAACAGGACATTGCTATACACAACCCATTTCTATATGAGACCAAAGAAATCTATCCAGTTGAATTTGAATTAGCCGAGTATGCTATTGACCTAATCCGCAGAAAGATGGGGGTGGATTTGGGGGATGATGAGATTGGCTTTGTTGCACTATATATTAACAGTGCGATGACCAATCGCCATATCAGCGAGGTAAGAGGGCAAGCCGAACTTATCGCCGACTTGGTTTGTATTGTTGAACAGGAGCTTGACGTGGTTATCCAACGTAATTCCCTAGATTATTCAAGGCTCCTTACTCACTTGAGATTTGCAATTGAAAGGATCCGGCGTGGAGAGAGAGTTGGCGAAATTCACAAGCTGGAAGGTCTACTTAAACAGGAGTATCCTACCTTGTACGATGTTGCCAAGAAATTGACACAGGTTATGGAACAGCGATTAAAAAAAACTGTGTACCCTGCTGAAGTCAGCTATTTAACGATGCATTTACATCGCGTAGCTCACACAAATGTATAATAACTTACTTGCGCTTGATTAGCAGGTTTGCTATAATCTGAGACATTAAACAACAAAAAAACAATCACAATGTGTGACTGATTCGATCAGGCATGAGTTGATAAAAGTATTTTGAGTGTATGATCCGTTTACTGGGTATTATAACTGTAGGCAAGGAGTATACATCAAAAAATATTTTTTGACTTATGCTTTTTTTGTTGTTACTTCTTAGATTCGACACAGGGGGATACTATGTTTAAACGTTTTTTTGGTGTTTTACAAAGAGTCGGAAAAGCGCTAATGTTGCCTGTCGCATTGTTACCCGCAGCCGGTTTGTTACTGGGAATAGGCAACATGTTGGTCAGTCCAGAGTTTCTAGATTTGGTTCCTGTACTGGATAATAGCACTGTCTCACTAGTTGCTACTGTCATGATGAATGCAGGACAAATCGTATTTACAAACCTCGCATTACTATTTGCTGTTGGTGTTGCGTTAGGCTTAGCAGGAGGCGATGGAGCCGCCGGATTGGCTGCTATTATCGGGTACCTTGTTATGAATGTAACTATGGGAACCGTAATCAATGTCACGCCGGACATGATTGGTACGGATCCAGCTTATGCAAACGTCCTTGGTATTCCGACACTTGCAACTGGTGTGTTTGGTGGTATTATTGTCGGGATATTGGCGGCGAGCATGTACAATCGCTTCTTCAAAATTGAATTGCCGTCCTATTTAGGTTTCTTTGCAGGAAAACGGTTTGTACCGATTATGACTGCAGCAACCTCCGTTTTGCTTGGTTTGCTAATGGTCCTCATTTGGCCACCGATACAATCGGGACTAAATACGGCTTCTCATTTCATGCTAGAGCAGAACCGGACATTGACGGCGCTCGTATTTGGAATGGTGGAACGTGCTCTGATTCCATTTGGTCTTCATCATATTTTCTACTCACCGTTTTGGTTTGAGTTCGGAGAATATGTGAACAAGGCGGGGGAAATCGTACGTGGAGATCAGCAGATCTTTATGGCCCAACTCCGTGACGGTGTTCCTTTTTCAGCCGGTACGTTCATGACGGGTAAGTTCCCATTTATGATGTTCGGGTTGCCGGCAGCGGCATTGGCCATTTACCATGAAGCAAGACCTGAACATAAGAAGTATGTGGCGGGTATTATGGGTTCAGCAGCATTGACCTCATTCTTAACTGGGATCACAGAGCCGCTAGAATTTTCCTTCTTGTTTGTGGCGCCACTACTATTTGCAGTACATTGTGTATTTGCAGGTTTGTCCTTTATGATGATGCATATCTTAGACGTCAAGATTGGTATGACTTTCTCTGGAGGTTTGATCGATTACTTGATTTTTGGTGTTATCCCGAATCGAACGCCTTGGTGGAATGTCATCATTGTTGGGCTGATTCTCGCCGTGATTTACTACTTCGGTTTCCGATTTGTTATCCGCAAGTTTAACTTAAGGACACCAGGTCGAGAAGAACCAAGTACGGAAGAAGAGAGTTCACAACAAGGCGCAGGAGTTACTAAAGATGAGTTGCCACATAATATTTTGGACGCACTTGGCGGGAAAGACAACATAGCACATCTAGATGCCTGTATCACTCGCCTTCGGGTAGAAGTGAAGGATAAAGGAAATGTCAGCAAGGATCGACTTAAGAAACTAGGTGCTTCAGGTGTTCTTGAAGTCGGTAACAATATCCAAGCGATATTTGGTACCCGATCGGATACGATTAAATCGCAAATTGCTGATATAATGAACGGTAATACACCAGCAGCAGCTCCGGTACCAACCGTGGAGAAAGCTGCAATTGTGGAACAACAGGCGGCACAAGATGGAGATGCTATTATCCATGAGGATATTGTCATGCCGGTAAATGGTGAAATCATGGATATTACCAAAGTTCCTGACCCGGTATTTTCAGAAAAAATGACCGGAGACGGATTTGCTATTCTGCCACATGATGGGGTTATCTGTTCTCCAGTCTATGGTAAGGTGTTTAACGTATTTCCTAGCAAGCATGCGATCGGCATAATGTCTGATGGCGGCAAGGAAGTGCTAGTGCATATCGGTGTTAATACGGTAAAATTGAAAGGACAAGGCTTTACTGTTCTAGTCAAAGAGGGAGATCTCATCGCAGCTGGTCAACCGATCATGGAAGTAGATCTTGACTATGTGAAAGAGCATGCACCGTCTATAATATCACCAATTATTTTCTCTAACCTCCCGGAAGGTTCTGTTGTAAAGTTAAACAAAACAGGGCTATTAAAGAGTGGTGAAGGGGATATCATCACGATATCCTAAGAGAGAATTGGAAATAAATATCTTAGAAGTTGAAGATGTCGAATGAAAAATGACGATTGTCAATTTCGGTATCTACAAGATTTGAGAATCAGTCAAACAAAAATATAGAAAGTGAGTTGAATTTAAATGGAAACAAAATTCAGAATTTCAGATGAAGATGGTATACATGCACGTCCAGCTACAGCACTTGTGAACACAGCTAACAAATTTAAAGGGGCCGAATCCTTTGCAGAAGCAAATGGTAAGAAGGTGACTTTAAAATCAATCTTGGGAGTTCTATCTCTAGGTTTGGAAAAAGGTGATTACATTACACTGTCTGTCCAAGGAGAGAATGCAGCAGAGGCTCTTCAAGCACTTACGGATGTGATGGTTAAAGAAGGGTTAGGCGAAGTAGATGCTTAAAATAGACGGAATTGCTGCATCTCCAGGTGTAGCCATTGCGCCTGCTTTCATATTGGAGAATCCAGACTTCACGGTACATCACCGTGAAGTCTCGGACCCAGAAGCCGAGCTTATTCGGTTAGATGAGGCTCTAAGTAAATCACAGCAGGAGCTCGAGAATATCAAAGAACGTACGCTTCAAGAACTTGGCGAGAAGAAGGCTGAGATTTTCGAATCACATTTGCTAATCCTCAACGATCCCGATTTAATTACTACAGTACGTGATAGAATCACTACGGAGAAAGTCAGTGCCGAATATGCCATGAATGTAACTGCGCAAGAGTTTATTGCTATGTTTGAGAACATGAAGAGTGCATATCTCCGTGAACGCGCTGTAGACATGCGCGATATTACTAAACGGGTATTAATTCATCTGCTAGGGTTAACTTATGTTAATCCAATGGAGATCGATAAGGAAGTTATCGTCATTGCCGAGGACTTAACACCTTCGGATACGGCGCAACTTAATCGTAAATATGTAAAAGGTTTTGCAGCGAATGTTGGAGGTAGAACCTCACATTCAGCCATCATGGCCAGATCCCTTGAAATTCCTGCTGTTGTGGGTACAAAGGAAGTATTAGGTCAAGTGAAAAATGGCGATTTAATCATCGTTGATGGACTGGATGGCAAAGTCATTATTAATCCTACTTCAGACTTGGTGGAAGAGTATAAGGAAAAACGGGATAAACACTTGCAACAAATTGAAGAATGGAAACAACTTCGAGGAGTAGCTACTACTTCAGCCGATGGTGTGCATGTCGAACTGGCAGCTAACATTGGAACTCCAAATGATGTAACAGGTGTTGTGGAGAATGGTGGCGAAGGTGTAGGTCTGTACCGCTCGGAATTTTTATATATGGGACGTACTGAGCTGCCTTCGGAGGAAGTTCAATTTAATGCTTACAAAACCGTATTAGAAAAAATGGAAGGAAAACCTGTTGTAGTACGGACTCTTGACATTGGTGGCGATAAAGAACTACCTTATCTGGATATGCCAAAAGAAATGAATCCGTTTCTAGGTTTCCGAGCCATTCGTCTTTGCTTGGAGCGTCAGGATATTTTCCGTACACAACTGCGTGCATTACTAAGAGCGAGTGTATATGGTAACCTACGTATTATGTTCCCGATGATCGCTACGCTTGATGAATTCCGGCAAGCAAAAGCTTTACTCTTAGAAGAGAAAGCAAATCTGGAAAGCGAAGGCGTAACCATTTCTGATACGATTCAACTTGGTATCATGGTCGAAATTCCTTCAACGGCTGTATTAGCAGATCAATTTGCTAAGGAAGTTGATTTCTTCAGCATTGGAACGAATGACCTTATTCAATATACGATGGCTGCTGACCGAATGAACGAACGTGTATCCTATTTGTATCAACCGTATAATCCAGCGATTCTACGGCTTGTAAAAATGGTGATAGATGCCGCTCACAAAGAAGGACGTTGGGTGGGAATGTGCGGTGAAATGGCAGGCGATGCCACAGCTATTCCTCTTCTGCTTGGTCTAGGTCTAGATGAGTTTAGTATGAGTGCAACATCGATTCTCCCAGCTCGTTCACAAATAGCTAAACTATCCAAAGCGGATATGCAGAAGTTAGCGGCGGAAGCATTACAACTTGGGACGGCTGAGGAAGTTGTTCAATTGGTTCGTAATATTAAAGCCTAATTTTATTGGAGGTCGTCTTTACGAGACCAAATCATCTTTTACCAAGAAATATTTTGTTAACCGGCGCCTTAGGGTGCCGGTTTTTTGTGTGATAGGCCACAAATCGACGTGTTGGTGGTGTATAAAGGGTTTATTTTTTGCATTAAGTGGGATAAAGTGATGGTATTACAATCTTAGACGACAAGGGAGTCTTAATGTGGATAATAGCCGTACGACAATAGGAATTATGGATATTGGGTCCAACTCCATAAGGTTGGCCATTTACGAAGTAACATCACAAAGGGAATATCGTTTAATTAATGAGAATAAGGAATCTGCGCGCTTGAGCGAAAAAATAAAGCAAGACGGAAGGTTAGAATTAGACGGTATTCTTGAGATTGTCCCAATTCTCAGTCAATTTAATGATATTTGTAGCCAATATAAATGTCGAGAAATTCGAGTAGCGGCTACAGCGGCCATCCGTAACGCCACCAACTCGGAAGAAATCGTCGATATGTTATTTCAGTATACGGGGCTGAAAGTTGATATTTTGTCTGGAGATCAAGAGGCTTATTACGGCTTTCTTGGAGTTGTAGACGGAATTAATGTTCAGGACGGATTTATCATTGATATCGGGGGCGGAAGCACGGAAATTACACTCTTCCGTAATCGTGAATGGATCTCGAGTGTATCTTTGCCAATTGGAGCAGTAAACTCCCAAAGGAAGTACGGAGGAGATTCCGAGTCCTGGTTGGATGAGAATATTACTTCGCTACAGAACGAAATATATGACTTACTTTCAGAGCATTCATGGATTACCACTCAACCTGGGCTACCTTTGATCGGACTAGGTGGGAGCATCCGTGCACTTGGGAAATTAGATCAGCGAAGATCTAAATATCCATTGCCGATCGCACATCATTATATGTTAGAAAGAGAAAATATTGAGCATTTTGCGCAGTTACTTCCCTCTTTATCGCTAGCTAAGCGTAAACGTATGGAGGGTCTTTCTAAAGCACGAGCAGATATTATCGTCCCAGGTGTGATTATTTTACATGCAATTCTGCAATATACTGAGGCTGCTGTGTGCCTAGTAAGCGGAACAGGTCTTAGAGAAGGCTTGTTGCTTGAAACTCTTAACCTGGAGCTTCCTTCTGCATCAGAGGTCATACCTCGTCAGGTGAATTCATTGCTTGCTTTCCATTCAACGGTTCAATCCGCTCATCTTGAACATGTTCATAGATTTGCAGAAATACTGTATGACGCTATTATGGAGGATTATGACGATGAGTCACAGGTTAGGAAGCTGATTTATGTATCTTCGATGTTATACAAAATCGGAAGTGGAGTCCGCTACCACCAGTACGATAAGCATACGTTATATTGGTTGACTCATGCTCCAATTGCAGGACTAACACATCGTGAAATTGTACTATGTGCCTTTATTGCGGGCCGCTTATCCGGTAATGGAAAAGGTATTAATGTTGGAGATTATCGAAGTTTACTTGAGCCCTCGGATGCTGAATTAATTGGGAAATTAGGTTCGTTAATTGAGGTTGCTATAGCGTTGGATACTAGTGAAACACAGGTCGTAGAGGAGATCAAGGCAGAGCTTAGTGAAGAGACTATCTTGCTTAGATTGCAATGTCGCAGTCAAGCTCCTCTAGAGATTAGAGGGCTTGAAGCTGCGGCGAGGAGTTTCAAAAAAGTGTGGAAAATTAATTTAGTATGGACGATGGATAGTTCTTCCACATAGTAATATCCGATGCTGCAAACTGACTTCGGCAAGGCTGATGATCGTTAGTAATAGCTTCATACTTGCCATTCTGGATCAAACGCTTCGCTTTCACATTATCAGCTAACGACAACAATAAAATTTGAACGATTGTGTCGCGTGTATCTTCTTTGTACACGGGACACATGAGTTCGAGACGACGCGTTAAATTTCGAGTCATCCAATCTGCACTCGATATCCATACCTCAGGCTTTCCACCGTTCTCGAAATAATATATTCGAGAATGCTCTAAAAACCGGTCAATAATACTTCGTACCGTGATCAATTCGCTCATGCCTTTAACTCCAGGTCTGAGGCAGCAAACACCACGGATGATTAGTTCAATATTGACTCCAGCTTGTGATGCATCATATAATTCATCAATCATTTCCTGATTCGAGAGGGAATTCATTTTAGCGATAATCTTAGCTGGTCGACCTGCAGCGGCATGTTCGGCTTCACGGCGAATGAGTGAGAATAGTTTATCCTTCATATCGGTTGGTGCTGGTGTAACCGCCTGCCAGCGATCTGCCGAAGAATAACCAGTAATGAGGTTGAACAGTTCAGATGCGTCCTCTCCGATAGCGGTATCTGTGGTGAACAAACCAATATCTGTATACAGTCTTGCAGTAGTGTCGTTGTAATTACCTGTTCCAATATGGACGTATCGCTTCAAATCACGCCCTTCCTGACGGACAACGAGCAGAATCTTGGCATGAGTTTTTAGTCCAATCAAGCCATATACGACATGGCATCCTGCTTTCTCTAACGTCCGAGCCCACGCAATATTCCTCTCTTCGTCAAAACGGGCTTTAAGCTCTACGACTACAGTCACTTGTTTACCTGATTCGGCAGCACTAGCCAGCGCTTTAATAAGCGGTGAATTACCACTAACTCGGTATAACGTCATTTTAATTGCCATGACCATAGGGTCCTCAGCAGCCTGAAGAATGAAGTCAGTGACTGCATCAAAGCTTTCATACGGATGATAGACAAGGACATCCTTTTCTTTTAATACTTTAAAAAAGTTATCGTCTTCTTCAAATTCAATCGGATAAACCGGTTCAATTTGTGGATATCTTAGCTTGGGGTTTCCTTTGACAGCTGACGAAAGTTTGCCCAGAAAGCTTAAATCTAGCGGCCCTTCTATTTCAAAGACGGAATTCGTAACTTCGAATTCTTCCTCCAACATCTCCAGCGCATACGGGTGAATTCCCTTTTGAATCTCCAGTCGCACAGGTGCTCCCCAGCGGCGTTTGCGTAGTTCCTTCTCGATTTCTTCTAATAGATCCTCGGCTCCATCTTCATCAATGGTTAGATCGGCATTACGTGTTAGTCGGAATTCGTCTACAGCCAGTGGAGTGTATCCGCTAAATAAAGTTTGAATATGATGACGAATCACTTCTTCGATGAGAATAAAAGATTGCTTCTTGCTGTTGGTATGCTGAGGCAATGGAATGAATCGTGATAAGTTTGATGGAATTTGTACGATTGCGAAATAAGGCTCGTCCTTCTCGGGTGTAAGTACAGCTCTCTTTAATACAACTGAAAGATACACGAATCCGTTATGGACAAGCGGAAATGGACGACTCTGGTCTACAGCCATAGGGGTTAGGACTGGGAAGATAATATCATGATAGTAAACTTCCATCGACTTTCGTTGTGTAACATTAAGATCTTCATAATTCAGAAACATAATATTTTCTTTGTTGAGTTGTCTAGAGAGATCTCGAAACGTTCGATACTGCTCGGCAACTATTCCGGAGATTCGGGAATTGAGACGCTTGTACAATCCAGCGGGTGTATAACCTGTGAAGTCTTTCTTGGAATACCCAGCCCGAATTTGATCCTGAATACCTGCCAAACGAACGCTTATAAATTCATCTAGGTTACTAGATACAATCGATAAAAATTTGGCTCGTTCAAGTAGTGGTGTGCTTGGATCTTTGGCTTCTTGTAGTACACGTCTATTAAACTCAACCCAGCTTAAATCGCGATTCAAATATCGAGAACCGTTCATTTCCGTTAACGTCATTCTTTATGACCTCCGATTATCGATCAGAAATTGTATACTATTAATGATCTCTTTTATTTTACTCCTTTCTTATCATGGAAAATGGCGATTATTGTTAACGTAATGTAAAATTGATGTAAAATCAAATGAATAGTTGTTAACTCCCGTTAGGATATGCGTATATTTGGGTAAGATAATAATATGGCATTGGCCATGGTAACTTAACAAGGGGGTTCTTTCATATGGGTACAGATCATCAAACTTTGCATCTTAATGCTTCAAAGAGAACGAAGTTTACTAACGCTTCGCTTCGCGAATTAAGAGAAAACGGGCAGATTCCAGCTGTCGTGTATGGAGTAAATACCAATCTTGCGATTCATGTGGATGAAAAGGAACTTAGGAAGGTCTCACGTACAGGACGGTCCGAATTCTTCGAGTTGAAATTAGACGATGGAGGTAGCTTTCCAGCGCTAATCAAAGATATTCAGCAGCGGGGTGGAAGATGGGTGCATGTTGATTTTCTACAGGTATCCAAGAATAAGCCTATTCGTGTCAAAATCCCTTTGCATTACAACGGTACGGCAGAAGGCACTAAGGGAGATGCGATACTGCAGGTACAGTCTACGGAGCTTGAAGTGGAAGGACTGCCTGATGCACTACCAGCTGGACTGGATATTGATGTGACACCACTTGGGGTTGGGGATAAGTTGACTGCAGCTGAAGTGTCGCTTCCAGAAGGTGTGACATTAGTATCTTCAGGAGAAGAATTATTGGCTTCTGTTATTACGACGAGGGGATCAGGTGCGGATACGACCGAAGAAGCTGAAGCTCCTGAGGATTCTGCGGAAGAACCACTCCAAGAGTAAATCACAACATGTTAAGATCTTAGTGCGGATATCATAATCGAAGCATAACCAAGGCGACCGGAAGGTCGTCTTTTGTTTGGTTGTTTTGTGGATTTACTCAGTTTGCGAGACTATAGTAACTTGACTAAGGTTGTTTTTGTAACTAGAATAGTTACAGTGTAATAAGACTTATCATTTTATAAGGAAAGTAGGGGTCGTATGCCACCAAAGAAAAAGAGTGAGGTCATGGCTCAGCGAAAAGCAGAGGCAATAAAGCTAAAGCAGCAGCAAAAAAAGAGACGTCTGATCTGGTTTGGAACGGTTGGAGTTGTACTTATTCTTGTTATTGTGGCGCTTGCTATTCAATCTACAACGACCTCAAAATCAACTGCGAAAGTAGAGACATTTGATTATGCGAATCTTCCCGTGCTGGGTAATCCCGATGCACCCGTAAAAATCGTTGAATTTGGAGATTTCAAATGTCCGAGCTGTAAAACTTTTAATGAAACCATAAAACCACAGCTACAAAGTGACTATATTGATCAGGGGAAGGTAGCCTTTTATTTTATGAACCTTTCTTTCATTGGTCCGGATTCTTATACGGCAGCCCTTGCGGCCCAATCTGTATATCATCAGGATAATGATTTATTCTGGACTTATCTGGATGCGATTTTTAAGAATCAGGGTGATGAGCAGGAAGAGTGGGCCACCGCTGACTTTCTCGTAAATGTTGCGAAACAGGAGAATCTCTCTATTGATTATGATTTGTTGAAAAAAGATATTGAAGAAATGACTTATAAGAGTGAAGTAGATGCGCATAACGCTAAAGCAGATGAGCTTAAGCTTGGGGGAACACCAACATTATTCATCAATGGTAAAGAATATACTAGCGAGAACTATGGAGATTACGATGCCATGAAGCAAGCTATTGATCTTGCTGCACAAGAGCAATCTAAGTAATCGAAGGGATGGGGACCCATGCGATCATTCTTCAAGGACTATGGAATTTATCTCGCTTGGCTGGTTTCGTTAGTTGCTACCGCAGGGAGTTTGTATTTAAGCGAAATATTACATTATGAACCGTGTAAGTTGTGCTGGTTCCAACGGATCTTTATGTATCCTCAGGTGTTTCTACTTGGTATGGCGGCCTTCCGTAATGACCGTGTAATCATCAGGTATGTCCTTCCACTTAGCTTCATTGGAGGAACTATTTCTCTATATCATTACGCTGAACAAAAACTTCCTGCATTAGCTAAATTGACCCCATGCAGGACAGGTGTTCCATGTAACATTGATTATCTTAACTGGTGGGGATTCGTTACAATACCCTTCCTTGCGTTAGTTGCGTTCATCATGATTATTGCGTTGTTGTTAGCAGCTAACAAAAGAGTATCTGATGTTATAGATGAAGCATGATAGTTCCATAAACTTTATTTGGTGTTGAGCCCTAAATCGAGCAAGGAATCTTCTATTTAGAAGGTTCCTTTTTTTTGTTACATCAAAAAGTTATTTTTCTTCCTAATGTATAGGTGAAGACAATTGAATGATTGTGACAAGTGCCTAATTCTCCGCATATGATGCCGAAGACGAACAACTTTTGGTAAAGGAGAGAGCAGCCCTGAAGAAAATTAGAACTCCCAAATCTGGCAGAGCAAGAAAGCAGCTCTACTACGTGGATAATCCGGAAATCAATGAATTGAAGATGCTGGAGGATGGTAAGAAGGTTACTTTGGAAGAACAGGAAGAACTTAACCTTCATTCTCTTCATCTCTTGTCGGCACCAGGGGAAGTATTGGCGGAGAAATTAACCGAGGAGATCCAGTTAGATGAATCACGCAAAGCTATGCTGGAGATCAGTTTGGAAGAAAAGAAAGTGTCCCGTATTGATGAAGGTATTATATACACAGATGATTTGACGGATGAGGTTGTAACCGGAGAGAAAATTGCTCCTTACACGATTGATTCGACAAAATTAAAGTATGGGACGATTGGTACCGCATGGTTGGCTGATTTTGCAGTGCAAAGTATTAAAATTGCAGAAGGATCTATAACATCTTCCAAAATCGCCCCTAATTCCATTGTGGGGAATCACTTGGTTGATGGCTCCATCGAAGGGAGAACGATCAGAAGTCGATCAATCAGTGGAGATAAGTTGGAGGATGGAAGTGTAACCTCTAGTAAGTTGGCAGATGGGATTATTCAAGGAGATAAAATTGCGAGTAGTTCGATCGAAAGTCGCCACCTCAAGGAATGGATTGTTACGACTGATCTACTGCAAGACCAGTCGGTCACTGCTGATAAAATCCGAAGTGGGAGTATCCAGTCGTTTAATTTGGCAAATGGCGCCGTGGACAGCTCCAAATTGAGCGATCAATCGGTAACGGCAGCTAAACTCCGTGATGGGTCGATTACCGGTGCCAAACTACAAGAAGGAACGATTGAGAGTCGCCATCTTGCGGAGAATGCTATTTCAGCCAGAAACCTGGCTCCAGGTCTGATTGGTAAAGAGCAACTTGCCATTCCTAGCGTGGGTACAGATCAATTAGAAGAAGGAATTATTGCTTCCTACCATATTCGTGATCAAGCAATTGAAGCTCGGCATATTACTCCCGGTTCGATTGAGAATATTCATTTTAAACCGGGAAGCATTGGTCAGGATCAAATAGCTACTGGTGAAATTAAGGGGCGTCATATCGCCGACCGTAGTATCCCCTCCACAAAGTTGGCTGATCAGGCAGTGGGAACAGCGCAAATCATTGAACAAGCGGTTACTTCTTCTAAGATTGCCGATCAGAGTATTCTACCTCATAAGATTGCGGATGAAGCAGTTCATACTCGTCATCTGGGTAGATCAGCCGTACAAGGAGCTCAATTAGCTCCGTTAAGTATTACTTCGTTTCATTTATCCAATGGCGCTGTTCAAGGCGATCATATTGAAGCTGAAGCGATTCAAGAGTGGCATATTGGACCCCAAAGCGTCAGGGGCGACAAGATAGAAGACGGAGCAGTCGATGAAGTTCATCTAGCGGATGCTGCTGTAGCGTCAAAGCACTTGAAAAAGGGTATCGTAACGACTGAAAAGTTGGCAGAGGGTAGCGTAACAAGAAGTAAAATTGCAAATGGAGCCGTCACGGGCGAGGCTGTAGGTGCAGAACAGATAGCTTCTCAGCATATTCTGCCTCATGCAATTAACGAGTGGCATCTGGCCAATAATTGTGTCGGACAGAGTGCTTTGCAAGCAGGAGTTGTTAGAGAAGAACATTTGGGTGAAGGGGTTGTATTCTCACCTCATTTACAGGACCATGCTGTAACGTCTTTGAAATTGTCACCAGAGAGTGTAACTAGCGATAAAATCAACGATCTGGCAGTTACAAGTTCTAAGTTGGCCGAAGGTAGTATTACATCTTCTAAAATATTGCCTCGCGCTATCCAGTCTGAGCATTTGACTATAGGAGCTGTTAAATCAGAAGGCTTAGCGGCTGGAGTCGTATTGTCAGAACATCTAGCTATAGATAGTGTCACCTCCGTAAATGTGCGTTCAAATACGTTAGAAGAGCGACATTATGGCGCTCAGTCCGTATCAGAAAGAGCATTACAAAATGAGTCCATTACTCGTGAAAAGTTGGCGGAGGGTACTGTACATTCTTACCATTTGGTCAAAGGTTGTGTAGATGGCAGCCATATCGGTGAAGAGGTAGTAGGAACCCGGCATATTGGAAACCAAGTGGTTAAGTTTACCCATTTATCAACCGAATTACAGCAAGGTGGTTTGTTACCACAGGACGGTGTGAATGGAGAAGACATTATACCTCAGACTATCTCCCGTGTTCAGCTACAGGCTGATGCCGTTGATGCAGATGTGCTGCAGGAAGATTCAGTGGGATCAACTCACCTTAAGTCCCTATCGATACAAAGCCAGCATTTGAGTGAGGGTGCTGTACAAAGTCAGCATTTAACAGCAGACTCTGTGGGATCACATCATTTGGTAGAGGGTAGTGTAGAAGGACTTCATATTGGGGAAGCCGTAATAGAAAGTCGTCACATTGGGGATCAAACTGTTAAGTTTACGCATCTGTCAGCGGAATTACAACAAGGTGGTTTGCTACCACAGGATGGTGTGGATGGAGAAGATATTAAACCACAGTCGATCTCCCGTGTTCAGTTGCAGGCCGATTCTGTGGATGAAGAGGTTTTGCAGGAAGATTCGGTAGGGCCTAACCATCTTAAGCTGACGTCTGTGCAAAGCCAGCACTTGAGCGAGGGTGCCGTGCAAAGTGGGCACCTGGGTGAGGGAATTGTTGGATCACAGCACCTCGCAGGAGGCAGTATTAAAGGCCAACATATCGGTGAAGCAGAAGTAGGAACCCGCCATATCGGTAAACAAGTCATTAGGTTTACGCACTTGTCAGCAGAGCTCCAGCAGGGTGGTTTGTTGCCACTAGATGGGGTAGATGGAGAAGATATCAAACCCGAGACCATCTCCCGTGTTCAGTTGCAGGCGGATGCCGTAGATGAGGATGTGCTACGGGAAGACTCCGTAGGATCTGCTCACCTTAAGCCGTTGTCTGTACAGAACCAGCATTTGGGTGAGCAGGCAGTGCATAGCCAAAACTTGGCGGAGCGATCCGTGGGAGCACAACATATTGCAGGAAACAGTATAGAAGGTCATCATATTGGGGACGAGGTTGTGGAATCTCGCCATATTGGTAATCATGCCATTATATTTACACACTTCTCGGCTGAACTCCAGCAAAGCGGATTTCTACCACAGGGGGGTGTAAATGGGGATGATATTAAACCTCAATCCATCTCCCGTATTCAGTTGCAGGCAGCTGCCGTAGACGAAGAGGTTCTGCGTGAAGATTCAGTAGGATCCACTCACCTTAAGCCTTTGTCTGTGCAGAGTCAGCATGTGGGTGAGGCGGTTATACAAAGTCAGCATTTGGCAGAAGGAACAGTTGGATCTCAGCACTTGGCAGTGGGCAGTGTAGAAGGTCATCATATTCGTGCAGCAGAAGTAGGAACAAGGCATATTGAGAAACAAGCCATTAGGTTTACACACTTATCAGCGGAAATACAGCAAGGTGGTTTGTTGCCACTGGATGGTGTGAAAGGAGAAGACATCAAACCTGAGTCTATCACCCGTGTTCATTTGCAGGCAGATTCTGTAGACGAAGATGTGTTGCAGGAAGATTCAGTAGGATCGGCCCATCTGAAGTCGCTGTCGGTACAAAGCCAACATTTGAATGAGGGTGTAGTGCAAAGTCAGCATTTAACTGCGGGANGTGTTGCAGGAAGATTCAGTAGGATCGGCCCATCTGAAGTCGCTGTCGGTACAAAGCCAACATTTGAATGAGGGTGTAGTGCAAAGTCAGCATTTAACTGCGGGATCTGTGGGATCGAATCACTTGGCGGCGGGCTGTGTTGAAGCTAACCATCTTGGTGATTCTGTGATAGAAACCCGCCATGTTGGAGCTGGGGCCATTACAGTTACGCAGTTATCGTCGGAAATACAGCAAGGTGGTTTGTTGCCACTGGATGGTGTGGATGGAGAAAACATCAAACCTGAGTCAATAACTCGAGTTCATTTGCAGGCAGATGCCGTAGACGAAGATGTGCTGCAGGAAGATTCAGTGGGAACGGAGCATCTGAAGTGGCTGTCGGTACAAAGCCAGCATTTGGCTCAGGGAGCTGTTCAAAGTCAGCATTTAACAGTAGGGTCTGTGGGATCGAATCACTTGGCGGCGGGCTGTGTTGAAGCTAACCATCTTGGTGATTCTGTGATAGAAACCCGCCATATTGGAGCTGGGGCCATTACAGTTAGGCAATTATCGTCGGAACTCCAGCAGGGTGGTTTATTACCACAAGCAGGTGTAGATGGAGAAGACATCAAACCTGAGTCCATCACTCGAATTCATTTACAGGCGGACGCCGTAGATGAAAATGTGCTGCAGGAAGATTCAGTGGGATCGACTCATATTAAGCCCCTATCGGTACAAAGCCAACATTTGGCTCAGGGAGCTGTACAAAGTCAGCATTTAACAGCAGGATCTGTGGGATCGAATCACTTGGCGGCGGGTAGTATCGATGGCAATCATCTTGGTGATACCGTGATAGAAACCCGTCATATCGGCTCTGGGGTCATTACAGTTACACAATTATCGTCGGAACTCCAGCAGGGTGGTTTATTACCACAAGCAGGTGTGGACGGAGAAGACATCAAACCTGAGTCCATCTCTCGAATTCATTTACAGGCGGATGCCGTAGACGAAGATGTGCTGCAGGAAGATTCAGTGGGATCGACTCACATTAAGCCTCTATCAGTACAAAGCCAACATTTGGCTGAGGGAGCAGTGCAAAGTCAGCATTTAACACTAGGGTCTGTGGGATCAGATCACTTAGCGGCGGGTAGTATCGATGGCAATCATCTTGGTGACACCGTGATAGAAACCCGTCATATCGGCTCTGGGGTCATTACAGTAACGCAATTGTCAGCAGAGTTACAGCGAGGTGGTTTATTACCACAAGCAGGTGTGAACGGAAAAGACATCAATCCAGAGTCCATCTCTCGAATTCATTTGCAGGCGGATGCCGTAGACGAAAATGTGCTTCAGAAAGAATCAGTAGGATCGACCCATCTGAAGCCACTCACGATACAAAGCCAACATTTGAGTGAGGGAACTGTACAAAATCAACATTTGGCAGAGGGATCGGTGAGTTCCCGTCACTTGGAACTAGGATCGGTTGGGCTAGATCATTTGGCATTGAATCCAATTCAAGGGGTACCAGGAGAGCGAGCTTTACAGCAATTTGGAATGGCAGCATTCCTCCTGCAACGTCATGAGGATTTCACAGAGATCACGGTACAGTTCGATGAGCCATTTCCTAATTCTCATTATGTCATTGTGGCGATGTCAAATCATCCTGCGTACTATGTCACATTAAAGGAACAATTCCCTGATTCGGCTGTTCTGGAGATATCCAGATTGAAGGAAAGCGATAGAAATTACGGATTTATTACGTGGATTAGCATTGGCAATATAAATTGAATTTTGACAAACAACCTTCAAAAGTCACGGATCAGCATGTGGCTTTTGAGGTTGTTTGTGTTTTGTAATCTGATTAAGAAAAAAAGACGTTCCCTTTAAAAAATGAATCGTTATAATGAAGGGATTACAGTGACAACTTTTCAATTGGAGGAATGATAGAATGGGAGATCAGGGTAACATCGTGTTTATCCCGCTTACAAAAGAGGATATTGCACCTTTAACATCAATTATGACTAGGGCATTTGATGAGGATGCTAGAATCCACTTGGGTGAAGGACATAGAGACGGTCCGCCTGGATATGATAATGGCGAACTTTTGATGAAATATGGGATACTCGCGGATAGTGATGCTTTCACAATATGGATGGATGGGCAGTTGATTGGATCAGTTATCGTGTTTATTGAACAGGATGGTGGTTATTATTTGGGCAATATTTGTCTTGATCCTTTGGTTCAAAATAAGGGGATTGGGACGAAGATATGGGCAATGATAGAGTCCAAGTATCCTGATGCACGGGTATGGAGAACAGATACGCCTGGCTCTTCTAAGAGAAATCATCACTTCTATATAGACAAATGTGGTTTTAAGCTAATTGACATTCTAAATCCCGGAGATTTGGATCAAGAAACTTACAGATTAGAAAAAAGGATGATGTAGTCGCGGGATCTTTTTACATGGATTTAATAAATGTGCAAAAAGCTAGTTAAGCATTAAGTTTATCGATTTCTTTGTAAATAATACATAAAAATTGGAACATGTGATTTTGTATACAGAAAATAGTGCTACGGATTGAATATGATGGATCCAAATCACTTACATACATATATTTTTTTGCGCATTTTCAAAAGTGATTTATTTCACCTATTATGTGAAAGAATTCACGATTGTGCACGGTGATGGGTCAAGGAGGGATGAAAACTACTTATTGAGTTCGGTTGTAGAGGCAACATAGGAACCGTAACTAGCATTTTTGAAGAACTCATATGAACAAAGGGAGAGGGTTATTAAGTGAAAAGACTAATTTCATTAACTTTATGTGCTACATTCGTGCTTTCATCCATTCTTCTTGCAGCGGATGTCTCAGACTCGAAATTTTCGACGATTGATGTAGTATCTGCCGCTTCGGAAGCGGTTAAGGAAGAGGTAAAGGCACCAACCAAAACAACAACACCAACTAAGACGACAACACCAACCAAAACAACAACACCAACCAAAACAACAACACCAACCAAGACAACAACACCAACCCAAACAACAACTAAAGAAACTACAAAATCAACAACCCCAACGACAGAAGTAACAAAGGAAGCAACAGAAGTAGCTCCGGCTACAGTGACTGAAGCTACTTATGCAGATGGAGTATATGTGACTTACGGAACTGCATACTCCAAAGGAACTGAGGGTGCAAAGGTTACAATTAAGGATGGCAAGATAGCCGCAATTGAGCTGATGAGAACAAGTCCTAAGTTGATTGATCGGGACGCTCGGTTCAACTATAGCAGTCTATGGCAAGCATATGAAATAATGGAGTCAAGATTTGTTGGAACTACGAGAGCGGAAGCTGCTCAGGTAGATGTTGTATCTGGAGCAACTCGCTCAAGTGAAGGCTGGAAGTTGTCTGTGGATAGAGCTTTCTCTAGAGCTCTTGTGGAGAAACCAGCAGATCAGGTGTATTTTGAAGGCGAGCATATGGGTGTTGACCCTGCAGGTAAATTTATGGTCTTTGTTAACTATGACAAAACCAAACGTTTAGGTGTAAAGGTATACCCACTGAATGACAAAGGTGAAGCCATTGCCGAAGCGAGTATGAGTGCAGAGCAAGCGAAGATGGTGTATACCCTTGCAGGTGAGTTGCTCTACAGAGGAACTAATGCTGTAGCTCTGAATGGTTATGAAGCTGAGACAAAAGCAGCTGTTAATGCATTCCGTGATGCAGAGTTAAATGCGAAAGTGAATAATACTGTAGAGTATGTTGATGGTGTTTATTCTGCTTACGGATCTGCTAGAGATAAAGGTGTAGAAAGAGCAGATGTCGTCATCAGAAACGGTAAATTAGTTGATGTTAAGCTCTACAGATTAGGTGCCAACTTAATCGATAGAGGCGCATCCGCTTATGCTGATGTAGTGAAAGGCAATGCACCTATGGTTGAAAAGTTGCTTGCTAATGGATCTTATATTGCTAACTTTGATGAAAGTGTTGATGCGATATCGGGAGCTACTGAGAGCAGTCATAGTTGGAATCTGGCAGTAGAAAGAGCTTTTGAGAAAGCTCTAAAAGTCCCTAATGGTAACAAGTATTTTGATGGTAATGCTGCAGGTGTAGACAACAGATCGAGAGTACTTGTCTTGGTTGATATTAGTGCTGATAAGGTTACAAAAACAGTTATTTATCTCTTCGGGGAAGATGGCAAGATCATTAAGGATGAAAACTTGACTGAGGGACAAAAAGCCGCAGTTGCTAAGCTTAGTGAAGGTTTGACTAAAGATGGTGCGAAGACAGAAATAGTTATGGGGCAGGAAGTAGTGTCGATGGCTGCAAAAGCTGCATTCGCTGACGCTTTGCTGAATGCATCTACTAAGCAAAGTAACTATAAGGATGGTCTTTTCACAGCATACGGAAATGCAACTAACAACGGCTCTAACAAAGTCGACCTTACTATACGTAATGGTGTGATTGTTGATATTAACCTTTTCCGCGTGGGTGCTAACTTGGTTGATAGAGGAGAAACAGCTTACGCTGATGTTGTAACAGCTATTCCTCAATTAAAGAAAGATTTCCTTGCTGCCGCAACTAGACAACAAGCACAAACCGTTGATGCGATTTCAGGCGCTACAAGCAGTAGTAATGAATTTAAATTAGCGATTGACCGTGCTTATAAGAAGGCTGAGATTTCTGAGCCATACAAAGCAGCCTATCTGAATGGGATTTATGCGGGTGTGAATGCAGATAAATCAGTAAACGTCGTAGTAACAGTTGATAAGAACGTACCTATTAGTATGGTCGTTAACTATCTAGATAAGGCAGGCAAGATTAAGACGGAAGATAAATTATCAGCTGATGAGAAGGCAGTGAAAGCTGAAATCGAAACTCCGATGACTGAAAAAGATACCATGCATAAATACGGTTATCGTCCGGCAGCATTTGGTGATACAGATGCGGTTAAGGCGGTTTCTGGTAAGGTAATTGAAGCAGTAAAAGCAGCACTTGAAGAAGCTGGAAGATAATAGGTATAATAGAATAAGGATTTATTAATACAGTAGAACCCCTTCAGAGTTAAATTCTGAGGGGGTTCTGAACGTTTAGGAGGTCAACATGAAGCAAGACAAGATTGGGGTTTTATTAGCTCAGATTGGTACTCCAAGTGCACCTACAGCAAAGGCAGTTCGTCCTTATTTAAAAAAGTTTCTATCGGATCGCCGTATTGTTGATTATCATCCTCTTCTGTGGCAGCCGCTGCTGCAAGGTATAATTCTTACCGTTCGTCCTAAACGTTCAGCTAAGCTGTACGAAGAAATTTGGACAGAGCAAGGGTCACCGCTGCGAATTCATTTGAACAGTCAGCAAGCAGGAATACAAGAGCGGTTAGGAGATGGATTTCGGGTAGAAGTAGGAATGGCATACAGTGAGCCAAGCATCGAGCAAGCGATGAGAGCTCTTGAAGATGATGGCATTTCGCGAGTTATTGTGCTGCCGCTGTTTCCGCAGTATTCTTCTACAACAACAGCCTCAGTATATGATGAAGTCTGCTTTGCTGCTTTGGGACGTCGTCATGCTTCCGGTTCGACAGCTAAACGGTTTGTGCCAACATTACGTTTCGTGGATGCTTACTACAATCATCCTGGTTATATTGCTGCAATGAAGCGACATTTGGATCAGCAATTACAGTTATTACAAACTCCACCTGATAAGTTTATTCTTACCTTCCATGGTATCCCACAGCGGTATGCTGATACAGGTGATCCTTACCGTGAACATTGTTTAGAGAGTTCAAATCTACTCGCAGAGGCGATGGGATGGGATCGTAAACAGTGGGAGATCGTCTTCCAGTCCAGGTTTGGAAGAGAGCCGTGGATTGAACCAGCTACATTTGATGTACTAGCTGATCTAGCAAGGCAGGGCGTGAAACGTCCGTTCTTATTTGCGCCTGGGTTTGCGGCCGATTGTCTGGAAACGCTCCATGAGCTTGGAATTGAAGGCCGTGAGTTGTTTGAAAAAGCAGGCGGCTCAGGGGATAGTTACACCATGGCGCCTTGTCTAAATGATCATGACTCCTGGCTGGATTTCCTAACTGCATATGTATTAAATAATGCCCAAGGCTGGGTTTAATCCATTGCTATTTCAGAATCGAGAGGTCGTTACTACTCTTGATCCTCATTTCTGGAAGTGAACTGAGTGACATGCGCTAGCAAAAAGTTCGCTGTGAACAGAACAATCAAACGATTTGTACGAAATTGTACGATATTTGATTCCAGGGTAGCATGCAAGAGCTTTAATGAGAACATACAACTACGGACACTGGTTCCGCTATTCATGCTTTTTATGGCCACTTTTGGATGTTCGCGGACCTGAGATCCGTTATTATTCCTTGCAAGGATCATTTTTGAGGTATTTGATGCAAATAACGAACCTGAGGTCCGCAAGTACCCCGGAATAGGCATAATTTCAGCAAATAGAGGATCCTATGTCCGCAACCGATCACAACTGCAGTCAGAAACCTTAAAACAGAAACCAAACACCAAACACGATACACGAAACAAGAAACAAGAAACAAGAAACAAGAAACAAGAAACAAGAAACAAGAAATACGAAATAAGTAATCGTAACCAATAACCGTAATCGTAATTGTAATCGCAAGCAGTAGCCATAAACATAACAGTAACCAAAACCAAAGAAGGACCTGACTATCGGTCAGGTCCTTCTTAATATACTAATATCAAATCATCAGAATTTCGCGGATGTCTTCCTCTGTTAGTGTGGATAAGGCCTCATGACCTGGTTGAATGATTTCATCAATGAGGTCTTTTTTTCGCTGTTGCAGCTCGTACATTTTCTCCTCAACCGTATCTTGAGTGATAAGGCGGATGACTTGAACTACATTTCTTTGCCCGATTCGATGGGCACGATCGGCTGCTTGCTGCTCTACAGCAGGATTCCACCATAGGTCATAGAGGATTACAGTATCCGCTCCGGTTAGGTTTAATCCGGTACCCCCAGCTTTTAACGAAGCGAGGAACAGCTCCCGCTCACCTCCATTGAACCTGTTGCATAACTCTACACGTTCAGAGGCAGGAGTGCTGCCATCTAGATAGAACAAGGGTACACCTTGGTCTCCTAACTCTTTACGGATAATACCAAGCATCTGGGTGAATTGAGAGAATATGAGCACTCTCTTGCCAGCACTTCGACATTCCTCAATGATTTCCATAAGTTGTTCAAATTTAGCTGAACTTCCAGTGTACTCATCCACGAATAAAGCTGGATGGCAACAAAGCTGGCGAAGTCTAGTCAAACCAGCAAGGATCTTGATACGATTCTGCTGAAAATTCTGTTGATCCAAATGTTTTAATGTTTCCTGTTGTAGCTTGGCCAAGTAGGCGATATATAACTTTTTCTGTTCCGGCAGTAGTTCTGAGGCTTGTAGTGTTTCGATCTTCTCAGGTAGCTCTTTGAGTACGTCGGTCTTTAAGCGGCGTAGTAGAAATGGTGCGATTCGTCTAGCAATGATATCTTGCGATAGATCGTTGAAGGCCTTTCTACCAGGGAATAACTCCGGAAAAACAGCGTCAAAAATCGACCATAATTCCTCTAATTTATTCTCTATAGGAGTCCCGGTAAGTGCAAATCGATAACGCGATTGGATCACTTTTACTGCTTGTGCAGTCTGAGTTGTATAGTTCTTGAAAGCTTGTGCTTCATCTAAAATAAGCGTATGGAAATTTTGACTAGCGTACAATTTCATATCTCTGCGCAATAGTGGGTAGGAAGCAATGACGACATCTACCCCGGAGATACTTCGGAGGGTCATTTCTCGTTCACTACGGCTACCATCGGCAATTACAGCTACAATTTCTGGGGCAAATTTCTTCAACTCGTTGTTCCAGTTATACATAAGCGAGGAAGGGCAGAGTATTAACGCTGGTAACCCCAGCTGTCTAATCTCAGGGAGTACAGAGACAAGGAATGCAATGCTCTGCAATGTCTTGCCAAGACCCATATCATCTGCCAGAATACCACCAAAACGATAATTGGCAAGTGTCTTTAACCACTGGAATCCATATTTCTGATAGTCCCGCAGTACATGTTCAAGGGAGCTCGGAACCGGAAAATCCATATTGTCAGGAAATCTCATATTTTCAAGCAGTTGGCGGAACGACTTGCTTAACTTTACAGCATTTCGTTTATCGTGAGAGTCGATCAGGTGAAGCCCACGAATAACAGGAAGACGGATTTCGGGTCCTGTCAAATCGCGTTTATGAACGCCCATTTCGTTCATTAAAGAGATTATCTCTTGGAACTCTGCACTTTCCAGTGGCAACAACGCTCCATTTGGAAGGCGATGGTACTTGAGTTTATCCTGAAGAGATTTGAGTAAATTACGAATTTCCGTTTCTGATATGCCATCCATCTCAAATCGGAGTTCTAGCCAATCGGTTCGTTCATCCACATCAACCGTCACTTTGGGCGGGGTCAGACCCGTGTGTAGTTTTGCCTTTACAGCTGATGTAGCGTATATAGTTAACAACTTCTCTAGTTGAGGAACGATGTGGTACAGAAAGTCATATTCTCCGTCCTCGTCATTCATGAAATAGCCACTCTCTGTACGTGCAAAAGAGCTTAGCTCCATAAGCTCGAGAATTCGTCTTTCCTGTTCTCCATCTCTCATGAGGATTATATTAGTTCCTCGTCTTGTGGAGTGTTCTTCAAGTGGATTGATGATCATATCTCCATATTGAAATTCCAATCCGGCAAGTAGACGGTCCCTTACACGGTCCAAATAAAGTTTGGCCTTTAGGGGAGTTTGCACAATGCGATCGGATATGGCAGCTGAAATATGGACACTTCCTAGTTTCATTAGACCTGGTATGACTTTCTCCATAAAAGGTTCCATTTGTTCCGGTTCGATTTCAACTTGATGTCTATGAGAGGAATTCAGTAGTTGTTTCAGCTCAGATAGACGTTTGCATTGATGCTCTGGCAGCTTTATCAACTTTCCTTCTGCAAGAACTAATCCATAGGATTCCATGACAATCATTTGTTCTAAGCCTTGGACTTCCAATTGGTAACCTGTATCCTGGGCTTGATCAAATTCGAATTGAAGTGGGAGCCGTTCATCGGATAGTGCGATTCGATCAAATGAAAGCTCATCTTGTATAAGTTTGGTCATGGGAGCTGCGCTAAGCAAGAGAACAAGCGGTTCCCAAAGATGAGGAGGGATCAGAAGCATCTGATCTCCACATATATTGTTGCTAATCCCAGAATAAGTACTGAATGTTTCACGGTACATGACTTCTTGATGATAAACATTAATTAATTGCTTAATAACCTTATCATTCTCTTGTTGAAAACCGTGCAGTTCAGGGACATAAGTGAAATTTTTGGTAAATGTATAGGGTTCACCGCGTTCTAGTTGGTTGAGAAATTCTCTTATTCTCTGTACAACATACATCCGTTTAGTACCGACCTTCATCTCAATGCCAAACATATATTTATGATATCCGTAAGGAAAAGGATGGCAGGTAAACTCTACATGAAGTTGCTCCCTTGAATCGAAAAGAGGCCGGGAACCGCTTGGACGTGGCTTTATATCGTCGAACAATTTAATAACCCCTTGGGTTAACGGTGGTCTCATAGTATGAATCCTCACTTTCAAGCCTTATCCCTACATAGTAAAGGAATAAGAGTATAAATAAAAGTAGAAGACACAGGCAACCCCGGCACCATAAGGTACCGGGGTTGCTAATTCATGATTTGGAGTAGATTATCTAGCCAACCATCCACCATCAACAGCTAGTACATGACCATTAAGGTAATCGGAAGCAGCGGATGCAAGGAAGACTGCAGGGCCTTTAACATCTTCAGGAGTACCCCAACGTGCAGCAGGAATACGCTCAAGAATAGAATTAGAACGGTTCTCATCGGCACGAATTTGAGCTGTATTGTCAGTCGCCATGTACCCTGGAGCAATAGCGTTAATGTTAATGCCAGATCCTGCCCACTCATTGGCGAATGCTTTGGTCAGACCAGCTACACCGTGCTTACTAGCAGTGTAACCAGGTACGTTGATACCACCTTGGTAGGAGAGCATAGAGCAAATGTTGATGATTTTACCGGATTTTCTTTCTAGATAGTGACGACCAGCAATCTGCGATAAGAGGAATACGGTGTTTAGGTTCAAATTAATCACGTCGAACCAATCTTTCTCACTGTGATCTTTGGCAGGCGTACGACGGATGATACCCGCATTGTTTACAAGAATATCAATATGGCCGGTAAGTTTTAGAGCTTCATCAAAGGTAGCTTGAAGTGTGCTGTGGTCTCCAAGGTCAGCTTCAATTCCAAGTGCTTTTACGCCAAAGGCTTCCGCAGCCTTCACAGTATCATCACTTGAAGTAAGTGAAGCAGATACGATATCTGCGCCTGCCTCAGCAAATGCTAATGCAATACCTTGTCCGAGCCCACTAGCTGCTCCTGTTACGAGTGCTGTTTTTCCTGATAAGCTGAATAATGATGACATAATATTAGTCGCCCCTTTAATTGCTGAATTAGAAAGCCTGCTCCATTAGCATTCGATCGTTACCCCTGCACTACGGAATTGCTCTGCCGTCTCAGAAGAGAGGCCTTTATCCGTAAGAATGGCGTCGACCTCCTGTAGGGAAGCGAACGTGCGCAGTGCAGTGTGTCCAAATTTATGATGATTTACAACGGCGAATACTTCGCGCGATGTGGATACGAGAGCCTGTTTGAATTCAATTAAATCTCCTGTGAAAATGGAAAGTCCATTCTCGATATGAACGGCTGTGGCCGAGAGAAATGCTTTTTTAATATTAAGCTTTTGCACGTAAGAGACGGCTTCAGGTCCTGCCAGCATATTGCGGACACGATAACCACCGGGTACGACTAAACGAATATTATCTTTTGGAGCAAGTTCGCTAATGATGTACACATCATTGGTGACAACGGTCAGAGGTATATTGTCAAGCCGACGGGCAATTTCAAGTGTCGTACTTCCGCCGTCCAGAGCCACAATGTCGTCCTCTTCAATATGAGCAAGTGCGCGCAGCGCAATCTCCGTTTTTTCCTCGGAATATTTATCGAGAGGTTTCTTAGAGGGTAGAATACCAAATTGGTCGCTCTGCGCCAGCACAGCTCCGCCATGCACACGCACGATCAAACCCTGCTCCTCAAGCTTGCTTAAATCCTCGCGGATCGTTTTCCCCGTTACCTGGAGTCGATCGCTCAGCTCATTCACCGTTACATCCTTTTTATTTAGCAGAACTTCCATAATCATTTCGTATCGTCGTATAGGGTTCATAACCTGCCTCTTCTTTCCATAAGTAATTTATCTCTATTGTAGTTCTTTTATGGAGACAGGGTCCATATCATCATATCTTTTGTTATCTCCGGCCATGCTCCAGATAAATGTATAATTGCTTGTTCCAACACCGCTGTGGATCGACCAGCTAGGGGAGATTACGGCTTGCTCATTACGCATCACAATGTGACGAGTTTCGCTCGGCTCACCCATGAGATGGATTACAACAGAATCATCTGGAAGATCAAAGTACATGTAAGCTTCCATACGTCTAGGATGTGTATGTGCAGGCATCGTGTTCCACATGTTTCCTGGTTTCAGTTGAGTCATACCCATGACGAGTTGTGCACTTTGTACGCCATTGGCATGAATAAGGCGATGAATCGTACGCTCATTCGAATTCTTGATATCACCAAGTTCTCCAGATTCAGATTCAGCTAACGTTGTCTTGGTTGTAGGAAAGGATTGGTGTGCAGGAGCTGAGTTCAGATAGAATTTCGCTGGTTTAGCAGCATCCACGCTTTTAAATATGACATCTTTGGATCCTTGGCCTACATATAGACATTCTTTTGTATCTATTTCATATTCTGTTCCGTCTACGACCACAGTACCTTTGCCACCTATATTGATGATTCCCATCTCACGGCGTTCTAAGAAGTAGGTTACTCCTAGTTCCTTCATGTCTGTTGTAAGAATAACTTCTTTCGTAACTGGCTGTGCGCCACCGACAATCATTCGGTCTTCGTGGGTTAGTACGAGTTTCAGCTCATCGGGAGCAAATATAGTAGGGATGTGAAACTCCTCGCGGAGCCGCTCGGTATCAAACTTTTTGACCTCATTTGGGTGTGAAGCATAACGTCTTTCCATTAGATATTCAATCTCCTGTCAGATATATTTGTTGTGCGTATAAGTACAATTTACTCCATTTAAGTTCATTTTGCAAGTTCATATTCTAGTTATATGTTTATTTAGGTTTATTTAGTGGTTCGTATGGTTGCAAAATGGAACATAAGTATGCACAATAGAAGCTAAACTGACTTAAAGTTTCATGGGTAAGGAAGATCTGAACTAACAGAGGATATGTTATATAAATTGGAGAGGTGTTCATTCATGGAGGAACTTCACAAGGCTCAAAACCCGTATAAGAAAAGACAGACTGAGCTCATTCACAAAATTGCAGAGGCGGCGTATCATAACCCGTTGCTGGAGAGTAGCTTATGGTTTCATAACGATGTACGCAACAATTTTTATTATGCTTCTTATTTGTTTGCTGCTGCAGTAGATATTCAAGCAGAGGTTTCTTTCGACCGGAAGGTAGCCAAGAATAAAGCGGAAGCAGTACTGTTAGAAGTTTTAATGTTGCAAAATCGGCAACCCGGTACTGAGTTATATGGTCATTGGCCGCTTGGACTACATCCAGTTCCTAGAGAGGCGCCGCCGCATGAACTGCCTGTTGAAATCATGGGTGGTCTAATGGCTTACTTCTTCAGAGAGTATGGAGAACGGCTGAGCACCGATCTGCAAATTGAATTTCAAACCGCATTTATACATATTTACAACAGTGACTTCTTCCGTAAACCGGTTATAACTTATGGGCATCACGAAGCCAAGTATACAGCGGCAAAAATCATATTTGGTACATTGTTTAACGACGTTGAGCTAGTGGAGGATGGCAGACGAAGTCTTGAGGAAACGCTCACCTATATTCGGGCAAAAGGAATGCCGGAGTATGGTTGTCTACCTTGGTTCTGGCATTGGGTGCAGGCTTTTACCTGTGCGTTGGAGTTCGCAGATGCGGAAGATAGTGATCTCCACACTAGATTAAAGGAAATGCTAGATCACTTGTGGAGTGAACGGGCGCAATTTTATCTTCAGGGTTCATGGGTCGGGGCACATTCCAGGGGATGGCCACATGATGTTCCGGGTGATGCCAATGTCCTTCATGATTATGTACAATTCGGCGATTTCCAGTTGCCTGAAGTTATGCCGCGTACAGAGTATGCGGGGTTTCTGTTCTATGAGGCGCCAGCGAATGCACGTAAGGTGGCGCTGGATCGCAACATTCCGGTGGAAGTAGCCAAAGTGACACAGAAAGTTATTCCAACTGTTCCCGAATCTCAGCCGTTGTTACATTCTTACGCCTATATTACAGAGGAATATGCAGTGGGTGGGATGTGGGAGCGGGTAGAGGAATTCGATAATGAGCAGCTTCGCTGGACGTATTCTCTACCGCTGAGCGGGTTGGATGGTACGAACCAACTTTATTTTTTCAACCCGGGTCAAGGTTATAACGAAGGTGATCTCCGCCATCAAAGCCGCTATGGAGAAGTTTTATTCCATCAGAGTGTTGTTATGGAGCTTTATCCGGTTCCGTTCGGAGAACCAAACCAATTGATTGGCGTACTGCCAAAGGGAGAATGGCTACAGAAACAACGGGCACTGTTTGGAAAGGTGGGTAATTGCTACTTTGCCGCCTACTTATCCCATCCATATGAGCTGATAGACCGAGGTGGATTCATTGAGGTTTCAGCCGAAGGGCTACCGGGTGGAATCGTAGTAGAAGCCGTAAGTGTGAAGGATGCTGCAGAGCTTGGAATCATCCGATTCGAGGAGTTTGCCAACAAGATGATTGGACAACCACCGAAATTCAGTGTAGGTGAAACAAACCCACTTCAGGCTGATTATACAAGCTTAAGAGGAGATCGGCTACAACTTCATACAGGTGGTAAGAGGGCAGCTACTATAAACGGAAATCCGATATCGTTCGATAAATATTCTGTATAATATTGCTTTTCGATTTCTTATTCAGTAGGCTAGAATCAGTGATTTAAGCAGACAAACAAGTCCTATGAATAGGAAACCAGAAAGGTAGATTGATTATGCAAGTAACGAAAACGAATGCTATGCGAATGCTTGATGCGAAGAAGATATCATATGAAGTCATTTCTTATGACAATGAGGATGGATTGATCCATGGAACAGCGGTAGCTGAGAAAATTGGCAGAGCACCCGAGGGTGTATTTAAAACACTTGTAGCACATAGCGGACCCAACCTTTACGTATTTGTCATACCGGTAGCTAGTGAACTTGATTTAAAGAAGGCAGCTAAGGCAGCAGGAGAGAAGAAAATCGAAATGCTCCCGGTCAAGGATTTATTGAAATGGACAGGGTATATTCGCGGCGGTTGCTCCCCGGTGGGGATGAAGAAACTTTATCCAACCTTTATTGATAACAGTGCAGAGCGACTGGCGTTGATGGCTGTTAGCGCCGGAAAGATTGGCCTACAGATGGAGCTTGAACCCGCGATTCTTGCTGACATTGTTAGAGCAAAGTTTACTGAGTTGGTTAAAGAACTGAATTAGTGTAGTTTAGAAAGGTTAGGGATATCTGATGAAGACGGTATACGTGCTTGGTGAATTGAATGTGGATATGATCGTAACTGGAACCGATGTGATCCCAGAGTGGAACCGAGAGAAATTAGTGGACTCGTTCGATATCGTTCTTGGATCTTCATCTGCGATAACTGCGTGTGCACTTGCGGGTCTAGGAATGGATGTACGCTTCGTAAGTGTTGTTGGAAATGATGAATTCGGGAATTATTGTATCGAGCAGTTGCAAAGTAAGGGTGTAAACACGGACGGGATTATTAAGAAAGAGACCGCGAAGACGGGAGTTACATTATCCCTCTCTACTCCTCAAGACAGGGGTTTACTTACCTTTATGGGAAGTATCTCTGATCTTGCACCTAGAGATATGCCGGAATCTCTGTTTGAAGAGGCAGACCATGTTCATTTTGGTTCCTACTTCTTACAAGACGGGATGAGGGATCATTGGCAGGGGATATTTGATCGGGTTCGGAAAAATGGAGCCACCACTTCCTTTGATACAGGTTGGGATGTTCGTAATCAATGGGTTAGGGTAGGGATTCATTCTCTGCTAGGAGAGACAGATCTCTTTATCCCTAGTGAAGAGGAACTGCTTCATATCTATGGAGTGTCTACACTAGACGAAGTTTGGCCTTTACTACCCGAAGGACATCATGGAGTTGCGGTAAAAAGAGGATCTACTGGTGCAACGCTCTATGGTGAGGATAAACAGCTTGTTGAAGTTAATTCCTATAAGATCACACCAATCGATACAACGGGTGCGGGCGACTCCTTTAATGCCGGACTAATTCATGGATATCTAAATGGAAAACGTGGGCAAGAGTTGCTACTCTTTGCCAATGCATGTGGGGCATTATCTACGCAACGTGTAGGCGGGGCTCAGCAGGTATCATCATTAGAGGAAGTTGAGATATTTCAGAATACACATGCAGTTCGAGATTAACTAGAGCCGTCTTATAAGCGCTTGTCATCGGGCAACTCTCAGATTTGTGGTACAATACAGAATATAACTTAAATCCCGCCAGTAAGGGGGATTTATTGTTTTGATGCAGGTTTAATTTCATTTGAAAGTTATATAATGAACCTATCATTTCTGGGAGGAATATACGTGACATTGATCAACCAGCTTAGCAGTCAAGACGAGATTGTTGGATTTTATTTATTGAAGGAACTCGAAATTAAACAGACAAATAGTACGCCACCTAAGGATTATTTTGATATCATGTTATGTGATTCCAGTGGGCAGATATCGGCGAAATATTGGGATGCTTCGGCTACCGATAAAGAGACCTTTTTTCCAATGGGGCTGGTAAAGATACAAGGTGTTGCTCACACCTATCGGGAGAGACTACAGGTTAAAATTACGAAAATCCGGCCTGCTACTGAAGCGGATGGGGTATCGTTGACTGATTTCGTTCGATCTGCGCCAATCAGGCCTATCGATCTGATTCATACGATCCAGGGAGCAATCGCCAGTATTTCCGATGAGGAGATTGCGGCAATCGTATCCTTCTGTGTGGATAAAGTGGAAGAGAAATTGATGCATTATCCAGCAGCCAAAATGCATCATCATGATTATTTTGCGGGACTCGCTTATCATATGGTACGTATGCTAGAAATCGGAGATTTTCTATGCAAGCAACGACCGTTTCTGAATTCAGATTTCTTGAAGGCGGGAATCATTCTACATGATATTGCCAAACCAGAAGAAATGGTTGCCCAGCTCGGTATTGTGTCTGAATATAGTGTTAAAGGTAAATTAGTTGGTCATATCTCGATGGCCTCAAATTGGATTACGGAGGCGGCGATCCGCTTAGGTTACGATCTAGATTCGCATAAGGTGCTCGGTTTGCAACATCTAGTGTTGTCGCACCACAACTTGGGTGAATGGGGGAGTCCTGTTCAGCCGCAGACAGCCGAGGCTGTTGCCCTGCATCATATCGATTCGCTTGATGCTAAAATGCAGATGGTGGAGGATGCTCTTGCTACGACTCCGGTTACGGAGGAGTGGACGCCATTTATCCGAGGGTTGGAGAACAAGGCGATATATAGATTGAAAGTATAAACCAATATTGCCCATGCTCGTAATGCATATAGGTAATGTCTATTCATGTACTACGACTATTAACGAAAAATGACTCGAGAAATGGTCGCTTTTTCAAAGTGACCATTTCTCGAGTCACAGTTTAAATGGAATAAAATGCAGCATTCAATTTGTCGACTCTACGGCTGAATGCTGTATTTTTTTGTCGATTTTAGAAGCTAAGGCTTCTGTTTTCCCGCTATACATAGATAGGCATTCTCCCACTTAATATCCAACTTTATGTGTTTAAGTCAGGGAGATAAAGTGACATTCTTTTTTTGGAAAAATGATCGTTGACTAGATCATTAAGCCAAAATATAATGAAATTAGTAATACTTGATTTTAAAGTAATTATTTGTATGAACATCCAGGTCTGTTTGCGCGAACGTTTGCATAATAATTTTAAGTATCCTCTGACAAAAGATTTGTTAGCGCTTTCTCTTTGTTTTAGCGAGTCCATGTATTCAAATAATTAATGTTAGGGGGACATGAATGAATAATATTATTTTTCAATACATGGTTCACAAATTCATCGATCATGAAGTTATCCTACTTATCCTCCCTGTCCTTCCATCCATCCAAGTACAGACCAACGGTTTTAATATAAACCCAATGCTTAGTTACTACCCTCTCGCACATGCTGCACACTTGTTCAATGCCTCACAATATTCGGTGGCTAACATATATCAACTTACGAATATGTTCCTAGAAGAGTTCCAGCACATTGTCGATGCCGAAGGAGAGTGTGTCCAATGAACTCTGACGCTTTAGTAGCTACTCAATCGCAGGAAACAGTCTTGCATTCTCAGCCGAAGTCGCTTCTGTATAATCGAACATTTTTGTGGATTTATGCGGGAAGTACTTTATCAATTACTGGCGAAGGATTCCACTCCATTGTAATTGGTTACTGGGTGCTAACGACAACGGGTAGCGCGAAGGCGATGATGACGATCATGCTGATTCAGATGATAAGTGGCCTCGTCCTGGGAAGTATAGCAGGAACACTCGCTGATCGCTATAATCGCCGGATGATCATGCTTAGTATGGATATTCTCCGGGCGTTACTAATTGCGGGAGTAGCCGCGGTCTTTACCTTTGGGGAAGGCAATGCATGGTGGTGGTTGATCGCACTGCTGGCGTTGATCAGCGCGGCTTCGCAATTCCATAATCCTGCGTTTGCCTCATCGCTGATTTATATTGTGGGAAAAGATCAAATTCAGCGGGCAACGAGTCTGATGCAAATTACGGATACGCTGGCACGACTGGCTGGGTTGTCGCTCGGAGGGGCAGCAGTCGCCATTTTTGGAGGACCTGCATCGGTTATCGGTGTTAGCGTTGCATTCATCATCTCTGCTTGTTGTGTGAGTATGTCCGGTTCTTTTCCAAAACATGAGCGGCTGGATGAGGAAAAGATGGGTTTCTGGGCGGATTTCAAGCACGGCCTTTCTTATATCCGTACACACTCCATTGCACGCTCAGTTTCTATCCTCTTACCATCGATTATGGTGTTTTTTGTCGCTTCGATGATGGTATTCCAAGTGCTCGCTGTAACAGTTTGGCAGGCGACTCCGTGGCAATTCGGTATGTTGGAGGCAATCATTCCAATTGGATATGCATCGGGAGCGGGGCTTATCGCATTCATGGGCAGTAAGCTTGTAAAGCGCGGACTGTGGGTGAGTCTAGCGATCTTGCTGGCTGGACCGAATTTGATGTTGCTTGCTTCTATACACCATGTTTATTTATCAATCCCGTTTGTCTTTCTCATTGGATTTATTCTGGCAATCGGCACCGTCATCGTAACGGTAATGTTGCGAACAGAAGTGAATGCCGAATATCAGGGCCGTGTGTTCGGGACCATTGGATCACTTTCTAGCCTCGCCACACCAGTGGGAATCATTTTATCCGGCGTGTTCTCCGACCTATACGGCGCTGACCTCGTATTGATGCTTAATGGATTAGGATTAACGCTAGTAGCAGCGATTTGTGTGTATTTTTTGAAAGAATTACGTAAGTACGATTAATAAAGGGGGGGCGGGAGTATGACGAGATTAAATCTATTTTTCTTTCCATACGCAGGAGCTTCCGCATCGGTTTACGAAAGGTGGACAAGCTTACTTCCTTCTTCAATTCGGCTTGTCACTGTCGAACTTCCGGGAAGAGGAAGGCGCTTCGGCGAACCGTTGCTGACCTCCGTCGAAGAGATGGTGGAGAATGTTCAGCATTTGCTAATTCCGCATCTCGACTGCGGTCCATATGCACTGTTCGGGCATAGTTTGGGCAGTATTATCGCCTATGAGATGAGCCACAAGCTGGACAGTATGGGGTATCCACAGCCAGCCCATCTCTTTGTATCAGGGAGATCAGCTCCACATGTGTTAGAAGATAAGAATATACACCAATTGCCAGACGATCAGTTTCTAGCAAAGATTCAAGCATTGGGGGGAACACCGCCGCAGTTTTTTGAGAATGAACAGCTGTTATCTTTGTTCTTGCCGATTTTGAAATCGGATTATAAAGCGTCTGAAAATTATCGGTTTAATGAGAGACGCCAACGATTGTCTTGCGGTATTACTGTTTTCTCGGGTTTACAGGACGGGGATTATGATCCGTTGCAATGGAGCGAGCATACGACAAACAGATGCGAAGCCTTTAATTACGAAGGGGGGCACTTTTTCCTTCACGAACATGCAGAGCATTTAGTAGGAAAAATTCATTCACGACTGTTACAACGAGGAGGAATAGCGGAATGACAAGTTTAGTCGAGCTCTTACTGATCCGAAGAGACAGCGCCAAAGGGATAATCTTTATTCGCGGAGGGAAGGAAGAAACCCTATCGTATGGAGAACTGTTACAGCGTTCGTCAGCGTTGTTAAGACGTATACAGGATAAGGGACTTCAGAGGGGTTGTGAAATTGTATTCCTGCTGGAGGATCAGGAGTTGTTTCTGACCTGGTTCTGGGCTTGTCAGCTCGGAGGTATGATCCCGGTCCCGTTATCGGCCAGTGCTAGCGAAGAAAATAAACGAAAGCTAATCAAAGTCTTTCAAAAGCTTAGCTCGCCCTATCTGGTCATCGAGGATGAGAGGTTCCTCGGACAATGGAGTGATGAGAAGCAATCGGAAGAGCAAGTTGAGTTCTTTACCAAGCTACGAGAAATGACTTGGGTCACGGGAAAAGATGATTTGTGCGAAGGTCCCCCTGGCGAAATTCACAGACCCCAACAAGATGATTTGGCGTTCATCCAATTCTCCTCAGGATCGACTGGAGATCCGAAAGGCGTCATGCTAACACATTCCAACCTGCTTACGAATATGAAGGCGATTGTGGCTTGCTCCGAAGCGACCAATAACGATTCCTCGCTCAGTTGGATGCCGCTCACGCATGATATGGGTTTGATCGGATTTCATTTGACACCCCTACTAGCCAATATGGATCAGTATTTGATGTCTACAGCTTTATTTATTCAGCATCCAACAATGTGGTTTCAGAAGGCTAGCGACCACCGTATTACGACATTAGCATCACCGAATTTCGGGTACAATCATTTTTTGAACTACTATAAGAAGAATCAAGCAGTAGGTTGGGATCTGTCGGCAGTACGCTTGATATTCAATGGCGCCGAACCGATATCGGCCAGGCTGAGCCAACAGTTCATGGAAGAGATGGGCTCCTACGGTTTGCGGTCTAACGCTGCATTCCCGGTTTACGGAATGGCGGAGGCAAGTCTTGCGGTTATGTTTCCTCCCGTTGATGAACCGCTTCTAGAGGTTCGAATCGACCGTGAGACCGCAATCGGAGAACTGGTCAAGGAAATATTTGAAGAATCAAGTGAACTTGCCGCTTTGTCGTTTGTCGATGTCGGTATGCCGGTGAACGATTGCCAAATCCAGATATGCGATGATGGCGGGAACCTGTTGCCAGAAAAAACTATAGGAGAAATTCAAATCAAGGGTCCGAATGTGACAAGCGGATATTATCGCGATCCAATCTCCACGGATAAGACGATTACAGTGGATGGTTGGCTAAAGACAGGTGATCTCGGATTTATGCGGAATGGACGTCTAGTCGTAACAGGCAGAAAGAAGGACATTCTGTTCGTAAATGGACAAAATGTGTATCCGCATGATTTGGAGCAACTCATCGAAGAGATGGAGGGAGGGAAATTACGAAGAGTCGCAGTATGTGGTGCTTTTAACGAACAATTACAAACTGATGAAATCATCGTATTTGCCATTTATCGCGGCAGCATACAGTCATTCGCACCTCTGGCGGAAACAGTGGAGAGGTGCATTCGCGAACGTGCGGGCCACGAGGTTGGTTGGGTGCTGCCTGTTAAACAACTGCCGAAGACCACTAGCGGTAAATTGCAGCGATATATTCTTGCAGAGCAGTACCAGAGTGGGCAATTTGAGCAGGAAAAGGAAGCGCTTCGTCAAATCAAGCATGATGCAGTGCAGCAGTGCGAGGCTGAGTGGTCGGAGGATGAGACCGAGCAAGTCCTGCAATGTATTTGCTCGGATGTATTGAATACAGGACCCTTGAATGTGGACGATTCTTTACTGGACATTGGCATCAATTCTTTGAAAGCGATGATGCTTGTATCCGCAGTAACGGAGAGATTCGGTATTCAATTTTCAATCAGACAGATCTATTCTGCTCCTACGATACGCGAACTGGCCAACCTAGTGCGGACATCTGAGACAGAGAGTAAGAGCGTAATCGGCAAGGCCGAGTATCTCCCTTATTATCCAATAACGAGCTCACAGAGCCGGGTTTATATGCAAGAGCAGTTGGGGGGTATCGTCACCACATACAATATTCCAGTTGCACTGAGCGTATCGGGATCTATCGATCTAGATCGCGTGGGACAAGCGCTTCGAACGCTGGTCAGCAGGCATGAGTCGCTACACACTTCGTTTCACAACTTAAATGGCGAAGTGGTGCAAAAAATTGAAGATCAAGTATCGTTTGCACTTGATGTGGTAAATGGGAATGAACAAGAGCTCCCCGAATTAGTAGAACGATTCGTTCGACCTTTCGAACTGTCGAAGGCGCCAATATTCCGCGCCCAAGCCATCCGGGTGGTGGAGGACCGTCATGTCCTGCTTCTGGACACACACCACATGGTATGCGATGGTATCTCGCTGAATGTACTGATTGAGGAATTCATAATACTTTACAAAGGGGAAACGTTAGGAGCAGTCCCGATACAGTATAAAGATTATGCATTGTGGTCTATCCGTGAACAAAGCATGGAAAGGATGGAACGGCATCATAGTTACTGGAAGAAGCGTCTCGAAAGACCGATCCCAGTTCTGGAGATGATCCTTGATCACATTCGTCCAACAGAACGGACCTTCGAGGGAGATCAGATAAGATTGTCGATCCCGGTCCGAACCGTTCGTCGGCTTAATAAGCTATCAAGTGTCTACGGGGTCACAGAATACGCGGTATTATTATCCATTTATACATTGCTGCTGCACAAATATACATCGCAAACGGATATCATCATCGGAGCGTTAATGGCTGGAAGGCTTCACACAGAAACGAGCAAGACCGTCGGCATGTTCAACAATTTCTTGCCGATTCGTCAAGAAGTGCATACGGAACAGCCATTCATCGATTTATTGCACAAGACGAACGATACGCTTCTGGACGCGTACGATCATCAGAAAATGCCGTTTGAAGAAATTGTTGCGAATTGTAGACTCGTGCAAGACCGTTCTCGTAATCCTTTGTTCGATACCATGCTTATTTTTCATAATCAAATGGATAGGAAAGTGGATTTTGAAGGGGGGGGAGTTCGATTCAGTCAATTGGACATACCCTGCACAACCTCTAAGCTCGATATGAAATGGGATGTATTTCCGGGTACCGCCGGACAATTGGATTGTGTGCTGGAATATAACACCAACTTGTTTCGAAGAGAGACAATGGAGCGGTTCGCCGAGCGGTTTGTCCAGCTTGTGGAAGAAGTAGCGACGCACCCAGAACGGACGATGGAGAAGCTGGAGATGATGAGTTTGGAGGAGAAGGAGCAATTGCTTCGCGGATTCAACGACACAGCTGCGGAATATCGCCGCGAGGCAACGTTGCATGGACTGTTCGAAGAACAGACATACCAGCAACCTGAGAAGGTCGCTTGGCGGATGGATTCCAGCACGTTGACCTTCAAAGAACTGAACGAGAGAGCAAATCAGCTAGCGCGGCGACTTCGACAAAAAGGTGTTAGGGCGGATGTGATCGTAGCGATTGTAATGGAGCGCTCGGCGGAGATGATGGTCTCGCTACTTGCTGTGCTCAAAGCAGGCGGCGCTTACCTACCAATCGCGCCAGACTTCCCGGCGGAGCGTATGGGATACATGCTGCAAGATAGCGGAGCAACGATCGTGCTGACACAAGATAAGTCACTCAGTGAGCTACGGGAGAAACTTGGTTCATGGCATGGCGAGTGGATGAATGTATCGGAGAAGAGCGGGTACGGAGCGGAGCAAGTGGACAATCTGGAGCCGCTCGGCGATTCGCGTCAGCTAGCTTATGTGATTTATACATCCGGATCAACTG
>NZ_RZNY01000032.1 GCF_003994475.1 Paenibacillus anaericanus | reverse complement strand
TCGTGAAATTCACTCACTCGTTGTTCAGTTTTCAAAGATCAAGTCATTCATTTTTGTCTGCGCTTTGTTTCAGCGGCGACTTTTATAATATATCATATGCCGTCTTCTTTAGTCAAGCTTTTTTTCAAGGCGTTTATTTTGTTGCCTTTATTTTTGCTGGCCTATCGAAGAAGCGATTTATAATGTAACACATAAAACAAACCGTCGTCAACCCATCAAAACAAATAATTAAATGTGGAGGAAAGTATACATTAATGGTTGTCGCGGCAAAATCTCACTAGATCAGAATATCCTCTATTAGATGCAGGAAATTCATAATATATATTTTGCCGCGCTTATTAGTTCTTAGTTTTCTAATCAATCAACCTTCTGTATTCTTAAGGCCATTCCAGGCTTCGCGGGTAACTGAATTGTACTCTTACCTCTTAGAACACCCTCAACAGGATGAATGGACATATTCCACGTATCAATAATCTCCACCTTGTAAGAATAGGTTTCATTAAACTGAGCCTCAAAATATGATGGTCTATGCACTCCAAAGTACCCCAAATATATTTCATCCTCTACACCAATCGTCTCCATTTGACGCAAAGTAAATAAAGGTTTGCTTGCCTCTGGTAACTGTTCGATGATTTGACGAAGGAAGGATATTCTCTCAGGACTCTCTCCATACAATTTACCACCTTTGGCCCACCATATCTCACCCTCAGGATGAAGATAAGTTTCACCATGCCCAGCATAACCACCTCTAACTGCCGCTTCCCAGAAGCGGTGAGTCATTTCTTCTGCTGTAATATTCCCCCACCGAAACGGTACATTACCTTCATATAAGCATTCATCAATTACAATTGGTTTACCGTAAGTTTTCTGCCATTCACGAACTAGGGTAACGTCCCAATGCTGAATACTACAATGTGTTATCCAATCATGCCCATGATTATAGAGAACTACGCTGTCCGGTTCATACATCTTTGTACCATTATGAATAGAACGAAGGTGTCCATATGGATCTTCAGTAAGCACAGTCTGAAACAAAGCATCCCAGTCCTCAACTTTTTTCTCATTCATAAAGTCATATTCGTTGGCCAACGCCCACCAAACATTACGGAAAGAGGATAGTCTTGCTATTAGATAGCGCAGATAGTTATGATCCGCCTCTGAGGACATTCTATCAAACCCCCAGCGCCCTTCATCATATGGATGAAAAAGAATCAGATCGGCTTCAATTCCCATAGAGAGCAACTCATCAATATGTCCTTCTAATCTCTGAAAAAAGTTCGGATTGAACCTAGTAAGATCAAAGCCATCTTCCTGACTCCCTTCAAAAGGAAACTCCACAGGGTTGGTTGCATTAAAACTATAATTTTTAGGAAATACGGTCATGCGAATTTTGTTAAAAGGGGCTTGCCTCAGCGACTCGATCGTTCTTTGTCGTACTTCCTCAGGCTGATGGATCCATGCGTAACAGGTTGTCCCAAATGGATGATAAGCGTTTCCATCAGCATAGCAAAAATGTCCCGCATCTTTGACTTGTACATATCCATGGTTTTCTTGTGATGGTTCTACGCATGTAAAAGACCCTGTGATACCATCAAGCTGCTTCACATTACTATGGGTAACATAAAACCATTCTCCAGTGCGGTTCGGCATAAAACGTAACCGGTAGGTTCCATCACCATCATAGAAGCCTTTTACATCAATAAATTCTGATTCATTCTGAAACGTCGCACTCCAGACTCCATCACCAAAAGCATTATTTTGCTCGGGGGCTATCTGTACAAGCTCGAACCTCCCCCATTGCTCCACGTCAGTTAATAATGCATCCAATTCTTTAGATTGCAGCAATTAACAGCCTCCTCATCATATACTTTTCTTTCGAATTATCCCTTGATTCCTGTCGTAGCAATCCCCTCAACAAAATACTTTTGCATAGAGAAAAAGAGGATGAGACTGGGCACAAGTGATAACACCGACATGGCAAACATAGGTCCCCATGCTGACTCACCAGTAGAATCCATAAATAGACGAAGTCCTAACTGAACGGTATACTTAGCCGAATTATTGAGATACAGCAATTGGCTGAAGAAATCATCCCATGTCCACATAAAGGAGAATAAGGCTGTAGTAACCAAGGCAGGTAATGCCAATGGCATAATCATGCGCAAGTATATTTGAACAGGACCGCAGCCATCAATCCGCGCTGACTCATCCAGTTCCTTCGGTAGGCCCCGAATAAATTGAACAAGTAGGAAGATGAAAAAGGCTTCGGTAGCCAAAAATTTCGGACTTATCAGAGGAAGAAAGCTATCTAACCAATCCATACCTTTAAACATAATATACTGAGGAATGGTTCTGACATGCTGTGGCAACATAATAGTAACCAGCATCAAAGCAAACCATAGCCTCTTCAAACTAAAATCAAGGCGCCCGAACGCAAAAGCGGCCATCGAACAAGAGATCACATTTCCAACAATAACAAAAGCACATATAATGAGTGAATTCCAAAAATAAATGCCAAATCCGCGACCTGCAATTCCCTTCCACCCGTCAGCAAAGTTACTTAATGTAAACTGACTTGGCCATAAGCTGAGGTCACTAAAGATGAGTTGGCTAGGCTTCAAGGAACTCATGATCATCCAGATTACTGGATATAGCATTAGGGCTCCAAAGAATATGATTAATAGATGCTTCAACAAAATTCTGTAATTTTTTATAGTGGACACCATTACCTATTCGCCTCCATCGCCGTAGGTTACCCAACGCTTCGAAGAAGCGAATATAAGGGCTGTGAAAATTCCGATGATTACTAGTAGCACCCAGGCCATAGCTGATGCATAGCCCATTTCGAAGAAGGAGAATCCTTTGAGATATAAATAAAGTGTATAGAACATCGTTGAATCCAAGGGTCCACCTTTGCCGCCACTGACAATAAACGCAGGTGTAAACGCCTGAAATGAACTGATCATCTGCATAATGACATTGAACAGTACGACCGGAGACAATGTAGGGATCGTTATGTTTAAGAACTGACGGAATTTACCTGCCCCATCAATTTGGGATGCCTCATAATAATCTTGAGGAATTTGCTTTAAACCAGCTAGAAATATAATCATCGAGGAACCAAACTGCCAAACTGACAATGCAACCAGTGAAGATAGGGCATACTTAGGATTAGAAACCCAGTCGGGGGCATGGATGCCAAAGGTATCCAATAGAAAGGAATTAATAACCCCGCCACCGCCAAACATTTTACGCCAGAGAACAGAGATTGCGACACTGCCTCCTAATAGCGTAGGAATATAATAGATGGTTCTGTAAATGCCAAGCCCTTTTATCCCTTTATTCATAAGCATCGCTACCAATAAGGCAAAACCTAGCTTTAAGGGAACTGAGCTAAATACATACAGAAACGTGACCTGAAGTGATTTTAGATAGCGTGGATCATGATTAAACATCTTGTCGTAGTTATCAAGCCCAACCCAATTGGATGGGGTGAGTAAGTTGAAATCGGTAAATGACAGGTATAAGGAAGAAATCATCGGTATTAGTGTAAGTGCAAAAAAACCTAGAAACCACGGTAGCAGGAATAAATAAGCTGTTGAATTACGTTTCCACCACTTTACTATCGGGTGAATACCGGACCGGTCATGATGACCGGTCCGATTTTTTTGTTTAGCTACAATCTGATTCAATATGCTCACCCTTTCACTAGCTCATTTATTTCGATTTAGCAACGGCGGCTTCTGCGGCAGTCACAACATCAACCGCGGCTTCTGCAGATGACTTAGCATCAAATCCTACAGACATAGCTGCATTATTCAACTGACCATCGAATTCTCCAATGTTAGGAAGCTCGCGATCCATACTACTCGCTACACCTGCTGCCGTGTTGAAGTATTCATATATTTTCTTATCCATATCCGAACCATCACCGCTCAACATATTTCTAACTTCTTCGGAGCCAGGGATACCACGATCATTCCCTAGAATCTTTGTAGCCTCTAGATCGTTAACCATGAAATTAATAAATAATGCCGCTTCCTTAGGGTGCTTAGATTCCTTACTGATCGTCATGAATTGACTCGGTTGAATCCATAAACCTGAACGTTTCTCATCTTTAGCCGTTGGCAACAAGCTGACACCTAGCTCGTCCTGCATAGCACTCTGGAAACCTGACATTTGATTGGACCAGACTAGGGACATTAATACTTTTCCTTGAACTAGCAAGGATACATCAGGACTGGTCTCCGACATAGATGCAGATGCCTCAGAACTAGGGACTATACCTGCTGCCCGGAAGTTACTCCACATATCGAACCATTTCTCAACATCTTCCTGATTAAAAGCTACTGCTTCATCACGATAGAACGTTTTGTCCTGTTGACGAAGGAAATAGTTCAGATAATGAGTGAAAAACGATTGATCTGCGAAGGCAAATTTACCATCTAATTTAGTTACAGCATCTTTTCCATATGCCTCAAGATCTTCCCAAGTCATATTCTCCTTAAGTGGCTCCAGTCCAGCTTGCTCCATGAGTGTCTTATTGTAGACTAGACCCAATACATTTGAGCCAAGGCTAATTCCGTATTGCTTGTCGTTCATAGCCCCTGCTTCAACTACATTCTGATCAAAATTTTCAATAGAAATCTCTTGACCCACATAAGGGCTTAAATCAAGCAATGCCTCTTTGGAGACATAGTCCGGGTAGTTATTTCCAAGTTGCATTAAATCGGGAGGATTACCTCCAGCGATTTGAGTTGCAAGTTTGTCAAAGTAACCATCATTGCCCATATATTCCGGGCTGATCTTAATGTTCGGATATTTCTTTTCAAACAACTCAATTACCTTTAAGGTAGCATCATGTCTAGCCTGAGAGCCCCACCACATAATCCGTAGACTTACATTTTCATTAGATGAATTTTTCTTATTACTATTGGATGAACTACTACTATTCGCTCCGTCATTGCCTCCATTACCTGAGCAAGCAGCAACAACAAACATCATCAATATAAGCAGTACCGTCAACATCTTCTTTTGTAATTTCATATAAACCCTCCATTCAGAATATGGTGAAATCGTAATCTCTTTATATTAAAAATTCACCTGGAAACCGTTTTCAAATATTAATAGCAAGGAACCATGTGAGTTCATTCCCTTAAATGTCGAGAAAGCGCTGGTTTATCAGCAAGCTCACTCACCATATTAAGTACAAGCATATTCCAGTTGAGAAAACCGCCATTCATCACTGGCTTACCGCTCGCAGGATCGTAATATTCATGAAGAGTTCCACTACGTTCAAGATCTCCTCCGAACAATTCCACTGATTTACGGGCAATAATCTCAGCTTCCTCCCTGTAGCCGTAGTTCATCAAGCCACGGAAAGCCACATAATTGACAATCCCCCAAATCGGACCTAACCAGTTCGACGGATTATTTGTTGCTGAAATATTGTACATTTTCTCATCCATAGCAAGTGAGGGAACTCCATATGGACTATTGAACGTATTCTTGTCAGCTAGATGCATTGTTGATAAGCAAAGGCTCTGTTCGACAGTAGCTGTTCCTGACCACAAAGGAATAAAGCCTGTCCATGCTCGTACTTTAATGGGCAGTGTTTTCCAGAAGACCCCTAGACCCGTGTGAAACCAATCAAACTGTCTTGTCTTAACATCCACATCCACAGAGTAGAAAAATTTGTCCCTTGGATCCCAACATTCCGCTTGGATTGCTTCCTCCAGTTTCTGGGCCTTCTGATTGTAATAGCACTGCCTATCGAAAAGTCCCCATTCACCACAAAGTAATGACATCGCTTTCATTTCACTCACCATAAATGAGTTCAAATAAATATTGGCGGTAGAGAACTTAGGTCTTCCGAAGGTAGCTGGATCATTATCCATCCCAATCATAATGTCATCTGCCCAAACATAAAGGTTGCAATTTTCATTATAATAATCACGATCGTAGCAAGCGAAATACTTCTCAAGTCCATCAATGTACGTTCTGGCCCATTCATAATCGTTACAGTGCCCTGAGATCAGTGCAATATGTTGACTTAAGAACGGCTTATGCATATTGAGTAGAACACCCTCCTTGCGTTTGCCGATCAAATAAGGTTCCTCTGTCTGGCCTTTCTCGATCATCATTGGAATATATCCGTCATCCATCTGATGATCAAAGAAATTGATGGAGTAACCGATCCTTGCGGTAGCAGGTCTCCCTCCAAATTCAGTAGGGCATAAGTTGACCAGAAGGAGTCCCAATCCCACAAGTTAGCACTATAGACAGATCCAGGATCAATAAATGGATATTTCAAATAATGTGCTGGCCCCTTAAGGCACCCCTCTGCTTGTTCAGATATAAACTTACGAAGCAGAGCAACATGACTCTCAAAACGTTCACCCATTCCTATCCTCCTAATAACTCAGCTTATTCTGTAAAAATTCTCTGAAGATATCACACTTTCAAAAGTGTAGCTCCCAGAGCCCACATTAAATATAGATCGGTTTTGTTCAGTTCCTATGAATTGCGCAGGTCCATTTGCTAGAATAACTTCACCTGGAATACGAAGCTCTGTATGCGTGTTTACCGGGAGGTTCACGGACATATGAAATCTATCCTTGTCTCGAGACCATTCAACCCTAATTTCACCGTAGGGAGACTGATATTTACTATTAATAGAAACTAACTTCCCTCCAGGATGAGGTTCAATCTTGATTTTTTTGAATCCAGGCTGCTCATCATCTGGTTCTATGCCGACTACATATCTGTACAGCCATTCACCCACTGAACCCAAAGAATAATGATTAAAAGAATTCATTGATGGGGACTGGAAACCTTTCTCTTCTGTCCATCCGTCCCATCGTTCCCATATTGTCGTAGCACCGTGCTTTACTGAATACAACCATGATGGAAACTGCTCTTGATGAAGCAATCGATATGCCAGATCACCCAAACCATTCTCAGTTAGTACAGGAAGCAGGTATCCTACACCCAGAAACCCTGTACTTAGTCGATCGCCATTGCTGACAATGAGTTCTTCCAGCCGCTTAGCTGATTTTTGCTTGAATTCTGGTGTAAGTAGATCGAAATAAAGCGCCAGTACATATACCGTTTGTGTATCACCCTTGATTGTTCCATCCGCAGAGACATAAGCACGAATGAATGATTCCCTAATCTGTTCAAATAATTGCCGGTATTCCCTCTCATCATCATGATTGCCAAGCACCTTCGCAATACGAGCGAACAAAGCGGTACTATAGCCAAAATATGCTGTTGCGAGTACATCTTTAGGGGTATCTGCACCAACGGATAACCAATCTGCATGATTGGCGTAATCGGGTCTTATCAATCCATCACTGTTCTTCTTTAAATAATCGATCCAGCGCTTCATCGCAGTATAACTTGTTCTTAATATCTCTAGATCACCATACATAAGATAAATCGTCCATGGAATAATAACGCCAGCATCGCCCCAACCAGCATTATCTGGAGCAAACCATTTGGAGCTACTGATACCCTTGTACACCTTCCAACCTGCATCTGGTGCAACATCGGGAAATGCTCCTTCTGGAGACTGCGCATCCAGAACATCCACCATATATTTACGGAAAAAACCTGCGACATTCATATTGTAAGAGGCTGTCCTTACAAATATTTGAGCATCACCAGTCCAACCTAGCCGCTCATCCCGTTGCGGACAATCTGTAGGAACCGACAGAAAATTTCCCCTTTGTCCCCATTGAATATTGGAAATGAGCTTATTAACAAGTTCATCTGAAGTCGTTAATTCACCAGTTAAAGGCGTATCCGAATGTATCACTTTAGCCGAAATTGATATCACTGTTATGTCCTTATTCAAATCTTCAATCTCTATATATCTGAATCCATGAAAGGTAAAGTGCGGCTGGAAACATTGATTATCCTCTCCATTCAGTACATAGTGACAAATCTGAACTGCCCTACGTAAATTCAAGGTATAGAGAGAACCATCCTGATCCAGCATTTCAGCATGATTGATCGAGATACGACTGCCGGCAATACCACGTACAGTAATTGCTGTCCAACCCGTAATATTCTGTCCGAAGTCATATATTGTGGTCCCACGCTCTGTCACATAACTCGATATAGGCGCTACATCTTTTATTATACGTACTGGTGGGCCATTTTGCGGTTGTAATACCCCATTATAGGATTCAAATGTATCCGCCGAGTTCCATTCTGAGTCATTGAACCCTGGTAAGGTCCAACCCTCGTGTTCAAGCCGCGAATCATAACTTTCCCCTTTAATCATGTCTGAATATAGGATTGGACCTTCACTTATTCTCCAACTACGATCAGTGCAGAAGATTTCGTTAGTTCCATCCTGATATTCAATCTGCAATTGCATAAGACAGCTTGGGTGTTTACCGTATATACGCGTTCCCATCATGCCGATATTACCTGAATACCAGCCTGTGCCCAATATGATCCCCCATGCATTATCGCCTTCATGTAAAATATTCGTCACATCAAAGGCCTGATAGAATGCTCTCTGTGAATAATCCGTCCATCCAGGAGCCAATATGTGATCCCCTACGCGATAACCATTAAACCATGTCTCGTAGGTTCCTAGTGCCGTTGCATATAACACAGCTCTAACGATGGGCTTGCCCACAAACAACTCCTGACGCAAATAACTAGCCGGGACAAGTTCCTTTTCCTCTCGATCCAATCTTCCAACCCAATCCCCAGACCAGTCCTGCGTAGACAATCCCGTTCCAAACTCGCCAACATCGCTCCATCCACAATATTCATCATCACTATGCCAAGTTTGAATTTTATAGAAATAGCGTGTTCCCGGAGACAAAGCCATACCGTTATACGTAATATAGATGGAAAGGTCACTAATAACCTTACCACTGTCCCACATATTCCCGTTATCTTCCGTTAAAAGCTCTTCGTTGTCGGCTACCAATATACGATAGGCATATTGGATGAGATTCCATTGTTTATTTGGATAATCTGGTTCTATATTCCAGCTGAATCTGGGGCGATCAGTCCCGATAACCAGAGGATTAATTTCATCCTCTACTAACAGTCGCACCACATTAATTCCCATAATTTCTCTATCTCCTCCCCCTTATGTTGTTCCTCATAAAGATGTATTTGTGAGTCGCTTGTTTCTAATCACTCACAGTATAGGGGACATGGGGCGGACATTTATAGGTCGATCTTGCATAATAACGAGGGGTATTATGTAGAGTTATTTCTCACCTTGATCTTTGCATAAAACTATGGATAATATAAGATTTATACATATCTCTTAAAATACTGCTCATATATGGAGGCGCTTTCAGGTGGTTTTTGAATTAAGAGGAACTCGTTTTTTCGAGGATGACTTTCCTATCTACTTAAACCGTGAAGTCGAGGCATTCCACCTTCGAGAACATATACACGATTTCGTGGAACTCTGCCTGGTAGAGGAAGGACAGGGGCATCACTTTATTGACAAAAAATCATATCCGGTCCAAAAAGGAGATGTATTCCTTCTGCCGGTAGGTACTGTACACGTGTTTCGTCCTGTCTCTGCCCGAACCTCACACCCACTTGTTGTATGCAACTGTATATTCAAATTAGAGGCTCTTCAGGAATTACTAAATAACTTTCCGGCAGACTCCCGTCTATATGAAATGATTACTCGAACATGTGCAGGAGAAGGATATTGGTACCAGTTCAGAGATAACCGTAATAGGCTGAATCATTTATTTAATGAAGCCTACTTAGAGTACTACAATCGTGGAAGCAACTATAGAGTATTGATTCGTTCATTGGTGCTCCAAATATTTATAGTGCTTGACCGTCTCGCTAGTGAAAACGATATTGGCTCTTATACCGAATCTGCTACTATGGTGGCAGAAAGAATGCAAGATGCACTGGAACTACTACATAGCAACTACAAGGAACATTTAACTTTGGAAATGCTAGCAGAGAAAGCTTTTATGAGTGTCAGACAATTTCAGATTATGTTCAAACAAGCTACAGGCAAAACCTTTAATCGTTATATCCAACATGTCCGTATTCTCAAAAGCTGCGAGCTCCTTGTACATACCGATTGGTCAGTGAGGCAAATTGCAGAAGAAGTCGGATATTCAGATATGAAATTTTTCCATGCTTTATTCCGAAAAATCACTAGTGAATCTCCATTAAGGTATCGACAAACTTATAAAAAGAATACAAATTGCAAACACAAATAAAACTCGATGAGCCCTAATAGGGTTTATCGAGTTTTATTCTTCTCATTTCAAACTATAGTCATTTTTAATCCAACCAATAAAGCGACCCCAGGCAGTCCTAAAACCAGCGCTGTACTCATAGTTACAGGATTTAACGGGATATACACTTCGGTGAACAAACCTGAAAAATTAACAAGGTATATTCCTAGTGCAGCAAGCACAACATGAAAGCCCAAACGAGTGAGCCAGGCGAACCCCAGTTTTTTGACAAATAAAATATATAATAACAAGATCAACGAAACAACTAATACACCCACCAGTACCAATTTCATCATCACACTTGTCCTTTCTAAAGTATTTCTCTCATAAAAGTATCTTAAAGTTTATCTTTGCTTGAAAATATTCCAATTCAAGTTTGCTCCCTTAGCAATCTTGAGCTGTATCTGATACCGTCTCTCTGCCGCTTCAAGTGTATAAATAGCTACATCAACTTCGTCACTTTCAACAGCCGCCTGAAAAGCCTGGTATGCCCGCTCCCACTCTTCTCTGGCTTTGCTAACTTCTTGGTATAGTTGTTTTTTGTATATGAAATCACTATCCTCCTGCGGTGCCGATCTCCATCTTGCTATTAGTGCTCTCCATTGTCCCACTCTCTGTCACTCCCCTTCATCCAGTTATTTCATTTGTATCGATGAAAGGACAAACTTAGAACTAAAAGAGGATAAATCAACGCGAACTTATACCTTCTTGCAACAAAAAAAAGAACCATGATCCCGATTATTTATTCGGGTCAAGGTTCTTCTTGTAATAGGTGTTAATGCAATTCGCGGCGGCCTTCTAGTGCCTTGGAGAGCGTTACTTCATCTGCGTATTCCAAGTCACCACCAACAGGTAGTCCATGAGCAATCCGTGTAACACTTATATTAAACGGTCTGACAAGGCGAGAAATATACATAGCCGTCGCCTCTCCCTCAATGTTGGGATTGGTAGCCATAATCAATTCTTTCACTCGCTCATCGCTCAATCGAGTTAGCAGTTCCTTCAGCCGGATATCGTCCGGACCTAGCCCCTCCATAGGAGAGATAGCTCCTTGCAACACATGATAGTAGCCGTTAAATTCTTTCGTCCGTTCCATGGCAACCAGATCCTTGGAGTCTTGAACCACACAAATTATAGAGGCATCCCTAGTCTTGTCCTGACAAATCCGACAGGGATCACAATCCGTAATGTTGCAGCAGACGGAGCAGTAATGAAGATTTCGCTTCACACTAACCAAGGCTTTGGCGAAATCGATAACGTCATCCTCTTTCATGCGCAGCACGTGAAAAGCCAGCCTCGCGGCCGTCTTAGGTCCGATTCCTGGCAAATGGGTAAATGCGTCGATCAGCTTCGCGATCGGTTCTGGATAATACAATGGGCGGTCTCCTTCAGTTGTGGATTAAAACAGTCCTGGAATCTTCATTCCGCCTGTAAATTTACCCATATCTTGGTTTGCTAGCTCTTCAGCTTTGGTTAGAGCGTCGTTCACTGCTGTGAGAACTAAATCCTGTAGCATTTCAACATCTTCTGGATCTACAGCTTCTGGTTTGATGTTCAGAGAGATCACTTTTTTGTGACCATTCACTTGTACTGTAACTACGCCACCACCTGCGCTACCCTCAATGACTTTATCGCCGAGCTCCTCTTGGGCCTTCAACATTTGCTCTTGCATTTTCTTCACTTGCTTCATCATTTGGTTCATGTTATTCATATCATTCACAACTCCTTTTCGATTTCATTATTATAGTATAGATGTTGCTGATTAAATATAGTTATTACTCTTTGATGACCACTAGATCATCGCCGAACATCTGAAGGGCTTCATCTACCCAAGGTTCCTTACTGCCTTCCCCACCTTCAGAGGGTAACTCCAATTCAAGGGATTCCTTCGCTGGCTCCGCAGCCCCTTGAACAGCATCATTCCAGTCCTTCAGCATCATCGTCACCAAGCGGCAAGGCTTGCCAAGTATTCGTGCCATCACTGACTCAATTACTTGTTTGTTAGCTGGCTTCTCCGTGGTTTCACGGTGGATATCATTTTTGAAGGCCACCAGAACAGAGTCTTCCAGCGCGGAAACAGGTTCCCCATTCACAAACCAAGCGTGTATGGTTACTTTCTCTTCTTTAACCGCTTGTAGTACGCCATTCCACTTACCTTCAGCTGCTACAAACTCCGGGCTGTTTCGCTGCGCTACATAACTCGCAAGTCCCGAAGGGAGCTTGGCGGTAGAAGATATCCTCGGTGCGGCAGTTCTTGTTGCAGGTCGGTTTGATTGTGCCCCTGAAGCATCTGATCCAGCTCCACTTCCCAAACCACCTTGAACGGCACGCTCCAGCTTCTTCTCTAACTCAGCCAACTGGCGCTTAAGCTGCTGTACCTCAGAATTAGGAACAGAATTACTTACATTAACCGTGGTATTCTCATGGCCTGCATGCTGCTCTTGTTGTGGAATACCACATATCTTCAGCAATGCTACTTCAAACAACATCTGCGGTTGTACTGCATACTTCATTTCTGTCTGATAATGGTTAAGTGTATCAATCATCGCAAATAATTGATTTCGCGAAAAGGCCTGTGCCATCTCTCTGAAATCCTGAGGATCAAGCACGCGCTCCGTCAGCTTCTCTGCTGCTGGGACCATCTTAATCATCAATAAATCGCGGAAATAATACAGTAGGTTCTCCATGCACTTATCGGCACTTTTCCCCTCCTGCATGAAACTTTCAATCATTTGCAGCATACCGCCAACATCGCCCTCAAGTAGCGTCTTGGCTAGCTCTGCAAACTGCGCCGAAGGAATGCCTCCCGTCATATCCAGCACCTGCTGGTATGAAACATGTCCATCGGTAAATGAAGCTATTTGATCCAATATGCTGAGTGCGTCACGCATCCCACCATCCGACAATCGTGCAATATACTGAATCGCTTCATCTTCAGCTGTAATGCCTTCTTGCTGACAAATAAGCTGTAGACGTTCACTTTGTTCTTCTAAAGATACCCGCCGGAAATCAAAACGCTGGCAACGTGAAATAACTGTAGCCGGCAAACGGTGCGGTTCTGTAGTTGCAAGAATAAACATGACATGCGGCGGCGGTTCCTCTAGCGTCTTGAGTAATGCATTAAACGCCTCGGTCGTCAGCATATGGACTTCGTCGATAATATAAACCTTATGTCTTACTTCCGTAGGGGCATATTTGACTTTCTCACGGAGATCGCGGATTTCCTCAACCCCGCGATTGGAAGCGGCGTCAATTTCAAGTACATCCATAACGGCGCCTGAAGTAATCCGGCGGCATGAATCGCACTCGTTGCAGGGTTCCGGCGCGGGTCCCTTTTCACAGTTGACCGCCTTGGCCAGAATCTTTGCGGCACTGGTCTTCCCGGTTCCACGCGGTCCACAGAATAAATAAGCGTGAGACAGTCTTCCCTCGCGGATCGCATTCTGCAGCGTGCGGATAATATGCTGCTGTCCCACCATGTCTTGGAACGACTGTGGCCGCCAAGCACGGTACAACGCAATATGCTCCATATGCGGCACCTTCTTTCTTCCCTTAAGCGGCATTGCCGCTTCCTTATTATACTATACTCGAGGATCGAGGAAAACTTTTAATCGAGTTTCTCCAGCAAGTGTATGTAGAAATTTATGGAACACTCTTTTGCACAAGATTACTCGATATCGATAACACGGAATTTAGCCCTTATCCAACTAGGTTTGACAATCCATCATACAAAAAAACATCCTTGTCCTGAGACAAAGATGTATCTTCATAATAATATGTAGCCGTGCACCTGTTATTGATCATTGCGATCCAAGCGGCACCTTTAAAGCGCAACTCGGGACAGGCTCTCCTCCGGCACAAAAGTGAAACTGCTTATGGCTGCTTCCTTCCGGACCTGACCAGGTTCACAGGTACTCATTGCGGAGGACCCGTCCGTCAACGTCTGCCGTAAAGACCGGACCTCACATCGACAAGACCTCTAACAGGAATTCAACCTCGCTATAGCGGATTGCGAGTTACAGGGCACCGCTACCTCCCCATCTAGCACGGTAAAAATCATTATATCTCATGCTAATCAAAATTGCAACCAAAGACCCTAGAGATGCTGAAGACAAAAGTAACTACTACCAATAAGCTTTTTTAATTGAAATAATATCTATTAAATAGATTTTACTGCCCCTCTGGCTCTGCTGTTCTATTAAGCGGTTGTGAGCTTACTGCCCATAGATTATTACCAATGAGTAAAAATCCGAAAGAGGTCGGGACGATACTGGTAAAATCAGTACCTCCTTGCGGGATCGTTATCTTCTCCCACTTTTTCCCGTCCGCAGAGTAGATCAAAACGGTTTCTTGCTCAGCTCGACCCGGTGAACTCCAGTCAAAGTGATTGCCCGCTGCCAAATATTCTTTACCGTTATACCCGATAACATTCAGATACAAGCGTAAGCCATCTTTGGAATACTTCCCTGTCTTCTCATTCCAAGTTGCATTTTTAAAGGAGAACAATTCTGTTGTCTTGCTTCCATCCTGCGTAGAGAATATGGAATTCTGATAAGCGTATAGAAACCTTTTACCATCCCATACCCCATTATAGCCACCTAGGAAATTAGTACCTTTACTTGTCCAAATATTACCATCCTTAGAAACAGCCGAGGTATTACCGCTCGCCAGAAAAATCTTCCCGTTCGTTACTAGTGAATCAAGAGGCCGCTCACCAGCGATGCTTTTCTCGATATTCTTAAATTGCGCCTTTTGAAAACTCTTCAGATCACTCGAAATCAGAATATGATTCGGGCCAGCAAAATAGAAACCATTGACGTCCTTATCTCGATCTTGGGCCAAGAAATAATAGGTTCCATTTATGTATAGAAGATCCTGAAAGGCATACTCTTTGTCATCTGTATAAGGGATTACATGTTGATCCCAGATCTCCCCGTCCTTAGAGGTAGAAAAACCCCCATCATAAAGAACAATAAACTGTTGCCCATCAAAAATGAGCCTCCGAACGAGACCAGACGCACCGTCACATTTGACACCATCGATCATTGTGTACGGCTCCTGATCCTCCCAAGTCAAGCCATCTGAAGATTTGTAAAGATACCCTCCATAGTCAAAAAATAAATAGAATTCCCCGTTATATGCGATGTCCCCTTGCTTGTTATTTGAAACTCTGTCCCTAACTTCGAATAGCTGTTCTGTATACAGCTTGGTCTGGGCTTGAGCCTTTTGTACCGGGAGTAGGGGCACTACGAATAACATCAAGATCAACGAGATCATCGAACATTTTCTAAAACTCATATCTTATCCTCCTAAATTCGCTCTTCCTACCCAATGCACTTCATCTAATAGTTTGATATATTAATAGTATAATATGGAACTTGATAGAAAGGATGAAATTGTTGAAAATATTAGGAAAAGTACTACTAGCCACGACTCTATTAGCAGGAACACTTACAGGGTTACATATTAACCAAGTGGATGCGGCACCTCCGGTAAGCATTCAGCTAGACAACTACCCGCTATCATTCCCAACAGAACCAATCATTGTCGAAGGAACCACCATGGTCCCTTTCCGCGCTATTTCGGAAGCGCTTGGCATTCAAATCACTTGGAATCAATCGACCAAGACTATTGATGCGGTTCAAGGTGAAGGAGCAAATGCAACTCGTGTTCAGTTAACCCTCAATAACAAAAAAGCTATCGTTAACGGGTCCACCGTCAATCTTAACGTAGCCCCACAATCGGTTAGTGGCAATACACTTATTCCACTCAGTTTCTTCAGTCAGCAGTTTGGAGCCGATGTGAAATGGGACCAAGCGACGCGTACCGTGTCTATCACTTCTCCACAGAAGCGGTTATATACGTTGGGCTTTTATGCCATCAAATCCATATCTGATGCCGGCTCTATCCCAAGTTTGGATTCCGTCGCCTTTGGTTGGAGCCGAATTGACGAGAACGGAAATTTCACTCTGACAGGCAAAGACTTCTACATGCCCTCTCCTCTAGGGGATGTTACCTCTGAAACACTAGTTAGCAGCGCTACAGACTCCCGCACGACTCCTTATCTCATGGTATACTCCGGCGATGTAAATGGGGAATTGACCAAGATCATCGACGATGCTGAGCTTCGCAAACAAGCCATTTCAGGAATGATATCTACGGCTATCAACAATAAATTTAAAGGGATTATGCTCGACTTCGAAGGCCTTGGACTGACAACGGACAAAACAATTACCCGGGAGTCCTTTAACTCTTTTGTCAAAGACTTATCTAAAGAGACCAACGCCAATGGCTTGAAGCTATCCCTTGCCTTGCACGCACTAAATTCCTCTTATCAAGGGTATGATTATAAGACGCTGGGTAAGATCGCGGATGAAATAATCATTATGGCCTATGATTATCAAAATACAGATCAGCCAGAGCCTATTGACAAGGTTAATGAAGCTATTGCCCTTGCTGTAAAAGAAACCGACCCAGCGAAACTGGTATTGGGGCTTAATATGTATCATGAGAATACGGAGTCCCTGAATCCACTGATCGGTCTTGCCAAAAGATACAATCTCAAAGGTATCGCTTTGTGGAGACTCGGACTGATCACTAGTGACCAATGGACTCAAGTACGCCAAAGTGTTGAATTTAAGAAATAGTATTCCACTTCAAAGAATACAAAAAATCCCCCGACCTCATAGAGGTGGGGGATTTGACATTTGTTAGAGATGCTACTTAAGCAGCAAAACTTATTAGATGCCGTATTTTTTCTTGAACTTGTCCACGCGTCCACCAGCATCCAGGAATTTTTGTTTTCCTGTAAAGAATGGATGACAGTTGGAGCAAATTTCAACACGCAGATTTTGCTTCACGGAACCAGTTTCGAAGGTATTACCGCAAGCGCAAGTAACTGTAGTCAAATTATATTTGGGTTGAATTGCTTCATTCATTTCTTTCACCTCTTTCCGCCCTGTACCTCATGCGTGCACAGAGTTATCATGACACTTTTCTGATTATATCACGACAGATGATGCCACGCAATTGCCTGTTTTAGGATTTGTAGCTCAATTCGATTAAATACATCACAAATAAATTCTGTAATTTATAAAAATATTTTTGGTCCCTCTATCCTAAAAAGTGTAAAGCACCACCTTCGGTTGCCAAGGCACTTTCATGGATTGATTCAGCAGTTGTCGGATGTGCATGAATGGTTTCAATAATACTTTCCGCTGTCAGCCCGTTTTTAACTGCTAACGTAATCTCTCCAATTAAATCAGTTGCATGAGGCCCAATAACAGCTCCACCGATAATCTCATTCGTTTCCTTAGCTTTAATCAGTTTAACAAATCCTTGACTTTCTCCTAAAGTAAGTGCCTTACCGTTGGCTTGGAATGGAAACTTACCTACAACTATTTCTATCCCATTGCTCAAAGCTTCAGCTTCACTAACACCAACAACTGCTATTTCTGGACTTGTAAAAATAGCACTCGGTACCACAGCATAATCCATTTCGCTCTCATGACCCATAATGTTGTTAACAGCAACAATACCTTGATGTGAAGCTACATGTGCCAATTGGATATGTCCTGTCACATCACCGATTGCATATATATTTGACAGATTTGTTTGCATTTTCCCATTAACTTTGATGCCTTTGTTGTTTTCATTCAATTGTATATTTAAGCCCGCAAGGTTTAAATCACCTACATAAGGTGTTCTACCTGCAGCCATTAATACCATATCCGCACATATAAATTTCTTTGTTCCTTGATTATCAAAAGCTACAACACATTCCTCATGTTCACTTTCAATGATTTCCTCTACTTTAGAACCTGTAAATATGTGAATACCTTTTTGCCTAGCGATCTGTGTCATTTCTTCATATATATCCGCATCAATATTGCCTAATATGTGATCAAAATATTCCACAACAGAAACCTTCACGCCGAAGCTGTTAAAGATGAATGCAAACTCCATACCAATTACGCCGCCACCGATAATAACTAATCGTTCCGGCAAGGTCGTCAAATCTAGCGCTTCTTTGCTTGTTATTACCTGTTTGAGCGTGATTCCCGGAATAGGAAGTTCTGTCGTTTCTGATCCAGTGGCAATAATGATGTCTTTAGATTTAATTGTAAACTCAACATTTTTTTCTTTAACATAAATCGTTGCTTCATCAACAATCTGTGCTACACCCTTAATTACGGTTACACCATGTTTATCTAACAGATATCTAATACCATCAACCAATTGATCCACAATTTTATTTTTTCTATCTATCACTTTTTTTATATCAACTGAAACAAGCTCAGCATGTAACCCGTAGCTTTCGGCATGCTTTAAATCATTAAACACCTCTGAGGATCTTACTAAAGATTTAGTAGGTATGCATCCCCAATTGAGACATGTGCCACCAACATTCTCCTTTTCAATCAATGTCACATTGGCTCCTAGCTTTGCCGCTTGAATAGCAGCCACATAACCGCCTGGTCCGCCTCCAATAATAGCTATATCTGTTTCAAGCTCTTTTTTTTGTGGTTTTATCAGGCTGCCAAAATAATTGAACTTTTTCGTCTCACCCGTTGGATCGTTGTTGTCGGCTCCTCCCTCAATCTCAGCTAAAATATCTCCTACCTTTACCATGCTCCCTTCTTCAACGTTTATGCTAATAATTTTCCCCGTAACGTTAGAAGTAATGGCTTTATTTCCCTTACTGGACTCAATTTCAAATAAAACATCATTGGAGGATATAGAGTCCCCTTCCAGTTTATATATCTTGCAAACCTTTGCTTCCTTAGCATGGCCAGAAATACTATCCAAAGTAATGTTAGTCAAGGTGAGCTTCCTCCTAATTTTTCAAACGAATGAAATCTTCGTGATTTTATTCACAATCGGACTTAAAGTTCAAGACATTATAAATAAAATCACGAGGTTTATAACTACGCTACTCTGATGTGGCAGTGTTACTTGAAATCCCCTTCAAATTCATCGATCGACTTTTTCAGTAAAGTAACGCTATATGCCATAGTCGGTCCGCCACCAAATGCCACTGCTACCATAGCGGATTCAAGAATCTCTTCGCGTGTTGCGCCTGCCTCAAGTGCTTTGTATACGTGGAAAACAATGCAATATTCACAACGGCTAAACCCTGCTACAGCAACACTAATCAATTCTTTTGTTTTAACATCTAGTTTGCCGGGTTCATATGACGCTCCTAGCAATCCCATAAATGCCTCTACATTCGCACCGTTGGTTTTACCTAGATCAGTTAAGCCGCCCAAAAAATCATTTAGCAATTCTCTTGGATTTGAAGACATTTAAAAACCTCCTATAATTTTATTGCAATACTAATGGTTAGTATAGCAAGTATATAGAATGGCGTCAATTTTTGGCAGAATTCGACATAATAAAAAAGCATATCCACTGCTACTCTAGTGGGTATGCTTCTACATTTGTAACCATTTTTGATAACACCCTTAATAAGGTTTGCATCTCTTCCTCTGTTATATCTTTGGAAACAAGATCATTAAACTTCTGTCCCTCAGGTAGCAACTCTTGTCTATATTGCATCCCTTTATCTGTTAAAATAAGCTTTATAATTCTCCGATCTTGTTTACTTCTTTCACGGATGACCAGCTGCTCCCTCTCCATACGATCGATCAGTCTGGCAGCAGAAGATTCTTTAATATGCATCTTATCGGCTAATTCTTTTTGATTTATTTCACTCTGTAAACCTAAATAATATAGGGCTATCCATTGAACCCGAGTAATTCCCTTCTTATTTAATAATTGTTCAAAGGTGCCTGTAATCAATTTCGAAGAATTACTAGTTATATAAGCAACACAAGTATCTATATTAAATATCAGAAACACCCACCTTTATAATCCGATACTGCAGTGCACCGGATCTCCTACTTATTAGCAAATAATTATACCAAAGCCTTACTCATAATTCTACTGACTTCATAAGTAACCAAGAGCCCTCACTCCTTATATTCTCGGAATGAGGGCTCTTCTATGCAAAGTTTAGATCGGATTACTGACGCTTCTTTATACGTTGTAGCTCCGTTGGGGGAACATGTGTGTAGGAACCAATTACTACGTCTGGTAATTCCTCTTGGAAGATTTCGATAGCTTGCTTCATTCCAAGTATTTCACCCTTCGCCTTTGGAATAAGTTCCAAATAGCTTTCAGGGTCGATGTTCAGGTTGCGAAGCTGAATAAATCGAAGCTTGGAGCGCTTGGCAAACTCGATCATCGCTTCCAATTCCTCTTCGCGGTCCGTTACACCCGGAAAAATCAAATAATTGATTGAAGTGTATACACCCTGCTCATATGCGTAACGAAGTGACTTCTCTACGTTAGCTAATGTATATCCACGTGGTTTGTAATAAGCATTATAGTGGTCATCTAGGGCACTAATCGTGCTGACCCGCATCAAATCAAGGCCGGCATCGACGATTCCCCGAATATGATCACTAAGTCCAGCATTCGTATTAATATTGATGTAGCCCATATCTGTCACTTTCCGCACTTCACGGATCGATTCGATAATAATCTTGGCCTGGGTGGAAGGTTCCCCTTCGCATCCTTGTCCAAAACTGATGATCGACTCTGGTGTCTTCAGATGTTCCAACATGATTTCAACCAGTTCATCCACGCGTGGTCGGAAATTCATCCGGGTCTGTGGTGCTACAAAACCGCTATCATCAGGTTGCTCTGAAATACAACCGAAACAACCCGCATTACATGAATAAGATACCGGGACTGCGCCTTCCCATCGGTTCAAGAATGTATTTGAGGCCGTCAAGCACTCATATTCCAATGCGCAGTTAGATAAATGATCATACAACCGATTCTCCGGATAACGAGACTTTAAGACTTTTACCTGTTCTTTTAGTTCCAATGGATCGCAATTCAGCGGGTTCCACTTCTCGGGATCATCGGATAGCCGGGCAGTCACATAGAAATTGCCGTCTTTCCATACAACAGCCGAATAACCAAATAGCGGTAGCTTATAGTCTTTATCCGTCTTCACATATCCAGGAAGGCAAAGCCGAGTAAACCCTTGCGGAAGCAATGCTCCCACAGCTTGTACCTTACCAGGGAGTGCCATCATTTCGCCAGTCTCAGGGTCCATACCAATTGGACGCGTGCTCGGCAAACCGACTAAAGTTGCCCCGTCCGGTAACGGAATTAACTCATCTTCCATAATTTCAACAATCATATCCGCGCTACGAGCTAATCCAAATAGCGTGGGATGATCAAATACTTGTCCTCGTTCATCTGCATATACTAAATACATGTTGTTCTCCTCTTCGCTTAACCTTCATGCGTCCTACACCAGCAGGGAAATCAGGCGTGATTGTTAAGACCCAGACCCAGATCCGGATCCAGATCCTGGTGATGGTGCAGTACGTACAGAGCGACGTGCTCCGCCACTACTTCCAGATGGTGCGCTTCCTGCTGCGTCGAACGAAGCTAGGAACTCCGTATTTGTCTTGCTGTTTCGCAGCTTTTTCAGAAAACCTTCCACAAAATCGTAAGAATCATTCATATTTTTACGGATCGACCAAATCGTATCCAATTCTTCCTTCTTCAGCAACACTTCTTCACGGCGAGTACCGGAGCGACGAATATCGATAGCCGGAAAAATCCGACGTTCCGCCAGCTTGCGGTCCAAGTGAAGTTCCATATTTCCTGTTCCTTTAAACTCTTCATAAATGATATCATCCATACGCGAACCCGTATCTACTAGTGCGGTAGCCAGAATAGTTAGACTTCCGCCTTCCTCTACGTTACGAGCTGAGCCAAAGAACCGCTTTGGACGATGAAATGCTGCAGGATCAATCCCCCCGCTAAGAGTCCGGCCCGAAGGTGGTACAACAAGGTTATATGCCCGTGCAAGACGAGTAATGCTGTCCATTAAAATAACAACATCCTTCTTGTGTTCCACTAAGCGAATAGCGCGCTGTAATACAAGTTCGGCTACTTTAATATGATTCTCTGGAAGTTCATCGAATGTAGAAGCAACCACTTCACCTTTAACCGAACGCTGCATATCTGTTACTTCTTCCGGACGCTCATCGATTAACAATACGAATAACTCGATTTCGGGATGATTAGTGGAAATGCTGTGGGCAATTTCTTTCAGAAGCAGCGTCTTCCCTGCCTTAGGCGGAGCTACGATCAATCCACGCTGTCCGAGTCCGACTGGGGCGAGTACATCCATAATGCGGGTAGATAAATGATTAGGGGATGTTTCAAGCACGAGCTTAGTCTGTGGGTAAAGCGGAGTTAATGCTGGGAAGTGTAGGCGTTCAGCAGCCACTGCGGGGTTCTCCCCGTTAACCGCATTTACCTGAAGAAGGCCGAAATACCGTTCGTTCTCCTTTGGCGTTCTGCATTTACCAGAGACTAAATCTCCTGTTCTCAGGTCAAACTTCCGTATTTGCGAAGCGGAAATATAAATGTCCTCTGCACTTGGCAAATAATTTATAGGTCGTAAAAATCCATAACCCTCAGGTAATATTTCAAGTACGCCTTCCATAAACATAAGTCCACTTTGTTCTGCTTGCGCTCTTAAAATAGCAAAAATCAATTCTTTCTTTTTCAACTGTCCGTAGTATGGAATCTGATACTGTTTCGCAAGCTTATACAGCTCGGTCAGTTTCATTCCTTCCAAATCGGCAATTTGCAGATCCATGTAAAAACCACCTATTCAATTTTTTCATATAAACTCAACTATATAGATTGAACTAAAGTTTGTACTGACAGAATTCATAATAGCTTAGTATACATAGATGATGAGTGCCATTGTCTTTAGTTCAATTCTATCTAGCATATCCAATTATGTGGTAAATTATGACATTAGGCAAGAGACTACTCTTCTTCTCGCCACACGTCCGCACCCAAAGCGCGCAAATTAGTTACTAGATTGTCGTATCCACGGTCAATTAGTTCTACCCCAGACACTTCAGTAACGCCGTCATCCACGGTCAATCCTGCAATGACAAGCGCAGCCCCTGCACGAAGATCAGCCGCTCTAACCTTAGCCGCATTTAATTTGCCACCTTCAATAATAGCAGAACGCCCTTCAACACGAATCTTTGCACCCATTCGTACTAGTTCAGGCACATGTTTGAAACGATTACTATAAACAAAGTCGCTTAATACGCTAACACCCTCAGCCTGAGTCAAAAGACTAGTCATTGGTGATTGCACGTCGGTTGGAAAGCCTGGATAAATCAATGCTTTCACATCCACATGATCGTATCTTGGAGCACCCATAACACGTATGGATTCATCCAATTCTTCTACTCCAACACCCATTTCAATCAATTTGGCGGTAAGCGCCTCTAAATGCTTCGGAATGACGCCGTCTATCAATACATCGCCGCGCGTCGCCGCCGCTGCAATCATATACGTTCCAGCTTGGATCCGATCCGGAATAATGGAATGACGACAGCCTTTCAGCTCAGACACGCCCTCAATCCTAATCGTTTCCGTTCCAGCGCCTTTAATAATTGCGCCCATAGAATTCAACAGTGTTGCAACATCTATAATCTCAGGCTCTTTAGCCGCATTTTCGATAATTGTAGATCCTTTGGCTCGAGTTGCAGCCAACATGATGTTAATTGTTGCTCCTACGCTGCTAACATCCATGTAGATTTTAGCGCCACGTAGTTCTTTTGCATGCAAATGAATAGCACCGTGCTCGTTCGTCACGGTAGCACCAAGTGCTTCAAACCCTTTAATATGTTGATCAATCGGACGAGGTTCGAAATTACAACCTCCTGGCAATCCGATGGTTGCCTCTTTAAAACGTCCTAACATAGCGCCCATCATGTAATATGAAGCACGCAGTTTCTTTACAGGCCCATTGGCCATGGGAATAGATCTAATATCGGAAGGATCAATTTTCATATAACTACCTTCCCAAAATACGCGCGCACCCAATTCTTCCAGAATTTCTGCATAGACTGCGACATCGCTTAGAAGCGGTAAATTATCAAGTACAACTTCTGATTCTGCTAAGATTGCAGCCGGAATCAATGCAATTGCACTGTTCTTGGCACCACTGATCGATACTGTACCGCGCAGCGGGCGTCCGCCGCTGATCATTAGTTTTTCCATAAGCTAAAGGGTCCCCCTACGTATTTTGCAGTCGGTAAACGACATGATTTTCCTTCATTTTTGGCAATGAAAATGGAAAGACACCGGCTATGCGGTGCGCTCTCCATATCTGCCTATTCAACTACTTGCCTGACAAACGGGTAGAGCACGGGCAAACTTACACTCCGTGTTCTAGTCAGCAGGCACAGAAGAGAAGTTTATTATGCTTTGTTACTGGATCCAAACTCACGCATTTTACCAGCAACTGTTTTTTGGATTTCTTCACGACCTGGTTTGATAAAGGTACGTGGATCGTAAGCATTTGGTTGTGCCGCAAGTACTTCACGAACAACTTTCGCGAATACGATTTGGTTCTCAGTGTTTACGTTGATTTTGGAAGTACCCAAGGAGATTGATTTCTTGATGTCGTGTTCAGGAATACCTGTTCCGCCATGAAGTACCAATGGAAGTTTGATCGCGTTGCAGATTTCTTCCATTTCTTTGAATCCAAGGTTAGGCTCACCATGGTAAGGTCCGTGTACAGAACCAAGAGCTGGAGCTAGAGTATCGATACCAGCTTCTGTGATTTTGATGCAGTCTTCAAGTTTAGCATACATGATTCCGCCGATAACGTCGTCTTCTTGTCCGCCTACTGTACCAACTTCAGCTTCTACAGAAACGCCTTTTGCATGTGCATATTCAACGACTTTTTTAGTCATTTCAACGTTTTCTTCGATTGGGTGATGTGAACCATCGATCATTACAGAAGTAAATCCTGCATCGATAGCTTCTTTACATTTCTCGAAGCTTGAACCATGGTCAAGATGGATAGCGACAGGAACAGTAATCTTCATGTCGTGAATGAGACCTTCTACCATTTTAACAATTGTAGTGAAACCGCTCATGTAGCGTGCTGCACCTTCAGATACACCAAGAATAACTGGTGATTTTTCTTCTTCAGCGGCAGCAAGAATTGCTTGCGTCCACTCAAGGTTATTGATGTTAAATTGACCTACTGCATATTTGCCTTCAAGTGCCTTGTTCAACATGTCTTTCATCGATACTAATGGCATAATTTCAATCCTCCTAAGGGTGTTGGTTTTATCCATATCTTTAGCCGACATTCACACTAAGACATTATATCACAATAGGCCAAAAATACTAAACAAGCTTTCAATTGTGTTTGTGAACATCTTTTATAATTTATCTATGCAATGAATCTTATACTTTTGCACAAAAAAAAAGGACCCCGTTGTTAGGGTCCTTTCCACTCTATAGGGATCCGCTTCTTAACTGCTCGTGGACCGCGATGCGTATTTCATCAATATCAAATGGCTTGGTGAAATGCATCAGCGCACCCAGATCAGTAGCTTGCTTAATAATATTAAGCTCGCCATAGGCGGTCATCATGATGACTTTAATCTCAGGATTGGCTTCCTTGATGTGTCGCAGTATTTCTAGTCCATCCATGCCCGGAATTTTCATGTCGAGCAGTACCAAGTCCGGGGCGTCGCTCTGGACGATTTCCAAAGCAATTTTGCCATTGGGAGCTTGGAATGTCTTGTAACCCTCACTACTGAATACTTCCATCAACAAAATTCGAATACCGTTCTGATCATCAACAATCAATATCTTCTTCTCTTCCAACGAGAACCCCCCTAAGAGTTAACTCTTACCAAACAACTAATTCGCCTCTAATTAGGAAATACCTTCTTTTGGAAAAAAGGGGTTGATATATGTTTGAAGTTACTGTGAAGATTCACAGAGAAATGAACTTATGACAAGTGAGTAATTGCCGCTTTAACAAACTCGCGGAAAAGTGGCTGCGGACGGTTCGGACGGGAAGTGAATTCCGGATGGAATTGTACCGCCAAGAACCAAGGATGATTCGGCAATTCAACGATTTCGACAAGTCGTCCATCTGGTGAAGTACCGGAAATCCGCAGACCTGCTGCTTCAATTGCTTCACGGTAGGTGTTATTAAACTCATAACGATGACGATGTCTCTCGTATACAAGTTCATCGTCGTAGCACTGCATAGCAAGTGAATCCGGAGTAAGCTTACATGGATACAGACCAAGACGCATCGTACCACCCAAGTCTTCAATATCCTTCTGCTCTGGAAGCAAATCGATGACCGGATACTCAGTTGACGGATTGATTTCGGAGCTATTAGCACCCGGAAGACCAGCCAACGAACGTGCGTATTCAATAACAGCCACTTGCATGCCTAAGCAAATACCGAAGAATGGAATGTTCTTTTCGCGTGCATAACGGATCGTTGAGATTTTACCCTCGATACCGCGGTCACCAAACCCACCTGGCACGAGAATCCCACCGATACCACCTAAATGTTCCTCAACGTTCTCATCAGTTATATCTTCCGCATTGACCCAACGAATTTTCACATCGGCATTAGCATCAAATCCAGCATGAGATAACGATTCAACTACACTTAGATAAGCATCGTGTAATGCTACATATTTTCCTACGATAGCAATTTCAACTGTTTTCTCAAGCTTGTTGATTCGCTCTACAAGATTCTCCCATTCGCTCATATCCGCTGGAGGAGTTGTCAATTTCAAATGATTGACGGCAATCTCATCGAGACCTTCTTCACGCAAGTTAAGTGGTACTTGATACAATGTATCCGCATCACGGCATTCTACTACCGCACTAGCATCTATATCACAGAATAGTGCGATCTTAGCCTTCATATCATCGGATAGTTCATGCTCAGTCCGGCATACGATAACATTTGGTTGGATACCGATACTACGCAGTTCTTTAACACTGTGCTGAGTTGGTTTCGTCTTCACTTCACCAGCAGCTTTGATATATGGAATAAGGGTAACATGGATGTACATAACGTTCTCACGACCAATGTCACTCTTGATTTGGCGAATGGCTTCAAGAAATGGCAAACTTTCAATATCTCCGACGGTGCCCCCGATTTCGGTAATGACCACATCAGAACCGGCTTCACGTCCGGCACGATATACACGTTCTTTAATTTCGTTCGTAATATGCGGAATAACCTGTACTGTTCCACCCAGGTATTCCCCGCGACGCTCTTTACCAATTACTGAAGAATAAATTTTACCTGTTGTTACATTGTTGTTCTTCGAAAGGTTGATGTCGATAAACCGTTCATAGTGACCCAAATCAAGATCCGTTTCTGCACCATCATCGGTTACGAACACTTCCCCATGCTGATACGGACTCATTGTGCCCGGATCGACATTCAAGTAGGGATCAAATTTTTGGATTGTTACCTTTAAACCCCTGTTCTTCAGCAGTCTTCCCAGCGATGCGGCCGTAATCCCCTTCCCGAGCGAGGAAACGACTCCGCCTGTTACGAAAATATATTTTGCCACCGTCAAAAAACCTCCTATATATAGTACGTGCTCAAAACTACCTCAGTAGTAAACCTGATATGCGGGTGACCCAAGAGTCATTAGCGTAACCCATTTTCTATAAATCCATAGCTAAATGGGCAATAAAAAAACAAAAAAGTGACACCCGAATAGGATCGGGGCACTTTTATAAGAAATCATATTTATTGGATTGATTCATAAGCCCATGCAATAGTTTACCCGTTACCTCAGCCTCTGTCAAGTGAATAAGGGTGGGTATTCAGGATACCTTGATGTGGCAAATTTATTGTGTAATCAACGATACGAAATCTATTTTACTTATCTTCTTCGCTATCGTCCAAATCATCTTCGGAATCTTCTTCATCTGCAAGTTCGTCTTCATCCTCATCCAAATCTGCATCCTCTAGAAGAGCCTCATCTTCCACTTCTTCTACTTCTTCAACATCTTCCTCGTCTTCATCCGCAAACAACTCATCTTGATCGTCATCGACCTTATCAAAGCCGTCTCCATCCGGAGTAAAGGATTCTTCTTCTGCAAAGTCATCATCTTCAAGATCGTCATCGTCGTCGTTAATAATACGTGGACGTTTGGCGTTACCAACTGGATCTTCAGACTTCTCAACTGGATACCAGCGTTTCAGGCCCCACAAGTTGGTGCCAACACAAGCAAAACGGCCATCAATATTGATCTCCGTATATAATTGCGCAATCGCTTCACTAGACTCTTGCTCCGACATACCACGAACCTTAGCAACCTCTTTCATAAGGTCACGATAGTAATAAGGTGTATTTGCTACTTTTAAAATCATAAAAGCCAAATCGACCATCGGAATCTCAAAAACTTTCTCCGGATCAATTTTCAAATTAATTGAAGTACTCACCTGGCGGACACTTCCTCTCACGCAATGTTCATTTAAAATTCAAATTAAAACGTAAAACCAATCATTAAAATTGATTCCTTCACTAACATATCCATATCACACATTAGTAAACCCTATTTGGAACTAAATTGCAAGTTTAAAAAAAGTCGCAAGTTTATAATAATCCTCGATCCCTGATTAGGGTGACCTACACAAGAAAAAGACGGGAACAGAGCGTTCACCGTCTCCTGACTGTATCCTCTCCAAAAGGAAGCTATAGAGCAACCCCCCGAAGGTTAGTGAAAGCCTTATTATGGCTCTCACTCCATCCTATGTCCAGATTCTAACTTTGACACGCACATCCAAGCTTATCTTTAGAAATTTATGTAATTTGCATAGACCATACCCCTTAGCCCATTTCCTATAAACAGGGCCCCTTCCCCACTCAGCGATTAGAACATCATCATAATATACTGCAACACTTCGTCAGGAGGGGCTACCATAATGGACTACTCCGTATTCCTACAATATTTAAATGGCCACATAAACACCTCCGGAACCAGCGGGCGATATATTATCCGCTTTCCCCATCCGGCACAATACAACGAATGTCTACGCCAACTACACAGACTTAGACGGAAGCTCCCAGCATTAAAGCGAGTCCGCACCTCTTCCTTGCTTCGGGCCTTCCTATGTCCACTAGGCTTACCGGACAAAGTTACCCGCAATCGATTCGGTGTATTAGTGGAGGAGGATTCTATCGTTAGTGTCCACTCCGCCTCCCCAGGTAAGGAACGTAGTGCAGAAATTCCTTGGGGTGTCAGACGTATCGATGCTCCGGAGGCCTGGTCTCTCTCGACAGGAAGTCAAATCCGGATCGGCGTTATTGACACTGGGGTGGACTATTCACACCCCGACCTTCGCTATTCACTTGCACGGGGAATTAATTTATTAAATCGCGTTAGCCTACCTCACGACGATAACGGACACGGTACTCATATCTCTGGCACGATCGCCGCATCTGGAGGTTCGCAGGGCATCATCGGTGTTGCCCCCCGTTCTTTGATTTATCCCGTAAAAGCTTTTGATCATAATGGCTCTGCCTACGTCTCTGATATTATCCTTGGTATCGACTGGTGTGTCAGGAACCATATGCATATCGTCAATATGAGTTTTGGTATGAAGAACAAAAGTGTATCTCTACAGAATATTATACGTAAAGCTCATGAGGCAGGTATTATCGTAGTCGCCTCCTCAGGCAATGATAAGAAAAGCCGTAGCGTAGATTACCCCGCCCGCTATTCTCAGACTATCTCCGTTGGAGCCACAGGTAAAAATGGTCGTATTGCTCCATTTAGTAACCACGGATCCTATATCGACATCTACGCTCCCGGAGAAAAGATCTATTCTTGCTGGCTCGGAGGCGGGCATCGCGAAATGAGCGGCACATCCATGGCGACTTCCCATGTCAGCGGAGCTATCGCCCTATTACTATCCCTGCGCCCCGGTATGACTCCAGACCAAGTCAAGCGGCGGATCCGCCGTAATGCCCGCGCGCTCCCCGCTAACAGTCCCTTAGCCAAAGCCGGCACAGGGGAAGCCCATGCATCACGTCTGCTGCGCGGCAAAACTAAAAAACTCACTTCATCCTAGCCTAGACCGTCACGACGATGATATGGGCGATAATCACCACTTCCACAAACACAAAAATCGCCCTCCACCCATAATAGGGAAAGGGCGATCCATTCTAATTGACTTAGAATGCCGTAGCCAAATAAGGAATATTACATCCGTTCTGGCGCAGACACTCCGATCAATGTGAGAACATTAGCCAAGGTCGTACGAACGGCCCCGAGTAGAGCCAAACGTGCAACCGTCTGCTCACTATCTTCAGTAATTACACGCTCCGCCTTGTAATAACTGTGGAACAGTGAAGCAAGTTCATATACATAACGAACGAGTCGATGCGGTGCAAAGTTCTCCGCTGTCGTTCTGATTTCTTCCGGTAGTTCACCAATCTTCCGCAACAGGTCATACTCATGCTCTGCTGTCAGTTTGTTTAAATTAATGGACTCCAAAGATGGGATTACAATGCCTTGCTCCTCCGCCTGACGATACACGCTACAAATCCGGGCATACGCATATTGAACATAAAAAACAGGGTTCTCATTAGATGTGGAGATAGCCAAGTCCATATCGAAATCAAGATGCGAATCCATACTACGCATCGTGAAGAAATAACGAATAGCATCTACTCCAACCTCATCCATCAAATCAACCATAGTTACAGCTTTACCTGTCCGTTTGGACATTTTAACCTTCTCACCATCTTGGAACAGACTGACCATTTGCGCTATAAGCACGGTAAGCTTTTCTGGATCATTGCCGATTGCTTCCATAGCTGCTTTCACCCGAGGGATATATCCATGATGGTCAGCGCCCCAGATGTTGATCATACGATCAAAACCACGGTCATATTTATTCCGATGGTAGGCGATGTCTGGAGTCAGATAAGTATAGGTACCGTCGTTCTTAACGAGTACACGATCCTTATCATCACCATAATCTGTCGTACGCAACCAAGTGGCTCCATCCAATTCAAAGGTTTGCCCTTTAGCCCGTAGTTCTTGAAGCGAGTTCTCCACCTGTCCATCCTCATACATAGACGATTCACTAAACCAGACATCAAAACCAACCCGAAAACGTCCCAAATCCCGCTTAATCTTCTCAAGTTCCTTCTCTAGACCATATTTACGAAGGAATGCTTCACGTTCCTCTGGTGTTAAGGACAGTAATTCTTCACCCTTCTCAGCAACCAGTTCTCTAGCGAAACCCTTGATGTCTTCACCATGATAGCCGTCTTCCGGCATTTCTGTATCCATTCCAAGCTCTTGCTTGTAACGCGCTTCTATCGACTTACACAGATTAACTACCTGATTACCAGCATCATTAATGTAATATTCACGAGTAACATCATAACCAGCGAAATCTAATACGTTACAGAGGGCATCACCAACCGCTGCACCGCGGGCATGTCCTAAATGTAAACTCCCCGTAGGATTAGCACTAACAAATTCCATTTGCATCTTTTTACCTTGTCCATCATTTACCCGGCCATAATCTTTACCTTGAGAATAGACCTGTTCGATCACAGGATACAAGTAACTCTTGCTCACCGTAAAATTGATAAACCCAGGGCCAGCGATTTCCGCCTTTTCAATACCCGCCTTCTCGTAATCAAGATGACTAACAATGGCTTCAGCAATTTGGCGTGGGTTCTTCTTCGCAATCCGGGTCAACTGCATCGCCGCATTGGTAGCTAGATCGCCATGTGCCTTCTCTTTCGGTATTTCCATAGCCATAGCTGGAATCTCTTCTTCAGTCGCTAGTCCAGCAGCTGTAATGGCTTCAATAATGGCTTGCTTCACCTTCTGGTTCATTTGTTCTAATGGATTGAGTGTCATATCAAACTTCCTCCTGTATATTTAAGCTGATAACAAAATGTCCTGATAACTCTTCATAAGCGTACAAATCGTACTCCCAGAACACAGTGCCAAATGCGCCTTCTAGATTGATCTCCAGTCTACTGGTGTCCGTAGATAGATTAAACTTCGTAAACGGGGAATGGTAAAACCCCGGCAGCCGTTGTCCCGCTTTGAATGCCTGTTGCGATTCAACTTCACCATGCCGCATAATCTTCAGCTCATTACTCGATATTTTGATCATCGTTCGTGTTATTCCACCTGTTGGCCCTTTGTCCGGCTCCTCATACTTCACATATAAGATGCCTTCTCCGCCGGCAACGACTTCGCCCCGTATCTCCTGAACACTCTTATCCTCGCCCTGAGTACTCGTGAGCACAATACGAACTTCCTTCTTGTCTGGCATGTCCAAAATCTCCATTCTATATCCTGTGTATCTAAATACTTCTTAGATTCACGTAGTCAAAAGACAATTTTAGAGCACCTTCTATATATTACATCAAAGTTTTCTTCTTGTACTACTATATCCAGTTCAACACATCAATTCAATATGATCCGTCCAATAGATGACTTGGAATGGGTTGATTATTGCATGAATTACAAAACGCCACCCCTATGAGCTGAGCAGCGCTTGTGGACTAACTTCTATAACGGCTGGCTTATTACAATATATTTTACCTTATTATCGTTGTAGTATAGATGGAATTTATAGTAATCTCCCACTTTATAACTCCATCTACTGACTAATTTCAAGGCTTCAGGGCCAAGTTTAGTCATGACCTGGTCTAACGTGATTCCAACCTTAACATCATCCTGTGTAGCATAAGAGTCATTAGTGAATATAATCTGGCGGTTCAACATAAGAATCCCATTACTAAATTTCCGTGCTTCTTTAACCTCACCAGTACCATCATCATAGTATGGGATCTTCCAGATCACTTCTGCATCCTGGAGTTTTGTTTCCCATCCATTAAAATCTAGGCCGCCCATTTCAGTCTGTTCTGCATTTAAGGGCATAGGGTCGATGCTACCAGCACTCTCTTGTTCTACCCTAGCGTTCTCCAGGAATATATCTAGCACAGCTAATTCGGAGTCTTCCCTAAGCAAACCTTGCATTAACAGCAGCACTTGGTCATCAGCGTAATAAGATACTCCCTCTACTTCAAACGTATTGTTACTCAAGTTATAAGGCAAATCATATTCATGATCCTGCAAAATGAAGTGCAACATTGCCTTCTCATCGTCAGCTTGCGGACCTTGTTCAGCTCTTGCCACAGTCGTATCCGTCCATCTTAACGATTGCAATAGAACAAATAGTCGATTGTCTGGAATATCCTTCTGCATACCGCCAAGTTCTACTGAGATAGCTTTTACGTCTTCTTCCTGAAAATCAAGCATTTCAAACAGATAAGGTAACACGACACTCGGACTCGGTTCTGAATTCACTGGAATATTCTTGTCCTCTTCCTTCTCAAGCTCAATAGTGGAATCACCACCCGTGGTAGTAGCGATGGAACGATTTGAAGGAGCTTTATAATATATCGCCATCACCACTACAATTGCCAAAACAATAATTACACCGGCTATTATGAATAGATCTCGCTTATTCCCTTGAATAAAAAACACCTCCTATGACGATAAAAAAACAAGCATCTCCTCCCTGTCTAAGGTGCAGAAGATGCTTGTTGTCGTTAAGCTCTTATATATTGTATTCGTAATGTAATCAAAGTTCCCCTACTACTTCACAAAACCAAGCAGCATTTCACGGATTAGCTTAGCCGCTACAATTGGCGTTTGTTCTGTAGGGTCATAAATTGGTGCAACCTCCACGAGGTCACATCCTACAACATTAACGTCTGAACCTGCGATAAGATGAATCGCATCCAGCAATTCCTTCGAAGTGATGCCTCCAGCCTCTGCCGTGCCCGTTCCTGGCGCACATGAAGGGTCTAGTACATCGATGTCGATGGTAACATAAACTGGACGACGTCCGAGTTTGGGTAGCTCCATCTTAAGTGGTGCAGCCACCTCGAACGGATGGAAATGGGTATTCTCACGTCCAAACAGGAATTCTTCCTTAGAACCCGAGCGAATACCGAATTGATATACATTTTTGCCACCCATCAGCGCTGCTGCCTTGCGGATCGGCGTCGAGTGGGATAATGGCTCGCCTTCATAATGTTCACGAAGATCGGCATGGGCATCAATGTGAATCAAGGCAAGGTCCAGGTATTTCTCATACACGGCCTCAATGATAGGCCAGCTCACAAGATGCTCCCCACCTAGTCCAATCGGGAACTTATCATCTGCAAGTAAACCACGTACATACTCGCCGATCACTTCAAGGCTGCGACCTGGGTTACCAAAAGGAAGTAGCAAATCCCCAGCGTCAAAATAAGAGGAGTCCAGAATACTTTTGTCCAAATAAGGGCTATACTCTTCCAAACCAACCGAAGCCTGACGAATCTTGGATGGACCAAAGCGGGAGCCAGGACGGAAGCTGACGGTATAATCCATCGGCATTCCATATATGACTGCCTTCGAAGATTCATAATGCTCAGAACTACAAATAAATACGTTACCAGAATACGCTTGATCCAGTTTCATTCTCCTATTTCCCCCTATTTTACGAGATCCTCGACGAACTTAGGCAATACGAACGCTGCCTTATGCAATTTAGGTGTGTAATACTTCGTATCGATCTCGGGAATTTGCTTCTCATCTACTTCAAGCGGATCATATTTCTTGCTTCCCATAGTGAACGTCCACAAACCGCTTGGGTAAGTAGGAATGTTCGCTCCATACACACGAACGATCGGGAAGATTTCCTTCACATCACGATTCACCTGTTGAATCAAGTCCGCCTTAAACCAAGGGTTGTCCGTCTGAGCAACAAAAATCCCATCGTCTTTAAGCGCTTCATAAATACCTTGGTAGAATCCACGCTCAAACAATGGTGCTGCTGGTCCAACTGGTTCAGTGGAATCGACCATGATCACGTCGTATTTATCTTTATTTTCGATAATATGCATATATCCATCATTCACTTGCACTTCAACCCGTGGGTTGTCGAGTTCACAAGCGATTTCCGGTAAGTATTTCTTCGAATATTCGATAACTTTGCCATCAATGTCAACCAGCACAGCCTTTTCTACTCCTTGGTGCTTGATTATTTCGCGGATTACTCCACCATCACCGCCACCTACAACGAGAACATGCTTCGGGTTCGGATGAGTAAATAACGCCGGATGTGCTACCATCTCATGGTACACAAATTCATCCTTAACCGTTGTCATTACCATACCGTCCAGCACTAGCATACGCCCAAATTCTTCGGTATCGATTATCGCCAAATCTTGAAAGTCCGTCTTCTCTGTAACTAACGTTTCCCGAATTTTTGCGGTAATGCCAAAGACGGGCGTCTGTTTCTCCGTAAACCACAATTCCATCGTACATACCTTCTTTCCGCCAGAATAGTGTTTAGTTGTCATATGGCTCTCCAGATTCACTTCTCGCAAAGTTTCACTTCCTATATTGTACCAAACAAGTTGTATTATATTAAATCATGACCAAAATGTGAATATCTACCTCAAACTTTCCCATACTTAAAATAACACCGCCGTAGATGACAACAGGTACGGGAGTGGAAAGGAGGTAAGACTCATGCAGAGACTGATCCGCAGTGGTGGCAAGAAGCCGCCCCGCCGTAAATGGCTTTTCTTCAAATTAATACTGTCCACTGGATTGCTAGCCTTATTTGCCATGGGCATTTTACTGTTATATCTGTATCAGTCTGATCTACCGCTAGCCGATTCCGACCGCAACTCACAATTACTAGACCAAAATGGCAAGAGTATCGCTGTATTCTCAAGTGGAGAGCGTAATCGAGTCAGCGTAGCATTAGATGAGGTCTCCCCTTTGCTCATTCAGGCCACGCTTGCCGTGGAGGATCGTCAATTTTATGATCATGTTGGTTTTGATATCAAGGGTATGGCCCGGGCCCTATTCGTAAATCTGCAGAAAATGGATAAAGTGCAGGGAGCCAGCACATTAACCCAACAGTTAGCTCGAAATCTATACCTATCTCATGAACGCACATGGTCACGTAAAATCAAAGAAGCTATGTATACGGCGCAGCTTGAAATGAAATATAGTAAAGACGAAATTCTCCAAATGTATTTGAATGAAATTTATTACGGGGGAGGAGCCTATGGGATCGAGGCTGCATCCCAAATGTACTTTGGCAAGTCTGCTAAGGACCTAAACCTAGCGGAAAGCTCCATCCTCGCTGGTGTACCCAAAGGACCGACGTACTACTCTCCCTATAATCATATGAAGAATGCGAAAGATCGACAAAAGACCGTTCTATCTGCCCTGGTCACCACAGGAGGAATTACTCAAGGGCAAGCGGATGAAGCCTATAGTGAGATGCTAAACTTTAAATCACAGAAACAACGGATTACGGCGGATCAGGCTCCCTATTTTCGCGACTATGTCCGTAATGTTGTGGTTCATGAGTTGGGGTTTGACGAAGATTTGCTTGAGCATGGAGGGTTAAATATATACACCACACTCGACATGGATGCGGAGGAAGCAGCGGAAGCGGCCATTGCCTCTGAACTAGGAGGCTCACCTGACCTTGAGGCGGCCTTGGTATCCATTGATCCGCGTAATGGCCATATCAAAGCACTTGTTGGTGGCGTGAATTACGCTCAAAGCCAATATAATCATGTCTTTGCTACCACGCGTCAACCTGGATCAAGCTTTAAGCCGATCATGTATTTGAGCGCATTGTCTTCAGGGAAGATGACCAGTGTCAGCAAGTTTAGCAGCCAACCCACTTTGTTCCATTATGATGACAACCGAAAAACATATAGCCCCAAAAACTTCGGGGATAAGTATTTAGGAGACATCGATATGCGCCGAGCTATCGCCGCCTCGGACAACATTTATGCAGTCAACACCATCTTGACGGTCGGCGCTGAGCAAGTGATCGAATTAGGGCGCAAAATGGGGATAACAAGTGCCATGACGCCTGTTCCTTCCCTAGCGTTGGGTACTTCCCCAGTCAGTCCTTTCGAGATGGCCTCTGCTTTTGCAGTCATTAGTAATCAAGGAAAGAGAATAAAACCTGTTGCTGTTCTGAAAATAACGGATGATCAAGGGCATACCCTCTACGAGGCACCCTCTCCTCACGAAGAGAAGGTAGTTGAACCCGCCGCTGCTTACGTACTCACGCATCTACTGGAGAGCGTGTTTGAAACGGGTGGAACTGGGAACAGAGTATCTGCCAATATCCTGCGGCCCGTCGCGGGCAAGACCGGCACAACTAGTACGGACGCTTGGCTCGTAGGATACACACCGGAATTGTCCACCGCAGTATGGGTTGGTTATGACAAAGGGAAGATTCTTGGCACTACAGAGTCACGCAAAGCAGCACCGATCTTTGCAAAGTTTACGGAGAAGGCGCTGGAGAAAGTTCCACCCAAGATTTTTCCGATCCCGGACGGAGTGGTGAGTCTATATATCGACCCCAACACCGGTATGCTGGCTACTGCTGACTGTCCAGACAAGCAGCTCGAAGTGTTCATCCAGGGCACGGAGCCAACAGAAGTCTGCACCGAACACGGGAAGGGAGAAGGCGAATCGGTACAACCTCTACCCGTGAACGATAAGCCGGAGAGCCACTCCTGGTGGAGTGATCTGAAACGCTGGTGGATGGAGTAAAAAATGCGTAGGTCATGGACTGTGGACTAACCATGCTCGGGTAGATATCATGTAGGTATCGCATTCAATCCACTGTTAAGGAGAACCTAAGGATGAAGTCTACCCATGCAAATTTCCACAAAGGAGATCTTCTTCCTTGCTCTTTTTATAGAAGATCAGCTCTAGAGGTTGCTCCTCTTCTACTCGGCCAGACGCTTGTCCGTCGTACAGAGGATGGGGATATCCGCTGCCGCATCATCGAAACAGAGAGCTACGGTGGTGTAGCGGATAAGGGAAGTCACGCCTACGGGGGGCGACGTACTACAAGAACAGAGATCATGTTCCATGAAGGCGGTGTCGCATACATCTATTTGATTTATGGTATGTATAACTGCCTCAATGTGGTGACAGGTCCCATGGATGATCCTCAGGCCGTGCTCATTCGCGCGGTAGAGCCACTGACTCCTGCAGATGAAGTTCTTATGCGCAACAATCGCGACATCATCATTCGCAAGCCTGCCGACCTCTCGGGAGGTCCTGGCAAACTATGCCGAGCGCTACGAATCGACAAATCGTTCAATGGGAGTAATCTTTATGAATCAGATAGTCCAATCTGGCTCGAAGCGGGGCAGCATCAAGTGGACAGTCCACTTATTGTACAAGCACCTCGCATCAATATAGACTATGCAGCGGAATATGCCGCCAAACCCTGGCGATTCTACTACCTTGATCACCCATATGTTTCGGTACTCGACAAGAATGCGAAGAAGTGGAATGCTTCCGAGCCGAGTTAAGTAACTACATAGAGCCTCCATTCCTACTGTAATTGGTAGTTTGGAGGTTTTTTGATGTGAATTCTTGTAGGTGTTGAGACTACAAATAGACTCAATCTGGGTATAGGAGTTTACAGAAACATTCAGACGATCGTTCGAATTTCGTTGTGCATAGGCTAACACAAGAACATTCAAACGTAGGCTTGAATATAAAATGAATTGGGAGTATAATACATTCAAACAATCAAATGAACGTTTGAATAAGGAGGTTCCAATAGATGACTAAACAACCTGTAGTCCAAAATGATACTTGTGAACATCAATGCGGAGATACTACCAGAACAGATGAGTTACGAAAAAGTCTGATTGACGATGAGATTATCGGCATGGCCCAAATGTTCAAGGCACTGTCTGATCCCAATCGGGTGAAAATTGCTTATTTGCTTCTACAAGGTAAAGAATTATGTGTATGTGATATTGCTGCCGTTCTTGATAGCTCAGTGGCCACGGCATCTCACCATCTGCGTCAACTCAAAAATATGGATATTACAAAGTCTCGTAAAGTAGGTAAAAATGTCCTCTACTCGCTAAACGACCATCATATGGAGGCACTGGTTACCATGACACTGGAACACCAAAAGGAGAAGAGATCGCTATGAATAACTCCAAATCTAACCCACAATCTAGCGGAGATGGATCCGCAGCCCGAGTAGAATACCGTGTTCAAGGCTTATCCTGCGCCAACTGCGCGCGCGAGCTTCAAGATGAGCTTCAAAAAATGGAGCATGGGCATGATGCGGCACTCATGTATAACAGCGGACGTCTCCTAATCTCTCCTAAGGCAGATCTCTCCCGTGTTGAAAGCATACTGAAAGGCGACGGCGCCTCCCTGGTCAAGAATGGAAGAGAGCAAGAGAAAGGGCACGCTCATGGTGGTCACAACCACAGTCATGATGATGGCCATGAACATTCTCACGACCATGCAAAAGGACAAGATCATGGACATAGTCACGGTGAAGGTGAAAGCCTTGTTAAATGGATGCTCAGTTTATCCGCCGTCATTTTTGCAGCCTCACTTGTACTCGGATCTATACTTCCCGAAAATGCTCTTATTGTTATGTATCTGACTTCAATGGTCCTAAGTGGTTACTCTACTTTCTTAAGAGGACTACGTAATCTGTTCCGATTGAAGTTCACCATGGACACACTCATGACGGTTGCCATGGTTGGAGCTGTTCTAATAGGTGAATGGAAGGAAGCTACGCTAGTTGCCCTCCTTTTCGGTCTGAACGAATTGTTAGAAGGATACGGTATGAGTCGTGCCCGTAAGTCAATGGAAGCACTCCTAGACGCGGCTCCGAAACAAGCAACCCTGATCCGTGAAGGCAAGGAAGTAACGGTTCCGATCAGTCAACTTCAAGTCTCAGATATCGTTCTCATCCGCGCTGGAGAGAAGATTCCCTCAGACGGCACTGTCCTTGAAGGCCATAGCGCTGTAAATGAAGCAGCGATTACAGGCGAATCAATCCCTGTCCCTAAGAAGCCTGGATCGCCCGTATTTGGCGGTAGTGTCAACGCCGAAGGTTTATTGAAAGTCACGATTGATAAAGCATATGAGGACTCATCGCTAGCTAAAATCATGCATCTTGTTCAAGAAGCCCAAGATACAAAGACGCCAACTGAACTTTTTATCGATAAATTTTCCAGATACTACACACCAGCTATCATGATCATTGCAGCGCTCGTCGTGCTAGTTCCGCCACTCCTGTTCGGACAGCCTTGGATGAAATGGGTATACGAGGGCCTGGCCATTCTGATCGTTGGTTGCCCATGCGCCCTAGTTCTCTCTTCACCTATTGCCTTGGTTAGCGGTATGACACGTTGCGCACGAAATGGTGTCCTCGTCAAAGGCGGGGTTCATCTAGAGCAACTTGGCAAGATCAATGCCATCGCTTTTGACAAGACCGGCACACTCACCAAAGGTACTCCAGCTGTTATACGGGAGATCGTATACGATAACGAAAAACTCCACAAAGTGGCTGGAGCGATAGAGAACGGCTCTTTACATCCACTCGCTAGTGCTATCGTTCGGCATATTACTGCAAAAGGAACACCCAAGTCATCCTTCCCACAACCTTCTGACTTGGTAACACTACCCGGTGTAGGCATACAAGGGAATATTGAAGGTACTCGCTATTTGGTCGGAAGTGAGGAGGTCCTAGAACAAGCTTCTCTTTCTAATGTGGAGAAAGCACAAGTGAAGGGCGATCTGCAGCGTCTAAAAGACGAGGGTCTTACCGTCGTCCTTGCAAGCGATGACCGCCACGTGCTTGGTCTCTTCGGTCTTGCCGATGAGATCCGTCCTGAGAGTCAAGAGGTCATCAATCAGCTTCACCGTGCCGGAATCGAGCATACTGTCATGCTAACGGGTGACCATTCAGGTTCAGCTCAAGCTATTGCCGCCAAGACTGGCGTAACTGACTGGCATGCAGGCCTCCTTCCTGAGCAGAAGGTTAATAAAATCAAGGAGTTGTCTCGCAACTGGAAGGTCGCTATGGTTGGCGATGGCATTAATGATGCTCCAGCACTTGCCGCTTCCTCCCTGGGGATCGCGATGGGTAAAGGTACGGATAGCGCCGTAGAGACTGCTGATATCGTTCTAATGCAGGATCACCTTGGCAAACTACCAAGCGCCATCCGTACCGCAAGACAAGTAAGTCGGATCATCCGTTGGAATATCGGCATCGCTTTAACCCTTAAACTAATTGCAATACTACTCACAATTCCAGGTTGGCTCACCCTTTGGATTGCGGTTATGTCCGATATGGGCGCTACAATTGTTGTTACATTGCTTGGACTAACCGTCCTTCTTGGGAAAGATAAACAAGTGAATTGATAAATTATAGTACTTTATGAATTAGATTTTAGTTTCATTATTAAAAAAATGGCGTTCAAATTGGTTATCAATTTGAACGCCATTTACTCTATCGCAGCTTTTAGCCTTCCAGTGCAGTCTTCAATTCCTCTGGGGAACGGTCCCACCACTCGTTATTGGTCTCAATCAGTAAGTTCTTGAGTGCCAACTTCTGCTCAGCACCCAAACCATCTAGAATAATCCGTCTCTTGAGAGCATAATCCATCTTGTTAACATGCTCGGCAAGAATCTTCCACCCACGCCGCGCTTCTGTATCAATCGACATCTCACAAGCCGTCATCCCGCCGTAAAATTGTCCTTCAGCCCCGCGATCTACCGCTACCCACACGATCCATACCTGCCGTCCATTCGGAACATCCTCGCGATTTACCGAGAATTTAATGCCCTTCTCAACTTTGCTCTTGGCGTGCATGGCACCGATATCAATATAAGCCTCATCCCCATCAATAATAACAGGTGACATGCTGTTCAAATCAATTGAACCCGCACCGAAGCCTTTATGCTTACTTTTCTCTTCATTACTAATAATATTTAAGGCAAAAATCTTCTTGCCTGGTTTCTGCGTGTTATCCATAGTCCCCTCCAACTTTCCTGATACAACCTATATTTATAATACAAAAAAGCTTCCGCCAATATGTTTCCCTGGTATGGGTACCTTCGCCCCAAACAGATTAATTTTATTTTAGCTAATAATCTCCCAAATGCAAACATATACATGCTGTAGATGCTTGTCAACAGGAGGTATCCATTGCATGACCAGACGAACTATTATCATTGGCATTTCTATTCTTAGCTTATGCCTCATCGGCGGAGCCCTGCTGTTCAACCTTCGCTCAGATCAGGACAATCTGCCTTCACTCGCTTCAGAAATGGGCAAGCCTCAGACTGTACAAAGTCTGACAGAAGCACCCTCTACCACACCAATTGAAAGTATTCAGCAGCCCACAGCGGAAGTGCTGAGTCAGCGAGTTTCGGAGTACCACATCAATGTGGCGCTGAATGAGAAGGAAGGAACGCTCACCGGATCGGAAACACTAACCTGGACCCACCCCGGTAAGAAAACCGTAAACGAATTGTATTTCCATCTATACCCCAATGCGTTCGCCTCAGCCGAAACCACATTTATGAAGGAATCAGGCGGCAAACTACGGGGTGACGCTATGCCAAAGGATGGTTGGGGCTCCATGGAGTTAACCGAGATCCGAACCAGTGACAGTATCTCCTTACTCCACCGGGTACAGTATGTTCAACCTGATGATGGGAATGTAAAAGACAAAACCTTGGCCAAAGTACGGCTTCCCGTCTCCGTGCGGGGCGGAGAGAGTATAACGCTAAAGGTCAATTTTACCGTCAAGCTCCCAAAAATATTTGCCCGGATGGGGTCCGCCGGAGATTTTGTGATGGCAGGGCAGTGGTTTCCGAAATTGAGTGTCTATGAACCCGCAGGCACGCGTGGTGTAGCTACAGAAGGTTGGAATCTTCATCAATATCATGGAAATTCTGAATTTTATTCTGACTTCGGCATTTATAACGTGAAGATTAATGTACCCAATAACTACACTGTAGCCGCCACCGGATTTCCGACCAAAGCTGCAGTAATAGATGGGGACCGTAAGACGGTGCAATATTATGCAGATGATGTACATGACTTTGCATGGTCGGCTTCACCTAACTTCGTCTATGCAGAGGAACCCTTTTCTTCTCCCGATGTCCCGGGTGTCCGGATCAAACTATATCTAGATCCAGCTCACAAGGATTTAAAAGAACGCTACTTCTATGCAGCCAAAGTGGCATTATCTAATTTCAGTAAATGGTATGGGCAATATCCTTATTCTACCCTATCTATTGTTGTCCCGCCCGCCGAAGGCAATGGAGCTGGTGGAATGGAGTATCCAACACTTATAACCTCTTTTGGAGCGAGCAGTGACTCTCCCGGTTACGAAGAACTTGAGCGAACTGTCATCCATGAAATTGGACATCAATATTTCTACGGTATGGTAGCGAGCAACGAATTCGAGGAGGCCTGGTTAGATGAAGGTTTCACCTCTTATATAGAAGACAAGTTAATGGAACAAGAATTCGGCATCACTGCGAACCTGCCTATTCAGGCCGCTATGATCTCCTCTCCTGTCTCACTAACACAGGTCTCATGGAAGTATGGTTCAAGTGATAACTATGCCAAAAATGTCTATTACCGCGGCAAACTAGTTCTGCGCGACATCGAGAACCAGGTCGGGAGCAAGACCATGAACCGGATTTTATCTACCTATGCGCACAAATATCGGTTCAAGCACCCCACATCGACTGATTTTCAAAAAATTGTAGAGCAGGTCACAGGACGCTCCTGGAAGCCTTATTTCAAACAATATGTATATGACGGTGAAATGGCTGATTACTCCATCAATAGCATCACCGTGAAGCCTATCAGTCAGGATAAGAGTCCATTGTACGAATCAACCGTCAGTATCAGCCGGAATGGGGCAACAACCCCCAAAGTTCCGCTACTCTTTACCTTCAAGGATGGACATACGACTCACAAAGTATGGACCGGAGAAGACAACCAAATCCAGATGAAACTGGAATATAAAGAACCCCTAGTTTGGGCTATGATTGATCCCGACTATTCACTGGTATTGGAAAATAAGCATATTAACAATTTCTTTAACGCTGACATCGATAAGACGCTCCGCACACGCTCTAATCTAGGAATCGTCAAACTATTGGAGTCCCTACTTGGATCATTCCTATGGTGATACCTAGCTCATAAAACTAAGGCTGTGCTTACGATGTAAGTTTTGCTCGATGCTTATTCAAGTTGCTACGCCCACAAAATCCATGCTTACGACGTAAGTTTTGTACGACGTCTATTCTATGGTGCTACGCTCACAAAACTTTTAGGAGGGAAGAAGGTTATGACCTATGTTCGCAGTGGATGGGGGCATCTAAAGAAGCAGTTTCCCTCCGTCATTATTCTGTTTCTATATCAACTTCTCTGGGGTTTCTTTCTGTACCGGCTAGTTGATACGGCTGTCACCTCGGTGCTACAAAGATATCCGGATCCTTCACTTAGCGACCTCAGCCGGATTCTGTTTCTTGTTGAGGGTCAAATCGGACTACGGGAAAACCCCGATATTGCAATGTACTTCTGGATTTTGGTCAGCATGGTAGCCATTCGTTTGGTACTGGCTCCTCTAATTCAAGCCGGCATCTTGTATGGATTAATGCCCCAGGAATCACGAAAATCCGGTTTGCCACTCTTTAGAGGAATGCAAGTGTTCGGGAAGCCGCTTTTTCTCTTTTATCTTCTAGAACTCATTCTTATTTTAGTCCCAGCATTTTGGATTGTACCTAAATTGAATCATCTCTGGCCTAGTTTACTGCAAACAGGAAGCGATCTTCCCACTATATTAACCATAGGGGGCTATGCGCTTGGATGGGTTTGTTACATCTGGATCCTAAGGCAATGCCTCCTGTTCGCCCAGTTTGGATATCTATTTAAAATGGGTACCTGGGGTGCCTTACTGACGTGTATAAGATATCTGTTACCAGGGATAGGCATTTCACTACTGCTAGGGATATTCAGTTTTACGGTGTTCATGTTGTTCGGTACCATCTCATGGTTCTGGACAGGTTTAATCGCACTTATTCTGCAACAATTACATCCATTATTCCGAAGCATATTTAAAGTTTGGCAAGTAACGTCTCAATATCAGCTCTGGGAAACAAAGTCACAAAAAAGTTAATTTTATTTTCTCTCTACTAACTTCCCTATTCCCTTGTAACTCTAAGACCCCCGTATCTTTACGGAGGTCTTGTTCTCTATTCACTCTGTAATTCTCGCTATTTAACTATTGCCAAAAGATACCTACCCCTGCTACAATAACAGCAGTACAATTCCAGTAACAACTTTGTAATTATTTTTGTCATCTTTAGCAGGAATTCTACTCTCGATGTAGAATATGTATTCTCGGGTGTTATATCATAGCCGAATTCCCTGACCGGGGAACGGGGGAACCATTTTGGGTGAATTGATCTCGCTTCAGAGGGATCATAGGGGACCTTCAACCGAATCCTTAAGCTAACCTCGTAGGCATTGGAAGGAGCTTGACCTGTTTTGAGAAAAAAGCTAACCGCAGTAGCAGTAGGTTGTGCCCTCTTATTTACTTTAGGAACTGGTAGCGCTTTCGCAGATTCCAAGTTGGACAGTGCTATTGACAAGGGCCTAGGTACTAAATATGTTTCGGGTGGAACTACAACATCAGGATTTGATTGTTCCGGATTCACTATGTTCGTATTTAGCAAACTCGATATCGAGTTGCCTCATCAATCAGGATCCCAATATAAGATGGGAACTGCTGTAGAAAAAGATGAGTTGAAAGCTGGCGACTTGGTGTTCTTTAACACTAGTGGCAAAGGCGTATCTCATGTAGGCGTATTTGTTGGAGACGGAAAGTTTGCTCACGCTTCTTCTTCTAAAGGAGTAGTTATCAGCAAGCTAAGTGATGATTATTATGTTAAACGCTATGTTGGAGCTAAACGTATACTCAGTACAGATAAGTTTGAAGAAGTAGCTACAGATTCACCAGATCATGATGATGTAGAATAATAGTAACAAGCAAAACCCGCAGAGGTTCCATTCGGAATCCTCCCTGCGGGTTTTTTTATTGCCCACAGGAATTATTACCACGTTAACGGGAATTATAAACGGATGGGAGACATCATTATGGGAATATCGACCAAATAGGGTGTTGAACTTGTAAAAGTTTGCTCACTTTGATACACTAATCAAAGTAAATAGTAACAACTTTGTAATCTGTCTTGTAACAGTAACTACGACTACGACTACGACTACTTTCAGGTGCACATCATTGAACAGCCGAATTCCCGGCACCGGGGAAACGGGGGATCCAGTATGGGTGAATTGATCTCGCTTCAGAGGGATCATAGGGGACCTTCAACCGAATCCTTAAGCTAACCTCGCAGGCATTGGAAGGGATTTGACATCTTGAGAAAGACTTTGACAGCAGCGGTAACTAGTTTAGCTATTTTGTTTACTATGGGAACAGGAAGTGTCTTCGCCGATACCTCAAGCAAAACACCATTAGAAACTGTAGTTAGTTCGGTATACGGTACACCCTACAAATTTGGGGGAGTTAGCACAAGCGGATTTGATTGTTCCGGATTCACTAGGTATGTCTTTAAGAAGATGGGTGTGGATCTTGCTCGTGTTTCTACAGCCCAATACCAGCAAGGTAAAGCCGTATCTAAGAGTCAACTAAAAGAAGGGGATCTCGTTTTCTTCAACACGTTAGGAAAAGGAGTATCTCATGTCGGTATTTACATCGGTGATGGAAAGTTTGCACACTCTTCATCCTCGAAGGGAATCAGTATTGATAAACTAAGCAATAGCTACTATAAAGCTCGTTATGTTGGAGCTAAGCGTATTTTGAGCCAATACAGTTACTCTGTCTATGCCGCTGAATCTTGATTTCTTTCATAAAACAAACACAAACATAAGTAATGTAAGATAAACTTTATCGCCACAATTGATTCTTGCCGGAATCTATTGTGGTTTTTCGTATTCTATTCAACAACACGGATACTCAGCAATATATGCCGGATAATCAATATTGGTTCAATCTCTCTTCTTTATAACGAAATTTTTAATTAAAAGGTTTCCGCCTTTTACTAATTTCCTTATAATGAGAATTACCCCTTCACTTCACATTTCAAACATCTCAAACATTAGAGTCTTTACAATGATATAAAATCCCGTTACAGTGAGGGTAAACTGACTCTGCTGGAGAACGCAAAATGCGGCATTCCTACGGTCCAAGGAGGCATAAAAATGGATAAACCTATTCCCCAGTTTCAGATAGCCGCTATGGAAGATAGTCACGGAGCGGAAATAAGCACATGGCGTTACGATTCCCCTTATGATGTCTATAGTTGGCTACCTTGGGAACAAATGAAAGCGCTCGATGTAGAATTCGGTAATCCAGTTTTACGGGCCGAGCAGTATGTTTCCCTATTGGATGCAAATGGAGTACTTTCTGGATTTGCCCAATACTTTCCACTAACTGATGTGACAAGACTCGGGATCGGTATGCGACCTGATTTATGTGGGCATGGTATGGGGCAGTCATTTGTATTGACGATTGTGGAGGAAGCCTTACGTCGCACACCACATCATGTCATTGATCTAGAGGTACTGACTTGGAATACTCGGGCAATCCGAGCCTACCAAAAATCCGGTTTTACGATTACAGATTTATATGAAAAAATGACTCCCGGGGGAATATCCAAGCCATTTTATTGCATGGTATACAAAGGAATTCCAACTCTTCCAGAAACGCCAACTTCAGAATGACTATGACAATCTGCACATTATTTCAAAAGATTTGAATAGTATATAAAATAAATATTACTATTTTTGACACAAACGCTTTGATCCGCTACCAGGTTCCGTTATAATAAAGGGGATAGTTTACATTTGGAGGGACGATCGGAATGCAAAAGTGGATCATGAGCGGGTTATTCTTCGTCGCGTGTGGATTAGCCCTTGTATTAATGCTCTCCTTACCAGGCAAAGAACAAGTTGCACAAGAAAATAAACCTCAAATGCCAGAAGTTACGTTAAGCGCAGAGCACGCAGAAACCGTTGTCGCGACAAGTTGTATTAGTTGTCACGGGGATCAGCTAGAAGGAAATGTGGGACCAAATCTACAGAAGATTGGTGCCGAGTTATCCGCAGAGCAACTCTACGCAATCATCAATAAAGGTAAAGGTAATATGCCTGCATTCAAAGATAGACTAAAGGACGAAGAAATTGCCAATGTCGCACTATGGCTAGCAGAGAAAAAATAGCATAATTTACAGAATCGCAGGGAAGGCCCGCGAGGAGCATGTTATCATCTCCTCGCGGGCCTTCTGTGCCATCCACACATTTTCACATCATAGAGCACTACATGCCTGCTTTGCAGCCAATTGGATTAACCTACTAGCTATGTTATGGCATAAGCGCCTTAACTATCACTATGCTAAAGTACATTGGACCAGTTGCGCCGAATCACTGCAGCTTGGCGTCAGCACAGTATTTAACGAAAGTAAGGACGCAGAAGAAATGCATAAATATATCTATGTGTCCTGACTAATGCAGATCTATCTATATTCATTAAAATTCAAACTAAAACATGTAAAGCTTATCGATCTACTGCACTGGATTTTACGAAAGCTTCGTTATATTGCTGCGCTTCTTTAATATCCACTGCCGTAATCCCGCCTGATTCCCATGATGTTAAGCGAAGCGTTACCGTCTTATGGTCAATGGTTATAAAAGGATGATGATTGAACGCCTCTGAGATTGTAGCCACCTCATCAACGAACGCAATACCTTTCATAAAGTTGGAGAACGAATATTTACGCACTATCCATCGTCCTTCCTCCAGCTCCCACCCCTCCAACTTTTCCAAATGCGCTTCTACTTCTTGCGGTGTAAACGGCATTCTTCTTCCTCCCGTTCTTTCAGAACTTCTTAAATTTACCCAGTTTATTATATTCCCCATGCCTACCTGATCATACGTGAGAGAATCATCCATTATTCCTTAGAACTAAGTCACACCATATGCTATATAAGCTATTCTTTTCCTAGTCTATTTTACCACTCATGTGGGCTCATTCAAAATTAGTTAGGGGAACCCCCGTCAAACTAGCGTGACGGAGGTAAGTTCCTTTTCTCCAATGAGGAAATTAATAACATGGTTGTCAGCATCGTGAATCACGACCGCACATCCAACCTCAATCATCGACTGCGTACCTAGCGCATAAAATAAGTCTTCTGCCAGCGCTTCATGAACCTCATGTCTATCCTCAGCGGACAACCTCTCCCAGTCCGAAGATTCCATCTCAAAAAAAATGTAGCTATCAGAAATACATGATATTGCCTCCGTCAACTCCGCTAAAATAAGTCCATAATCCCTACCGTGCTTCACTCCCACAAGCATCAAAACTTCCCTTCATTATGTCTTCAAAAGCTATATTTCTATTATACCGGAAAATTACACTTAAAAAAAAAGCGAAATCTGTCGATAACAAAGATAAACCATTTTTCTTGCTGTCTTAATCTCATAAATGTTCTTCTGCAAGGATGCTGGAAGGATCGGAAAATGGATTCAATATCTCAAGGACGAGGTGTACAATGGAAATTTCAACGATTATTGGACTTATACTTGGTGTAGTGGCGCTTGTACTAGGGATGTTTCTGAAAGGTGCTCCGGTTGAGAGCTTAATCCAGAACCCCGCAGCCTTTGTCATTATATTTGGTGGGACAGCCGCAACCCTCTTTGTTGCCTTTCCTCTATCAGAACTTAAGAGGTTCCCTGCATTATTAAGAATAACAATGACGAAACCCAAAATGATCAGCAAAGCCGAATTAATTAAATTGTTCATGGAATGGGCGACGATTACAAGACGCGAAGGACTACTTGCACTAGAGAGCAAGGTTGACGAAATCAATGATGACTTTCTGCGTGGCGGTATGCGCATGATTATTGATGGCAATGATCAGGAATTTGTTCAGGATGTATTAACAGAGGACATCGCTGCTACAGAAGAGCGACACAAGGCTGGCGCCATGATCTTCTCTCAAGCCGGGATGTACGCTCCAACCCTAGGGGTACTGGGAGCCGTAATCGGTTTGATCGCCGCTCTATCAGATATGAGTGATATCGCTATACTAACTCATGCCATTTCCGGGGCATTTATCGCTACCGTTTTTGGTATTTTCACGGGTTATGTGATGTGGCATCCAATTGCCACTAAATTGAAACGTCTTTCAAAGAGAGAAATGGAAGTTAGATTAATGATGGTGGAGGGACTACTGTCCATTCAATCAGGAGTATCAACGATTGCGATTCAACAGAAACTTGCTGTATTTTTAACCCCTGCCGAACGTGCGCAAATTTTAGAAAAGGGGGCGGGTGAAGGTGCGCAAAAAGTCTAAACGGCATCAAGAACATGAAGAGCATGCCGATGAAAGCTGGTTACTCCCCTATTCTGACCTTATGACGCTCCTATTGGCTATGTTTATCGTATTATTCGGTATGAGTAATATAGACAGCCAGAAGTTTCAGGAGATGAGCGACGCCTTTAATAGTGTGTTTACCGGAGGTTCCGGTGTTCTGGACCACAATTCAATGGTTAGTACCAATGAGAATACCAGTATGGATGATATTTCTAACGCCCTAAACAGAAAAATGAACGATCTACAACGTAAAGAAGAAGAAAATCTGGTCGCTCTTAAGAAGCAGCTTGACGAATATATCGAGCAGCATGGATTATCCGAACAACTAGATACGAATCTTAATCAATCACAACTGATGATCACAATTAGTGATATTGCTCTCTTCCCATCAGGCGAAGCAGAGGTTAAACCAGATGCACGAATACTGGCTAAAGCTATCGCAAGGATGCTGGAGAAGTTTCCTGATTATGAAGTATTCGTGTCCGGTCATACCGATAATATTCCGATTTCCACCAATCAATTTCGGGACAACTGGGATTTAAGCTCGGTCCGAGCCTTAAATTTCATGAAAATCCTTCTACTTAACGATCAACTAGATCCTAAAATGTTCATCGCTACCGGCAATGGTGAATATCGCCCAGTGGCGTCCAACGATACAAGTGAAGGACGCTCACAGAACCGCCGGGTTGAGGTCTCCATCATCCGGAAGTATCAGGATTCTGCTGCTGTACAAGTTACACCTGTAGAATAGAAACTCAAATAAACATACATTTTTGAGAACATAAAAGGGAAAGTATTGGTGTCTAAGTGACCCACCAATACTTTCCCTTTTATTACTATTAAGACATCGGGTAATCTAACGACAGACTTAGATCACGCTTCTCTTGTGGTGTTAATTCCCGCCATGTCCCGATTGCTTGATTTCCCAGATGAATATTCATAATCCGGATACGTTGCAATCTACGTACCCCATAACCTAATGCACTGCACATACGGCGAATTTGTCGGTTCTTACCCTCCGTTAAGATCAATCGAAAGACACGTTCATTAATGCGAGTAATCTGGCAAGGCCGGGTCATTTCTCCGAGAATCTTTACGCCTTCACTCATCGCTTTAAGAAATGAGGGAGTCACTGGTTTATCGACGGTAACGATATACTCCTTCTCGTGCTTGCCCTCTGCCCGTAGTATTTTATTAACAATATCTCCGTCACTCGTTAGTAGAATAAGGCCTTCTGAGTCTTTATCTAAACGACCAATGGGAAATATGCGTTCTTCATGGCCTACAAAGTCTACAATATTACCTCGAATATGTTTCTCGGTCGTACTAGTAATCCCCACCGGTTTATTCAATGCGATGTAGACGTGTCTAGAAGGCTTGTCAACAAGCGGCTTCCCGTTAACTCGAACATCGTCACCTTCTTCAGCTTGACTGCCGAGAACGGCCTTTACGCCGTTTATCGTAACTTTGCCTGACTCGACCAACTTGTCCGCTTCTCTTCTTGAACAGTATCCCGTCTCACTAATAAATTTATTAATCCTCATTCTGTCATGTCACCCCACTATGTCATTATCCCCAATATTCCCTTGTTCTGCCTCCGCATGAATCCTCGGTAACGTCACCGTCACCACTGTGCCTTGGCCAATCTCGCTCTCAATTACCAGCGTACCCTGATGGGCCTCGATAATCCGCTGAGTAATCATGATCCCAAGACCGGTGCCTTTCTCTTTGTTCGTATAGAACGGCTCACCGATCTTTTTCAAACGTTCCTTCGAGATTCCTACTCCCTCATCTGTCACAGTGATCACCGCATGCTTTGGACAATCACTATCTAACCGCAGGGTAATTCGCCCCCCTACTGGCATAGCCTCCATCGCATTCTTCAATACGTTAATGAACACTTGCTTCAACTGGTTCTCTTCACAGTGTACCAGAACAGAATCCTGCGGGAAATGGACTTCAAACTCAATATTATGTAAATGCGCCTCACTATCTAATAAAGAGATAACATCTCCCAATGTAAAACGCACGTCTTTGACCTGAAAATGTACGGCCTGAGGTTTGGCGAGAATTAGAAACTCACTCACAATTAGATTAATTCGGTCCAATTCAGATAACATAAGATCGGTATGACTCATGTTGATCGCCTTGGCACGCTGCTGCATTTGCAGAAAACCTCGCAGTGTCGTAAGCGGGTTACGTATCTCATGCGCCACCCCTGCGGCAAGTTGTCCAACCATGGTCAATTTCTCCGAACGACGAAGTAACTCTTCCATCTTATTGTGCTCTGTCATATCACGAGAGATACTGATTACTGCAGTAATTTTCCCATCTTCATCAAAAATAGGGGATTCACTCATACTTACATTTATCTTGCTTCCATCTTTACATATCCGAACAGCCTCTGACAGCACAAAGTGCCTACCAAGCTCTAATTCCTTACGCCACTCTCTTCGGTACTCCCCTGGAGAACTAGGAATAAAGTCCAATCTAGAGCCCACAACTTCCTCGCTCGTCCATCCGTACAGATATTCAAATGCCGAATTCACACGAATAATCTTCCCATCCAGATCCGTTAAATGGATCGCATCCGCCGTCTGATTGATGATGGATTCTAAATGCTCCTTCATGGCTCGGTTCTCCTCATTCTTCCGATGCAACTCCATCGTATTTCGGCCGAGGCTTCTAGCCATTGCATTAATCCGAAGAGCCAACAAACCCAGCTCATCCTTTGATTTGACTTGTAATCTATCCTCAAAGTCCCCAGAAGCTAACTGATTGACCCTGTTAAGAATATCGTGAATAGGCCTGGTCAACTCACCAGCTAATATGTAACTCGCAAACACAACAATTTGTAGAAGCACAATCGAAGTGGAAACCTGACTCCACACCACTTTAGAGATGGCTGATGAAATCGGCTCATAACTTGAAATAATTCTAATGACATAGGATTCACTTTGGTACGGCATAATTGGAATGAAGCTCACGAGTACATGTTGACCGTTAATATGTGTATCATTCAGAAAACTTGTTCGTGTCTCTAATGCTTTTCTCACAGACCCAAGATCAGAATCATTCCCATACGAATTGGTACCAAAAAGAATATTCACGTGACTTTGACTGCCAAGACTCATTCCAGTTATCTCTAAGAGGTTCTCATTAGACTTCAGCGATTCCTCTGCTATTCGCCCCGGACTGGCTAATGAAAGTGTACTCATAATCAAGGCGTTGTTGATATCCTCATTAAATTGACGCTTAACATAATCGTAGACGGAGCGGCTTTGTTCAACCGCAAGAGCAATCTGTTTGCCTGTTAACATCATGTTGCTCTCACTATCTTTACGTAAATTATCCCGTGTCGAAAAATAGCTCAGGCCAATATTCAAAGACAGAATAACCAGGGCAAATACTGACATAATTAGAGATAGCTTTGTTTTAATGGACAATTACTCTCCTCACCCCTTGGAACAAGTCTATCAATTTAATATATATTTTGGAATATATTGTTCTATATCTTCATCATACTCGTAACGACATCTTTTGCAAAGATATTGATATTCACTTGCTGATTTCCTACAATCAAGAAGCAACGACCTAACCTCGTTCAGGAAACGTTAACCATTTTAGTGAAAATAATAAGCTTATTCAAAAAATGTTAAGGGTTTATCCACATACTATTAACATATCAACAGAATATGTGCACAGTTTGTGTATAATAGTGGGGATAAAGGAATTGGATATCAAACTTATGCACAATTTTGTCCACAACATGTTAACAACGAATATTTGTTCGTTGAATAATTCTTTGTTTCGAATCTAGCTAAGGAGCTGAAAGCATCTCATGTCACTACCTATAACTCCAGAACCTCCTATCTCTTCTTACTCTCATGAATACTGGATGAATGAAGCAATTGCTGAGGCACGCAAAGCTGAAGCCATCGGCGAAGTACCGATTGGCGCCATTATCGTTCTCGGGGACGAAGTTGTTGGCAGAGGCCATAATCTAAGAGAAAGTGGTCTAGATGGAACAGCACATGCCGAGATGATTGCTATCCGCGAAGCCAGCCAATTCATTGGAGCTTGGCGATTATTAAATTGTCGTCTCTACGTTACTTTGGAACCCTGTCCCATGTGCGCAGGAGCGATCGTACAATGCCGCGTGCCCCATGTCATCTACGGCGCCCCTGATCCCAAAGCTGGATGTGCAGGCACATTAATGAACCTACTTCAGGAGCCTAGGTTTAATCATCGGACTGAAGTTACTCACGGCATTCTTCAGGAAGAGTGTTCTACAATGCTCACGATGTTCTTCCGGCAGTTGCGTAATAAAAAATAAATTACGCTCTAAACACATAAAAAAGGAAACCCATGCGAATAAAATTCACATGGGTTTCCTTCTTAACTAACTCATATATTGAACCATCTTGCAACCAGTGGTGACTCAGGCATCCCGTTAATGGATAGCCTTCTTTTTGAATCGTCCACCTTTCACATCGTGGATATTTCCGACTGCCATAAAAGCACTATCATCATAATAATTTACAATTTCCTTGAGTTTGGCTTCCTCCAAACGAGTAATAACACAGAAGATAACTTTCTTTGGATCGCCTGAAAAACCACCTTCGCCGGACAAATACGTTACGCCACGGCCCAATCGACTCTGAATGGCATCCCCGATATCATCAATCTGATCGCTGATAATCCATACCGATTTCGATTCATTTAAACCATCTACGACGATATCTATCGTCTTAAAGGCGATATAATAGGCCAGTAGTGAGAATAGTGCACTTTCCCAATTAAATACAAAACCTGCACAAAGCAAGATAAAGAAGTTGAAAACCATAATAATTTCACCGACAGAGAATGCCGATTTACGTGAGATCAAGATAGCCACAATTTCCGTGCCGTCCAGAGATCCACCAAATCGTATAACCAAACCTGTTCCCAAACCAAGCAAAATGCCACCAAAAACAAAAGCCAATAAAGTATCATCAACAAATGCCTCTACAGGGTGCAGCAATGTTGTTCCGATCGCCATTACGGTAATACCTAAAAGAGTAGACATCGCAAATGTCTTACCAATTTGCTTATATCCAATAATTAGAAACGGTAAGTTAAATACGAATAAGAATATACCGAGTGCCCAATCCGATAGATGCGAAGACATGACTGATATACCGGTGATTCCACCATCCGTAATTTGATTCGGTACTAGAAATAACTCCAGTGCCACCGAGACAATAATGGCTCCAATAATTATGAATAGAGTTCTAAGTAAGATGTTGCCAAGGGTTCTTTTGTGATGAGGACGAATCGGTTGGAGCTCAGCCTCAGAGGGTATACCTTGGGGTATTGACTCCATAGAATTTAAAGAATTTAAAGAGGTCAAGCGCATCACGATCCTTTCAGTATGGGTTTAATATTTATTCCTTCTTTCGATTTCATTAAAGTCAACCATCATAAAATGGATGGGGCCCTACTTATATTATTACACTTTCTTGACTCTCTGTCTTGTTTTATTCAATTTCAAAAGAAAAAAACCCCAGCAAAAATGCCGAGGTCTTCTCCAAAAATCGCTTATTTTTTACAGAATGCCACAAGTCTTAAATTAGCTTCCTTGGGGATTATTATGACTCACATGATTTCGGTTTTTCACCTTTTTGGACCCAGACAATGGCTCTGGCCCAGCTTGATTTCTCTCATCGTGATTCCCCTCGTGGTTAGCGGGTTGAGTTCCAGGTGTAGTATAACCTTTCGGCTTACTCATGACATATTCCTCCCTTATCTTTGCTGCAGTATCCTCCTTAATTTGTGGTAAAATAGCTCTGTTTATGCATTTCCCCCTCAGATTCCGTTAACTTTTAAAATAACTCAAGCTGCTCCGGTGGTTCAGGGGGAACAAAACGCTTTACATCCTTCATCTCGCATACTATTCCATACTTATCACAAAGCTCGTGAAGAAGCTCCCAGAGTGATTTTGCGCGGGGCGACATACAATTGTAGCGCTCTCCATATGTCCTTTGATATTGGGGAACCAAACCTGGAGCTCTCTCCGCCAACTTTTCATAATAATAATCTCGTTGTCGATCTCGTAACGACATGCCTAACCAGGGAATAATAAATTGTGCCCCAGAGGCATGAGCTCTTTCCACTATCTTTACAATATTAGCACGGCTGTCCGTCAGGAATGGCAATGTAGGCATCAGAAGTACACCACTATATATGTCCTGCTTAGCCAAGGTAGCCAAGGCTTGCAAACGAGCAGCTGGAGCTGGGGCATGAGGTTCGATCCAAGAAGCCTGTTCCTCGTCACAAGTACTAATCGATACAGCCACTGTAGCATGAGTCCGCTGGCTGATCTCTTGCAATACATCAGCATCTCGAACTATCAAATCACTTTTTGTAACGGTTTGGACAGCGAATCCAGGCGCGGCGGCGATTGTTTCTAACACTCCCCGTGTCAACCGCAAAGAGCGTTCGATTGGCATGTACGGATCGCTCATAGAACCCGTTCCAATCATTCCCTTGTGGCGCTTACCCGCCAACTCTTTTTTTAGAAGCTGAACAGCGTTCTTCTTTACCGCAATGTCTTCAAACACTTCAATTCCGTAACACTCACTGCGGGAATCACAATAGATACATCCATGTACACAACCCCTGTACACATTCAAATTGTAGTCTACCCCGAACCAGTTCTCCGGTTGCTTCTGTCTGGATAGCAGTGTACGCGCTTCAATTTCATGCACCATATAAGTCGCCCCTTTAACCCTAACAAGCCATTTTCCCTTTATATAAACATGCCAAAAAAAACACTATATGGCAACATGAACTATCAGTATCCTCAGAGAGGTGCACCAAAATAACAAAAAAGCCGCCTCCCTCACGGGAAACGACTGTATCAGCTTATCAGTAGTATAGACTTTTTTTAAAAAATTATGGCGGAGAGGGTGGGATTCGAACCCACGTGAGCTTGCACTCTAACGGTTTTCAAGACCGCCCCGTTATGACCGCTTCGGTACCTCTCCATAAAACATATCTGATTAGCGAACAAAATAGATCATACCATATAAAATAATCATTTGCAAGCATTATTTCTTCATAACGTTTTAACCATGTGTTCACCTAATGATAAACGCTAATTCTGGTACATAGCCTAATCATCCTATATAAGACTGGTCAACCTTTACAGGAACATTTATTTATTACATAATAGAAAAACGGCCTACATCACCTTAAAAACTACAATATATAGTAACTTCATTGGAGGGAACATTCGTGGCAAAACTAGCGTTTAAGTCATTCAGCATGTCCAAGCTCCGAATGTACGGAAACCATTTCAAGTCAAAATTGCTCCTAAAATATGCCTTGTCCTATATATTAATGTTCCTAATACCGTTGAGTTTTGTCACGATGTTCATTTATGAAAACGCAGTCAATAGTCTCCGTACTGAAATAGAGCAGTCCAATGTAAACCAACTCAATCAAGTTAAAATGACGATAGATGATCGCATGAGTGAATTGCAAGAAATAGCTAGTAAAATATCATATGACGAGCATCTAACCCCTTATATGGTTCGCCATCCATACTATGGACTTGAAGCCATCAGCACCTTAGCCAGCTACAAAGCAAACAGTAGCATACTTGAGGATTTATTTTTGTATTTTCATAATGATACCATCATCTACTCCTACCGAGGCTTAAGTGATCTGAATGTCGCATTCGGCAAAATATATCAATATGAAAATTGGAGTAAGGACGATGTATTGCGTGATCTTAATGAATCAAAGCAACCTCTCATTCGTCCAGTTGAAAATGTAACCGTTAACTCACGTAAGGAACCTTTGCTGACCCTGCTTGTTCCGATCAAACCCAATGATCCTTTTCCTAACGGAACGGTTGTTTATTTGATGAGTGAAGCCAAATTGACGGGTGTTATGGATACGATTCTTAATGACTTCTCGGGCAGCAGCTATATCTTTAGTGAGACCGGTGAAGTACTTACTACAAACAATCGTGGGGTAGATTTGCCCCCAGAAGTGTTGACTACCTTGTCTTCGCTTAAACCGGGCATTCATAGCATGGATCTTGCTGGAGAACAACACTCTGTTGTTTCTGTTAAATCCGATCATAATAACTGGACCTATGTGACTACGATGCCAAGCTATCAATTCTTCAGCAAAGTGGCCCATATCCAGACCTTGATTCTTATGGTGTTCTGTATTGCAGTATTAAGCGGTATCATTGCTGCCATGATCTTGGCCAAACGACAATATCATCCTATCAGGGACTTGATAGAATTCGCCAAACTAAGAGGCAATGGCAATAACACGGACATCTCCAAAACGCGTAATGAGTGGGATTGGATTAAACAAACCATCCAAGACTACAGCACCACAATAGATTCACAAGAGCCTTTTGTGCGAAACCAATGCCTGCTGCTCCTATTGAAGCATGGTAAGCCCGATGATCCCGAAATTGAACAGATGATTACTAATGCCGGCCTAGAGTTTCCTCACGGTCAGGGTTTATATTTCTCGGTTATTCTAGCCTGGGATGAAATGATAGATAACGAAGAGAATAGACAGGTACGATATCATTTACAAGAAATGCTTGGTGAGTTTGAATTCCCTGATTTAAACGCCCATATCTATGGAGTGGAGTTCTCAACTACAGATCAATTTGCGCTCATGGTTTCGCTACCAGCTGAAGATAATGATAATGTTCAGGAGCGAGTAGAACAAGTCATCGAAGCCATCAAAGTTATTGCCGTCGATAACTTCCAGCTCATCCCATACATTGGCGTAGGTACCGTGTACAATGACCTCGCTGGGTTAAATCAGTCCTTTATCGAGGCAGCCACGGCTATGGAGAACCGGATGATGGGGTCAAGTGGCCGTGTGACCTACTTTGAACATTTATCTGAAATCACTTCATCAACTGCTGAAACGTTTTGGATTCCCAAAAAGTCCATGTTAAAGCTAGAGCAAAGTCTTAAGCAAGGCAATGAAGCTGTAGCAGATCAAACAATTTCTAGTATCATTAATGTAATCAAGGAAGCATCGCTACCGATTTCACTACTACGGTGTATCTGCTTCGATCTTCTGAACTCCTTGCTCCGCACTGCTTCTGAGCTCGGAGTAAACGAAGTGTTTAGAGATATCTCTAGCTACACCAGCTTTGAATCTTTGGAAGAATTGGAGATCAAATTAACCTCCATGACCTCCTACATCTGCCAACAGGTGGAGCGGAATACGGAATCCGAGCAACCATCATTAATTGATAACATTGTCGCTTATGTAGATCTACAATTTGCCGACTATACACTCAGTTTGGAGCATGTTGCACTGAAATACTCAGTCTCCATTTCTTATCTTAGCCGCAGCTTCAAAGAGAAAATAGGCTGCAATTTCTCACAATATATCTGGCATCGGCGGATGGATGAGGTCATTCGGTTGCTTATAAATACCAACGCCCCTCTCCAAGAAATCATAGAAAGTGTTGGCTATCTAGATGTACCGAACTTTATCCGGAAATTTAAGAAAGAGACGGGCTATACGCCAGGACAATATCGTAAACTACATGCTCTAGAGAGCTCAGCTCCGCAAGAGAAAGAATAAAAAGCTTGAGTCCCGCGGGACTGACCCCCGTTTGTGAGACAGGGATCAAAACACCTT
>NZ_RZNY01000031.1 GCF_003994475.1 Paenibacillus anaericanus | reverse complement strand
CATGGCAGTCTCAAGGATTGGCCACCCAAGGAATACTTACGTTTGATGACCATGGGGTTGATTCCCCCACAAAAAATTGCGCTATGATGAGATTTCTTAAGAATGATGTGGAAAGTGTCCAAATTTAGGGGGTTGAACCGCTAGCCGACCTTATTTGCCAAATACTTGTCACTTCTACAATGTAACGGAACTGAGCGATGCTATTTACCATGTTCAGGCGGATTAAAGCACCCAAGTCCCACATTAACGTCGTACAGTTCCGTTAGAATACTCGCAAGCCTATATTCGGCCTATTAACGTCGCTCAGTTCCGTTAGAAGCAGCAGCAGTAGTTCGTTAGCATAAGGCTCCCTGGGTTAAGCCGACATTAAGCCATATAGAACTCCTCTGCGTACCAATCCATGTAAGGGACAACCTTCAACCCTCGTACCCGAGAACCTAAACATGAAAAAACCTCTCATTGGATCATGAGAGGTGGTAATGATAAGTGGTAATAAGAGGTGGTTACAGAGAGAGTTAGTTACCCTGCGACGCTTATTTATTCTCAGCAATTGCCTTGTATGCCGCCAAATCAGTGTATACTTCGACTTTAAGCGGATTGCGTTTGTGTTTGATAATTTTGTAGAAGTGGTATACGAATACAGCTATGTTAGCTGCTAATGACAATGCACTTACAACCCATAAAGCTGTTTCACTGTGTGATGATTGTACAGCGAATTTGGATTCTCCAACAAACATTGGGAAGGACATCGTAAACATCATCCAAATAGCTAAAGTCTGAGCACGGTGTTGCAGCCAAGCGCCTTTCTTGAAGAAGAACGCTGGAATTGTACATGAAATTAGCAATGCTGCTCCAGCATAGAAAGCGTGATCTGAAACCGCGTTATATACATAAGCGAAGTTCCAAATATCGTATGCGATGATCCAGAACCAAAGTTGGTCAGGCCATAACATATCCTTACTCTTATCCTTACTTATCACAATTCCCATCCAGCCAGAAATCGTAATTATGTTCAGTATGCCGGCAACCCCATTCATAATGTTCCAAGGTCCGCCAACCATCATTACGCCATCGACCATACCATTCAGGCTATACACTTGGAAATCCCGAATAACAGCTTCTAGAATGTTGACTGCCAGAATAATAGCCGGGAACATCAAGATGTACTTATTGTTGCTCCAACCTTTGATAAACCGGATAGCTAGAAAGCCTAAACATCCTGCCAGTGCTGAATAAACTTTCACCCAGTGAAACCAAGTACCTACACTAGAACCTTCTCCTGCTGTGTTTGGCCAAACCGCAACGGTTAGCACAATCGGTAGCGCCAGGAACAAAATGATCGAAACCCATTTGCTCATCCGAGCTATTTCATTGACAAGCATTAAACCAGCTAGTACCGCAAACCACATGAGAGCTGAATACCAGGGTATGGATTCAAATAAAAACATGACTTACCCCTCCTAAAATTTTAGTTAAATATGATGTCTTGAGTTGAATATATCCTAATGTATATTCCCTATCAATTTTATAGAAACGTTGATTTAAAAGGCTTTTATAAGTCTTCTTTCGAGTTGTGTTTACACTACCAAATGCAATCAAAACCGCATATACAAACTAAATTTATCCCTTCTGGGTAGGTTTGCTTAGGAAAGCTTGATTTTAACGGAATCCAGGGCTCTTTTTACCCAATTATCTAGGTTTATTGAACTATGCGACTGTAAAGCTAACTTGAAAGTAAAAAAACAGCCTCATCGACAAATTACGCACTGTCGGTAAGACTGTTACTTGTATATTCGGAATTTTTTGCTAGATTAGGACTCAGAAAAATCGATTCACCAAATGCTTTGCATACACGATACAGTTCTCAAGTGTAGGAAAGTTCATAATTTCACCAGCGTAATAGATCTGGTCTCTTCCCTGCATCTGATCAATCCGCTCATAAAACCCGTTACGTAAGGCATTCGAATCTACATGCGGAAACTGCTTCCAAGACTTCATCATGTACAGGCGGATATTCTCCCCACCCAGTTCACGAAGTTTGTTCTCTACCGTCTCCCGCATCTGCACATCTGTCATCTGCTCGTTCTCTGCCACATACACCGTAACCAAATCTGTAGCACCCAAATCAGCCCATCGATAATACCAAGCCATCATATGTCCCTTGCGTTCAGGATACATGTTGTGGGGAATATAGCCGGAATGTGCCGGAATGCCTTCCACTCTGTAGGCGTAGACACGAAAACGCTCATAAATAATACTGTCAAATAGCCCCTTATCAGCAGGAGACAAATCAACGATATGACCCATATGGTGTAAGGAAGCCGTATAAATAACCTTATCAAAATACAAAATATCCTGACCTGTCTCCACCCGGACCCTACCGTCTGCCACCTTCTCCATATGATGCACTTCACAAGTCAATCGTAGATCTTCTACCTGGTCTGCCATGCGTTGGATTAATTGATTAACTCCCTTGGGCCATGTAATCATGTGTGTAATTTCAATAAAAGCCATTAGATTATCATAACTCAGAAATTTCAATACATAGGCTGCAGGCACATCATAAATGCTTCCAAATCCGAAAGTACTAAAGTAATGCATATAGACCTGCATAATGACTGACAAGTCATTCTCTTCACACCATGCAGAAAAAGGCTGGCACAATTCCGGTGGCAAATGGAGAAAACCAGGCTCTTTGAGTGATTCATATCGGCTCAGAACCTCCGGTAACCGTCTGAATTCCTCCATAAACTCCGCCACTTGATCTAATGGAATCTGCGACATCTTCCTTCCTTTGGCATCGAAGAATCCCCGCTCCAATAGCGGGCCTTTATCCATAAGGTCAAACTCGGCCATCAGCTCCATTGTATGTTTATATGAGGGTAAGCCAATGAGAGTCCCCATTTCATACGTTTTTCCCCGGTACTCAATCGAATGACATTTGCCACCTACGCGTTCATCCTTTTCAAGGATGGTGATATTCGTATATCCCTTCTTCGCTAGCTGATAGGCCGTAGTGACACCCGATATCCCTGCGCCGATGATCCCTATTTTAGCATGATACTTATCTTCTTCCATCATCTATGATCTCCTTGTAAACAACCAGAGCGGCAAAGGCTCTTGCCGACCTGCATAGTTAAGTGCGATATCTGATGGTATTTTCCCCTGATTAGGTCCATCTGTAATTGCTCTGTTGAAATTGTAGTGGCGGAGAAATATTTCTAATCGCTTTTCTAGCACCATGAATGAATCGATCGTAGGATCACTCCAAGCCTGCTGATAGAACTCCTTCGTCAATACAGCGACAAATGATTCCAAAGGTTGAAATATCTCCTTATTTTCTGCGGTAAAGGCCACTTGGTTAATATTATTTTTATGTAAAAAATCCGTATACTTATGATTGCCTCTATCCCAGTTTGTGGTGAATTCTCGACTTTTGTTCGTAACCAAATTTTCAATTTCAAATTGAAGGGTCTTCATCAAGGGTAAAATCTTCAACGTCATAAAGTCGATAAAATGAATAGTGGCCTTGCGATTATATAGCTTAACTAGTCCTAATCTTGAATGGACATCATAGATCACATATTGATACACCTTTCCGATCTTCGGAAACACACCCATATAATGAATACTCTGTTGAACCATATAACCAGGGTGAGCATGGCTTGGATCTTTCATTGTATAGTCGATGGGCTGCTGCTTGTGCTTCTGTCTTTCTATAGGGGTTCCCAACTGCTGGCCCTTACCACCGCGCGTATTATATGTATCTCCATCATGGCGTTTCTTAGCTTTGATCTCGGCGGCGTACACTTCACGCTGTTCTCGCTTGCTTAACCTGTTTCTCCTTAATACATTGTAAATACCAGACTCGCCTACCTGTACGCCCTCATCCTGAAGCTCATAATAGATCCGCTTTGGCCCATCCTCTGGAAACCTTGCCACATACTTTAAAATCATTTTTTCGACTCGTTTATCTACCTTATTAGGCATGATCGGCTTTCGTTCTTTCTCTGTAAGCCCTTCCATTCCATGCTTTAGGTAAGCATTATACCACTGATAATAGATGGTTCTAGAAATACCAAACTCCTTACAGGTTTTGCTCACATTTTTTGTGGTGATCCCCTGCCTAATAATTTGATATTTATCTTTCTCATTCAACCCATTCACCCCCTTATACGAGTGTAATTATGTCTATGTGGGCTAGTCAGTACTTTCTAATTTTAACATAGAACATGACTGAATTACTGCTAGTAATACAAATATCCCCTCCTTGTCCACTCGATCCTCATGATACCATAAGGATTTTTTTGAGTGTCTAATTAGAGGGGATGTCATCCATTCCAAATTCATTTTGTCGTAAAAGCTAACCTTTTACAGCCGAACTGACAGTTAATGCTTTTTCAATTTGCTCCGAGAACAATAGGTAGATCAAAATAGTAGGAATCGTCGATATGACCATAACTGCGCCCATTGTGCCCCAATCGGAGCCAAACTGTGTCTGGAAATATAACAATCCGAGCGGCAACGTCTTGAGCATATTGTCGCTGATCATGACGAGAGCAACCAGGAATTCGTTCCACGCGAACAGGAAGACAAAGATGCAAACTGAAGCGATCGCTGGCTTCACAAGTGGAACCATGATTTGGAAGAATGTTTTGTATACACTGGCACCATCAATCGCCGCCGACTCTTCTATTTCGAAAGGAAGTGAGCGAAAGAATGCATAGAAAATAATTGTGGAAAAGGAAAGCTGAAACGCCACATAAGGTACAATCACTGCTAAATAACTATCCTGAAGATGCAAATCCCGAGAAAGGACAAGAAGTGGAATCAATATAATCTGCATCGGTATGAACATTCCTGCAGTCATATAAATACGTGCAGATTCTGCATACCGCCATTTCATCCGTGCGGCTGCATAGGAGAACATAAGCGAGAGTATAATCGTAATGGCAACCGTCCCAATCGAAACGATAAAACTGTTCTTGAAATAAAGCACCAGATCAAAAACATCAAAGGCATTCACATAATTCTCAAACCGCCATACACGAGGAACACCAAACACGTTCGTTGAGAAAATCTCTTCATTATTTTTAAATGAATAAAACAACAACCACACTAATGGATATAAACTAATTAAGACAAAGAACAGAAGAGAACCATAGGCAGATATTCTGTTCGCTGTTCGCTTTAACATAAGATCCCCCCGTCTAATAACTGATTTTCTCCCGGGCTACGATTTTGTTGATAAGAATGGTAAAGAGCAAGCATTCAATAACAAGGAAGGCTGCTGCAGCCGAACCGTATCCGTATTCACCGGAGCGGAAAGCCGCCTTGTACATCATAAAAGTAAAGGTATACGAAATATTACCAGGGCCGCCGTTAGTCATGACGAACATGTTCTGGAAGGCATTCAAACCACCTGTTATAGCCATAATTAAACAGAATTTATAGGTCTCTCCGAGAAGTGGAATCGTAATCTTCCAATGACTTCTCCAGAAGGTAGCACCATCAATTGTAGCTGCTTCATAGAGATGTTCGGGTATAGATTTGATGGCAGCATAGATCAGTACGAGATGGACACCCAAGTTCTGCCATGCATTTGTAAAAGCAATCGCCCATATCGAGCTATGTTCTCCACTCAACCAGGCTTGCTGATAATTAAAACCAAATAAAGTGAATAGACTATTAACCAAACCACCATCTGTGTTGTATATAGCTATAAACAATTGGGATACGACAACACTCGATAGGACAACCGGAATGAAATATGTTGTTTTAAAAAATTTACGACCAAATATATTTTTATTACTAAGGGCAATAGCCAACACCGTGCCAAGTCCTAGCTGATAAACAACGAGCACAAAAGCAAATATCAAACCGTTTTTGAGCGATACCCAAAAATCGTCATCCTGAAATAATCGTATGAAATTATCAAGTCCATTAAAGGTTGCTGGTGTTAACCCATCCCAATCGAAGAAACTCTTCTGAAATGTCTGAAGTATTGGATAAACAACCATGATGGAGAAAAAAAGCAACGTCGGGACGGTGAAAACAAGTAGTGCTACCCTGTATTTTTGTTTCGAAGTCATATGCTCCTCCTTTAAAAGCAGGTTGCCCTCTTTACAAGGACAACCTGCTTGATGTGCCTTTTAATTACGGACTCTCTCTAGTTCTTTATTCATATCTTGAATAAAATCATCCAATTTTTGACCGGCCAGCAGCTTTTGTGAGTTGTCTTCAATAACCGTTTTAAACTTTGCATTCTCAAAGCCCCAAGCGAAGGTTGTCATCGATTTAAAATTGACTGCATCTTTCGCATACTGCTGCTGTATCGGTGTAAAACCAACTGTCGGCTGTACCTCTTCTACCAAAATGGAGTTCGGATCACCGATTTGAATGACACGCTGTTTATTAAATTCTAATGATATCAGTGCTGCATACTTTGCTGCCACTTCTGGATATTTCGAGTTTTTCGAAACGGCAAAACCTTGGTTAAAGCCTCCACCACTAATATTCCACTGAGCACTATCTACCTTGTCGGCATCTGTAAATGGAGTATAGAGCATCCCCATCTTGCCTTCACCGAGCCCTTCTTCCAAAGCACCCATCGACCAGGCACCATTCAATAACATAGCTGCTTTGCCAGATGTAAATTGCGCAACTGCATCATCATACGTCGTATTGAAGGCATTTTTGGACAACAGCCCTGCCTTAACAAGCTCTTCCAGCTTACTAGCACCCTGTATATATGCCTCGTCCGAAAAGGTACCTTCACCATTGTCCAGTTTCTTCAATCCACCTGGATCTGAGCCAACAATGGCCATATCAAGTAGTTGCACACCGGTCCATTTTTCTTTGGCAAACAACGTAAGTGGTGTAATTTCTTTCGCTTTCAGAGCTGTAACCGCTTCTAATAATTCCGTATAGTTAGCAGGAACCTTAATATTGTTATCCTCAAAAATCTCTTTATTGAAGAATATAACTGCAGCCCATTGACCAACGTTAGGAACCGAATAGGAATGGCCATCCTTATTCCATAACATCGCTTTGGAAGTTTCGTTCAGCTTGGACTCGATGTCATTTGCTTTTACCACATCATCCAGCACCAACAAATTGTCTGAATTCTTTAGCGTTTCGATCAGCCCGCTTGAGGCAAAAAAGATGTCTGGCAAGGTTCCCGCCGCTGCGTACGTTTTAATTTTTTGTTCATCATCTTGAGCTGCAACCTCAAATTCCACCTCTACTTCAGGCATTACTTTTTTCATCGCTTCTTTTGCAGCGTCATAAGCGGCTTTCTCTTGGCCACTATATTGCGCATAAAATTTAAGTTTAATGGTTTCCACCGTTTCCGGCTTTTTTTCTACATTATTTCCGCTAACTTCCTTGTCTGCCCCCTTGTTAGATGAGCCGCAACCAGATAGTGCAACCATAACAGACAGCAGAATTAATGCCATTGCATGCGTTTTCATTTTTTTCATTTTTTCTTATCCCCCTTCGTGGATCTGTCTATATTGTAGTTAATATTAGCGCTTTCATTAAGGGATAAATCGGAACACATTTGTATGATTTGACCTCTTTTGTGTTATTTAGAGTGCATGACTTCATATTCGCTTGGGGATAAGCCTGTGTTTCGTTTAAAGCTTTTACTGAAATGTCCTGGGTCACTGTAGCCTACCATTTCTGCAATATCAGTCAAACGCAAATTTTTACCAGATAGTAGTAATTCCTTGGCTGTTTGCATCCGCAGTTCAAAGATATAGTCACTGACACTGATGCCGAGCTCTTGCTTGAAAACTTTGAGCAAATAACGCGATTGAATATAGAGATGCTTAGCAACATCCTCAACCTTTAACTGATTATCACTGTAATGGGTATCGATATATTCCCTTGCAGAGTTCAACAGCTTAACCGCTTTGGAACGCTTCATGCCTTTGGATTGACGAGCAACATTCAAATATAAGTCGGTGATCCAGGTGAAACCCGCTTCGAGAGATGGCTTATTAAAAATTTCCTTAAAAGGCGAGAATCCTTCTGGCAGTAGTTGATCAACCCGCTTGTCCATCTCATAAATATAGGTCAAGCATAAGGAAACAAGCCCCGCCATAATCATATGAATATAATCGCTGGAAAGCTGCTTAGTCTGTATATAGAGGAGGATTTCATCTAAATTGTTCTTGATCTCCTCTTCATCATGTAGCCGCAAATGAATGAGTAGTTTCTCATTCATTTCACTTGGATAGAAACCGACATTGGCTGATCGGGAGGTAATGTCCCGAAAATCAACCACATCTTTGTGGTTCATAGATATTTTATTCCTTAAGGCTATAACCGCATCTATATAAGATTGACGGATCGAAGGGATTCCTTGTCCCGTGCTGCCGATCCCGACGGTGACACTGAAACCAAAATGCTTTTTAATTAATTCGCTGAGTCTCTCGTAGCTGTAGCTAACGAAACTCTCCTTATCTTGTTCACCTGAGAAGTGCAGAAGTGAAATGACGCAGTTTTCTGGCCCATTAAAGATAAAATGCTGACCATCCGGTTGAACTAAATCCTGTAATAAATTACTGATGATATATTTTCGCAATCTTATTTCTTCGGAATCCGGCCACTGCTCATGCAGGCCATTAATTTCAACTGCAACTACCTGGAAGAGCAAACTCCCCTCCTCGAGCTGGTAGTGCTTTAACTGACTTTGTATCGTTTCATTATCCTGCTCGTATGCGTTGCTGATCAGCAGGTTGAGAAATCCTTCTTTCCAGACATGCTGTTCATTTTTTGTCTTATCCTTCTCCACTTGCGTCTTTTCCATGGAGCCTTTCACCTTAGCAAGAGCCATATGCAACTCCTCCTCGTCAAAAGGCTTCAGAATGTAATCATCTACACCGATTTTGACCGCCTGCCGAGCGTATTCAAATTCACTGTGGCCCGTAACCAGCAAAATAAAAGTAGTGGGATACAACAGCTTCACCTTAGCTGCTAGGTCCATTCCGCTCATATAAGGCATGTTGATATCGATAAAAGCAATGTCGGGGCGCACCTGCTCAATAAGTTCCAGCGCCTCCATACCGTTCTTCGCCTCTCCACATATTTGGTACCCGTTCGATTCCCAGTCGATTACATTTCGGAAATAGCGACGAAATACCGCCTCATCGTCAGCAAATATTATCTTGATCATGTTCGGAATCTCCATTCGTTAGTGGAATCTCAACTGTTACTGTAGTGCCTCTTCCTAACTGGCTTTGAATTTGAATTCCGTAACGTTCCCCAAAATACAGCTTGATCCGGTCATTGACATTGCTGAGGCCGAAGAATTGACGTTCTTTACCGTTCGCTTTCCATTGCTCTAGGCATTCCGGTGGAATGCCGACTCCATCATCCTTCACGCGAATGCGCATTGCATCCTTATGACGTTCACCTTCTATGGTTATATGCCCGAAGCTGCCCTTCTCCTTCAATCCGTGATAGATCGCATTTTCTACCAGGGGCTGCAGGGTCAACTTGGGTATGGCGTCGTTTAAAAGCTCACTTGGAATCAGAATTTGGAAATCAAACAAATCTGAATAACGAGCGCTCTGGATGTAGAGGTAACTATGTAGGTTGCGAATCTCCTCGCGAACTGTAATCATCTCTTTGCCATTACTCAGGGCAATTCGATAAAAATCAGCTAGTGCCTTGGTCGCCTTCCCCGCCTGCTCACTTTCTCCCGCAATGCATAGCACATAGATCAAATCTAGTGTATTGTAAAAAAAATGCGGCTTAATTTGATCCTGAACAAGCGCCAGTTCATATTCACGTTTTAATTGTTGCTCCTCCTTCACCTTCACAAGCAAATCATTAATACGCCCCAGCATCATATTCAGTCCGGAACCAAGAATACCAATTTCATCTCCTCTTCTAACTTCAACAGGATTATAGATATCTTCTTCGCGAATCCGCCTCATGTGTTTGGCTAGAGAAACAATGGGTGAAGCAATAGATTGATTCAAAACGACAGCGCCCATCAGAGCGAATAGTAGACTGATTCCGCAAACGATCAAAATTACATTAGTTACCTGTCGAGTTTCCTTAGTGAGATCCTTCAGCCCAATTTCATTCACCAATTTCCAGCCTGACTTGCCGAAGGGCGTCGCCGCCGTAAGTAATACTTTCTTCCCGTTAACCGTCTTCTCTTCCTGAAGAATCGCAGTATTGGTAGGGAAGTTCAATTTTTGATCGGGATTTAGTGGCTGTAAAATCTGCATCTCATCCGTCGATGAAATGACAAGACCCCGATCGTCAACGATATAATAACCGTTAGGTTGTTCAGTTCCAACCGGACGATAGATGGATGATAGCGCTTTCTCATTCACGTTTACAAATAGATAACCGAGGGTTTCCAGCGTTTCAGTATCCAATATTTTCTTTCCAATCGTTAGCACGGCCTGCTCCTTATTAAGCACCCAAAAATCCCGACGCTGCATCGGGAACCAACTATTAATGCCATTTTGTTTCTTCACTTCATCAAGCATGGGGCTTAACAAGCCTTGGGAAGTACCCTGAGCCAACCTGGGGTCCGTCACATAAATATTATCATTTAAATCGATGAACAGTGCGGATTCCACATCTGGAAAGATCATTAGAGCAAAATCAAGCTTGTTTTCAATTTGATTGCGCAAAACGAAATCGTCGTTAACCTGTGAATCAAGTGAAGCTCGTTCCTGTCGTTCTAAAACCATTCGCTCCTTGTCCTTATTTAGATCAAGCATGGCGAGATTAGCAAAACTATCCGCATTGTTCAGAATGGTATCCATTCGCATCATAATGAGGCGAGACTCGTCGAGCATGTTTTTTTTGGTCTTTTTAATAATTGCTTCCGAGTTGATCGTATAAGAAAAAAGTCCCATCAATAAGAGCGGAATGAGAACCAGTGGAAAATAGATGGAAATGATTTTATTCTTAATTCGTTGACTTTTGAACCAGATAAACCGCTCGGTTTTCATCCTAGTCATCCTCTCACCCAACACTTTCAATAATGAGCTTTCTTCTAGAATCTACATATACAAAACATTTACTTACCACTTTATCATAAAACATTACTAAATTACTGCTAGTAGTAGATAAGCTTTTGGCCCAAAATGCGTCTATTAAATAGGAACCAAAGACTACTAACCAAACTTACCTCGTATTTCATATTTACGAGGTTTCTAAATTCTCGAAAAAAAAGTAAATTGCAAAATTGCAAAGTATGCTCTAAGGAAGTCGCTTCTTCTGCTACCAACTGCCCACATTGTGGTGCAAGCCTTCGGTTACATCCTCTCATTAGATTTTTAATTGGTTTAGTGTTATGGATTGTAAAATTATCATTACGATTTTCGGTTTTATTTTTCTGAAAACATTCATATCAGCATTGCCTTACATATTCGGGTAAAAAAAGAGAGAGGCTTAGGCCCCTCTCTTCTATATTATATAGACGTGACGATATTTCTCAAAGGTTACGGATAATTCTATAAGGCTCAGTACTGCTCAACTTCATACAAAGATAGATCCAATCCTTGAATAAAAGGGGTCCATTCCCCTGTTGTGTAAAGGTGAAGGCGATGCATCGCACGTGTACATGCTGTATAGAAGAGTTTGCGCTCACTTTCCCGATGATATGTCTGTGAAGAACCATCGTAAATCAATACGGCATCGAATTCAACACCTTTAGCCAGATAAGCAGGAATAATTAGCGTTCCCTTGTCGAAGGTGAACGTTGCCTTCGTGATGTGCCGCAGTTCTTGGCAACCCAAAGCTGTCAAAGTATTGTAGACCTCGCTGCTTTCGGCCGCTGTCTTCGTAATCACGCCGATCGAGGTGTAGCCTTCAGCTTGAAGTGTCGCAAGATCCGCTGCCATTCGTTCCGCACGCTTCTTACTATTATCTGACATCGATAGTACTGGCTTCCTACCCCTTCTCTCGAAAGGTACGATCATCTGCCCATATGGCAGTAATGATTTTGTAAACTCCACGATCTCGCGAGTTGAACGATAACTTCGGACAAGTAAGAACCGACTTGTCTCTTCCTCACCATAAAGCCTGGTCAATGGAGAGTCATCCTCTTCCAAATTTGTTGCCTGCGTGAAGATTGCTTGACTAAAGTCACCGAGCACTGTCATGCGAGCACGGGGAAACAGCTTTTTGAGAAACTCATATTGGAACATCGAGTAATCCTGGCCTTCGTCAACGAATATGTGCCGAACCTCCGTATTCCTACGAACGCCTTCGATGAGTTCTTTTAAATACAGGTACGGTGTCGCATCCTCATAAAATAGTTCAAGCCTGCTCAACTTTTCCTTTGTTTGCTTACAAATTCCCGACCAATACTCGGGCACTTCGGCCCCATTTGTCATCTCCCGATAAGTAACATCATCGCTAAACAGCTGGTCGTACAGCCCAACCATATCTATGAAAAGTAATCGTTTTACACCCCGTCTTAACGATTTGAAGTGCTCCTTCACGATCATCCGGCGTAGCAGTGCTTCCTCCTGTTGAGCAAAATCAAAAGAGTCATCCTCTTGCAGATGCTTATTGTGTAGCTCGTTATAGGCGTCAACATACTCTTCGGCAAAAGCGAAGACACCGTCTTCTTTACGCAGTGCCTGATAGGCTTCAGCATACTGATCGTTATCGAGGTAATTAAGTTCCTCTTCTACCCAGGATTCCTCCCGCTCTTGGCGCTCTAGTATGGTTAACTCTCGCAGTAACCATTCCTGAAGCAGAACTACACGATTAGCCAAGCGGATGGAAGCATCGTAGCTGTAAAACTGTGACTTCATTTGTTCCGCGGTTATCAAATCACGATCTCTGAACCGAATCGGGTTGAATGACATTCCTTCCTGACTTAACCACTGCGCATAATTTTGCAGCGCTTGAAGGTAAGCCTCCGACGACTTATACCCAATCCCATTCAACCGGGCCTCATACCCTGGCTCTGATCCCTCTCCCTCTGTCAACACATATTCGAGTTGATCGAATGGGTCCTCAAGACGTAGTGTCGAGCCAAGCCAGTATTCAAGATACTCTTGGAAGGTCGTTTGTTGCATATTCTCCTCACCAAGCTCCGGAAGGACTGTGGACACGTAACTACTAAACATCGGATTAGGCGAGAACAGAACGATTTGATCGGCTTTAATCTGCTCACGGTGTTTGTACAGTAAATACGCTACGCGCTGTAGTGCCGCTGAGGTCTTCCCGCTACCGGCCACCCCCTGCACAATAAGCATTCGACTGGTGTCATTGCGTATGATGGCATTCTGCTCTTTTTGAATGGTTGCCACGATACTTTTCATCTGATTGTCCGCGCCCTTACCTAGTACTTGCTGCAGCAATTCGTCGCCAATCGTTATACTCGAGTCGAATAAGTTCTGAATCTGCCCGTCACGAATTTGATACTGCCGCTTCAATTCCATTGTCCCAGCGACGTGTCCTCCTGGTGTTTCAAATGCGACCTCACCTGGGGAGTAGTCGTAATACAAACTTGCAATAGGTGTACGCCAGTCATATACCAGAAAGCTCATACCATCTTCCTCTGCGAAGGATGACACACCGATATAAACTTGTTCACTGAAGTCCAGGCCATCTTCTTGAAAGTCGATTCGCCCGAAATAAGGGGATGGCAGCAGTCGGTTCATACTTTTCCATTGTCGCAGCAACTGTCTGTGCGTGCTTTCTCGTTCTGATAACACAGCAGCCTGCTGCTTGATCGTGAAGAAAGTCTCTTCGAAATCTTCATGAGTACTCGTATTGACCGTAACTTCTTCCCAAAATCGCTTGCGGATGTCTGCTGCCTGATCGCGCAGTTGATCCACCTCGGGTTCCAGCTCGGCAATTCTCGTTCGCAGCTTTAGCGTAATTTGATCCAACCGTTCCTGCTCTTTCTGCCAATCATTTGCGTTCATCATACTCCAGAACACACTCCTTATCATCCTCGTCTGGTTAAAAAAATTACATTTGACAAACCATGAATCCACGTGGTATTATTATATTGTAAGTAAGATGCAATACTTATATCTTAAATTACAAAACAACAATAGTTCTCTTATGATATCATAGTACCTCTTAATGCGCAATTTATTTATATGTAAGAACCCGGCAGATCTGCCGGGTTCTTTTTGTTATTCAGATCATATTCCTATTTCGCGCATTTTCTCCGTTACTTCCTTGACTCTACCATCTATGTTCGTCCCGGCAAACTTCGGAAGCTTCAGTTCGCTCACGATGGTTCCGTCTCGTATAAACATTATACGTTCCGTCCGCGCCGCAACCTTCGCGTCGTGGGTCACAAGCATAATCGCAGTCCCTTCCGCGTTGATTTCGGAAAATATGTCCATAATCTCCTGTGCAGATTTTGAGTTGAGCGCACCCGTCGGCTCGTCACCGAAGATGATTTTGGGACTGTTCATAAGCGCGCGACATATTCCCGCACGTTGAAGCTGACCTCCCGAGACCTGTGTAATGTCACGTTTTTCAAGCTCCGTAATGCCTACTCTTTTCATAAGCACTCTTGCCTTCTCCGTAATTTTTACTACATTTTTTCTGTTATTACGCATCGACGGTAGAATGATGTTGTCGAGGATATTCAGATTTTTCAACATCGTCGGTTGTTGAAACACAAATCCCATTTGTGTTCTACGTATATCTGAAAGTTCATTCTCGGAGGCCGCAGATAAATCCCTATTGTCAAACACAACCTTTCCGTCATTCACGTCATCCGTTCCACTAAGTGCAAACATCAGCGTCGATTTTCCCGAGCCCGAAGGTCCCATAACCGCAACGAACTCGCCCTCGCTTATATAGGCAGATACTCCATCAAGAACATTGCGCTGCTCATCGCCCTCGCCGAAAGATTTTACTATATGATCACCGATAATAATCTTCTTCATATGCCTACTCCTTTATATTCTCGGAAATTTTTATTTGTCCAGCGCCCAATGTACCCATTATTGTTGCGATAAGTGCTGTGCCTATCATCAGCAGCGGACTAAGTAGATATGCCGAAAGCGGATTGACCACAAAATGAAACGTCGATGCTCCAAACGAGGAGATTACCGCACCCGCAAGTAGCTCTCCAGCAGTATTCGCAAGTAGCGTACCTAGAACAATTCCTACAATCAGTACGAAAACCGAACGAGATACATACTGTGCAGTAATATCCGAGTTTGTAAATCCGAACGCTTTCATTACAGCAATGGAATATCTGTCTTTTGCAACAAGCATTTTCATAAACAACAGGGTTACCAGTAACGTAATAATCAGCGCAACAGCAATTGCGGCATTGGAGGCCATTTTGACAGAACTTATTGTCGAGCCAAATGTCTGAGTAACAAATTCATCAATGTCCGAAACCTTTGCAAAGTCAAACCTGTTCGCATATTCCGAAACTTTGCCGTCGACAAGAGATTTATCCGAAAGTTCCGCGCAGATAATGCTCCACATCAAGTCCGCCGAATTGTCGGTGAATACAGCCTTTGCGGTTTTGCCGCCGTTGGTAATGTCGGAATAAATGCCGCTTACCGAAAGATTTTTCTCCTTCCCCTGAATCACTAGCGTAATGACATCTCCGACCTTTTTACTCAGCTCATCGGCGTTTATAGCCGAAAGTGCAATTTCATCTTCTGATGAAGGTGCTCTGCCCACGGAATATTCTATCGGGAAAATCGAATGGTCGCCGAGTTCAATTTTTATATTTTCCTCCGAACCATCTTCCATTTTTGCTTTGAATGTTTTTGTTGTTAAGACGGCAAATTTTGAAATGGTTTTGTCGCTGTGCATCGTCTTTACAATTTCAGCGGTTTTTTCAGAGATATGGTCAGCCTGCTGTATGTCAATGCGCATATCATAGCTTCCTATCCCCATATACTGGATGAAGCTTTTTGAGGAAATCGTGTTGTACAGGTTCTGCGGAACAATAATAATAAATGCCGAAATCACCAGCACCGCAAGCATAGTTATGTAAAGTCTATTCCTAGCGAGAACATCTTTGATCCCGAGAAAAATATTCGTGCTAAACAACCTATTTCCACTCAGGCTAAAACGCTTTGCCCCCGTGCTTTTTTCCTGTGAAGAACCAAAACGGATTGCTTCTGCAGCAGATATTTTCCGAAAACGTTTCAGCACTCTGTTTACATAGGCAATAATGGCAAGGAATACAAGCAATATACCAATGAGTCCTAAGACAAAAGCCAAAGAAGAATTATCGCTTTCACCCATATAAAGCCGTATATTTTCTAGAAGCATACCTTTGAACATAATCGAAAGTGCAAAACCGAGAATACTGCCTGCCGCCGCAATCGCTGCGTATTTCGCAAGATATATCTTTTTTATGTCAGAGACACGTAGTCCTATGGCCTTCATAACGCCAATTTCACGGTAGTCATCTTCGATTTTCGCAAGGAGCGTAAAGCGTATACACATAAATGAGATGACTACGACAAGTGCGCTAATGAGGAGTATTACCGCAATCATCATCCCATCTGAAAGTGCGTTTATCATTTTGAAAAGTGTATATGTAACCGTTGGCCCATTCGCTTCAAGTCCTGCGGATGCATAAGCAGTTTCAAATGCACCGAGCATAGACAAATCCTTTAATCTGAACTCAATCAGATACTCAATACTTCCAAGACCTCTTATTTCTGCGTAATCATGTTCACTAACAAGAAATCTCTTTGAGGCGGAGAGCGAAGAATTCATCTGCGAATCGCGGAGAAATCCCGCAATGGTAAACTCTTTCCCACTTATTACTGCCTGGTCACCGACCTTAGTGGTATTATCCCTCATATAACTAATTGGAACATATAGCTCGCCGTCGGATACTTTGATGATATTTCCGTCAAGATCAAGAAGATAATCAAATTTGTCGCTCTGCATGCTGAAGCCGTTATCCTGAACACTACTCGCAAGTGAACTATCGCCTAAGATAATCTGCGCACCGTCCATGTTGAGAAATTCTAGCACCTGAAATTCATCAACATGGTTATTTTTCTCCGCAAAAGATGTAAGCCGTGCAGTATCTATTTCACCCGAATGCATCTGCATAAAATGTGGAGTTCTAGCTTGTGTCATAAGTGTATCTAGTGCGCCAGAAAGATGGATGACGAGTATCGCTGCGAGCGAAACAAGCATAGCCGCGGCAGCCACAAATATCATGGTTGTCAGTGTGATCAGTTTGCTTTTTGAAATGTCATTGCGAATTATTCTGAAATACATAAGTCACCTCCATTTTCTAGCTTTTTAATCGATTTTAAGTTATACAAAATTACCGAAGTTACACATAATAGCATCCCAGCGATTATGATGAGAAATCCCGTTCCTCTGCCGCTGCCCGTACCAATGATCTTTCCCACACTGTCAGCAAGCACTCCGCCGTCAACTAATAAAGGGGTGAATACATAATCCGCCAGCACACCCGAAATCGCATAAGCGGCAACAAATCCAAGCTGAGAAATGATTCCGATAAATGCCCACGCTCTGCCTTGAACGGAATTATCAATATTGGTACGAACAAGAAAATCCAGGCTTACATTGGCAAACGGTAACATGGCGAAGAAGAGAAATCCCGAAATACTGATCAATATAATATTTTCGCGAAGTCCAAACCCTGCCATAAATATTCCTATACAAAACAGCGAAACCGAAAGTATTTTCACATAACCCTTTTTGATCGGAAGTATTCCTATCATCACACTTGATACAAGCATTCCTGAAGCAATAATGGTTTCAAGCGTTCCTACTACAGAACTATTCGAAAATGCAAGAATCATCGGCATGGAGAGTGTTTCTATAACTCCGAGGAAAAATGTTAGAACCGATGTCATGACCACAAGTACAAACACACCCCTGTTTTCATAAACTGCACCCCAACCGTCTTTGAATTCACGGATAAACGATTTTGCCTGTTCATATTTATTTGAAGCAAGACCGCTGCGTACTACAAAAGTTGTAATAACCGTTACAAAAAATGTGCAAATGTCGATTATAAGCAACAGCTTAATATCCGAAACGATGAGTAGAAATCCCGCAATTATAGGTGAAATCAGATATTTTGCCGAGCCTGCCACTTGAACAAGACCACTGGCCTTTGTGTACTGTTCCTCGGTAAGCAAATCCGTTACCGTAGCTTTGTATGCGGGATCAAGCAGCGATGCAAACACCGAACTTATGGTAACTCCAACGCAAATCTGCCATAGCTGCGCTTCTCCTTGCAGCATACATATCAGAATGTAGACAAGTCCTATCGCCGAAAGACTATCCCCTAGCACCATTAGCAGCCTACGATCATAGCGGTCCGCAAGTACGCCCGAAAAGGCACTTAAAAGAAGCGAAGGCATAAATGCAAGCAAGGTTACAAGTGCCATCTCCGATGCCTTTCCCGTCTGTTGGAACACATAGATCCCAAGCCCGAACGACGTGAGCCCGCTCCCTATCGCTGAAATAAGCTGACCCGACCACAGAATAAGAAATTTTCCGAAGGATTTTCCCGAACTATTCATGTTCGCCTTCATCTCCGCTACCAAATATCTGCATAGCGTCCATAAGACTTCCACTATCTGCACCGAGCAGCCTTTCTACGTTGTACACAAAGGCCAGCATTCGTGTGCCTTTCTCCTCGTTTGTCATAGTGACCATATCATCATCAAAAATGGTATTTGCATATATCACAACCATTTCCATGCATTCATATGGAAACGGTGTGCTGAACATTCCCTGGTCAATGCCCTCGCGAATGATTTCCGTCAGTATCGGCGGAACGCCATTGATGATAACTTTTTGTATTTTTTGATGCATCAGCGCGTTCTGCGGCTTGTGAATGTGATCCATTATTACCTCGCTGCTTCCGCCACTTAGGTTCATTGCCATTACGGCGCGGATCACGCGCTCGATTACGGGTATGCTTTTATCTACGGCGATTTCCTTCGCCGCACCTAAAATAAGGACAGCATACCGCTCAATCAGCGCGTCCATAATATCCTCCTTCGACTTGAAGTGATAATATAGAGTTCCCCGCGCAATCCCTACCTTTTCGAGAATATCGTTAGTACTTGTGCCGTCAAAGCCCTTCTGAGCAAAAAGCTCATCCGCCGCGTCAAGTATTTCGTTCCTACGTTCTTCCGCTTCTTTTACAATTCTCATTATAATTACCTCCTTGGACACCGACCGACTGTCTGTCAGTTAAATATTAACATATTTTGGTATGGTGTCAAGGGTTTTCTGAATTACGTCAAAAATGCTGCGCTACATTTTGCAGGTATTAGACATTCTTACCAGGTTAAACTATGAAGTGATAAATTTGTCTACTTCTCAAGCGTTATTTGAGTTGAATTAACACACATCCCTTCACTTTACGAAGTACTACAATATTGAAAACAATCTATTAACAAATCATTGCTATGATGATAATCGTAACTATTACATATTAGCAACTAAGAGGAGTGTTCTCGTGTTTACGAAGTTTAAAAAAATGTCATCAACGATTCTATCTGTTACTCTTGTGCTCGGTCTAATCGCTGTTCCGTCAGCCTTGCCTGCATATGCTGAATCACCAAGTAACACAGCTAATGCTATTAACAAAATTACAGCTACATTTTATGGAGATACCAAAAGTTCCAAAGGATTTACCTGGTATACTTCCAAACTTCTTACGAACAGTACGGTTCAATTAACGAAGAAAACCAGTTCTAAAGCTGATTTTACGAATGCTATCGCATTTGAAGGCTCCTCTTCTGCATCGACCAATTCTGGAGAAGAGCTTGTCCATAAAGCAGTTGCTACAGGTCTTGACGCAGATACAACTTATTATTATCGTGTGGGTGACAAAGAACGTAGGATTTGGAGTGCAACAGGTACGTTTCAAACTGCCCCTAAGAGTGGGGAATTCACCTTTATTGATTTAGCTGATACTCAGGCAAAAAGCGAAGATGAAGCCATTTTGTCTGCGCAGACGCTCGAAAAGGCACTTCAAACCGTAGATAATGCTCAGTTTGTCGTCCACAACGGAGATATCGTAGACACGGGTACGAAGGAAGAGCAATGGGATTGGTTGCTCGGTCATTCACAAGAAAGCTTATTGAATACAACCTTTGTTCCTTCTGCAGGTAATCACGAGGATGAGAACTACGCTTTTTATGAACACTTTAATATTAACATCCCTGCTGGATCTGCTACAGAAACTGGAGCGTACTACTCCTATGATTACAGCAATGCTCATTTTATCGTATTAAACTCCAATGAGAATTCAGAGAAATATGCCAATTTCTCCGAAGATCAAGTTGAATGGTTAAAGAAAGATGCCACAGCAGCCAAAAAGGCTGGAGCAACGTGGATCATTGTGAACATTCATAAAGGTCCCTACACTACTTCTAATCATGCTACAGATGAAGACATCATGGATCCAAACGGGGTTCGTAACCAAATCGCTCCACTGATGGCCGAGCTTGATATCGACTTTGTTATGCAAGGTCACGATCATATTTATGCCCGCACCAAACCAATCGCTCAAGATGGTAAAGCAACAACACCAACGAAAATTAAAGAAACACTAAATGGAGAAACAATTGAATACAGTGTTGATCCTGATGGAAGTATTTATGTGATTCCGGCAACGGCCGGACCAAAAGTTTACTATAAGAACCCAAGTGAAAAACTTGGAGATAGCTACTATAACCTCTTCGAACGAGCTGAAGAGAATCATGCAGCACCATATGGTCCAGATCCGAAGGATGATCGTAGACCTAAACGCAGTCAAATACAGAACTTTGTTGGTATCACTGTAGATGGCAACAAAATTACAGCCGTTACCTATGAAATCGATCAAGATAAAAATGATACCAAGCCATTTATTGTTGATCAATTCGGGATCATCAAAACAGATGTAGAAACCACTACAAAACCTGAACCTACGGAATCTTTGAAAGACATCTCAGGACACTGGGCAGAGAGTGCTATTAAAGCCGGTGTGGCTGCAGGATACGTTACAGGTTACAGTGATCAGTCATTTAAACCTGATGCAAGTATCAACCGCGCTGAGTTCATTACCATGCTTGGACGTGCCCTACCAATGAAAGAAACAACGATTTCACTTACATTTACGGGTTCAAAGAACATTCCAGCATGGGCAACCACTTATATTTCTCAAGCTGAAGAAGCAGGAATTGTAAGTGGCTATACAGATGGCACGTTCAAAGCAGATAAAGTGCTGAATCGTGCAGAGATTACAACTTGGATGGTTCGTGCTGCTGAACTTAAGGGCGACCCACAGCAATCTCTTTCTTTCTCCGATAAGAACTCCATCCCTGTGTGGGCTGTACCTTATGTGGCAACAGCAGTAAAAGAAGGACTTGTGAGTGGTGTTGGTCAGAACCGATTTGCCCCTCAACAAGTAGCAACTCGTGCTGAAGCAGCAGCCTTTATCGCTAAACTGTTAAAAGTAACTACAAACTAACTTCATTTTTTAACGATGATTCTATCAAAAAACCTCGCTCTCACCAGTGTGAACTGTGTATGAGAGCGAGGTTTTACTTTATTGAAGCCTATTGTATCGATCTAAGAGCAGATCAGAACTGGAATCGTTCATGTCCAGCAACCTTCAAATTACTTATACCCTCCAAAGCAAGGATGTCTTTCTTCATTTGAAGCCCCCCTCTAAATCCGGTTAACGTTCCGTTTGAACCGACCACCCTGTGGCAAGGCAACACGATGGGCAAAGGATTGCGTCCAATCGCAGTACTTACTGCTCTTATCGCTGATGGTTTTCCAATGGTGTTCGCAAAATCCTTGTACGTCCACGTTTCTCCATGAGGGATTTGGCTTAAGCCTCGCCATACGCTCTGTTGAAACGGTGTTCCCCCTACATCCATAGGAACCTTATCGAAACTGACAGGAATTCCAGCGAAATACTTCTCCAACAGCTCGATGATGCCGAATTCATCGAAGAGGCCGCGATCCTGGGTAATCTCTGTGAAATCTTGATTAAGCCCAGCCAATGTTGACACATGGGGAGGATAAAACAATTGGCTAATTCCTTGCTCACTCGCAATAAGTGTCCAAGGCTGATTCAAGCCGATTACCGTATGTCGATACCTTTTACTATTCATCAGATTCATCTCCTCCTCCTTGTCCGTTCCGATATGCTGTGGGAGAAATCCCTGTTCTATTACTAAACCAAGCCGCGAAATGGGATGGACTACCATAGCCCACAGCCTCTCCTATCTCTGCGATGGTAGCATTTGATTCTAATAAAAATCGCTGCGCATGTTTTAATCGAACAAGCTCCGTTTTTTCTGCGGGCGAATATCCTCTCACTCGCTTGTATGTTCGCTGTAAATGGTAAGGACTTATAGCAAGCAAAGCAGCCAACTGAGACAAGGTAAGTTTGTCTTTGTATTGTGTCTCAATGATCGTATCCACCTGCGCGGCCAAAGCCGCATCCGGTCCAAGCGCCCCGTTAGCTTCAGGCTTACAACGTTTGCAAGGTCGAAATCCCGCCTGAAGTGCATCTTCTAGAGTGCTGTAAAAAGTCACGTTCATTGCTTTAGGTGTTTTGGCCCGACAAGTAGGTCGACACACGATCTTTGTTGTCTTTACTCCCGTATAATATACACCTTCATAGGTTGATTCTCGGTTAACTACTGCCGCATATAGAAGGTCAAATAACTTTTGATCCATATCCTTCACCTCATACCCATAGTATAAGGTAATCTTTATATCAGTAGTAGTCGTCCTACATAGGATAGCAAGATCTCGACAGTGGATGGAAATATCGAGTTCTTTAGCGATCTTCTCCAGCTCGTGGACCTTGGCGATAAAATAATTAATTACTATCAAAGCCAAATCAACCTCTTCAATAACGAACCAAAGCCTCAAACCAATTTGGGTTCGAGGCTTTGGTTGCGGTTAGTTGAATTAATCGCGAATACTGCATCTACATAACTTCAATTATTTACTTGCCAAAAATTCATCAAGTTGACGTTGAACTTCTGCAACATACTCATCTATTCCTGCTGCTTTTAGCTTTTCAATCGCCTTTGGATACCCTGTTTCAAAATCAACGAAACCTGAGCGGATCGCCGCTAGTTGTTTACCTGCTACTTCTCTCAAAGCCGTTTCAATATTCTTTACTTTCTCATTATTGAAGCGGAAGCCTAATGCATCAGATAAGATAGCCTCATCATCCCAGATAGCGTAGTTATCGATTGATGCTTGATCAACATCTGGTCCAAATAATTGATAATTTTGATTTCTAAACATCCACTCATAGAAGAATTCACTGGCTGTTATCTTCTTAATTCTACCATCTACTATTTCAAAATCCTTACCTTCTACACCATATAGAGCGAATTGATAGTTTTCCTGTGATGAGTATATCCAATTGATAAATTTCATCGCGGCTTCAGGATTTGGAGCTGTTGCTGGAACTGCTAGAACCTCTCCACCTGTTGCCGTAATATAACGAGGCTTATCATCAGCTAGAAGATAAGTTTTAACTACTGCCTTTGGATCATTAGCTCTAACTGCTTCAATAATTTCCATTTCTTTACCTAAGGAGCCTTCTACCCATAAATATAAGCCCGTTTGCATGCGAGTATCTCTTTCATTGTACTTTATTGTTAGATCCTCAGAGTATAGACCTGCATCATACATTCCATTATTAAATTTCGCTACTTTTTGGAAAGCTTCTGTTTCAAAGTAGCTGTAAGCTTTTTTACTGTCTTCACCAAATACAACTAAGTCCTCAGATGCAATCCAGTTATACTGTTCATCTGTAAAGTATCTAGTAAGTGGCTTAAAGATAATGTCCGAAGGTCCCTTAAATTCCGGATATTGCTTCGCTGCTCTTGTAGCAAATTCTTTCAAATCTTCGGCTGTATTTACTTCTGTCATACCAACCGCTTCTAAAATATCCTGCCGAACGGCAACCAATTGATACATTGCAGAGGATGGAGCATATGCAGAAGGAATACCATATATTTGACCATCAATTATTGCACCTTGAAGATGTTCCATAGGCAATACTTTTAGCATGTCTTGACCATATTTTTCAATTAGGCTATCTAATGGTTGAGCTTGCTTCTTATTTACAATTGTTGATAGGTCAGGAAGACCATCCCAAAAGAGATCGACTGGTTCAGAAGCGGCTAGCATAATATCCTTTTGTTCCCAATATTGCGCCCAGGGTACAAAAATAACTTTCACCTTTAACCCAAGCTCAGTTTCCATCTTCTCAGCAAATTCATTGTCAAGATATTCAGTCATACGTTCACTTTCATCACCTGGATACAGGATGGTAAGTGGTTCTACTTTAGAGCCAGACGCACTGTTACTGTTGCTGTTGCTACTACAACCTGCAAGAATTGAAACTGACAATAACATTAATACCAATAGGATTTGCAACTTATTCCTTTTCATATAATATCCCCCTTTGAATTGTTCATATATATTAAGCCCTTTAGGACTAATATAATTAGATTTTTACTCTTTTACTGCGCCTGCCATAATGCCTTGCACAAAGTATTTTTGAACAAAGGGATAAAGAAAAATAATAGGTCCTATCGTAATCACTGTAATTGCCATTTTCACAGTTTCTGCTGGTAAAGTGATACTGCCTGAAGCTCCTGATGGAATTCGGCCTGAGCTAATCGCATTTACATTGGATAAAATGTTATAAAGATAATATTGCAATGGGAATAGATCCTTATCATTAATAAAGATCAGCGCATGCCACCAGTCATTCCAATAAGAAAGCGCATACATCAAACCCACTGTTAACAATGCTGTCTTACTCAAGGGTAGAGCTATTTTCAAATAAATCCTGAAATAGTTGGCTCCATCAATTTCAGCTGCCTCATATAAGGACGGTGAAATACTTGAGAAATACGTTCTCATCAGGAACATATTCCATACACTAAATACCGCTGGAAGGATTAATGCCCAGATGCTATTTTTTAAGCCATAGTAATTAACAGATACGATATACCAAGGAATTAAGCCCGATGAGAAAATAATCGTAAAATTACTAATAAATGCAATAAAATTGCGATATTTCAGTTTTTTGAGCGACAGCGCAAAAGCCATCATACTAGTAATAAGCAAGGCACTTGTCGTTCCTACTACCGTGACAAAAATCGTTATACCATAGGACTTCAAAATTCTCATTCCGCTATTCACAAAAATATATTTATACGTATCAAGGCTAGGACTCTGAGGTAGAAACGAATATCCATTTCTTGCAATTGCCTGTTCAGATGAGAAAGAAACACTAACTGTTAACCAAAGAGGATATAAACAAACGAGAGCAAAACAGCCTATAAAGCAATATGCTATGATCACAACTAATTTATCGCCAAGCGCTCTATTAATTCCCATGTTTAGAATAGACCCTCCCCATCGTTTATTTTCTTAGCTGTTTTATTGGCAAACGTAATTAGGATAAGCCCCATTAAAGATTGAAATAGACCAATGGCCGTTGAATATGAAAACCCAAGTGTACGCATAGATTGATATACGTAGATATCAATAACAGTAACTTCATCAATCAAAACCGGATTATTACCAACAATACCGTAGATCATCCCAAAATCTCCGTAGAAGATTCTACCTACATTTAGTAACGTTAATACGATAATGGTTGGCTTTAACATTGGGATTGTTAAATAATAAATTTGCTGAAGCTTATTCGCACCGTCCACTTTTGCTGATTCATATAAGCTGTTATCAAAGTTCGACATTGCTGCCATATATAGAATAGAGCTATACCCGCTCCATTTCCAAACACTCGCAAAAATGATAATCGTCTTCCAATACTTTGGTTCTGAGTACCATCGAATAGGCTCCACTCCAAAATATCCTAAAATATTGTTAGCTACGCCCACATCTGTAGAGAAAATACCATAAATGATAGCTCCTACAACAACCCAAGAAATGAAATATGGAAAAAACATCATACTTTGTGATATTTTTTTGTAGGTCTTATTGCGGATCTCATTTATAAAAATTGCAATACTGACAGGAACAATGATGCCAAGAATAATGCTAAAAAAGTTGATAAATAAGGTGTTATATGTGACCTGCCAACCCATACTGTTTTTGGCGAAGAAATATTTAAAATTATCTAGTCCTACGAATTTACTGCCAAAAATGCCATCAATGACATTAAAATCTGTAAATGCCATCCATATGCCCGAAAAGGGAATATAGCTGAATAAAATCAGTATTAATAGAGCAGGCACACACATTAAATATAGGATTATATTTTTCTTCATTTCATATAGAAATCCCTTACTGTACTTAGGAGGTAAATCAGATAATTCTTTGGAGACCGAACTCATTAAATCACTCCTCTTCCATTAAAGTAAGCTATTACAAAGCTACGCTTCTCTTTAACTCACTTTTTAATTGATCAATATCAATTACTGTACCTGTTAATCTTGCCTTTTCAGTGGCATAAGCCATAATATGACTTTCTACAGAATCATCGATTGAAGAGCGACTATTGTAGTCTGGGTTACCTAGGTTTGCTAAGAAATCATTCATTAAGCCAGTATCCCCACCATTATGTCCTCCGATAGTAGATTCGGGATGAATAACTCTTTGTTCATATTTCGCATCAATATTAGAAGCAAATCTCGTAATCTCAATAATATTTGAACTATCGTCCCCTCTAATTTCGCCATGCTCACACATGATTTTTAGGCTGCGATACATTTTGTTTGTAAAGCCACTCAAATTAAAGGTAACGCTTACACCATTTTTAAATTCAATAATTGACACCTGATGATCACACACATCATTATCCGTACGATATACGCAACGACCGTATGGGCTTGTTTCCAACTCCTTAAGCAAACCTTCTTCAGATTGATGAGCAGATACAGCTGTAGCCGGCCAATTACCAACAATAGGTAAATACGTCTTTCTAACATCAAAGCGACATTCTGCTGCTACTTGACAATCTAAGCAACGTTCAGCACTGCCCTCTGGTGCATTCGCCTCTTTGAAATAGGTTAGATCCCCATAAGAAGAAATGCGTTTTGCTTCACTGTTTACAAGCCATGCTAAAATATCCATGTCATGACAAGATTTTTGCATAATAATTGGGCTGGAAATATCACTTCTTCTCCAATTTCCTCTGACAAAGGAGTGCGCCATGTGATAATTACCTATATTTTCATTGTGTTGAATCGTAACTACCTTACCTAACTCATTGCTATCAATAATCTTCTTAATTTCTGAAAAGAAGTTTGTATATCGAAGTACATGACATACGATGACCTTACGTCCAAGCATATTTGCCTTCTCCTGAATTTTGATACATTCTTCAGGGCATGGAGAGATCGGCTTTTCTAGTAAAATATCATAGCCCAAGTCAAGTGCTACCATCGTCTGCTCATAGTGATCACGATCCAAGGACGAAATTATGACGGCATCACATATTTTGCCTTGACTAAAGAACTCATCAACACTAGTAAATTGTTTATTCGCAGGAATTTGAAACTTATCTGAGGCCTCTTTTCTTCTACCTTCATGTGGCTCAACGACTGCAGCAATTCCAAAGTCTCGATAAGCTTGTTCTGCGTAAATCATACCTCTTTGTCCTGCACCAATTAATGCTAACTTCAAAGTTATTACCTCCAGCATATGTATTTTGTTTAAGTTTTTTAGGATTCCTGTTCTGGAACTGCAGGATCCTCGAGTGGATAATATCCTTCTGGATAATATCTATCCCATATATTTAAAAGCTGATCCTCATTCATAGGCTCTACCTTAATTAGACCTACTTCATAATAGCCATTAACTTCCTTGCTATCGATATTAAGTTGAATGAAAGATTGGTCTTTATGAAAGAGGCCTACGCTCACTGTATATTGCCCCAGTTTCATATTTGGTAACTGTGTAATTTCGTTATGCACCAAATCCCCCATCAACCATAATTGTGTTGGAGCATTTAGAAGAAGCTCATAGGTCTCATCCTCTAGTTTTAATTGCACCCATAGCTCAAACTCCTCATACACTCTAGCGCTTCCAGTATTCACAAACCAAAAACGAAGTGGTAAGCTACCTTGGCTAGATACACTTTCTGGATAAGTTAGTCTTCGTAGTGTCATATTGTAGCCTAACTCTAAATCTAGATTGGAAAGACTGGCATGCCAGCGATACGCTTCTCGCTTAACATTGGGTCCACAAACCTCATCAGTAATATTAAGAATGACAGGACTTTGTCGCCAAATATTGCTTAGCTTCAACTTAGCAAACGACTCACAGCAATCGATCCAATTGCTCTCGTTACATGTAACCAGTAGGCCAAACACTCGATTATGCTTTCTTAAATAATGAATCAAGCTATGATTCTTTAAATCAGCAAACAAAGTTAGCGTTTCAAATGAATCCATATAGGCATTCCATTCTACCTTGCTCCCTTTTAGGTTAGAGATCACAACACCCTTTAGACGTCGATCGGAATCAATATAGCTTCCTACTTTTCTGATAAAAGCAGATAAGTAGTCAGAGTAGTCATCCGAATGATTTTTCACCCATACCGGTAGATCTGGAAAGATCATGAGAATCGCATTGCTGATCTTATTTAATGCCTGCTCAAGAATTTCTAGTCTAAACTCTCCTCTAGCTGGCTCAAATTCTTTCCACGATAAGGTGATAAAATTAAACTGACTTTTACTCAAATCTAATTGTTCACCCGATATAGGCTTAGGACGCATTTTAACTGTTGGGTATTGCTCATAATTTTCAAGAGAATATTTCCCCATCCTATCTTCGCTCCTTATAAATGAGTATCAACTGTAGAATGGAATTTCTGTATATCCTCAGTCGTTATATACGGCATGTGACCCATTTTTACGAGATCTTCCTTCAGTACAATCATGCTTAAAGAATTAAATCTAGCCCCTTTCTTCATATATTCCGCAGCAGCCTTTTGTAATGAGGTTGTTAATTCAAGTTGGTCACGCACAGGATCTGCATCCCCATCACCAAAAATCTCATAACGGATCATCTTGTCGCCTTCATCGGTTGGATAATTGTAAAACTGTCTTTGCACTTTTACGATATTACTTGTCTCATTATCAAGTACAAGCGATAAACGCGAGTCATAAAGCCAGCTTGCACTCCAGAATCCTTGTATAGATAACTCAGGAAAATAATGACGATATAACTCAATCGCCAGCTTCATTGAAGTTTTCAATCGATCCGGTGTGTAGCCAGGACCTGATGGAATATGAAGTGCTAGAAGGATGTCCCCTTTTATAAGGGCAGGCTTCCAATGACTCTTATCGAGTGTAATCGGCTCCTTCTCTACGAAGCCCATAGGGTTAATTCGATTGGCAGTAATCGATTTTTCACTTTCGTTCCAAATAGAGGTGAAGGATTGATTCAGATCATAAACACCATTTATGCCTTCCTTTTGACCATCACTCCGAAATTGCTCTCCTGCATGCCGTAATGCAACCACCTCTTGCGTTTGGACATGTCGATACATCGTGAAATGATCATCAAATTGATAGGGGATAAACAGAAATCGATCCAATAGAAATATAGAACAGGTATAAAAATTCATAACCCATGCAAAGTCATGCACGCTAGCATCATTGTGTTGAACTATTTTATCTAACTGAAGCTTTAATGGTTGGTGCGGGATATCCTCATAATATGATTTAGGAATACCTCTCGCTGCTAACATTTCCATCGATGGTGCAACGCAAGCTAGCAGTAACAAGAACGAATATAATTCTCCGTATGATTTCATACACCCTGGTGTCATATTCGTATAAAAATCTATATCGCAACGATTACGTGCAGAACACATATCCTCTACTAAAAATGAAGTGAATGGATATAATATGGAATCTTGCTCTATAGCTTCAATTCCATTTAATAGATATTGCTGAGTAGCCTCGGGGAGTTGATATTTCTCAAAAATCTCATGAAGAAAATGACGAGAAATGAATGCTGATTTGTTTTTTAGTTCAAAATGTTTATATTTTTCTTCTATTCCTTCTGGTAAATAATCAAATTCACAATAGCTAATCGCTTCATTAAAATCCGCTAGAGTACTCATGCTTATTCGGTTCCCCTTTCAATCGATATGGATCCTAGAGGATAATAACCATCAACATTCTCTTCAATAGCAAGCTTAATATTACCTATTTCTTCCACGCCCGTTTCGATGCCGAGCTGCAATATGTATTCACCTTCAAGTACATCACTCTGAATTAAGAAGCTTTCTTCCCATAGAATGTCTTCCTCGGGTAACCACAACCGAATATCCTCATTACTCTGCAAGATATACGTTTGATCTTTACCTACTAGCCTCATAACAAGTGGATAATGATTATAAATAGGAGCGACGCCTACGTTGGCCCAGAGCCCTGTAATAGCTAAATGCTCTCCAGCTTTAACCGTTGAATCATACGTAAGCTTTCTTAGCTCAAATCGATATCCCACCTTCTTCAACCATTGCTCAACTTTTTCTTTCCATGGCTCCGGTACAGTCGTTCCCTTGCTATTAAAAGAGCTGATATGCCATTTCAGCGTTTCTTGAATGATATAATCAATATCCCAACCCTGAACATACCAATCATTCATATGCCAACAAGCTTCAAATAACACGGGAGCGTTCTGCCAAGCATCTGCCATTCCAAAATTTTGTATATTTTGAGGATAAAAATCATTCATATGAGACCACTTATCTCCATGAAAACCACCCATATCTCCCAAACAATCTACACGAAATCCAACCTTGGCTTTACGATCTGTAATGATTTTGGATGATAAAGGATCATGTAACAAGGCTTGCAAAGGAGTAACCTTGAACCCATCTAAATACGCATCCGTAATTTGCTCAATAGCTTCAGCCTTTAGAAATTCTGTTCCTCCGCCTTCACCCCATGCTCCGACAATCGTTAAGTCAATTGAGCTAATAACGGGATGCCCGTCGAAGTGTGCAGCAAAATTCTTAATGAAGCTAGACCAATACTCTACATAATTTGAGGTATTTGGATCTACTCGCCAAAAAGGAAATTCTGGTTGTTCTGGTTCTTCCGCTCTAAACCATAGAGGGATATCATCCTCTTCACTTAAAGCATAAGGTGAACAACGTACAACAGCAGTACATCCAAGGGACTTAGAATAATTAAGCTTTTCCTCGAGAACCTCCCACCTAAATACACCCTTTTCAATTTCTATTTCTCTCCAGCGCACACTACAGAAATTGACTTTACTATCAGGATGATTATAGGTTTGACTATCTATTGAAAACTTGTATTTTTCCTTTTTTTCTCCTCTATTATCATGAACTTCTTCTGGATCACCCATCAAGCCAGGAGCAACTATAAATCCAATTCCTGGATTAGTTAATACTTCATCCGTTATTGTAGGGTACACTGTTATCGATTTGCTCACGTTCTACCTCTCCCAACCATTGTCAGAGTTTAATAAAAGGATCGCTTTTTTGTTACGTTAAATAAGTGCATTTTGTTACGTATTAATCGAGTTTTGTTTAGTAAACTTATGTTGTAATCATATCATTCCTCATTATTAAGTCAAGGGATAATTTAACAAATATTTTGTGTTTTATATCGGTAATTGCCCAATCAGTATGATATACTATTGAAAGTAGTTATGTGATTATATGAACTAAACATTTGTTATCAATTTACTCAACAAATCGTATATGTTTCTATAACTTTCTTCGACATACCCCAACGATAATAAAACGTGTAAAAGGAGAATTTTTCAATTATGAGTACAATAAGGGATGTTGCTCATTTAGCTAAAGTGTCCACTGCCACAGTATCCAGAGTACTAAACAATGATACGAAGTATAAAATGACCGATGAAACACGTGAACGAGTATGGCAGGCAGTTACACAACTAAACTACACGATTAGCTCAAAGCAAAAGCGACAATCATCAACCAAAGAGCAGCATGGAACCAAATCGCACATTAAAATCGGATGTGTATTGAGCGTTACGAAAAATAAATATAATGATCCATATTTCATGTCCATCCTAACGGGTGTGGAGGAACGATTGCTTAGTCATGGATATAGCATTTCATTTATCCGTACAGGACCGGAGCTCGAAGACAAGCAAATGCTGTTTAATACATTCAGCGAATCTATTACAGGCCTGATCTTAATGGAAACATTAAATAGCGAAATCTATGAATATCTTCGCAAGCAGGTTCCACATATTGTTGGGATCGATACCGATCGCAGCGATATTGATAATATTGGCTATGATCATTACAATGTTGCTACAATGGCTGTAAGTCATCTTCTCGAAAAAGGGCACACCAAAATTGGATTTATTGGCGGAAGAGGATTAAAAAGGAGTATAAAAGAAAGTAGTCGATATCGGGGTTATTATGCAACCATGCATGCAGCAGGTTTATCTGTTAATCCAGATTGGGTCATTGACTGCATGTGGGACGAGGCTGTATGTATAGAAAAAGTTTCTGAGCTATGTAAAACTAACAACTATCCTACTGCCTTTTTTGCTGCTAGTGATTTAATGGCTATGGCAGCTTTAAATGGCTTATATAGTAATGGGATTATTGTACCTAATGAGGTAGCCATTATTGGATTATCTAACATTGAAGTATCCAAGTACTCTAATCCACCACTATCCACCATTGATGTACCGACGAAAGAAATCGGTATGGTCGCAGTTGATGTTCTGTTAGAACGTATCAACGGAAATGATTTGCTTCCCAAAAAGGTAATTTTACCTACACGATTGGTGTTAAGAAATACGACATAATCATATAAGCACTATTTTTCTCAAGAGACGATATATATCCATTACTTAACTGTCAGCAAGCAAATAGACACATAAAAGAGGACTTCCACGAGAGAAGTCCTTTTATATTGCATTGTGAGAATAGAGGCAGGGTCACTTCTCCTCTGATATTCTATAAATTATTTCAAAATCTCTTCGATTTGATTAATGATCTCTTCGCTAAGCACGATGTCGGAGGCTTTAGCGTTCTCAATCACTTGCTCTGGGCGGCTAGCACCGATTAGCGCACTAGAGACATTCGCTTTTCGCAGAATCCATGCGAGTGCAAGGTTACCTACGGAAATTTCAAGTTCTTTAGCGATCTTCTCCAGCTCGTGGACCTTGGCGATTTTATCCTCGGTAATGTTTTTGCGCATCCCATCTAGCTTCGCAGCACGACTTCCTTCAGGAACTTCGGTTACGGATGAATATTTCCCTGTTAATAGACCCTGTGCTAGGGGAGAAAATACGACTTGCCCAATACCGGAACGCTCACCAAGTGGTATTACTTCCTTCTCTATATAACGATTGAACATATTGTAGATCGGTTGGTTAACGACGATTCGGTCTAGTAGATAACGATCCGCAACGTGCAGCGCTTCTGCGATTTGAGAAGGTTGCCACTCACTAACGCCAACGTACAATACTTTGCCTTGACGAACGAGGTCATCAAGTGCGCGTAATGTTTCTTCAAGTGGAGTCTCTGGATCTGGACGGTGGCAATAGTATAGATCCACATAATCATGTCCGAGCCGCTTCAAACTAGCGTTTGCTTGCTCAATGATGTGTTTGCGTGATAGACCACTATCGTTTGGACCTTCACCCATCTTGCCAAACACCTTCGTAGCCAGCACGTAGGATTCCCGTGGGTAAAGCTTTAGCGTTTCGCCTAATAGTACTTCCGCAGCTCCCTGCTCATAGACATTCGCTGTATCAAAAAAGTTAATGCCGATATCATATGCCGTCTTGATTGCATCCACCGCATTTTCACGTTCAACATAACCACCGTATGTAAGCCAACTTCCCAAACTAATCTCACTAACCTTTAGGCCACTACCACCTAATCTACGATATTTCATTTCACATTCCTCCTATGAAAAACATACCATTACTATACCATACTCATCTTAGCCATGAACTCATAGATGTCCTCCATCACTTCAATCCCGACAGTAAAAAAGCTCAAGCAAAGTGCTTGAGCTTCACCTCATACCGTCACCAAATTATTCTTTTAACCAAGCGGTTGCTAACATAATGGCTCCTCTAGTTGCATTACTATCTGCTAACGCATTAATCATGACAAAGTCATGAATTGTTCCTTGAAAACGTGCTGCTGTAACTTCTACTCCTGCCTCACGGAGCTTATTAGCATAAGCTTCCCCTTCATCCCGTAACACATCTGCCTCCGCAGTAATTACTAAGGCAGGTGGCAATCCAGTCAGTTGCTCTTTACTTGCACGAAGCGGTGAAGCCGTAATTTGCGCTCTTTCAGAAGGATCTGTAGTGTATTGATCCCAGAACCATTGCATTCCATCGCGGCGTAGGTAATATCCCGTTCCAAATTCATGATAAGATTCCGTATCAAATGCGGCATCAGTTACGGGATAGAATAGCAATTGCTTGTGAATCGTCGGCCCTTTGCGCTCCTTAGCAAGTAACGTAATCGCTGCTGTCATATTCCCGCCAACACTATCACCTGCTACATAAAGCCGTCCTAAATCCAATCCATGCTCCTGACCATGTTCCGCAACCCACTTCAATACTGCGTAAATCTCTTCAATAGCTGTTGGATACCTTACCTCAGGAGACAAACTGTAATTTGGAAATACGACACAAGCTTGTGCTCCAACGGCCAGTTCCCGAATAAGACGATCATGCGTATGTTCATTACCAAACACCCATCCAGCGCCATGAATATACAGAATGATGGGTAAGTTACCGGGTACGTTTTGTGGTCGAACCAATCTTACAGACACAGGTTCAGCCGAGTCTCTTTTCATCTCAAAATCTTGAATATCAACAGGAAGTTTTTGTGTGTTATCTGACTGTAAAGAATCAAGGGTTTCCCGCCCCTTCTCCGGTCCAAGTTCAAATATAAAAGGAGGGTTTGCCGTATCCTTTACGATTTGTAACGCCGCTTCTTCCAATACTATTTTCTTTTTCATAACTCTCATCTCCTTATAATTAATGTTTTTATCTATTTCCATCATGAGTAAGGCTTATTATGTATTACCCAAAACTCTGGTTGAAGTACCGAATATGATGAAACGAAAAAAGAGCAGATTATGGATCATCACCATAACCTGCTCTATACGTATGTTATTTATTCAAATTTGTAAGTCCAGAAATGTTCTGTACCAAACCGATTAATGAGTTCTTTATCGCCTAACTTCTTGCTACCTAGTAATTCTTCCGCCTGGAATTGGGAACGATGTGCCTGAATTGAAGCCAGCTTGATCTGCAACATATCTTTCACATCATTTTTAACATCAGGTTTCCCAATGCTTTGCTCAAGATTGTTGGCAAAAGCAATGCAGTGAACTACTGGTCTTTGCTCTTTGGGTAATCTTGCAATCGTGCGAATCACAGCAGCCCCTGTTGCATCATGATCAGGATGAACGCTATAGCCTGGATAGAAAGTCACGACCAGTGACGGACTAAGCTCTTTCAGGAGGCCATCGATCTGTTTATCCAATTGTTCCTTATCTTCAAATTCAATCGTTTTATCGTGAAAGCCAAGCAATCGTAGATCTTGTATTCCAATGGCGTTGCATGACTCTTCTAGCTCCTTCTTCCGTATCTCCGGAAGTGTTACGCGATTAGCAAAAGGGGGTATGCCCATATTCCGGCCCATTTCTCCTAAAGTTAGGCAGGCATACGTTACTTTGGCCCCATTCTGTATATGTTTGGCTAGTGTACCCGATAATCCAAAGGCCTCGTCATCCGGGTGTGGTAGCACAACAAGAATATGTTGTTCCATCGTTTCTCTCATCTCCTCTTTCATTTAGAAAGGCTGCGGACTTAGTTGTAAAGATACGATCAGCTTGCCCTGACTGTCATGGCCCGCCATGATCAATCTGTCCGTCTCAGTTTCTTCATAGTGAGTTAATCCTTCCGAGTATATCCATCCTTCATTCATTTTCAGGCCGACACGATAAGGTCCTCCGGTTTCGGAAATCGATCCATGTGAATATCGGATGATAGCATTAGTAATGAAGGTTGCAGCTGGATGCTTAGAACTATCTCTATGGGCGGCGTATGCTCCCGTAGTCATCTCAAGATGAATATATAGATCCTGCTCTTTGAGCATATCGAGCCTGCGTTGTACTTCCGATTGATTAATGAGTTGCATCTTGGTCCCCCCTATCTGTATATATACATACCAGAAATGTATTCACCCTCGTTATGGGAGATATCATTTAATGTTTAAGGTATTTCGCATACCTCAAAAAGTATACTCTTCAAAGCTTTTAATTTCAATTGGGAGAAATCATGATAAAAAAAGCCCCTAGTAGCAAACTACTGGGGCCACTCAAAAGATCCATCTTCAATTTTCCGCTTCATATCATCGAAAAACCAAGTAACTCCCTCCCACCAGTTCGGGTCCTCGGCATAGGTTTGATTTAACCACTGGATCGGATGACTCGCACCAGGGCGGCGACTACTAACATTAAATACGGTCTTCGCTGCGATGGCAGCAGATGATTCAATCGTAGTATTGTAACTCTCCCAACTGCCAAATACATTAAAGGGGTTATTGGCAATTTCCTTTACATTTTTATTGTCTTTTCTAACAAACCCCTGCTCTTGTCCCGTTATAGCAAACAGTAAGAGGGGATGAATATCGAATTTCTTGCTTGCTTCCACAATCGCAGACAAATAGGGTTCCTCGGCTAAAATTGAGTTTTTATCCTGTAAATATTGTTGCAAACGCTTGGTATCTATAGCAACATATTTGAGCTCTGTAGGGATTCCATCGACTAGTTTAGGCTCCTCATACTCAGTGATTATAGATTCCAACATTTGAATTGGATCTGCAATTTGTACGGAGGCAGACGGTTGTTGATCCACTACATGGTTAATCAACATGATTACGAGAACAACCACAAAGAAACTAGCTAATGAAATAGATATCTTTTGATTGAACCAATCTTTGTACTTAAAAGGAATGATAGGTTCACTCGTTGCAGCAATCTCCATACATACGGTAGGGTCATATTGATCCCACTCCTGCTCCAATGCTTGAAGTGATACTTTAGGCGATAGCTCCTGAGACCACCGAAGAAGGATATCTCGAACTACCTCCTCCTGTACGGGTAGAGCCGATTTGCTGCACGTCCATTCAGATAAGGGTAATAATAGATCCTCTTGGTATAGATCCAGAGACATGCAATGTTTAAGCACATCATCCACCTGAATGACGAGTGAGTCACTATTCTTCAATAGTAGCTCGTAGCGGACCTGCTTCTTCACCTCATCTGGAAAAGAAGGCAGGCGGCTCTCAATAATTCGGTGCACTGCATCGGATAATATGGCTATCCGTTGCTTTGGATCAAGACCATGGTGTTTATGCGCAATATAATGCTTCAACCGTACAATTTCCTGACTAGATAACACATATTCTTGCATCTTAATATCCCAGCCCATTCTCATTTCAGTGAGGGAACAACTCCCTATGAAAATGATTCCATGTCCGCACGGGATTCTCCTGCTTAGAGAGCAAATAGCCTTTACCCATACTTAAAATAGATTGAGCATCTTAGTTAATCGATTTATGAATATCTTTAACATGATCGTCAATGACGGGTACTTCGACCATTTCATTGCCCATCATGAACTTGAAGACCCCATTATTGAAGTCTGTACCTACTTCTTTATAGAAAATCCCCTCGTATTTATCTAGGTACGTATGATTGAAGCAAAGCCTATGGCCTTCGTTTACTTCCATTAAGTAAGCACGGATCCCCTTTTCATAAAAGCCCTCTTGAACCTCCAATTCACGAGAAACTGAAACAAGATGTAAGTCGACAAATGAAAGTTTATGCAGTAGTTCATTAATAATGGAGCCCTTCGTTATTTCCTCCCAGCGACTCTGTGCTGTCTGCCCCAACACAATTTGCGTCACATTTTTTTGCTTCGTTATATCACATATGACTTTTACAATAGGACGCTTCTCATTGTATTTCTCTATCAATTCAGCCCCGATCTCTTCTGCGATTTTTCTCCAGACTGAAATATAGTGAGTTTTTTCGATATCCCACTCATCTTCCGGTTGCGGGTCGACTGTCAAAACATATAGTGGACACTTAAGCATTTTTGCAATTTTGCCACCTCTACGCATAAGTCGTTCACCGTTCGGTCCATAATATACACAGACTAATATGCATTCATCCATACTTTCTGTATTCATCATGCACATTCCACCTTTATTCGAAGATTGCTAAAAGTACATACAAAGTTAAATGTTGTTTCTATCTTTGAGTATTATGATCACATTTAGTCAATAAAATAATGCTGGTTATGCAGAACAAGGAGGAGAAACATTGACACTACTACACATGGCTATCCTGATCCCATTTTTCTCCGTCCCTCTCATCCCTCTGTTATATAAATATGTACATCAAATACATACCGGTTGGTTCGTCATGGTTATTCCCGCCCTGCTGCTTATCCTGTTCGCAAGCTATTATTCCATGCAGCAACCGTTAGATCCTGTGATCTATTCCGTGCCATGGATTCCATCTCTGGATATCCATTTTACTATCTATTTGGACAGCCTCTCATTACTGTTTGTATTGCTTATTACAGGCATAGGCGTCTTGGTTGTGTTGTACTCCATCTACTATATGTCTATGGATAGGGAAAAATTGCACCTCTTCTATGCTTACTTAATGCTGTTCATGGGAGCGATGCTCGGATCTGTTCTTTCAGACAACCTCCTTGTGTTATATGCATTTTGGGAACTCACTAGTGTATCCTCATTCTTACTTATCGCCTTCTGGTATCATCGCAAAAGATCTCGTTACGGAGCTCAGAAATCGATGTTCATTACAATGAGTGGTGGATTCTCGATGCTGCTTGGCTTCATCATCCTTTACGTTGCCTCAGGGACATTCAGCATTCGCGAGTTAATCGCATTAAGCGACCAAGTTTCACAGCACTCGCTTTTTATTCCGGCGATGTTCTTCATACTTCTTGGTGCGTTTACGAAGTCAGCACAATTCCCTTTCCATATCTGGCTGCCGGACGCCATGGAGGCCCCTACGCCTATCAGTGCTTATCTGCACTCCGCTACGATGGTCAAAGCGGGTGTATATCTCGTCGCCCGTTTAACTCCAATATTCGGTGGTCATCAGGAATGGTTCTGGACCATCACCATCACGGGACTCATCACTTTGTTCATCGGTTCCTTGAAGGCGGTTCGTCAGAGTGACCTTAAGGCATTGCTCGCATTCTCGACCATCAGTCAAATCGGTTTAATTATGACGTTGCTAGGTATTGGTTCCATTGCACTCAATAGCCAATATAGCGGAAGTTCTTTGCTATTTGCAGGTGCTACAGTAGCGGCGATCTTCCATTTAATTAACCATTCGATCTTCAAAGGCTGTCTCTTTATGATGATTGGAATTCTCGATCATGAGACGGGGACACGGGATATCAGGCGCTTAGGCGGTCTGATACATATCATGCCCGTCTCATTCACCTTAACTTTGATCGGTGCATTTTCAATGGCAGGTCTTCCTCCGTTTAGTGGATTTTTAAGCAAGGAAATGTTCTTTAGTGGTGTGTTAATGACTTCTCGTAACCTAGATAGCTGGTTCATCGTTATTCCGATTATCGCTTGGATCGCAAGTATATTTACCTTTGTGTACTGCATGATTCTCATATTCAAGGTGTTCACAGGCCCTTATCAGCCGAAGCGGCTGGACCGTAAGCCGCATGAGGCACCCATAGGCATGCTCATTTCGCCGATGATCTTAGCTGCGCTCGTTGTCATCTTGTTCTTCTTCCCGAATTGGATTGCGTCTACTCTGCTAGAACCATCTGTAAAAGCGATTCTGCCACAAGCATTTGCGAACGGCGAAGAATGGCATGTTCATATATCCGTATGGCACGGTCTCAATACAGAACTTCTGATGACGATAGGCATTGTCATTCTAGGAACGCTGCTTTATAAAAATTTCCATAAATTTCGTAATATGTACGAAATCATACCGTCAAGATTCAGTTTGAATCAAGCCTATGATAGTGGACTTGTAGGCATGGAACGTATTTCTGGCATGATCACGAGATTCTACATGACCGGTTCCTCTCCCCGTTACTTGTCCTACCTCTTCGTATTTTTGATTGTTATAGTTGGGGGTTCGCTGTTTCTTCAGGATGCTTTCGTCCTTGATCTTTCTGACAATGCTCCTATCGAGCTTTATGAATATTTGTTAGGCTTCACCATGGTCGCGGCATCCATCTACATGATATTCACGAAATCCAGATTGATCTCGATTATTGTCGTAAGCGTTATTGGCTATATCGTTTCATTGTTTTTCGTTATCTTCCGCGCACCAGATTTAGCACTAACACAACTTGTCGTGGAGACGATTTCAACGGCTCTTTTCCTTCTGTGCTTCTACTTCTTACCGAAGGTTAGCAAGTATGTGACACCCGTGAAATTTCGCATTAGTAATGCCATCATTGCCGTAGGCGTCGGATTGACGCTAACTTTAATTGGTCTTACGGCGCAAGGACATCATTTATTCGTGCCGATTGCGGAATATTATAAAGATTCATATACACTTGCTGGAGCAAAAAATATGGTAAATGCGATTTTGGTCGACTTCCGAGCCTTCGATACGATGCTCGAAATTGTCGTTCTCTTCGCTGCAGGAGTAGGCATTTATACTTTAATTAATCTTCGCCATGCAGGGAGGAAAGATCAATGAAATTTACCGATGTATTTTTGCAGACCTCAACAAAAATATTAGTGTTCATTATTATGACCTTCTCGATTTTCATTTTGTTCGCTGGGCATCACAATCCGGGAGGTGGCTTTATCGGGGGACTGATTACCTCTTCTGCCCTTGTCCTCCTCTACATTACATTTGATCTGCAGACGGTGCGCGATATCATTCCTGTCGATTTCAACCAACTGGCGGCTGGCGGCGTTATTGTCTCTGTACTTACGGGAACAGCTTCGTTCTTATTCCATGTTCCCTTCCTGACACAGACATTTACCTATGTAGATCTGCCCCTGCTCGGGAACACGGAGCTTGCCTCAGCCGTTATTTTTGATTTGGGTGTCTACATGACCGTTATCGGAACAACAATGACGATAATTACGAGCATAAGTGAGGATGAAAAATAATGGAGACATTCATAACCATCATCAGCGGCATATTATTTTCAGTCGGAACTTATCTCATCCTAAATAAAAACCTATTGCGGATCATTCTGGGCATAACTATTTTCTCTCATGCTACTCATCTGATGCTACTTTCTATTAATGGGTTAAAAAAAGGCGCTGCACCTCTTCTCGGGGAGAATGCCACCAGTTATACAGATCCCGTACCACAGGCATTGATTCTTACCTCTATCGTCATTAGTTTCGCATTAACCGCATTTCTTCTTGTGCTTGGTTATCGTACTTATATGGAGTTAGGTACTGACAATATGAAGCATTTGAGAGGTAACTCACATGAGTAATGTGTTGATTCTACCGATCATTATTCCTCTTCTTACTGGAATGGTGATGATTTTCTTTCGTCGACGCATACGTCTACAACAGTGGTTAACCGTCGTAAGCATGCTACTTACTATTGGGATTTCCATCGTTATCATTCAGCAAATTTCACATCAGGGTATCCTTGTTCTCGATGTCGGTGGCTGGCAAGCTCCTTATGGTATCTCGTTAGTAGGGGATATGCTCTCGGCCTTGCTCGTACTTGTAGCAACGTTCATTTCCCTGATCTGCACCCTGTTCGCGTTCGGTTCCACAGACAACGATCATAAGGTTCACTTCGTCTATCCCTACATTCTATTGTTGCTTTGCGGTGTGAACGGCTCCTTTCTGACAGGCGATATATTCAACCTCTTTGTCTTTTTTGAAGTCATGTTGATCTCTTCCTATGTGTTGCTGGCTCTTGGTGGAAAGAAGATTCAACTCCGTGAATCCATTAAATATGTCATTATTAACGTCATTTCATCGACTTTGTTCGTTATCGCGATTGCCTACCTATATTCCATTACCGGAACCCTCAATATGGCTCATCTGTCCGAACGCATCGCGACAATTGGTCAGGACGGCTTACTTACGACAGTTAGCCTCTTATTCTTGACGGTGTTCGCTCTTAAATCGGGGTTATTTCTATTCTTCTGGTTGCCTAGCTCCTACAGTGCGCCCCCTCCAGCGATCGCCGCATTGTTCGCAGCTCTACTTACCAAAGTCGGGATTTATGCGATCATGCGTACATTTACATTGATTTTCTACCATCAGCCGGAGATTACGCACACCATCATCCTCTGTATGGCGACCATCACCATGATACTAGGTGCGCTTGGTGCTATCTCTCATTGGCAGATCAAAAAAATTCTAGCCTATAACGTAGTCGTTGCAGTTGGATTTATCCTCTTCGGTGTTGGGATGGCGACCTTAGATTCATTGACAGGTGCTCTGTTTTATTTGCTTAACGATATGCTGGCCAAAGCGCTTATTTTCATTCTAGGCGGCGCGATTATTTCTATTTTCGGAACGGACAAGCTTCGGAACTTTAGCGGCTTGATTCTATTCCGACCGTCGCTTGGATGGTTGTTTTTCATAGCTTCGCTCGCCCTTGCAGGGGTCCCCCCGCTGAGTGGTTTCGTAGGTAAAGTCATCATTCTCAAGGAAGGCGTTCAAGAAGGCCATCTGATCATGTCGGTGATCGGTATTATTACAAGCCTCTTGGTGCTCTACTCCGTTATGAAAATCTTTATTCATAGCTTTTGGGGAGAGACGCTACTAATTGAAGGAGAACAGAAAGCGACCGGTACAAACGCCTTACTACCAGGCTATATCCTAGTCACTTTAATTATTGGAATGGGACTCGGAGCGGAGTGGGTGCTTTCCTATGTTGAGCAAGCTGCTGAGGTTATGACCAACCCATCAATTTACATCGATGCTGTCTTCAAACGAAATAGTTAAAGAACCAACCTACGAGTTAAAGGATGTGGTGGAAATGACAACTCAAATTTTATTGAATCTGTTGATTGCCTTCGTGTGGATGCTTCTCAATGAATCGTGGAACATTATCATCTTTGGAATAGGTTACGTCATCGGATTTTTCATTATATTTATGATGCGACGATTTTTCCCTGAACAATTTTATGGTAGGAAAATCATATTCATTATTAAGTTATTCTCGCTCTTCATCATGGAGCTGATTAAATCTAGTGTCGTGGTCGCTATACAAGTTACTCGGCCAAAGCTAAACATTCAGCCAGGTATTTTCCGTTCCGAAACCATACTGGAAACCGACTTGGAAATTACGCTGCTATCTACATTATTAACTTTAACACCCGGCTCCGTAGTTATGGAAATTGATCCGGAAGCAGGCGTCATGTACATTCATGCTATGGATGTAACAGAATTTCAGAATAGTATTTCCAAAACAAAACGTAAGTTTGAACGGGCAATTATCGAGGTGATGCGCAATGTTTGATAACATCATGCTCCTAGCCATGTTCCTACTCTCGATCTCAGTCCTGATCGCTCTATACCGCGTGATCAAAGGACCTTCTATTCACGATCGCATATTGGCGCTCGATTCAATCGGATACATCGTGATTGGGATTGTTGCGGTACACTCTATTATGCTGGACTCTCATGCCTACCTTGAAACCATACTACTGATTGGAATACTGGCTTTTCTAAGCACGATCGCTTTAAGCAAGTATATGAAAGGGAGGGTTGTGTATGGGCGCAAACGTGATGATTGAAATTGTGGTCGGGTTCTTAGTCATGTCCGGCACCGTCATGAGTCTATTCAGCTCACTAGGTATTATCCGCCTGCCCGATGTGTATAATCGTGCGCATGCCTCTACGAAAAGCGCGACGCTTGGTATCCTTTGTATTCTATCAGGCACGTTCTTCTACTTTTTCTTTACGCACGGCGTATCCAGTATCCGCTTATTACTCGCAATCGTATTCGTCTTCTTGACTGCCCCTGTCGCTGGGCATATCATTATTCGTTCAGCTCACCGTTCGAAGGTCCCTCTTGCCGATATTAGCGTTCAGGACGATCTCCAGGATTATTTGGACAGTCAAGAATCTAAATAATATGGGTTATATATTCGATTTTTTCACCATTGTAATAAACTCCGCAAAATCGGTATCGAACTCTTTTTCCTTAACAAAACCAAGCTTTTCATAGAGATGGATCGCTCTTTGATTGAATTTCGCTACAGTTAATCGAATTGGAGTCCCCTTATAAATTTGTTCAATTAAATTAACAATAAATGAACAAAATTCAAAACCGTGCCCTTTGCCTGTAAGGGTAGGATTCATACCCAGTCCCATATCAACCAAGTCATCTTCATAAACACCATATTGGTTACCCCTAGGCACTTGTGCGCTCTCTCCTATGCAAAAAAATCCAACTAGTTCATTCAAATCATTAACAAGTGCATAGTATGAGCCATTGAGCAGCTCCTCAACTTCTTCATTATCCGTGGGATCATTATTATAAAAATCATAAGGTTTATCGTATTTCCAGTTGAGTATATCTTTAGCCATTTGTTCATTCATGTCTTCGATCATGATGTTCATTTTGTATACCACCTCGGATTCATTACTTCTATGAAAAAAAAGATAATCCTTCTTGACACCCCGCGAACGGACCGTTCCTACAATCGCTGTGGTCTCAATCTTTTTCCAGTGCTAACAAAAAGTAGCGAGCCTCCCATGACCGGAGACTCGCCTACTTTATTGGATTTTTTACCGTTTTGAGAGGAGAATCCCTGTCTCATTTGTTTTATTGAAGGAGCTTAAGTGGCACGAACCTCTGAGCTTATTTTTTCAAGAAACAAATTCACTTCAGCGATGTACTTTTCTTGCTCATCGTCAGGAATCATATGCCCAGACTGTCGAAATTCAACAACCTCGCATGAAGGGATAGACCGAGTATATAACTGTAATGTTTCGTCAGATAGATTCGATGGAGAATCGGAACTGGGACAAGAAACCCGTCCCTCTATCCCACAAAACAGCCAGTGTAAAAGACATCTGGCCTCTTGCACTGGCTGCTTTTGATTATCAGCATACGTTTATTGTATAAATTGAACGGTATAACCTTTTTCTTTCAATAGGTCAACGACCTTACCTTTTATCACATAATGTGCCGCACCTACTACAACAAAGGAGGTATGCTCCCCTTCTCGCTCCAATAATTCAGCGAGCTTCACTGCCATATTTTTATCTCGTTCCAAATTCAGGATCTGAGTCCCCTCTCCTTCAGAGGTCTCAGCAGTTGACAGTACTTTTGTCATACCTTCAAGATCACCTTGGGTCCAAGCAAGCTGCATTACTTTTAAAGATTCCATGGCTTCCTTGCTGCCAGACAGCGCCTCATCCAGCATGACATTTAGTTCTTTTTCCTGTTGCTCTGCAGATGCACCCGAAAGCAGATCCGCCTGCAGTTTAACACCTTCTAGCTCGTGTATCGGCTTATCCGTAAGTATTGCCTTAGCGAGGAAATAACCATCGATACCCGTTGCTGATGCAATTACGCTGTCAGCTGGATTATCGTAGAAACTGAACACCGACAGATTGGTGGTAACGGCAAACGGCTTGTATCCGTCAAACACATTCACGGGTAACTCCAATTTTGTCAGCACTTTTTGCAATTTCTCATACGTCCCTACAGATACATGGTCCTTTAGCGTAGTGCCATCACTGTATGCCATCTTCTCAGTTAAGTAGCTCAAATCCCCATTTACAATATCCAATTCGACCCACAGGTCGTCCGACGTTTGGAATGCTTCCCGAATACTTTTATGCATCGGGTACATATCGGTATTCCCCAAGTGAATGGAACCTAGCAAATATAATGTGTTATTTCCTTTTGTCACTTTCCACATGAGACCTTCTGAACCGTTATTGGCCGTATCGTAAGTAAACTCAACCATTCTGCTCGCCAGCACAGCGGCTTGTTCAACCGTAGCAGGATTCTCCAACTCAAGACCAAGTTTAGTTCCAAGAACAAGACCCTTTTTTTGCATATAAGTAACCGGCGCATCCGTAGTAATCCCGAACGCTTCAGGCAACTCGTAGTTCGATAACAGCTTATGTAACGAAGTAATAACGGTTTCTCTTGTGATCACTTTATTCGTTATGAAGGACAAGGAAGCATCTTTCTTCTTAAATCCGAGTAGATCTAGCTTCGTTGCTGTATCCTTCATTAAGGAATTGAATTTGTCGGCATCAATTGGCTTTTGAAAAGCCCCATCATAATACCAGTTCAGCGGATAAATCCCGTATTTCTCACCTTCGTTTAAGGTATTTAAGGACCAAGAGCTAATTGTGGGTGCAACGGTAGGTTCTTCCGCGTGAACGGGGAAGATATTACCTAATAGGATCATCAAGCTCAGTGAACCTGCGACTGCCCAACGACTAAGCTTACCCCAATGCTTTTTTTCTTGCATGAAATTATTCTCCTCTCAATTCTAGTATGTTAAATATTGTTAATCAATCCGTAGATTATACTATGTTAAGGACTATTCACCAATATAAAAACTCATATCTGTTTAATGTATTTTTTCAAGAAACAAGTTCACTTCAGCAATGTACTTTTCTTGCTCATCGTCAGGAATCATATGCCCGGACCGCTGAAATTCAACAACTTCGCACGAAGGGATAGAACTAGTATATAACTGTAATGTTTCATCAGATATATTCGATGGAGAATCAGACTCCGTATTTTTACCTATAAAAATAGATACGGGAATCTGCAATTGTGATAATTGCGAAGAGAAGTCCACTTCCTTAGCATCCCTCCCCAATCCCTCAAGCGCCTCCAGGCGCATATAGTTTGTAATTGGAACCTGACTGTAGATATAATTACACCAAAACTCCACTGCCTCTTCAGAAACGCTTCTATGTATTGGAGGTTGATCAACTAAGATAAGCCCCCGCATGTTTTGTTGATTCCGTAAACTCCAGCCAAGGGCGTAGGAGGCTCCCCGGGAGAATCCAAGCAAGCAATATCCCTGCAGCTTACAATGTTTAACTATCGCTTCAATATCAGAAAGGTGATCTTCCAGATCATACCCGGACTTAGGAGTTCCGCTTAGTCCCCGCCCACGAAAACTAAATGCGATTACATGACCAGGCAACTCAGACAACAAGGGAATCGCTCTCTCCGCAGGTTCCCATAATCCGCAAATAATTAGAAGCGTAGGGATATCAGGAGATGCAACTCCATTCTCTAGTACATGTAAAACTACTGATTCATTATTAACAAAATAACTCTTCAACTATATCCCTCCTCCATGCTGAATTATACTAAATATAGAGATACATTATATTACGATTAAATGGATATTTATGGTGTGAGAAAAGGCACTTATCAAATGAGATCCTCGTTTAGTTAATGTACTTCAACCTTAAACCCAGCCTGTCGAACTTGATAGACGGTCGCTTCCCCTATTTGCCACAATTCATTTACTTTAAATCCGTTAGTTATTTTTTCGTTGTTCGAAAATTCTTGTTCAAGATATGGCAGTACTTGTCTTGCAACACGAATTGCCCACTCAGCCAAGTCAACCTGACTAACGAGCTCCGTAGCCTTATCTATTTCGTTTCTCAGTTCCGTATGATCGAAAATTTTGATTTTCGGTTTACTTGCCATACATAAACACCTCTTCAATTTAAATATTATACTATTTAACACTGCAAAAACTAACGATCGGTAGTATAATACAAAACGCACAGTAGCTTATTGGAGGGATTCATTTGATACAGAAAAAAGATATACTATATGCCACTTTAGAATTAGCTTCCATTCATGGTTTGAGAAGTCTTTCCCTTTCTCAAATTGCTGAAAGCGTAGGGATTAAAAAGGCTTCTTTGTATAATCATTTTCACTCAAAAGAGGAACTTATAACAAACCTTTATCAATATTTACGAGAAGAAAGCAAAGGAAATATGCCAGCTATAGATTATGGGGAGTTTGTTAAAGGGAAATCCGCAGAAGATGTATTAACCATTTCTTGTGCTAATTATCGGAAAATGATTGGCAATGAAAACATGATGAAGTTTTATAAAGTAATTATGTCCGAAAGACCTTTTAGTAAAGAAGCAGCAAATATCTTATTACTGGAAACAGAAAAAATGTTACTCACAACTAAGCAATTATTATATGCTATGCAAATTCATAAATTGCTAGATTTCACTAATATAGACATGGCTGCTCTATCATACGCTATGACAATTCATAACTTAATAGAATATTGTATTGATAAATTAGTAGTTCAAAATATGAATTGTGACTACTTATTTGATGAATATATAAATAGCTTCTGTGAACTATATAAAATTAAGGGAGAATAGAGAATGAAAAAAACGATATCACAATGGTTTTGTCTTGCTGGAAGTTTACAGATAGTATTTTATCTTTTACAAGATTTCGTCGGTGCTTATTACTACCCCAACTATAATAGGTTCGCTCAGGCAGTTAGTGATCTAACGGCAGTTAATGCACCATCTTATTCAGTAGCTGTAAGATTCACTCAAATCTATGCTTTACTTTCAGTTGTCGGATTATCAATGTTATGCACTTTTATAAAACCTAAGCTTAATCGCCAACTCCGTATAGGCATTTATTTATTTACTATAATGAATTGGATTAGTTGCATTGGATATGCGTTATTCCCTTTAACTGATAGTGGTTTTTCAGACAGTACACAAGACTTTATCCATGTTTATATTGTTACAGTAATGGTTGTGGTTTTATCAATTATTTCTTTAATATTTATTATTATTGGCGGTTTAAAAGAAAAGCATAAACACATTGCTTATTTATCACTTATAGCTTTATGCCTTATGTTTATAGGGGCAATTGGTAGTGGAATAGTTCCCAAAGAGTATTTTGGTGTTATAGAACGATTCAGTACATACAGTGCCGTTGTTTTTGGCTCCACATTATGTGTTTATGGCTGGTTACTAAAGTTAAAAAAAGAGTAAACGATTTGAGAATGAGTGAAAATAATGTTATTTTGGGCTAAGCACCAAAACCAGTACTTGAAAAAAAGTATNATTTATTTGATTATATCGCTATAGCGGTAAAAATTCGGAGGCAAAGCATATGCTTCCGAAGTAGCTTTCCTTTGGAAAGCTTTTAGCCGACCGCTACGCTTCTTCAGGACAATTCCGTCCTCTCCACTATGATCTACATATACTTCTTCAATTAACAAACACTGATTACTGTTTAAAGCCTACTTTTTATAGCTGTATCAGATTTATCATGTTTAAGGAGGAGAATAGAGTGAACGATGGACAAAGCTTAGTAAGCTCCAAGCCTAAGCGAAAAATATGGAAACGGGTGCTCATATCCTTGTCTGCACTTGTGGTTGTGCTAGTAGTGGGGCTGACCATTACCTACCAGGCCATGAAATATGAGCCGCTTGAGGAAGCAAAACAAGCAATGCAGAGTGACTCCACAGCCAAGGTAAGTACAGTGAAAGATGGTTTTCGCTTCGAACCGGCTGATGGAAATGTGGTACAACCTAGCGTTATCTTTTATCCTGGTGGTCTAGTGGATGCTGAGAGTTATGCGCCGCTCGCGCGCAAGCTGGCGGAAGCAGGACACCGTGTATATATTGCTGAAATGCCATTTGACCTAGCTATCTTCGGGCAGAATAAGGCAAAAGAGTTGATTGCGGAGCATCCAAAGGATACTTTTGTAATCGGGGGACACTCTCTCGGAGGGGTTTTCGCATCGAGATATGCAGCTGAGAATACGGATAAGATTTCTGGTGTGTTTTTCCTGGGATCTTACGCGGATGAAGGTGGTAGCTTGAAGGATTCCAGTCTTAATGTGCTGCAAATTACAGCTTCAAAAGACGCTGTGTTGAATTGGACCTCATGGGAGGAAAGCAAGCAAAATTTGCCTGCGGACTCGACGGAGTATGTTACTATCGAAGGTGGTAACCATGGTCAATTCGGCACCTATGGTATGCAGAAAGGTGACAATGTAGCGGATATTCTCCCGGAACAGCAACTTGAGGAAGTATCGTCAGCTATCATTAACTGGCTACCAACTGTGCAGAAATGATAAATTATAAGTTAAAGAACGTGATGATGGTATACCATCATCACGTTTTTGCTGCTCATTAATTCATTAACACTACTGTCTCCCTAAGTAAATCTCACTATTTAATTAACTCACTTCAATCTGCTTTATGTACCGGCATTTTGGGAAACTACTACATCCATAAAATTGACCCTTTGGTCCGCTTCGAAGCACTAATTTACTACCACATTTTGGACATACTATTTCTTGAGCCGGAGTATGTTCGATGACCGCTTTTGGTGTTGGAGCAGTTCCAGGATTCATGGATAGAATCATTTCAATGAGTCCATCACGATTAATCAACTTTACTTTGTTGGACTTAGCCAACTCATACGCTGCTGCTGTGTAATCACTATTCGATACAACCCATGCTTCAGCAGCTCCGTAGTGTGCAATAGATGCCTGTGCTTCCTGAACAGCCTTAATCCCAACATTCTTGCTGTACCGTTTAGCTTGAACAACAATCTTCACGCCATCCTTCTGAAGTACGAGATCCGCACCATAATCACCAGCAGCCTGTGTTACTTGGGTCTTATAGCCTTGAGCCTGGAATAAATAACCCAAATATCTTTCGAATTGGATACCATCCATTTTATCAATGTCGGCTATACCTGATTTCTTCAGTCTCTCTGCCTTTGCATTATTCACGAGTATCATAATTACTATTGCTATAACCAAACCTATGAAGGCAGCTACAGCCCCGAGTTCAATAGATTTTGTCATATTCAACACTAGCAACCCCGGGACAACAAATGAAAGCCCGATAACACCTTTTAAAAACTCTTCCTGTTGCTTCGCCTTACTCTTTCTTCTTGCCATTATAATCCCCCAACTTTCATGTCATGTTTCCTTAGCATTCGACAATTGGGACTATATTCCTGCAATAGGATGGAAATGGTGCAAAGAGTTGCACATTAGTCAATTAATCAAAATATCTCTTTAGGGTATGAGGTATGATTTGACGAACTAATGATTCGTTTGTTACAATTTCACCATCTTCGAGGAAAAGGATGAGGACGATGGTTCGTCGTTTGAAACGGTTTAAGAATGTCGCTACCGTATTAAGCTTCTAAGTAAACAAGAGAATTATACTACTTAGAAGCGAGGGAAAAGAAATGAAACAACATCAATTTAACCACTGGTCTGAAATTAAGTATCTACAAGACATTGTCACCAACCCCATGATTGAAGTAGGGGAATACTCCTACTATTCTGGTTATTACGATAATCATGATTTTGAAGATGGGTGCGTTAGATACCAATGGGGAGATGAAAAATCCAGAAAGTTATTTAACCCCATCGAAGACTATGGTTGGCATTTAGATAAGTTGATTATAGGAAATTACGTATGTATTGCAAGTGGTGTAATTATTCTAATGGGTGGAAATCACAATCATCATCCTGAATGGATTACCGTGTATCCGTTTGTGGATCAGATTGAAGCTTCTTACAAACCCAAAGGAGATACAATCATTGAAAGTGATGCCTGGATCGGCATGAATGCAATGATTATGCCCGGTGTGACAATAGGTGAAGGGGCCATTGTTGCGGCTGGATCTGTTGTGACAAAAGATGTCCCGCCATATACGATAGTAGGCGGTAACCCTGCTAAAGAGATAAAGAAACGCTTTACAGACAAAGAAATCGAAAAGTTAAAGGAAATGCGTTGGTTCGATTGGGAACGCGAGAAAGTAGAACGAGCTAGTCATATCTTATCAAGTTCTTCAATCGATCAATTATATGACTTTTATCAAAAGGAAATAAAACCAAACCTCCAGAATAAAAACAAATAAATTAATAAGCCAACGTCCCTTCTTAATAGCTAATTGAGAAGGGACGTTTTCTTTGGGTTCAAACAAAATAAGAAACTTTAGCACTAGGGAAATAGCGTAGTATCTGCTCACGTAGATATTGTTCCATATCTGTAGCGTCTTCTTTTTTATATACGTATTTGTATCGGCCATATCTCCCCCACTTCATCTGTCTATTTTCTTCATTCATATCTAGCTTTGTTTTCGGATAGCGCTCCATAATGGTGTTTTTAGCCACTTTAGTATATCGATGTTGGATCAACTCAAATTCTAAATCGACGATGTCAATTGTCCCGATTCTTTCATGTAGCTTTTGGATTAATTCCAGATAATCCTGTTTCCAGCCATCGTAAATGATAATTGGGGCCATGATGAAGCCCAGCGGATATCCTGCCTCAGCAATTTTCCCCGCCGCTTCAATTCGCTCCTCAAATGCAGAAGTGGATGGTTCAAAGTTGCGGATGACATAACTCGTATTGATCGAAAAACGAATTCTTGTATGGCCCCTATGGTCGGCATCCAATAATGAATCGACATTATCATATTTAGTTACGAAACGCAGTCGCCCATGGGACTGCTGTCCCATAAACTCAATATAATGACGCAAAGCTCCCGTAAGATGCTCAAACGAAACGGGATCACCTGTACAAGCCGCTTCAAAGGTAGTTATTTCAGGCTTCCGCTCTTCGATATATTCCTGTGCTTTTTCCAAAATTTCATCCAAATTAACATACACTCTGATATAAGGTTTCGAGCTCAGCGTAGTTTGCAGATAACAATAATGACAATGACCAGCACAGCCAGTTGCCAGAGGGATGGCATATTCAGCCGACGGTTTCGATGTGTCAAATTTTAATGTTTTTCTAACTCCCACCACTAACGTTCTTTTTGCATTTCGATATTTCTTCGCATCCGTATCCCCTGGAATGCCGGTAACCCGATTGTGCGAGGTTGTCATTTTGATCGGAATTCCGGACTGTTCAAAGTATTTATACAACTTATCCCCGAGTGGATAGTCTAACGACTGCGGTTCAAAAAACACAAGATCAGGATCAAAACGTTTCAATATATTACACCCGCCTCACAATGACAATGTGTTTTCCTAATGTACGTAGTGATTTAATTGATCTAAATGGTTACGATCCTCATTTAATATTTCTTTAACCAAGGTTAGACTCTCAGGATCCAAGTCACCTCTTACCATTTTCTCAGAAATATGAATGCCCTTTTCTTCCCCTTTTAGAGCATCCTGCAGAATAAAGTTGGGATCATCCGTGGCTTTTTTAAACCGATTCATGAATTCAACCATCCCGCCCTGTATTCCCGCATCATCAGCAGGAACTCCACCAAGGTTTTGTATTCTTTCTGCTACCTTTATTGCGTGTTGTTTATGCTCTTGCTGTATATCCTGTAGCACCTTCTTGACGTCCGGATCCGCAACATGCTGAATGTACCTTTCGTATGAAAGAATCGCCATGTAATTGCCTTCGAGAAAAGTATTTAATTCTTTGACTACTTGACTGTTATCCACAATAATTTCGCTCCTCATTTGTTTTAGGATTAGTTTTGCAACAACATGAGGTAACTATGCACGATTCCATACCCGTAGCTAGTTTGATAAGATATCTTAATGTTCCAGTTGACCTTCTTGTCCAATTCCGATAAGATCACTATATATTATCGGAATTAAAGGAGCTGTATACCATGCCACGTATTTGCTCGAAGTGTCAGCAACCCTCCCCCATGCACGATTTCGTCTGTTCCCATTGCGAAGCACCGCTCATCGATAACGGTGAACTCCTTAGTGCCCTAGATCTAAATGGTAATTCAAGCAAACTTAAGATTATCCCCACCATTGTGGTATTGATCGTCGTTGCTATTATCGGTTTGCTCATTAAGTTCCTATCATAATGATTCCTGATGATAACTATTAGTTATTTATATTTGCCTTTCTCTCTTTCTTCTCTTACGATGTTAATTGATAATTCATCCAACTATACATCATCTGTGAGAGGAACAAACAACATGATTACGTTAAGAAAATTAGTCCCCGGACTAGTCCTCGTTACCATCATATCTATCATTTCCACTCTACTAGGTTCCTATCTTCCCTTAGTCGGTGGCCCGGTTTTTGGTCTATTGATTGGTATTGTACTGAATAATACTGTAGGTAAACCAAAAAACACCCTAAGCGGTGTCCAATTTAGCTCTAAAAAAGTATTGCAATGGTCGATTATCGTCATCGGATGTAATTTGAGTTTGGCCAGTGTTTGGAGTACAGGCGTGGAATCGTTAGCGGTATTATTATCTAGCTTACTCGCGGCTTTTCTGGCTGCTTATTTTTTTGGCAAATTGCTTAAAATCCCTACTAGATTAAAGATACTCATCGGTGTAGGTACAGCGATATGTGGTGGATCGGCGATTGCGGCCACTTCCCCGATTATCGAAGCAGAGGAAACCGAGATTGCTTATTCCATCTCTACTATTTTTATGTTCAATATCGCAGCTGTCCTGCTGTTTCCGTGGATCGGTCATTGGCTCGGATTATCAGATACAGGATTTGGGTTATGGGCTGGAACCGCGATTAACGATACATCATCGGTCGTTGCTGCAGGTTATATGTTCAGTAATGCCGCAGGGGATTATGCTACCATTGTCAAACTCGTACGAACTACGTTTATTATTCCCGTTACTTTCTGTCTTGCCATGTTCTTTGCGAGAAAGAAAAAGCAGCAGCAACAGATGGACGGCTCGGCAGAAACCTATAATGCGCTTAAGGTTTTCCCGTGGTTTATCGTTTACTTCTTAGTTGCTTCACTATTAAACACGATTGGACTTTTCGGCGATGGATTCTTAGCCTTCACAGGACATGCCTCGAAGTTCATGATTGTCATGGCCTTAACAGCGATCGGTCTCAGTGCAAACTTCAGATCGATGCTAAAAACCGGGGTCCGTCCCATCCTATTTGGACTCATCGTTTGGTTCTTTGTCGCTGCAGTCAGCTTATCTGTGCAGTGGGTAAGCGCACAATTGTAGAGATAAGATTAGCACGAGTTGGTAACTCAAAAAGGGAGCTCGGACATGTCGGGCTCCCTTTTGTATTTTCTCGTAATACTTGCTTAGAGAGTCCGAGACAATGCCGTCAAGCGCTGCATCCCTTCACGCAGTAAGGTCTCATTTGCGAAGGAAAAGCTGAGCCGGATCCATGACTTCATCTCTCCCAGTGTGTCAAAGATCTCACCAGGAACAAAGGAGATGGACTGCTCTTGGCTTTTTCTAAAGAGTGCTTCCACCGAAATATCTTCCGGCAACTTAACCCACAGATTCAGTCCTCCCTGCGGACTCGTCCATTCCCAACCTACCTTAGCTAATTCTTCCTCCATAATCTCCTTATGAACCTGAAGCGCAATGCGTAGCTTGCCTAAATGCTGTTGTAGTCGTGGTGAGGTGTAATAATGCAGAAATATCTTCTGATTCAGTTGAGGGGTTCCATTATCCGCTAACGACTTTGCCTTAATCAACTGCTCCATGAATGGATAACGGCAGGCCACCGCGCAAATCCGTAGACCTGGAGCAACATACTTGCTGAAACTACTGATATAGATCACCCAACCTTCAGTATCATACGCGAATAAAGGTAGGGGTGGATCAACATCGAAATATATATCCCGGAACGGATCATCCTCCACAATCAGACAGTGATAACGCTCCGCCAATTCCACTAGCAATTTTCGCTGCCAAACCGGAACCGTATATCCGGTAGGATTGTGGTGGGTCGGATTCATATAGAACATACGTGGCTTGTGCATGCGCATTAGATTCTCCACTTCTTCCAAGTCATACCCTTCTGGTGTGATCTGAACTGGAATAAGCCTAGCGCCTTGCCTGCGAAAAATATCCAGCGCTACGCCATATGTCGGTCGCTCAATTAAGACAGCATCCATCGGTCCAAGCATGATTTGGGCGATGAGATTAATGGCTTGCTGACCCCCTGAAGTGATCAATAATTCCTCAGATGATAGCTGTAATCGATGATGCTCTTTATAATGTTGGCTGAGCGATTCACGAAGCTCATCATCGCCTTGTACCGTTGCATACGTACCCATAACCTTAGGGTACATATCAAACACTTTTTTTACATAATCCGATAAAAACATATTAGGTAGCAAATTTGGATCAATCAATGACTGTGAGAACTGATACTTCGCAGGGTTTCGTTGAATATCGGAAAGCTGATTTGATTGTAAGTAAGAGGAAATGACGACGCCCTCTTCTACTAACACGCTGTCCGCCGACACGTAATAACCCGATTTGTCTTTTACATATACTTTGCCATCCTCAGTCAATTGTCTATATGCCTTAAAAACCGTCAACCGGTGAACTTTGAGCTCTTCAGCAAGCAGCCGTACCGACGGTAACTTGTCTTGGGCCTTCCATTCACCGCGCTTCATACGATTCAGGATGTGGTCATACACTTGTCGGTACAACGGATGACTTTGCGAGGCTCCCGTAGTTTCTTTCATATGTCTACAACACCTCTTCAAATAACCTTTTTCATATTATTGTACACGATAACGCTTGTAATCTGTTCTGTTCAATATAATCTGTTCTGCCCTACTCCCTATATGATTAACGAACAACTTCTAAAGGGGAAATGAAGAACATGATTCTGTTAGCTTATGCATTAATATGTCTTATATTTGGTACCACTTTTCTAGCAATTAAAATAGGAGTAGATGCCGGTGCACCTCCATTCTTCTCTGCAGGACTACGATTTTTCCTGGCCGGTGCTATTCTATTTCTATGGATGGTATGGAAACGCAAGGCCAGCTTCTCCCTATTGTTACGTAAAGAGATGCTAATAACAGGGGCCACTTTGACGTTCGGAACCTTCACTACGCTGTATTGGGCCGAGCAATATGTATCTTCAGGACTCGCAGCGGTTCTATCAGCTACAGCTCCCATCATCATTTTACTTCTACAAACGACTGTGCTTCGTTTAAAAGCATCCGTACACTCGTTACTCGGTTGTATTATCGGTTTCATTGGAGTGTTACTTCTCGTTCTACCTAATTTGTCGATGACTGTCTCTCCACTTTGGTTGATCGGTTGCATCGCTATAATCATCGGGCAATTCTTCTATGCAACAGGAACACTCTATTCTAAAAAAGCAATCAACAGTATGTCCGAAGTGTCACCTATCGCAATGAATGCATCACAAATGATGTATGGTGGAGCGTTGATGTTCATTCTATCCATGGTCACTGAGGATGTGCATCCCGAATTCCTTCTATCCTTCAAGACCGCTGGTTCTCTACTCTACCTGATCGTGATCGGTTCCATGGTCGGACATACTTTGTTCTACTGGCTCGTAGCCAAGACGAACCCGGTCTTTCCTGCCACTTGGCTCTATGTATCACCTCCGATTGCGGTCGGGGTAGGCGTACTCTTTTATCAGGAGACCGTCTCTTGGATCACACTTCTTGGTGTATTCACGATCATTGTTGGGACCGTCCTTGTGAACTTTGGTGCATTGAAACAGATGGTAATAAAAAGAAGATCAAAACCTGATTCATACTTAAAAGAGAACATCCCAAATCCCGTTGAAAATGGCTAGATATCTCCTTTAAATTAGGCTTTGTTAAACCTTAATGTTGATATTTGATAATTACGAACGAATGTTCTATGATAAAGGTAACAATTCGGTTCGGAGATGATTTGTCTATGATGGTCGCATTCGGACAACGAAATTAGATGAGGCGATTGGCGGTCATCTATCGGATTCAAACGTGCTTTGCACGGATTCCTGGAGGTATTCAGCTCCTATGCGAATGCAAAGGGCTTGGCTCATTACTGATTCAAGTCCGACGGAAAACAACGTGTCAAAGGCGTGTACCATATCCAACACGTAAACAGCTATCACAGCCGCTTGAAGAAATGGATGGACCGCTTCAATGGTGTTGCAACCAAATATTCGCAAAATTATTTGGCTTGGTTCCGTTATATAGACAACAAGGAATATGAGAATACCTCATCGAATAAGAAAAATATGTTGGTCAAATCGTGCCTGTTTACTGTCACCGACACGAACACAAAGTTTCGGCTTTCTGCTTATTCTTGCTAAGCTAACGGGCAGTTTACGATAATAAGAACGTGCAGCCTATACTTTACAGGAGAACGAACATTCGGTAGTCTATGTATAAGTAAATACCATATAGTGGTCGCAATGATTCGTGCTACCGACTGAGAAGGAGTGCGTCACATTGGAGTTTAATAATTCAATTCTTTGGATTGGTGGTTCCCCCGACTCGGGGAAAAGCACGATAGCAAGGTACATCGTTCAAAAATACAACTTATCATACTATGATTATGATGGTAATGAAGATAGGCATCATGAAGAGATCTCCGCTCATTCAGTTGGTGTAGAAGAAATCCTTTCTTCGACCATGGAAGACAATTGGGTGTATATCACGCCAGACGAATTACTTCATAGGGCAAATGCGTCATTTCGTGGTCGATTTCCTATGGTGGTCCGTGATTTATCTGCAATGAATGCCGATAATCCAATTTTAGCAGAAGGCTTCGGACTTACGCCGCAACTGGTAGCCCCCTTTTTAGGAAATTCAAACCAAGCGATTTGGCTTGTGTCGGATGGACACTTTAAGATGACCTCTGCAAAGAAACGCAGGAAATTGTCAGGAGAATTTAAGACAAGTGATATGGAAAACGCAGCACTGGAGAACCTGCATAAACGCGATATGCTAATTGACGCCCAAATAAGAGAAGAAGCAAACCAGCTCGGTCTAGAAGTTATCGAAGTAAAATCCTCAGTACCTTTTGAAGTTGCTGTTAAATTGGTTGAGAAGCATTTTGATGAATATCTAACATGTTGGAGACGTCATTCTTGACCTGTAATTGTAACGGTGATATTGAACTAACGGGTAACGATAGCTCCATAATACACAATGTAGGCGACCGGAAAAGATTCGGTCGCCTTCGTTATGTTAACGGGCAGGACTTAGGTTTTGTTATCCTTGATTGTTCGTTATTGGCCAAAAGAAAAACCGCCAATAATTAGACATCTGAAGGCGTTAATTCGTACAGGCTGCGCACCTCGCACTGAAGCGTATCGGCGATCGAAATCGCGAGCTTAAGAGACATCACTCTTTTATTGTCGATAAAGTCATCCAGCCGCTCCCGTCTCACCCGCAGTTCAAGCGCCAGCCGTTCCAGCGGCATTCCTGCTTCCTGAAGCCTTTCCTCTAGCAGGCAACGGCCAAGTTCGTACTTCAATATGCATATGCCCCTCTCAGAAAAAATCGTCCAACGAATCTTATGATTTCCTTTCCGCTTTAGCTTCATCCCCGGGTTGGATCTCGGGAATCGTGAGCGTAAACAGCGAGCCCGTCCCGGGCACTCTTGATGGAACCTCTCCGTCCAGCGCCCGGAATTACTAAACTTTAATGATAATCGGCCTCGGCAGCCCATTAAGCTAACATGCAATATAACGCAACTATCCAGCTACTGGAATCGTAATAATAATTGGATAGTTTTAGAGTGTATGACAATACATTTACAATTAGTGATTTTTGGGAGTGAAGAAAATGCGGGTGTATTCGATAGGTATAAGAATAGTAATTGGTGTTGTTTTATTAATTTGTGTAGTGGGAGGTGCGATGGCGTTCCAAAGCACAGATGTTGAAACCACGATGAATCAAAACCCTACGAAAGCCCCTAACTATCCTAAAAACGAAAACGGACAGACATATGGTTCTGCGGCAGATGCCACCTCCCCTGAAACGGAACCTGATTTAATTCGTGCAGTAGGTGTGGATGGCACTGTCGGATATGTGCTGAAAAAAGATTTAGACGGTGAGCAACCAAAGACGCCCGAAGAAGCTATAGCTATACAGAACAGTAGACCCCCAGATGGCTATGACAGCCCACTATATGATGTTGATGGTAAAACCGTTATTGGTGTCTTTCATATTGGAGGAAATTAACAACACATAACATATTTCAATTGTTAAGCTAACGGGAGACGATAGCTCAATTAACCGCCTTTTCACTGAACTGCACCCCAATTGTTAGACACAACTAACAATTGGAGGTGCAGTTTTTATGTCCAAGTATTCTTTAGCAATAAAACTACGGACCGTATTTAGTTACCTAGAAGGCAAAGAAAGTTTTAACTCGCTAGCGGAAGAATTAAGAACGAGTTCAGCCGTCGTAATGAACTGGGTTAAACAATAT